>SCKI01000006.1 GCA_004124295.1 Fidelibacterota bacterium
AGTTGAATGGAAAGGTTGAGAGGTCCCATCGGACTGATCAGCAGGAGTTTTACCAGTTGCTGACCTATACAGATGATGTTGACTTAAATAGAAAACTGGAGGCATGGGAGCAGTTTTACAACTATGACCGCCCCCATGGTGCCTTTGCTGGAAAAACACCTTATGAAGTGCTGAGGTCTCTGTTAAATTAACTGCGAATCAGTCCGGCAGGGTATGGAGGACTACAGGTCTATGATATAATGGGACGGGAAGTAATTACCATCGTGAATGAGACAATGAACGCGGGATACCACAGGATGAAATGGGATGGCAGAGATGGTCGGGGTCAACAGGTTCCGTCTGGAATTTATATCGCAAGGTTAGTAACCCCTGAGTTCAGTAAGTCGATTAAGATGGTGTTGATGAAATAATTTTCTTCTTGGTCCAAAGTAATCTGAGAATAGAGGCGTATATTACACCGAAAGATTGCTCGTGGTAAAACGCACTCATATAATCCCTCAATTATATCTCAAGAACTTTGAAGATCGCGACGGGCACATTCATGTATATGGTCGAACCCGTGATAAATTCGTCACCGGCAAAATAAATGTTGGAGTCAACAGTGGTTTTTATTCAGATGACCTGGAAGACAAAATAAATCGTCTTATTGAAAGTCCCGTCTCTCCCGTAGTTAGAGGTATTTTAAACGAAGATACTCTTACACCACAGATGAGAAATACCTTCGCAAATTTTGTAAATAATTTGATAAAGAGAGGGCCTGGTGGGAAAAATCTAGTTCATTCTCGGATAGACAGAGGGAAAAAGGAACTAAAATCAGAGATTGATGAAATGATTTACACTGAAATCAAATTGAATCCTGAGATTAAGTCCGACCTCGTTGAGAAGCATTCAATACTCCTGGATATTCTTGAGAATTACGAGACTGAGTCTGTTTGGAATATATTTACGAACCCAGAGTTTGACTCAAGAATACCTTCCTTGATCCTCAAAATGGATTGGACTTTCCTTACTTCTACTAATAATCAATATTTCGTTAGTTCAGACAATCCAGTCTACATGTCTCTCCTGGTAGATAAAGATAGCGATGTGGCGGAAATCTCATTCCCAATTAGTAAGAACATGGCATTCCTTGCATCCTTCCACACCAGTAATCAATCTCTTTACCGTGAAGCCACTGCTGGCATCGTGAAGGAAATAAATAGGAGAACGATTTCAAATTCCAATCATGATGTATACAGCCCAGCTAAATATGATTGGATTATTGAAGTCATGATAAAAAATCACAGGCCCAAGCGAATTATATAACTAATGATGTAAGAAGGCTAATCGTAATGCGTTTGGAATGATTCTGATTATAGGGTAAATGATGGAAAAACCTAAATTAGACTTCGGCAACTTCAGGCTTCGAGAACAGACCGTAATAGTTCAAGCCGCTCAAGTGATGGATACTATTCTTGCCAATTTTCACGCACAGAGACACCTGAGAGAGGGTTTCAACCTACGATTCCTGATGATGCAGAACGCACGTTTGGAGATACAGCGCCTGATCCAAGATCGCGGGAACGATCCTCTTTCAATCCGTGATTCAGTGTATCTCAATATGAGACTAAATTCATACTACTCTAACCTGTGTGGGGCTTTAGACAATCTTGCCTGGATGATATCCTGGGAACTAGATCTATTGAAGGGACTTGATGAAAGTGATCCTGCCTCAAGGACCTTTAGTAATCTATTCGGAAGGGATTTTCTTAAATCACTGGATGAGCACTATCCAGAGCTCGCTACATTACTTGAGGAGCAGAGAGATTGGTACTTGGAGGTAAGATCCCTTCGGGATCCTGGAGCACATAGGATTCCTCTAAGATTTGTGAATAGTATTTTGAAACCAGAGGAGGCAGATGCCAGTAACGAGGCGTATCAGAGGCGTGAAGAGTATCTTAGACTAAGTTCCCAGGCGATAGAGAAGGGAGACTTTAAGGCAGCTTCGGAGTATATCGATGAAGCAGCGACTGAGATGGAAAGACTGGAAGGACTGGGTAAGTTTGTACCAATTATCGCTACTTCAGAGGCATCCGGCAGCAGAGTGATGTCTGCTCCAGATCAATTAAGGACAGATCACGAAATCCTTCTCACGATTTCCAATGTGGTACTCAGTGCTTTCACTTCAAATAAACATGGTGAGTGAAAAAAGCCAAATTCATAGACCTGAGAGTGAAAACTCAACAAATCCAGTGTTGAGGTCATATCCTACAAATTTCCGTTTGTGAGCCCCCGCCACGACACCAGCCGTTCCCAGTCCCATGAAAGGGTCAAGGATAATATCACCCTCCCTGGATGTCGCCAGCAGCGGTATTTCAGCAATTTTTCGAGGAAATGGTGCAGGATGTTCCAAACTTAAGTCGGATTGGCTCACTACCGCCGTTTCAATGTGATCCCAGTGATCACCCAGGTTTTTACCATTTGTTGACGGTATGTAGGGGGAGTAGGATTTCATTCCACCGTCCAAGTTCCTATGACGAGGTGGATGGCTCGGTTTGGTATTCTCAGAAAGTGGCACTCGAGGAACCTCATAGTAGTAATCCATCGTCTTCACCAGGTGGAATATGAATTCGTAAGTTGGGGTAAGGTTGGTCTTACTGCTTGAAGGTTTAGGGTTAGTCTTCTTCCATATGATACAGTTACCCGGCGGGCCTCTCCCTTAGAATGAGGTTCCTGGTAAGTCACATAAAGGAGTTTTTTCCAAAATCCAGGATGAGGTAATGAAGTCGATGGTTGAATAATAACTCCGATGCAGTCATTCTTTCTGCTTTAGCATTTTCGCACGCTGATAAATGTCGCTAGACACTTGCAGCCTGCATTCTCCCGGATCGAACACAATCTCAGGTGTACATGTGGGTAGCTCTCCAATCCAGTTCTCTATAAACCGATGGTCAACAGGTTCAAATGCAGGATCATCATAATCTATATCCAGCTTAGCATCATCCTCAGATAACCAATCAGAGAGGTCCGCTTTAAGACGCTCATCCTCCCCTTCGATGAGCTTCTGGATCCATTCTGTAGTTGTATCGCTAACTTCTCTTTGGGTTGATTTATTTTTGCTACTATTGCCAGTCTCCACCAATCTCTCAATCCTATGGAAATAGTGGGCAAATTCATGAATTAGGATTCTTCTCAATAAAAGGTCATCGCAATATAGCAATGTTGTTATTGGCAACTCAACAGCAAACTCGTAATGATCACCGAGATTGACAGGACCAGTCTTGCCATAGATAGATCCCTCCATATCCGGTCTAACCCATCCGTATGGCGCAAGATAGACTGGAGGCATACTGAGTTTTGCAGATTTCGAAATACTCTGGTGTATCCGCTTGAGTCGCGGAAGCTTATCTGTTTTTATTGTCTGACTGATATGCAAAGGAATCGCCTCCCACTCGGCTGTCTCGCCGGCGAGTCGAATCGGGATATCTTTATTTGTCCTTTTTCGAGGATTCTTTTTTTCTCGTTTTGCCATTTCCGTGTCCTAAATTAAATGAGTGACGGCAATTTGCGATGTTTTTTCTAGTGGCATCAATAAGCGATTCACTGAAAATTATATTTTAGTAACACAATCCAACATGCCAAGAATTAAACATTAAATCTAACAAGAAAGCCCCCTCAACTCATTAAATACTGAGCCCCATGTTCAGGTGTGGCACTCTGCCTTTTCGATCAGGTTCCTCAATTTAGGATGACACGCCGGGCAGGAATGGGATTCTGGACTATCAAGCTAGCATGACCGCAGAGGCCGGGGATGATCCCACTAGGGCCCTCACCGGAAGGTACCTGCAGGACTCAATCCTCCGTCATCACGCCTACCAGATCGACTTCGTGAACTTGAGCGACGCCAAGCAATCCTTGGCTTCTTAAGTTTGTATGCGGACCAAGTATTGCAGGCAGGTCGCAAACGAACCGGAATGGGTTGCGATTCTGCCTGCCGCGGTGCGGGAGAAATACGAATTCTGGCTGCCGCTGCGTCGCGCAGAAGCCCAGGTATCTCAGGCTGCGTTTAGCCAGAAGGTCGGCCGGAATGAACCCTGTCCCTGTGGGAGTGGCAAAAAATACAAGAAATGCCACGGTGCCCCGGAATCCCAGAGCTGAGTTCTCAGCCAGAAGAGCCCTGGAGGGCATGAAGTATCGCAAATTAGGATTAAGTTTATCCAACGGAAACCACTTCAGCTCTATATTCTTCTCTGAAACCCGCGGGTTTACGGGGCAGCGTCTTGCGGGATGTACAGATTGGGGAACGAATTGAACCCTGACCATCTCTTACAACTCCATTTGGAGCTACATACTCTGGGTATCCTCGAAGGTTGCCTAGATCACAACCTATGCTCTGAATTGGACGAGGTATCCGAATACAAATTTAATCGCCTCAAAGAGCAGTTTCCGCCACCTCCTAATAGACCGAATTTGCCAACTGAGATCAAAAAGGCTGAGACGGGGAAAAGATTTTATAAAGCAAATGCCTGGGAGAATTATCATCGGGCCTTGAAGAAATGGCATTTAGCTCCGATCATCAAGAGGCTGCGGAAAAATGAAAAAGAAATGTTGCGACTTAAAACAACGATCCGCGATCAGGGAGAAAGCAGACTGCTTACAGAAGATCTGGAATACAACCGACTGTTGGGACAGACTATTGAAGCGTGGTGTCTCAACGAATATCGCGAAGTACCGATAATTCAGTTGAAGAAGAGCGGCATTCGTCGGATCGACCAGTATCCTCATCTCCAAAAGCACAAATTGTCCTTCCCAGATTTAGCGAACGAGTTGATAAAAAAGGGTATCATCGAACGAAGCCGTATATACCCCAATGGAAAAAAACCCGGCGTCGAAGCGGAGGCAGATTACCTATTCCAAGCTTTTAAGAGGGCAGTTTACAGGCATGAAAACCATATGCGCGGGAAGGCCAGCATTGCTATGCGTCAGATGCCCTCTGATAATTCTGACAAACCCAAAATATTTTTAGTCTACGAGAAAAAGTCATGAGCTGATATTGCTTTTCCCAGCCTTTTCCGAACACTAACTCTCTCGTATCCGACCCTTTCCGATCTCTTTTCCGAGCATATTCCATATTTAGTATTTTCCCAAATGTCACCAGTCGTTTATTTGATTCCTGTTTGTTCACTACCACTGGATAAAACATACAGTGAGAACACAAACAAATTTGATCACCGCAAAGGATGCGTATGGTAACTCACAAATTCTACTTCATTTTCCCCTCCGAGTGGCTATCAGCAAAAATCGTGAAGGCGCTTGGCCCGCGAATCTGGTTACTACTTTATTTTATGAACAAAGTCACTCATACAGCAGATGGGGTCGGCCTAGTCTTAGGTGGCCAACCGATGTCTTTCGAAGATATTTCAGCGGAACTCCAAGTACATCGCAATACGGTCGCCCGCCAATACGCCCATCTTGAAAAGTTTGGGTTTGTTGGATCAAAAAAAGTGTGGGGAGGGCCTCGTAAATTTTTCGTTATCGGATATTCAAAGTTTCCCAAAAGGAAGCAGTCGACCCAGGATGAAAAACGATTTGAATTCGCTTACTATATCTTACGAGAGCAAATCAATTTATCGACTATTGAAAATGAGGACACCATTATAAATCCGAATTTTCAGGAAGTGTTGACCAATCTCTCATTAGATGATAGCGCGCCACCCCAAAAGGGTGATGAAGTCTCCAAGATTGAGACGCCGATTACCAATTCTGGTGCATCTATTACAAATAAGAAAGCTCGAGAAGAGTCCAGCATAAGAAAACGAAAAGGTAAAAAGAGAAAGAGAGAAATCCCCCCCACCTCAGGAAAGCCAAAAGAAGTGCCGGTAGAGGTGGCTCAGGTGTATGACAGGTATATGATATTGATGGGAAGTCGCAGTGAGAATCCTACTGCTCAGGAGACTCTTCTTATTAGAGAAGCTATAAAGGCTGAGGGGTTAGATAAAATGTTGACTTGCATTGAAAATTATCGCAAGCGATTGAATGATAGGAAAACCTGGACAGTCTTGTCGGTGGAAAAATTCTTTCAGATTAAAACATATTCAAGGTTTCTAAGGACCGACCACACTCAAACCGCCGAGCGCAAAAAACTAAGGCCGCTAAAGGAGTTTGAATAGTGAGGCATTCCCAAGCGTGGCTACTAGCGCGTACGGGCCATAATTGAATTTCTTAATATGATGGGTGTTCGATATACTTCAACAGGATTTGCATCACCGGGTCAGGGGATAGTAGCCCGGATGATGATGACCTCGTCTTCTGATCAATTCTAATGAAGGCCGTTCATAAATATTGCCCCTACTGCAGCCAACCGGGAGAGCGGTACTACTCACCGGAAACCTTGGCCGCCATCCTTGACTGCTCAATTAAGACGGTGCGCGGCTGGATCAATGACAAGAGTATCGGCAGCGTGAAGGTTGGCGGTTTGCGGCGCATCTCGGCAGGGCAACTTGAGGCGTTTATTAAGGATGTGCCGTCATTCGAGCAGTTGGCAGAAGAGGCGATGGAGGGATAAGCATTGAATGCGGACTATAAATACATTACATTTACTGTATGCCGAGGCGAAAACTTGAAAAGGGTAAGAACCGTAGCATTCGACTGCCCGTCCGTCTTTGGGATATGATAGATAATGAAGCTGAGTCAGACGGTGTTTATAGTAACAACCTGATATGGCGCATGGTAGAGGAATTTTTAGTTAAGCGCGGGAGACTTAATGAGAAGGACCGCAAGCGCCCACCGATTGATCAAGGGAAATGATGGAAACGAGGAAACGTTACCGATACACCGGCATCCGACCAGGTAAAACACCTGGCACGTGGAACATTGATTTCTACGACTGGAAAGGTGGCAGGCACCAGAAAACCTTCCACGGCACAGAGACGGATGCGGCCAAAGTGCGGCGCGAAATCCTTGTTAAGCAGGACAAGATCAGGAATGGTCTTGAGGCCCCGCCAGAGCCCAAGATCAAGGTTATCACATTTAACATGTTAGTGGGTGGCCTTTGAGGCTGATAGACGGCTTAAAATTGATTCTGGCAGCATGAGCGAAGCATCCTTGCGCAGAGTCCGTTACACCTATAAGGCTCTACTGGAATACGACAAGCAGATCAAAGCCCGGCAGCTGGACGAGATTGGGTCTGCCGACTTTGAGGCATTCAAAATCTACCGGCAGGAAAAGGGATTCGCTCCCGAAGGCATCAACACGAATCTGCGCGGCTTGCGGACCTTGTTCAATTTCGCGGTGGCTCAAGGCTTCATTGAAAAGTCGCCGCTTAAAGGTGTCCTGTTGGTCAAGGTCGCACGCTCAGACGTGCGCTACCTGAATGAGGACGAGCTGCGGAGCCTCTACTTTGCCATTGACCATATTGACACATCGGACAAGTATCAATGCGATGCGAGAGACTTGACGCTATTCTACCTGCTCACCGGCTGCCGGGCCAGCGAGGCTCTATACCCCAACTTCACTTGGGCCAACAACGGACAGGATGCTCTGCACTTCTACCAGTCAAAGACATCCAGTGCCCGTAGCATCCCCAAGGGTGAACAGATAAAGGAAGTGTTAGAACGGCGAAAGCATGAAGACGGCGGACCTTTCCACTTCGATAACTTTACAGTCTATAGTAGAGTGACCTGGCTGTTCAAAAAGGCCGGGATAGAGAACGCCTCACCGCATACACTCCGTAAGACAGCCGGTAGCCTTTACTACCTGGCCACCCGCGACATTTTCGCCACCAGTCGCTTCCTGGGACACTCCAGCGTGAGTGTAACAGAAAAGCACTACGCTGGATTGATCCAAAGCCTACAGATTGAAAACTACCAGAAGTTTGAAGAAGTGGTCAAACCCGATTCGCTATATATTCGCTATTCTGCCGGTAATAGTGGGCAATCACCGGTAATTGGACCGAAAACAGAGAGCCCCGCTTCTCGACGGAAACAAGGGCCTCTCCCTCTCGTGACTCGGGTGGGACTCGAACCCACGGCCAATGGCTTAAAAGAACAGAGTCTGTTCGTCGGAAAAAAGAAAAGAGAGACAAGAAAGGGTGACAGTTGGGATTATTAAGGCTGAATGTTCGATTCAGCACTTGCCAAAAATCTGGCCGTTATGATAATCTACGTACTCGCTTCCAATTCCCTCCAACTGTACTTTTTCCAATTTAATGGCCCCATAGTCCAACAGAACATGATCATTGGGACAGACACATAAAATATTCTCGATGACATCAGGTCCATTGTGTGGCGCACCCAAGGGCTTGATGTGGTGTGCTTCGGCATAGGGCTTCCCATCGCCAATCTCGAAGCGAATTCCACAAATCTGACATTGATAACGACGCCTCGCTTTGATCATGCGTGCTAGCCTGGTATCCCTGAGAATACGATAGGTTTCCTGGTTTACTCGTTGGGGGTGATCATGGTCCCGAATATCTGAGGCAATCGGTGTTGGGCCCGGCGAGGAATGATGATCGTCCGCTTCATTCTCAATTAGAAGAAAGCTGCCATTTTGAAGTTTCTTGAAATATGTACTCCCACGATATTTCGCAGGATAGTCTGGGCAATGTGTATGGATTACTTGGCGTGCCGTATTTCGGTAACTCTTCCTGTGCTTGTATGGCGAGTAGTGATTCTTCCGGTTCTTGTCAAGTTGAGCTAGAATCTCTACCCACGGCGCTTCGCCCCCGAGTTCCCCTAGGGCCTGCTTTACATGTTCTAATGTGACTGGCCCAAGTTTTTCCATAAGATACCTTCCATACCTGCGGTGCCCATTGCCAATGTCAGAGTGACTCTCAATCCCGATTCGTTTGGAGTACGGGGTAGCATGATACAGAAAAAAAGTTGCCCTTCAAACATGATTCGGCACAAGCACCAAGGGCTACGGTTTCCCGCAGCCCTTGACTTAATCGCAATTCAGCATTACACCCTATTCAGAAATATCCACCGCCTGATGCACCGGCTCCCCTTGTGCGTCCAGCCAGGAAAATACCAGCAAATCGCGTTCCTCACCATCAATGCTGACCGTTTGCAGGGTGATTGTGATCGTTTCCGGTTCCAACTTCCAGATAGCACCGGAAACGCCGTCAATGATCCAGCCGGGAATGCCACCTATCAGCAAATTCCAGAATGTCTTGGGGTTGATGGAGTGTTCAAGATGGATTTGCTTCGGCGTATGTCCATCCAGGGTAACATAGACTATATACTCATTCTTCCTTTTCAGATGAGCCTGTGCCGGCGTCGTGCCGGTAAATACCTCAATACCACCTGTGGTTTTAATCATCACCTGCGCCCCGGCAGGACTCGATGATATGGAGATGTCCTGGCTATCGGTGCTTAGGATGTAGGCGCAGCCGGTTAATAGCACAGCTGCCAGGACGAGCAGTTTAATGGGTTGTTTCATGGTTCCCCCGTTGGTTGGTTGTTTGGATGTCTCCCAAGTCCAACCGGGGTATAAAATCCCCCCTGAAGGACTAGGGCGAAAGTGCGAACCAACACCGAAGTCATCCTTGCGGACGTATTCAGGGGGGAAATGAATTCCCACCCTAGCGGTCCGCAAAGACCAGAATGACTTTGTAGGTAGATCACCATAATCGGTGTTGGTTCGCAAAGGGAACTTAGATTAGAGGGGGCTGGGGGGCAAGAAGCGGCTGATAGAAGTTCACTTCCATCTTGGCCCATCCTTTAAATAAACGTTAAGTTCTGCCCCTCATTAGAAAAATATCCGCTCACGTGCGGGTGGGATAATTGGCCGGGGGCAAGGGGGAGAACTAATCATTGATTGGCGTTGAACTATTTGCCGGTGCTGGTGGCATGTCGTTGGGTGCCCAGCAAGCTGGGATTGATGTAAAACTGGCTGTGGAGATCGACCCACATGCAGCTGCTACCTACCATTGCAATCACCCGGAGGTTCGACTTCTTACGCAGGACATTAGGGATATATCACTTGCCGATCTTCCTACCACCACCGATTCAACTATCTTGTTTGGCGGACCACCTTGTCAGGGTTTCTCAACGTCCAACCAACGTACCAGGAATAAAGAAAACAGCAACAATTGGCTTTTCGCTGAATTCTTGCGGATTACCAAAATTTGGAAACCGAATTGGGTGGTTTTTGAAAACGTTAGGGGAATCGTTGATACTGAAGGGGGAATGATTCTTGCCAAGGTCAAAGCGGGCTTTGAGAAGCATGGCTACACCTTGACGGAATGGATATTGAATGCTGCCGATTATGGAGTCCCCCAAAGACGCTCCAGATATTTCCTCATTGGATCACGCGATGGCATTCAGGTACTTAAACCCTTGCCAACCACCGCAAAGCCAATATCGGTTGGAGAGGCAATAGGTGATCTCCCACGCTTGACAAGTGGCACACTCAAGGAACAGTTGCCCTATCGAAGCAAGGCTGTCTCCTGCTATGCAAGTGAATTGAGAAACGGGAGTAAATACTCCCTGAATAATCTGGTTACAAAAAATTCAGCCCTGGTATTGGAACGATACAACCATATCCCTCAAGGGGGCAATTGGCAGGACATACCCGCCGAATTAATGAGTTCGTACACAGATGCATCCCGATGCCACACGGGTATATACCATCGCCTTCAAAATAAAACGGAATCTGTCGTGCTTGGAAACTATCGAAAAAACATGTTAGTACATCCGACTCAAAACAGGGGACTATCAGTTAGGGAGGCGGCGAGACTACAATCCTTTCCTGACTATTTCGAGTTCAAAGGATCAATTGGATATCAGCAGCAACAGGTAGGAAATGCTGTACCGCCATTACTTGCTCATGCGGTTTTTACTTCCATAATAGTCTCTGCCGGATTATCCGACTAATGTGGGGAACACAAAAAATAATTGAAGATAAAGCAGAAGAAAAATTGGCGACCGATTTTGCCGATGGCAGGGGCAAAACAATATTCGGTTATTATCTGGCTGCACGCGATAAAATAATTAGTGAGATTGCTCCTGAAATCAAGGCCAGAGAACCAGGACTAACAGATCACGGGCCAGAACATATTGAGGATGTTCTAACCCGGGTAGGGTTATTGCTCGGCGAGACAATGGATGATATGAGTGGTACAAACCTTTACTTGTTAATTGTCTCTATATTATTTCATGATGTAGGGAATGTATATGGTCGGGAAGATCATAATCAGGTAGTGGGTCCAATTTATGACCAAGTTCGAATTCCCTCTAACCCGCCATCCTTAGAGCAACTACAAGAAAGATTACTAGTCTTAAAAATCTGTAGGGCTCACTCTGGGAAAGGAGAGGACAAAAGCAACAATACCTTAAGGTTCTTAGATAAGACTGAACCGCTATTTAATAATGAACCTGCTAAGGTACAAGAGATCGCGGCGATTCTAAGATTTGCTGATGAGCTCTCGGAGGGGGAGCAAAGAACATCATCATTTGCTCTTCAAGATAATTTCTATGATGATGCTACCAAAGTGTACCATCAATATGCGCTATTCAGTAAGGTTACTATTGACAGGGAGTTAAAAAGAATCGCCCTGACATATATAATTCCGATTAGTAAGAAAAAACCTGAGAAACCTGGCAAATTAACAACCGCGGATTTGTCCCAATTCTTACCCTTTGTTTATCATCGCATCTTAAAACTTGATCAAGAGCGCAGATATGCTCGTCACTATGCGCGAAAATATCTCGAACCATATGAAAGAACAACCATTACAATAAAATTCGTGGATGAAGAAAATAACGAGATCGCCGGTGTGAGTGATGGAAATGGAGCGACCAATTTGGAATTAACTGATTTGGTGGTGCCAGGAGATATTGAAAAATCATTCATTCAACACTACCCGAGCTATGACCCAAAATCAATAATAAAACAGCTCAATAAGAGACTTCGGCGCTCCTCGCAACATAAGCCAACCGTTTTTGAGAAACTGTTTGGGGGAGATAAATGACTGATTATGTGAATCCGTTTGAATATGAAGCTGCGAGCAAATTGTCATCTAGCCAGATGAATCACTACTACATTGACCAATTCAACTATAGTCGTTTTGTAAAGTCAAAGAGGAATATATTTTTAGTGGGGGAACGTGGCTCAGGAAAGTCGATGATATTAATGTATTACTCAGTACCTGTGTCGCTGGAACGTGTTTCCGGTGATGCTAAATTGGTTGTGGATGATGGAATTTTACCAATTTATGTTACTTGTAATACACCCTTGGCATTTAAAAACGAATATGATTTGTTAGAGGGTATTTTACCTGCGCTTCTTGCTGAGCACTATTTCGTGGTATCAATGATGTATGCGCTAGCAGATGAACTAAAGATGATTCGAGAACTTTTTACAGCCGCCGAGATGGAGAAGGTAAAACATGATTATGAATATATTTTTGATAAAAAGCTACCAGACAGCGAGGATGTATTTAGTTCAATACAACTAATGCTCCAAAAAGCCAACGTAGAGGTACAGTCTATTATCAACCGCGGTGACGAAGGGAGAGGTCTAAGTTGGTTGTTCGGATTCAATAGCGGGATGCTGCAGCTTATGGCAATCGCCACAAAAACGAAAGCATTGGAAGGAATCCATTTTTCTCTGATGATAGATGATGCGCACTTATTAACTGAGCACCAAATCCGCCTTCTAAATTCTTGGGTTTCCTTCCGGGATAACACTTCATTCAGTTTTAAGGTGGCAAAAACTAAAGTTGACAGGACCACGGCTGTTACTGCTACGGGTAGTTCTATTCTCGAAGGACATGATTATACCGAGATAGATCTTGAGGCGGCTTATCAAAATAAATCTTCTGAATTCGGCAAGTACGCCCGATTAATATTGGAAAAGAGATTAGAGACTATTGGTCTCAAGGGCATCGACTTAAATAAATTTTTCCCAGAGCACCCACAATTTGTCAAGGATTTGGAAAAGGCGAAATTGAAAGCAAAAAAGGAGGCGGAAGAGAAATATAGCGGGCAGGAAAATAGCGAGAAAAAGATTGATGGCTATATCTATAAGATGGCGAGGGCCTTTTATTTTCGAGATCGGGGTGCTACAGCAAATATTCCTCCGGCCTATGCAGGGTTAGAGACTATAATTGAAATGTCTACAGGAATAGTGCGGAATTTACTCCACCCGTGTTACTACATGTATGAAAACCAATATTCGATCCTTCAGGGAAAAGGTGGAAATCAATCTCCATTGGTAAAATTCATCGAGCCGAAAGTCCAGTATGAGAGCATTAAGAAAAGAAGCAAGAAAGCCTGGGTGGACTTAAAAGAATCTCTCTCTCTCACCGTGGAAGGATGCACTATGGATGAGGCTTTGCAGACTTATCAAATGATGGATCATTTGACAAATCTTTTTCAGAAACGGCTGTTGACACATAAATCAGAGCCTCGCGCGATAAGTTTCACTATCTCTGATACCACTAGTGATGTATACCCAACCGTCATTAGGTGGGTAAATATTGCCCGAAAGGCGCAGCTAATGTACGCGTATCTCAGCTCGGCGAAGGATAAAGGCCAGAGGGAAATGTATTTCGTACCCAACAGAATACTATGCCTCCAAAAAGGACTTGACCCTAGAGGACAACATGCTCGTGTCTCCTTAACAGCTAAAGTATTATTTGATGCGGGGATGCTTAACAAAAAAATTCCTTACGATTCAGAACAGGAGGGGGACGGTGGACTCGACTTCTTCTCTGGGTGAGGTGGATGCATTAATTACTGTTGCTAGCTGGGAAGAACGATTCACCAAAGGCTTCAACAATTTAGTGAGATCAAAAAAACCTACTCGTGTACTAGCATTCTATTTTGAGGAATATTATAAGTGGTCTGAGCAGAATGTGGAGGGAGCAAAGATACTTTGTGAATCATTAGGAGTGGCAATCGAAACAGTTGCTCTATCAATGAGCGAGCCTGGTTCTACTTGGAAAAAATTGAATGATTGGGTTATGTCAATTCCAGCAGATACTAAAGAATTATGCCTAGATATTACCACTATGCCGAGAGAAACTATTTGGGAATTACTGTATATAATAAAGCAACGATTGCGAAATGTGCATGTGACCTATACCTACTATAAGCCTGGAAACTATGGCGATTGGTTAAGTGCGGAGCCCGGCCGCCCTAGGCTTGTATACAGAATGAGCGGTATTATCAAACTTGGCACACCCACAACGCTTCTCATCTTGACTGGTTTTGACGTAGATCGAACAAAGCGATTGGTACGAATGTATGAGCCACAGCAGGTCATCTTGGGCCTGCAGATTGGTGAACAATTTGGGAATGAAGTGAAAAATATAAAGAAACATAAAGAAGCATTTACCCGAGATAAAAAAATAATTATGTTCGAGGGAAATCAATATGATCCAAATGAAATAAAAAGCAAAATAGTGGATGAGCTGACGCCATTTAAAAATACCAATATTGTACTGAGTAGCCTCGGGCCAAAACCCGGCGCGATAGGCATCTACAAGGCGTATGTTTCTAATCCAGAACTCGCAATTTCATATGCACCTTCAGGCCAATACAACAAAGAGTACTCAGAAGGTCTCGGCGATTTATTTGAGGGTGAAGTAACTTGACTCTGCCCGAAAAAGAACTCCGTGTCTCTACCGCTGGGTATGTCAGAGTTGTCGATGTCATGGGCGATGACTCTTCCATCGTCCAAGCTGCTAGGGTCTCCTACGGTAAAGGTACGAAGAAAATCAGCGAGGACCGCGGCCTGATTAGATACCTCATGCGCCATCGGCATACGACCCCTTTCGAGATGTGCGAATTGAAACTGCTTGTACGGGTCCCGATGGATACTTGGAGGCAGTGGATAAGACATAGGACCGCAAGCGTGAATGAGTATTCGACTAGATACTCAATCGCTATTGATGATAAGGCAAAAACTGATCCTGATAAATGGAGAGAACAGGCAGAAATAATTAAGCAGGGTAGCGGTGGTTACTTGGATAGCGAAGTTGGGGAGAGATTGACTGCGGCAGAGGCAAAACTACATCAACACGCGCAAGAGGTTTATGATGAACGGATTGAGGCCGGGGTAGCCAGGGAACAGGCTAGAAAGGATTTGCCACTGTCCACCTATACAGAAGCCTACTGGAAGATTGACCTCCATAATTTACTGCATTTCCTTGAGCTCCGCATGAACCCTCGCGCCCAATGGGAGATACGGCAGTACGCCAATATAATTGGCCATGAGATCGTAGCCAATTGGGTACCACTCACTTGGGAAGCTTTCTTAGACTATAGATTGAATGCCACCCATTTAACTGCCATCGACAAAGAGGTTATAACAAGAATTAATAGCGGTGAGGAAGGGGCAGCCGAATCGTATCTTCGAGATATTGGTCTCCTTAAAGATGGGAAGACGGGATTCAAGAAGAACCGGGAACGGGACGAGCTAGAGGAAAAATTGCAAGATTTAGGATATAATATACCCTGGTCAACCCCCGATTAAATTTGTTAAAACCCGACTTCTACTTCCTCACCGAATCCGTCTCCCTTGAATCCCAGCAACTAATCCAGCGCGGGATTAGTCTGGACTTAGACCATCCAATGTTCGAATACAAGGGCGCGTACACTGGTGAAAAGCATTTTGCCTGGGCAGACCTTCGGCGGCGACGGTGCCGGAAGCGCGGATGGCTGGCGAAAGATATCCACGATTACGGGGCGGATATAAAAATGGCCTTAAAGGAGCATTTATCATTTCCACCGGAAATTATGGAAATAGTCTGGGATAAAACCGATTCGCCGACGGGAACACCACTCAATCAAATCGAAATAAATGAGAAACAATCTGCAATTATATCCCTGGAAATTCAATTACCGGCACTTTCCTGGCTCCACGAAAATGAATTAATTCGAATTGCCGCCCTGCAAAAAGAATTGCACCCGGACAGAGAGAATCCCGACGGGAAAATATTGTGGGATCATGCTGTGTTCTGTCAGAGAATTATTACCGGGTGGTTTATTCGGAATAAAATCCCCCCGCCGTTAATTGATTACCCCGAATTAAAACTAACTGACTGGGATCGCTTCTGTTTACTGGTGGAAGAGGCGGTGAGAATAAAGTCGCCGTCAGACGAGCAGCTGAAAAGGTGGAGGGACGCTTTCGATGAGTTTCCCCCAAGCTATTTTCCACGGTATGAGAAAAGACTTAAGAAAGAAAAAAAGCCAAGCCTCTTGCAAGGACCTGATTCCGGGAACGCCTTGGAGTGGCGTAAGAATCCCAAGTTTCGTCTCAAGCGTGGAACAAAATCGAAGCAGTAGCCTTACCTCACCGTCGATAACCAAGCGATAAGGTCTCATAATCTTTCATTAGTGTAAGCTTATAGCATTGCTCAATATAGACCATGCGAAACAATGGTCAAATGGCCTCGATCCCTCAGAAATATTGCCCAACGTGTGGTAGCGCACAGGAACGCTTTTTAAATATTGCTACTATGGCAAAAGTATTCGATTTCACTGAGGAGGCAGTTAGGGCCATGATCAAACGGAGACAAATCCCATTCTTCAAGTTGGGAAGTCGCGTAAGGTTCTGCTATTCAGAGGTACGAGCCTGCCTGGTGCGGTATCCTTCCATTAATGAGGTGTCCCTTGATTACTGACCAGATGGACTCTAGATTGAAAAGCAGGACCCATGCCCAAGCCTAGAGCCATACGACCCCTTTACTCCAAGAAGCCCAACAAGAACGTCTACAAGTATTGGGACCCGAAGACCGGCAAACATACCAAAGTTTCTGGATTTCAGTTAGACCTTTGGGACAGCCAATCCCAAACCCGAATACGGAAAGTCATCAAGGCAGATTTGGAGGCCGCCAAAGCCGCCTATGATCAGCTGGAGGGACTTATTCAAGATGCCAATGTGTCCGTTCCAACACTCATCAAACGAAGTAAGGTGCGTACTCTGGGCGATCTGTATCGCAAGTATGAGAAGGCCAGCAAGTCGGATGCGCCCCAGGAGCGACGGCGGAAGAGGTCGCCCCTAACGGTTAAGCGCAAGGGCTATGCCGTAAGAACCTTCCAGACCACCTTGGGGCGGGACCCGGAGCTAAAGTCGCTCCGGCCCGCTGCCATAGAGCGGTTTATTCAGATTCGCATTGATGGCGGCTATAAGGAAGGTGGCATCAATACCGACCTTCGCTCGTTGAAGGCCCTTTTTAATTGGGCCTTGAAGCGCGACCTGATTACCGCCAATCCGTTTGCAAAGATTGATATGTTTCCGGTTGAAAGGGATGAACCAAGGCCCCTATCGCCAACTGAGCTAAAGCGGCTATTCCACCATAACCCGCCCGGAAGCCGGTGGTATCCCCTGCTAATGACTTACCTCCTGACCGGGGCCAGGTTATCCGAAATCCTGAAACCGAAGTTCTCCTGGTCCGACATTGATTTTGAGAATGAGACCTTCACCTTGCCCATGCGGAAAGGCCGGAAGTCTACCGAATTCCCCCTGGACCAGGTCTTGCTTGAAATATTTCGGGATTTGAAACGCAGGCCCATTTATAAGGACATCCGGCACCGTAAGGCCGATGACCAAGACTACCCGTTTCCGTTTAACGCTCACTTCATCAGCCACAAGGTAAAGGCGCTCCTGGAGGCTGCCGGAATAACGGCCACTGCTCATGACCTCCGGGATTCCTTTGTAAGTCACCTGATCGATTTAGGGTACCCTATAGAGGAGGTAAGCAAGCTGGCGGGACATACAAATACCAAGATTACCGAACAATATTACTATGGTCTTATAGAGGGAAAACGGAGACAAATGTTGGCCGATTTGGGCAGGCACATTGTTACAGTCTCGACGGGAGAAACAATCTCGACACCCGTAAAAATAGTGACAGAAACCGATGACATAGACCGCCCAAGTATGACCGATGCTGACCTATTTTTTGAAATGGTCGAAGAGGCAGAAAAGGCCGCTTCACGACGGAAAAAGCGGCCTTTAGAGGGTGACTCGGGTGGGACTCGAACCCACGGCCAATGGCTTAAAAGGCCACTGCTCTACCATCTGAGCTACCGAGTCGCTGTGCGCCATGTGGGACTCGAACCTACAACCTTCGGCTTAAGAGGCCGCTGCTCTACCAATTGAGCTAATGGCGCCAGGCCCCCCGTAAGGAGCGCGAAAAGTTATTTCGCTGTCTGAGGGAACGCAAAGGGAATGGGGCGGATAATCGCGGCCTCCCGCCTGGGGTCTCTACATCCGGTGAACATCTGGCCCGGACCGGTTTGCTGCCGTAGCTTCGGCAGCGCAAGCCCACTGATCACTATCCCGGGAGTACCATGTCTCACCAGAAAACCAGACTTCTAGCATTGGCGTTACTGCTGGCGGCCGTGTCGCTTTCCCTGGCCGACGACTACTGGCAGCAGGATGTTACCTACAGGATGGAGGTTTCCCTCGATACCGAAACCCATCAGCTCAGCGGCAGCTCTCACATCACCTACACCAATAATTCCCCCGACGCCCTGAACGTATTTTACATGATCCTCTATCCCAACGCCTACCGGGTCGGCTCGGTGGTGCACCGCGAGGCCAGCGTTTTCTACAGGGATGCCGGCATCTCCGCCGATAATCCCAGTGGCATCGAAGTGCAGACTTTCACCCTGAGCATGCCCGGCGGCGAAGCCACCACCGAGTTCAGGGTGGACGACACCATCCTGGAGGTTCAGCTTCCTGTGGCTCTGGAGCCGGGGCAGTCCATGGAGATTGTTCTGGAATGGATCCACACCGTCCGCCGGCACACCCGCCGGGCGGGCTACCGGGGCGAGCAGTACGATTTCGCCCAGTGGTATCCCAAGGTGGTGGTCTACGATCAGAACGGCTGGAACAACGAGCCGTTCCACATGATGGGCGAGTTCTACGGGGAGTTCAGCACCTTTGATGTCACCATGGACGTGCCCTACAGCTACATCATCGGCGCCACCGGCACGGTGACCGACGGCGATCCCGGCTGGGAGGAGGTGCGGGTCGATACGTCGCTCCCCTGGGACGAGTGGCTGGAGCAGTTCAAGGCAGACCGGAAGACCGCCCTGGAAGGGAAGCAGGAGGACCGCCGGGTGGTCAGTTTCCATGCCGGGCAGGTCCACGACTTTGCCTGGATCACCTCGCCGACCTTCGTCTATGAGAGCGGCCAGTGGGGCGGCACCCAGGTCCATGCCTTGTTCAACCAGCGGGTCGGCAGCCGCTGGACCGGGAAAGTTGTCGCCCGGACGGAGCGGGCCATCGAGTGGCTCACCAACCAGTTCGGCCCCTATCCCTACCCCCAGGTTACCAACACCCACGGCATGCTTGGCGGCGGTATGGAATACCCCATGCTGGTCATGGACGGCTCGGAGCGGGAAGGTCTCATTGTCCATGAGGTGGGGCATATCTGGTTCTACGGCATTCTGGGCAATAATGAGATGACCGAAGCCTGGCTGGACGAAGGCTTCACATCCTACCAGACCCGCAAGTACATGGTTGACCGCTACGGTGAGCTTGGCATTGATCCCTCCAGCCTGAGCAATGACAATCCCCGCACGCCCGCTTTGGCCTCCGCCCAGTGGAGCACCGCCCGCTACCAGACCAGCGGCTATAACCAGCCGGTGGCGACCGCCTCCTACCGCGCTACCGCCTTCTGGAACTACGGCCAGAACGCCTACACCAAGCCGTCCCTCATGCTCCACCAGCTCGAGTACATCCTGGGCCAGGAGACCTTCTCCAGGGGGATGCAGGCCTACTATGCCAAGTGGCAGCTTAAGCATACCAACGAATCCCGTTACCGTCAGGCCATGGAGGCGGCCTCCGGGCAGGAACTTGACTGGTTCTTCGATCAATGGCTGCACACCGCCGGCTACTTCGATGTGGCCCTGGAGGATTGGAGCCAGACCTCCACCGGCGGCAACTACGAGGTCAGCGTTGACCTCGCGCTCAAAGGCCCCTGGGAGATGCCGGTAGTGGTGGAAGCGGAGACCGCTTCCGGCACGAAAGTCCGCGCCATCTGGGCCGATTTTCGCCACCGGCGCAGCGGCACGGTGACTCTCAGCAGTCCGCAGAGAGTGACCGGCATTGTTCTCGATCCCGATGACCGCCTGGGTGATGTGGACCGGCGCAACAACCGCAGCGGCATGTTGCCCCACGAGTTTGGCTCAACCCGCCGCATGCGCAGATACACGCCCCGGGATGCCTATGTGGTGACCTACGCGCCCGGCATCCGCTACAATTTCATCGACCAGCTCACGCCGGTTATCGGTCTGCGCCGGAGGTACGGCGGGAACCTGTCCAACACCCGCCCCGAGCTCGCCGTTGGCTCCGGGTCGGGGAAGGTCGATTACCACCTGACCCACCAGATGCCCCTGCTGATGCGGGACACCCGCACCCGCCTGGCCTTTGAAGCCTTTGATCGCGATGGCGTGAGTCTGGCGGCACTGCGGGTCAGTGGACAGTGGAGCAAGCGGGCCTTTACCCGGCCGGTCTACCACGCCTCCTTCGGGATCACCGCCTACACCGTGTACGACACCCGCTATGCCCCGGCCCTGTTTGAATTGGGCAGCGCCCTCATTGCCAAGACCGAACTGGGGGTCCGGCGGCAGACCATGATCTGGACCTACGAGTACAGCTTCACCGCTGAAGGGGCGCCCGCTACCCTGGCCGAGGCCCCCTTCACCCGCTTCAATCTCAATTTCAGCGCCGACCGGGATTTCGGCGGCTGGCATTTTATGTCCCGGGTTCTGCTGGGCGGCATCTGGTCGACCCAAACCGTTCCGCTGCAGGAACTCTATACGATCAACGGCGCCGGCTCGCTGGATACCCACAGCAAACCGTACCTGGGAGCCAGAGGGGGCCTGTATGGCCTTGAGGAAATTGCCGCGAACTACCATCTGCCCGGCGACGGTAACCTGCGCGGCTTCTACGATGCCGGCTTCCGGGGGGTCGAGCAGATTACGGCGGTGACACTGGAGCTCGAGCGCCGGCTGACCCGCTTCAGCGGCGTGGACCTGCGCCTGCGCCTGTTCGCGGACGCCGGCCTGGTCTGGGGTGACCGCATGATGGCCGGAGACAGCGGATTCGAGGGCAACTTCCTGGCCGATGCCGGTCCCGGATTGCGCTTCTCCCGGCGGCTGTTCGGCCGCACCCACCATCTGCGCATCGACCTGCCGGTGCTGCGGCTGAGCACCGATAGCGGCGGCCTGGCAACAGACGTCGATTTCAGCCGCTGGCTGTTCAGCTTCCAGGCCGGGTTCTAGACGCCGGCACATTTAACGGACAGGCCCGGACAGACAGGCTCAAACAAAGGAATAGCAATGTTGCATCCATCACGGCCGACGAAACTCGTCGGTATCGTTCTGCCGCTTGCGTTAATCCTGAGCTGCAGCCAGGCGGGAAATATCTCTTCGATCAGGCTGGACGAATCGTTCACCAAGGCCAAGGTATTGCCCCAAACCCGCTACGGCCTGGCTGCCGTAAATATGGGTGGGTATATTTACCTTATCGGCGGCTCTGAAACGAGGAAGACTTTGTCGAATATTGATCGATTTGATCATCATGCCGGCACGTTAACGACGCTGACAACATCCATAATGCCGCGCAGGTATCACGCCGCAGAAGCTGCCGGTGATGTTATCTATATCATCAGCGGCATGACCCCGGTCATGACCTCCGAGGGACGCAGGCTCACCTGGACCCACTCGGTGGAAGCCTACGACATAAGCACCGGGCAGGTCCGCGCATTGAGTCCCATTCCGGCGGCGCGGCGGTATATCGGCTCTGCAATCCACGAGGGCAAAATTTACGTGATGGGGGGCAGCGCATCCCGGCCGAGGGAACCCAAAATGCGCTACTTCGACAATGTCCAGATTTATGACATCGCCAAAGACAGGTGGTCCAGGGGTCAGAGAATGCCCACGGCCAGGGAGTGCAAAGTGGTGCTTTGGGAGGGAAAAATATATGCCGCCGGCGGCTATAACGGCCAGGCTCTCTCCGCATTTGAAGTCTACGATATTGCGACCGACACCTGGGAAGTGTATCCCGATGTTCCATTCCGGGCCAGCGCCTACAGTTGCGCCGTCCTCAATGGCAAACTGTACCTCTTTGGGGACTACCTGAACATGAAGCGAGTGGCGCAATACGATATTGCGACCGGACAGTGGACCCTGCTGAGGACCAACTTCACCGCCAGCCGGCACACCGCTGCTTCCGTCCTGGATGATCAGATCGTGGTGATTGGCGGAAATTATTCCAGTTCAGGCGCCGGCTACCGGTATATCCAGACCTTCACGCCGCCGCCGGGTCTGGAGCCGTTCCGCTGAGCCGGGGGCCGTTGGAAACCGAGTCCATCTTGGCTGCCACAACTCTCAGGTAGCGTTGGGCCGTCGGACTTGCCTGCTACCCTGAGGGCTCAGGGAACCGCCAGCATGACACGCACAGAATCTAGGCTGCCATCGTTGGGAGCAGCCTGCAGGTTCAGGATATGTGTCAGCAGCTCATAGATGTGGATATTTTCGAACTTGGGTACGGTCAGTCCCTTTTTGAAATGCGGTCCAGCCGCCAGAAAAATTGCCTGCATGGAACTGATCAGCGGGTCATAACCGTGTGTGGCAAGACGGCCTCCCAATCCGAAATTCTGGAAGTAGCTCCGGGTCAACACGTACCAACCCTCATCCGGTATGCCCACGATAGCCGGAATCCGGCGATGATTGCCGTAATGGTGATGCGCAGGGAGCGCATCCTTGAGGTACACGTTGAAGTTCGGGTGCGCATTGTGCAGGGCATTATAGATAGCCTCAACATCGCTTACCGGCGGCGAGATGAATGAGAGCGGTCCGAGACTGTAATATTCCAGATTCTGAAGGGTGATGTAATCATCCAGGAATATCACCTGCTGCTCGTCCAGGTCGACCATGCCATGATCTGCCACGACAATGATATTGACGCCGTCGACGATGCCGCGCTGTTCCAGGCCCGCCAACAGTTGCCCAATATCGTCATCCAGCCCCTGAATGACACTGTCCAGGGCGTTGCCCTGAACACCGAGCAGATGGCCATAATAATTTGCATCGTTGAAGTAAATGGCGATGAATGCGGGCCGCTCGGCGGCGGGCAGGTCGAGCCACTCCAGCACTTTATCCACCTTCGTGGTGTTGGTCACCGCAGGATCGAAGAGATAATAATGGCTGGGCCGGTAACCCATGATCTCGGCCTCGCTGCCGGGCCAGTGGTAGATAGCCGCAATCAGGCCGGCTTTTTCGACCGTCACCCAGAACGGTTCGGCCTCATACCATTTGCCGTCGGCTACCGGCGCGGACCCGGCTCCGATGGTGTACCATTCCTGGAATACGCCATCCCACATCCTGTTGTGGACGATGCCGTGGTTCTCGGGATAGCGGCCGGTGATGATCGAAAGGTGGTTGGGAAAGGTTAAGCTGGGGAAGACCGGGATCATGGCTGTGGCAGTCACACCCATCTCTGAAAGATAGTCGAGATTCGGCGTCGCCACCCGATCCAAATAGTCCCAGCGGAATCCATCCATCGAGATGAGGATGATGGGCGCGGGATCAACCGCGATATCCTGGGCTTCCTCAGTATCGCAGCCCCAGGCGAGTAACAACGCCAGCGACAGTTGGGCCACCTTGGTGTGGTTGCGCTGCATAATCTATTGTCGTTTCGCCTTAGCCAAATAAGGCCAGCAACGGCAACACCTCCTCCTGTGACGGCGCCGTGGTTACTTCGATCCCGCCGGGACCGATATAAGCGTCGATCTCGCTGCGGATGCCGAACTCTCCCGGCAGATAGATCCCCGGCTCGATGCTGAAGCCGACGCCCTCGATAAGCTGGCGGTCATCGCGGACCTCCAGGTGATCGATGTTCACGCCGGCCCCGTGGACCTTTTGATCGATGCTGTGGCCGGTGCGATGGGTGAAATACTTGCCATAGCCGGCCTTTTCGATGACCGCCCGGCAGGCTTCGTCCACTTCCCAGCCGGCCAACGGCTCGCCCTTGTCCAGCCGTCCGGCCACAAAGTCCACCGCCGCGTCCCGGGCCGTCCGCACGATCTGAAAGACGGCGTCGATTTTCTCCGGCACGCTGTCGCCGGTATAGCCGGTCCAGGTAATGTCGACGTAGGTGGCCTCGGGATCATCCTTTTTCCGGGCCCACATGTCAATGAGGATCAGGTCGCCGGCCTTGATGAGGGTCGGCTTATCGGCCGAGGGGGCATAGTGGGGCAGGGCGGCGTGGGCATTGGCCGCGACGATGGGCGGGTGGTCGAACTCCAAACCGGCGTCAGTGAAGGCCTCGGCCATACGGCCCTGCACCTCGTGCTCGGCAATCGTGCCGCCCCCGGCCACCGCCTCGGCAATGGAGCGGAAGGCCTCCTCGCGGATGCGGTGCATCACCGGCACCGTCGCCATATGGGCCGCGTAACCTGCGGCGGACCAGCGGGAGAGGAAGCGCTGAATGATGTCGCCACTGGAGACCACCTCCACCCCCAGGCTGCGGATCAGCTCCACCGTGCCGGCATCCACCGTGCTCACGTAGGGCAGGGCGTTCATGGGCGAGTACTCCATGGCGACCCGGCCCCCTTTGGGCAGCATGTCAGCCAAGGCCCCCTCCATTTCCTGCCAGCCGCTGTAAGGGATAATCGTGCCGGGGAGGTGCTCGAAGAAGTTCTGTTCGATGCGGTGAACCAGGGCCTGGGGCTGGCCTGATGCCGGCATATAGAAGTAGTAGCGCCGGGTGAACTGGCCCTCGTCCAGAGGCAGAAACTGCCGGGCGAAGGGGTTCAGCCCGTGGAAGTCGTACAGCAGCCAGCCGTCGAGACCGTCGTCCCGCAAAAAGCGCTGGAACTCGGGCAGCGTTTGGGCATTGATTCTAAGCATACAAAAGTCCTTGGCGGATGAACCGATAACCGGTATTGGGCTTGGGAATGATGTCCCGGCAAATTATATTAGCCAGGCTCCAAAAGCACGGCTCATTACCTGGGGCAACCGGGGACGGCCAGGCCGGCCAGGAGCGCTATTTGACATGGGGGCGTAACGGCATCGACGGATTGGACGATGCGGATGGTTGCGTGCCGAGGATGTCTGGTCACCTCGTTAATCATCTGGGCAAACAAAGATAAATGCCGATAACTACGGCTACGCTCTCGCTGCTTAGGCAGTGACGGCGCGTCGTCCTGAGGGTTGTCTATCCCCCCAGGGTACGGCGTCATACAGATAGGCTGGTTCCTGCGCCTGCCCGGGTTGCAGGAACGAGAAATACCGGGCTGGCTGCCGCCAAGGTGGTGCGCTGACGAAGCGGCAGTAAGAACTCCCAGCGGACTACGCATGTAGAGATCGTCTGGATTCCCTTTTCGGACGTGGGTTCGACTCCCACCGCCTCCACTAACTTTTTCTCTCAGGTTGGACTATCCCCCGACCGCTGACTATTGCTCCTGCCAATGGGGAGGAGAAGTTTATCCCGAGAGTCCCGAAGCAATCGGGACGATTCGGGAACTCCCACCGCCTCCACGAATTTCCATTTCTTGAAGAACTTGCCGTCACCCTGAGCTTGTCGAAGGGTCGAAGGGGCTGGGACTGGGTCGGTAGTGACAGTGGCAGTTGGCCATGGCAACACTCACCCCCCGCCCTGACTCGCTACGGGCTGCGCCTCACTATCACGCCAAAACCAGGTAGATATCAAAGTTGACCAGCAGCTCCCCGCTATCCAGTTCGGTGACGGTGAGAATGCGTGCCTCGGCGGCCGCGCTGGAGGCCCAGGGATCGGCAGCGATGTCTGGGTCGCCCTCGAAATAGACCTGCGAGACAAGCGTCCGGTGCCCTTCTGCCGTCACCTGGAAATGGATATGGCTGGGCCGGAACTGGCTCCCATTGAGGTACTTCCCCGGCAGGTTCGTATTGAAGGCATAGGCGCCATCTTCCCCGGATACCAGGCTCGCCCGGTAGCGGAAGTCGCTGCTCGCGGTATCATAGGCCCCTGTGCCGTCGGCCTGCCACACCTCAACCAGTGCCCCGGACAGGGGCGTAACGCAATCGTCGGAGTAGACGGTTCCCTCCACGATGAGTACTGCCCCCAGGTCTCCTGCCACGCGCATATCGGTGCGGATCGGGGCATCGGCCCGGTAGAACGGTCCCAATATATCGTCAGTGGTCTGGCACTCGGGGGTATGGCCCGACACGACGGGATGGCGGCACCCGAGCAGCGCAACGGATACGGCGAAAACGGAACCTTTCCTGATGAAAGCGGCACGGGTGATAGTGTTCATGAAGCCTCCTCCTCTGATCATCAGCGGTTTAATTCGTTAATGCACAAACTTCCGGGGGGGTTCCCGGCCGGCCATCGAGGCATCAATCAGCGCTACAGGAAGAGCCTGACGGCTGTGGCAACGGCGCGGGTCCAGAGTCCAGAGTCCTTGGTACTTAGCCGTCACCCTGAACCTGCCTGCCCTGAGCAAGTCTGTCGGTAGACCGAGGAATCGGGGAATCCCCCAAGTTTATTCCTACTGACCGAAGGGAAGGTCGGGACCTCCACGAATTATCCTATGACCCCTCACCCCGGCCCTCTCCCTGGCCTGTCCCGATCCTAGGTGTCGGGGGGAGAGGGAACCTTGGAACTCCCCCGACATGGAGGACATTTTGTTAGTGCGAGGTATGGCCGCTTGAATATTGCGCTGGCGGCAGAGTGGGAATGGTAGAGTTGTCTAGGCGTTGAGCTATGACACCCACAACTGGTCTGTCCTGAGCACAGCACCATCCAACACATCAATATAGAGATACCAGCCGAACGCCACATAGAATCGCCAGGCGAGACGAAGTTCCTTTTTTTCATCCTTAATTACTGGAACAACTACCATCGTGGCGCCCACCTGAAGATTTTCTAAAGAAACGATGATTGTACTTGGCTCGCCCCAGCTCCAATATTTTATTTCTGTTCCGAGTGCCGCATACTTTGCGTCTTCTTCTGTTATGAATGCGCAATCTGGAATTATGATTTCGGCTTCCCAGCCTCCATGTATCGCTCTGGCCCCATCCGCATACAGCCAAACACTAATTTCAGTATCCTCAACCTCTAGCCCTTGGTACATCTGGTTTTTAAATACTACGAGCATCCTTTCCGTCGTTATTCCGATCCCTGCCCTTCGCTCGACAACCAGCATTGAAGTATCACTCGCATTCGTGAAAATGCCCAGTCTCACAACGAATTCCTTGGCGAGCACAACCATCGAGTCCTCAGATCCCCGAGTCATGATTCCCGCCAGACGACAAATTCCTGCCTGCTCAATTACGCCATATGAGTTAAATTTATGAGCGCAAAGCTGACCATTGCTTAATGCGTCAAATCTAGTTTGGAGATTCTGCTTATCTGTTGCTGAAAGGATTGCAAGGCTAGTGGGATATTGATTCTCGGCCGCACAATTATCAGGCTCGGTTACGTCGCAACTTGTAACTGACAGGAGGCACAAAAATAAACTGTATTGTGCAATTGTAGATCGCATTTGATAGATGACTTTCGATGCCATTTCTATCAAAATAATACACTATGCTGATAGGGTCAACTTTTATTTGCCAAGCACTTTCGGCGGCACCTCCCCGCCCTTGCGCCCCCTCCCCGCCTCGGGCTACTTTCGGCCACCGCCAACGGAAGGACATCGCATGGCCAACTATTTCTCCGCGGACCTCTACCGCTTCTTCGATGAGCTCAGCGCCCACAATACGCGCCTCTGGTTCAACGCCAACAAGGCCCGCTACATCGAGGTGGTCAGGGATCCGCTGAGCCGTTTCATCGCCGATATGCAGGCGCCGCTGCGGGACATATCCAGCAACATTGTCGCCGATCCGAGGCCGGTGGGGGGCTCCATGTTCCGCATCTACCGCGACACCCGCTTCTCCAAGGACAAGACCCCTTACAAGACCCACGCTGCGGCCCATTTCCGCCACATCGTTGGGCGTGATGTGCACGGTCCCGGCTTCTACTTCGGCATCGGGCCCAATGAGAACACGGTAGGCGGCGGCATCTGGCGTCCCGAGACGGCGGCGGCCCGGCAGATTCGCCAGCGCATCGATGACCGGCCCGGTGAGTGGGGGAAAATCGTCGGCGGCAAGGCCTTCAAGGACCGCTTCGGCGACCTGCAGGGGGAATCGCTCAAGCGGGTGCCCCGGGAGTATGATCCCGATCACCCCTTCGGGAACGATCTGCGCCGGAAGGATTTCATCGCTGCGATCGCCCTGACCCGGAAACAGGTCACTGGCGCTGACCTGGTCGAGGAAATGATCGGCATCTACGCCGCCATGTCGCCGCTCATGGCCTTCATCGCAAAGGCGGTGGGGCTGCCCTGGTAGGGGGGTAGCAACCTGCTATTATCCCCCTGAAAATCTTAAGGTCACCCTGAGCCTGTCGAAGGGTCCAGGGACTCGGGGCCGGGGTTTCGGGTTTCAGGTTACGGGTTTCGGGTTGCCAGTCCTCATATCGCGACGGTCATTCCGAGCACATCGAGGTATCTCATTCCGGCCACCCCGCCGGACGAAGAATCTGCCTGCACCGCCGCCTTCCACGGGACCCCGCACGCTGTTCGGGGTGACAGCGGTCATTTGGCTTGGCTGCGTAACCCAGCCCTTCATGGTGCTGCTGACCGCTCACCGCTCATGGCCGAACGCTGAACGAGCCTGCCCTGGGCACCTTCGTTCGCTTGCCAGCGGCCTCCGCACAGGCTCCGCCGGTGTGGGGCGAGTGCATTGGCCCGCGCCGGGCAGCTAGATCGCCCGCAGAATCTCCGTCAGCACTGGCGCGAGGCCGTCGATAATAAATTGCACGGCAATGACCATGATCAGCAGACCCATCAGCCGTTGGATGATCCGTGAGCCGGTGGTGCCGATGCGTTTAAGGAGGTGGTCGGCGCCGCGCAGGATCAGGTAGGTGAGCAGCATGACCGTCAGCAGGGCCACCAGAAAGGATATCACCCGGGTAATATCGTGCGTCTGGCTGGCCAGAATCATGGACGAGGTAATGGCCCCCGGCCCGGCGATGAGGGGGATAGCGATGGGGCTCACCGCCACATCGTTGCGGGTGAGGGCCTCCGCCTGCTCCTTCGGAGTGGAGCGGGTCCGGGAGGGGATGGACTCGAGCATCTTCAGGCCGGAGCGGAAGAAAAGGATACCCCCGGTGATGCGGAAAGCATGGATCGTGATGCCGTAGAAGGAAAAAATCAGATCCCCGATAAGGGCAAACACAAGCAGGATAACTGTCGCCGCAAAGGTGCCCCGGGCGGCGATGCCCGGCACTTCACTGCTGGGGAAGCGCTGGGTCAGGCTGACAAAAGCGGGGCTGATGCCGATGGGATTCACCAGGGCGAAGAGGGAAGAAAACGCAAAAATAAAGAATCCCACGTCCACGGCTACATCCGCTCCGGCGCCTCGATGCCCAGGATGGCCAGCCCGTTGGCCAGGGTCTGCCGGCAGGCATCGGTGAGCACCAGCCGGGCCGTGCTCATGGCCGTGTCATCGGTAACCACCCGGGCCACGGTATAATAGCGGTGGAACACTTTGGCGAACTCCTCCAGGGCCACGATGATATGATGGGGCTCGAGGGTCACGCCGGCCCGGCGGACCACCTCCGGAAACCACCAGATCAGGTGCAGCAGGGTCCGTTCCTCCGGCAGTGCCAGCAGGGACAGGTCGGCGGCGGACAGGTCCGGACCCAGGTCGGCCACGGCTCCCCGCTTGATGATATTGACCATCCGGGCATGGGCATACTTCAGGTAGTAGACCGGGTTGTCGTCCGAGGTTTTCCGGGCCAGCTCCAGGTCGAATTTCAGCGGCGTGTCCATCACCTTGCTGAGGAAGAAATAACGCACCACGTCTGCGCCCACATCTTCAATGAGCTCGTCCAGGGTCACGAAAGCGGCCTTGCGGGTGGACATCTTCACCTTTTTACCCTCCTCGATCAGGGAGACAAACTGGTGGATCAGCACCCGGATATGGTCAATGGGCAGGTCCAGGCCCCTGAGCGCTGCCAGCACATCGGGGTAGGTGTCGCTATGGTCGGCGCCGAAGACATCGACGATGAGGTCAAATTTCCGCTCGATTTTGTCCTTGTGGTAGGCGATGTCGGGCAGCCGGTAGGTCGGTTCGCCGCTGCTTTTCACCAGCACCCGGTCCTCCTCGCCATCCAGTGCGGCCGCCTTGATCCAGATGGCATCGTCCCGATCCTCGATGAGGCCCCGGCTGCGCAAATCGTCCAGCACAATACCGATTTTGCTTTCTGCGCCGTTGCCGCTGCCGTGAAAATCCATCTCGTTGACGAAGTTCTGGAACTTTATCCCCAGGCCGTCTGCCAGGGTCCGGGATATGCTGGCGAACATGACCTCCTTGGCGTGGCCGCTGAAGTATTCGAGTTTTGCCTGGCCATCCTTCCGGTCCGCCAGCAGCTCCTCATTGGCCTCTCCGGCCAGGTTGCGGGCGATTTCCGCCGCTTCCTGCCGGGGTAGCGATTCGGCTATCTGGCTGATATAGTCGCCCTGGTAGAGGGCCTCGGGGAAAGGCACCGTTTCGCCCAGCATTTGCAGGGTGCGCCGCCAGACCGATTCGCCCAGCATGCGGATCTGCCGGCCGGCGTCGTTGTAGTAGTACTCCCGCTCCACCTCGTAGCCGTTCCAGGCCAGGATTGAGCTGACCGTATCGCCCAGCACAGCGCCCCGGCCATGGCCCACTGTCAGGGGACCGGTGGGATTGGCGCTGACGAATTCCACCAGCGCCCGTTTGCCTGCGCCGGCGTAGGACCGGCCGTAATTGCCGCCCTGGCCCATGACCGCCCGGAGCTGGTTGTGCAGAAAGGGATCGGCCAGCGTAAAGTTGAGGAAGCCCGGCGCTGCGGCCGAAACCTTCAGAACGATGCTGGTATCGACCTGCATGGTCTGGCGGATGTTTTCAGCCAGTTCCATAGGCTTGGCGCCGGCCTGTTTGGCGTACACCATGGGGGCGTTGCAGCCCAGGTCGCCGAAGGCCAGGTCCCGGGTGCGCTCGAGCTGCACCGGTTTGTCTATAGCTATGCCCAGACGCTCCAGCGCGGCCTCAATTTCCTGGCGCAGCTGGTCTATCATGGGGCCTCATCTTCCCGTATGGCGATTTTGGCATCGGCCCATAACCGCTCCAGTCCATAATATTTCCGCTGGGTGGGCAGAAACACGTGGACCACCAGGTACAGATAGTCCAGCACAACCCAGGCCAGCCCCTGATAACCCTCGATATGGTTTGGCTTCAGGCCGCGCTTGCGCAGCATATCGTCAATATGGTCAACGATGGCCTTCACCTGCACAGCGCTGGCGCCGGTGCCCAGCACGAAGCCGTCGGTCATGGAGGTAATACCCCGCAGGTCCATGATAGTGACGTCGAGGGCGTTCTTCTGCAGCATCAACTCAGCCACGGCGTCGGCCAGCTCTTCCGGGCTGAGCGATTCTGCATCCCGCAGCTGAGAGCTGGATGGGGAGGGGATGCCGCTGCCGGCACGCTGGGTACGGGTTGCATTCAAGATGGGTTGAATGGCGGCAGGTTGATCAGCGGCGGCCGGACTGCATCAGCCGGTAGGCTGAGAGAGTGCCATAGTCCCGGCCCAGCACAATGGTTACGTCGATCTGGACCCCGGGATCGGGGATATTTTCCACATCGGCCGGGTCGAGTCCCAGGGCCTGGGCCACCAGCTGGGCCCGCTCCAGGTCGGCGCCCCGGCTGATGACCAGGGTCTGGGGATAGTCATAGCGTTGCGCGTTGGTGTAACGCAGCACATCGAAGCCGGCCTCCCGCAGGTAGTCGCCGAACTCGCCGGCCAGACCGGGAATGCCCACGCCGTTCAGGATTTCCAGGACGGTGCGGTCCTCGCTTTCAGGGGAGCGTTCCAGTTCGGCGGACATGGCCAGTAGCCGGGCCCGCTGGGCCGCATCCTCCCGGTCGATGGTGATCAACATGCCGGAGCGGGTGGTAAGGGCGGACAGGATAAAGCCGCCCACCAGGAAGGCCATCACCAGCAGCGTCAGGTTAAAGAGCGATTGCTGAAAGCCGCGCTTGCGCTTACTCCAAATATTGGTTGAGGAAGGGGGTGCTGAGCTGGGTCTGGAAAGCCGCGTAGAGAGCCGATTACGGGGCAGGGGCAAGGCCTACTGATCCATAGGAGACAGACCGAGGGCTCGGGCGGTCTGATACCGCCGGCCCATGCCATACCCGTAGTTGCGGTAGGAAGGTGTGTTCGAGAGACCGAGACTCAGGTTGACGTTCCGCGAAATCTGCCAGTTCAGCGCAGCCCGGTAATACAGCGAAACCCCCTCTCCGGCGGCGCCGGGAAACGGATTGGTGGTCGGCTGGACCAGGTTAATCTGGCTCGATAGAGTGATATTGGGGGACAGCAGGTAGTTCATCCGGTTGGAATAGACGCCCACGCCGTAGCCGAGGCCCCCGGACATGACCGAGAATGAGAAGCTGTGTTCCATGCTGAAACGAATCGGATCGAGCAAGGCGCTGCCGGCTACGGAGCGCAACTGTTCGGTCCCGGTAGCGGGCAACGGCTGGTTGAGCAGCTGGCCATGGACCGCCCCAGCGGAGATAAACATCAACAATACACCGGCGCTAAGCAAAGACTTCTGCATGGAGTTTCCTCAATTCGTCTTTAGTGTTCACCCCAAATACCCGTCGGTAGTCGGCTGTTTTTTCTACGGCCACAGTCCGATTTCGTTCCTGTAGAATATACAACGTATCAGGCAGATAATACTCGTTTTGTTTATTGTCGTTGTTTACCAGCGCCAAGCTGGAAAGGAGCGCTTCCGCTTTGAAAACATAGACGCCGGTATTCACAAGTTTGACCGCCTGCTCCTGAGGCGTGGCGTCCCGGTCCTCCACCACCTTCAACAGGTGGCCCCCCGCAGAGGTGATCACCCGGCCGTAGCCTGCGGGGTCGGGCGTCTCCGCGGCCAGGAGGGTCGCAGCGGCGCCGGTCGCCCGGTGCTTTGCCACCAGCCCGGTCAGTGTCTCCAGTGCGATGGCCGGCACGTCGCCCGAGAGGACGGCCACATCCCCTGCGAAGCCCTCCAGCAGTGGCGCCGCCTGCCTGACGGCGTGCGCGGTCCCCTGGGGATCGGCTTGCAGCACATACTGCAGATCGTGCCCGGCCAGGGCCGCCTTGATACGGTCCGCCTGATATCCCACCACCAAAATGACCGGCTTGGCCTGCAACGCCTCGGCCAGAGAGACCACCCAGAGGATCATCGGTTTGCCGCCGAACTCGTGGAGCACTTTGGGCAGGTCGTCCCGCATGCGCTTGCCCTTGCCCGCTGCCATGATCACCACCGCCAGTTGCCGCCCGCCGGTCATGCCGCCAATCTCCTGCTGATCACCCCGCCGCCCAGCAAAACATCGCCATCGTAAAAGACGGCCGACTGTCCGGCAGTGATGGCCAGTTGCGGTTCGGTAAAGGTCAAAATGGCCTGCTCACCGTTGAGTGAGAGCTCCGCCGCCGCCCCGCTGGAGTTGTAGCGGATCCGGGCCTGCACCTGCAACGTGCCCTCCGGCGGGTCGCAGAGCCAATTGAGATTGCGTACTTCGCAGCGGCTGCCATACAGGCTCTGCTGCGCCGCCACGGTGATAGTGTTGTGTGCCGGATCGAGGGCTTTGACGTAGAGCGGTTCCGGACTGGAGAGGCCCAGGCCCCGGCGCTGCCCGACAGTGTAGTGGGCGTACCCGGGATGAGAACCCAGGACCACACCGGCTTCGTCCAGAATATCGCCGCTACCGATCCGTTCCAGCTGGGGCCCGGCCTGCTCCTGCAGGAAACGCCGGTAATCGCCGTCAGCCACGAAGCAAATGTCCTGGCTGTCGGGCACATGGGCGGTGGCCAGGCCGTTTTCCTCCGCCAACCGGCGCACCTCCTGCTTGGTCAGGTCCCCGAGGGGCAGAACGGTCCGCTGCAGGGTTTCCCGGGGGATGCCCCACAGCACATAGGACTGATCCTTGTGCAGGTCCCGGCCCTTCAGCAGCCGGGGTTGGCCGTTGGCCGTGGAGATGCGGGCGTAGTGGCCGGTGGCGATTTTAGCCTGGCCGAGCTGGTCGGCATAGTCAATGAGGGCGTCCCACTTCAGGTAGCTGTTGCAGCGCACGCAGGGGTTGGGCGTCCGTCCGGCCAGATATTCGCTGATAAAATCGTCCACTACCAGGCGCTTGAAGGTGTCCCGGAAATCGAGGGTGTAATGGGGCACCCCGAGGCTGACGCAGACATCCCGGGCCAGATTCACCGCCTCCACCGGGCAGCAGTTGCTCTCCGCCAACAGGTTGCCGCCCATATCCCGGTATTCCCACAGCTTCATGGTGACGCCGATTGGTTCGTAGCCTGCCTCGAGCACCTTCAGCAGGGCCACGGAGCTGTCCACGCCACCGGACATGGCCACCACGATCCGCTCAGCCACGGCGGACCGCCTGGGGGGCGCAAGTTTGGGGGGCGCTTATCATGACACGGCCGGTTCGGCGGCCGGCTGGCCCATGCGGGCCACTACCCGGCTCACCGCGGCGGCGGCGCCCTCTGCCTGCGCCTCGCTGCTGCCGTAACCGAATGAAAAACGGATCGATTCCGCCGCCGCCTGCTCCGTGAGACCCATGGCCAGCAACACGTGCGAAGGTTCGGCGGTCCCGGAGGCGCAGGATGAGCCGTAGGAGATCGCAAAGCCCTCGGCATCCATGTTCATCACCATAGCCTGGCCGCCGATGCCGGGCAGCTGGATGTTGATGATACCGGGATAGGCGCCCGCGCCGTTCAGCCGGTAGTGGACCCGGTTCCGGTCCAGGGTAGCGAGGAAGGTTTTGCGGATGGCGGCCTGCCGTTTGTGTAACTCCTCCTGCTCGGCCAGGGCCAGTTCCAGCGCCTTGGCAAAGCCGATGATCCCGGCCAGATTCTCGGTGCCGCCCCGGTGGCTGTTCTCCTGCGAACCTCCGGCGAGCAGCGGCATGAACGGCGTGCCGGAGCGGGCCAGTAACAGACCCATCCCTTTGGGTCCACCGATCTTATGGGCTGAGGCGGCCAGAAAGTGCAGGCCCAGCTGGGCGGCGTTGAGGGGGATTTTCCCCAAGGCCTGGACGGCGTCGGTATGGAATAAAATGTTGTGCTGAGCTGCCATCTCGCCGGCGGCAGCCAGGTCGTTGATAACCCCGGTCTCGTTGTTGACGGCCATCAGGCTGATGAGCCGGGTCTCGGGCCGCAGAGCTTGCTCCAGGTCGCCTGCCTGGACAGCGCCGGTAGCATCCGGGGCCACCGTACTGAAGGTGACGCCCCATTTGGCGAGGCGCTCCAGGGGCCGCTGGACACAGGGATGCTCGATGGCGCTGGTCACCACATGATCACCGGGCTGCAGCAGGCCGGCGAAGACCGTATTGTTGGCTTCGGTGCCGCCGGAGGTGAAGATGATCTCCCTGGGCTCGACGCCCAGCGCCGCGGCGACAGAGGACCGGGCCCGCTCCAGGTGGACCTTGGCGGTCTGCCCGGCCCAGTGGATGCTGGAGGGGTTCCCTTCCAATCGGCCGGCTTCGGCCAGCGCCGCCTGAACTTCAGGACGCAGCGGCGCCGTGGCGGCATAGTCGCAGTAGACTTGCTCGTTCACCGCCGTATTGCCGGTCTGGGCGCGAGGGTTTGGTCGGCACTGTTCATGAGGGTGAATTTAGAGCGCGACGATGGGCGGCTCAAGGGGTCTTGAGTAACGGCCACATCAGGCCGGCGTCAATTCTTCGGTCAGGCCCTGGTAGGCAGCGACGGTGTTGGGGAATTCCTGTCGAGCCAGCTTCTCCATGGCATAGACGTCATCATCCGAGTAGTTGGGGCTGAAATGGAACAGGAACAGCTTCTTCGCGCCGGACCGGGAGGCCACAGCGGTGGCTTCCTGCCAGGAGCTATGCCCCCAGGAATGATGCTCGGGAAGGTCCTCCGGCGTGAAATGGCTGTCGTGGATCAGAATATCCACGTCTTTGCAAATTTCCACCACTGCCGGGACCAGATGATCCTTGGTGTGCTCAATATCGGTGATGAAGGCCAGGCTCCGTTCACCCAGATTCAGCCGGTAGCTCAGCGCGCCGTTGGGATGGGGATGGGGGCTCGAGGCGACCGTGTAGGTATCGGTGATGGACTGCACTCCCGTATTCAGTTCCGTAAAGGTGATACTGGCCTCGATATCATCAGGAGCCAGCGGGAAATAGGGTGATTGAAACAATCCCCAGACCGATTTCTCCAGGGAAACGCCGGCCCGTTCGGGTCCGAAAATGCGGATGGTGGCAAAAGACTGGTGAATCGGCGCAAAAAATGGCAAGCCCAGTATATGATCCCAGTGGGTGTGGGACAGAAAAAGGAAGATCTCGTAGGCGGAATCATGCTGCGCGGCGATTTGGTTGCCCACCGCGCGGATGCCGGTGCCCGAGTCGAAGATGATGTGGCTGCCGTCCGCAGCCTTCACCTCCACGCATGAGGTGTTGCCCCCGAAGTGCGTTTTGTCGGGATCATCGGTGGGAATGGAGCCGCGGACCCCGCGAAAGGTAACGATATGCTTGGTATTGCTCACTTGACTGGCATAAATCTGCAGAAATGGGATTGCAGGAATGTTCCGGTGTGCTGAGGTTCGTTACCCAAATGCCTACTCCCGATAGTAAAATACGAAATTAAGTTTGCCGTTGTAAACGTCTTTATCGGAAGTTGCTGATTAGGATGAAAACGCCATATAGGGCCGGCAGACCGGGCGGCTTGAGCGGCTCGGGCCTGCAATCGGCTCCGTTGCCCCGCTGCGGAACGGGGCTCCAGTCCACAGCCTGGGAACGGCAGAAAAGGGATCAATTGACTTGGTGACCGGTATAACCATGCGTCGGAAAGGTAAATTTAGGAAGCACAATTCACTTTGAATGTGATCTGGAACATATCGGCGCTTGTGCTGGCCGCGGGAGTCGTTGCCGGTGGGCAGGACCGGTTTGTAGACCGGAGCGCCGCGTTCGGCCTGGACTATCCGTTCCACGTTCCGGCGGAGCGGCCGAACCGGCTGCCGGAGACCTTCACCGGCCGGGCCATTCCCTTCGACTTTGACCGTGACGGCGATCAGGACCTGCTGCTGACCTACGGTCCCCGCCGGGCCGATACTACCGGAATGGCCCTGAACCGCCTGTACCGCAATACAGGACATTCCTGGGAGGACATCACCTACCTGACGGGCCTGCACCTGGTCCCGCCGGCGGTCAATGCCGCCATAGGCGATTACGATGGCGACGGCTTTCTCGACATCTACCTGACCCGGCTGGGACCCGATATCCTGCTACGCAATGAGGGTGGCCAGGCCCTGCTGGATGTGACCGCCGATTCCGGCATCGACAATCCCGCCTGGTCATCGGCGGCCCTGTTTCTGGATGCCAATCTGGACGGCGCCCTGGATATCTACGTGGCCAATTACCTCGCTTTTCCGGTGGCCGATACGATCGTCTGCCAGGCTGCGAATGGCGAAGAAGAAATCGTCTGCGATCCGGAAATGTACCCGCCGGCCCGGGACCGGCTGTACCTCAATGACGGCTCCGGCCGGTTCTCGGACCATTACCAGGCGCTGGGTCTGGCCGATACGGCCACCCGCTCCATCGCCGTACAGTTGCTGGATGCCAATGCGGATGACCGGCTCGATATCCTGGTGCTGTCCTATCGGGCCCCGAACCGGCTCTTTCTGTTCAACGCCGATACCACCTACCGCGACGCCGGCTGGGCCTCCGGCCTGGCGGTTGCCCCGGATGGGTCGGAGCCGGCCTGGAAACAGGCCCTGGCCTGGGACGCCGATGCCGCCGGGGGCACAGATTTGCTCTTCATCACGGAGGAGGGCGGCCTGGAGATTCTGCTCAACCACGGCTCGGGCCTCTACTTTCCAGGTCTCCGGGAGGCCGGCCTCTATCGCCCGGGTACCCCTTTCAGCGCCACGGCCGGCGTGCTGCTGAGTCCGGGGCTGGGCGGAGGCACTGACCTGCTGTTGGCCGTGGCCGGCAACGACTCCGTGCCGCCGTACCAATATCTGCTCAGCGCGCCCCCCGAGGAGGCCTTCCTGCCCGAGCCTCTGCTGGTCGATCTGACGGTCGATTCCCTGTTGGCCGTCCCGCTGGCGGAAAGCCTTTCCGATTCAGTCTATGACGAGTTTCTGGGCGACGTTACCGGCCCTGATTTCAGCCCCCTTTCACCCCTTGAACTGGCCCGGATCCTTCCGCCGGCCGATACGCTCAGCGCCATCAGCCTGGAGGACGATGGTTTGCCGGGGGCGTTCTTCCCATCTGATTCCACGCTGTCCGACGCGTTCCGGCCCGATTCCCTGGCCGCCGATAGCAGCGCCATGCCCGATTCGGCCGCCAGCGGACCCCGGCACTTCGATCCTGCCCAAAGCTGGACCACCTGGGACACGCTGGATATACGCCAGGGACCTGCGGAAATGGTAATGGCCGATCTGGACAATGACGGGGTGCCTGAACTGCTGGCCACTTACCCGGCCAGGTTGTTGAAAATCTGGGGTCAGGCGGGCCCCGCCAGGCCGAGATACCTGGGCCTGATTCTGCGGACGGACCGGCCCGGCAGCACCATCATCGGCGCGCGCGTGGATGTCGTGACCCGCCTGGGCATCCAGCAGTTCCTGGTGACCGGCCCAAACCCGCTGCTGTTCTATCTGCCGCCGCGCACCCGGCTGGTGGAGCTGCATGTGACCTGGCCCGATGGGCTGGCGAACACCTATCGGGTCACGGCGCTGAACCGCTACTATACGCTGACCCGGCAGGACGAGATCCCATGAGCGGCGCGGCCTTGCGTATGGGGGGCTTGCTGACCCTGCTGGCGCTGGCTCTGCCGGCCGTGGGGCAGGGGCAAATCGGTGATCCGTACGCCGAGGCTCTGCGCTACTATAATCTGGGGCGCTACAGCCGGGCCCAGGATCGGCTGGAGAGGATGCTCGAGAGAGACCGCCAGTGCATCGAATGCTACGAGCTGCTGGCCCGTATTGCCACCGCCGGCAAACAGGACAGCCTGGCCACCGACTGGTACCGGCAGGCGCTGCAGGTGGAGCCGGAGCATCCCGGCCTCCTGTTGCAGCTGGGTCTGGCCCAGCAGCGGGTCGGTGAACTCGACTCCGCCCTGGCAAGTATCGGCCACGCCCTGATGCTTAATCCTACCAGCGGGGAGGCCCATTTTTCATTGGGCAATATCTGGTTTGATTTGGACAGCCTGACCCAGGCCGAGAGCGCCTACGGCCAAGCCATGTTTCTCGATAGCTCCGTGGCCAAGGTCCATTTTCAGATGGGTAGTGTCTATCTGCGGACAACGCGCCCGGATTCAGCTCTGGTGGAGTTCCGGCAGGCCTACACCCTCTATCCCAAGTATGCCATGGCCTACGAGGAATCGGCCGCCATCTTGCGTCGCCAAGGGCGCTGGCCGGAGATGGTGGCTGTGCTGGAGCGGGGTCTGGCCCAGGCTCCCGAAACCCGCAACACCCGTTATTGGCTGGGCAGCGCCTATATCGAGGTGCGCGCCTATGACCGGGCGGCAGAGATTCTGGGCGGTTTTGTGGTGCGCAACCAGGCGCATCTCGGGGCCCGCTTCAAATATGGCGTCGCCCTGCATGAAATCGGCGAGCACCAGCTGGCCACCGAGCACCTGGCGCTGGTAACCCAACGTCTGCCCAACCTGATCGAGGGCCGGCTGTACCTCGGCATGGCCTACGCCGCCCTGGATAGGGACACCCTCGCCTTGGCCGCTTTCGACACCCTGCTCATGGCTGATCCCGGGTACTATGCCGCCTGGATACAGAAGGGTGACCTGCACCTCAAGCGCCGGCGCTACGCCGAAGCCGAGGGCCTCTACCGGCAGGCGGCCTCGTTGGCGCCCGGCCGCTGGGAGGCCTACCATCGTCAGGGCCGTCTGCACTACCTGCAGAGCGCCTACCTCGAAGCGGAACTGCTGCTGTTCCAGGCCCTGATCCGCAACGACAGCGTTGCCTCTGTGCAGATCGCCCTGGGAGATGTGGCGGCAGCGCTGGGGGAGGACGATTTCGCGGCCTATTATTATGGCAAGGTGCTCTCCGCCGACCCGCAGCACGAGGAAGCCCGCTACGACCTGGTGGATGCCCTCACCCGGCGCAAGCTCTATCGCACCGCCCGGCGCGAACTGGGTTGGTTACTGGACCGGGACCAGGATTCCGAAAGACTCCTCTACCGGATGGGGCTGCTCTCCCATGCCGCCAGGGATACCTTGGCCGCGGACCGGTACCTGGGGCGGTATGCGGAAATCCACCAGGCCCGGCGCCGGCTCGAGCAGCTGGAGTTCAGAATCAGCCTGGCGCCGCGCAATCCCCGCCACTACCGGAATTTGGGCCAATACCACCTCGAGAACGGGGCCGACAGGTTGGCCCGGGAGGCTTTCAGGCAGGCCGTAGCCCTGGGGGATACCAGCCTGTCGGCCAGTGACTATATGGAAAAGGGGGTTGGGCCCTAGGCTGCTATCCGGCCGCTACGGAGCGGCCCTTGCGGGCCAGCAGAAGTGCCAGCGCCACTGCCAGCAGTAGCCCGGCAGCCAGCAGCCGCGGCAGGACCAGGTTCCCCGCATCGGCGCTGGCCGCCAACGCGCCGAAAAATCCGACGATACCTTCCCCCCCCATGATCCCGGCAGCCACCACGATGCCGGCATGCAGCCAATCGGGCCGGCTCCGCCGCACCCCCACGTAGATCAGTCCCCCCAGGGCGATGGTGAAGCTCAGGGCCCAGCCCAGAAAGATACCGATGCCCAACGGTATCAGCAGGATAACCGGCTGCCGGCCGCAACGCTTTATGCCCAGGTGCTGCAGGCTGTCAATCAGCAGGGCCGCGCCCATTGCAGCGAAGAACGCCCGGTAATCAATGAGGCCCGAGAGGGTGTTGTAGACCATTTTGGCCTGGGGCGCGGGCAGAGTGGCGCTGAACAGGTCCCGGGCAAATGTGCCCTGCAACAGCCACAGCATAACCGGGATGGCGGGCAGCAGGGCCAGCACAGCTACCAGATCGACATTGACGATGTGCCGGGGGTTCGTTCCCACCACCTGGGCCGACTTGAAATCATGTCCGATATCTCCGGCCACGGCAGTGGCGACGGCCGCGAAAAAGGCGATTCCATACCGGGAGGCCATGGAGAGGGGCAGATTAAAAAGGGCGTAAAGGCCCAGAATCAGGAACGTGGCCAGCAGGCCGAATTGCTCCAAGGGATCGAGATTGGTGGACCCGGTTAGCTGCGCCGCCACCGGCACCAGGACCCACACCGCCGCCACCACCAGCAGGGCGGCCCACCAGGTGAGGCCGAACCAGCCGGCCAGAATAACGATGCCACCCAGGGATACTGCCAGTGGCCAAGCCGGCGAAACGCGGTTTCGCAGCAGGATTTTGAGCCCCTGCAGGCGGCCGTAGATAAACAGATATGCCAAGCCCGAGCCGAGCACCAGCCCCATGCCGATATTCTGGACCCAGAGGCCCGGCGGCACCAGGTTGCCGGGGCTGCGCAGTGCCGGCAGCGCTTCTGCCAGCGGGGTCAGCACAAAGATGCCCAGGATGGCGCCGGCCAGCCAGTTCGCGCCTGTGGCCGGTCCCAGCAGGTATCCGGCCGCCACCCCCATCGGTGCGATGAGGAAGGGCAGAACGGTGGCCCCGATGGCCAACGGCACAACATAAAAATCGAGGGCATCCCGCAACAGGACAAAGGCGCCGGTGAGCAGTCCGGCCATCAGGACCAGACCAAACAGGCGGCTCTGGTCAAAGCCCTCCCGGATGAGTTCCCCTCCGGCCTGCCCGGCGGGATAAGGGAGGTTGCCGCTGTCAATGTAGAGCGGTCTGATGCGGTCCGAGAGAAGCACCCCCAGGAGACCTCCGGCCGTTGCCAGGATAGCCAGATGCCAGGGCGAGGGCAGGCTCTCCGCCGGCACCGCCAGGTAGAGGCCGGGCAGGACAAAGGCGACGGCGGCCGCCGTCAACCCGCCAATGGAGCCCCCGGCCTGGGCCATATTTACATCGTGCCGGTTCACTCCCCGGCCGGTGATTCTGAGCAGACCCGCGCTCACCACTATGGAGAAAATGATGGGCCAGGGGAGAGCGCCCAGCCGGAGCGATATGTAGGCGCTGGTGAAAAAGAGAAACAGGGTGACCAGGATCGTCACCAAAAAGATGCGCGGATAACTCGCTACGGGCACAGAATGGACCTGGGCGGTGCTGATCGTCGTGGGGGCGGAATAGAGCCTGTGGGCTGATCCGGCCCAGCGGCAGCCAACGTCGCAAGACGCCGCACTGCCGGCCGGCCTGGCATGGAGGGCCGGAATGTGCCGGAACTAGTCGCTGTCTGCCTTGTTGCTCATATCATCCAGCTTGTCCTTGGCGGCCTCGATAGTGTCCTGAGCTTTGGCCTTGGCAGACTCCACTGCGCTCCCGGCGGCAGTTTTGGCCGCGTCAACGGCATCTTTGGCCTCTTCCTTTACGTGCTGGGCGGCGTCGGCCAACTGTGCTTTGCCTTCCTGGAAAGCGGCCTGCGATTTCTCTTTGGCCTTTTCCAGAGTCTCGGCGGCCCCTTCCTTGATGGTCTCGGCTTTATCCTCCAGACGGGCCTTGCCTTCGTCCATGGCGGCCTGGGCCTTCTCCTTGGCGCTGTCCATGGCACTGCCGGCCTTCTCCTTGGCGCTGTCCATGGCGCTGCCGGCCTTCTGCTTCAATTCATCGGCTTTCCCGGCCAGCTTCTCCCGGCTGTCTGCCGTGGCATCCTTGGCCCTGCCGAATAACGATCCCAAACGGTCCTTAAAACCCATGAGTGCTTCTCCAGGTATGGGGTGAGCTTGCAATCCGACTTCAGGCGCCAAAGCTACAGGGGCCAAGGCGTGAGGGCAAGGGGCAGCGCGCCTTTGCCTCAGCCAAACAGCTGCCCCAGCGAGTCAATGACCCGGGCGCCGTGCCCCTGCAGGCGTTGGATGTTCTGGTGCCCACTGAAGATCAGCACGCAATCGACGCCAATGGCCTGGGCCACCTCGAGGTCGTGCAGAGTGTCTCCGATCAGCAACGCTGCCGCGGGATCGACGGACTGCTGCGCCATCCATCTCCGGGCCACAGCGGTTTTGCCCGCTGCATGGTGATTATCCAGCCCATACAGACCGGCGAACAGATGGCGGATGCCGAACGGCTCCACCGCCGCCTCCAGGTAGGGCTGCTTGCTGCTGGAGATGACGGTCTGCGTCAAACCCATTTCTGCCGCCCGCTGCAAGGCCGCAAGGGCATCGTCGCGCAGCCGGCACTCGGCCCGCGCATCCTCATAGCCAAGGATGAACTCGGTGCTGACCTCCGCGAAGGGATCACGCTGCTCATCGAAAGGCAACTGCCGGTAGTAGTCGATCACCGGGAAGCCGAATATCTCCTGGTAGCGCTGCGCAGTCAGGTCCGGAAGGTTTCGGCGGGCCAGCATCCGGTTCATGGTGCGGATACAGAGCCAGGCATCATCAAGAAGGGTGCCGTTCCAATCCCAGATGAGGTGCCGGTGTTGGGTAGTGATCATGGGCAGGGCCTCGGAGACGCGCAAAATTAGGGCCTCCCTGCCGGCCAAGCTGTTTCTTTCCGGCGCCGGGAGAACTTGTGCCCGGCCCGCCCCCTGGCTACCTTCGCCGTATGCGTGATCGTAAGGCGCCAGCAGTCCCTGCGGTACCCCAGGAAGCCCGGACCGGCCCGCCAGGCGCGAGGCCCATCAGGCCCGGAAAAGGGCGCCCCGTTACGGGCGCCGGAGCACCTGCAGCCAGCGATTATATTCCCCGGCTGACACCCGAGGAGCAAGCCCGGCAGCTGGCCGCGGAGGAACAGACCCGCAAGGTCCGGGAACTGGCAAAAACCGATCCCCAGGCCATGAGCCGGCTGCTGCGGGTTTGGCTGGCCCAAGGCAAGTCAGATTCCGGCGCTGCCGAGGGGTCCACACCTGATAAATCCGGCCACACTTAGCCTGTCTGGGTAGAACCCCGGCCAAGCCCCGGAAGCCAAAGCGTGATGATCCGTAGCTCAAGGTTGCCGCGTGGGCGGATCAAAGCTTGCCAAAACCCCGATTACCCCCTAATTTGTCGTATGCAACACGTCATATAGTAATTGCGCCGGACATTCCGGTGCTTTGCCATATGATCTTTCTGGGGGGCAGCTTCTCCATCATACCCCACAAGCGACTGGCCCAGTAAGTTGCCCCCGCTTCTTTCACGGCGTTGCATCCGGCGCCGGATTTATTTCACTGAATTATGCCAACCGCTCAGGCCGGCCAGGCAACCCTGACATGCCCCGCGCCGTCCAATTCGTTTCCGGGCAGCAGCATCACAGCGCATATATTGGGGCAACCGGCCAGTGGATCGGTGCTGCAGACTTCCGGTGGGGGTCTCACCCGCTATCGCGCTGAGGACCTGATGCTTGATATGGATGCCGGGGCCGGGGTCAGAACAGACCGTTGAACAGGGCCGTGCCAGACTGGTAGTCGGCGTCAACGCGTTCGAAAATTTCCTCGGCATTTTCACCGGACAGGCCCGCGCTGCTCCAATCGGCGTCCGAAAGATTGGGCCGGAAAGCCACTCCGCTGTGGCCCAGCTGCATTTCATGGGCGATGAGGTTGGCCAGGTGCAGAATGTTCACCTCACCGGCGCCCGGGGGAGCTTTGGCGGGCTCGTGGTGATAGCGCACCGAATAAATGATCGACGCCGGCAGTTGCCACTCCTCCAGCAGCGCCGCACCCACCATGCCGTGATCATAGCTCAGGATTTCGCGCTCCACTTCAAACTGATAGCGCTCGGACTTGTGTGCCTCCTCAAGGATGCGTTTCCCGTCATCGGGCTGATAGAGGTAGATCGCCAACCGGCCCACGTCATGGAGGAGCCCGGTCAGAAAGAAGCCCTGCAAATCTTCCAGGCCCAATTGCCGGGCGATCAGGCGGGCCGACACAGCGCAGGCGATGCTGTGCCGCCAGAACGCTTCCACATTGATAAGCTCGCCGCTGATGCCGGGAAAGAGGGTCATGGCGTTGGTTGCCAGGGCCAGATTGCGTACATTTTGTACTCCGATCATCTCTACTGCCTCGGTAACCGAGTCCACTTCGCCCGAAACCCCGTAAAAAGAGCTGTTGGCGTCCCGCAGGGTGCGGGCCGTAAGATCGGTATCACTGCCGATTATCTCCGCTATGGCGGCGACGGAACTGTTGGCATTCAGGGCTAAATTCAAACGCACCAGCACCGGCGGGAACGTGGTCAGTGTACGGATATTCCTCAATAACTCGGCTAGAGTTGCATGAGCAGACATAAAATCTTTCCATATATCAGGTTGATCCGACACGGCGCGCCCCCGAGCACTATCTCGGCATGAGCAGGTATTGTACCTATTTAAGTGTAGAAATACTAATAGAAAATGCCTCATATAAAACATACGGGTCTTCTTTCGGTTTGCGGGCGGTGGGGGAATCCTGGCCGGGCCGGGCACAGCAAAGCTTAGATTCGGGCATGCGCAGCAAACCGGGAATAACAGGGCGGGGGTCCCGAATGTTCGGGCCATCGTTGGCCTATAAAACAGGACTGCTGCTGGCGTTGGCGGCAGTCCCGATTTTGCTCCGGTCGCAGCAGAATCCCCAGCGTAGCGAGTATTTCCGGTCCGAGAACGCCTTTAAACGGGGTATCGAGCTGTTTCCGTTTGAAGTGCACGAGGATGATTACCTGAAAGTGGAGTATAACGAGCGGGGTTTTGTCAGCGCCATGCATTGGTACAGCCGGGCAGATTCCCTGCAGCGCAGCCGCACCTATACCTATTGGCCCGATGATATGTCGGTGCAGCGGATGCTCGATTTCACGCCTGACAGCCTCATCCAGCGTGAGCTGCTTTTCGGCGATGAGCCCAAATCCAGGGAGGTCATCAGGTACATCTACGGGGTCGAGTACGTCAGCGATTTCCGTGACCGGTTTACCGAGGTGATCTACGACTCCAATCAGGCCATCGTGGCCTACAAGATCATGGCCACCCAGGGCCAGCTTATCGCCGCCGTCTTCCTCGATTACGACAGCCTGGGTTTCCTGATCAATGAGTCGTGGTTCCACAGCGACCAAATGCAGCGGGTCCGGGAGTTCCGCTACATCTTCCACCGGGATACGGGGCAGCAGGAGGTCATCGAGCGGGGCCGGGATGGGCAGGTGGTGAGCCATGTGCGGATCGAGCTCGATCCCCACCGCAGATCCGGCTTCGGCCTGGGGGACTTCATAGAGAACATCCTCGATTCTACCGCCGTGCCGGCGGATACCAGCTCCGGGAACGACCCCTGACCCGGCGGCCGCTCTACGGGGCACTGGACTTGTCCCCACCGGGACTGTAGATTCTCCCTTCGACGGCAAGCTTCAAGTTGAGGTACATTATGAATGAAGGCCGACACCTGTGGCGGCAGTTCGGGAGTATGGCACTGCTGCTGGTGGCAGCGCCCCTGGCCGCACAGATGCCGCCCCCTGTCATGCTGGTTACCATTCCAACCGCCGGCACACTGGCCCGGGGCGAATATGAGGTCGAACTGCTGATGCAGACCAACGGTGGTGTGTTGGGCCGCTTGGCGGTCGGTTTTACCGACCGTTTCACCATCGGCATGAGCTATGGCGTCAGCGAGTTCATCGGCGATGGACAACCACGGCTGAACCGGCTGGTTCCCGAGGCGCAGATCAAATACCGCCTGTATGACGAAACCCTCACCCTGCCGGCCATCTCCCTGGGCATCGACAGCCAGGGCCGGGGGACGTTCTGGGAGCAGGAAGTCGGCCTGGACAGCGCCGGCGCCCCGCGCATCATCATGGAGCGGTACGATGTGAAAGCCATCGGCGCTTACCTGGTGGCCAGCAAGAACTGGAAAGTGCTGGGCAACCTCGGCAGCCATATCGGCATCAGCAAGAATTTCATGGAGCAGGATTCTGACGATGATCTGAACCTCTTTTTCGGTTTCGACATGGAGATCAGTCCCACCATCACCGCCTTCCTCGAGTACAACGCCGCGCTGGATGACAACAACAATAATGATGATGACATACGCGACCTCAAGCTCACCGTGGGCGACGGGATCGGCTACTTGAATGGGGGTCTGCGCTTGGCCATGGCCCCGGGCCTCTACATGGAGTTCGATTTCGTCGATATTCTGCTCAACAAGGGCCAGGTGAAGAATTTCAGCCGGGAGTTAAAGGTTAACTTTCTCACGTTCTTTTGATCTGCTTAAGGGGGATGAAGATGCGCTATTTGAAGACCATTCCGGCCTTGCTGGCCCTGCTGGTACTGCCTGCCGCCGGTCAGGACAATATGTGGAGCGATATTGATGCGCTCAACGATGCCAAGGATTTTGCCGCCAGCGGCCGGCTGCTGCTGGAGATCGCCGAGCAGCAGGAAGGGAACGCCGACTACCAGTGGCGCATGGCCAGGTACCATTTCAACCTGTCCGACAACGCCAGCGACGATGCGGTCATTGCTGAAAACATCTATGCCGGCCTGGAATTCGCCCGGCAATCCCTGGCCGCGGATTCTAACTCGGCCGGCGCCCACGGCTATTACGGTATCCTCATCGGCCGGGCCGGAGAGATCGAGGGCACGAAACAGAAAATTATCAACTCCTACGAGGTGGGTGACCACACCCTGAAAGCCATCGAGCTCGCTCCGCAGGATGATGCCTGGCAGCACGTTATGGGGCGCTGGAATTATACCCTGGCCGATTTGAGCTGGCTCGAGCGCACCATCGCCTCCATTATTTATGCTTCACCGCCCAAGGCATCATTTGCCGAGGCCGAGCGCTATTTCAGCGCCGCTGCCCGCCTGGACCCCGATGATGTGCGCCACCCCGTCTGGCTGGCCAAGACGCTGCTGGAACTGGACCAGGATGGGCAGGCCAAGTCTGCCCTGGAAGCCGCCCTGGCGCTGCCGGCAGAGTCCGAGAGCGACAGAATGCTCCAGGCCGAGGCCAGGGAGCTGCTCGAAAACCTCTAATTCCCATGCCCGGCCATGACCTGCGGGAAACCCGCCTGACGACCACCCAGGTATACCGGGGCGTGCTGCTGGATGTCCGCCGGGACGAGGTGCAGTTGCCCAACGGCCGGCAGTCGCTGCGGGAATACATCCGCCATCCCGGGGCCGCGGCGGTGGTCCCTGTGCCGGCGCCGGGCAGGGTCGTTCTGGTGCGCCAATACCGCTATGCCCTGGGGGCCGAGACCATCGAGGTGCCCGCAGGCAAGCGGGATGCGGGAGAGGCGCTATCCGTGACGGCCCGGCGGGAACTGGCCGAGGAAACAGGTTATGACTGCAGCGACCTGCTGCGCCTGGGCCTGATCCATCCCAGCGTCGGCTACAGCGACGAAAGCATCGAGATTTACCTGGCCAGAGGCCTGCGCAGGACGGAGGGTAGCACCGATCCGGACGAGTTCATCGAACCGCTGGAGTGCCCCCTGCAGGAGGCCCTTGAGTGGGTCCGCCAGGGGAAGATCACTGACGTGAAGACCATCATCGCACTGGACTGGGCCGACCGCTACCTGTCCGGCGCCTGGACGGCCCCCTGATGGCCGGCGCTGCCGAGCCCGGCACGGCCCTGAAAAAATTCATAACCGGCCGGGCCCGGAAGCTCGGTTTCGACAAGGTCGGCTTTGCCGCTCCGGCAGCGCTGACTCGCGAAGGGGCACATCTGGCGGGCTTTCTGGCCGAACAGCGCCACGGAAACATGGCCTGGCTGGCCAGCCGCAGCGCCGAACGGAGCGACCTGCAGACCTACTGGCCACCCGTCCAAACGGTGGTTGCGCTGGCCATGAATTACCACACGCCGGCGCCGGCAACGGCTGCCGGGAGCCTGCGCTGGTCCAACTATGCCTGGGGCGACGATTACCACAGGCTCATCAAAAAGCGGCTGAAAGCGCTGCTGCTGGCGCTGCAGGAAGCCTATCCGAATGTGAGCGGCCGGGTCTGCGTGGACACCTCCCCGGTGATGGAAAAGGTCTGGGCCCAGCGGGCCGGGCTGGGCTGGCAGGGCAAGCACACCAACCTTATCAGCCGGGACTACGGCTCCTGGCTTTTTCTGAGTGAACTGCTGCTGGATGTGGCCCTGCCACCGGATCCGCCCTTCGAGGAAGACCTCTGCGGCTCCTGCACTGCCTGCCTGGAGGCCTGTCCCACCGGCGCATTGGACGAGGCCTACCGCATCGACGCGCGGAAGTGCATTTCCTACCTGACCATTGAGCACCGGGAACCGTTTTCGGCCGCCCAGGCGGACATGCTGGGAGGCTGGCTGTACGGCTGCGACATCTGCCAGGAGGTCTGTCCCTGGAACGAACGCTTCGGCCGGCCAACAGCCGAAGCCGCCTTCCAGCCCAGGCCATTCGTGAACTGGAGCCGGCAGCAGTGGGCCGCCCTGACTGAGGAGGCCTGGGACCATCTGTTGCGGGGCAGCGCCGCCCGGCGGCCCGGCTACCGGGGGCTGATGCGTAATGTGGCCGCAGCCAAACAGGTTGACACTCCCGAGGGAACGGTCTAAGTTTGTTTGAGGGCCTATGATTGAGGGCCGTTGAACGGGGGCCGCTGAACAATGGCCGGGCAGGGCGCTCCGCCCCTCGATCCGGCGCCATAAGCCATGGGTGATGTAACCACAGATACCGGTCCTTATACCGCGCTGCTTCCGGATACGCAGTTGCCCGAAGGAGGCCGGCGTATCTGCTTGCGGGAGAATGGCGAGGCGGTGGCCCTGTTTCGCTGGGAAGGACGGGTCTATGCCCTCAGCAACCGTTGTGTGCATCGCGGCGGTTCCATCGGCGATGGGGCGCTGGCCAACGGAGTGATTACCTGTCCCATGCATGATTGGGAATTCCGAATCAGCGATGGACGGTGCGTGGATAACCCTGAATTTGCCTTGAAAACCTACCCTCTTGTGGTTCAGGATAACATGATAAAGGTGCGCTTTGAAGACACTTAAAACTTTACTGGACGAATTTTCCGGTGTAACTCCGCTGTTTCCCCTGCCCGATTTTGTCTTTTTCCCCAAGACGGTGCAGCCGTTCCATATTTTCGAGCCCCGCTACGTGGAAATGATCCGGGACGTGCACGCGGGTGAAGGCCTGCTCACCATCCCGCTGATCAAACCGGGGACGGAGGCGGACGAGCGGCCGGAATTTTTCGAGATTGCCACCCTTGGGCATCTCCATCAGGTCCAGTCACTGGAGGACGGCAGCCGAAATATCCTGGTGACGGGGCTGGTGAAGGCCAGCATCGCCGAGGTCGATTCGGACCATGCCTATCGCCGGGGGGCCATCACGCCGCTGGCCGAATTTGGGCAGGTGGCCGATGCGGAAGGGAAAACCCAGTCGCTCCTGCGCATGTTCCAGGCCGTGCTTGAGCGCAGCTCCGCCACCCATAATCTGGAGATCCTCAGCGATGGACATATGCCGGTGGAGATGGTGGCCCACATGATCATTGCCGCCCTGCCCATCGAAGTAGCGGAAAAGCAGAAAATGTTGGAGCTGCAATCCCTGGACCTGCGCATCAATATTCTGAACAACTTTCTGGAGAGCGGCCTGAGTACCTTGGCCGATATTGGCAAGTTCGACCCCATCATTCCGTCCAATCCGCTATGGAACTGACCCAACGCTTCAGCGCACACCGTCCGGTGCCGGAACCCTCGCCGGAGTGGCGCTAGCGGACCATGGCCGGCAAACGGCTGCGCAGGCTCTGCATCATCCGCACGACGGCCGGCCGTGAGTACCACTTTCCCCTGGCCGAGGCAGATGATGAAGACGGTTACCGTCTACAACGCCGCAGCGATGCCCTGCACCTGATTCGCATAGGCGGCGCCGAAAAAATGGTATTTTACAAGGAGAACGTGGAAGTTGTCCGCTTCGAGGAAGGGCTGGACGACGGCCGCCTCACGCCCTGGACCGATCCCATTATGTAACCTGCCGAGTGGGCTGATCAGTCGATTCTGACCAGCTCGATGCTGCCCAGGCCCACCGAAGCCCTGATAAAGATAGTCGGTTTGGAAGCGTCGTAATCATTGCTGCGATACAGACCCCTGCGGATCTGCACCAGTCCCGGGGTGTTGATGGTGGAGAGGAAATTATCCTCGGCATCGAGTTCAACATTGTAATCCCGTGGTATCCTGAACTGCATGCTGCCCAAGCCAATATTGGCGGTTACCTCCATATCCCTGCGGATCTCGCCGCCGAAATCGAGGGTGGCCTCTCCCAGGCCACTGTCGAAACGTAGCCGCCGGGTGTTGGCATTGCTCAAGTTGCGGGCCGTCAATTCGCCCAGGCCGTTTTTCACCTCAAGGCGGCGCAGCTCGACCGGATTGGGCGTTGAAAAGTCGAGGATGGTTTCTCCCAACCCGTTCTCCAGCCGCAAATCGGAGATTTGCAAGTCCCCAAGTTCCAGCTCCGCAGAGCCCAACCCGCAGGTGAAGTGAATATCAATCGGCACCCGGGTGGTGAAGTAGAGTTCGCTTTCCGGCAAATTATCACCGTCAAAATCGTGGAGCCGGGTAAAGCTCAACCCTCCCCGGCGGCTCTTGGTTTCCAGCCTGAAGATGCCGGTTCGGCCACGGACCTCGTAGGTAAACTCGGGCCGGATCATTTCCTCATTATACTCGATAAAGCCGGTTATTGCCTTCCTGGGATTGCCCCGCTCGATCTTGATTTCGCCCATGGAGAACTCGATACGAACCTCCAAGCGGAGAACGTCATCATCCAGGGCCTCGTCGATAGTGATGATAGCCTGGTCCTGCGCCTGCGCGGCACCGGCGAGCAGCAGGAGAGTCCCGAAAATAACCTTTAGATAGCGCTGCATAAGGGCTCCTAAAAGTCTATCAATCGGAAGTAAAGCACAAATTCATTTTTACTCCCGGAGAGTGGCCGGAACAGCTCCAGGCGTCCATCGTTGTCCCCCAGGCGCAGACCGACACTGTGGCGGCCGGATTGGGATACGGTGTTAAAATAGTCACCCTGTAACAGACCGTAGCCGGCGTCCCAGGCACTGCCGTACTGCCAGAGGATGGCGGCCAGATCAGTGCGCCTGCGAAGGGTGAAGGCCATCTCGAGGAGGGCGTAATGGCTGCCTGCCTGGTCCTTGTACGCATACCCTCCGATGGAGCCGAGGCCCCCGATGGGTACCATATGCTGCAGGCCGAATCCAGTGCCAGTGCTCAGGGTGGCGCCGGTTTTCACCATGGCGCGGATACCGATCCGGCGATGGAGCGGAAGGAAAATATCGGCTGCCACCTCTTCCCGGGTGTACTCGAAAAAGCTGCCCGGCAAGGTGCTGGTATAGGAGGCCGCCAGACCCAGTGCGAAGCGGCGGTGGAACAGGCCCACATCGCTGCCCAGCTGGAACTGGTAGGTCAGATTGATGTCCTTCCCGTTGGTCACCGGATAGCCGGGCCGGAAGTTTTTCTCGCCACCGAACATGCTCCAGGAAACGGTGCGCGGCATGAGGCGATGGGTTTCGTTGCGGTACCGGGCCATCAGCCTGACGCCGGCGAGGGGGTAGACCACCAGCGACCCGCCGTAGCCCTCGGCCGCGTAATAGTCGTGCCAGTCTTCCTTCAGGAAGAATGCGCCGATGAAATTTTCTGCCGGTGAAACCCGCCAACCGTCATCCTGGCGGGTCTCGGAATGGCCCTCAATGATCAATCCGAGGCGGTGTTTGAAAAAATACTGGGCGATGGCCAGGCGGCCATACCATTTTCCGGGACCGAAAGCATAGCCACCGAAGCCATCCACATAGAAGCCGGAGATATCATCCGTATCAATGTCCAGGGGTACGTAAAAGGCTGCCCCCTCGGCCCGGTTATAGCGGAACACGACATCGCCAGGGACCCCCAGATCGTTACGGACCCTGCTGCGGTAGCTCCGCCGCAGATGCCTCGTCCGATAGTGGCCGGCCGGCCGGCGGACGCCGTAGTTGTCATAGCCGGCGCGGTCAGCGTCAGCTTCCCAGCGGCTGCTGAGGGCCTGATCATCTGCTGGGTTGCGCAGAAAAATGGCGTCTGCCTTTTCCCTGGTGAGGCTCACCTTGCCCAGGTTCACTTCCAGAATATCGCCCGTTACCTTGGCGGCCGGATCCCGGGTGATGCTGCCGCCCAGGGCCACCAGGACCCCTTCGATCACCGCCGTGGACTCGATAATGACATTGCCGCCCAGGACGGTGATTCGGCCTGTGACGGTGCCGGCCACGGTCAGCGTGCCACCGACGACCCGCAGATTGCCGTGTCTGATCTCATCCGCGGGGATGGTCAGGTCGCTGAATATTTTTATCTCGCCCGACTCATCCACCCGGTAGTCCTGGAGACCCTCCGCTGCCTGACCTTCCTGGCCGGCGAGAGGGGCCGTAAGGGCCAGGAAAATCCCGGCCATAACGAGGGTTATATTGATCTTTTGCATGGCTCAATCCTTGGGTTGCATAATGCTGATGGATCCTTCGCGAGTTTCCAACTCGATGGTATGCAGGGGGCTTTCAGGCTTATACCATCCGATGGTGTTGCCCCCTTCGCGGGATATGCTGAAGTCCACATTGCCGTAGATCTGTTTCATCCCGTAACGGGGCGGGGTATCCAGAACAGTCAGGGTGAATTCCACGGCCATATTATTGGCCAGCTCCAGGCGGATGTCGCCGTTGCGGGTCTCCAGCAGCGACGCCTTCTTGGACGTTGCGCCGATATTCCAGCCGGTTACGATGATATCACCCGAGCCCGATCGCGCTCTGAGGGCGCCGTGGACATGGCGGGCGATGATGTCGCCGTGGTTGGTAAACAAGACCATATCGCCGGTGGTCCGGCGCAGGCTGATATCGCCGCCGCCGCTGGCCACTTCCAGTTCGCCAATCAGGTCGGCCACATCAACATCGCCGCCCCCGGTCATCAGGTTGACCGTGGCCGTAATTTGGGACAGTTCGATATCACCGCCGCCCGTGCGGGCACGGATTTTCTCGCCGCTGAAGCCGCGCAGTTCGATGTCGCCCCCGCCGGTTTCGGAATTCAGTTTTCCCTTGCTGTCGATCAGTTCGATATCGCCCCCGCCGGTCTTCACATAAATATTGCCTTCCAGTTTCCGGCCCTCGATATCGCCGCCACTGGTCACCAGATCCAAGGTGCCGCTGGCCTTGAACACATCGATATCGCCGCCTGAGGTTTTGATCATGATGCGGCCCATGGTGCCGGCTATGGAAATATCGCCCCCGCCGGTTTTCAGATTCAACTCGCCGCGCAGTTCCGACAGGTCGATATCACCGCCAAAGGAGCGGATATAGACATTGAATACTTTGGGAATCCTGATGGAGTAGGAGAGGGAGATATCCCGCCTCCGGTTTCTATCGGTCCGGAAGGTATAGACCGCGGGATCAGCGGGGATCCGCTCCAGCCAGCCGCTGATCTCAATGGCCACCTGCTCGCTGCGTCCCCCGGAAAAGACAGGCAGGCGGATGCGCTCGACGATCACCATCTGTTTGCCATCGACACCGGTAATAACCACATCGCCGCGCAGGTCGCGCAGCTCCAACTGGCCGTTGGGCTCCGCTACAATAGTATGCGTAAAGATCACCTGGTACCGGCCGCGAACCTCCCTGGAGGTGGTGATTTCCTTGGTCGCCTCCTGTCCCGCCAGAGGGGCGATGGCCAGCAATAGCGCCAGGCTGGGCGCCAGTCTCATGGCTGAGTATCCAGACCTTCTTCAGTTGACTGGAACCGGGCTTCAGAGAGGAGCTGGTAAGCCCTGTAGCGGACACTCTCGTCCTCATCCATGCGTGAAGCCAGCAGCAGTGCCGAGCGGACCGACAGGTCCCCCAGGAACATCCCCAGTGCCTCAACCGACGCCAGCCGGACCCCTTCATTGGTGTCCTCCAGGGTGGTCTTGATAAAGGCATTCTTTACCAGCGGGCTGTGGACGCCTTGCAAACTGCGCACGATCGACAGGCGGACACCGGGGTTCTCATCGGTGAGCAGGGCGGACACCAGGGCCATGATCGTTGATTCCTTGCTCTCCAGGCCGCTTGCGCTACCAAGGATGCGGGCCGAGCGGAGCCGCTGGCCGGGGTTGGGGTCCCTCACCAGAACGTATTCCAGCGCGGCGAGGATGTCGTCCCGGTCGGTGGAGCCGGTCACCTGCATTTCCCGGCCTGTGGTCAGGTTGAGTACGATGGGATTGTCCACATCATCGACGACACCGATATCGATTTTCTTGATCTGTCCGGAGCGGATCATCTCGGCCAGGTCGATGGGCGCCGATCCTTCGCCGCCGGGGAGTGCCAGGCCAGGGCCGGAAAGGAGAGAGCGACCGATAAAGATGCCGATGACCAGTGCGGCGCTGCCCACCAACACTGGTCTGGCGGAGCCGAGCAGGAACGGCAGTTCAGCCCACCACAACTGCACCTGCTCCACGAAGCGCGTCCACCAGGAACCGGCTGCCGCCACCTGGATAGCGCCTTCAAGGCGGGCCCGCTGCTCATCGAGCCAGGCTTCCTCAATCCGGTAGGAAGGCTTGATCCCGCCGAAGATATCCCGAATCTGACTATCGGTCAGCTGGGAACTGTTGTAGTTTTCGTTACGCATAGCCGGCCAAATCCCTTCTCAATTTATGGGTCGCACGGTGGAGGTAGCGCTTAACGGTACCGGCCGTGCAACCCAGAAGATTGGCAATGTCCTGAATCTTGTGTCCCTGGTAGTAGCGCAGGACGAAGACGGTTTTCTGTTTCGGGGGAAGCTCTTCCACAGCGCTGATGATGCTCTGCTGCTGTTCATCCCGTTTGTCGTTATGTTCGTCTTCGTAAAAATCGTGGTAGCCCTCCTCCAGGCTGATGTTGTCCATATGATGGCGCTGCTTGCCGGTGCGGTAACTGTAGCAGGCGTTAACCGTAATCCGGTAGAGCCAGGTGTAGAAGTCGCTCTTGAATTCAAAAGCGTCGAGGCTGCGCCAGGCTTTGAGAAATACTTCCTGATAAATGTCTTCTGCATCTTCCTTGTTTTTCAATATCTGCAACGCCAATGACATGATCCTGGAATCATAATTCGCGACAAGCTGGTGAAAGGCGTTCTGATTGCCATTCTGCGCCGCCCGGATGAGTGTGACCGTCTGTTTATCCACGTTCCGCCTATCACACCCCTTTGACCTGACCGGCGCAGGAAAGGTTGTCTCGATAACCGGGTAGATACGATGATGGATAACCGGCCATAACAGGGCAATTTTAAGGCCGGGCCAGCAAAATTGCAGCTAAGGAATCAATTGGCCCGTCTACTCCCGAAGTATCGGGATACGCCGGGTAAACAGTAGCGGTGAGCAGAGACTCCGCTGATGGGGCTGGGGGCAGTGAAGAAGTGATCAGTAGTCAGTAGTGAGCAATGGGCGGTGAGCGGGGAGTCCGTCGAGGGGACTGGCTGGGCGGTGGGTGCTGATCTCGACTGAACTAGTCCCTCAAGTGCTCCATTATTTGAAGCATTCTGAAAAATTGGTTCCCTGTGTTGTGAGTAGTCTTTTTAGCCAACATCTGTAATTCCTTAATACGCCGTTTATACTCCCCAGTAATTATTAACTCAAGGCCCTCAATTTCGTCCAAGTGCTTTGTCAAGTAGCCCCGCGGTACAACGGGGGACCAAAACATAAAATGGTGTTGAGAGAATTGGCCTAAATATTCCGAGGCGTATTTTCTCTGCCTTTTATGTTTCTTTCTAATGCGTGCTATTGTTTCTGAGTTACTGACATAAAGTAATCCAGTGATATGAGTTGTCACCTCACAGATATGGACAGTACTGTCATTGAGGTTTATGCCGATTACATTGAGTTCCTCAAGTCCCTGTAGTCCACCGCCTGGCGGTCGAACATTGTAGTCGATGATATCGCAACCCAAAATGAGTTTCAGGTAGGCACCGACAATATATTCTCCTGGCTCAGGCATGTTGGAATATAAGGATTCCAGACACAAGGCTATCAGTCCATCCGGGCACTCAGATGAGGAGTCAAATACCCTGCAAACGGTAAGCATTGATGGAGAGAACCGCGAATTGCTGGTATTCTCATGGTTGGATGAATCTGGGAAGCCGGTCCATCAGGCAGTGGATGTTTCGGACTAGAATATCAACTAGGGGGTAATGAAGCAAGGGCTGCGGCTGACCGTGGCCCTTGGCTTATTATAGGAGCAACGTTCTTTTACCGGAAATAAGCATGGCAGGTTTGATTACCCGGGTTTACCTTGCTCTTGTTTATTTCAATATGACTGGTAATTACCCTTGAACAATGAAGCTATTCGATAAACTGTTTAATCGCCTCATTGAGGAGCGGCATATCAGGAAATTGCTGGTAAAAGAAGATTATAATTCACTTCGCCATACCTTGGAAGATGCAAAGCGTTTGGTGAGGCGAATGAATAGACTAGAGGTCTATAGTACTCCTATTGCTTCTGTCTATTTGATGGTCAAAAACTATTTGGGCCATAAAGAATCCTTTTCTGATGACACTAAGGTTTTTAGGATGATGGATAATGATAGGCAAAAAGCAGGGTTCAATCTCACATTTCAGGGCAAAACCAATAATATTTATGGTTACATAACTGAACATTTATTGGCAGCACACCCTGCCTTGGTCACTCTTCCAGATTATGACGTCCAAATTAAACTATGGGTAGATATGGCTGCGATCCAATTGTTTGATTTTTACAAACATCTAAGAAAACATTCTCTCAGTTTTAGTTGATCGCATCCAGTTTTGATCAATCAACATATAAAGAAAAATTCTCCAATTCCCCTCGTCACCCTTTCTTGTCTCTTTTTTCCTTCTTCCGACGAACAGACTCTGTTCTTTTAAGCCATTGGCCTTCCAAGGTGGCACTATTTCCTGGGTACAAAAATAGCCCTTGGAATGAAGGGGCTATTCCGGTTTCTGGTTTCCCCTCTATCCAGAGAGAGGGGAACGACGTAGTCGAGGGGTGAGTTTCTTATCTCATTCCTCGCCACTATTACTGATTACTGACAACTGATCCCTTCTTCACTGCCCCCTGCCACTGCCACTGTTTACCCGGCGTATCCCGATACTTCGGGAGTAGATGGGCTACTGCTTATAGCTCCAGTTTGCCCAGGGTCTCCTTGACCGCGGCGGCCGAACTCTGCAACGCCTCGTGTTCGTCATCGGACAGGTCGATTTCAACGATCTTTTCCAGGCCGTCGCTGCCCAGGATGCAAGGGACGCCCATGTAGATGCCGTCGATGCCGAACTGGCCGGTGAGATAGGCGGCGCAGGGTAGCAGGCGGCGCTGGTTGCGGACAATCGACTCCACCATCTCAGCGGCGGCGGCCGAGGGGGCATAATAGGCCGAGCCGGTCTTCAGGTAGTTGACGATTTCGAGCCCTCCGCCCCGGGTGCGCTGGACGATGGCGTCGATGCGCTCTTGGTCCAGTAGCTGGCTCAGGGGGATACCGCTGACGGTGGTGTAGCGGACCAGCGGCACCATGGAGTCGCCGTGGCCGCCCAGCACCATGGCCTGGATATCGCGGACCGACACACCCAGCTCCATCGCAATGAACGCCCGGTAGCGGGCCGTATCCAGAACGCCGGCCATGCCGATAACCTTGTTTGATGGGCGGCCGCTTTTGGCTAGGGCCACGCTGCACATGATGTCGAGGGGATTGGAGACAACGATCAGGATAATATCGGGGGAGTGGGCCAGCAGCAGCTCGGTCACGCCGCCGACAATGGCACTGTTTTTCTGCAGCAGATCGTCCCGGCTCATGCCGGGCTTGCGGGCTAGACCGGCGGTGATTATCGCAATATCCGAGCCGGCGGTCTCATCGTAGCCGTTGGCTCCGGTGATCTTGGTATCGAAGCCCAACACGGGCGCCGATTCGTACATGTCGAGTCCCTTTCCCTGGGGCAGCCCTTCAACCACATCGACCAGGACAATTTCTTCGGCCAGCTCACGTTCGGCCAGACGCTGGGCAGCGGTGGCGCCGACATTGCCGGCCCCGACGACGGTGATCTTCATGGCGAATCCTTATTATTGCGGAAACAAAACAGCCCCCAAGGCCGGATCATTTGCGCAGCTCCGGGCCTGTGGGGGGTCATAATTCTATCGTCGTGATAATCAGTTAACGGGATACACAGAAACCTGTTTCTTGTCCCTTCCCTTGCGCTCGAATTTAACATGCCCATCTATTTTGGCGAAAATAGTATAATTGCCGCCCAAGCCGACATTTCGGCCCGGATGAAATTTGGTGCCGTTCTGGCGGACGATGATGGACCCGGCCGAAACCAGCTCTCCATCGAACCGCTTCACACCCAGCCGTTTGGATTTGCTGTCGCGGCCGTTTTTGGAGCTGCCGACTCCTTTTTTATGAGCCATTGCTAATCTTCCTTCCGGGGATTGGTTTCGGATTTGGCCTTTGCGGCGCTCTTTGGGGCCGTTTTGCTTTCGGCGGCGGCGGCGGTTTTCTCTGCCGCCGGGTCCTTTTTGGCCGCCTTCGGCTTGCTCAGCTTGATGTCGTTGATCCGCAGCACCGTGTAGTCCTGGCGGTGGCCTTTGGTCCGCTTGTAGCCTTTGCGGCGCTTGAATTTGAATACCGTTACCTTGCGGTCCCGGCCGTGGTTGAGAATGGTGGCGTCCACACTGGCGCCGGCCACCAGCGGCTGCCCGATGTGGATCCGGGTCTCCTCTTCCACCAGTAGAACCCGCTCCAGCAGCAGGTTGGTGCCGGCCTCACCGGGGGAAAGGGGCACCTTGATCTCCTGACCCTTGACCACCCGGAACTGGCTGCCTGATATATCAACAATAGCGTACATCTGATCGTTTCCGTCTTGCCCGTTAAGGCTGGTTAAAGCCGCCAATCTTACGCCGCCTGCCGCACCAAGTCAAGGATAGGAGACCCTCAGACCACATCGGTGACGTCAGATTTCCGGCGCTTCGAGTAGACCCGGAACTCATCGGGATTAAGCCCATCGTCGGCCTTGATCTCCAGCCACACCCAGTGCTGCCACATGAAGTTGGTCACCACCTTCGATTTCACGTCCGTCAGGTACTCCGCCAGGTCGGGGACGACCGATATGATCAGCCGCCGGTCCTTGTGGACGGTGCGGAAACGGACCAGCCAGCTGTCGATCTTGGTGATCATGGCATCCTTGGAGGGCACCCAGCCCAGTCCCTTGCAGGTGGGGCATTCCTCGCTCACCGAGTGCAGCAGCGACAGCCGGACACGCTCGCGGGTCATCTCCAGCAGCCCGAATTCGGATATGGGGGAGACGGCCACCTTGGCCCGGTCCTTTTTCAGTTCCTTGACCAGTTCGGCATAAATTTTCTTTTTGTTGGCGGCCTCATGCATATCAATGTAGTCGATGATGATGAGTCCGCCGATGTCCCGCAGGCGGAGTTGCAGAGCGATTTCCCGGGCCGCCTCCAGGTTGATTTTCAGGGAGTTCTGCTCATGATCGCGCTTGCCGATGTAGCGGCCAGAGTTCACATCCACCACCATCATCGCTTCGGTATGCTCCATCACCAGGTGGCCCCCGCTTTTCAGCCAGACCTTGCGCTGGAGCGACTTTTCGATCTGGGTCTCGATGTCGTGGTTGGTGAAGATAGGGCCCTTGCCCCGGTAGTATTCCACCAGGTTTGCCTGTGATGGGGAGACATCCCTCAGATAGGCCCCCAGCCGCTTGTAGATGTCCTTGGAGTCGATGATGACCTTGTCGATGTCGTGGGTCAGCAGATCGCGGATGACACTGTCGGTGGTGGTCAGGTCCCGATAGAGGGGCGCCGGGGCAGTGGCGGTCCTGGCCGCCGCCTCAAGCTCCTTCCAGGCGGTCCACAGCCGGGCGAAATCCTTCTCCAGGACCTTCTGGCTTTTCGATTCGGCGACCGTGCGGACGATGACGCCGAAACCGTCGGGCTTGAGCCCCTCCACGATCTTGCGCAGGCGCCGGGCCTCGTATTTGTCGGAGATTTTCTTCGAGATACCGATGAAGTTGGCATTTTGCACCAGCACCATCAGCCGTCCCGGAATGGCGATATCGGTGGTGACCCGGGGACCTTTGCCGGAGAATGGCTCCTTGATGACCTGGACCATGATTTCCTGGCCCCCCTTGAGGTCCGGACCCGACTTGTTGGCGTTGCTGGTACGTCCCCGGCGGCGAGGTTTGCCGTTGGTCATGGGCTGGTCATCGGCGGAGACTTCATCGCCGAGCAGCTTGACATAATCGAGATTTTCAGGCTTGCCGATCTCCGCAAACGGGAGGAAGGCGTTCACATGGTAGCCGATATCGACAAATGCCGCCTGCATGCCGGGGATGACGTTTTCCACGACACCCTTGTAGATACTGCCCACCATGCGCTGGTGGTCCGGCCGCTCGATATAGAGTTCAACCAGGCGGCCATTATCAACGATAGCCAGCCGGGTATGGCCAGCAGACTCGCTGATGTACATTTCCTTGACGATGTTTTCTGCCATCCGCGACATCCTTTCGGGGCCGTCGCAGGCCGGCGGGGCTTATGCAGGTAGGCGGAGGAGTTCAGGAAGACGGAATGGGGCGCTTGGACGGATCAGAAAAGGTGTATATTTAATATTTGCTGCCTGCAAAAAAACTTGTTTTGTCCGCCGTTAGAAATTTTATCGCTGCATTCCGCTGCCGTCATTAAGACTGCCTCGACTCACCCCTGCATCATGGTAAATAGCGCCGGCCGCAACTCGGCCTGCCTTTAATAATCAATACTTGCAAAAGAGCTGCTGGCAGAATATTAATCTCCAGCGGCTAAATGTACGGAAACAGGCTGTTCCCTTCAAAGGGATAAATCCACGTCGCCCCGGAGGCCCAATTCCTCGTCTATTACCCGCAGCGCGTCAATGATAAACTGGATGTGGGCGTCCCGGTCCACGCCCAGCTCGGCAATGCCCTGTTCGATGTCGGCCCGATTCACCGAAGCGGCGAAGCTGGCCTGCTTGAGTTTCTTTTTCACCGATTTGGGCTTCACCTCATGGATCGACCGGGAGGGCCGCACATAGGTGACCGCGAAAATGAAGCCGGTCAGTTCGTCGCAGGCAAACAGAACCTTGGCGGCCAGGCTCTCCCGGGGGATATTCAGGTAGGGGGCGTGGCCCAGGATGGCGGTGATCACCTCCTCGGGGTAGCCCCTCTCCCGCAGGATTTTCGAGCCCACCATGGGGTGCTCCTCCATGGAGGGATACTTCTCGTAGTCGAAATCGTGGAGCATCCCGATGATGCCGAAAAGCTCCTCGTCGGCTCCCTGGCTGGCGGCATAGGTGCGCATAACATGTTCCACCGCCCGGGCGTGCCGGCGCAGTGAATCAGATTCGGTGTACTCGCACAGCAGGTCCCAGGCGTCATCGCGGCTTGGCAAATTCATCTGCTCTCCTCTCCGGCCGGTTGGAGGAATTTAGGTTGCACGGCGACACCGTCAAACGGTTGATCCGGCCGGGCGGGTCTCAGCGCCCCAACGCTATATCCACGGCAGACTTCCAGCGCCGGCGGTGCCCGGTCCGGTCCTGAGCCGTCATAGCCGGGGTGTAGCGGGTGCCGCCGGCGGGGCTGCCGGCGGCGAAATCGTTCCAGCCGAGGCTCCGGGCCAGGCGCAGGGCCACGCCCCGGGCCGTCGCTTCACGGATCCGGTGCCGGTGCAGGGGGCGCTCCAGCAGATCGGCCTGCAGCTGCAGCAGAGGGGGCTGGGCCATGCCGCCGCCGCAGTGGATGTGGGTCAGCGGGTGATCCGCAAGGGCACCTTCCATGCGCTCCACGATGTCGGTGGTGAGGTGGGCGATGGAGGCGATCCCGGCCCGCAGCCGGTCCCCCAGGGAATGCTCCCCATCGGGCGGCTGGAAGGTGGTCTGCACATCGGGCCGCCAATAGGGGGCCGCCAGCCCGTTGATGCCCGGCACCAGCACCAGGTCCGTGTCCGCCGCGGCGAGCCGGGACCAGCGGCGCACCAGCTCGGGCCGCTTTTCCTCACCGGCGAACCAACTGAACAGGGCCCCCACCGCGTTCACGGTCCCTTCCAGCAGATATTCCGCCCGCCCGGCCGTGGACCAGGCCACATTGGACAGGAGACCCTCCACCGGCGCGGGCCGGTCGCCGGTGTGCAGCAGCACCGATCCCGAAGTGCCGTAGTTGATGGCCAGCTCTCCGGCGCCGGTGGCCCCAAGGCCCGTCATGGCCGCCTGCTGATCGCCGAGACAGAGGCGCAACGGCACCTCAAAACCGGCCCGGCGCATGGTTCCGTAGTCGCCGTCAGAAGGGACCAGCTCAGGCAGGGCGGCCCGGGGCCAACCGAAAATATCCAGCAGGCCGTCATCCCATTTCCGCCGGTGGATGTCGTAGACCAGGGAGCGGCCGGCAATGGTCTCGTCGACCAGCAGGTTGCCGGTGAGGTGCTCGATCAACAGGCTGGAGAGGGGCACGAACTTTAAGTCCCCTCGGCTCAGCCGTGGCTTCAAGGTCGGGTCGCCCGCGACCAGCCAGGCCAGCTTGGGGCCGCCGAAGTGGGGCGACAGGGGCAGGCCCGTCCGGGCGGTGATCTCCCCGGCCCCGGACCTGAAGCGGTCGATGACCGAGGCGGCGCGGGTGTCCTGCCAACTGATGACGGGCCCGGCAGCTTTGTGCCCACCGGCGGCGCGCCCACTGGCGTCCCAGAGCAGGAAGCTGCTGCGCTGCACCGACAGCCCGAGGCTGACAGGGGTCAGTTCGCCGCGTCTGCAATCCTTAAGGCAGCGGCCGATGACCTGATCGGTGGCGGCCAGTAGGGCGGCGGGATCGAGCTCGGCGTGGCCCGGCTGGGGCCGCTGGGTGGTGATGGATCGGCGATGGAGTTTGAGCAGGCGCCCGGCTTCGTCGAACAGGACCGCCCGGATGGAGGCACTGCCGGCGTCGAGGACGAGCAGGACGGGACGCCAGTGGGCGTGAAGGGGCATGTCTGTTAGAGAAAGTTATCCAGCGAATTCGATGCCGCTGTGGTGTCGCAATGCGACCTAGTCGATGGTGATGCCGTAGATTTCCTCGAACTCGTCGGTGGGCAGCATGCGGATGGCGTCCCAGGTGAGGTTCCGGCAGGCCTTTTCGCACAGGGCGCAGCCGATGCACTCGTTGAACCTGATTTGGACCGGGGGGATAATGATGCCGTACTTGTCGGCCGGGACCACCTCGATGCAGTCCACCGGGCAGAAGGGGATGCAGACCTGGCAACCGGTGCAGCTGTCCTCGTCCACCACGAACATGCGCTTGGGGCGGATCTTCTTCTTGCTGACCAGCTCCACGACATTGCCGACTTCGTGGTAGTGTGCTTTTACTCTCGCAGCCATCGCGGCCCAATTTAACCGGGTAAAAGCCGGGCAGGGAAGGGGGAATGATGAATGTTGAAGGATGAATGAAGAAGGGGGGAGGGAGGTAGGGGGTGCGATAGGAAGGGAAAAAGCTGGGCGGGGCAGAGAAGTCGATGCCTAGCAATCCTTTGACCTGCCAGGTATCGTCCACCCTCGCGCCTAAAAGGTATTGCTCTAAGCAATATATTGCGGTAAATTTTGCCATGTCAGACTCTCGGGTGTGGCATCAGTTCTTTGAAAATGCAGTTATTTCAGGTTTTTCAGTGGGATCGCCGGGTGATCAGTATCACCATGAAACAGGCTTAGGCCTGGAGAGCTTCGGCTCTATTCACCCGGTAGCACATCTTTTCGTAAAAAGGTGCGTCCTCCGTGCGTGGCCTGTTATGTCAGTCTACTTTTGGCTAGCAGGTTTTTTCACCATGGGATGGCCAAGCGAACGTTGTTGTACGGCGACCCGCTGTGAAATGAGCAGGCACAAAAGGTGCCGTTCAAGTTGATAACCCCATAACATATAAGGAAATGTATATGGAATTCGACCCTGAGTCCATGCGGCAAATTTCTGCCGCGCTCGGAGATGTAGTTCAAAGAAACCAGCGTTCGCTTTCAGTTGCCGACCGCCTCGCCCTCGAAGAGGCGAAGCGTTTCTTGGAAATCCAAGCTTCGAAGCCCTTGCGAAACCGCGAGATAATCGAAGCGATAGGCTCGGCGATTTCGGTCGTCTTGAGAGTATTTGGAATCTGGGAGAACCGGTGACCCATCTCATGGAAAATTTCTCAAGCACTATGAAAATCGGCTTAGCCATATCAGATCTCAGAAAGCGAAAGGGCTTCCAACAGAAGCCCTTCGCTCTTTTATGTGGTATTAACCAAGGCTATCTCAGCCAAGTTGAATCGGGGAAGCGGGAGCCCTCGCAATCCGCCCTCGAAAAAATTGCCGCGGTGCTGTCCGTTCCCCTTCCCCTTATTTACCTCCATGCAGCTGGTCCTGAAGATATAAAAGGGCCGGAGTATCTTGCCCTCGTAAAAGAAATTGATGAGCTGTTTTTGCACCATACGGTGCTTTCTGCCACCCGCGAAAAAAAAGGCAGAATCCCAACTTACATCACCAAGCTTCTTGGCATGCCCAGGGATACCATTCTCGAAATAGCCTCAACGGCAGCCTCCTATTATCACCCATTCGAACAGCCCAAAACGGATAAACGCGGCAACCCGGTGCTTCAAAATGGTAAGCCAAAACTAAGGAAACTACACAGTGTGGGGGAGCCCCTGAGGTTCGTACAAGATAAAATAAAGGAAAATATTTTATCGGTAATCGATTTTCCCGACGCTCTTTACGGCGGCATCAAAGGTAAAAACAACATTCTCAATGCGAAAAGGCACCTTGGCAAGAAATTCGCTTTCATAACAGATATAAAAGATTTCTACCCTTCGATTAAGCCGAAAATGGTGTATGATGTATTTGTGAAACTTGGACACCCTCCAAATGCGGCGAGAATCCTCACTTTTTTAACTACCGTGGGCGGTGAATTACCCCAAGGGAGCCCCACCAGCTCCTATTTAGCTAATCTCGCCTTTATTGAAACAGATGTTTTATTGCTCGATTTCTGCCGTAGGCATAGACTCACATACACTCGGTATGTAGACGACCTCACCTTCAGCTCATCTCAGGATTTCAAGAAGCATTCCTACGAAATTGTGTCGATCATTAGCAGATCCGGATTTCACATAAACCATAGAAAAACTGCCTACAAAGTCGGCCCAATAGAAATCACCGGCATCATCCGCAGAAATAACTCATTGTCTGTACCTGAATATGTGATGGAGAAGATGAATGAGCATGGCCGAGGGGACCGTTCTAGGGAAGGTCTTGCCAGGTACGCAACAAGAGTAAATGAGAAAAATTCGGCGGCTCAAAAAACACTGGCGGCAACTAAGAAACGCAAGCAGTAACCTGCCCAGCGGTTTGTGAACTCACCCCCACACTGACGTGTTGCCCCCTCTCTTTGAAGAGAGGGGGAGTCAGGTACTGACCGGGGTGAGTTAGGGGGCCTGCCAACTGCCACTGCTACTGCCAACTGATTTCCAGCCCCCAGCCCCTTCGACCCTTCGGCTCCGCTCAGGGCCGGCGGCCTCAGGGTGACGGCTAATAGGTCAGCGCTTTGTCCGCGGACTGGACCAGGCTGGCCAGCAGCTCCATGTCGCCGCGCTCGATGCCGTCTGTGGTCCTTCCCGACACCCCCCGGGCGTCGCCGCAGGTGCCTCAGAAATAGACTTTCGCGCCCCGCTTCAGCAGTCCCTTGAGCATTCTGGCGATGTTGTAGGTACCGTCGGGTGTCTGCTGGTCATCCAGAGCGCAGAGGACGCCGTCCCCCACCATGAAGATGGACAGCGGTTCCTTTTTCTTGGCCAGCGCCAATGCCAGCCGGAGACCGTTGTAGGCGAACTCGGTACCGTAAGGGGCGTAATTGAGGATAAAGGTCGTTATGGGGGGAATATAGCCGCCGGGGAGCGGTGTCGGTAGAGGTAAGTCCAGCCTCAGGCCATAGCCCCAGTCGGCTTCTACAAAGTCGCACCTGCCGACTAGGGACCTCTTGACTCAGGACCCGTCTACGTCCGTCGAGAGCCGGACTACGCCGGGCAAGCTGCCACTGTGGACTAAGGACCCGTCTACGTCCGTCGAAAGCCGGACTACGCCGGGCAAGCTCTGGACTAATAACTAAGCACTAAAGACTAACGACTACGGACTAATGACTATGGGCCAGCGCCCCGGCCACCGCCTGCAAACTTTCCCGGTAGCGGTGGTTGATGCCCCGATGGCCGCCGTCGTGTTCCTCGTAATGGTGCGCGATGCCCAGCGCCACCAGCCGCTCCACGAAAATGCGCGCCCCCAAATGGAGGCCGTACTCGTCCCGGGTCCCGGCGTCGAGCCACAGGAGGGTCAATGACCCCAGCGCGGCCGCGTGGGCCTGATCCTCAAGCATGCGGATGGGATCGTGGGCCAGCCAGCGCTCCCACACGGCCTCCCGGATGCGGCCGGAGGGGAGCTCAAAGGGCAGTTCGATTTTCGTGCCGTCGGGCGAGTAGGCCGCCGCCATGGCGATGATGTTCAGGGCCGGGATCAACGGTCCCTTGTCCCGGGCGGACGAGAACTGCTCCAGGAAAGGGGTCACCCCGCCGGCCTCATTGAGGGCGTTGACGGCGGCCGGGAAATCCTGCAGATAGCCGTAGGTAAAGTACATATCGCCGCTGTGGCTGGCGGCCGCGCAGAACAGCTCGGGATGCTTCATCGCCAGGGTCAGGGCGCCATATCCGCCGGACGATTTGCCAAGCACGCCCCGGTGGTCCCCGGTGGGGAGCGTTTTGAGCTGCCCGTCGATGAAGGGGATGATCTCAACCGTGAGGTAGTCTGCATAGGGACCGGTGGCCGTCGAGTTGAGGTACTGGCTGCCCCCGAGGCGCGTAAAGCAGTCGGGCATGACCACGATCACGGGCGGAGCCTCGCCGGCAGTGATGAGGCCGTCCATCTGCTCCGGGAGGTTTTCGTCCCACACGCTGAAGCCAGCCATGTTGGGTCCCGTACCGGTGAAGCCGGCCAGGACGTAGATGACCGGGTAGCGGTCGGCCCCCTGTTCGTAGCCCGGCGGCAGATAGACCGGAAACCGGCGCCGGTGGGGATCGCCGAGGGGATTGTCGCGGAGCAGGTCGCTGTCGTGCTCCAGCCAGATCAGGGTGCCGTTTAGGGGTCGGTTGTACAGGGCATCAGCTCGGGGTTGGTAAGGGCAAAGTTACGCCCGCGGCCGCTGCAAAACAGCCCGGTGGTGGGCCGGGCTGATATGGGTAAATAATACCCGTGGCCTCAGGCGGGTACGTAGGTTTTCATATCCATCGCTGTGGGGCGGATATCATCGCCGCCGGCCAGCACCACTTTGAGGTTCTGCAGAAAGGCGGCCCAACCCTTGTCGTGCATTTGAAAGACTTCATCGGCTTCCGCCGCCGCCGGCCAGCCTGAGTGGATGACGGTGGCCCTGGTACCGGCGTCATCGGCCCTAATCTCGACTGTTACCTGCGTCGCCGGCTCCATCCCAGGGATATTCCAGGGATAGCTGATGCGCGCGTTAGGCAGCACCTCGAGATAATCGCCCTCACGGACATGGACAGGGGCATCTGCCGGATTATTTTCGAAGGTGAATTTGAAATGGCCGCCGGTCTGCGGGTCGGACTCCACACGGCTAGGCCACCAGCGCACCATTTCTTCGGCCACTGTAAAGGCCTTGAATACCCTATCAATGGGGGCATCGAGGACGATGCTCTGGGTGCTGGTACGGGTCTCGTTCGTCATGGGATCGCTCCTTTTGTTGATTGGAAATTGAAAGTGGGTGGCTTGCTGGCGCCGCCGGATGTTATGTCTGACTTGTAAATACGCTGTCGAGCTGCTGGAGGCATCCTTCCCAGCCGCCGATGTGCTCATCGCGGCGCTGGGCCGATTCAAAGGCGCCGTGCTCGATCACCACTTCCGTCGTCTGGCCGCGATCGAGAAATTCAACCGTCACGATTGATTCCGGTTGCCCTGCGGGCTCTTCCCAGGCCCAGGTATAGACCAGCCGCTTGGGAGGGTCCACAACCTGATAAACACCGCCGACGATATATAGGTCATCACTGTCGGTGGGCTTCATGGCCAGCCGGTACCTGCCGCCAACCCGCAGATCCACTTCGGCAATGGGCGTGGTGGCGTCAGCGCTCATGTGCCACCACTTGCGCAGCAGTTCCGGATCGGTCCAGGCCCGAAAGACCTGTTCCCGCGACGCCTGAAAGATTCGGGAAATTTTCAAGGCCAGTTCAGGGGCGTTCATTCATTGGACTCCTCAGGGGGTGTTGCTGCCTGCAGATAACGATCCAGGGCGCTGAATTGGGTCTCCCAGAACTGGCGATAATTCCGGATCCACTCGGCGGCGTTGCGGATAGGGCCGGCGACAAGATGACAATGCCTCAGGCGTCCCTCGCGCTGCTGCAGCAATAGCCCCGCATTGGCCAGCACCTTCAGGTGCCGGGATATTGCCGGTAATGATATATCAAATGGCGCGGCCAGCTCCTTGACGGTGGCCGGCCCCTCGGCCAGTTGCTGCAGGACGGATCGTCTTACTGGATCAGCCAGGGCGGCAAAAGTTGTGTTCAGCGCTTCGTTGTTATAGTTAACCATGTGGTTAAATATAATTAACCTTGCCTGCAATGGCAAGTGTTAAGCCTCTCTCCCTGCACTTCCGGGCGGTCAGATTTTTGAGTAGCGAGTGTATAGACGGGCCGCCAGCAAAGCGGCCACTGCCGCGCCGTAGACCAGCGGTTCCCGGTGGTCCGATTTTACCTGCCAGGTAAAATGAAGCACTGCCAGGGGGGTGACCAGATATACCAGCCGGTGGAGCTTCTTCCAGCTCTGGCCGAGGCGTTTCTGCGAGCGCTTGAACGAGGTGACCGCCAACGGCACCAGCAGCAGCCAGGCCGTGAACCCGACCAGCACGTAGCGCTTTTCACTCAGCTCTAGCCAGAGGAGCTGCCAGTCGAAGAAGTAGTCCAGGACCAGGTAGATGCCCAGGTGCAGGGAGGCGTAGAAAAAGCCCCACGGGCCGCCCCACGGCTGCGAGGCTACTTGTCTGTTTCCCCCAGGGCCAATATGTTACCCTCGGTATCCTTGAACCAGGCGGCCTTTTGATTGCCAATGGTGGCGATGCCATTTTCGGTTTTCAGGCCCGGCAAATCGTACTCCTCGAAGGTGACGCCTTTATCCTGCAACTCCGCCACCGCCGCTTCGACGTCGGGCACATCAAAGGAGCAGACGGTATGGTCGGCGGTCGTCGGCCCCCGGGGATAGAGCATGATCTGACTGCCGGCGCTGGTCCGGAACATGATGTGCGCCTCCATTTCCAATACGATGGTCAGCCCCAGGGTCTCGTGGTAAAATTGCTTGGCCCGGGCCAGATCAGTGGCCGGCAGAGTGGTGGTTATTACGGCGTTATTCAGCATCATTGCAAAGTTCCTTCGTGGTTGGCGGGCTTGCCATGGACTGCTTCGCCCGTGGTCCAAAGCTAAGGCTGCTGTGACTTCTGTTATTAAAACATTTTATCCGATAGATCCGGCCATTCCGGGCGCTCAGGTTTTTGAGTAGCGAGTGTATAAACGGGCCGCCAGCAAAGCGGCCACTGCCGCGCCGTAGACCAGCGGCTCCCGGTAGTCCGATTTTACCTGCCAGGTAAAATGAATCACTGCCAGGGGGGTGACCAGATATACCAGCCGGTGGAGTTTCTTCCAGCTCTGGCCGAGTCGTTTCTGCGAGCGCTTGAACGAGGTGACCGCCAACGGCACCAGCAGCAGCCAGGCCGTGAACCCGACCAGCACGTAGCGCTTTTCGCGCAGCTCGAGCCAGAGGAGTTGCCAGTCGAAAAAGTAGTCCAGGACCAGGTAGATGCCCAGGTGCAGGGAGGCGTAGAAAAAGCCCCACAGCCCGAGCCATTTGCGGAGTGGCGCCAGGGCCGTCAGGTGAGTGGCCCGGCGCAGGGGCGTCACGGCCAGCGAGAGCGCCAGCAGATTCAGGGCCGTCTTGCCCGTCTTGTGGGTGATAAACTGGATCGGATTGGCAGTGAGATCATCGGCGAACCAGAGCCAGAGGAGCCAGGCCAGCGGCGCCAGGGCCAGGGGATGAGCCAGCCACCGCAGCCGGCCCAACCATAGATTGACAGGGTTCAAAAATTTGCTCTCAGATCCATTCCCTCATAGAGCGAGGCCACCTGGTCTCCGTAGCCGTTGAACGGCACGGTCCGGCGGCGGCGGAATTCGCCGATGCGCCGCTCCGATGCCTGCGACCAGCGGGGATGGGAGACGTCGGGATTGACGTTGGCGTAAAAGCCATACTCGCGGGGCGCCGCGGCCATCCACAGACTGGTCGGCTGGCGCTTGACCAGTTCAATGCTCACTATCGACTTGATACTCTTGAAGCCGTACTTCCAGGGGACCACCAGCCGCACCGGGGCGCCGTTCTGGGGCAACAGGTCCTTTGCGTAAATACCGGTAGCCAGAATAGCCAGATCGTTCATGGCCTCATCGAGCCGCAGGCCTTCCACATAGGGCCAGTCGTACCACTTGTTCGACAAGCCCGGCATCTCCGACGGACGATGAACGGTGACGAACTTGAGGTAACGGGCCTCAGATGTGGGCGCCACCTCCTGCAGCAGTCTGGAGAGCGGGAATCCGGCCCAGGGGATGACCATGGACCAGGCTTCGACGCAGCGCAGCCGGTAAATGCGCTCCTCGGGCCGGAACTTTTCGACCAGGTCGGCTACGGAAAATGTGGCCGGTTTGTCCACCAGCCCCGTGACGCTGACTTCCCACGGCGCAGTGGTGAAATTCCGGGCCAATTTGGCCACCCGCACCTTATCGGTGGAGAACTCGTAATAGTTATTATAATGGGTGATGTCCTCGTAAGGTGTGAGGGTTTCCTCGCCCGCCATCCTGCGCCCCGCCTTGAGGAGCAAAGCGGGTGTCAGCGCCGCTGCCAGCAGGCCGTTGCCGGCGGTTTTCAGGAAACTGCGGCGGTTCTGGTAAAGTTTCTGCGGCGTAACCGCGTCGGGATGGGTCGTCTTCATTTGGCAGCCAATCTGGTGGTTCAGGTGTCCTATTTCCCTGAATGTACGTTTACCCCATTACAAATGTTTCACAAATAGTTTCTGGCAGGTGGTGAAACGGGATCAAGTGCGGGTATGGATTGAACCGCACTGCAGCTTTGCATCCGGCCCTGAATATCCGTACCGTTCATGGGCTATATCCCATGGATGATCTTGAGCAATTCTACCGCGCCGCCTTGCCGGCCACGATAGACGCCCTGGAAACGGCCCGGCGGTCACTGCAGGCAGGCGACCAGGCGGCCCTGGAGTCGATCCGGCGCATTGCCCATACCCTCAAAGGCTCCGGGGGGACCTACGGCTTCCACAACATCAGCGCTGCCGCCGAGCTGCTGCAGCATACAGGCGCGGAAAATATTACGCAGAATCTCGACAATCTGATCGGCATTCTCCGTGAAGTGGCCTCGGGGGGTGTGTAGCAGGGTTGCCATCTGCCGGGTGGCCGGAGTCTGGAGCCTGCCCGGCGTAGTGGAGCATAGACGGGTCCCCAGCCCTCAGCCCCCCGCCGATCCAGGATCCATCGCCCTCCACCCGGGAGTTGGCACAAATTCATACGTCTAGCGGGCAACTGTTTATTTATGGTCAATTTGTCAGTACATTAGCGCTTAGCCGAATTCTTTTATACCGGACGCTCCCGAACAGGCTAGACGCCGGGTCTGTGCTGGCGCCAGGCAGAGGTCATCCGTGGCATCTGTGAGAACGGGGGAACGGGGCAGAGGGTTGCATGCTGATTGCCATCATAGATGATGATCATACTATTCTGAAGTGGTTTGAACACCTGCTCGAACCCCGGGGCCATGATGTCATTACGGCCCTGGATGGTGAGGCCGGGGTCCAGTTGATTGACGACCAAAATCCCGACCTTGCCCTTGTGGATCTGAAAATGCCGGGCATCGATGGCCTCGAAGTGACCCGCCGGATTCTCGCGACCAACCCGGACACTTTTGTCATCATGATGACGGCCCATGCCTCCATCAGCACGGCCGTTGAAGCCATGAAACTGGGCGCCGCCGACTACCTTTCCAAGCCCCTCGATGCCGATGAGGTGCTTATCGTGCTGCAGAAAGCGGAGGACAAGCTGGCCCTGCTGCGGGAAAACCGGGCCCTTAAGCACCAGATGGAACGGATAGACCGGGGGGAGATATTCGCCACCTGTGATCCCAATGTCGAAAAAATGTTGGTGGAGGCGAGAAATGCCGCCAAGACCAACACGCCGGTGCTGGTGACCGGTGAAAATGGCACCGGCAAAGAGGTGTTCGCAAAATATATTTACAGGAACAGCGAGCGGGCCAATAAGCAATTTGTGGTGGTGAACTGTGCGGCCCTGTCGGAGCAGCTGCTGGAAAGCGAGCTGTTTGGCCACTCCAAGGGCTCTTTTACCGGCGCCATTGCCGACCATGCCGGCTATTTTGAGATTGCTGACGGCGGCACCCTGTTTCTGGACGAAACCGGCGAATTGAGCCCGGCCATGCAGGTGAAGCTGTTGCGCGTGCTGCAAAACGGCGAGTATTCCCGGGTCGGAGAAACCAAGACTCGCCGGACCGATGTGCGGGTCATTGCCGCCACCAACCGGGACCTCCATGCGCTGATGAAGGAGGAGCGCTTCCGCGAGGATTTTTATTACCGCATCAATGTGTTCGAGTTCAAGCTGCCGCCCCTGCGTGAGCGGCGCGATGATATCATGCTTTACTTCACCATGTTCATCAAAGAGTTCGCCAGACAGATGAACAAAGCGGTGCCGGAAATTTCGCCAGGGGTGGAGGAGATACTGTTGCGCTATCGCTGGCCCGGCAACATCCGCGAGCTGCGCAACGTCGCCGAGCGCACCTCCATTCTTTATGATCCCGAGAAGGGTGTTATCTCCCGGGAACTGATCCCCGACCGCCTGATGTGGAGCGGCGCCAACGGCGAAGAGACACCCAACGGGCAGGATTACAAGGCCACCAAGGAAACGGTCGTGCGGGATTTTGAGACCCGCTTCATTACCAGCCACTTGCGCAAGCAGGGCGGGAACGTTGCCGCCACCGCCCGGGAGATCGGCGTGCATCCGGTATTTCTGCGCCAGAAGCTGTCAGCCTTGGGCATCGACCCGAAGGCCATGAAGCGTGAGCAGGCCAAGGTCTGACCCGCTACCCTCGCAGCAGATTACCCGACCTTCAACTGCTTTTCGAACTGCCTCAACAAGGCCTCACCGTTGGCGGCAGATTTTACATACCAGCGCAGCTTGAGTTGCACGGCTTCATCCTCGGACAACTGCCAGGGGCGGTCAGAATCACGCAGCCGCAGGGTCAGGCTCTGCAGCGCCAGGGCCACACTCACCGATAGATTGAAGCTCTGGCTGAATCCGGCCATGGGGATGCTCACGCGGTAAGCGGCCATTTCCAGGGCGACGGCGGACAGCCCCGCCTCCTCCCCGCCGAACAGCAGCGCCAGGGGCCGGTCGATGGAAAGTTCCGCCAGGCTGTAGTCCGCGCCCCCGGGGGCAAAGGCCGCCAGGGCGTAGCCGTCCTCCCGCAGGCCGCTGAGACAGGCGAGCGTGGGATCCTCACCTTTCGCTGCGTACCGCCCGATGTCGACCCATTTTGCGGCCCCCTGGGCCACCGCCTTGTTGAGCTTGAAGCGGTTGCGCTTCTCGATCACCTCCACCTGCTGGATGCCGAAAAGATCGCAGGAGCGGATAACGGCGCTGGCGTTCTGGGTCTGGTAGATATCTTCCAGCACCACCCTGATGTAGCGGGTGCGCCAGGGCAGCACCTCTCCGATGCGGGCCTGCTTGCGGTTGCTCACGAAGGGCACCAGCATGTCGATGAGGGCGGCGGTGCGGGCATTGGCGGCCGGCTGGGGACTTTCAGGCTGCAGGGGAACTGCCATCGCGGGCGCAATTTAAGCAACAGCCTCCGGTTCCGCATGCTGGTAGTGGACGCTCCGGGATGTTGGCCGGAATTGCCGCTGAGGCGTCGCGCGCGGGGCGGTCCCGGGTCGGCTGGCTGGTATTTAAGGCTTGCGGGACCGGCCGGCAGCCCCACGGATGGGCGCTATCCCGCCACCGCCCGCCTGCTTCTGGCGCTCCTTGTAGGCCAGGTATTCGGTCACCGCCCGGGGACCGCTCCGTTCCAGTCCCGCCAGAAAACCGTCACGATCCTGGAAGCGGTAGGCCAGCCTGTTGGAGACATAGGGCACCATCGGCTTGTGCTCTACCCGGCGCCGCTCGGCCAGGTTCAGCAACTGGCTCACCGCCCCGGCCACGTCCTCAGCGTCGGTCCAGTCGGCCTTGTAGACCGGCCGTCCCAACCGGTCAATGATCCAGCTCATGTTGGGCATGGAGCCGTAGGCCCGGTGGCAGTCCCCCGCCAGGCTATCTACCAGGATGGGGCGCTGAAGGCCGAGCTTGGCCTTCATATCGTGGGCATGGCGCAGCTTCTGCTCAAAGGACGTATGGTGCGGATAGTTTTCACCCGGGTGGGCCTCGTGGGTATAGATAAAGATGGCCCCGACCTGCTCAGGCTCGTGCCGCTTGGCCAGGGCATCCATGGATGGCACCGCCATCCCGCAGTAGGGTCAGGTGATGCTGCCGAATTCGATGATGGTGTAGCGGTTGGCTCGCCAGATATCGGAGAGGGCCACGGTTTCGCCCGCCAGCGTCGTCAGGGGGAAATCGGGCGCCGGTCGGCCCAGCGGAGGACTGGCCTCGAAATTGAGCCACGGCTCGAACTGCGCTTCGACAAAGTTGGTGTAGTTATAAACGGAATCAGCGGTCATGGGACACCTCCACTGGCGGTCAGCCGGGGCTGACCATGGTCGCGATGCGCCCGCACCGCATTCTTCCTGCAGCCACGAGCGCCGGTGACAGTTTAGGGCCGCAAGGCTGCGCTCAAAAGGGCGCTATTGAAGTGCGAGCCGGCGCTACTTGCCAATGACGAAATCGAGCGTGGCCACCTGCCCGGCCACCACGGTGACGGCCTTGCTGGAGGAACCGAGCCCTTCGTGCCAGATGCGCACCTGCTGGCTGCCGGGGGCCAGACCCTCCAGGCGAAAGCGCCCCTGGGCGTCGGTAATGGCATAGCGGGAATTCGGCAACGAGATGATCCAGGCGCTCATCCAATCGTGTACATCACACTGGACGTTGATGATGCGGCTGTCCGGCAGGTCTTTGTCGATCTGCTTTTTGAAGCCCGGTTGGGCGAAGTTAAAGAACGTATTTCCATCGTCGTCATAGACGTGAACATTATGCAGGATGCCGTCGTTGTTGAGCACCTGCAGGGTGCCGGCGCCCGCTCCGGCCACCTGGACGTGGGGCTCGTAGCGGCAGCCTTCCTGGGCCAGGACCACTGTGGGCGGACCGGCGGGGGCCTGTTCCCCCTCGGGCAGCGCCCAGAATATGACGGCATTGGCCAAGCCGTGGCTGGCGGGATCAATCACAAATTCCTCATCAGGCACGCTGCGGCCGCAGACGACATGGTCCTTGGTGACGGTCAGTTTCTTGGGCGGCGGGAAGTTGTCACCGAAACCGACGAAACCTTCCACCACGCCGGTTTCCTGTCCCCGGGCCGTTGCAGCCATCAGCATCACCGCCAGGCCCAAAATTTGCCGGCGCCTCATTGTTTTAGAAGCCTCATTGAAATTTCCATACCCTCTCCTTGGGTGCCAGCGTGTTGATGTAGGTGATCAGGTTATCCAATTCCCGGCCCGCCAGGTGCGTTCCCCAGCTGGGGCAGGAAAAGGGCGGCGCCGGTCCGGATGGGTTGAGCCTGCCGGGGATCGCTCCCTCCCGGATCGTGCGGCGGATGGCCGCCTCATCCAGGCGGTTCTTCACGCCCCACAGGTCGGGTACCCGCTCAGCGGGCGCCGCGTTGGGATTCTTGTCGCCGGCTTTCCCCTGTAGCCCGTGGCAGCCCCAGCAGCCAAAACGTTTGAACACCATCTCGCCGGCCGCCTGCGCTGAGCCACCCAGGTAGAAGAGGGTCCGGGTTTCCCACCGGCGGCTGGCCTCGTTTTCCTCGCCCTGCAAGGTGTGCAGGTAGGCCGAGAGGGCCTCGGTTTCTCCGCCGCTGAGGCCGACATTGGGCATGAAGGTGCCCGGCTTCCAGGCCTCCGGGTCGTGGAGCCAGGTTTGCTCCCAGGCCTCCTGTTTGCGCAACCCCACCCAGGTCAGATCGACGCCGATAAAGCGGCCCTCAGAACCGATACGGTGGCAGGCCAGGCAGTCGTACGCGGCAAACAGGCGCTGCCCCTTTTCCGCCAGGGTGGCCTCGGAGGCCAGTATTTCGTCCCTGGGGATGTCCTTCCGGAGGCGGGCCATGAATCCGAGCAGTTCGTCGACTTCTGCCGGTGAGAATTCGAAGTTGGGCATCTTGGTGCCCGGTTTGACATCGTTGGGATTCTTCAGCCAGCGGCGCAGCCACTCCTCGGACCGGCGATTGAAAAGCTGGTCCAGAATCGGCCCGACGGTCCCGCCCTGATCGCCGATGGTGTGGCAGGAGAGGCAGGACTTTTCCACTACTATCCGGCTCCCACGAAAGGCCAGCACGGCCTCCATGTGCGGGCTGGCGGGTGTTGCGCCGGGCGCCCCTGCGAACCAGTCTGCGGCGCCCGCGCCGGCTGTCTGGGAGAGCTCCCCGGTGCAGCCGGCGGCCACGATCAAACTCAGCAACGGCAGCAGCTTGTGGTGGGTCATCATCGTCTCAATGCCGGCAACCGGATCAACCCGGTAGGTGGCACAATCTGCGTCCGCTGAAGGGCAGGAATTACATGCCCATCTTGCCGGGGGCCACTTCGTTGCCCTCGCTTAAAGAGTGGACATACATATTCAGGGCGTGGGACTTATCGCCGTTCAACGGCAGACGATACTGGCCGCCCACAAACATGCGTAGGCAGTTATTGTTCATCTGCGCCAGGCTGATCACGCTGGCATTGGGCACCTTGAACTTGGGGAATGTCGCCGCCGCATTCGTCAGGGAAGGAATTGGAATCTTCCAGCCCGGATAGCCCATCATGGCCGGGATCTCGGCCTCGCCGCCGGTGGTGCCGCCACTGGGATGGCAACTGTTGCAGCTGAGGCCACGGGTTGCGCCTGCCAGGGCCGGATCGTTGTAAAGTTCCTCACCAAGCGCCAGGGTCTCCTGCTGCTTCATCATGACGTGCTTCATCATGGCTTCCATGTCACCCATCATCTTCATGCCCATGTCGATGTTGGCCAGGGCCACATCCATAGTGAGGGGCGCATCGGCTTCAGCCGGGGGACCCGCCTTAGCCATCTCACCTTTCATAGCGGCCTTGTGCGCCATGCAGCCGCCGGCAAACAGGATCGTCAGCCCCATTAGAGTCAGGTTACGTGCGATTCTTCGATTCATCAGACCGCTCCTCCAAAATGTAATTTTATGAACAGACAAGTGTAACACGGCGCCGGGTGGTCTGGCCGTCACTGCTGCGACAATTTTGCTGATGGCAGCGTTGGAAAATGGAGCCGATCAGCCTTTCCGGCCACCGGCAGCCCGGCAGCAAATCAGCCTGCCCTACGGCTGGGGGTAGACCGGGACGAAATCTTCGGGGTAGACACCGTAGAGCCGCGCGTTTGAAACTGACCCTTCGAGAGGTTTCGGGTTATTAAAGTAGATGGCGTTCCAGCCGGCCACTTCCATGACGTAGCTCAGCCCCGGCCTGAGCCTGATGCGCTGCCGCGTCCCTTCGGTCAGCGATCCATCACGGTTGAGGGTGCTTTTGATATATTGGATGGTCCCGGCCGGGAGCTGGTACTTGTAGGCGTAAACGGCATGGCCGTATTGTCGCGTGCCGCTGCGCGAAACTTCCACCAGGTGATCCTCCAGCGATTCGAGATTTTCGCCGTCCAGCAGAAATACTCCGTGGGCCATCTGCAGCCAGCCGTATAGCCGGTCGAGAAACTGGTAGCGTTGCTGCAGCCCGTCAGGGGAAGGCACAAGCCAGATCATAATATGGAAGGTGGCCGTCTCAGCCTCCGCGAGAGGCAGGACCGTTTTGACTCTGCCCACCAGCACCACCGAGTAGGTGCCGTCCTCACCGTAGCCGTTGTCGATGATCTGGAAGCCGGGCAGCAGGACCGCCTCAGCCTGGGCTTCGACGTAGTCGTACACCGCCTGAAAATTTTCGACGGTGGTCTTCGACTCAATTTTGATGCCCGCCCGCTCGCAGGCCTGCCGCTTGGCATCCAGAATAGCCTCGAGGCGGTCTTTCTGGGCGCCGTCACGCTGGGCGTCGCTGATGCCGCGGACCCCCACATCGATGATTTCCTGGGCCATCAGGCCCGAGGTTAGCAGGATAAGGACCGCCGCCCGGAAGACCCGCCGCCGGCGCAGCTCGGCAATGAAGGTGGCGAGGGTCGAGGCCATTATTCCGGCGCCCTTGCCATCTCCGCCAGCCGCTGCCGCGCGTCTTCCAGCAGGGGGCGCAGCTCCAGATCGCAATCCTGCCATAATTCGACAAAACGGGCATAGTGCTCCCTGGCCGCCGCCGGATCGCCCAGGCGCTCGTAAATCTCGCCCCTCCGCAGATGGGCTATTGGGCTGAAGACTTGCTCGTAGCCTGAGGTCCCGACCAGATTGTCATACCATTGCAGCGCTTCCTGGTACCGGCCAACCCGGCCCAACAGTTCTGCCCGTCTGAAACGCTCCAGGGCCTGGGAACCGAACGGTGACGCAAAGGCTAGGTGGTACCACATCTCCGAGCGCATCTGCTCGAGAGCCGCCAGGGCTTCCGCTGTATCCTGCTGCTCCATGTGCATAAAAGATAAAATGCCGAGGGTCATGTCGTTCGCCAGGGAGCCGCCGCCCGGAGGGAGGCTGATGTCGGCCAACTGTCCGGCTATCAGTCCGGCTCGCCGGGTTTCGCCCAACTGAACGTGTATCAGGCCCAGCAGATAGCTTTTCAGCATCGGATGAAATTCATTGTGCACGTTGAACCATGAACTGGGGCTATTGCTGGGGGGTATCTCATCCGTATTCAGGCTTTCCAGATCAGCCCTGAGGGATTGCAGTCTCTGGTGATCCACCGGCAAGAATGGTATCAGCGAAAAGAGGGCCTCAAACTCGAGCGCAGCGACAGCATCAATCGTTTTCAGGGTTTGTAACTGGGCCCGGGCTGCCTGCCACTGGCCGCGGATCAAATGCAGCTGTGCCAGCGCTACATAACCGACCCGCCGGGCCTCAATGGACCGTGACTCGTTCGTCATGAGACCGGCCAGCCGCATGGCTCCCGGGACGTTTTCCGTCCAGGTGGTGGCAACCCAGAGGGCGAAGGCGAGCTCAAGATCGCTGGCCCCGGAGAGCTCGGCGATCATCCGGTCTTCGTCTGGCCGATTCCCGTGAGCTAGAGCCTGGATGGCCAGAATCTCCTGACTTCGATCCCCTGCCGGGCTCAAGGCCATCACCATGCCAATGACCGAATCCATTGGGGCCAATTCCCCCTTAAGGGAAAACAACCGGATCAGGTGCAGCAGAGCGGTGGTGTGGTTGGGTTCCAGTGCGAGCACGCGTTCGAACGCTTCCGACGACTCCGCCACGGGGCGGCCGTGGAGTACATTGGTATGAAATTGTATTTCACCCAGCTGCATCCAGGCTTCGATATCTTCCGGATAAGTACCCAGGATGGAGCGGTACAGCCGCTCCGCTTTGCCGTGGGCACCCTGCCGCCAGAGAAGGAAAGCCTCCAGCAGTTGCCGGTTATGATCCGATAGCCGGTCAGCGTGGCGGTAAGCCCGCTCGGCGGCGGTCTGGGCCAGCGTCATCCGGGTTAGAAAATCCGCCGCAATGCTCAGCCGGTAATCGGCCAAGGCGTAGAGGCTGTCCTGCGAGAGCGCCAGCTCAAATGCGGACAGGGCGGTTTCGAACAGACCGGCTCGCATGGCGTGCTCGCCTTCAAGGTAAGCTTTGAGCGCCGGCAGGGAAGCGGTGGTCATACCGGCAACTTGCCTGAAACGACTACCCGGTCCTTCAATCTGGCCCACCAGAAGCTGACTCACTACTTCGTCTACCATGGCGAATATCTCGCTTGCGTCGCCCTCTGCCGTCCCCCGGGCCACGGCTTCCACACCCAGCAGGGGGTCGTAAAGTGATGCATCCAGATGCAGCCGTGCACCTACGGCGACAATGTTACCCAAAACGAAGAGATCAGCGTCAAAATAACGGGCGATGTCCCGGCCCTGCTCCGGGTCGGATTTGGTGGCCCCCCGCTGGTCCAGATAGCCCAGCACAGCTCTGGGATCAATGCTCCGCCAGTCGCCACCGCCGTCCAGCTTGGTGCTCATCAGGTCGACCATCCCAGCTCCCAGGTAGGCGTACTCCTCGGCTCCCTGTACCGAGAAGGGGAGTACTGCAACCGACTTGACGAATTCTGCTCCAGTGACAGAGCTTTCATATTTCCCCTCGCCGCCCCACCTTCCCCATATGCCGAATGCGATGGCCAGGATCGTGACTGCAACCAAGGCCCGGTTGCTGGTGAATGGCTTGCCGCTGCCGGTTTGAACCGTCCCAACCCCGTCACCCGGAGGCTCTCGAAGGGTGTCCTTTGTCCGGACGATCCCCTCGGGGGTGATGTCGAATACCCAGGCCAGGCCCATAGCGACGGGGAAGCCGAGGGCCAGCAAGGTGATCACCAACCGGCTGACCCAGGCCGGGATGCCCATGACTTCAAAGGTGCCGTCGATGATCTGCACGATGACGAAGGCGATGCCGCCATAGAAGGCCGCCACCCGGAATACCCGCCGGCGGCGCAGCTCCGCGATGAAGGTGGAGAGGGAGGGCATTAGCGGTTTGGATAATTCATTTTTTCGAGAAGACGCTCAAACCGGGGATGATCGCGCAAGCCTTCATACTCGATACCTAGCGGCTCGAATGCCATGCTCGTATCGTGCTCTCTCAGCCCCCGCTCCAGCCAATTCAATGCTTTCTCATTTTGCCCCAACCATGCATATAGCCGCGCGAATCGGGTGGGATGAACGTAACCTGTTAATGAATCTGCAGTAGCCCATTCCAAATGCGTAAGCCAATAACCTTCCTTCCCACTCTCCCTTACTCTCAATTCCAGTTCCGCCCGCTTCGCTGAATCCTGATAGGTTCCGGCGGCCTCTTGGAACATTTCGCTCTCCTGGTAGGCCACTCGCAAAACAACAAACGCCCGGGTAAAATCAGGATCGGTATCCAACACACCCCTGCATATTTCGATGGCGCGTTCAAATTGACGGGCACTGATGTATTGCTCTGCCCATGCCGTCTTCTTGCCAAGCTCTAATGGATTTCTGCGTACGTCCTCTTCGCCATGGGAGATGGCTTTATCGTACTGCCCAAGTGCCGAATGAAAAAATTTATCCCCGAGATAGTTCCCCAATTCCTCGGCCTTATCAAAATAGCGCCGGGCCAGGGCCCAATCAAGATCATAGAGAAATGCCACCCATCCCAACATTATGTGCCCCAGAATATTATCCGGGTCCAGCTCAATGGCCTTGGTGGCATATTCCCTTACAAGTGGAAATCCATCACTGGAGCGGATATGGTCTAACGGCTGGGAAAGCGTAAAATACGCACCTGCCAGTGCGGCGTAGGCTTCCGCATAGGTACTATCAATGCTGATGGCCCTGAGATAATCGTCCTTAGCCCCTTCATTTGCTTTAATGGTGAATTTTCGTTTCTTGTAATGCCCCCTATACAAAGCATCTACGGCATCCGGATGGACCACGGACTCCGGCGCAGCAGGCGCAGCCTCCTCTGGAGAGAGGGTTACCTTAATCTCAGTCGCAATGGCCTTGGCCATCTCACTGTGCAGTTTCAATATATCGCGCAGGTTTCGATCATAACTGTCGGTCCACAGATGGCGCTCAGGCCGGGTGGCCACCAGCTGGATGGTGATGCGCACTCTATCGCCAGCTCGCAATACCGAGCCCTCGATGACGGCATCGACGTTCAGCTCGGCGGCTATTTCCGGAATAGGTTTGGGGTTGGCTTTGTACCTCATGGTGGAGGTTCGTCCAGTGACCCGCAGGGCACTGATCTTTGATAGTTCTGCTGTCAATGCCTCCTGCATACCGTCAACGAAGTAGTCCTGCTCCGGGTCGCCGCTGAGATTATCCAGCGGCAGCACGGCAATAGTCCGGATAAGACTCGTTCTATCCCGGCCGTCCCGCATCCCGCCCCAGATGCCAAATACGAAAGCGACAGCAATCGTCACTACCAGCATGATCGCCAGAGCCCGGTTGCTGATTTCGAGACGGCGAAAAGCCCACGCCAAGCCCATGGCGACGGGGAAGCCGAGGCCCAGCAGGATGATCAGTAGTCGGCTGACCCAAGGCGGGATACCCATGACCTCGAAGGTGCTGTCGATGATCTGGATGACGATGAAGGCGATGCCCGCATATACCACGGCCACGCGGATCACCCGGCGGAGCCTGCCCTCGGCGATAAAAAGGAGTAGAATGATGACCAAGCTGCTGACCCAATCGGGGATGTGGAGAAGCTCAGAGGTGGCGCCCACGGCCTGGAACAGGATGAAGGCGACCCCGGCGTACACCGCCGCCACCCGGAAGACCCGCCGGCGGCGGAGCTCGGCGATGAAGGCCGTTAGTCTGGGCTGTTGTGCCATCGTGCTGCGGTGGTAAACCGACGGAATGTAACGGTTGGCCGAGGGAAGTGCAAATTGCCGGCCCGGCGGCCGGCAGAACTACCGCGTCAGGCGGTAGATGAGCAGGGCCGAGAGCTCGATGGAGCGGCCAAACTCGGGAATATCGAGGCTTTCGCCAGGGGTGTGGCCACCCGACCCCACGGCGCCCAGGCCGTCGAGTCCATCGACCAGGTCGGCGACGAAGGCAATATCGGCGGCGCCCCGTTCACCGGGATCGAACGGTTCCGCCGGCCCGTACCCCAAGGCCCGGCTGATGCGGTCCAGCTCGGCCAGCAGCGCGTAGTTGCCCGGCACAGGCGGCATGGCAGGGTAGCGGTCCTCGAAGAATATCTCGGCCGAGGTCTGGGGCAGGCTCCGGGCGACGATCCGGCGCATTTTCTCCCGGGCCGCCTCCTTCTGTTCCTCGGTGATAAAGCGCAAACCCCCATCCACGATCACCTTCCGGGCGATGATGTTGGTCTTGCCGTAGGCACTGCCGGTGGTGGTGGGCGGATCGTAAGCCACATCGGTCCCGCCGACGATTGAGCCGGGATTGAAGGTCAGATATTGCTCCCCCCGGACCTGTTCGTAAAAGGCGTTCAGGATGCGGCTGGCTTCGAAGATGGCGCCGGCCCCGTAGCGCTTCCCGAATATGTCTGATGAGTGGCCCTGAACACCGGCTACCTCCAAGCGCCAGTTGCTGGAGCCCCGGCGGGCGATGGTTCCCGTACCGGGAATGCGGGCCTCGTACCCCAGGGCAATATCGCTCTGTTCGGCGGCGGTACGGATATCCCGGCGGGATATGGACAGGGGATAGCCGGGCTTTTCCTCATCCCCATGGAAGGCGATGGTAATCGTGACGCCGTCAAGGTGGCCGGTCTGCTGCAGGGCCTTGAGGGCATACAGAATGATCACATTGCCGCCGTGCATGTCGTTGACGCCGGGGCCGGTGGCCTGGTCGCCTGCGCGGCGGAATTTCTGGAAAGGGCTGCGCTTCTCGAAGACGGTATCCAGGTGGCCGATGAGCAGCAGCCGTTTGCCCCGGTTGCCCTTGCGGGTGGCAAACAGGTGGCCGGCCCGCTGCATGTCGCGGGGCATATCGATCCAGCGGGTATCGAAGCCCAGGCGCCGCAACGGTTTGTCGAAGGCCTTGCCCGACCGCCGGACCCCCTTGAGGTTCAGGGTGCCGCTGTTGATGTTCACCACCCTCTCCAGGAAGGTGAGGGCCTCGGCGGAGAGGTCCCGGGCGGCCGCGGCAATGCGCTCCTCCTCAGGCGAAAGAGACTGGGCGGTGGCGGTGGTCAACAGGACGAGCAGCGCAGTGATAGTGCGGGAAAACTTCAGCATATTTACTGGCCTTCACTGGTTGGGTGGTGGTAAAGCGGCTGAATATAGGGGCTGGATAGCCTGTCGGCAAAGAGTGGCATGGCCGGCTGAGGTGCTGGGGCGCCTGCTCCATAGCAGTGCGCAGAGTTGCCGAGACGTGTTACCCCTTGCAAACTTCATTAATATGGGGGCAGATTTATGGTGGCCCCAGCGCAGCGAAACCTGCTCCTGCCAGGATAGTGGAAACCACCATATTGGGGCTGCCCCGTAGCGGGTCAATACCGGAGGATAAACAGTAAATGCCGCTTTACATGGATATGCATGAGACCCCCGGCGCGACGGAGGAGGATTTGAAGAAGGCCCACCTGGCCGATATTGCCATTCAGGATCAATATGGTTGCAACAGTCTGACTTACTGGTTCAATAAGGAGACCGGCACCGCCAACTGCCTTGTGGAAGCGCCCAATGCGGAGCAGGCCGAAGCCTTGCATAGAGCTTCACACGGGCTTGTGGCCACCAAAATGATTGAGGTCAACAGGGCGGTGGTCGAATCCTTTATGGGGCACATTGACCAGACTGCCGCAGCTATTGACCCGGCAACCACCCAAACCGGCTCATCGTTACGCGTCATTCTGTTCACCGATATGGTCGGGTCCACGAAAATGACCCAGGCATTAGGTGACGAAGGGGCCATGCAGGTCCTGGAGGTCCACGACACCATTGTCCGGGCGGCTCTCGACACTCATAGGGGCCGCGAAGTCAAACATACCGGCGATGGCATCATGGCCTCTTTTGCCTCAGTGGCCGGATCGGTAAACAGCGCCATCGAGATGCAGCGCGGCATCAGGGATCATAACCAGGCCAGCAGCGGCACGAATCTCCAGGTGAGAATCGGGCTGTCCGCAGGTGAGCCGGTGGAACAGAATCGGGACCTTTTCGGCACGTCCGTCCAACTGGCGGCACGCATTTGCGACCATGCCGCTGCTGATGAAATACTGGTGTCTCACACTGTTCAGGAATTGAGCGCCGGCAAAGGCTTCGAGTTTGGCCCAACCGATGATGTGTTGTTCAAAGGTTTTGATGCGCCCACGAAATTGAGCCTGGTCGTCTGGCGGGCCAACTAGGGCGGGGGCGGCGCGATGCAGGGCCGGACCGTGATTATCACCGGCGCCAACACGGGCATCGGTAAAGAGACCGCCCGGGAGCTGGCCCGCATGGGGGCCGGGGTGGCCCTGGTTTGCCGCAGTGCATCGAGGGGCGCAGCGGCCCGGCAGGAGATCAGCGCCGATACAGGCAGCGACAAGATCACGTTGCACCTGGCGGATTTTGGCTCACTTGCGCAGGTGCGCAGCCTGGCCACGGAGCTGCAGGCCGCCTATCCGGTCATTGACGTCCTGGTGAACAATGCCGGGCTTGTCCTGCCCAAGCGGATGACCTCAGAAGATGGGCACGAGATGACGTTTGCAGTGAACCATCTGGCGCCGTTCCTGCTGACCAACCTGCTGCTGGAAAATATCCAGGCGGCCCCGGCCGGCAGGATTATCAATGTTTCCTCGACGTCTCACAAGTCGGGGACGATCCATCGCGATGATTTGAACCTCTCCCCGAAGTATAGCGCCATGCAGGCATATAGCCAGTCCAAACTGGCGAATGTGCTCTTCACCCGCGAATTGGCGCGCCGCCTGGGGGGCCACGGGGTGACCGCCAACGCCCTGCATCCGGGGGTGGTGGCGACCGATTTTGGCCGCGATTTCACCGGTGTGGTGAAAATACTATTCCGGTTTTTCCGTCTATTTTTCATCGGAGCGGCCAAAGGGGCGCGCACCAGCATCTATCTGGCATCCTCAACCGAGGTCGATGGCATCACAGGTGAATATTTCGATAAGTGCAAGGTAGCCAAAACCGCGCCGTTGGCCCGGGACATGGACCTGGCCGCCTGGCTATGGGCGGAAAGTGAGCGGCTGGTAGGGCTGGAACAGTAGCAGTTGGCAGTGGCAGACGCAGCGTGGCCAAGCGCCTACCCCGCCTCCGCTAGGTGGCGGACAAATAGTGGGGGCACCCGTTGGCCGGAGAGCGGCGCTGAATCGGACGGGAGCTGTGGGATTTAATCGCCTCCAGGAAGATTTAATCTGGCATAGAACCCCTTAATGTGTGGATCGGCATGGAGCAGCTCCAGCTCTGGATAAATGGTGATCCACGCCACGAAAGCGTGGTGAGGGTCATACTCCAGCCGTTGGGAAGCTGCCTCCATATTGCCTAAGGCCCCGTTGAGGATAGCCAGGCCATACGCCTGCCAGGAGGAAGGGGGCTGAGCCTCCATTGCTGCTAGCACACCGGTTGCCTTGTCCCGCATGCCAGCCCTCACATAGGTGACGCCCAGGGCATATCCCCACCAGGGCGCGACAGCGACCATATCTTCATGCGCCTTAATCGCTTTGTCGTAATCCCCCATGTCCGCATATGTATTCCCCATAATTAACATGGGGACACCGAATTTCGGGTTTAGATCGAGCCCAGCCCTGGCCTGTGCTATGGCCTTTTCATACTGCCCGTTGTACCGGTACAGGGCGCCAAGCCAGGCCGTGTACAAAGGTAGAAACGGGTCGAGCTCCTTCGCCCTGATATGTTCAACTATGCCCTCATCCAGGCGACCCATGAGCACGAGATACCAGGCATAGTGGTAATGAGACCCGGCCAAATTATCGTTGATCTGGAAGGCGCGTTGAAAGGATGCTTCCGCCCCCTCCCAGTCCCACTCATAGTAGAGCTTGACGAGTGCGAGCGCGGCATGCGCCTCGGCCATGGTCGAATCGAGCTTCAGCGCCCGGTCAACTGCTGCCCTGGCCTTCGACCGGATCCCCGGGGGCGGCGCGGGACCGTGGCCCATGTTGATATACCCCTCCGCGAGTCCCGTATAGGCCAACGGGTCGGCAGGGTTTAATTCAACGGCCTCAAGGAGATAGGCCATCCCCTCTTCAAATTTTCCCGGATCTTCCTTGCTCAGATTGTACATGCCCTTCAGGTAGGCCTCGTAGGTCTCACGGTTAACCTTTCTAACCGTGGATAGCCGGGCCTCTTCCTGCTGGGTCAGCGAGATATTTAATTCCCCGGCGATGGCCCGCACGATGTCCTTGTACATTGTCAGCACATCGGCGATATCCCGTTCAAACGCCTGACCCCAGAGGGTGCTTTCATCCGGGCGCGCCTGGATCAAATTGACCTGGAGGTGCATGTTCTCCCCCATGCCGAGCACCGATGCCTCCACCACTGCATCGACGTCGAGCTCAGTGGCAATCTCGAGCAGAGATTTGTCGCTGTCCTGGTACTGCATGGCCGACCGGCGCGAAATCACCCGCAAGGCGCCGAGCTGGGACAGCTCCCGGAGCAGTCCATCATACATGCCTGCGACCATGTATTCCATTTGCGGATTACCTGATTGATTCTCAAATGGTAATATCGCTATAGAATTTATACCGCTGCCACCGGGTGGGAAAATTAAGAACCAGGCGACGATTGCCGCAGCCAAACCGGCGCCGTATTTTTTCCAGGGGACAGGCTCCCGCTCAAGTTTTGCCGACACATCCGCCAGCCGGGTCTCCGGGAGGCCATGCGAAGTGATGCTGTAAACCTTGACCTCCTGCTGGACCCCTTTGAGTTTGGGCTGACCGATATAGGTTGCGGAGAACTCCGGGTCGCCTGAAATATCGCGGTAGACCTTGTCTGAAACCGCGATCCCGCCGACTGCCGCAAACGCCTCGATCCTGGAGGCAATGTTTACATCGTCCCCAAACACATCGCCGTCTTGCTCAATAATGTCGCCCTGGTGGATGCCGATACGGAGGTTGAGATTATCAATTTCCCGCACTGCCTCTTGAATGCGTATGGCGCAGTCAAGCGCGCGGTGGGAACTGGAAAAACTGATCAGCAGGCCGTCGCCCATTTCCTTGAGCCAACGGCCTCCAGACTCTTCTACAATGGGCTTGAGAAGCTCGCGCTGTGTGTTGAGCAGGGCCAATGCTCCTGGCTCATCCTTTGCCGACAAGGCAGTGAAATCGGCAATGTCCGTAAACATAATCGCGGCGAGTTTGTGCTTCGATTCAGTCATGGTACGTCCTCTCGATACGGAGAACCCTCTTGTGGCGGGGTTCGGCGATGAAAGCGGATAGTCTGGGCTGTTGTTTCATCGTGATGTTGTGGTGAACCGTGGGAATGTAAGGGATAGGGGGCGGGATAGCAAAAGCTCTCCGTGAGAGAGGGCTTGTGTGGGGCCGCTGTGTGACGCGCCAGTGCAACCCTCCGCGCGAGCCGAAGGGGTGGACGTGCCGCCCGCTCTCAGCGGTGGATGGCTGAGAATGGCTGGACTGGAACTGAGTTGGCCCGGCAGGGCTCGCCGGAGGCGCTGCGGGGGCTGCACCGGGCAAGGGGTGGGTGAGCCCCCTGGGGCTCAGGGCTCCAGGCCCATTTTATTCAGCAATGCGATGTACCGGGAGTCCTCATGCAAGGAGTCAAAGGACCTATTCATCTTAATTGAATGAAGTTCACTATCCCGCTCCACATAGGCCTTTTCCAGCCATTCGAAGGCCCCATCCCGGTCTCCCAGCGCTAAGGTGAGCTCTGCAATTCCAACCAGCGAAACATACTGGACTTCGGATTCTTCATGTATTCGGTCAAGTACCCTCCGCGCCGCATCAATTTGACCTGACTTCACGTAAATGTTGCCAAAGACGACGCCTTCCTTCTCGGGGGTCCCAGCCAGTCTCGCCGCTATGCGGTATTCCGCCAAGGCTTTTTCATACTCTCCTTTTGCCCCGTAAATATGGCCGAGATACCTGTGCGCAGGGTAGAAGTCCGGATCCAACTCAAGGGTTTTCAGGCACACTTCAACGGCCTTGTCATATTGGTGTAATACATAGTAAGTATAGCCCACGTTAACGGCGTTAATGAGGGCCAGGGGATCAAGTTCCTGAGCTTTTATCATGTGGAAAAGGGCCTCATCAAGACGGCCAACATCCCTTAAATATTCGGAATACCAGCGGTGGGCTGTCGCATAGTTCGGGTTGAGGCTGAGCGCCCGCTTGTATCCCTCTTCAGCCCCATTCCAGTCCCATTCAAACCGCTGCTTAATCGCCGCGAGGGCGCAATGGGCCTCGGCCAGATCCTCATCTATCGCCAGGGCCGCTTCGGCAGCCCGCTTTGCTTTGGGGTAGGCTTCGGTGGCTTTTAGATTTTCCCAGTTCCCGAGGGTGATGTAAGCGTTGGCTATGCCCGTGTGCGCCAGGGCATAGTCTGGCTCCCGGGCCAGCGCCTGCTGAAAATATTGGATAGCCGTCACCATGTCAGCATTCGTTCGCTTGTTCCAGAAATGGCGGCCTTTGAGATAGGCCTCGTAGGCTTTCGGGTCGATCTGCTTTTTCCCGGTCAGCCGGATTTCTTCCTGGGGGGTCAGCTCCACTTCGATCTCCCTGGCGATGGCCCGGGCGATATCAGCCTGCAGGGTCAGAATGTCCCGCAGGTCCCGTTCATAGTCCTCCACCCACAGGTGTTTATCGGAGGCGCCGTGAATGAGCTGGGCAGTGATGCGCACCCGATCTCCGGCCCGGAGCACCGACCCCTCCACGATGGCATCGACCCCCAGCTCCCTGGCGATCTGCGGCACCCCCTTGTTGGAGTTCTTGTAACGCATAGTCGATGTCCGGGAGATCACTTTCAGTGCGCCGATGCGGGCCAGATTGCTGATGATGGCTTCGTGCATGCCGTCCACGAAATAGTCCTGGTCAGGATCGCCCATCAAGTTGTCCAGGGGCAACACGGCGATGGAGGTAATCTCACCCGGTTTTCCGACTGGCTCGTCCCGGATCGCCAGCCACCATACAACCGCCACGAGTAACAGGGCCGCCGCGCCGGCGCCGATCCAGCGCAACTTGCCCGGCTTCCACAGCACAAGCTTTGAGGGTGCTTTGGCTGCATCCCAGGGCAGGATGATGCGGTAGACCGTTACGGGCTTCTCAATATTCTTGAGTTTCCGCTCACCCAACTTTTCCAGGGGAGTGTCAATCTTGTTGCGTACCTGCTCAGCCACCGCTTCGGTTACGCAGATGCCCCCCGGTTCCGCCAACGGTTCAATCCGGGATGCGATGTTCACCCCGTCGCCGAGAACATCATCGCCATCAAGGACGATATCGCCTATATGGAGACCGATACGCAGCATGATGTGGCGCTCGGCCGGGGCCGATGCATTGTGCTCCACCAGCATCTTTTGAATGGCGATTGCGCAACGGGTCGCCTCCACAGCGCTGGCAAACTCCACCAGGAAAGCGTCGCCGATAGTCTTGATCTCGGTTCCGTTGTGCGGGGCGAACAGGGCCCGCAGCAGCTGGCGGTGTTCTGCCAGCAGCTCCAGGGCCAGGGCCTCGTTTTTCTGTGAAAGGGCGCTGTACCCCACCAGGTCAGTGAACATGATGGCGGCGAGTTTGCGCTTAGGTGTCATGGTGGGGGTTCAACGGACCGAGGGAATGTAAGGGGGAATCGGCGGGATAGCAAAAGCCCTCCGTATGAGAGGGCTTGGGTGGGGCCGCTTAGCGACACGCCACCGGAACGCTCGGGTCCCGACGTTCGCTGCACTCCTTCGGGATAACAGCCACCCGCTCCGGAGGAGGGACTCGAACCCCCAACCTAGTGGTTAACAGCCACCCGCTCTACCAATTGAGCTACTCCGGACTAAAAAGCGCGGGAAATTACCTGTGGGCCGTTGGCGAATCAAGCCCATGCCGCGTGTTACGGCCTTACCGCCGCCTAGCCTGCCGCCGGATTGCTCCCCTATAGCGCCTCGCCCCGGTTGATATCGAGGATCCGATCCCCGCCTTCGTAAGGAATCAATTCCACCGGCCCGGACCCGCTCAGGTTTTGCAGCTTGCGGATCAGCGCGCCCATATTGGTCACGGACTCCTCGATGATGGCCAGCCTCTCCCGGACCGCATCGGGCAGCTCCGCGGCGCATCCCGTGAGCAGGCTTACGTTGGCCAATACGATCTGCAGCGGCTGGGTCAGCTCGTGGGACACAGCGCCGACGGTTTCGGTGATGGCCTTCTGCCGGGCACGCTCCCGCAGGTCGGTAATATCCTTGAATGTATGCACCAAGGCGGCAATTTTGCCGTCCAAAAAAATCGGATGGGCTGTGGTGGCATAGGTCCGCTTGAAACGGCTGAATTCGGATTTCTCATGGATAGTGGAGACCAGCGCAACGGTGCAGGAGCAGTCCTCCTTCGCGATATCATGCCCGTGAACGATCCGGTAGTAGGGCACGCCGATTACTTCATCGTTTTCCAAGCCGTAGTTATGGCAAAACTCCCGGTTGACCAGCAGGATTCGGTACTCCGGGTCGATAATGATCACCATGTCCGGGATGGCATCGAGAACCTCCTGCAGCACATCCGGTTCTTTGAACAGCGAACTGTCCCGGTGCATCTCTATTAGGTATCCTCGGTCTTAAGGGTGGTTTGCCGATTGTCGCTACTCTACCGGCCAGCCGGTGGTGCAGCGACTTGGCTGAAATCAAATTCAGCCGTCCTAAATTACGCCGCAAGGGTAGTGTTAGCCAGCGAGTTGGGGCCGGGGCCGGCCTCTCTGCCGGCCTGCCGGCCGATAGGCACCCCCCCCCCGAGGCACCCTAAGGCAGACCGCCCCAATCGCAGACATGTTGCCCTGGCCCTGGCTAGACTTAAATTGTCCGCCACCGGTTGGTCGCCGGGGTCGGCTTAGGAACCATCACGAAATTCAGGAGCCATCAAGTGTCCCGTTCAAGCAGGCAGAAATTCATCCGTATCTGGCACCGCCGGTTGGGCCCCATTGTCGGCATTCAGCTGCTCCTCTGGTCCCTGGGCGGACTCTACTTCTCGTGGGTCCATCTGACTCTGGTGCGCAGCGAAACCGATATGGCCATCATCGATCCGCCCGATCTGAAGCAGGCCCGTTACACCGCCGACATCCAGTCGATCATCGCCAACAGCAGACTCACCCATCTCGAAGCGATCAGCTTGGCCAGCCTGTTGGGCGACCCGGTCTACCGGCTGGTGCAGGATGATGCCCATGCCGAACTCTACCATGCCGTCACCGGCGAACGGCTCAGCCCCATCAGCGAGGCCACTGCCATCGCCCTGGCCGAAGCCGATTTCGCCCCTGCCGTGCCGGTTCTCAATGCGCTGCTGGTGGAGGAGGTAAGCCCCGGCGAGGAATACCGTGGACCGTTGCCCGCCTGGCGGGTGAACTTCGATAACTGGAAGAAGTCGGCCTTGTATGTCAGCGCCAACGAGGGCTGGGTGGTCTCCCGGCGCAGCACCATCTGGCGGGCCTTTGATTTTCTGTGGATGCTCCACATCATGGATTATAAGGAGCGGGATAACTTCAACAATTGGCTCATTCGCATCGTCTCCCTGCTGGGAGTGGTAACGGTGTTCTCCGGCTATTACCTGTTTTATCTGACCAGCTCCATCGGCCGGCCCAGCCGCAAGAAGAGCCCCGCCCGGAGTTAGCGGGTCCGCTCGATTTAATCCGCCGTCCGCCAGCGGCGGTATAAGGTGCGGCCGGTGATGGCATAGATCACGTAGAGCGTCAGGGCTCCCCAGAACATGGCATTCTCCAGCAGGGCTGCCGGCTCATTCCCGATGCTGGCAATGGCCCCGGCCAGGGCGATGTTACAGATACTGTAGCCGATGTTGGCCCGGCTGCCATAGCCGAAGCCGGCAAAGAAGCGCACCTTCATCAGCCCGAGAACCAGGTGGGCAATGGCGTTGGCCATGAAAAAACCTACCAGGAAATCTACACTACTGAATCGCATCGGTTGATCCTCTCAATTAGTCGGGAATGTCGCTGAGCATTTTCTGCAGTTGGCTGCGGTACTCATTGAATGCCGACCGGCCCAGCTCGGTAAGGCGCAGCCTCGTACGGGGTTTCTTGCCCACGAAGGACTTCTCCACCGCCACGTAGCCGGCCTTTTCCAGCTTGGTCAGGTGCGCTGAAAGATTCCCCCAGGTGAGTCCCGTATGGTGGATCAGGAACACGAAGTCGGCTTCGCTGACCACATACAAATGGGCCATGACCATCATCCGCGCCGGTTCGTGAATCAATTTGTCAATCTCGAGATGCTCCATCCCTGCGGTGCTGCTGCCGCGCCCTGGCGTCATGCTTCCTCCTCCGGCACCGGGGTAGCGCGCAGGAACCTGACAAAGGCCATCTCGCCCATGACCAATATGATCAGTGCCGGCACACCAAAGGCGACCAATGAGGCCGCGACAGGAGAGTAGAGGGTCTCCAGAAAGCGCAGCAGGGGAACGGTGGCGGCATACAGGACGCCGATAAAATAAAGGCGGCGATACTCAAAGAGGTAGGCAGACAGCCCGAACGTAATCAGCGCCGCAACGGCCCACAACGCGGGCATAGCCTGCTGAAGGTAAATGGACAGGCCGGTAGATTTCTCCATGCCCACCCAGAGCGCCGCCCCTAGAAGCACCGCCAGAGCCGAGATAATCTCCACCTTGCCCAGTTTGGCCCTCCGCTTGGCATTGAATTTCACATGACCGATGCGGGGCAACGTAAACAGCCTTTTCCCCGCCCCTACCACCAATATAGCGGCGAGCTCCAGACCGACGAATATGGACATGCGTACCGATTCGGCGACTGGAAAGTGGACCAGTGTTTTCTCCGCGGTGAGCGCCAGCAGGAACAGCCCCAGGGCCATATCCCACAAGCCATCGTCAAAAGTAGCCCGCCAGGCTCGCCGTTCCAGCGCGATCAGATCCAGTGTTTGTTCCATGATACCTCTCAATTATTGCAATGATAATTATTACACTAAGTACTTTGCAATACAAAGTTATGCTGAGCGGTTGGCGTAAACCAAGCTTTTCTCACCCGCCTATACCGGCAGGCTGCGGGCTATTCCGGCTTGCGGCCGTGGATCAGGATGGCGGTGGCCAGGAACGGCAGGTGGGTGGTGTCGCCCCGGAAGATGAGTCCCTGTAGCAGCCGTTTCAGCAGACCGTTACCCAGCACATCCAGGGGGGCGGTGATGTACCGGCGGGCGCCGATCGCCAGCCCGTGGCGCTCCAGCAGGCGCGTGATACGCCGGCGGGTGTAGATGCGGGCCCGGGCCCAACGCCGGTGCAGGGGGGCCGGTAGCCATGAAAAAAACGGCACCCGGTTCCAGGGCAGGAGGGGCAGGTTGGCGCCGTGGGTCTCGAATAGCCACCACTTGTTGGGCACCGATATCAGCAGTTCGCCACCGGGCCTGAGCACCCGCAGCAGTTCGGCCAGCGCGGCCCCCTCGTCCGGCACATGCTCCAGCACATCGTAGCTCATCACCAGGTCGAATTCGCCGGCGCTGAACGGCAAGGTCCCGCCGCCGTAATGCAGAGCGTTGACGCCGGTGATGCCGTTGGCGGCCAGGTAGCTCTGGAATTCCGCGATGCGGGAGGCCGACACGTCCACGGCAGTGATGCGGCAGCCCGGTTCGACGAAGGCCACCGTCTGGGCGCCGTTGCCGCAGCCGAAATCGAGGATGTTCCGGCCCGAGAAATCGGCCAGAGCAGTGGCCAACCGGTGGCGGCGCTGGATGATCTCCTGGCCGAATTCGGCCGGCTCACCCGGTGCTACCATGCTGCCCTCCCAGCGTCGAGAGGGGGGATGCCGCTTGGGTGACCGCTGCACATGGATCAAAATAGCCTGCCGTGCGCCGCACTGTAAAGGGTTACCGCCCATCCCCTGGCCGGGGCAACAGGGCCGCCGGTTTTTGCTACTCCCCCGACGCACCCGTACATTCCGCCGGTTCACCACAGCAACACGATGGCAAAACAGTCCAAACTTTCGGCCTTGATTAATGAACTCCGCCGCCGGCGGGTGTTAACTCACCCCGGTCCCGCAGCTGCCGGACTCCCCCTCACTTCAAAGAGAGGGGGTGGGGGGGTGAGTTCAGTCCCAGCTCCCTCGTCGTCACCTGCTCACCGGGCCCATGCAGAGCAGTTCGCCAAAAGACAAAGCCCGGCCAATCTGGCCGGGCTTTGTCACAATCAGGTGGCGATGGAGCCGTCGATCAGAAGCCGTCGATGAGCATCGGCTCGCCCAGACCGAGCTCCTTGAGGCGTTCCAGCTGGGTCTCTGCGTCACCGACCACCAGGTAGAGCATATTGCTGGTGGGCAGGTTTTGCCAAGCCAGCATCTTATGCTGCTCATTGGTGAGACCGAGAATGAACCGCTCCTGCCGCTTGATGTAATCTTCAGGCTTGCCGTAGCGGGCAATCTGGTTGATCATACCCATCAGGGCGCCCAACGTCTCGAACCGGCGGGCGTTCGATTTTACCAGGGCATCCTTGGTGAACTGCAGGTCCTCGTCGCTGATGCCGTTGCGGTAGTTGGCCAGCTCATCCCGGAAGATTTCCATCGACTCGTAGGTGACGTTGGAGCGCACCCCCGAAGAGGCGGTAAACAGGCCGTAGTGCAGGCCGCCGGCGAAGTTGGACCGGGCGCCGTAGGTGTAGCCCTTATCTTCCCTGAGAATCATGTTCAGGAAGCTGTTGAAGCTCCCGCCCAGCTTATAGTTCATCACCGATAACGAGTGGAAGTTCTCGTTGGTGGCCGCGGGACTGGCGTAACCGATCCTGATCTGCGACTGCTTCGCGCCGGGCACATCGACGAAATAGAGGCCCGTTTTCTCGATCACCGGCGGCTCGGGCAGCAGCGGCATGGCCACATCCTGGGCGGCCCAGCCCTTCTCCAGCCGCTTGAAGACAGCCACGGCCTCAGCCTTGGTGATATCCCCGGCGATACTGATCCAGGCCTGGCTCGGGGAGAAATTGGCCTCGTAGTAGGCCTGCAGATCGGCCAGCTCAATGCCGCCGACCGCTTCGGCAGTGCCGCCGGTGGGATAGGCCAGAATATTGTCATCACCCAATATCAACCGGTAGTAGGTGTTGGTGGCCACGGCCGAGGGATTCGCCGAGGCCCGGTTAATCCCTTCCAGGGCCTGGGCCTTCAGCCTGTCGAACTCGGTGGCATCCCAGCGGGGCTCCAGCAGAATTTCCTCCATCAGATCGAAGGTCTCCTTGAATTTGGAGGCCAGCATGTTGGCCGAGATGCCCATCGTCTCCCGGCCGGAGAAAGTGCGGATGCTCGACCCGAGCAGCTCGATGGCCTCCTCCAGCTCCACCGGCGTCCGGTTTACCGTCCCCTCCAGCAGCATATCGGCGACCAGAGCGGCGCTGCCTACCTGGTCCATCGGATCCAGTAGCAGGCCCCCGGGCATAGTCAGGGAAAAGGTGATGAGCGGCAGTTCATGCTGCTCAATGCCGACGATCTGCAGGCCGTTGGAGAGCCGGTGCCGCCACACTTTCGGCAGCGCCAGCACCGGGTCGCGGCCCAGCGGGGGCATCACCGACCGGTCGAAGCTGGACGGGGTCGGCTGGGGCGTGTACGTCCCGGAGCCACTGCTGAGGGCAGTGCCCATCTCAATGCTCTCCTCAGCGATGGGATAGACCTCGGAACCGTCAGCGATGAGCTCGGGCTGCCCCTTGGGCACGAAGCTGGTCAGCACGTAGTGCTTGTCCTTGATATAGGTGTTGTAAACCCGCCAGATATCCTCCTGGGTGATGGCCAGGTAGCGGCCGATATCCTCGGTGACGAAACCGGGCCCGCCGTAGAACTCGTTGTAGAAGGCGAGCTGGAACGATTTGCTGAGGATGCTGGCGATACCGTTGTAGAAGCTGCGCTCGATATTGGCTTTGACCCGGGCCAGGTCCTGATCGCTGAAGCCGTCGGTCTCAAAGCGGGTGAAAGCTTCCTTGATGCCGGCCTCCACGCCGCTCAGGTTGATGTTGGGGAAGGTCCGAATCCTGAACCGGAAATAGCCGGCCAGCTCTTCCGTATTGCTGAAGGCCGACACCGTGGGAGCCAGCTTCTGCTCTTCCACCAGCACCTTGTAAAGGGGCGCCTTCTTGCCATCGGCAATCAGGTCCGCTAGCGCCGCCAGTGCCCAGGCATCAGGATGGAGCTGATCCACCGTGGCGAAGACCATGTTCAGCTCCGGTGACTTGGCAAAGTTGTCCTCGTGCGACAGGCGCTTGGTGGCGTCCAGGGTCACATGCTGGGGCTCGAGATTGGTGACCTCCCCCCGGCGCTTGATCTCGCCAAAGTATCGCTCAATCCAGGCCTTGGTCTCGGCCACGTCAAAATCGCCGGCCACCACCAGGGTGGCATTATTGGGACCGTACCATTTCTTGTAGAAATCGACCACGTCATCCAGGCTGGCGTTGGCCAGGTCTTCCATCTCGCCGATCACCTGCCAGTTGTAGGGATGGCCATCGGGATAGAGGGCCTTGTCGATGATGTAGCTTGTATTGCCATAGGGCACATTGTCGACCCGCTGACGCTTCTCGTTCTGCACCACATCCTGCTGATTGGCGAAGGCCTCCTGCGTGACGGTACCCAGCAGGAAGCCCATCCGGTCCGACTCCATCCAGAGCACCATTTCCAGGGCGTTTTTCGGCACGACCTCAAAATAGACCGTAGCATCGGACTGGGTAAAGCCGTTCAACGTGCCGCCGGCCCCTTGAATGTTCTTGAAGAACTGATCCTGCCCCACATGCTCCGATTCCTGGAACAGGATGTGCTCAAACAGGTGGGCGAAACCGGTGCGGCCGGTGGTCTCCCGGTTTGAACCGACATGCAGGATAATAGCCACGGAGGCGATGGGATCTGACCGGTCCACATGGAGGATCACCTCCAGGCCGTTGTCCAGGGTGTATTTCTCATAATCGATGGTCAGCGGCTTGGGACCCGCCTCCATGTCCCCAGGCATGGGCGCACAAGCGCCGGTAAGCAACACCAGGACGGCGCCGACTGCCCGACCCCACGTTAGAACTTTCATGACAGACTCCTGTTTGGGTAATTCGTTCAAGGTTCAGAAAATGGGCTTGCCGAGTAGTGCAAGGGCATCAACCACGGCACAGCTGCAGGCGGACCGCGGCGGAGGCGGCTGTTGCCGGATATACGCGTCCCTTTCCATCAGCATGATGTGCTCATTAGACGAAGCCAATGACAGATGGTTGCCAGCCAATTTGATTTTGTTCACTCCTCCGGTTCGGCCAGGGCACGGGCCAGCAGGTCGCGGGTCTCGCGCAAGCCCTGTACCTGCACCTTGGTATGCCCGAGCACCGGCATGAAGTTGGTATCCCCTACCCAGCGGGGCACCACGTGCAGGTGGACATGCTCCGCAATGCCTGCCCCGGCCGCTGAGCCGAGATTGGCGCCGAAGTTGAATCCGGTGGCCTGCATCGCCTCCCGGATGACCTTCATGCAGCGGGTGGACAGGGTGAGCATTTCCTGCTGCGTGGCCGGGTCCAGCCGGTCCAGCTGCGCCTCGTGGTCGTAGGGTGCGATCAGGAGGTGACCATTGTTGTAGGGGTAAAGATTCAGCATTGCGTAGGCCAGTTCGCCCCGCAGGACAATGAGATATTCCTCGTCATCCCCGGCTGCCGGCCGCGTGCAGAAAATACAACCGTCTGCGTCCTTGGGGGACTGCACGTAGTCCATCCGCCACGGTGCCCACAAGTTCTCCAAAGCTATTTGCCTTCCTCTCCAGCATCTGATCTGGCCGCCGCCACTACTTTCTGCTCCTGGTCCCGGGGCACCGGTTCATAGCTGTTGAAACGCTGGGTATGGATCCCGCGCCCCGCCGTCATCGACCGCAGGGTGGTGGCATACTTGTCCAGGTTTGCCAGGGGAATCTGGGCGCTGACTCGCTGCAGCCGGCCTTCCGTCTCCATCCCCAGCACCTTGCCGCGGCGGGCCGACACGTCGCCCATCACGTCGCCCATATATTCCTCCGGCACCAGCACATCCACGTCATAGATCGGCTCCAGCAACTTCGGTTTGGCATTCTTGAAGGCTTCCTTGAATGCTTCCCGGCCGGCAATCTGGAAGGCGATATCCTTCGAATCCACCGGGTGCTGTTTGCCATCATAAACCACGGCTTTGACATCCACGCAACGGTAGCCGGCCACCACCCCCGACTCAGCGGCAGCCATGACCCCTCTCTCGATAGAGGGGATGAACACCCGGTCAATGGCCATGCCGACCAGCTTGCTCTCGAACTGCACACCCGAGCCCGGCGGAAGCGGTTCCACATACATCCAGACCTCGGCGAACTGGCCGGCGCCGCCGCTCTGTTTCTTGTGCCGGTATTTCGATTCGCCCTTGGCTCCGATGGTCTCCCGGTAGGGCACGCGGGGGGCCACCATGTCGACCTCCACCTTGAAGCGCTGGCTCAACCGCTTGACGGCGGCGGCCAGTTGCAGCTCCCCCTGCCCGGAGATAACCGTCTGCTGGAGCTCCGGGTCGAACTCGTAGACGAAGGTGGGATCCTCTTCGTGCAGGGTCGCCAGACCGGTGCTGATTTTCTCCTCGTCGCCCTTGGCCTTGGGTATGATGGCGGCGCGAATCTTGTGTTCCGGCAGATTGAGCCCCGGCAGCACGATGGGGGCATTTTTTGCCGCCAGCGTATCACCGGTATGGGTGTTTTTGAGTTTCACCACCGCCGCAATATCGCCGGCGGAGACCTGGGCCACCTCCGCGCGCTGCTTGCCGCTCATGGAATAGAGCGAGCCGAGCCGCTCGTCCCGTTGGCGGGTGGTATTGCGCAGGTCGATGCCCGACTTGATGCTGCCGCAGTAGATGCGGACAAAGGAAAGTTCGCCCAGGTGCGCCTCGCTCACGGTCTTGAACACCAGCGCCGCCGTCGGGCTGTCGGCTGTCGCGGGACGGCTTACTTCCTGGTCGTCATTGGGGCCGAGGGTGCCGGTCACGGTTTTGAAATCCGCCGCACAGGGGCCATACCGGGCCAGCACGTCCATGAACCTGCTGACCCCGATGTTGTTGCTGGCACTCACCGGAAATACCGGAATCAGGCTGTGGTTCATAAACGCCCCGTGCAGCCCGCCGCGGAGTTCCGCTTCAGTAAGTTTATCCTGCTCGAAGAACTTTTCCAGCAATGTGTCGTCAGACTCGGCCACCAGTTCGATGAGCTCGCCGTGGAGTTTGGCGCAGCGCTCGGCCCAGTCTCCCTCGAGGGGCGTCTGGCTCACCTTCCCCGAGCCATCGGTCAGGTAGGTGAAGAGCTCGTTGCGCAGGACGTCGGCCACCTGGTTGAAGCCGGGGCCGGGATTGACCGGCAGCCCCAGGGGGAACACCTTGGCGCCGAAGCGTTCCCGGGCCTCATTGACCACGGCGTCAAAATTGGCGCTCTCCTTGTCCAGCATGTTGACCACGATGAGATGGGGGATGCCGCTTGCGTTGGCGGCCTTCCAGACCTGCTCGGTGCCTACTTCGATATTGGCGACCCCGCTGACCACGACGACGGCGAAATCGGCAACCCGCAGGGCGCCCAGCACTTCACCGTGGAAATCGGCGTATCCGGGTGTATCGAGAATGTTGAATTTTTTCTCGGCGTGGTTCAGCGATAGAAGCGAGGTACTGATGGATATCTGGCGCTCGATTTCGTCGGCATGGTAATCAGAGACCGTGTTGCCCTCCCCGATGCTGCCCAGGCGGTTCGTAACCCCGGCATTAAATAGCATGGCCTCGGAAAGGGTGGTCTTGCCTACGGTGCCATGCCCCACCAGGGCGAAATTGAGAATATCTTCAGATGTCATACTTGCCATGGGGCCAGCTCCTTATGTTGAAAAACTTCCGGTGCGCCGCGAAATTGGCGCATATTCGCAAGGCTCGCTCCTCAACTGGGCGCCATGATCTGATAACGTTCCAGGGCGCTGCGGACCCCCGGCTTGATGTAGACATTGCTTAAGTCTCTGGCGGCCAGTGTTTCGGCCAGCTGGCGGGTGCGCTGGGCCAGGGAAGCCGACATGTTGAGGACCAGCAGCTCCTGCCCCTCGAACCGGCACAGGCCCCCGATGAACGAGCCCCGGTCCAGCACCACCGACAGGCCCAGTGCCTCGGCCAAAGCTTCGAGCTCGCTGTAGAATTTCGGCAGCTTCATTTTAGAGCAACTCGTCCCGATTCCGGCTGCGCAGCCAGGTGATGATCTCCCCCACCCGATCGGCCTGCGACCGGGGCACCACCAGCGTGGCATCTGCGGTGCTCACGACCACCAGATCGTCGGCGCCGATAACGGCGGTAAATCTGCCTTCGCTCACCACCAGCGTGTTGCGGCTGTCCAGCAGGGCCACATCACCCTGGGTCGCATTGCCGCCTTTCTGCTTGGGCAGCAGGTCGTAGAGGGCGCGCCAACCGCCCAGATCGTACCATTCGAAACGGGCCTCCACGGTGTAAATATCGCTGGCGTGCTCCAGGACACCGTAGTCAATGCTGATGGCGTCAACCTCCGGCCAGACCTGCTCCAGCGCCGGCTGGAATTCGGGCGTGTCGATGAGCTCTTCCAGGGCGGCCAGCCGCTCGTAGGTCCGTGGCAGGTGCTTGGCCAACCGGTCCAGGATGGTGCTCACCTTCCAGATGAACATGCCCCCGTTCCACAGATGGCGGCCCCCCTCCAGGAAGCCCTTGGCCTTTTCCAGGCCCGGCTTTTCGGTGAAGGTGACCACCGGATGGACATCCCCCGGCCCGTCGCGGTCGAACTCCACATAGCCGTAGCCGGTGGCAGGATAGGTTGGCTGGATGCCCAGCGTGATCAGGTATTCACCGGTAGCGGTTTTCTCCGCAGCCGCATCCAGCGCCTTGTAAAATCGGGTCTCTTTACGGATCAGATGGTCTGCCGGGAAGACCCCCATGACCACATCGCCGTGGCGTTTGCGCAGCACCAGGGCGGCCAGGGCGATGGCCGGAGCCGTACTCCTCGCTGCCGGCTCGAGAAGCATCCTTTCGGGGGGCACCTCGGGCAACTGCTCGGCCAGACCGTCCGCCAGGGCGGGGCCGGCGATGGTGTAGAGTCCTTCCAGGCCGGGATATTTGTTGAGCCGTTGCCAGGTCTGCCGGATAAGGGAAGTCCCATTCAGCAGTTCCAGCAACTGCTTGGGTTTGGCTGTCCGGCTGTGGGGCCAGAAGCGGGTACCGGCGCCTCCTGCCAAAATCAGGGCGTACATCTAGTCCCCGACGGCTCCCGTATCACTCTCGGTGATGAAATTGGTCACAGCATAAAATTTAATATCAATTCCATCCACTTCCCAGCGGGGCCGCACCTCTATCTCTCCGGGATAATCGCCAAACAGGGCCGCGGGCTGGTACGGTTCCCAGCGGCCGCCATAGTAGGGCAGCGGCAGGGGACCGCCCTGTTCATGGGCCGTAACCCGGTACTGGCCCGGAGGGAGGTTTTCCAGGAGGTAGCGGCTGGAGTCGGTGACCGTCCAGGCGATGCGCCGGCCCTCGCCGGCATCCAGGGCCTCCACCACAACCGCTCCCTGCGCGCCGCTTATGCGGCCCCTGATCTGCCCGCTGGCCTCGGGACGCCGGAAGGTAAGGTTGAGGATGATGACCGAGTCTGACAGGGCATTCCCGGCCAGATCGGCGATGCCGGCCGTCAGCAGGGACAGCTTGCTCAACAGCTCCGGCTGGGGGACGCTGAACGAAAATTCCATCGCCGAGCGGGCTCGCAACAGTGCGCTGACCGTATCCTTGCCGGTGAGCAGCACCCTGTGGTCGGGCGGCAGGACGACCGGTTCGGAAAAGCGTAGCCTGCCCGCCGCTCCGGCAATGCCCGGCAGCAGTCTCAGTTCGATTTTCTGGCGCTCCAGCAGCACGGGCGCCGTGGTATCCTGCAGAGTCTCGACCGGGAGATAGAACGGCTGTATGGCGTATTCGTCACCCAGCGGGTTGCGGCCGTTGCCCAGGTCGATGGTTATGCTGTCGGCGCCGGCCGGGTCGACCAGCAGACCGAACTGCAGCGGATTTTCGCCCGGGAGCAGTATCTCAGGCGGCATGATCTCCCCGAAGGACTGGTCGAAGGTCAGGGTGAGGAATTGTGGCGTCACCCACTCGACCGACTGAATCTGCGGTTCGGCCAACGGCGCCGACATTTGCATAAACAGCTGCGTCGTGTCGCCCTTGACCGGCAGCGTGCTGACCGTGGCCAGGGCATAGGGCCGCAGCCCCATGCCGGCGGGGAAATCGGTCAGACTGCCGCTCACCGCAGCCAGGCGGTAGGTGCCGTCCAGCAGGTAGTTGAAATCGAAAGTCCCGGTTTCCGTTGCGCCAAGGGATTGGTAATGGGTGAATCCCTCGGCCGTCTCCCGGTACAGCCCCACCTCAACGAATTCGCCCTCGTTTTGGCCGATGATCTGGCCCCGGATGCGGCCGACAGGAATGCTTGTGCCGGTGCTGAACACCAGTTGCCGGGCTTCCGCAAGGGTATTGCTTTGGTAGTCCCGGATACCGCGCTGCAGAGTGAGCACATAGGCCTGATCAGGTTTGAGGGGCTCGTTGGGGCGGATGCGCACCCGGCGTCCCCGGATCCGGGTCTCGAACGGGACGGTGGGCAGAAACTCGATGGAGCCGGGCACCGAAACCGGATCGACCAGTTCATCGAACAGCAGTTCGAAATCGGTCAGCGTATCAATGCCTGTGCTCCCGTTGGGCGGGGTCACCTGCATGATGACCGGCCCGCGCAGATCCCGTGGCCCGCCGCTGGGGGGTCCCTCGGCGGCGCAACCCAGGGCGGTGAGGAAAGCGCAGTAGAGGACACAAGTCCGCTGCTGGAGATGGAGGCGGAGGGAAACCACGGAGCCGAATTTAGGGGCTGGCCGGCGCCGATGCCATACAGGGGCACATTCCCCCGCGGGGCAACATTCACCTTGGTTCTGCAGCGGACCGGGGCTGACCTTTGCAAGTGATTTGAGGTCCTTCAAAACGGTTCACTCAGGAGGGTCGGAGTACCATGTCCAAACTACCGTCATCCTACGGGCTGGCGTCCCACGCCTTGCATGCCGGCGAGCTTGAAGGCGACGCCCAGCATAGCCATGTGGCGCCTATTTATCAAACGTCCACTTTTTCCTTTGCCGATGTCGCCCATGGCCAGGCCCTCTTTTCCGGGGAGCAGGAAGGCAACATTTACACGCGCTGGGGGAATCCCACTATCCGTGCCCTGGAGCAGAAAATCGCCGCCCTGGAAGCCCACGATCTGCGCCGGAACGGAGGGCCGGAACTGCCCCTGGCCGGCATGGCTTTTTCCTCGGGGATGGGGGCCATCAGCAGCCTGCTGCTGACCCTCCTGCGGCCCGGGGATACCCTGCTGACCCACGGCGGCCTGTATGGCGGCACGGACGAACTCATGGCCAAAGTGCTGACCGACCTGGGCATCATTACGGTGGTCCTCGATCTGAACGATACGCCGGCCCTGGAGCGGGCCATCGCTGCGGCCCAGCGGCCCCGCGTGGTCTATATCGAAAGTCCCGCCAACCCGGCCCTGCAGATGACCGACATTGCCCAGGTGGCCAGTCTGGCCCACCAGCATGGCCTGCAGGTGATCACCGATAACACTTTCGCTACACCGATCCTGCAGCAGCCGCTGGCCCTGGGGGCCGATTTTGTGATCCACAGCACCACCAAGTATCTCAACGGCCACGGCACCACGGTCGGCGGTATGGTGGTTGCCCGGGACGCTGAATTCGTGCGCGGCGATCTGTGGACCCGCATGAAACTGCTGGGGACCAGCCCCAGCCCGTTCGACGCCTGGCTCATCAACCAGGGCATCAAGACCCTCGCCCTGCGCATGCAGCAGCACTGTGCCAACGCCCAGGCGGTAGCGGAGTGGCTGTCTGGCCAGGCCAAGGTGGATGCCGTCCATTACCCGGGGCTGCCCGATTTTCCGCAGCACGAACTGGCCCGGCGGCAGATGAAAGGTTTCGGCGGCATGGTGGCATTTGAGCTCAAAGGGGGACTGGAGGCCGGCGCCGGCATGATGAACCGGGTCCGGCTGGCCACGCTGGCCGTCAGCCTGGGGGTGGTGGACACGCTCATCCAGCATCCTGCCAGCATGACCCACGTGATGATTCCCACGCAGCAGCGCCGGGCCAACGGCATCAGCGACGGGTTGGTGCGGCTATCGGTAGGGATCGAAGAGGCCGCCGATATTATCGACGACCTGGACCAGGCTTTAAACGGCGCTTAACCGGCCGGCGGGGAGAGATCAATGGGCACCTCGCCCCGGTAGGCAAAGGTTTCGGGCGATACGGCAGTGCGGATGGCATGGACGGCTACGCCGGCCTTGCGGGCGGCCACCAGGGCGTGTCCCAGGGCCGGGTCCCGGTCCCACATGGGCCTGAACCGGTCTGCATCGTCCCGCTGGATCACGAACAGGATCATGGTCCGCTGCCCCTGCCGGGCGAGCTCGGCCAGGTGCCGGGCGTGGCGGGCGCCCCGCTCGGTAACAGCATCGGGGAACTGGGCCAGGCCGTCCTCGGCATAAGTGACCGATTTGACCTCCAGGAACATGCGCTCGGCGCCCTTGGCCAACAAAAAATCGAAGCGGCTGGCGCCTTCCTTCACTTCCCGTCGCTCCACGGTCCAGCCGGATAAAAACGGCAAATGGCCCCCGTTGATCAGGAAATCCGTGAAGCGGTTGGGCAGCAATGTGTTGATGCAGATCCACACGTTGCCCCGCTGGACCAGGTGGGTGGTATAGTCGGTCTTACGCTTGGGGCCGGGCGTATGCTGAACGCGCAACGCCACACCGGGCAGCAGCAGTTCCTTGAGGCGCCCGGGATCGGGCAAGTGGGCCCGCAGAACTTCTCCATCCAGGCGGATTTGGGTCACGAACCGGTTGGGCCGGTTGATGAAAGTCGCCGCCAGCAGCTCCCAGGGAATCTGCATGGCGGGATCGTTCAAACCGGGTTCGATAGTGCCACTGCCCATACTGGGGTGAATATGCTTGTGCGGCTGCCACAGTGCCAGCCTAAAGCGGTAAATTGGCGCATGGTTGACAGACCTGTCATTGTCCACAATAGAATACCGGTCCCTGGGGCAGGCGCCCGGCGGCCGGGTGAGCGCTGATGGCCCTCGTCCCGCCGCATATCCAGCAGCTGGCCCCCTACAAGGCCGGCAAACCGGCCGAGGAACTGGCCCGGGAGCTGGGCCTGGAGCGGATCGTAAAACTGGCTTCCAATGAGAATCCCCTCGGTCCCTCGCCCAAGGCGCTGGCCGCAGCCGCCACGGCCCTGGCCCAGAGCCACCGCTACCCCGATCCAGCGGCCTACGAACTTCGCTCTGCCCTGGCGGACCGGTTCCAAGTGGACCTGGAGAACGTGATCACCGGCAGCGGCAGCGAAGGGATCATGGCCACCATTCTGCGGACCTTCCTGTTCAGTGACGACGAGATGATATCCGCCGCCAACAGCTTCATCGGCTTCCGGGTGCTGGCCCACGCCAGCGGCCGCCGGGTGCACTGGATACCGATGCGGGACTACCACTACGATCTGCCGAGGCTGGTGCAGGCCATCAACGACCATACCAAAATCATCTACCTGGCCAATCCGGACAACCCTACCGGGACCTGTTTTAGCAGCGCGGAATTTGAAGCCTTCATGGCCGCAGTACCGGAGCGGGTGCTGGTGATTCTCGATGAAGCCTACTTTGAATACGCCCGCGACCGGGACGATTATCCCGATTCGATGCGCTACCGGTTCGACAACGTCATCACCTTGCGGACCTTCTCCAAGGCCTACGGCCTGGCCGGGCTGCGGGTCGGCTACGGCTTCGGCCACCGGGACCTGATCGGCAACCTGCTCAAGGTGAAACTGCCCTTTGAGCCTTCCCGCGTGGCACAGTCGGCGGCGCTGGCGGCACTGGGGGATCACCCGTTTCTGGAGTCCACGCTGGAGGCCAACCGGACCGGCATGGCCATGCTCACCGAGGCCCTGGCCGGGCTGGGACTGGAACTGATACCCTCGAAGGCGAACTTTGTGACCCTGGTCCTGCCCAGCGAGGCGCAGGCTGTGGCGCTGGCCGGGGAGCTGTTGAAGCGGGGCGTGATCCTGCGCCACCTGGGGGCCTTCGGCTGGCCGACACTGGTGCGGGCCAGCATTGGTTTGGCGGAGGAAAATGAATACCTTATTGAGCAACTGGTAGACGTGCTGGGGGAGATCAGCAATCAGCGATCAGCGATCAGCGGTCAGCCTTAAAGAGGAAATGGAATCGATTGAAGAACTTCCGTGATCTGAAGGTATGGGGGAAGGCGCACAGCCTTACCTTAAATATTTATAGTGCGACGGGAAAATTTCCGCAGCGGGAGATTTACGGCCTCACCAGTCAACTGCGCAGGGCAGCGGCATCCATACCCACGAACATTGCTGAAGGATGTGGTCGCGGCTCCGACCGTGAATTGGCCCATTTCGCGCAGATAGCCGCTGGATCGACAAGTGAGGTCGACTACCTGCTTCAATTGGCCCATGACTTGGGATATTTGACATCCGAGACTTATCAGGACCTCCAAAGCCAAGCTGTGGAGTCGAGAAAAATGTTGGCCGCCTTTATCGGAACCCTGAGGTCTGCAGATTGATCAAGCATCAAGGGGCAATTTTTAGCACTCTTTTTGGCTGAACGCTGACGGCTGAAGCCTGATTACCGGCCATTGGTTCGGCTGAGGAAAATGAATACCTTATTGAGCAACTCGGAGAGGTTTGGAGAGAAATCAATGACTGATGCCAGCAAGCTTACCGGCTTCCACCACGTCGAATTTTTCGTCAGCAATGTACTCCAGGCGGCCTACTACTACCAGCGGGTCTGGGGTTTTAAGGTGCAGGCCTACCAGGGACTGGAGACCGGTGTCCGGGACCGGGCCAGCCTGGTTCTTCAGCAGGGCAAGGTGCGCCTGGTGCTAACGGCGCCGCTGCAGCCGGACGGCGAGATAAACAGCTTTATCAACCGCCACGGAGATGGCGTGCGGAATGTCGCCTTCGGCACCGACGATGCCGCCGCGGCTTACAGCATGGCCTTGGCCGGCGGGGCCGAATCGGTGGCGGCCCCGGAGCCGCGGTCCGACGAGCATGGCTCGGTGGTCATCGCCACCATCCGGGCCTATGATAATGTGCTGCACTCCTTCGTCCAGTCTAACGGCTACACGGGTCCCTTTCTGCCCGGCTTCGGCGAGTATTCCGGCCCGGATATTTCCTCCGGCGACGTGGGGCTGAAGATCATTGACCATGTGGTCCACAACATGCCCGATGGCAGGATGGAATCCCAGGTTCAGTTTTACCAGGATACCCTGGGGATGCACCGCTTCTGGACCGTGGACGACAAGGATATCCGCACCGAGTACACTTCCCTGCGGTCCATCGTGGTGGCCAACGGCAACGAAGTGGTGAAAATGCCGGTCAACGAACCGGCGGAGGGGCTCAAGAAGAGCCAGATCCAGGAATTCATCGATTTCAACATCGATGCCGGGGTGCAACATGTGGCCCTGCTGACCGGCGACATCATCGCCACCATTGGGCAGTTGCGGGCCAACGGGGTCGATTTCCTGGAGGTCCCCGATACCTACTACGAGGAGTTGGCCGACCGGGTCGGCCCCCTGGATGAGGATATGGATGTGCTGCGCAAACTGCGCATCCTGGTGGACCGTGACGAGGACGGCTACCTGCTGCAGCTCTTTACCAAGCCGGTGCAGGGGCGGCCCACCTTCTTTTTCGAAGTGATCCAGCGGAAAGGGAGCCGATCCTTCGGCAAAGGGAATTTCAAGGCCCTGTTCGAGGCCATTGAGCAGGAGCAGGCCCGGCGGGGAAATTTGTAGGCCCCCTACGTCACCTCTACAAGAGTCCGCAGTCCATCAATGTTGAGGATAGCACGATAGTTGAAACCAGTAACCAGAAACTTGAAACTGAAAAGTAGACCGAATCATGCCCCACTATATTGAACGGGGGTCCATACCCCCCAAACGCCACACCCAGTTCCGGGACGCGGGCGGAAATCTGCGCTATGAGGAGCTCCTCAGCAGGCAAGGATTCTCTGGCGATCACACCAACATGTACCATCTGCGGATGCCGACCCGCATGGCGGCGGTGGGACGCTACATGGACCGGCCCCTCAAGCGGGCTGGGGAGGTCCCCCATCGCCACCGCCATCTGCGTACCGCCGTGGTCAACAGCACCGGCGGACCGGTCGGCAGCCGGCGGGTGCTGCTCTACAACCAGGACGTGGTCATTTCCAAGGCCCATCCCAACGAGGACCTGAACAGTTTCTACCGCAACGGGCAGGCGGACGAACTGATCTACGTCCAGACCGGCGCGGGAACCCTGAGCACCAACCTGGGCCTGATCCGCTTCAAACCCGGTGACTACCTGGTGATTCCCCGGGGCATCATCTGGCAGATGACCTTCGACTCGACGCCGAGGCTGCTGGTGATCGAGACCCGGGGGCCGCTGGAACTGCCGGACAAATACCTCAGCCGTCACGGCCAGTTGCTGGAGCACGCCCCCTACTGTGAGCGTGACATCCGGACCCCGGAGTTCCAGCCTCCCAACGATGAGGAAGGGGAGTTCATGGTGATGCTGCACATGGGGGAGGGCATCCAGGAGTACATCTACGCCCAGCATCCGTTCGATCTGGTGGGTTGGGCCGGACAGTGCTATCCCTGGGCCTTCAGCATCCACGATTTTGAACCCATTACCGGACGCATCCACCAACCGCCGCCGGTGCACCAGACCTTCCAGGCGCCGGGCCTGGTGATCTGTTCCTTCGTGCCCCGGCTGTTCGATTACCACCCCGACGCCATCCCGACGCCGTATTACCACAGCAACGTCGATTCGGAGGAGGTCATTTTCTACAGCAAGGGAGAGTTCATGAGCCGCCAGGGAATCGAGGAGGAGTCGATCACCTACCATCCTATGGGCCTGCCGCACGGACCCCAGCCGGGCAAGTATGAAGGGTCCATCGGTGTAAAGGCGACCGATGAGCTGGCGGTGATGATCGACACCTTTGCCCCCCTCACCCTGGCCGCTGCGGCCCTGGGCATCGATGACGAGGACTACCCCATGTCGTGGTCAGTCTGATGGGCGGGCGCACAGCATGAAACTGGTCAGCTTTAAATCTGCCGGACGGCCCCGGCTGGGGGCCATCAAGGATGGGGCGGTGGTGGACCTGGCCCTGGCAGCGGGTGAGCTGGGCGCCACTTTGCCGGACGACATTATGGCCCTGCTGAAGCTCGGCGAGGGGGGCCTGACCGCCGCCCGGGAACTGCTCGAGCGCGCCGATCCGGGGGCTCCCTACGCCCAGCCCCTGGAAACCGTGCCGCTCATGGCGCCCGTCCCCAGGCCGGCCTCGGTCAGGGACGGCTACGCCTTCCGGCAGCACGTGGCCACGGCCCGCCGCAACCGGGGCCTGGAGATGATCCCCGAGTTCGACCAGTTCCCGGTATTCTACTTTACCAACCACCAGGCCATCTTCGGGCCGGGCCCGGTGCAGGTCCGGGAGCGCCACCTGGAGCATCTCGACTTCGAGCTGGAATGCGCCATCGTCATCGGCAGGGAGGGACGCGATATCCCGGCAGGTAAGGCAGATGACTACATCGCCGGCTACATGATCATGAACGACCTGTCGGCCCGGGTGATGCAGATGGAGGAGATGAAGCTCAATCTCGGCCCGGCCAAGGGCAAGGACTTCGCCACCACCCTCGGCCCCTGGCTGGTGACCCGGGACGAACTGGCCGGCCAGCGCATTGCAGGTCCCGACGGCGAGCGCTACAATCTGAAGATGACGGCCCAAGTGAACGGTGTGCAGGTATCTGAGGACAATTTGCAGAACATGAACTGGACTTTCGGGCAGATCATCGAACGGGCGAGCTACGGTGTCAATCTGCACCCTGGCGACGTCATCGGGTCGGGGACCTGCGGCACCGGCTGTTTCCTGGAGCTCAACGGCAGCGGCATCACCGACAACCAATGGCTGCAGGACGGGGACACGGTCGAACTGGAGATCGAAGGGTTGGGACGGTTGAAAAATGACATAGTTTTCCGGGATATGGATGATGTCAAGAGTCCAGAGTCCAGAGTCGGAGAGACTTAGCCAGTGGCATTGGGCTAGCGGATTTGGCAGTTTTCGAAAGTTTCGAGGATATTGAAGCTTGGCGAAAGGGACGCGAGCTTGTTAAAAAGATTTACACAATGACATCCAAGGGTGATTTTGCTAAAGATTTCGGGCTGAAAGACCAGATTCAACGAGCCTCAATTTCTATCATTTCGAATATTGCAGAGGGTTTTGATCGAGGTGGCGATAAGGAATTTATCCAGTTTCTCTCTGTGGCCAAAGGCTCGGCCGGCGAAGTCAACGCACAGCTTTATGCCGCAATTGACCTGGGCTATATTACCAGGGCAGAATTCGAGAAGGCGAGCAAACTGGTGAATGATATTCGACAATTAATTGGCGGGTTGATCATGTATTTGAAGGGCTCAACCCTTAAAGGGTATAAGTTCAAGTAGGCCTTTTTCAGACATATCAGGACTTGATTTGCCGGACTCTGGACCCGGGACTCCGGACTCTGGACCCTGGACTTTTGACTCCGGACTCTGGACCCTGGACTCTTGACTCCGGACTGTTATGCCATATAGAAACCTAACCCCCTCCGCCCTCCCGCTAAAAGACCGCCACCAGTATCTCCTGGGCGGCGTCGGTCCCCGGCCCATCGCATTTGTCGGCAGCCTGAGTGCCGCTGGCCTCCCGAACCTGGCGCCGTTCAGCTTCTTCAACGCCTTTGGCGCCAACCCGGTGATCATCGGCATCTCGCCGGCCTACAGCGGCCGCACCGGGGAGCCGAAGGACACCATGCTCAACATCCAGGCCACCGGCGAGTTCACTGTGTCCATTGTGAGCTATCCGATGGTCCGGCAGATGCAGTTGGCCGCCGGCGAGTATCCGCCAGGGGTGAGCGAGTTCGAGGTATCGGGCCTGACTCCGCTGCCGAGCCTGAAGGTGTCCCCGCCGGCGGTGGCCGAGTCGCCCTTCGTCATGGAGTGCACATTCGACCGGCACATCGAGCTCGGCGGCGATAAAGGCAGCGGCAACCTGTTGCTGGGCGAGGTGGTGCAGTACCGCATCAAGGAGGAGGTGTTCGGCGACGACGGGCATATCGATCCCTATAAGATGGACCAGGTTGGGCGGCACAATCTGGGCTGGTATTCCCGCTCCCGGGAAGGGCTGTTCAGCATCGACCGCCGCCAGACCGACCAGGCCGTTGGTTTTCAGGCGCTGCCCGCCGATTTGCTGACCTCCACGGTGCTCACCGGCAACGATCTGGCCCTGCTGGCCGGTGTGCCGGAAGTGCCCCAGGATGCCGAGGTGCCGGGGGACTTGAACGCCCGGCTTGAGGGGATGTCCACCGGGGACCGGCACCGGGAGATCAAGGGTCTCATTGAGGCCGGAGATTTGGAAGGAGCCTGGGCGGTTGGGCTGATGGAGGATGCAGGATAAAAACAGTGGCAGTAGCAGTACCAGTTGGCAGTAATCTGCCTTACTGAGCTGGCTTGCCCTGAGTCCGCCAGCTGGCGGACCGAAGAACCTCCAGCATTGGCTCGTAAGATTCCTCGTTCCACTCGGAATGACAGAGGTGGTAAGACGGATCGTAACTCGAAACTCGAAACGGGTTATTGGATGTTGGATGAAGGATGAAGATGCCGGGCAGGCCCGTAAATCGTAACTCGTAACTCGTAACTCGAAACCTGAAACCTGAAACCTTGAACGCCCCTCTTTACCAACCGTCCCCTGAGCGGATCGCCGCCACCCAGCTCACCGTCTTCCGTGAGCAGGTGAACCGGCACCACGGTCTGGCCTTGGCCGACTACGGCGATCTTTACCAATGGTCCGTTGATCACAGCGCCGATTTCTGGGCGGCCATGTGGGGGTATGCGGAGATCATCCATAGCAGGAGCTGGGACATGGTGGTGGATGATGCCGGCAAAATGCCCGGCGCCAAGTGGTTCGCCGGCGCCCGCCTCAACTTCGCCGAAAACCTGCTCCGCTACCGGGACGACCGGGTGGCGCTCCACTTCTGGGGCGAGGATCAGGTCCGCCGCCAGCTCACCTATGCCGAGCTCTACGATCAGGTCCGGCGGCTGGCCCACGGCCTCCGGGAGATAGGTGTCGAGGCCGGCGACCGGGTGGCCGGCTTCATGCCCAACATGCCCGAGACCGTCATTGCCATGCTGGCCACGGCCTCCATTGGCGCTGTCTGGTCGAGCTCCAGTCCCGATTTCGGCATCCAGGGGGTCCTCGACCGGTTCGGGCAGATCAAGCCGAAGGTGCTGTTCGCTGCCGACGGCTACTTTTACAGCGGCCGCCGCCACGGCTCACTGAAGAAACTGGCCGGCATCCTCCATCATCTGCCCGGCATCGAAAAGGTGGTGGTGGTGACCTACACGGGGAACGCAGGGAACGCGGGGGATACCGGGCAGCCGAACCTCGATGGCATCCCCAACGGTGTCCACTGGGACGACTTTCTGCCCACCGACGCCCCGACCCTCAGGTTCGAGCAGCTCCCCTTCGATCACCCCCTCTATATAATGTACTCCTCCGGCACCACCGGGCTGCCCAAGTCGATCGTCCACTCCGCCGGCGGGACGCTTATCCAGCACATGAAGGAACTCCGGCTACACTGCGACCTGCGCCGGGAGGACACCATTTTCTACTTCACCACCTGCGGCTGGATGATGTGGAACTGGCTGGTTAGCAGCTTGGCCATCGGGGCGGCCGTGGTGCTGTATGACGGCAACCCCATGTATCCCCATGCCGATGCCATGTGGCGCATGGCCGCCGAACTGGGCATTTCGGTCTTCGGCACCTCGGCCAAGTTCATCGCCGCCCAGGAAGCGGCAGACGTCAAGCCGGCGGAGAAAGGCGGCCTGGACCGGCTGCGGCTTGTACTCTCCACCGGATCGCCCCTTGCCGAGGAAAGCTTCGACTATGTCTACCGGGAGGTGAAAAGGGACCTCCTGCTGGCGTCCATTTCCGGCGGCACCGATTTGATCAGCTGCTTTGCCCTGGGCAATCCCACCCTGCCGGTGATCCGGGGGCGGCTGCAGTGCCGGGGGCTGGGCATGCAGGTGGCGGCGTTCGATGCCAAGGGCCGGCCGGTGACGGGGCAACAGGGGGAGCTGGTCTGCACCGCGGCCTTCCCCTCCATGCCCATCTATTTCTGGAATGATGACGACGGGGAAAAATACCGCCGGGCCTATTTTGAGCACTATCCGGGAATCTGGCGGCACGGCGATTACGTCACCGTCTTTGATGATGGCAGTGTGCAGATTTTCGGCCGCTCCGACGCTACCCTCAATCCGGGCGGCGTCCGCATCGGCACGGCGGAAATCTACAGGGTAGTGGAGGCCCTGCCCGAGGTGGCTGATGCCGTCGTGGTGGGTCTGCCCTTTAAGGGCGATGAAAAGGTGGTCCTGTTCGTGCAAATGGCTACGGGTGAACTGGACCGCGCCCTGAAGGCCACCATCCGGGAGGCGCTGAAGATCAAATGCTCACCCCGGCATGTGCCCCGGCGCATTCTGCCGGCCCCGGCCATCCCCTATACCATGAATGGCAAGAAGGTGGAGCTGGCCGTGAAGCAGGCGCTACTGGGCCAGGATGTCCCCAACCAGGAGGCCCTGGCCAATCCGGAGTCGCTGGACTATTTTAGAGGGCTGAGGAGTTTGCTGGATAACAGTGGGTAGCAGTGGGCATTGCCGGGGGACTGCCGGGTAATGAAAATTGTAAATTGTCGAATGAATATCGGAGCGCGTGGATTCTTGGCCTTTACAAGGAAGAGCAGAGCAAGCCCGGAACGCGAAACCCGAAACCCGTAACTCGTAACTCGAAACCCGAAACCTGAAACGAAACCCTCATGCCCCCTGACCCCAAAATGACCATCGCGGTTCGCCCATGAAAGCCCACTACCTGGGACATATCGTCTTCTACGTCCGGGATATGGACCGCTCCCTGGCCTTCTACCGGGACCTGCTTGGTTTTGGGGAGGTCGGTTCCTGGGGCCGGCAGGCGGTGGCCCTCACCTCGGGACGCACGCATCACGAAATTCTGCTGATCGAGGTCGGCGCTGCCCCGGGCCCGCTGCAGGGGCAACGGCTCGGGCTGTATCACGTCGGCATCAAGGTGGGCGACAGCCTCGACGAACTCCGGGCCGCCCGGGACGAACTGCTGGAGCACGGCATTACCATCGACGGCGCCAGCGACCATACCGTCACCCAGAGCCTCTACCTGAAGGATCCGGACGGCAACGAGGTGGAGCTCTACGTCGATGCCGACCCGGCCATCTGGGAGAACGATCCCTCCGCCGTCATGGCCCGGATCAAGCCCCTCAAGCTGTAAGCTTCGCAAGTCAATAAAAGGAACCATCACTATGGGCCGGTTGGACGACTTTCAACATTTCCGCGAGCATATGAACGAGAAAATCCTCGCCGAGGGAAACCTGGACACCAAGCGGTTCTGGGGCCTGGACAGCAGGGTCTACGAGCCGGGGCGCGTCGATGGGCGCACCAAGGAGATGATGGGGCTGGTGGCTTCGCTGGTGCTGCGCTGCGACGACTGCATCGCTTACCACATGATCGAGTGCCACGGCCACGGCGTGGACCGGGAGACGTTCTACGAAGTGCTCAACATCGGTCTGGTGGTGGGGGGCTCCATCGTTATCCCCCACATGCGCCGGGCGGTGGCCGTGCTGGACGAGCTGGAAGGGGTATCGACCGCGCCCCCGCAACCGGAAGGGGACTGACATGGGCAGACTGATCGGCATCGGCCAGTCTTTCGAGGCGGCCCTGTTCAGCGGCGATACGGCTGGCCTGAAAAAGGTGCTCCATGAGAGCCTGGTGTACGAGGTCCTCGGCGAGCCCCCTACCGGCGGCAGCTTTCAGGGCCGTGAGCGGGTGCTGGAGGCCTTCGAGAAGCGCGAGACCGGGCTGGGTCCCGGCTTCGATTACCAGGAGCTGGGCCGCAGTTGGCATGAGGACCGTTCCGGCGGCAAGGTGTTCGTGGAGATCCACGAGCGGAGCTGGCTGCCCGACTTTCCCGATGACATCCTGGAGGTCCGCACCTGCTCGGTGCTCACCTTTGTGGGGGACGTCATCGTCAGCATCATCGACTACACCGACAGCCAGGCCTACGCCGAGTTCCTGGCCCGGCACCGGGAGCACATTCCGAAGTTTCAGGTCACGTAGCCTGGTAATTGCTGTCGCCGCTGGACTGTTCGGCATCGGCAATGGTAAAGGTAAAGGTATGCAGGTGGCCGCTGTTGCTGGTGGTGCTGCGGACCAGCGTCTCGCTTGCCTCCAGGGCGACGAAATCGCTCTGCGACAGTGTCACCGAATGGGTGTGTCCGGTGGAGGAGGTGGACAGGGTGCGGCCACCTTCCGGCGGCTGGCTGAGATCGGTAATCTTGATCTCGACGGTGTGGGAGTGGCCGCTATTGACGCTCGAGGTGAAGAGGTAGCCGTTGGAAGTAGTGGTCGGCCGCGGCTCCGTGGAGGTGCTGCAGCCGATCTGGGTGATGACCAGCGGCATGAGGCCGGCGGCAGTCATGATGGTGACGATGAATTCCTTGCGTTGCATACCGTGGCGCTTTCCAGTGGCGGAGTGATGTTCAAGTTAGGCGCTGACCCGGCGGCCATTTGTCGCCCCGGCGACAGTTTACCCCTTGACTGGGGCCGGCGGTTTTGCCCTGCGCGGCCAGCGGGCCTTGCCGCCGTTGGGGAGGCAGCCTAAATTCCGCCGCCAAAAAAAGGCCCGTTCGTCTAGTGGTGAGGACTCCAGGTTTTCAACCTGGCAACAGGAGTTCGATTCTCCTACGGGCTACTTGAGGAAGTTGCAGTCGGCAGTGGCAGTTGGCAAGGGGGGAGTAGCCAGCATCCAATATCCACCATCCACCATCCAGGTGACCAAACTCCTACCAAGATCGACTAAGATTGACACTATTTGCCGGATACGGCGTGGATACGGGATTGAAAAAGTCGGGGTGGGGACGTTTATCCCAAAGGCATAGCTGAAGGAAGCCCCCCGATACGTTGACTTCCCGACCAGAAAAGCGTCCGCCTGACATATCCTTTGGTGCGAAAATATCATGGGGCTACCTGCCAGAATCAGGCTGTTCATAGAATTTTCTGGAACCCAAGGGATTCCCGTCCTTGAGCAGATAGACTTCTGAATATTCAACCCATCTACTAGGTGAAATCGGCATATCGATATACTCTTCTTTTTCACCCATTACTGTCCAAATGAGCGAATAGCCATTATTTGACAAATATTGGTCGAACATATCTTTTCTAACTAGTAGTCCCTGATAGTGGTGTCCCTTCAAAGCCGGATCAAATACGATACAAAGACCGTTCTTATCCTCCCATTGGCTATTGTCAGGATGCCACCTTAACCCCATCCCCTCAATAATCTCCGGATTAGGAAGCATACAAGACACCCCCTCTCCAACAGAATTATCATAATCGTTGGCAGCATTGTGATAGTTTTCTACCGTAATTCGCACCCTGGTTGGTAGTGTATGGTAGTTCGTCTCGTCGGTCCAGCCTTTGTGCCCATAGTAGGGCGTGTTTCGGGCTGCATAGGAATTCGCCCAAGGGTATTCGCCGAGATACATTTGGCCTAGGTTGCCAGATTCGGGCATCCACCTCCCATAGATATTCTTACTCTTGGCCCACTGAAATAGATCGTCACTATTTTCCTCTGCCACGAGATAACTCCGAAGCTGATACCATATTCGTCGGTCCGGTTTCTGCTTTCTCGCCTCATGTGGAAGATGAGGTTCTACCCACTCAAAATTTGCCTCAAGAGCATAATAATCCGCTCCATCAACAGGGTCAGATACTTTGAGGAGGGGCGCAGTATCAGGAAAATCATCTTTTCTAAGCCGCCAGTCTTGTGTCATAGGATTCGAGCTCCAATCGTATCCTACAGGAGCAAGCCATTCATCGGTGTGGCCTTCTCCATAGAGACGTGGTGATGTGGAAACAAGCGTATGCGATGGATCAATATCTCGCACATTGAGTCCCCAAGGACCGTCATATGTGATTGGTCCAGAATCGCCGTACTCGGGCATCATGTAAAAATTATCGCTGAGTCGTGCGATTGCCTCATGGTAGCCAACCCATTGGTATTTCTTTCCGATTCTCTCAATTCTAGCACTCTCTCCTCGATGGATCGAATAACCTGAATCAAATTCACCAAAACGCTCGTTCGTATATCCCATTTCAATTACTCGCCGAAAAATAAAGCGTGATACCAAATCGCTACTCATCCGTCTATCATCTTGAGATGGCAGGGCTTCGAAGTAGCGCACCACAATATCCTCATATGCTTGGCGTTTCTTTGTACGTAGAGATTTCAGGAATTTTTCCTCTACAGCTGATATTTCCTCAACAGATGGAGTGTCAGAAAGATCATCCTCCTCGTTCGTGTCAGGGAGAAATCGGATTCCAGTAAAACGAACCTGTTGAAATTCGCTCCATAATAGTTCCTGCCGCTTTGTTAGACTAGTGATAAACTTGTCATACTTTTCTCTCAAACTCGGTTTCCATTCCTCAGACAGAGGGGTTGATGACCAAGGCTGACGGGATCCTACAACGTATTTTCCAAAATCACCGATCCACCCAAGAAGCGAGTTATACACCTTGTATAATCCTCTTTCCGTTCTGGGTGTATTGTCTTTCAATTCTACGAGTTTTTTTAAATCATCCGCGCTTGGTATATCATTGGGCCATTCCGAACTATAGGGGGGGCGAATCTTCTTTTTTGACAGGCGAAGCTTAAGCCCGCGATGAAGGGCGACCTCGATTACCCCTCTTGCATAATCTCTAAGCAGGATGTGCGGAGGTGGACTGCCATTCTTAAAAACAGTGTTATAAACGTCCTGGGCCAGCACCTTGATATTCTCATTATCGTTGCTTCGAAGGGAGCAGCCGTACGCTACTGCATAGACCCGTTCGGCCACATAGGGATCATTTACTTCTCTGAAGTCCTTCAGAACTTCACGCAGCACGGCGATCCTAGGGGTTAAAAGATTGACAAGGGCCTTGGTGGTCCGATCTCGCAAGGCGCGGTTGGTCGAAGTGAGAAACCAACAGAGTGTAACAGCAAGTAATCGTATTGTTTCGTTGCTGACTTCGGATTTGTCCATAGGTAATAATGCCCAGTCGACTATACGACTGATCGGATACCCCTCGTAGTAGTTTTCCTGAAGAAAAATTGTCCACCATGCATCACGCTCAGCAATCCCAAACTTGCTCAGATGTTGATGCAACAGAGTCGCATTAAAAGGGTGATCGGGATTTGAGGAAATGGTAAGTAGCGCATTTACGAATTCATCGTGAGTATCTCTATGATTAATGACAACGCTATTAACATAACTACGCGCATTCTCAAAATCGAGATTAGCGGGGTTTCTCCAAATGAGACTAGCTACGAAAGCTGATCTTACCGCGCCAAATGAACGAGCATGAGGAGCAACTTGAAAAAATTCCTGTTCCACCCGTTCAGGTAGTTGAATAGAGAGGGCTTCAATGAGCCCTCTTTTCCAAGAAGACCTGGCTTCATCGGGGAATCGGTTTCCTATTTTTCCGTTCGGCAGGAATGCTGCTTGAGGATTCGCCTCATCCAAATAGGTATCAAGGAGATATTCAGCAACTAGATGATCCGAAAATCTTTCATAAGTAAATCGTACGATATGTTTGATTGTCGTCTTGTCCCACTGATAAGCATCCTCAATAATGACCCCTTGATCGACCATGTGAAAATATAAAGACTCTTGGTAATTCGTTCCTGGGTGCAGCGAATCAAGAATTGACTTTGCCGTGTCCACATCGATCCAAGATACGTCTTCTTCTGCTAGTTTTTTTGCTAACCCCAAGGATGCTTTCCATACTAGCTGGTTCCGCTCGTCATACCCCAGAGCAGGTGCCAGAATCTTATCAACGGAGGCTATGTAGTATTTTAGAAGTTGATGTATACCATTCACGCCAGATGGAATCTCCCTAGCGCCACTATTTCTAATAGCTTGGCAGAAAGTGTACAGGAAAAGAGGATTAGTGAAATCCGGGAGAAGGGTGGGTATTCGTGGCGCATTCAAGCCGAAATATTCAAAGTACTTGTTTATGGCTTCCTGTGGTACTTCCGAAAACCCAGTATGGATTATTTCGACAAGTACTGTCTCGTCCAACCCTTCAGGAAGGATAGTTGTTCGGTAGGTTGACCGAAAACTTACGACTATGCCAACCCAAGGGAATCTTTCTAGGGCAGTCAGCATTCCACTCAGGTGGTTCTTCCACATAGACTTATCTTGGCTCTCGTTTAAAGCATCGATCATTAGTAGCACTCGATGCCCTTTGGCTTCACCTAGGGCATCCAATGCCCCAAGAAATTCATCTCTTTCCCCCCGTACGTGGAGGGTTGTTAAAATCTGAGCCCATGGATCGCCGCTATTAAAATGATTACCATGTAGTAATATTGTTGGTAGGCCAATCTCTGCCCTCTTTTCGGCTACATCGCAGAGCAAATGTGTTTTCCCCTGGCCAGCATCCCCAGTGATAAGCAGCGCCCCTGTGTTCGCGGATTCGGCTTCCGCCGACTCAAGGAACCTAATCAATGTCTGTGTGGCTCCAGCGATCCGGTATAATGCCGAACGCTGGCTACGGTACTTATCTAAATTGTGTTGCTGGTCGCTGGGGGTATCTTCTCCCTTTAATTTTCTTCTTTCCTGGTTCTCAAGATCGCGGAGAGAATCCACATATTTTTCAGCGGTCTCTATTAATTCATAACCGAACTGAATAATTCCTTCAAATAGTAATTGGTCTGGTCCTCGAGATAAATAGACGAGGTTGGCGACGGCAGCGCCCATTGTTTGCTTCATTTTAAACAGTTCGTCAACAATGCCCTTAAGATCAGGATCATCTTTTGTGAACGTGCCAATTCGAAACGCATCCTCAAATTCTACCAATTGCTCGCTTAATCTGTGTTGAAAGGCCTCCGTCCGGCCAACTCCATCAAATACATCCGCAATGGGTAAATCCACATTGAGGAGTGGTAAATATCGTTTCCCCGCATCGCTGATAGCCTCGTCCAATCGTCCCTTTAACCAATCAGTTGTGAAGTATTCCTGATTAAAAAAGAAAAAGACCCGCCCCCGGTGACGGTCCTCAGTTAGTCGTGTCGTTAGATCGTGATTGCCCCAATACACGAACTCGACGGACATGCCTTTTGCTGCTGCCCATCCCTCCCATCTCGCAACACGATTATTCCATTTATCCATCATGGACTGCCGTCCTTTAATATGGGCATCGGGTCGGCCAATAGGCAGACAGACAAAATACTTAACTAATTTTGGCCGCTTCTCAAGGGCTGTTTTAACAGAATGATCAATTTGATCCCACTGACCATTTGTCAGGGATTGTAGAAAGTACTTTGCTTGCCAGCCCCACTCGTTACCATTGGAAAGAGTCCAATAGCATTCAACGCCCGCATCGGGGTTGCCCACACGAGTGAATTCAGCTCCAACTTGCGGAGATTCAGCCCTGGCGAGTTGGCAACAGAGCTCTTCGAATGCGTCGGACTGCATGCCGTTAAGGGTGCGTATTGTTGACCAGTTAAAGACGGTGCTAGGCATTTTGGGGCATCCGACTTTTCAATTAAGCATTGACAAATGAAATAAACTTGAAGTCTAATTTAGCGGAATAGTCCTATACAACCATAGAGTCAAGAGCAACGACCGTAGGTTACTTTACTAGACTGCAATTCCGCCACTTCAATAGGGTGTTGCTTGTCTACGCTCCTCCCCTGAGCTAACTTTCCTTTGCTAGCCAACACTGCTAATGGTGTATTACCAAAAGCGACACCCATGTCCAATCGGACAATTAGGGCAGGAAATCTATTTCCCCCCTGAATATGTCCGTCATGGATGTCTGGCGGTGTTGGCTAGCACTAATGCCCTAGTCCTTCAGGGGGGATTTTGTGCCCCTCTGAGGACTTGGAGAACATGGGTATGAGGTTTAGCAGGCCTCCATCCCAAATCAACAAGCGACGGGGGAAACCATGAGACAATCCAGTTTACTGCTCATCCTGGCAGCTATCTTAGCAAGCGGCTGCGCCTACATCCTTAGCACCGACAGCCAGGATATATCCATCTCATCAAGTCCTGCCGGGGCGCAGGTGGTGATTAAGACCACGGGTGGCATCGAGGTATTCAGCGGCACGACGCCGGCACAGGCTCATTTGAAAAGGAAGAATGAGTACATCGTCGATGTTACCCTGGATGGCCACGCCCCAAAGCAAATCCACTTGTCACACTCCATCAATCCGGCGACGTTCTGGAATCTGCTGATAGGCGGAATTCCCGGCTGGATCATTGATGGCGTCACCGGGGCCATCTGGAAGCTTGAACCGGAGACGATCACCATCACCCTGCAAACGGCCAGCATTGATGGTGAGGACCACCAGGTGCTTGTGTTCTCCTGGCTGGATAGCAATGGGGAGCCAGTGCATCAGGCGGTGGATGTATCTGATTAGGGTACATGGCCTTCCGAGGCGGTGGACTTACTTGATATACTCGAAAAGGAAGGGCTGCATTTATTTGCAGCCCTTTTTGTTTCAGATTAATGTCACGCCCTCCCGCCACCTATTTTTGTCAATGGAGTGACGCTGTTCTGAAAATACACTGCTATGTTCGCTTGGCGGGATAAACTATCTTGCAACCCATGAGAGTACTCGTTGAATCAAGGAGGATATCAACCCGATTGGGACAAAGCTCAGAATATAATCGTGGTTATCTGGTGAGTTTCATGAGCCGGGAAAAGAGCAAGCGAAGGACGTTTCAACTGAGACATCAGTTAAGCCTTGGAAACACGAATTATGTCACTTAGTTTTAGATAAATGGAGATCACATTACTTTGGCGACGTACAGTTCGATGCTATTGATGAGTACATTTTAACGGCTACCAAAATGTTTCTACTATAGGTGGTATCATGAAGTTCACACGAAACTACGTGTCGAGCCTAATAATGGTGGCTCTATTCACTGGCTGCCTCACTCCGCCGGAAGAATCATCATATGAAATAGATGATCTACTGGCCGCGCCCGAAGTTGTATCGATCGGTGGGCAGAACTATGCTCTAGAGACATTTATGTGGCGGGATTTTATGCCAATAACTCCGCCTGGTGGGCAACCGCTTATTACGATCATTTGGGTGACTGAGGTGGATTCGCTATCAATACCCCAAGAATTGAATGCTACGACCTTATACGTGATCAATGATGACGAGGTTTGGGAAACACCCTTCTCTGATGAAGATAGCCCGCCAACTCCAGAGCACAAATTAGAAAAAGTTGCCCGTGATGGCCCGAAGTGGGGACCCGATATCCTCGTGACAGTGGTTGTCCAGATTAAATTTGACGGTAGCACATATCTGCTGAAAGCGTCAGACCAGTATATTGGGAGGACAGATTAGGTTACACCGCCAACCACGCCTGGCTCATGTAGGCCAGCATTGATGGAGGGGAGCACCAGCTTCTAGTGTTTTCCTGGCTGGATGCGCAAGGTTATCCGATACATCAGGCGGTGGATATTTCTGATTAGCGTCCAGGGCCTTGCGAGGCGTTGGACTATTTGGATCGTATTGATAGGAAGGGCTGCATTCATTTGCAGCCCTTTTTGATGCAGATTATTGTCACCCTTTTTTGTCATCATTTTTCTTTTGTAAACAAACTGAAAACGGCCTTCTATTTCGTTCACTTTAATGTTTGTTTTCTACCCCTATTTTCATTCTACCCTTATAAGATGTGTGGGATTTGTCGTTTGATTCTTTTGGATCAGATTCTTCTTGTATTTCTCATTACGTGCAGTTACCTTACCTCACATTGCGCTTCTTTGCAGCCAATGTTGTGCTTGCTAAGAAGCACATATGCTAAACAAAAAAAGGTGGCCAGATTGATGGAATAATTGATTCAGGATCAAAATAGCACCGCTTCCCTCATTGGCGCTCAGATATTTCCCCTATACAATTTATTCCCACGCACAGTAAAAACATGAATATCCATGATATTATTCCAGATAATAAATAAATTGATTAAGAAGAGCAAAAACTATAAGATATTGATAATACGGGAGTTACATAATCGCAATAAACGGGAATTTAATTCGGGAATTAATACTAATAAGTCAAAAATACTGAGTTTTTAATTACTTATTAAGTGGAAATAATTCAATTTAAATACTAAATAAAGTAGCAGGCGAAACGGATAAACAATAAATAGTCGAGGGGAAATACTAAAATGTTGAGGGAGAAAGTATAAATGGGAAAAGAAAGAACAATTAAAGTCAAGCGAGCAGAAATACAAGTAATAATAATGGGTTTTAGAGGAGAATCGTTGTGGCAAATCAATTACCAGATAAATTAAGCGCCATTTTAAATAGACTGGATAATATCGAAAATTTAATTCGGGGTGAATTTAACTCGCCCTGGATGACAGCTAAAGAAGCAGCCCGCTTCCTCAGATGTTCGGTTACACAGGTTAATCGACTGGCCAGCGCGGGTTTAATACCCTACAGCAGGCAGGACTCCACCGCCCCGAAGTCTGCCCGGCTATTTAATCGAAGGGATTTAACAGCCTACCTGGTCACGGGGCGCAATCCGGTGAAAAAACCTTTGTCTCAGGCAGAAAGGCGCATGGTGGAGGATTTATTGAAGTGAGGGCGTCAAGTAGAGCGATAAATGTCTTTGCGGTGGCCGATGCGGATCACCAGGATGAACAGTTTATCCCTGTGCACCTCGTAAATGACCCGGTAGTCGCCAACCCGGAGGCGGTAATAGTCGGAGCCTGCAAGTTTGCGGACTCCCTTGGGGAAAGGGTTCTTGGCAAGCCGCCGGACAGCCCTAATGATCCGCCACTTGATGGCCTGGGGAAGCTTGTCGCCTTGCCGCTGGGCGTGGGCGGAAAATTCGATCCCGAAGGTCCGGGACACCCGCTAGCCGATGCCCCAAGCCTTGGCCACCTCATCCAGTGGAATGGTCGGTTCCCCCGCTTCGATATTCTTTTTCACCGCATCGGCCAGCTTGATGTCGAGCTGATCGGCCAGGCTCTCCAGGAGCTCCACGTCCTCCAGAGGTACGACGGCTACGAGGTCCTTGCCCCGGCGGGTGAGGATTATCCGCTGCTTACCGAAAGCGGCCCGGTTGATGACTTCAGAGAACCGGTTACGGGCCTCAACGGTAGAAATGTGCTCTTTGATCGTTGTTTTAGCCATAGTCATTGCTCCTTAACGTCTCAAATGTACATCTAAGCAACTTTATACGAAAGGAATAATAATGAGTCATTTACAGAAAAATGCAAAAGAGTGGGCCTTGTTATACGACCAAAGCATGTACCAGGGCGATTGCTTCAAGTTGTGGGAGACGGTCCCCGACAATTCTGTCGACCTGATTTTAACCGATCCGCCGTATGGTGTGCTTAAAAGAGCGCAGTCCTGGGATGTCCGGCCAGATTTTCACATCCTGGCAAAGAAGTTCTTAAGGCTCATCAAACCCACCGGTCAGATTGCCATCTTTTGTGACTTTCCCACCGCCGTAGAAATCCATTCGGCATTTAAGCCATACTTTGATTTTCGGTATCCATGGATTTGGGAAAAGTCCTCTGTCATTCCTGTAAATCAGTATCAACCGGCCAATAACGTCGAACTCATCCTGGTATACAAGGTGAAGGGAGCCAAGGCTTGTGACCATACATTTAACCTGAAGGAACTAAAGACCAAAGGAAAACCATACACTCGCAAGGGGGGAAAAAGTCAAAATGCCAACCCCACGCGGGGCGGTGGGGGTAACCTGCCGGAGCTATTTGTAAATGAGACAGGTAACCGATTTCCCCGCTCCATTCTCCGGTTCCCCAACAAGCCCGGTATGCCCAAGGCCGAACGCACTGACCATCCTACCCAGAAGCCGTTGGCGTTGCTCGAATACATTCTGCGGGGCCTTACCAACCCTGGAGATTTGATTTTTGACCCCTTTTTCGGGTCCGGGTCTACACTGGCGGCTTGCCAGCGGCTGGGGCGTCGGGGCATAGGCTTTGAGATGGCGCCGGAATATTTCACAATGGCCCTGGGGCGTGTTTATCGGCAACCGGGGGAGCAAATGCGGGCCTGGATGCTTAAGAACTATCCCCAGCTAATAGCCCTTCTGCGGGGTGATCCGAAAGCATGGCAGAAGATTCAAATGAGTACCTAACCGTATACGGAACAGACACTTGATACGGCCTGCCTGCGCATGCTAATGTACGCTCTGAAGCATGAAAAGGAGCTCGACATGGCAGGCTTGAGAAAACTTCGCGGCAAGTGGTACGTCCGAGTCTGGTTACCAGGCCACAAGGAAAAACTCATCCCCACCAGGACCGGGGACCGCCGTCTTGCTGAATCCTGGAGGCGTAAGGTGGAGGAGCGGGAATTTCTGGTCCGGGCGCGGCTGCTGGAAAGCCCCCTCGAAGCAAAGACCATCCGCCTATTCGCGGCCATTAATGAGTATCTCAAGGACTGCAAAACCCGGTTACGGGAGCAGACCTACCTTAATTATGGACTGGCCCTCCAAAACCTACAAGCGTGCTGGGGCAACCTTCCGCTGAAGGATATAGCTCCAACTCACTACACCGCATTCCGGTCGCATCTCACCTCACGGGTCAGCGACACCAGCGCCAACATCCGGCTCGGGGTGGCCAGGACGTTCCTCAATTGGCTGGTGTCCACTGGCAAGCTGGATCATCTGCCGGGCAAGCTTTCCCTGATAAGGGTCGATGAACAGCTCCCCAAGTTTTTCACCCCGGACGAGCTGGACCGGATCATGGAGCAGATCACCACCCCCGAGATTAAGGCTGCAATTATAATCCTGGCCGAATTGGGGCTGCGGCGGTCTGAGCTGTTCAACTGCACCTTGGAGGATGGATTCCTTCACCTTCGGCAAACGAAAGGGCGTAGGGACCGCCTGGTGGCCCTTCCCCCGGACCTGGTGCCCGACTTTTACTTAGCTACTGAGAATCCTTATCACGTTGAAAGTATCAGTCGAGCTCTTAGGTTGGCTATGCGAGCGGCGGGAATTGAGCGCAAAGGGCGGTCACTGCACACCCTTAGGCACACATTTGCCCTGCGGGAGTACTACCGGACCGGCGACATCTACTACGTCAAGGGGCTGCTGGGACATTCGACGGTGGCCGTCACGGAACGTTATCTGAGATTCCCGGATGAGTATCTCCGCCAAGTGTTCGGGGATCGGGTTGAACGGCATCCTGGCCGGGAAATGATGCCTTATCAGAGAGGCCGGGGGTGGGGGTTTAAGGGATGAACTCCACTCATCGACAGGGGGTATCTACAAGTGAGCGGATACGTACGTAGGATACGGCCCCTCGATTTCCGGTAAACTACTGATTATTTTCAACCTGGCAACAGGAGTTCGATTCTCCTACGGGCTACTTGAGGAAGTGGCAGTCGGCAGTGGCAGGTGGCGGTCAGCACTCACCCCGGTCACTTCGTGACTCCCCCTCTCTCCGGAGCGAGGGGGTCGACGCAGCCGGGGGGTGAGTGTTGGATAGTCAGCAGTCGGTAGTCAGCAGTCAGCGGTGAGCGGTGAGCGGTGGGAAGGTGCGACTGCCAACTGCCACTGCCAACCGTTCACGCCCCCCTCCACAATCGTTACTTGTCCGGCGTTTCTTCGATTAGCCGGATCTCCGCCTCCGCCAGATCGTAGAGCTCATAAACCAGGGCGTCAATCTGCCGCTGCAGGGCCCGATTTTCGGTCCATTATTTCTGCTGCGCGGCCCCACTAAATGCTTGCTATTGCGCTCTCAGGGTTATATAATTAGACACCGGAAGAGTCTAGGGGCGCTGATCCTGAAAGGGATTCGTGTCATTTGCTGCTGGTATGTGATCTTTAATGAGGTGGTCGAGATGCGGCAGGAGTTGAAGGGACCGAGTTATGTCCCCGCAATCCAGTTAACGCCGCATCTCAACGCACCGCTTATATCGGCGGGTTTATGAAAAGCTTGAGCTATGTCCGATAGCATAAGCCTGACAGATTCTATCACCGGGACCGATTCCACCAGTCCCCAGGATACTTCCACCCAGCCAGGCCGCCGTCTTGGTAACGGCAATGGCGAGGGTAACGGCAATGGCAACGGCAATGGCCTGGCCGTCGGCCGGAACCGGGGGGCAGGTCCGGCGGTTATCGTCGATATTAACCGGGCCAACGCCCTCGGGCTGCACCGGCCGGCCGAGGCGGGGGGCGGCCCCGGCCCCCCGCCCCCCCCCCCC
>SCKI01000007.1:0-61377 GCA_004124295.1 Fidelibacterota bacterium
CGCTGGGCAGAGTGCCCCCTTCGCTGCCCACCGAACCGGTGAGGACGTTGAGCAGGTGCATGGTCCGGGCCACCTGCCAGCCGCCCAGGTTGCCGATGGATGCCCCCCGCCACACATGGGCCGACAGGGCCGAGCCCGCAGACGCTATGACATGGGCCACCTCCACCAGCATGTCGGCGTCAATGCCCGCCTCGGTGGCGGCGAACTCAGGGGTGAACCCGGCGTATTCGGCGCACAGCTTCTCGATGAAGGTGTCGAAGGTCTCCGGCTCCGCCGGGTGCCGGGCCTGCAGATACTCCCGCCAGTTAACCCAGGTCTCCATGAAGTCACGGTCGTAGAGGCCTTCATCCAGTATAATTTTTGCCATGGCCAGGAACACCGCCGCCTCCGAGCCGGGATAGGTCGGCAGCCAGTAATCGGCCATCGAAGCGGTGTTGGACAGGCGCGGATCAAGCACGATGATCTTGGCTCCCTTGGCCTTCGCTTCCATGATCCGTTGGGCGTGGGGATTGAAATAGTGGCCCGTCTCCAGGTGGGAGCTGGCCAGCAGGATCACCCGGGCATTGGCGTGGTCGGGCGAAGGGCGGTCGTACTTTTGCCAGAGGGCATAGCCGGTCCGGGCCCCGGCGGAACAGATGTTGGTGTGCGAGTTGTGGCCGTCCACGCCCCAGGCCTTGAGCACCCGGTCGACGTAGCCCTCGTGTCCGGGCCGGCCGACGTGATAGACCACCCGGTCCTTGTGCCCGGCCAACAGTGAAGCGTGGATCTTCGCGGCAATCTCATCCAGGGCCTGGTCCCAGGTGATCTGCTCCCAATCGCCGGCGCCCCGCTCCCCCTTGCGCTTCAGGGGGTAAAGAATCCGCTCCGGATCGTTGATCTGGTTAATGGTGGCCGGCCCCTTCGCGCAGTTGCGTCCCCGCGAGCCGGGATGCCAGGGGTTGCCCTCGAACTTCCGGACGGCGCCCTGGTCCTTGTCGATGTAAGCCAGCAGCCCGCAGCCGGACTCGCAATTGAAACAGGTGGTGGGGACCACACTGTAGCGCCGCTTGACCCGCCGGGGCCAGGCGTTGGGATCGAGCTCCTCAAAATCGTCCCATTGGGATGGGTCGGGGTAGCGCTTCAGGGTGATTGCCGGTGCGCCGTTATCACCCAGGGAGGGATGATCGTAGTCCAGCTTGGGGATCAGTCCCAATGTCTCGGCGACCCGCTCAATCCAGGTTTTATACGTCATGTCCGGCATTGATTTCTCACTGCATCATTTTAGAAAATTGGCTCAGCTTAACGGCACCATTTGCGGCGCTTTGACCCACACATGGACCGAGAGCAGCACCCCCAGCAAAGCCAGGATGGCCGCCGCCAGCATAAAGGCCGCCCCGCCCCAGATGATCAGGCCCAGCGGCAGCAGGCCGCCGCCCACGACCGCCGCATAAAACGGCCGCCACAGGGGGCCCCGAGTCATAATCTCTATGGCCAGAGCCGTGTCTGTGGTGACGTGGGGGGTGAATACTTCCAGCGCCAGAATAGTCAATTCAACGACCAGTCCCACGCCCAGCAACCAGGCTGTGAGCGGCTGGGCCAGGGGATTGATGATCTGCATAACAGCGGCGCCGGCCACAATGGCGTGGGTCAGCATCTGCAGCGAACCGCTGGAGGACTGCCACAGGTCGCGGCCCTTGGCCTGGGCCAGGAGAAAAGCGGTGTAGATGGCGGTCAGGATTGCCAGCACAACGCCGATTCCCGTCAGGGCCGGCGGGACGCTGCCCCAGCGCCAGAGCGAGAGCATCGCCAGCATCAGCACGCCGCTGAACAGGGTAATGATATATCCGCCCCGGGTAAGCCAGGAGGACCAGTTGGGCCGCAGCAGAACGTAGACGAACCGTTCCGGCCGGTCCAGGTCCTTTACCAGCAAGCCCAGAGTGGCCAGCATGAAAACGCCACTGATGCCCAGGCCCGCCATATGCACCTCCGGCAGAAGTTGCCAGTCGAGCCACTGCTGGACAGCCAGCACCAGGAACGTGCCGGCAGCGATGGCCTTCGTCCACAGGTAACCGGACACTTCCCAGCCCCACAGGATACCCTTGCTGGGCACATCGTACACCCGCTTGTCGGTCGGCTTGGCCTGGTCTTCCAGCTCCTTGAGCACGTTATCAATGGCCCGCTGATCCGGCGCCGTGCCCTTCTGGCGGTGAGCCTCCAGGGCCATGTTGATCAGCAGTTTGTCCTCCTTGTCGGCGAAATGGCCCACGCCGGCGGCCTGGCTGCTGGACATATAATCGGTCTGCGGGGGCGCCTGGGATGGATTGAGTGAGGCATAGTCGCCGTCGATATAATAGACGTTGGGCCGGGTGTTCTTCTCCGGCTTGCGGACCGTCACCTGCTCCTTGGCCACCAGCTGGGCAATCTTTGAGTTCGGATCATCCAGGTCGCCGGAAGTGATGGCCTCCACCGGGCAGACGATGACGCAGGCCGGTTCGTAGCCGCCATCCAGCCGGTGGGCGCAGAAGTTGCACTTGGCCGCCGTATGGGTCTCGGGATCGATGTAGAGGGCATCGTAGGGACAGGCCTGCATGCACGATTTGCAGCCGATGCAGCGCTGGCTGTCGAAATCGACAATGCCGTCGCTGCGGGTATAAAGGGCCGAGGTGGGGCAGATTTCGACGCAGGGGGCCAACTCGCATTGGTTGCAGCGGTGTACCGAAAAGAGCCGCCGGTTGTTCGGGAAGGTGCCCTTTTCGACGTACTTCACATAGGTGCGGTTCACCCCCAGGGGGACATCGTGCTCGGACTTGCAGGCAACGGTGCAGGCGTGGCAGCCGATACAGCTGCGGTTGTCGATGACGAAGCCGTAGTTCACTTGGTCAGGGCCCGCATAAGTTTTTTGATGTCACCGGGGGTGGCCATGATCTTGCTGAAGGTACCCATAGTCAGGTCGGGAAAACTGAGCGCAATGCGGAAGCGGCCGTGGAGCATGACCACTGCGCCGTCCATCACCAGCAATCCGTAGGGCAGAAAGGCGGTGTGTTTCCGTTCGCCAAAATCGATGATGGGCACAAAGCGGCTTTCGCCCCTTTCCCCGCCCAGGGCAATGCCGTAAAGCCGGACGGTCTTGTCCGGCACCTGCACCTGGAACACTTTGGAGGCCACCTGAGAGGCTGCCAGATTCGCCTCTATGGCTGCCACGGCCTCGTCAAAACTGGGGAATTTGGCCAACTTCACCATGTTCTCAAAATAAGGCATGGCAAACATGTAGTGGTAACGCCGCAGGTCTTTATCGCTGAGTTCCTCCGCGCTGCCGAAGCCCATTCCGCTGCCGCCCAGCGCTCCGGCCAGGGTTGCCGCAAATGCTTCGATGCGGCCGGCAACAGCGGGGTAGCCGTCCTGAAAATAGGCGTTGCCCCAGTAAGGGGGGTTCTGGCTGGAGAGCACCAGCTGCCCGTCCTGGCGGGTGATGGCGACCCGCATGGCGAGGGCAAATCCTGTTGTCGGGGCGGAGGCAGCCACGGCGCTGATCAGGTCATCACCGGTGACGACAATAATCATCCTCCCCGGGTCGTCCGCCGGAGCATAGCGGCCCAGGAAGCGCAGTCCCGCCGCCTCGATGCGGCCGGCAATATCCTCCGAGGCCGCCTCAATGTCGGTACCCTGATAGGCGTACTCAAGGTAGGGTTGCAGGTCGTCTGTCTGGCCCGCCAGCATGCTCAGGCCGAGGCTGAAAGTGACGATTGCAGATCGGATCATGGTTCCCCCCACTGATTTGAAGCCCCGCCGTGCCGCAGCGCCGGTTCGGTGATTTCCCCCCTAGACATTCGCGGCCAGGGCCTCCCCTTGAGGCAGCTCCATGGCCTGCACCACGAAATCGACGATGTCCCGGACGGCCATATCGGCCTCGTGGCCCGATGTCTTCACCGCATCGGAGTACATGGTCATATCCTTGGGGCAGGCCACGGTAAAGTAGGTAACCCCGCCCAGGGCCACCGCCTCGTCGATGCGGTTTTCACTGGGACGCTGGGTCATATCTTCGTGGTCGGGCATCCAGATACGGCCGCCCCCTGCGCCGCAGCAGAACGATTTCTCCCGGTTCCGGGGCATTTCCACCAGGTCGACGCCGCACAGGCGCATCACCTCCCGGGGCGCCTCGTAGATGCCATTATAGCGGCCCAGGTAGCAGGGGTCGTGATAGGTGACCTTGGCCTCCACCGGTTTCGTTATGCTAATCTGCCCTGACTGGAGCAGCTCCAGCAGGAGCGTGGAGTAATGCACGACCTCGTACTCGCCCCCCAGGGCCGGGTATTCATTCTTCAGGGCGTTGAAGGTGTGCGGATCGGTGGTGAATATCTTCTTGAAGTCACACCCCTCCAGGGTCTTGATGTTATCCTCGGCCAACGCCTCGAACAGGCCCTCTTCGCCGACCCGGCGGATGTCGTTGCCGGCGGTTTTTTCGGCCTTCCCCAGGATGCCAAAGTCCACCCCGGCCGCCTGCAGGACCCGGGCCACATTGCGGCTCACCTCCTGGCAACTCTCGTTGAAGGAGGCAAAATCACCGACGAACCAGAGGTATTCCACCGGCTCTTTGGCCGCATCCTTGATCTCGAAATCGAGGCTCTTGGTCCAATTGGGACGGCGCCGGGCAGATTCGCCAAAGGAGTTGCCCTGCTCATCGACGCTCTTGAGCACGGTCGCCAGTTCGTCGGGCATGGCGGCATCAAACACCAGCCGGCGGCGGATGGCGAGGATGTCCATGAGCGGCTCGTTGCCCACCGGACAGACATCCACGCAGGCGTAGCAGGCGGTGCAGGCCCAGACCGCATCCTCCGAGATAGCCCCCTCCAGCAGGGAGGGCAGGTCGATGATGCCGTCCGCAGCAACGCCGCCCGAGCGCAGCATGTAGCGCTTGTTGATCTCCAGCGCCGAGGGCGACAGGGGGGTCCCCGATTCGTGGGCCGGGCAGACCTCGTGGCAGCGGGTACACATGATGCAGGCGTAGGCATCCAGCACCTGGGGCCAGGGCAGGTCGGTGATGTCCTTCGCGCCGGGGTTGGCGGCATCGGCCACGCTGTCCATGGCCCCCTTGGGTGTCCGCCGGTTCAGGGCCAGGTTCACCGGGGCGACCATGATGTGCAGATGCTTGCTGCGCGGAAAATAGGGCAGAAAGACCACGATGAGGCCCATCGCCAGCCACCAGCAGATATGCCGGCCCAGCTCCAGCGCCTCCGGTGACGCCCCCACGAGGAACCCGGCCACTATCGAGGCGGTTGGCAGGCTGGGATCGCTGATCCCTTCGCCGGCCAGTGCGAAGGCGGTGCCCAGCCAGCGGGAGCCGACATGCAGCAGAATGAACACGCCCACCACCAGGGAATCGAAGCGGATGCCGCCTTGCCGTACATCGGGATGCAGCAGCACGTTGTCGTTGAACTCCAGCACCTTGGGCTTGGCCAGGAAGCGCCGGGCCAGGAAGAACAGCATGCCCACCAGCACGAAAATGCTGAACAGGTCGGCCAGCAGGTTGAATCCGCCCAGCAGCAGGCTGTCCCGGCCCAGGGTGGTCCAGCCGTGGATATAGGCCTCCAGCATATCGTTTACGTTGACCAATATGTAGAAGCTGAAACCGAAGAATATGAAGGCGTGGAAAATGCTGACGATGGGCCGGATCTTGAACAGGGGCAGCTGCAGCCCGACGATGGCCAAGGCCAGCGCAAACCGCCTGATCAGGTTGTCGCTGCGCTGGGCCGCAGCACCCTGCCGGATGATGCGGATCATCTGGACGAAGCCGATCTGGGCGTAGTAGAGACAGACAATGACCAGCCAGCCGAAGGCCAGCCGTTCGGCTAATGAGAGCATGGCGATCCCAGTTCAGTTATTCCCGGATGCAGTTGTGCCGGGCCGGGGGCAGTGACGCCCGGCCGGGGCCTCCCGACGGGGCCGTTGGCGCTACGCGGCGCTGCTATGTGATGGCCTCCAGCAATTCTTCACAGACATCGAACAGGTCGCCCACCATGCCGTAGTGGGCCACATCGAAAATGGGCGCATTCTCATCGGTATTTATGGCGATGATGATGGCCGATTCCTTCATCCCCTCGATGTGCTCCGGCGCGCCGGAGATACCCAGCGCCAGGTAGACCTTGGGCTTCACCTTAAGCCCCGATTTGCCCACCTGCCGGGACCGGGCAGCCAGCCCGCGTCGATGATCGGACGGGAGGCCGCGACGGCGGCATTCAGGGCCTCGGCCAACTCCTCGGCCACTTCGATATCATCCTTGCTGCCGATGCCCCGGCCGATGGCCACCAGTATGTCCTTGTTGGTGATGTCCACATCGCCGGCCTCGGGCATGTTGAGCTGCTTGAAGCGAATCTTGCCTGCCACCGCCGGCGCTGCCACGGCCTCGGTAGGGGGGCTTCCAGTTGCCCGTCCGGCGTCGGCTGAGGCGCTGCCCGCGAGCATGGTCACCACGCAGGGGCCATCGCCAAGCTGGGCCGTGATGTCCAGCTTGCCGCCGTATAGCTGGCTGACGGCCGTAAAGCCGCCGGCATAGTCAATACTGTGGCAGTAGGCCGCCAGAGGCAGATCGGCCTGGGCTGCCAGGCTGGCCGCCAGGTCCATGCCCATGGCGCTGTTGGACAGCATCACCACCTGGGGCGAATCGGCGCTGACCACGGCCTGCAGGGCCGCCCCGTAGGACTCCGGGTTGAAATCGGCGCCGCAATCGACAGTAATCACCTTGGACGCCGCCCCGAGCTGGCCGGCCAGGGCTGGATCGCCGCCGAGCAGCACAGCCGTCAGGTTGCCGCCGGTCTGTCCGGCCAGGGCCTTGCCGTGGGCCAGCAGTTCGAATGTGTCATCGCTGAGCGCCCCGGCGAGCTGCTCGGCTACAATATAGACGTCGCCCATCAGAGCACCCCCGCATCTTTAAGCACCTGCACCAGTTCGGCGGTATCCGACAGCATTTTTTGCGCCCTCGCCCCGTTCCGGATGGGCCATGGCGGAAATGGAAACCTGCGCTCCGCCGGCGCCGGGAGTAATGGAGAGCTCTTCCAGGGTGGCGCTGTCCTGAATCTGGCGCACCTTGGAGACCGGGGCGTAGCGGGGGGTCTGCCGGGCCGCCTGCACGCCGATGACCGCCGGCAGGTCCATCTCAAAATCGGCCGTGATGCCGCTGGCATATTCCTTGCGCACCGCCACACCTGCGCCGGCCACGGTGATGTTGGTGACCACCCCGATGAAGGGGGCCTGCAACGCGGCGGCCACGGCGGGTCCCAGCTGCCCCTCCAGATCGGCCACCGACTGTACGCCGGTGAGGACCAGGTCGGCATCGAGCTGCCGGGCCGCTTCGGCAAATACGCTGCCCAGTGCTCGGCTGCTGGCGGCCGCGTCGGCGCCGGTTATTTTCACGGCCCGGTCGGCGCCCTTGGCCAGGGCAGTGAACAGCACCTTGTCAATATTTTCGGTGTCAAGGGCCAGGGCCAGCACCTGCGCCTGGTCCGAATCCTTGATGAGCAGGGCCTCTTCCAGCGCATGGTCGTCAAACTCGTTCAACTTGAACTTGAGCCCGTCCGTCTCCAGGGCGGCGCCGCTGCCGTCGACCTCCAGGTCTTCCACCAGGTCCGGCACCAGATTCAGGGGTACAACTATAATCATTCAGCGGTTCCCAATCTGCGGGTATTAAACAGTGCGTTGGATATAAAAATGCCGGCTTTCCGCATCGGCAACTACAGAGAGTAATATTTGCCCCGACTGCCTGCACCAGGCCCGGATGTCAGGCTCTGCTCACGTATGTTCGCTGGAGAGGCACGGCACCCCGCCGATGGGGAGCAGTCTAAGCGCCTGCCAGGCCCGGATTACCGGCATGCCCATACCGCAGCCCCCCAGCTCGATATAACGGTCTACGCTGAAGGACGGATTGGCGGTTTCGGCGGCGCTCACGCGGTCACCATGTCGAGAATCTCGATGATGTCGAGCACTTCCAGGCGGCCGTCGTTGTCCGTCGATTTGACGGCGTCCTCGAACCGCGATACTTCGTAGGGGCAGCAGACCGCCAGCACCTCGGCGCCGACTTCGATGGCCTCCTTGACCCGGTTTTCCGAGAGGCGCTCCTCCACATGTTCGGACATGAAGCCATCCAGCCACATGCCTCCGCCTCCGCCACCGCAGCAGTAACCCTGCTCCCGGCAGCGGTACATCTCGACAAAATCGATGCCGGGGATGGCCTGAATCAGGTTCCGGGGGGCGTCGTATTCGCCATTATGGCGACCGAGGTAGCAGGGATCGTGGAAGGTCACCTTTTTTTCAAAAGAGCCGGTCATGAGGTCCTTCAGCGCTTCGAGCTGTCCGGCGAGAAACTGGGTGTAGTGCAGGGTCTCAAACTCGCCGCCATGCTTGGGGTACTCATTCTTGATGGCGTTGTAGGCGTGGGGACCGCTGACGACAATCTTGTTGAACTCATATTTGTTGAACTGCTCAATGTTGTGCTCGGCCAGCTCGGCAAACAGGCCCGGCTCACCGGCCAATCGCTGGGAATCGCCGTCGCATTTTTCGTCGATCCCCAGGATGCCGAAATCGGCCCCGATACGGCTGAACACCCGGGCCATGGAGCGGGCCGCATCCTCGCCGCGCTGGTGGTAGGCATAATAGTCGCCGACAAACCAAAGCACATCGACCGGGGCCGGATCCTTCGGCAGGATGCGCACGGAGGTCTCATCCTCCAGCTCCTTGATCCAGCGGACCCGTTTGCGGGCCGATTCGCCCATAGGGTTGCCGTATTCGGCCACGTTCTGGAACATCTCCTGCAGCTCGGCCGGTATATGGCCCTCCAGCACCGCCAGCTCCCGCGCCGCCGGAATGATCTTGATCATGTCGACTTCCTTGGGGCGGACCCGCAGGCAGTTCATGCAGGTGGTGCATTGCCACAGTTCGGCGGAGTTAAAGAAGTCCAGCCCGGTTTGCAGCTGGCGGAAAATTTTTCGCGGGCCGTAGTTGCCCACATGGTCCACCGGGCAGACGCCGATGCAGGCGCCGCACTGGTAGCACCAGCCCATCGACTCGCCGCCGGGCAGATCGGTCAACTTGTCCATGTAGGTGAGATCGTATTCGGTGATCTCCCGGGCCTCCCACATCTTGTTCCACTGGCCCGAAATGTCCACACCCTCAATGATGACACTCTCCTTCTGGACAAAGGATTCCTGCCTGACCCGCTCTTTCCTTATCATGCCGTCCCCATTTGATGCACTCCCAGCACGCGTTGCGTCATCTCGGGCAGTTCGGGGAGTATGCGGTTGAATTCCTGTGACAGTTTCATTTTGAAAACCGTGTACATATAGACGGCGTAGACACAAGCCAGAAAGATGTCCGTGCCGAACATCCCCCGGCCGGAGCCGCTATAGCCGCGCATATGGCCCATCGCATCCACCATTTTCAGCGCCTTGCCCACGCTCTGGTAGCAGGCCCCGGGAGTGTTGCCGCTGATGGCCTCCTCAGACTGGATGACCAGCGGCAGGGCGCCGCCGCCCTTGCTCCCTTCCCATATCCAGGGGGACCAGAGCCAGTAGCGGTCCGGGTAGGTGAAGTGCAGCAGTTCCGAGGCCATGCTGCAGACCAGCGGTAGATCAAAACCGGCGAGGCACTCAACAAACGTGGTGAAGCGCTGCTCGAGCGGCTCGGGGCCGTGCAGCAGGGTATCGATGCTCTCCTTCAGACCGTCGAAGGGATTCTTCTTCAGCAGCCGCTTGGCCTTCCGGCGCATGCCGAACACGTGGCTCAGGACGACAATGAAGTCGTCCTCGCTGAGGTCTTTTATCCGCTCACTGGTCAGGCGCTCCTGGAAGATGGTGCATTTGGCTTCGAGTTTCTGGCCGATGGAATCGAGCTCGGCTGAAGTGGCCAGCTTGGTGGCTTCCTTCATGAACTCCAGCGCCGACTCGGTGTCGACGATTTTGCCGACGGATATTTCATTGTATAACATGGCCGGGGGAGCGCCGCTTATCCGGCCGCGGCCAGTTCCTTGGACTTGTTCCGGCAGAACGCCGCGGCTTTCATGGCCGAGGCCCCGCCCATGGAGATGGAGTCCTCCAGGTCGGCCGGGCCAGCCGCCGCGCCGGCCACAAAGATGCCCGGCACCGAGGTGGTGACCGTATTCAGGGCGCCGCCGATGGTTGCGATGAAGCCGTGGCTCTCAAGGGGAATGTTGAATAATTTGGACATCTCGATGGTCCCTTCGCTCGGCTCCATGCCTACCGACAGGATCACCACGTCCATGGCAATCTCCATGGGACGGCCCATGGTCGTATCCTCGCCCTTCACCACCACCGTGTCGCCGCGCATGGTGACCTCGGTAACGATGCCGCGGATGAAGTTGACCTTCTTCTCCTCCTGGGCCTTCCAGTAGAGTTCGTCCTCCCAGAAGCCGTACATGCGCATATCAATGTAGAACACGAACACCCGGCAATCGGGCACCAGGTCGCGAATCTCGATGGCTTCCTTGGTGGCGACACCGCAGCAGACCTTGGAACACCAGAAATTGCCGATCTGCCGGTCCCGGCTGCCGACGCACTGGATGAAGCAGACCTGCTTGGGTGGTTCGCCGGTGGAGGGACGCACAAAGTTGCCGGCCTTCAGCATCTTCTCGGCATCGACCAGGGTGATGACATCGTCAAACTCGTAATACCCGTAAATCTGGGTTTCCCGGCCGGGATCGAAGTGCTGGAAGCCGGTGGCGATAATGGCCGAACTGATGGTGATTTGCTCCTCCCCCTTGGGACCCCTCAGGGTGACGGACAGCTCCGGCGCAGAGCCGCTGACGGCAATGATCTCGGTGCCGGTGCGCAGGTCGATCTCGTCATGATTAAGGACCGCCTCGATCATCTCCGCCATGGCCTCATCGGCAGAGCGCATATCGGGCGTCAGCGCCGCATAGCCGGCACTGATAGGCGTGCCGCCGAAAACATCCCTTTTATCCACCAGTATCGTTGGGTAGCCGAGGTCGCCCGTGCCCCGGGCCGCTTCCAGCCCGGCAGGTCCGCCGCCGATAACCAGGATTAGGTTGTGATCCATCAAGCGTCCTTCCAGTCCATAAATTCTATCTCCCCTGATTTGATTCTGGCTACCTGCACCTCGAATTCGGCCCAGGCTTTTTCGTGATCAATGCCCATTTTCTCCAGTAGCGGCCGCATATCGACGCCGTGCCAATGGAGCTGGCAAATTTTGTAGGGATGGGCTCCCATGGCCAGCGCGGCAAACTGGGCGTCCGAGAGCACCGGAATGCCCACATTGCGGCCGTGGGCCTGGGCGGCGAACTGGCTCTTGTCGAGGGTGGTTACGCAGCCCGTGTCGTGGGTGATGACCACATCCGGATTGGCCTCCTCCTTCATCACCTCGATCTTGCGGATGGTGGCGAAGGAGCGCGAGAAGTCCCGGCTGACCAGGATATGGCGGAAACCGAAGCCGCAGCAGTCGTGCCAGGTGGAGTAATCGGCCACGGTGCCGCCCAGGGCAACCACCAGGCCGGTGACCACGGACGTCCGCTGGCCGTCGTAGAGTTCCTTGTCATAAATGGCGTCTTCGGCGACGAGTTTGTGGTAGTGGCAGGCCGGGTGCACGGTGGCCACAATGTCCTTGAAACTGAGGGTTTGCTTGGCGGCAATATCGTGCCGGATGGCGTGTATCCACTCCGAGTAGTGCACGATCTCCTCGGGGAAGACCACCGGCATGTTGAGCCTGTCCATCACCTTGCGCAGTTGCTCGCGGAGCTTGGGCTGGTGCAGCAGCTCCGCGCGGACTTCCTTGTAATGCCCGTAGCTGGTGCCGCAGTGAATGATCGGAAAATAGTCGTCCTGGTGGCTTGGGAAAAGTTGCGCACCGCTACCGAGGCCTGGGCCAGGGCGTTGGAGGTGGCGGAGGCGTAGTAGTTCCAGGCCGTGCAGGAGGATTGGTCCCGGGGGTCGTGGTAATCGTAGCCGAACGCCCGGTTGAGCCAGAAGATGGCCGTCGAGTAGCCCGGAATGTGCCCGCACTGGCCGCACGATTTGTGGTGCCAGGTCCGGTTCAGGGGGATCTTCTTCATCCGGCCGAACTTCGTCTCCAGCTCGACGATGGGTTCGGGAACCTTGTGGAGAATCAGTTCGCCTTTGGCTTCCAGTTCGTAGAGCTCGTCGCGGTAATATTTCTCGGGAATCTTGCCCTTGCGGTCAAAGACGCGCTTGGAGGCCGGTAGCGGCAGGCCCTTCGCTGTGCCGGTTTCCTGTGCTAATGTTGTACTCATGGTGTGGGTCTCCCTTACTCGTCGGTGTCAATCATGTCGATGTCGTCGATGTTGTAACCGTGCTCTTCGAGCAGTTCCTCCATCACCTCCTCTAGAATCATGAACAGGTTCTCATCGAGATTCTCGATCATTTGCAGATTCCCGGTCAGTTTCCAGATCAGGTAAAGTTCGAGTCGTGTTTTCTCGCTCACGTCCCAGGCCAGTTCCACGGTGTGCATCGTCTCCGGAGGGATGGCCCGCCGCCAGACATCCAGGTTTTCGGAAACCCGCACGACATCGGGACCCCAGTCGGGGAAAAAGTCAGGCTGCAGCATGTCCGGCGCCACCTGGGTGCCGGTGGACATGATCTTGTAGATAATGCGGCTGTAGGCCTTGAGGGCATTCTTGGCCGATTGGAGGCCGTGGCGCACGGCCACTTCGCGCATGATGGTGATGATGGCGCCAGGATTGTTCTGCCTCGGGCAGCGGGTACAGGCGAAACACTGCGAGCAGTCCCAGACCGAATCGTTGAGCAGTTCGTAAAAGGTGTCTATATCCTCCCGGTTCATGATCTGGGCAAAGACCCGGGGCGAAAAATCGTAGAACCGGGCCGAGGGGCAGGCCGCCACGCAGATGCCGCACTCGTAACAGCCGTACAGGGTGGTCTCCCAGCGCATGTCGGAGGTCACTTCATCGAAGAGGGCCTGCTTCTCCTCCTGAGGTACATCGCGATATTTTGCGTCAAGGTAAATGGACATGGCTTAACTCAAACCGGTTGTGCCGCGAGGGCTGTGATGGCTTCTTCGAGCTCCGCCCGTCCGGGCGAACCGATGAAGCGCTGGATTTCCCTGTCGCCCTGCATAAGGGTGACCGTGGGGATGGTGCGAATTTTCTCCCGCTGGGCCGTGGCCAGTCCCGCCTTCGTTTCCAGCGCAATGGTGCGCAGTTCCACATCGGGGACATTGGCGGCGATTTCCCAGCACATCTTCACGACCGGTCCGCAGCCCTGGCAGGCCGGGTGGGTGAATACACGGACAGTCCGTTCCATGCCACTAGCCGTCAAATCCTTCACAGTGGATGCACTCGCCCAACTCGTTCTCGGCCATGTAGTCCTTGAAGCCGGCCAGCGCATCGGCGCCGGAAACCAGCTCCCCCTTGTCCGCTGTGAAATCGGTGGGCATCAGGCGGATGATCCAGCCCTGCTTGTAGGGGCTTTTGTTCAGCAGTGTGGCGTCGGCCGCAACAGCCTCGTTCACGGCCACGATCTCGCCGCCGACGGAGCAGCGCACCGGTCCCACCCACTTGCCCGATTCGACCGTCGCGATGCTTTTGCCGGCCTTTACCATCTTGCCGAGGGCCTTGGGACGGCAGTGGATGATGTTGCCGGCCATGGTCTGGGCAATGTCGGTCATGCCCATTTCGATGGTCTGGTCGTCATGCTGCCGCAACCAGATATTGCTCTGCACATGGTAGAGCAGATCGTCGGGCAGCAGGCAGTTGTTGAGTTCGCTCATGGTCGTTATCCCGGCGCAATATTAATAGGTGAGCACCATATGGCTGTTCAGGGCAGCATCAATCATGTAGGCAGCCCCGACCACGTCATCGCACTCCTCGATCAGATCGTCCGGGGTCATGTCGTGGAGTTGCAGGGCTGCCGAGCAGACATGCAGCACCACACCGGCTTCCTTCGCCTCGCGCATGAAATCAATCACCTTTTTGCCCTGTTCCTTGGCGACCAGGTTTTCCGCAATCCCTTTCTTGAGCAGCAGGGCGCCATCGATCTGGAAAATCATTTCCGCCTCACAGTCCATGGCCAAGGCGGTGCTGGCCATGTAGAACGGGGTGGCGCAGCGCTCGGGTGTGCTGGGCCCGTGAGTTACGAAAATCGTCACTTTGCCTTCTTCAATCATCGCTTAAAATCGCTCCTGTTTGAATGGGTTCAGGTTGTGGCGGCCGCAATATTTAGGGGAGGGCCGACAGGGTCTTGATCCAGGCTTTCCGCATCCCTCAGGAGTTTGAACCTGGCTTGCAGATCACCGCTATCCAGGCCGGCGCCGGCAAACATGTCGGCCAATGCGGCCAGTTCAGTTTTGGAGGCAGCCTGCAGATCGCCCGATAGCAGCATGCTGTCGAGCTGGCCTGCCACCACGCGGATAACGGCCTCCAGGTTGCCCTCTGCGCCGGCGGCGGCGTGCAGCACTTGCACATCGTCACGGATATAGACGGTTTGCAGGGCCCCGGCTGGCGCAGCCCCATCCGCATCCGACAGGTCGACCTGCAGATATTCGTCGTATTCCTCGATAATCTCCAGTTCCTCCAGCGTGGGGAAGGCCGGATAGACATCCAGCTGCCACTGCTGCTCCAGCGCATCCACCAGCCGCGCGGCCAGATTTTCCACCCGGGGCGGTGGGGTGGCTTCCTGCTCCAGCGTGGTGGTGTAGGCGTCGAGGGACTCAGCCACCTTGGCCTGCAGGTTGCCGCTGTCGCCGGTCAGGACGCTGGCGCGGAGGTCGTTTTCGGCGGAGAGGACCATGCTCCCGGTCAGGGCCAGGCCAGCCTCAATCTGCCCCCAGCCCAGTCCGCCGGTGCGTTTGCCCCCGATGCGAATTTCCGCCGGCGCATGGAAGGTGGCCTCAACGCCGAGCTTGTTGTAGGCCGTCAGCAGTGGGCTGGCCAACTTGGCGCAGCGTTCATCCGGGTCGGCCAGTCCCATTTCTTCAAGGCGGTCCAGGTGCACGATCAGTTGGAACCCGAGCTGGTGCTGGTCAATCAGTTCCGGCGGGCCGGAGACCTGCCGGGCAATGACGGGCATCTCCTGCTCACGGCAATAGGCGAGGCTGGCGGCAGGGACAGTGGCATCATCCTGGCCTACACAGAGGTAGGCCCGGTTGGTCCGCACCAGAAGGATGGCCGGATCGCTCTCCGGCGTGAGGGCCGCGGCGACCCCATGGTATAAAGCCTGGGACCGCCACGGTCTTACTATGCCCATGTCCAATAACCTCACCCGCACTTGCACCGGCAGATTCCTTATGGTTTTTATAGTGATAAAGGAGTTCGCGCCCCGTAATTATACAAACAGCGAAACGTCGGCATCCGAGGCAAACTCGAGAAACGTGGCTGCCCCGCCATGCTCAATGCCGTCGATGAAGTCCTCGTCCTTGAAGCCGAACACTTCCTGGGTCATCTGGCAGCTGACCATGTGGACGCCGGCATCGAGGCACATCTCTCTGAGTTCGCCAATTGTGGCTACACCCTTGCTCTTGAAAGTCTTCTTCATCAGCGAGGTGGCCACGCTCTGGAAGCCGGGCACATTGCTCGTCAGCAGGTTGGGCATGGGCCAGTCAATATTCTTGAATCCATCCGGCCCGAAAGGCATTTTCATCGGCATGGCCGGATTCGAAGCCGGGTCGATCTTCATGTTGAGATCCTTCTTCAGCAGGACCAGGCCATAGAAGGTGAAGAAGATGCCCACCTCCCAGCCCATTGCCGCGGCGGTGGAGGCCAGGATAAAGGGCGGGTAAGCCCAGTCGAGGGTCCCCTTCGAGGCCACCAGGGCGAGCTTGCGCTGTTGCGGTTTGTCAGACATGGTATTCTCCCTTACTCGTGTGTGTTAAGTCTTGCGGACGAAATAGGTATACAACCCGTCATTTTGGGTCGAGTAGATAAGTTCGTTCCCGGTCTGGTTTGTCCAGGCATTCATATCGTTCATAGAGCCAGCATCGGTGGAAAGCATCTTCAGTATCTTGCCGATTTCCATGGTGTCGATGACCTTCTTCGTCTTCAGGATGGGCAGCGGACAGAGCATACCCTGGCAGTCCAGCTCAACATCGTAAGCTACGTCGTTAGCTACTTCGTTCATGGTGTGTCTCCTTCGGTACCACGCCAATCTGTTCAAGACTCCACTCCCCGGAATCGAGCTTGGCGCTTAGTGTTTGCATGCAGTCCAGAATCTTCCAGATAAATTCGTTGGCGACCCGGTAGTAGATCACATTCCCGTCCCGGCGACGACACCTTCATTTTGGCGTCGGCGGCCATGGGATGCTTGGCAGTTCGGCTCCAGGCTTCTTAGTTTCAGCCCCCCTTTGGGAGCCTGGAAGAGTCAGGTTTTGAGGATTCGGAGGTCGTTTAGCTACGCCGTTAAACGTAGCAATAACAAGGCTTAACACGTCTTCATCAAGAGGACCCACGAATGAGCGATTCCGACAGTTATGATCTCCCCCAAGACCGTTTCTACCACCCCAGGGATCACACTTGGTCCCAGGTCCGGGAGGCCGACGGCTCCCAGGTGCGCATCGGGATGGACGCCATGCAGCTGGACAATCTGGGCGAACTGGCCTACATCCAGTTGCAGCCGCCGGGGACGGTTGTCAAGGCCGGCGATTCCATCGGCACACTGGAGGCGGCCAAAATGACCGCCGAAATATTCGCCCCGGTTTCGGGCACTATCGAGCTTGTGAATGACAGCGTCCTGACCCAGCCCCTGCTGGTCAACCAGCAACCCTACGGCGAGGGCTGGCTGCTGCAATTGACCCCCTCCGACTGGACGGCCGATTCGGCTGCCCTTATCGGCGGCGCGGACATCGAGGCTTGGGCGGTGGCGGAAGAAGCCCGCTTCAAGGCCGAGTTCGACGCCTCGGCATGATCCCCGCGCTACGGCTGATCCGGGAGGATGGCGTCAGCGACCGCTACGGCCTGGCCGGTGACGAGGTGCTCGCTGCCCGGGCCGGGGAAGGCCGCTCGCCGGCCACGCTGCGGCTGTATACCTACCGTTCCCATGCCGCCCTGGTGGGGCGCTTCCAGACCGTCGAGCACGAGCTGCACCTTGACTATTGCCGGAGCCAGGGCATTGCCGTGAACCGCAGGCCCACCGGCGGCGGGGCCATCATCATGGGCGAGCAGCAGCTGGGCGTGGCCCTGTGCATCCCCGGCCAGCGGGACGCCACCTATGGCAATGCCCGCAGCCTGATGAGCCGGTTCTCCGCCGGCCTGGTCAGCGCGCTGCAGCATTACGGTATCGGGGCGGCCTTTACCCGCAAGAACGATCTGGAGGTGGGCGGCCGGAAAATCGCCGGCTTGGGCATCCACCGCACAAAGAGCGGCGGCATCCTGTTCCACGCCTCCCTACTGGTGGACCTGGACGTACCGTTGATGCTGCGGGTCCTCAACACCCCTTTTGAAAAAATCTCCGACAAGGAGATCCGCAACGTATCGGACCGCATCACCACTCTCAACAGGGAGCACGGCAGCGCCGTTGAGATGGATGCGGTCCGGGAGGTGCTGGCCGACGGGTTCCGGTCGGCTTGGGGCGCGGAGATCGAGAGCGGAGATTTTTCTGCCGGGGAACTGACGGCCATTGACGCCCTGATCCATGACCGCTACGCCACCACCGAATGGCTTTTCAGGCAATCCAAGGTCACCGATGCGGACGGTTTTGCCCGCGTAAAATCGGCCGGAGGGCTGCTCGGGGCTCGGGTCGCCACGGCTGGCAAGCAGCTTAAGGCGGTCTATCTGGAGGGCGATTTCTTCAGTTCCTCCGGGGCTATCGCGGCGCTTGAGGGCAGTTTGCGCTGGCATTCGACCGCCGGACCGGAAATCAGATCGACCCTGGAAGCGGTTTATGCCCGCTATGCCGCCGACCTGGCGTCAGTCCCCATTGAGGCTCTGCAGGAGGTCATTCTACGGGCCATTGCCGCTGCCGCAGAGGATGCCGATGCCAGCGATCCCTACGGCTGCTTCGTCGAGCCGGGGCGGGAAGAAGTGGCAGTGGCAGCAGCAGTTGGCAGTCATCCAAAATCGAATATCCAATATCCACAATCCAGTGGTGGTCGGCAGGAAGAAGTGGCAGTGGCAGTGGCAGTTGGCAGGAAGGGGTGAGCGGCATGCCAGCCGACCTCGCCTTCACCGGGACCCGGCAGGCACCGCCTGAGCGCTGGGTCGGTCATTTACCGGCGGAAATCACCTTTCATACGCCGGGCCTGAAGAGCCACCGCACCTCCGAGGTCACCGGTTCCCTTACCGAATTCGTCTCCATCAGCACGACCGGCACGGCCTGCGCCCTCAATTGCGACCACTGCCAGACCAAGGTGCTCACCTCCATGGTCAGCCTGCCCGGGTCCGGCGGCAGCCTGTACGAGCTCTGCGCCCGGCTGCAGGAAAAGGGGGCCCGGGGCGTGCTCATCTCCGGTGGCAGCGACCGGGAGGGCAAGGTGCGGCTGCTCAATCATATTGCCGATATGATTCGCATCCGGGAGGAGCTGGGCCTGGTGCTGCGGGTCCATACGGGCCTCATCGACGAGGCCACCTGCGCCGCCCTGGCCGAAGTTGAACTGGACGGGGTCATGGTCGATATCATCGGTGACCTGGAGACCATCCGCGATGTCTACCATCTCGATTCCCGCCCCGAGGACTACGAACAGCTGCTGCAGTGGTTTGACGATTACCGACTGCCGGCGATTCCGCATATCATCCTGGGGCACTATTACGGCGAGATGAGAGGGGAATGGAACGCCCTGGAGATCGTCCGCCGGCATCCGCCGAAAGTGCTGGTGCTGGTTATCCTGATGCCCCTCACAGGCACTCCCATGGCCGGCGTCACTCCGCCGTCCCTGGATGAGATCGGCGCCTTTTTCCACACTGCCCGGGCGGCCCTGCCCGAGGTCCCCATCCAGCTCGGCTGCGCCAAGCCGCTGGGCCCGATCAAGAAAGAGATTGATATGCTGGCCATCGAGGCCGGCTTTAACGGCATTGCCTATCCCTCCGAAGGGGTGGTCGGTTATGCCGAGCAACTCGGCATCAAGACACGTTTCATCAACGCCTGCTGCGGCGTCACCTGGTCATGACAACCGGGCCCGGCACAAGCCTGAGGGAGACAATGAAGGAGATCATTGGATGACAGCCAGCACCGTGGCGTTGCCCGACATACAGGCCCCCGACCGGATCAGTCCCGATTACGTGCGCATCAGTATGGCGGCGGCCATTGAACTGGACCTGAAGCCGGGCCGCATTCAGCGCACCCATTGCGGTTGCATCAACCTTTTGCAGAATTATCCCCAGGGCTGCTTCGCCAACTGCAGCTACTGCGGTCTGGCCCGGGAGCGGCCCGGCCTGGCGGAGGAGAACAGCTTCATCCGGGTGGACTGGCCCCTGTTCCCGTCGCTGGAGGTGGCCGAAAAAATCGCCCTGAAGGAGGCCCGCGACGAGGTGGGCCGGGTCTGTATCGCCCAGGTGCAGGACCACCGCTCCAATGCCGACCTGCTCGAGATGACGGCGCAGGTCCGGGGCCCATGCCGCCGACGTGCCCATCTCGGCCCTGGTGATGGCCACCCTGCTGGACCGGGACATGCTGCTGGACATCAAGGCCGCCGGAGCCGACATCATCGGTATCGGCATGGACGCCGCCACCGAGGAGCTTTTCGAACAACACCGGGGCAGACAGGTCAAGGGGCCCCACGACTGGCACCACCACTGGGACATTGCCCGGCAGGCCCGGGAGCTCTATGGGCCCCACAAAGTCAACCTGCACATCATCATCGGCCTGGGCGAAACCGACCGGGACCTGGTGGACATGTTTGTCCAATGCCATGCGGAGGATATCGCCTGCTACCTGTTCTCGTTCAACCCCGAGCCGGGCACCGTGCTGGCCGACCAGCCGAGGACACCCATCGACCGGCACCGGCGGATGCAGCTCGTCAAGCACCTTATTGAGCACGAGGGGCTGGAGCGGGACCGCCTCACCTTCGAGGAGAACGGCAGTCTCGGCGGCCTGGAGGCCCCCTCCGGGCCGCTGGCCGCGGTGGTGAACAGCGGCATCCCCTTCATGACCGACGGCTGCCCCGACCGCCACGGCGTGATGGCCTGCAACCGGCCCTGCGGATCGTACCGCCCCGGCGAGGAGTACCGGGACTATCCGTTCATGCCGGAGGAGCAGGATATAGCCGTGATCCAGAACCAGATGCGGCTCCATGAAGTCTGGTCGGCTGGATCAGCGCAGGGATCGTGAGGGGTGAGTGGGTACGCCGACAGGTCAACTCGCTCGGACTCACCGCGGCCGGACCCGGCAGCCAGCGCATACGCCGAGCAGGCATCCACTATCCACTATCCAACATCCATCATCCACTATCCAAGCCGGCTAATTCGACGCTAGCATGACCGCCACCCCGCCCATCCGGCTCATTGATCTCGGGCAAACCGGGGCCGTCCGGACCCAGGCCGTCTACCATGCCGTCGCCCGGCTGACCTCCGCAGCGTCCCCCGACACCGTCATATTGGCCCGCCCTGCTGAGCCGTACCTCTGTATCGGCTACCATCAATCGGTGCACGACCACCTCGATCTGGCGGCCTGCCGGGCCCGGGACCTGCCCATCGTGCGCCGGTCCATCGGTGGCGGCACAACCTACCTGGACCGGGACCAGCTCTTCTACCAGTTCGTGTTCCACCGCAGCCGCGTTCCGGCCACTGCCGGCCGGATGTATGCCTACCTGCTGAAGGTCCCGGAACAGACCCTGCTGAGCCTCGGCTTCGCTGCGGCCCTGCGCGGGGAACAGGAACTGGAGGTGGCCGGCCGGCGCATCGCCGGTATCGGCGGAGGGTGGATCGGCGAAAGCGCGGTGCTGGTGGGCAATTTTCTCCTCGATTTCGATTTTGCCGCCCTGGTCAGGGTTTGGGCGAGCCCCTGGCCGGCCTATCGCGAGCTGGCTGCCGAGGCGCTGGCTGACAGTCTGATTACCCTGTGGTCCCTGAACCCGGGCCTGGCGATGAGCCGGGTGGCGGAGGCCTTCAGCGCCATTTTGCCCGCCGCCCTCAAGCGCACCGTGTTGCCCGGAAGCTTGACGGCGCAGGATGACGATCTCGCCGGTAGCCTGGGACTGGAAATGACGGCCAAAAGTTACCTGGAGGAAATGGGCCCGGCGAATGGCGCCCTGCCGCGGCCCCTGAAAATCGCCGCCGGACTCACGATCCATGCCGAGACCTGGACCGGCGCCGGCCTCAACTATCGGGCCGCCTTGCGGGTGCGGGATGGCATCATCGAGGAGGGCAGGATCGAACAGCAGGTAGCCAGAGGCTGGTCAACCGTAGAGTTGCCGGTGGCCGGCAGCGCGTACCCCCGCTGGCGGGAGCGGCTGGAGGCGGCCCATGCCTGAGGGCCTGCGCGCCTATCTGCGGGACCCGTTCCTGGCCCAACTCTACCAGCGTGTCCGGGCGGCAGGATCGATGCGCTCCATCTCCGTGGACCTGACCAACGCCTGCAACCTGCGCTGCCAGGGTTGCTACTATTTCTCGGAGGGGATGGATGAAGGCATGGACCCACCCTCTGATGCGGAATTCGAGGCTTTTATCCAGCGGGAGCTCGACCGGGGCACCAATTTTGTGACCGTGGTGGGCGGGGAGCCGTCCCTGCAACCGGATCGCCTGCGGGCACTGCACCGCCATTTCAATATCAACGTGGCCACCAACGGCCTGATCAGGATACCCACCGACGGGATGGAGACCATGCCCCTCGGGGTGGCGGTCTGGGGTGCTGACAGCACCGACAGGGACCTGCGGGGCGGCGGCAAGATTGATGTCTTTGGGCAGGCGCTGGAAAACTATCGCGATGACCCCCGGGCTTTTTTCTACTACACCGTGGTGCCCGGGTACGCCGATGAAATTGAAAGCGTGGTGGCCAGGTGCGTCGAGAACGGGAACCCGGTGCTGTTCAATTTCTACTCGGATATTGATCACCTCGGCCCAAAGTTCGACGGGCGGAATGCCTTCGGCCCGGCCCTGGAAGCCATCGACACCGTCATCAACCGCTATCCGGACATGATCCTGTTGACGCGCTATCTGGCGGAGACAGTCGCCACCGGCCTGTTGTATGGCCAGCAGTGGGGCCACGCCGTCTGCACCAGCCTCAGCATCGACCATCCGGTGAATCAGGAGCGGCTGGAGAACGGCAATCCCTACAACCCCCATTTCAAGGCTTACCAGGCCAACCTGGCCGACACCCGGCGCTGCTGCACCGGCATCGACCGGGACTGTGGCACCTGCTTCGATGTCTGGGAGCATTTTTCATGGGTCATGCTGAACATGCGCAAGCACCTGGGGTCCCAGGACGAGTTCACCAACTGGCTCACCACCATGTACCTGTTCTACTTCATCAACCGGCTGGTCGATGTTGACGAAGGCCGCCGCTGGCTGCCCGAAATTCATGCCCGGACAAGCCGGTATCGTTCCATCCCGGAATTGCTGGCGTCCGTGGGGTGACGGACCTCCTGCCTGCCGAGGCGTTCGTGCTGGCAGGGGGCCAAAGCAGGCGCTTCGGCTCCGACAAGGCCCGTTACATTATCGACGGCCAGGCCATGCTGAAGCGGGTGGTCGACCGGCTGGGCAACCTGTTCGGCCCCGTCACGGTCATCGCCAAAGAGGCCGGTATGTATGCCGATCTGGGCTGTGCCACGGTGGCCGACCATTACCCGGTCCAGGCCCCGCTGGCCGGACTGCTCACCGCCCTGGAGCTCAGCGGGTCCGACTGGACCTTCGTCGCCGCCTGCGATCTGCCAGCCCTGGACGAGGGCACGGTGCGCCTGCTCTGGGACCACCGCCGGGGGGCCGGAGTGATCCCTGTTGCCGCTGGCCAACTGCATCCCCTGGCGGCCTTCTACCACCGTTCGAGCCGGACCCATTTCCAGGCTGCCTGGGACGAACAACGCCTGGCCCTGAAGACCATCATCTCCCACGCGGACTTCACGCAGCTGCACATCGCCGACGACCGCGCCCTGGAAAATATGAACCGGCCCGGATAGACTGCCGTCAGGGACCGGCGAAGGCGAAGCTCCCCGGACCGATACCGACGGCAAAATCGGCCACCTTGGCGCCCGCGCTGCTATAGACTGTCACCGCGCCCGGCGATGAAAAGTCGCCGTAGGAACCGATGAAAATGTTGTTCCCGTCCGACGCAGCGCTGTAGGTGACCAGCAGCGATCCGTCGATACGCTCAATGGACCGCAGGCTGAGGTCCGCCCCTACCGGCACTACCCCTTCCAGAGTCGCCACGTACAGGCTACTGCCCGATTCGAAAATGTCGACGCCACCACCGGTGCCCCAGTCCCGGATCGTGACCTCGCCGGTGCTGATATTGATCCGTGAAATGCCCCGGTACGACGTAAAGGCGGCATCGAACCATTGGCGCGACACCAGCAGGTCGCCGTTCCGGTAGAGCAGTTGCTGGGGTCCCGTGCCGGCAGCATAGGTCTGCGCTATCTGGCCGCTGGCGGGATCGATAGCCAGTACCCGGTCGCTGGCGGAGTAGTCGCTGTTCAGGGGCACGGCTACGATCAGTTGGCCGTTTACGATGATGATGTCCTCCGGCAGGCCGTCAACGGCAAAGGTATCGGTGATGGCGAAGGTGGCCAGATCGATGACCAGGATGCCGGGGATGCCCCAGGCGGTGACATAGCCGGTCGAGCCCAGCGCCGTCATTTCGCGGGGACTGGCGCCGGAAACGTCGATGCTGGTGACGAAGGCAGGGGCCGCGCCGGAGAGATCGAGGACCTCGATGGTACCGCTACCGTTGAGCACCACGTAGAGCGTCTGGTCGTCGAAATACAATGACTGCCCCGTGTCGCCCAGCGGGTTGCCGGTCAGGTTCTGGACCACGTTGGCGCTGGGGGAAAGGAAGTCGTTGTTAATCTGCCAGAGGGAGGCGGTGCTGGAACCAAAGGCCCCTTCGCACAGGATAAAAAGCCCTTTTGTGCCGGCCCCTTTTGGCGCGTCGTCCTCCGGCCCCAGCAGGCCGCAGCCGGTGAGGGCCAACAGCGTGGCCGTGACCAGCATAGATAGCCGGCGGGTCAATGGGTATCGTCTCTGCATGCGGATTATCTCCTCTCCATTTGCCAGGTGAGTGTCATGGTCCGCCCCGGCTCGGGATAGCCGGAAACGGTGCTGATGTCGACGTCTGCCAGGTTGATGATGCCCAGGGTGACCACATGCGCCAGTCTGCCCACGGCCAGGTGCCGCCGCAGGTAGATGTCCCAGCGCCAGTTCCCCGGCAGAGTCTCATCCTCGGGATAGTTGTAATAGGTCACATAGCCGGCGCTCCCGGCCCCCTGCAACACCAGGTCCGTCCCCAGGGGGCCGTCAGCCGTGAGCCGCAGATGTCCGGCCAAGGGGGGCTTGTAGCGCAGTGACTTGCCCCGGTTGGCGCCGCTGCCCCCGGGGCCGCTGCCGAGGTTTTCCGACCGCATCAGGTTCAGCCCCAGCTCGAAGGTGCCGCCGCCGGAAAACGCGCCGTCCAGCGTGACCGGCGCATAGCTGACCCGGGCACTGGAAATGTTGCCGGGCCGCCAGATCCCGCCCGGACCCGGCGACCATTCGATGAGATCGGTGTAGACGGTATGGTAGGCGTCCAGGCGCAAAAACAGTTGCGCACCGAGGCGCCAGCGGGAGCGGACACCGGCGGTCGCGCTCTGCTCTGGGGTCAGGTCGGGATTGCCTCCGGGCACCCAGAAGAGGTCGTTGAAGGTGGGCTGGCGCAGGTTCCGGGCGGCCATCAGGGCCAACTCCTCGATGAGCCCGATCCCGGCCGGTTGCCAGCGCAGGGCCACATCGCCGCTGGTCCAGGGGCGGCCGCTGCCGTGCCCGGCGATGCGCAGGGCGGCCAGCAGTTGCAGATCATCCCGGTAGCTGGCCTGAACCTGTTGGCTGAACGACCAGGGCAGGCGGCGATGGCTGCCCGCGGCAGTGCTTTCCAGCGACTCCCGGCGGATTTCCAGCCGGCTCAAGGTGGTCAGGCCTGCCGGCCACCAGCGATGGTACAGGTACTGGGCGCCGCTGATAGTGACGTCGTGGCGGGCGTCGATGGCGACGGCAGGGTCCCGGTAAGTGAAGCCCTGGGTCTGGCCGTAAAGCTGCCCGCGGTGATGGCTGAGGCTGCCCGGGAGGTCGGCCGAGATGGCCAGCAGGCTCCAGTCGTCCTCCTGAATGGCAGCGGGACTCGGACTGCTGATGGGCCCCGGCACGCCCCGGACAGTCTGGGCCAGCCAAACCCGGCCAGTAAAACGGATCCTGCCGGCCAGTCCCTCGGCCCGGCCCTGGTAATAGCGCTGCCGGTAGGCGTTATTCTCCCGCTGGCGAATCTGGCCCCGGTAGTTGTAGCCGTAGCCGCCGCGATAGAATGCCTGCCCCAGGGCCATGCCGGCCCGGCCTGCGGGGGTGGCCAGCTCGGCTGAGAATTGGCTGAGGCCGTAAGAGCCTGAGGCCAACAGCGCGCCGGTGGTGATGGGCCGGGGCGACAGGTTGATCGCGCCGCTGAGGGCCGTGCTGCTGCCGATGGCCGTCCCTCCGTGGGGCAGGAAGGCGATCCGTCCTATGCGCTGGAGGGGAATGGTCGACAGATCGACGCCGCCGAATTGGGGTGAGTTGAGCGGGATGCCCTCCAGCAGGACTGCCGTGTGGGCCGCCGCTCCACCCCCGACCGAAAGCGAGCGCAAGGCGCCGGGGCCGCCATAGGACTTCAGGAAGGCGCCCGGCAGATGGCTGCTGCGCCAGGCGGCCTCATCGCTCGTGGCCCAGCGGTCCAGTTCCAGCAACGTTGGCGCCAGGATGGAGGCCAGCTCCAGCCGGACCGCCGTGACGGTGACGGGCGGCAGAGTATAGCCGGGGATCAGGGGGCCGGTGGTGTCCGGCGGGGCCGGCATAGCCAGCGAATCGATGGGGACGTCCTCTTTCTGGCCCCGGATTGGCGGGGCACAGAGCATCAGCCAGGCAGCGGCCAGGACGGCGCTACGGCCCGAAAACATAAAGCCCCAAACGGTGATTTGGGGCCAGGAAGGGATGCAGTATCAACATCTCACCTCGCCCACGAAGGTTTCAGATAGAGTGCAGGTGTCTGGCTTAGCCGGGCCGCCGGAGCGGGGGCATCACAGTTGCGGGGCAGCGCCTGAGTCTCACAGGCTTCCCTGAGTGCCGGTCAAAGAACGGTGGACGGCCATAATGCCGCCACCAACGTGGGATCAGTTTACGCCAGCGGGCCGGAAACGTGCAAGGGGTTTGGGGGCTGGGGGGAAGAAGTGGCAGTGGCAGTGGCAGGAGCGGGGAGCGGTGAGGTTTCGAGTTTCGAGTTTCGAGTTTCGGGGTCCCAATTTTCAATCTACAAGTTTCATTACCCGGCATTCCCCCGCTCCTCAATTGTCAATACCCGGCAATTCTCCCTCTTCAATCGACAATACCCGGCATTTCCCGCTCACGCCAGCCCTCTCGCCACCCGCTGATTCCACGACTCCCGGCCGGGTGCGCCGGGCCGTTCCTCCATGGTGATGCAGTCGGGCACGGGGCAGACCAGTGCACACAGGTTGCAGCCGATGCACTCGTCCTCATCGACCGTGGGCACCATGGCCAGCAGGGCGTTGCCGTTGTGCCTGACCGGCGGCGGCACTTCGAGGCGCGGATTCATGCCGTGGTCCGATTCACCGTGGAAGGCCGCGCACGGTCCCTGGTGGGTGTGGATGCACTGGTGGGCGCCATCGAGGCAGGCGACGTAGCAGAGCTGGCAGCCGATGCAGGTGTCGGCGTCGATCTTCGCCACCACTTGGTAGTTCAGGTCGAGTTCGCCCCATTCCACGAAGCCGGGCAGCGCTTTGCCGATGAGATCGTTCACACTGGCCATGCCCTTCTCATCCAGATAGTTGTTCAGGCCGTCGATCATGTCCTCCACGATACGGTAGCCGTAGTGCATGACGGCCGTGCAGACCTGCAAGCTGGTGGAGCCCAGCGCCAGAAATTCCGCCGCATCCCGCCAGTCGGATATGCCGCCGATGCCGGAGATGGGGATGGGGATCCGGCTGTCCCGGGCCAGGGCCCCGACCATGTGCAGGGCAATCGGCTTGACCGCCGGGCCGCAGTAGCCGCCGTTGGTGCTCTCAGCGCGGACGCTGGGCAGGATGGCCAGGGTATCCAGATCGACGCCGATGAGGGACTTGATAGTATTGATGAGCGACAGTCCGTCGGCGCCGCCGGCCACCGCCGCCAGTCCGGGATCGAGGATGTCGCCCACATTCGGGGTCAGCTTGATGAGCACCGGCGTGTTGGCAAATTCCTTGGCCCAGGCAGTGATCTCCTCCAGCACCGCCGGCTCCTGGCCCACCGAACTGCCCATGCCCCGCTCGCACATGCCGTGGGGGCAGCCGAAGTTGAGCTCCAGGCCGTCAGCGCCGGCGTCCTCGGACCGCATGATGATGTCGCGCCAATCCTCCTTCGACTCCACCATCAGCGAGACGATGACGGCGTGGTTGGGGTAGCGCTTCTTGACCTCGTAGATTTCCTTGAAATTGACCTCCAGGGGCCGGTCGGTGATCAGCTCGATGTTGTTCAGGCCGACCATCCGGCTGCCGGCGTAGTCGATGCTGCCCAGGCGGGAGGAGACGTTGACGATAGGTTCGCCGAGGGTCTTCCAGACCGCGCCGCCCCAACCGGCATCGAAGGCGCGCATCACCTGCTCGCCCGAATTGGCCGGCGGTCCCGAGGCCAGCCAGAACGGGTTCGGGCTGCGGATACCGCACATATCGATAGACAGGTCTGCCATAGGTTTGCTCCCTTCGGTTAGGCGGCGCCGGGATTCAGGCCCACTTCCAGGCCCCACCCCCGGAGCATGGCAAAGGCCGCTTCCCGGCCGTCTGCTGCGGCGTTCACCACCTCCTGGCCGCCGTTGATGCAGTCGCCGCCGGCATAAATCTGCGGGTGGCCGCTGCGCCGGGTGGCCTCATCCACGATGATCCGGCCCTGGCCGTCCCGCTCGACGCCCGGCGCCAGTGCGCCGTCAAATTTCTGCTGGCCGACGGCCTCCACCACCCAGTCACAGGCCAGCTCCACCGCTTCATTGTTGATCAGGTCCAGCACCTTCAGCCCGACCACCCGGCCATCGCTGCGCACGACTTCCAGGGGCCGGACCTGCTCGATAAGCTTCACGCCGTAGCGCCGGGCGCCCTCCAGCTCGTGGGCATAGCCGGACATTTCCTCCTCGGTCCGGCGGTAGACCAGAGCGACATCCGGCAGGCCCAGCATGGCCAGCTCCCGGGCGATGTCGATGGCGGTGTTGCCGGCGCCGATCACCAGCGCGCTGCCCACATCGGCGGGTATCTCGAAACCGGGCTGGTTCTTGATGCGCCGGATCAGGTCGGTGGCGCCCCACACTCCGGGGCCGTCGCTGCCGGGGAGGTCCAGCGCGGTGTCGCCGCCCAGGCCGACGCCGATGAACAAAGCATCATGGTCTGCCAGCAGCTGCTCAATGGTGACATCCTGGCCCACCTCGACGCCGATTCTGATATCCACACCGTGGCCGATGATCCACTCGATTTCCAAGAGCGCGTCCCCGGACTGGAATTTGTAGGGGGCGATGCCGGTGGTGTTGAGGCCGCCGGGGAGCGGGTCGCGCTCATATATAATAGGTGTGACCCCCTCCAGGGCCAGGTGGGCGGCACAGACCAGGGAGGCGGGACCGGCGCCGATGAGGGCCACCTTTCTGCCGCAGTCCGGCTTGGGGGTGAACAGCCTGCGGCCGCTCGATTCCTCAGCCTCCAGGGCCGCCGAGACGGCATAGCGCTGGAGCCGGCCGATATGTATCGGCGTCTCGTTAAAGCCGTTATAGACACAGGCGCCCACGCAGAGCTCTTCCACCGGGCAGACCCGGGCCGTCGAGGCGCCGGCCATGTTGACGCGGAAGATGGTTTTGGCGCTGCCGCGGATGTTGCCGGTGGCGATTTTGCGGATGAATGCCGGTATGTCGATGCCGGTGGGGCAGGCCGTGATGCAGGGGGCGTCGTGGCAGTAGAGGCAGCGGTTGGCCTCGATGATCGCCTCCGAAGCGGTATAGAGCGGCTTGGCGTCGCTGAACTGCTGCTCCAGGCGGTTGTCGGCCAGGGCCGTGGCGCTGCTCTTACCGGCGTCCATCAGGCCCCGTGCAGTGCTGCGAAAGAGTCATCCAGTATGCCGATGGCCTCCTCCACTTCATTCTTGGTGATGACCAGCGGGGGGGCGATGCGGATGGCATTGCCGTACAGTCCGCCCCGGCCGATGAGCAGCCCCCTCTGGCGGGTCTCCTCCAGCAGCTGGGCCGTGGCCTCGGGGTTAGGGGTCCGGTCGCCGGCGGTTTCGTCCAGCACCAGCTCCAGCGCCTGCATCAGGCCCATGCCGCGGACCTCGCCGATGACACGGGGATACTTGGCCTGCAGATCTTCCAGCCCCTGGCGCAGGATGGCCCCCATTTTGGCCGAGTTTTCCACCAGATTGTCCCGCTCGATGATGTTGATAGTGGCATTGGCCGAAGCACAACTGACCGGATTGCCGCCGAAGGTGGAGATGGTGTTTTTGGTGAGGGAAGCGGCGATGGGTTCGGTGGTGACAATGGCCCCCAGGGGCAGGCCGTTGGCGATCCCCTTGGCCATGGTCATCATCTCCGGCTCCACGCCGTACTGCTCGATGCCCCACATCTTGCCGGTGCGGCCGAAGCCGGTCTGCACCTCATCGGAGATCATCACCCCGCCGTGGCTGCGGACGATCTCGGCGACGATCTTGAAATATTCCAGCGGTGGCGTGATGAACCCGCCGACCCCCTGGATCGGCTCCACGATCATGGCCGAAACCTTGCCGGTGGTGGTGGTCTGGATCAGTTCCTCCACATCCTCGGCGCAGGCGACGCCGCAGTCGGGATAGGTGAGTTTGAGCGGGCAGCGGTAGCAGTAAGGGGCCAGGGCGTGTTTCACGCCGGGCACCAGCGTTGGCAGGGCTCGCCAACTGGCGTGGCCAGTAACCGACTGGGCCAGCAGGGAGCGGCCCGCATAGGCGTGGCGCAAGGCGATGAACTCGGAGTAACCCGTATAGGTCTGGGCCAGCATGAGGGCCGTTTCGTCGGCCTCGGTGCCGGAGGCGGTGAAGAAAACCTTCTCCAGGCCGGGGTGGGTCATGTTCACCAGCCGCTCGGCCAGCTCCACCATGGGCAGGGTGGGGTAGAGGGTCGACATATGGCTGAGACGGCCGATCTGGGCGGTGATGGCCTCGTTCACCTCCTCGTTGACATGTCCCACGGAGATGGTGAGGATGCCGCCGAAGAAATCGAGGTATTTTTTGCCCTCGGCGTCAGTGACGCGGGTGCCCTTGCCCTCCACGGCCACCAGGGCCTCCTTGTATAAGGTCTTCACCGCCGGGAACATGTAGGTGTCGTGCTTGCGGCGCACTTCGGCGCTGGACATGGTTTTCATAGGCTTCACCTTGTTGACGTTGTCGCCGGCATCACTCATGAGATATCATGGGGCCGTCAGGGCGTCGTATGATTCGGGGCGGCGGTCCCGGAAAAATTGCCAGGTGGAGCGGACCTCGCCGATCATGTCGAGGTCGAACTCGGCCACCAGCAGTTCGTCCTGGTCCTCGGAGGCCTGGGTGAATATCTGCCCCCGGGGGTCCACGAAGTAGGAGCTGCCGTAAAACGTGCCCAGTTTCCACGGTTCCTCGGCGCCGACCCGGTTGATGCAGCCCATAAAGTAGCCGTTGGCCACGGCGTGGGCCGGTTGCTCCAGCTTCCACAGGTACTGCGACAGTCCGGCCACGGTGGCCGAGGGGTTGTAGACGATCTCCGCGCCGGCCAGGCCCAGCGCCCGGGCCCCTTCGGGGAAATGGCGGTCGTAGCAGATGTAGAGGCCGATTTTGGCGTAGCGGGTCTCGAACACCGGGTAGCCCAGGTTGCCGGGGCGGAAGAAGAACTTCTCCCAGAAGCCGGAGGTGTGGGGGATGTGGTTCTTGCGGTACTTGCCCAGGTAACTCCCGTCGGCATCAATGACCGCCGCCGTGTTGTACAGTAGGCCGGGCTGCTCCTGCTCGTAGACCGGGACGATCATCACCATGTTGTACTTCTTGGCATACGCGGCCATCCGCTCCACGGTGGGGCCGGGCACCGCCTCGGCGGCGGCGTACCACTTCTCGTCCTGGCCGGGACAGAAGTAGGGGGTGCTGAAGATTTCCTGGAGGCAGAGAATCTGCACACCCTGCTGCCCCGCATCTTCGATGTAGGGGATGTGCTTCTGGATCATGGCCTCCTTGATCTCATCAATGGTCCCTTCGCCTTCGGTCTTGGCGAGGCTCATCTGGATCAGGCCCGATTTAATCATTCTGGGCATCGCGCAACTCCTTGGTTAGCCTGAATAATAGCCCCGTTTCAGATACTGTCCGTCACCTTTGCGGCCGACGTACTTGCAGTCCTCAATGATCACCTTGCCCCGGGAGATCACCGTTTCGGACAGGCCGGTGATCTCGAACCCCTCGTAGGCGTTGTAATCGACGTTCATGTTGTGGGTGACCGGGTTGTTGACGCTGATGGTCTCCTTGCGGCCAGGGTTGAACAGCACCAGGTCGGCGTCGCTGCCCACGGCCACCGTGCCCTTTTTGGGGAACAGCCCGAACATCTTGGCCGCCGAGGTGGAGGTGAGATCGACGAACTCGTTCAGGTTGATGTGGCCCGGCAGCACCCCGCCGTTGAAGACCAGGCTGAGGCGGTTCTCCACCCCCGGTCCGCCGTTGGGTATTTTGCTGAAGTCGTCGATGCCGAGCTCCTTCTGGTCCTTGTAACAGAAGGGGCAGTGGTCGGTGGAGATGGAGCGCAGGTCGCCGAATTTGAGGCCCCGCCAGAGTGCGTCCTGGTTCCACTTCTCCCGCAGCGGTGGGGTCATGACATACTTGGCCCCCTCGAAGCCCTCCTGCTCGTAGTAGGAGTGGTCCAGGAACAGGTACTGCGGACAGGTCTCGGCGAAGACATGCACCCCCCGGTTCCGGGCCAGCACCACCTGCTCCAGGGCGTCGGCGGAGGAGAGATGCACGATGTAGACCGGCACACCGGCCACCTCGGCGATGGCAATGGAGCGGTGGACCCCTTCGGCCTCCATGCGGGTCGGGCGGGAGAGGGCGTGATACTTGGGCGCTGTGTGGCCCTCCTTCAGCATCTGCTTCACGATCTCGTCAATGACGATGCCGTTCTCGGCGTGCATGCAGATGACGGTGCCGTCATCGCCGGCCTTGCGCATTACCCGGTAGATGGTGCCGTCGTCCACATAGAGGATGCCGGGGTAGGCCATGAACAGCTTGTAGCTGGTCACCCCCTCGTCCGCCAACTGGCGCATTTCCGGCAGCCGGCCGTCGTCCATGTCGGTGAGGATCATGTGGAAGCCGTAGTCGATGGCGGTCTTGCCCTCGGCCTTCTGGTGCCAGGTATCCAGGGCCGCAATGCTGGATTGCCCCTTGGTCTGGATGGCGAAGTCGATGAGGGTGGTGGTGCCGCCGTGGGCCGCGGCCCGGGTGCCGGTCTCGAAATCGTCAGCCGATACGGTGCCGCCAAACGGCATATCGATGTGCGTATGGGGATCGATGCCGCCGGGGATCAGGTAGCGGCCGGTGGCATCCAGGGTCCGGTCGGCCTGCATGTCAAGGCTCTCACCGATGACCGACACCGTCTCGTCGTCTATATATATGTCGGCCTTGTAGTCGTCCACGGCGGTGATGATGCGGCCATTTTTGATCAGCAGTGACATAAGCGGTCCTATTCTGTGTCCGTAACAGTGGCTGGAAGGTAGGCAGACCGGCTGAGGCTGTAGTAAATCGACCCGGCAATCAGCAATCCGATGAACCAGGCGTAATCATACAGGGCGACAAAAAAGTGTGGCACAGTGATGGCCCCTGCTGATGCCTGAGACAGGAATCCGGGAATGTTGACCACAATGCCGGCGCCGATAGCCCAGATGGCTTTCCAGTTGATGCCCGAGCTGCCGTAGGCGTAGGCGCCGTCGCTGCGGTAGAGGTCCTCGAGACTCAAACGCATCTTGCGCAGGATGAAATAATCGGTCAGCATGACGCCGGTGATGGCCCCCAGCAAGGCGCTGTAGCCGATCAGCCAGGTGAAAATATACTGGTTAAAATCGCTGAGCAGTTTCCACGGAAAGATAAGGATGCCGATGACGCCGGTGATGATGCCGCCCATCTTGAAGGAGATTTTCTTGGGGGCAAGGTTCGAGAAATCGTTGGCCGGGGAGACAACATTTGCGGCAATATTGGTCGACAGGGTGGCCACGGTCAGGGCTACGAGAGACAGGGCAATCACCGTTTTGCTGTCAAACCGGCTCAGCAGAGCGATAGGGTCCCAGATGGCCTCGCCGTAAATGATGACAGTCGCGCCGGTAACGGTGATGCCGATAAAGGAGAACAGCAGCATGGTGGTGGGCAGGCCGATCAGTTGGCCCAGCATCTGGTCCTTCTGCGATTTCGCGTAGCGTGTGAAATCGGGAATGTTCAGCGAGAGGGTGGCCCAGAAACCGACCATGGCCGTGAGGCTGGGCCAGAACAGGGGCCAGAATTTGAAGTCAGCGGCGCTGCTGCCCCGAATCTGCTCAACGGTCGCATCCGACAGGATGACGGCCAGGCCGCCCGCCGCATTGACGGCCCAGACCAGCAGGCCGAGCCCCATCAGCAGCAGGAAAGGGGCGGCGATGGTCTCCAGCCATTTGATGCTTTCGATACCGGCCAGGATCACCCCGATGTTGATGCACCAGAACAGCATGAAACTGGCAAACTGCCCCAGGGAGAGGCCCAGGATCGGGAGCATATCGTCAGGGCCGGCCGGGGTAAAGCCGAATATGATCGACAGCATGAGGTAAATAGCGGAGCCGCCGATCCAGGTTTGTATGCCGAACCAGCCACAGGCGACCAGGGCCCGCATCAGGGCCGGAATGTTGGCGCCTACCGTCCCGAAGGAGGCCCTGAGCAACACCGGAAACGGCACACCGTAGCGGGTCCCGGCGTGGCCGTTCAGCATCATCGGCACAAGCACAATCAAGTTGCCCAGAGTGATGGTGAACAGGGCCTGGAGCCAGTTCATCCCGGCGGATATCAGCCCGGCCGCCAGCATATAGGTGGGAATGTTGACCGCCATCCCGATCCACAGGGCGCTGATGTTCCACATGCTCCAGGTGCGGCCCGCAGCCGGGACCGGCGCCAGGTCGTCGCTGTAGAGGGGCGAGCCGCTCAGGTCGGCGGTCAGTTCTACGATCTGATCGTGCATGGTTCCCCGGTTATTCGGGCTACCTCGGCTGCCGGTGGAGGGGGCATAACTGCTGGCCTCCGGCCGCTCAGCTCATCCAGTTGGTGCGCGCTTCCGGGTTCCACTTGATGGTGGTCTTTTTCAGCTTGGTCCAGAACTCGATGGAGCTTTCGCCGGTGATGTCGCCGACGCCGAAGCGGGACTCGTTCCAGCCCCCGAAGGAGAACGGTTCCCGGGGCACCGGCACGCCGATATTGATGCCGATCATCCCGGCGCTGGCATGCTCGGCCACGTAGCGGGCCAGACCGCCCGACTGGGTGAACACCGATGAGGCGTTACCGTAGTTCGAGCCGTTCTCGATTTCGAGGGCCTGGTCCACCGTGTCGGCACGCAGCACCGCCAGCACGGGACCAAACACCTCCTCGGTGGCGATCTTCATATCGGGCGTCACAAAATCGATGATGGTGGGGCCGATGTAGTAGCCGTCCTCGTGGCCTTCGACGGTAACATTGCGGCCGTCCACCAGAATCTTGGCCCCCTCGGCCTCGGCTGCGGTGATGTACCCTTCGATGCGTTCCTTGGCCGCCCGGGAAATCACCGGCCCCAGGTTTTTGCCGGGAATGATCTTCCGGGCCTCCTCGCAGAGGGCCTCCATAATGGCATCGATGTTGCCCACCGCCACCATGGCAGAGGCGGCCATGCAGCGCTGGCCCGCGCAACCGGACATGGAAGCGGCCACATTGCTGGCGGTCATCTCCACGTGGGCATCGGGCAGCACAATGAGATGGTTCTTGGCCCCGCCGAGGCAGAGGGCCCGCTTAAGATTGGAGGTGGCCCGGACATAGACCAGTTTGGCCACCTTGGTGGAACCGACGAAGGTAACGGCCTGTATGCCGGGATCGTCGCAGATGGCCTCCACCACTTCCTGCCCGCCGTGGACCACGTTAAACAGGCCGTCCGGCAGGCCGGCCTCGGCCAGCAGATCGGCGATGCGCATGGCGCTCAGGGGCACCTGCTCCGATGGCTTCAGCAGCATGGCGTTGCCCAGGGCCAGGGCGTTGGGGATGGTCCAGTTGGGCACCATGTTGGGAAAATTAAACGGCGTAATGGAGGCCACCACCCCCAGGGGCCGGTACTCGGACCGGCACTCAACGCCCCGGCTTACCTCCTGGACCTTGCCCGACACCAGTTGCGGCAGGGAGCAGGCGAACTCGGTGAGCTCGATGGACTTGAGCACCTCGGCCATCGCTTCGTCATGGGTCTTGCCGTTCTCCTCGGAAACCAGGTCGGCCAGATCGTCGGCCTGTTTCTCCAGCAGGGTCCGGTAGCGGAAAAAGACCTGCACCCGCTCCTTGATGGGCAGTTCGGCCCAGGCGGGAAAGGCCTGCTGCCCTGCGGCCACCGCCGCCGCCACCTCGCCGGCAGAGGAGAGGGGCACGGTGGAAATCTTTTCACCGTTGCGGGGACTGAAGACATCCAGCAGGGCGCCGTTGGCTGGCGCAGGCTGGCCGCCGATGACATTGGTAAGCGCGGGGTACTTCATAGCTGCCTCTGGATTGCTGCCTCTACGGATTGATTTTTACACCCAAAATTCCCGTCACTGCTGACGGGGCTCAAAAGTAACCATAACGCCCCCGGCATGATAAAGGGAATAATCTGCCGGGGCCGGGGGACCGGGGCTAGCCGCGCATGATCTTCGCGCCGGCCCAACCCACCAGAATCAGCCCGCCCAGCACGGCCAGGCTCGCATCGCTGCCGTAAGCAATGGTCGGATAATGGCTGCCGATCATGATGAAAATCAGCGGCACCGACATATAGGTATTGTGCTTCGAGGCCCGCTTGGCCCGGGCGCCGAGGGTCATGTCGGGTATCTCCCCGGCCCGGGTAGCCGCCAGCATCTGGCTCTGTGCCGGCAGGATGCGCAGCCAGACATTGGCCGCCATCACCGTGCCGAACAGGGCCCCCACCTGCATATAGACTGCCCGGCTGCTGAACTGGCCCTGCAGGCCCCAGGCCAGCGCCAGCACCGCCAGCCAGGACACTGCCGCCACCAGCAGATCGTTGTCCATCGGCGCCAGGCGCAGGGCCAGGTCGTAAAGAATCCAGCCGCCCACCAGGATGCCCAGGCTCAGGCCGATGGCGGCGGCGTTGCTCAGCTCGCTGTCGTAATCCAGCATCAGGCCGCCGGCGTAATAGACCAGCGCCAGCAACAGCATGCCGCTGATCCAGGTGAGGGCCGCCTCCCATTTGAACCAGTGCAACTTCTGGGGCATGATGGCCGGCCGGGCCTGCTTCTCCACCTTGAAGAAGCCGCCGCTGTGCACCATCCAGACCTGGCCGGAAATGTTGTCCTGTCCGTCGCCGGGGGGGGCTTCCATGCGCCGTTCCAGCCAGTTGAAGAGGTAGGTCTGGCCTATCCAGGTAATGCCCAGGATAACGTGGAACCAGCGCAGCAACAGGTTCAGCCAGCTGTTCAGGTCAATGTCCATGCTTCCCCCAATAAGGGTATGGTTTAGCGGCGGGCCGGCATTCAGCTGCCGCGATAGGTGGAGTAGCTGAACGGGCTGAGCAGCAGCGGCACATGCAGATGTGGCTGTGGCTCCGCGAGGCGGAAGACGACCGGGATCAAGGTGTAGAAACTCTCCTGCCCGCGACCGGCGAAGTAGCCCCCGGCGTCGAAGGTGAGCCGGTAGAGGCCCGGCCCGATTTCATCAGCGTCTGCCAGCAGCGTCCCGCAGCGTCCGTCCGCATCGGTTTTTGCGCTGCCCATTTCGTGCCAATGGTCTCCATCGTGCCAGAATTCCAGTTTGAGGCCGACACCTGCCGCCGGGCTGCCGCTGGCGGTGTCCAGCACATGGGTGGTAAGGGGATTGCTCATGATCAGGCTCCTTTCAGCTCTGCCGCCGTTCCATAATGGCCTTGAACGACCGGGTCTTGATATCCTCCAGCGACAAGCCTGCCGCTTCGATTTCCGCCTCGCTGATGGCCCCGCAGGAGAGGCCCCGCAGAAAATAGTTCAGCAGCGCCTGGCCGGTGGCGGCATCGTCAAACACGTTGCCCAGCAGGGAGGCCTGGGCCGCCTTGTCGATAAACGCCCGCAGCCGCCGGGAGGACTGGTCCCAACCGTCCAGGAAAAACTTGTACAGGGCCGCGTAACGCATAGGCAGTTGGGCCGGATGCAGGTCCCAGCCCTGGTAAAAGCCGTTCTGCAGGGAGTGGGTGATGTGGTCGAAACCCAGTTTCCAGGCGCCATGCACCGCCAGCCGGTTCTCCTCGATCTGGCCGGGAGTGAGATCGCCCCCCTCAGGGGCCTTGTGCGGCGCCAGCGGCATGATATTCGTGGCGCCATCGGACAGGCGCACCGCCGTGCCAGCCAGGGAGGCTTTCATCATGTGCCGGGCGAAATCGCAGATGGCATGGGTCATGCTCTGGTAGGCGGCGGTGATGTTGGTGGAGGCGGTGAAATCATAGACCCCGAAATGGGCCGCGACGCAGCGCCCCCTGGCGGCGGCCACCAGCCCGGGCAGGGCCATTTCTCCGGCAGCGGTAACCAGCGACTGGGGCGTCTCCACCATCAGTTCCAGCTGCAGCGCCCCCTCGGCCAGACCGGTGCGGCCCTCCAGCAGCTCGAACAGTTCCACCAGCGCCGTGACCTGCTCGGGTATGGTCACTTTGGGCAGGGTCACCACAAAGTTGTCCGGGAGCCGGCCGCCGGTGCCGTTGGCCAGGGTGGTCACAAAGATGTCCAGGGTGCGTACGGCCCGGGCCTGGGTCTCGGCGGAAAGCGCTTTGATGCGGATGCCGATGAACGGCGGCAGGCTGCCGGCTTCCATGCCCCGGATCACTTCGCCGGCGGTCCGTTCGGCCTGGGCGTCCTCCTCGTCATCGGGGCGATTGCCGAAGCCGTCTTCGAAATCGATGCGGAAGTCCTCCACCGGCTCCCGCAGGAGCTTCTCCAGCACCCGGTTGTAGACCGTCCAGGCCAGCCGTGTAGCATTGCCGCCGGGGACCGAATCGGTCTCGCCAGCGGCCAACGATTTCTCGATGCCGGCCACGGCGGCGGCGGCGGGCAGAGCTGCGCTGCCTGCAAACTCGAACACCTTGGCGAAGACGGCGAAATTGGGCGCGTAGGTCTCCAGCTGGCGCAGGGCGGCCCGGCCCATCTTGGCGGCTGTGTCGGCCTTGAATATCTGCGCGCCGCCATAGACCGTGTGGACCGCCTGCCGGTCGCCGGACTCGCCGGGGAAAACGGCATCGAAGGCCCGGTTGGCCGCCTCAAGCCGGCCGGTCAGCGGATCCAGCATGTCTGGGGTAAATGTTCTCTGCATTGTTTTTTCAAGCATCATTGTCTATTCAAGCATTGTCCGTTTTGCTCACGCCCAGTGGACTTTAAATCCAGGCCCCCACGAGGAGGATTTGGAATTGTGGCAGAATTTTATCAGGTTACTAAAGAGCAAGTCCGCTGCAGCGCTAAGCCAGGTTTAGTCGTTATGTGCCATAGTTATGACGATCTTTCCTTGGGCGTGACCTTCTTCAAGATACCGGATCGCATCGGCAGTCTCACTGAGCGGATAGCGCCTGTCTATCACAGGCACCACTTTCCCGGTTTCAAGAAGCTCAGTTATAAACTCCAAATCCTTTTGCTTCATTTTCGTCGAGAGGGCGCCCATTTTCTTACTCCCGGCCATCGACATCAGTGGTCCCAGGAGCATAGCCTGGAACAGTTGCCTCATGGAACCTCCACTGACGACATAAACTTCCTTGGGGCTTAAGGCACGCTTATAATCTGAGATCGGATGATATCCGTTAGCAGCGAGAATCAGGTCATAATGCTGCCCATTTTTGGTGAAATCTTCCTGGGTGTAATCAATGACCTGGTCCGCGCCAAGCGAACGCGCCATGTCCAGATTCCTCGTGCTGCATACCGCCGTAACCTCAGCTCCGAACGATTTGGCAATCTGCACCGCAAACGTACCCACGCCACCGGACGCGCCATTAATCAACACCTTTTGCCCCGGTTGAATCTCTCCTTTATCGCGTAAGCCTTGCAGGGCGGTGACGGCCGCCATAGGTACGGCCGCCGCTTCCTCGAATGTCAAATTGGCCGGTTTCGGCGCTAATGCAGTTTCACCCGCACATACGTACTCGGCAAATCCGCCCCCACCCCTCGAGGCCAAGTCCCCAAAAACCTCATCGCCTGGCTGAAACTGCTTTACGTTTCTGCCAACGGCTTCAACCCGCCCTGCTATGTCGGCTCCGAGTATCTTGTTTTTTGGTTTCAGAAGCCCCCCGCCCATCAGGCGGACAATGAACGGGTCAGCTCTGAGCATATGCCAGTCATATGCGTTTAAGGACGCCGCCTGAACCTGCACCAGTACCTCGTCGTCCTTGGGAGCAGGCTTTTCTACCTCTTCAAGTCGGAGAACATCCGGTGATCCGTATTCTGTGTGTACAATTGCCTTCATACGATTCCCCCAAGATTGCCATGATTCGGCCGTTTGCAGCGCGACAAGCCCCTGAAGCGGCTTGTAAAATTACGTGCCGCCCCGCTAAAAGCCCGGGATAAACTCCAAAGACTCGAACCATCGCGGGATTTCTCCCACTGGGCCAGTTGTCACCCGATCAGTTGTCCCAGCCGCAGGGCGGTGATCTTCTGCTGCTCCCCGGCGGCGCTGGAAATTTCCGCTGCCGGCTCGTTGCCCAGACGCGCCTCCAGGAGGGCCAACACTTCGGCGGCGCTTTTGCCGGCGGCGCTGACAATAAATATGTATCCGAAACGGGCCTCGTAGGCGCTGTTTCCCCGGGCCAGGGCCGCCAGCACATCCTCTGTGGCGGTGCCCAAGCCGGCCTGCTCGGCAACCGCCAGGTCGGCTGTCGAGGCGAATTTATCCCGCAAACTTTGCAAATCGCCAATTTTGGGGTGCGCGGCGAAAGCCTCCCGCCAGTCAGCGGGGTCCAGCCCCTGCCATAGGGTCGCTGCCGTTTCCAGCAAGGCATCTGCATCGGAAAAGGGCCGACGGGCGGCCATCTCTTCGGCCCAGCGCGAGGAGCCGCAGCAGCGCAGCAGCGACACCCGGGCGGCCTGGGGAGTGGCCTCGTTCAGCCGCGCCAATCCGGGCCGGAGGACCTTAGCGGTTCGCTCCATCTACGGCGCACTTTCAGCCGGATCACCGAACAGGCGCAGCCGGGCCACCCCGCCATCGGGATAGATATTGAGCCGGACATGGGTCCAGGGGCCAACCGCTGCAATCTCGCCGGTGAACTCTTGCAGCTTGTCGGCAAGGAGCTTGGTCGCCGGCAGAATGGCACTCCAGGACAGCGCCGCCGGATCGAACGGGCTCTCGGCGGCATTCGGCGCATGGCACCCTTCCAGGCTGAACCGGTCGGGATAGTTGCCTTTGAAATGGGTGGTGTCCACCACGATGCGCCTGATAGTCCCCGCCCGGCCCAGCCGGAGCACCAGCCAGTCGTGGCCCGGCCCCCGCCGCCGGCGGGTCTCCCAGCCATCACCCATATTCAGGGGCGGTCCCGGCAAGATCAGGTTCTGCATGGCGCTGAAAAACATGTCGCTGCAGGCCACCGGCAGTCCGCCATTCTCGATGGCCGCCAGGTCGATGGCCTCGCCGGGACTGAAGCGGCCCCAGTCCGGCGTGACACGGCCAAACAGGCGTAACCGGGCCACCCCGCCATCCGGGAAAATGTTCAGCCGGGCATGGGTCCAGCGGCCCTCGGTGGTGGCGGGGAACAGGTTTGCGGCGCCGGGTTCCAGAGGAACCTTGGTAATGATTTGAGTCCATGCAGCATCCGGTATGTTCTCCGGGAGCGGGTCGTCCGGCAGGTCGGCGGCGTCCACTGAGGCATGGGAGGGATGGTTCCCCAGGAAGTGGTGGGTGTCGATATTGACCCCCGCAATGACCCCTGGCAGGCCGAGGCGGATGACACACCAGTCGTTGCCGGGACCCCGCTTCCGGCGGCTCTCCCAGCCGTCCATCCACTTGCCGTGATCGGTGAAGAGGCCGGGCTTGAACTCGCCCCGTCCCGGCTTCAGGAGGTTCTCCTTGGGGGCAAAGAATTCATCGCTGGCCAACAGGGCCCGGCCCCCCAGCCGTTCGGCGGCCAGGTCAACCAGCCCGGTGAAGTCGTGTTCCCCCGGGGGCATTTTTCAGCCGTCCTGCCGCAGCAGAATTTCGCCCGTGGCCGGCGCCAGCAGCTCGCCGCCGGCATAAATCTTGCGGCCCCGCAGGTAGGTTGCCATGACGGTCCCTGCCAGGGTCCGGTTCTCGTAGGGCGTGAAGGGGTGTTTATGCTTGGTCATCGCCCGTGTAACGGTGAACTCTGCGTCAGGGTCCCAGACCACGATGTCGGCGTCGTATCCGGGGCGCAGGGCTCCCTTGCGGCCGGTCAGGCCCAGCAGCTCGGCCGGCTTGGCGCACATCCAGCGGGCAATTTCGGTGAGCGAATGCCCCCGTTCCCGGGCCTCGGTCCAGACGGCCGGGAGGGTGAACTGAAGCGAGGCGATGCCGCCCCAGGCTGTGCGGAAATTGCCCCCGCCGAGCTGTTTCAGATCGGGTGTGCAGGGCGAATGGTCGGAGACGATGGCATCTATAAGGCCGCCGCTGAGCCCCTTCCAGAGCCGCTCCCGGTTCTCCCGCTCGCGGATCGGCGGGGCACATTTCAGGCCCGTATCCCCGTCCGCAATCTCCTCGGCGTCGAAAAACAGGTAGTGGGGACAGGTCTCCACCGTCAGCGGCCAACCGTTCCGCCGGCCCCTGGCGATGATGGACAGGGCGTCGGCGGAGGAGAGGTGCACGATATGCACCGGGCAGCCGAAGTCCTGGCACAACTGCACCAGCATGCGGATGGCGTCATTTTCCCAGCTTCGGGGCCGGGACTCCAAATAGGCGGCATAGGAGCCGTCGCCGTTGCTGCTGCCAAAATCGAAGCCGACTTCGGCGTGGACCAGCAACGGATACCCCCGGGCCGCCAGCAGCGGCATGGCCGCCTGCAGTTCGGCGGAAATGACGGCGGGGAAATCGTCAATCCCGGAGTCGATGAGAAAGGCCTTGAAGCCCATGACACCCGCATCCATCAACGGTTCGAGATCGGCCAGATTGTCCGGTATCAGGCCGCCGAGGAAGCCGCAGTCAACATGCAGCTGCCCCCGGGCCGCCGCGAGCTTGGTCTCCAGCGCCTCCACGGTGGTGGTGACGGGGGTGCTGTTCAGCGGCATGTCGGCCAGGGTGGTGATGCCCCCGGCTGCGGCGGCCCGTGTCGCCGTGTCAAAGCCCTCCCAGTCGGTGCGGCCCGGCTCGTTGATATGCACATGGCTGTCCACCAGACCGGGCATCAGCACCAGGTCGCCCAGATCGGTGACGGCTGTCTCCGGCGGCAGTTCGTCGTGCCCGGCAATTTCAATGATCCGGCTGCCGGCCACCAGCACGGTGGCGGGCCGTACGCCGTCCGGGAGGACCACCCTCCGGCTGCGCAGGGCCAGGTCGATGGGCGGGGCCGTCATACGGCGATCTCCTCACCGTCGGCGGCCAGGGCCGGCTGCGGATTTGCCCCGGCTTCTTCGGCCAGGAGCTGCGCGGCAATGCTGATGGCGATCTCCTCCGGCGTGTGGCTGCCGATGGGCAGGCCTACCGGCGCCCGCAGGTTGGGCAGCCCGCTGGCGGCAGCACCCGGCCCATCGAGGCCCTGCATGATGGCCGCTATTTTCGCCGCGCTGCCCATGACGCCGACGAAGGGGAAGGCCCGGCCCTGGAGCCCCAGCAATGCCCTGATGTCGGTGGCCACCCGGGCGGTCATGATGACGACCCGGGTCAGGCCCGGATAGTCGATGCAGGCGCCGGCGTTCCGGTAATCATCCACCGGACGCACATGCCGGGCGTAGGGCTGGCCGGCCACCTTGTCCTGCTCGTCCATGGCGGCAATGACGGTGATGGTGTAACCGAGCTGCCGCATCACCTGGGACAGGGCCAGCGAGCAGTGCCCCGCGCCGATGATGGCGATCCGCCGGAAGTTGAGCAACTGCTCCTCGTAGGCCCAGCCGGCGCCGTCCCGGTCAGGGGGCCGATGCAGCCGGATACGCGGCGCCACAGGCTCCCCGCTGGTGGCCTCCGCGGACATCCCGCCGGGACCGATGCGCAGCAGGCCGGGCTTGTCGGCGGCGGTTAGGGCTGCCGCAGTGGAGACCGCCTGGCGGTCGGCGGCCGTGTGGCAAAGGGTGGTCAGATTGGTCTGGCTGCCGGCGCAGATCAAGCCCGATTTGTCGCCGGGACCGCTGCTCCGGTGAAACAGGGTGCGTATCTCCGCCCCGGGGTGGTCCGCTTCCAGCCATTGAGCGGCCTGTTGCTGCAGATCGTACTCCATTATGCCGCCGCCGATGGTGCCGATGGTCTTGCCGCCGGGCAGGACCAGCATCCGGGCGCCGGTGGTGCCGGGGGAGTGGTCCGTATGCTCGGCCACAATGGCCAACAGCGCCGGTTGGCCACCCTGCAGGGCTCCGTCCAGGGTCTGCCAGAAACGGGCCTGGTCAGCGCTCATGGGCGGCTTCAACTGCGCTGGCAATGGGCGGGAATGCCACGTGCCCTTCAGGATAGAGCGCCATCAGGACTCGCTCGGGCGTGAGGGGGGAGACGAAGGGCAGGTCCAGATCGGGCCGGAAGGCGCGCATGGCCCGGCGCAAGGCAAAAAACAGTCCGATGCCGTACATCAGGGGCGGCTCGCCCACCGCCTTGGAACCGTAGGGGCCGGGGTTGCTGGCGGCGTTGGTGTCATCGGCAATGGGGATGAAGTTGGTCTGGATATCGTCAGGCATGAAATGGGCATCGGGCACCTTGTAGGTGGCCAGGGCGGGTGAGAGCAGCCTGCCGTCAGGGCCATATTGGAGGTCCTCCAACGACACCCAGCCCAACCCCTGGGCCAGGCCCCCTTCGATCTGCCCCAGATCAACCCGCTCGTTGAGGGAGCGGCCCAGGTCGTGGGTAATCTTGACGCTGTCGATGGTGTAGGTGCCCCTGAGGCAGTCGAGGGTCACCTCGATGATGGCGGCCCCATACACATGGTAAGCGAAGGGGCTGCCCTGCTCGGTGGCTTTGTCGTAATGGATCTCCGGGGTGGCATAAAAGCCGTGGGCCGAAAGCCCCGTCCGGGCCTTGAAGGCCCGCCCCACCAACTCGGTCCAGCTCAGGCCGGCCGGTTCGCCGCCCACCAGGACCTGCTCATCGGCGATGCTGACATCTGCGGGACCGGGGAGGTCGAGCTCGGCCGCGGCCAGGCTTTTGAGGCGATCCAGAATCTGGTTGGCCGCCAGCAGCACCGCATTGCCGTTCAGCAGGGTCGTGGAGCTGGCCGCGCTGGGCGACATGTTGGCGATGCGGGTCGTGTTGGTGCTTTCGACCCTGATGCGGGTGGCCGCGATGCCCAGGGCGCTGGCGGCGATGCCGGCCAGGTTGGTGTGCAGACCCTGGCCCATCTCAACCCCGCCGGTGGATAGCCCCACGCTGCCGTCAGAGTAGACGTGCAGCAGCGCGCTGGCCTGGTTCATATAGGTGGTGGTGAAGGAGATGCCGAAGCAGACCGGCATGACCGCGACGCCGCGCTTGGTCTCGAAATGGGTGGCGTTGTGCTCCGCAATGCGGCTTTCGATAGCAGGCAGATCGTAGCTCCGGGCGGCCTGGTCCCAGGTCGTCCGGGCGTAATCGCTACCGGTAGGCTGGCCGTAGGGAAAATGGTCGCCGGCCCCGAGCAGGTTGAGGCGCTGAATCTCCGCCACCGGCTTGCCCATGGCCTCGGCGGCCCGGGCGATGGCGCACTCCATGACAAACATCCCCTGGGGTCCGCCGAAACCCCGGAAGGCCGTGTTGGGGGGCAGGTTGGTCCGGCAACTGACGCCGAACAGGCGCACATTGGGGATGGCGTAGCTGCCGGTGCTGTGCAGCAGGGTCCGCTCCAGCACGGCCGGCGAGAGGTCGGCGCCCGCGCCCGCATTCTGGTAATGCGCCACCTGGTAGGCCAGAATCCTGCCCTCGGCGCTGAGGCCGATCTTGAAATCGGACCGGTAGGGGTGGCGCTTGCCGGTCATGCGCATATCTTCTGCCCGGCTGAGGACGATCTCCACCGGCCGGCCGGTGTGCCAGGCGGAGAGGGCCGCGACACAGGCCCACTGGGTGGCCTGGTCCTCCTTGCCGCCGAAGGCCCCGCCCAGGCGCTGCACATCGATTTCGATGCGGTTGAAGGGGACGCCAAGGATGCGGGCGATCATCCGCTGGCCGGCGTAGGGGCTCTGGGTGGAGGCGTGAATCCGCAGCCGGCCCCCCTCCAGGGGGATGGCCCGGGAGCGCTGTGTTTCCAGATAGACATGCTCTTGGCCGCCCAGGTCGCAACTGCCCTCCAGCACCAGGTCGCAGTCGGCCCAGGCCGCATCCACATCACCCCGGGCGATGGTCCGGGGGACGCCGATGATTTCATTCCGGCCGAAAGCCTCCTTGGGATCGACAATGACCGGCAACGGCGAGCAGTCCAGCGTGATGGCCGCGACGCCCTGCCGGGCGATACGGCGGCTGCTGGCGACCACAATGGCCACCGGTTGACCTATATAATGAACCTCCCCATCGGCCAGCATGGCCTCGTCGGCGATGATGGGACCGATCTGGTTCTCACCGGGAATATCGGCGGCGGTGAGCACGGCCAGCACCCCCTCCACCTGCCGGGCTGCGGTCAGGTCGAGGCTGTTGATCCGGCCGTGGGCCAGGGGTGAGCCGAAGACGGCGGCCTGCAGCAACCCCTCCGGTGGCGGCACATCATCCACGTACTGGGACTCGCCCCTGACATGCAGTGCGGCGTCAATTTGCCGCATAGAACTCCTCCACCGGCACCGTTTCGGGGAACAGGACCGCAAAATGGAGCATGGTCTGCTGCCGGGCCAGTAAGCGCTTATAATCGGCGCTGCCCCGGATATCGCTGATGGGGGCAATTTCGGCCTGCACCGCTTCCAGGGCCTCCCGGACGGTGGCCACGGAAAGCAGCTTGCCGGTTAGCAGCCTGCAGGTGTCGGCCAGGAACAGGGGCACCGGGGCCACCCCGCCCAGGGCCAGGCGCAGCGCCTCGATGCGGCCATCCACGACCGTTATAGCCAGGGCACTGTTCACGCTGGCGATGTCCAGATTCCAGCGCTTGGAAACCTTCTCGAAGTGGAACCGGGTGCCCGCCTCGGGGAGGGGAATGCGGATGGCGTTGAGGATTTCGCCGGGGGCCAGATCGAGTTCCTTGTAGCCGCGATAGAACTTCCGCAGTGGCAGGCTGCGCCGGTCGCTGCCGGAAGCCAGTTCCAGTTGGGCGTCCAGGGCCAGCAGCATGATGGTCAGATCGGCGATGGGGGAGGCGTTAACGATATTGCCGCCGATGGTGGCCCGGCTGCGAATCTGCCAGGAGGCGATCTGTTCCATGATGGCCTCGATGTCCGGCACCAGGCCGGCGATGGCGGGGTGGCCGGCGAACTGCTCGAAAGTGGTCATGGCCCCGAGCCTGATATGGTCTGCCGCGCGGGTGATGCCGTGCAGCTCGGGCCGCTGGCCGAGGAGATCGAGCGGGCTCTGCTCCACTGCCGCGCCCTGCTGGATATAGAGATCGGTACCGCCGGCCAGGACCAGCCCGGCCGCCGGTTGGCCGTTGGGGTCTGCCCGGGGAGGGATGGCCTTGAGCCGGGGGGTAATGCCGGAGAAGGTATCGGGCAGCACCCCGGCAGCCACCAGGCTATCTATGCCGGTCCGGTCGCCCACGCTCTCCTGCATCGCTACCCCGGCAGCCTTCAGTGAGCGATAACCGGTGCAGCGGCAGAGATGGCCGCTGAGGGCCTTGGCGGTCGCCTGCTCAGGGGAGCCGGTTTCGGGCTGCAGCAGGAGGCCGGTCAGGGAGACCACAATCCCCGGCGTACAAAAGCCGCACTGGGTGGCGCCGGCATCCACAATGGCCTGCTGGGCCGGGTTGAGGCCGTCGAGATTGAGCCCCTCGATGCTGACCAGGTGGCGGCCGTGGAGCTCGCCCAGCGGCATGAGGCAGGAGGTCATGGGCAGGTAGTGGGTGCTGTCGCCGTCCGCGGACCCGACCAGCACGGTGCAGGCGCCGCAGTCCCCTTCCCGGCAGCCCTCCTTGGTGCCTTTGAGGCCGGCCCGGTCCCGAAGGTAATCGAGCACCAGCATGCCCTGTGCCGCCCGGGTCCGGACGGTCTCGCCATTGAGGATAAATTGGGTTTCGGGGCGCAGCATAGTTTTCGCTTCAACCGGCATCTGAGGCCGGCGCTGAAATTTGCGAAATTTAGGGCCGTCAGGTCGCCGATTAAAACGGCTGCCTTTCAGGCCCCCGGGCAGGGACCACCCCCGGAAAAGCGGCGCCGGTGCGGGAAAATCTCAGTCGGTGCGCAGGACGACCAGCCGGTCACGCCCCGATTCGGCCCCCCACAGCTCCCCCGGCCGCCCCAGCAACTGGCGGACGGCAGCCCGGGACTTGGTGTGCGGGAAAGAGGTGAATTTCTCCGTGGCCGGATCGAACCGGACCAGGGCGTTGGCGCCGAAATCGGAGAGCCAGACAATATCCTGATCGTCAACATAGACCGCGTAGGCCCGTGGTTTCTTGCCGGGCAGCTTCCATTCGCGCCACTGCTGCGACTGCGGGTCGTAGCGGGCCAGCTGGCCGGCCTTCCACTCGCTGATCCACAGAACGCCTTTCGAGTCGGACCAGACCCGCCGGGCCCCCTGGTTGGGCGTGGGCGGACTGAGGACCTCGACGGAGCCGTCTGCGGCGTTGATGCGCCCCAGGTAGCTGCCGGCCAGCGATGCGTAATAGACCGTTCCGCCGGGGGTGCTGGCGATGCCGTAAGGACCGCGTCCACCGGGAGACCGGTAGACCGCCACCTGGCCGGTAGCGGGATCGACACTGCCGTAAATCCCCGCCTGTCCGGTGAACCAGAGCTTGCCGTCTCCGCCAAAGGCCGGCGTGTTCAGATTGCCATGTCCAGCGTTGGCCGGCAGCGGGTAGACGGTGATGGCCTCAGTGGCCGGGTCGTATTTGACGATGGCATTCAGGCCCCCATCGGTGATCCAGGCTGCTCCAGCGGGCCCGGCAATGACGCCGTGGGGGGCAGAGTTTTTGCCCAGCGGTATATGGCGGATCTTGCCGGTGGCCGGATCGAGGATGCCCAGGGCGCCCTTGCTCTGGGCCGTGTACCAAACGCTGCCGTCCGGCGCCGGGGCCACATCGTGGGGCCGGGACCCCGCTGGCACGTCATACAGTTCCATGGTATAGGTCTGCCCCCAGGCCAGCTATGCGCTGAGGATAAGGACGGAGGCAAGCAATCGGCTGGCGGGTGGTTTCATGGAAGCTCCTTCTGGCGTGATGTTACCGGGACGCTGCGCTAGCGGGAGCGCCAGGGCAGCCCTGATTAGGCGGCGGTAGCCGATGATTTTTTAACCAGAAAACCGATGACGGAGCCGAAAATGGCCCTGGAGAAAAAGTTGCCCAGGCGGGCCAACCACCAACCGGCCCGGTTCAATTCCCACTCCCGGCCGCCTTGCTCTCGCAAAAAGGGGAACTCGAGGTAGATACCCAGGCTCTGCCTGGGCGTCGAAAATCCATCACTGACCCAGGCCTCAACCACCGTGAATTGGGCCTCGGCCAGGAATCGGCGCATGTCCCGGCGGGAGTAATAATACTGATAGAACTGGCGGTTGCGGTTCCGGAACCGGGGCTTGAGCAGCTTGAGCAGGGGCATGACGAAGTAGCGCCTGAGGGAGCTGCGATAGTAGTTCAGGTAAGGGACCGTCACCAGCATGAGGCCATTTTTCTTGAGGATGCGATGCGCCTCGTCCAGGCAGCGGCCGGGGCCTTCCTCGAAATGTTCGATGACGCCCCCCGAAAAATAAAAATCGACGCTCTCATTCTGCAGAGGAATATCTTCCACCGAGCCGTGGATGGTTTCGATTGCCGGTCGAAAGGCCTTGAGGATTTTGAGGGGTTCGGCGTAACTATCAAGTCCGATGACCCGTTGGCAGCCCTGATCGGTTGCATAGACCAGCCAGCGACCCAAGCCGCAGCCCCCCTCGAAAAAAACGGTGCCGGGGACGATATTCCGGTTGATGACGTCCTTGACCACGGAGTCGTATTTTTTAACGGCATCCGACATCGCCTGAAGAGATTTATCTTCCCAGTATTGATCCCAGGAGGTTTGGTCAGGCGCCAGATACCATTTAATGGCCATGCCTGGCTCCGGCCTGATAAAAGTTGCTGCCCCGGCCGCGGATGACGGAGAATCCGGGCACAGCCCCGGAAGTGGCCGGCCGGCAGATTTCGCTGGAGGCCCGCCGGGGGTTTATGATGGCTCTTGGAAGGGGTCCGGTCAAGGAGATGTGCCTGCTGCTGCGCTGTCCCTCTATGCGGGGTCATTCATGCGGGGTCGTTTACGAAATCGAGGAAGTTTACGCCCGCAGGGGGCGCGCTGCAAGGCGGGGCCGACCCGGCGGGGGGGGGGGCGCCCGGTTTCGGCTGTCAGCGCTAAGGGTTGGAGGCAGCCTGCTCCGGTGCAGCCAACTGTATAATGAATTTGTAGTTTAGGGCTTGCATCGCTCCCCGGCCCGGTTGGCCGCCGGCAGGCCCTCCGGAAAAACCGCCCCCAAAGCCGGCGCCGCCTCCGGGCCGGCGTCCGCCGCCCCTGCGGCCACCGCCAGCGCCGCGGCGGGGTCCCTGGCGGTCAAAATTCGGGGTAGAGGTAGCCAGGCTGATAGCGAGGTTCTGTCCCGGGGCGGCCTGGAGAGCGTAGCGGTTTTCCGGCGTCGTCCCCAGGGGGAGCCTGATCTCCCAGACCAGCTGGCCGGCGTTGGAGATGCCCAGCCCCAGGCGGATGCCTGACTCGCTCCACAGGGGCAGCTCGATGAGGTCCTCCCGGCCGGGACCGCGCAAGAGAAACCACGGCTGCGTCTCCGCCAGACCGGCGACTTCCCGTTCCCAATCGGGCCTGCGGCCGCCGGAACCGCCCCGGCCCCTTGCTGCAGCCCTGTCACCGGGCTGCCGGGGTTTGGGGTAGGTGATCTGCAGGAATTTCCCCTTGTCCGAGGGCGACTTGATCGTCAGCACCAGGCCACGGCGCAGTATTTGCCCCATGGTCGGCCGGTCCGCCGTACTGACCAGCAGATATAAATAATCTGCGTCATTCATGGTCCCCACGGTAATGTGCTGGCCCTTGGGAGCAGCCAGCAGGCCGGGCCATTCGTTCTGCTCGCCATCGATAGTGATATCCCGGTCTTTCCAGCTGCCCGGCATTTTCCTGCCGGCACAGGCGGCCAGCAGCAACGCCGCCAACAGGAGGGCCACCCTATGCAGCCGAGCCCCGGTCAATGTTTCCATTTTCGCCTCGGGCCGAATTATATCAGGGCCAGCAGTTTCTTTTTCTGGGCCGCATACTCCGCTTCATTGAGCAGATCTTCCACTCTGAGGCGCTGCAGCAGCTCGAGCTGGCCGATCACCTCGGCGGCATCCTCGGCGCTATCGGTGGCCCGGACATATCTGCCGATCCGGCCCAGCAGTCTTTTCTTGGCCTTTGTAAATTCCTTCTCGGTCAGCAAATCTTGCTTTCTGAGGGCGCCAAGTTTCTCGATTTGCGTGAATATCAGCTCGGCATCGGCCAGCCGCAGGCTGCCTGTTCCGATCATGGGGGCCTGCATGTAGAACCCGGCGCCGTAGGCCCCATAGTAGGATCCATAGTAGGCTCCATAGTAGGGCATGCCGAAGTAAGGCCTGAGCGCGACGGTTTGGGAAAAATGGGCCCTGTGTCCGCGGAACTGTCCCCGGTGCCGGTGGCGTCCCGGTGCGGCATCAATGACAGAAGCAAACAGTAGCAGCAGCGCAAGTGCTTTGATCGTTTTCATGGCAGGCTCTCCTTATCCTTGGGCTTTTCGACCTTTTGACGGCCCGGGCGGAGAAAGGTTAACCGGCGCGGAGCCGGCCGCTGGGGGGCGGGCGGGTCAGGCCAGGACTTTGCCGAGGACCTGCGAGAGATTTTCCGGCTTGAACGGTTTGGGGAGCACCGCCTTGAAGCCGTAGTCGGAAAAGTTGGCCATGACGGGATCGGTGGCATAGCCGCTGGAGACAATCACCCTTGCCTCGGGGTCAATGTCCAGGAGTCCCTGAATGGTATCGACGCCGCCCATGCCCCCGGGGACGGTGATATCGAGGATAACGGCGCTGAATCCGGCTTGGGCCTCATGGGCCGCCCGGAACGCCGTGATAGCTTCGCTGCCGTTTGAGGTAACGATGGTCTCGAAACCCATTATGCCCAGCAGGCTCTTGAGGGCCAGCCGGATGGCATCATCATCATCCATGACCAGTATCCGGCCCGGACCCAGCGCCGGCACCGGCTCCGCAATGGCCTTGTCGAGCACCGATTCCTTGGCTGGGAGGTAAAACCTGAAGGTCGAACCCCGATCCACTTCCGACTCGACGGTGATCCAGCCGCCATGCTTCTCGATAATGCTGTAACAGGATGAGAGACCCAGTCCGCTGCCGGTGCTGCGGGTGGTGAAATAGGGGTCAAAAATGGAATCGATAATCCCCGGCGAAATGCCCACCCCCTCATCGGCGACAAGCACCTCAATATACAGTCCCGGGGCGCGGTCTCCGCGCACTGCCTTGGCGCCCATGTGCTCTGCCCGGGCCGTAATCTTGAGCTGGCCCCCCTTCGGCATGGCATGGACGGCATTGATGACCAGGTTGCTGATAACCTGGTTCAGTTGCCCGGAGTCCGCCTCCACCAGGGGCAGTTCAGCGGGCAGGTCGATGCGTGCGGTAACGGCGGTCCCCCGCAGGGCGAACAGGGAGCTTTCCGTTATCAGAGGGCGCAGGTCCATGAGCGTTTTCACCGGTTCGCCGCCGCGGCTGAAAGTGAGCAGCTGCTGGGTGATACCCTTGGCCCGGTCGACAGATGTTTCCGCATCCTCCAGCAGTTTGAGCACCGCCGGGTCGTCTATTTTCAGCCGGGCCGTGCCAATGTTGAGCATGATGGTCATCAGGAAATTGTTGAAATCGTGGGCCAGTCCCCCGGCCAAGGTGCCGAGCGATTCCATTTTCTGCGTGCGGACGCGCTCTATGTCGAGCTGTTTTTTGGCGGAAATATCATGGAAGACCACCACATTGCCCATGAGCGCTCCATCAGGACCGCGCAGCTGGCTGACACTGAATTCGACCGGCACCTGGCTTCCGGCGCGAGTGGCCAGATCGAGTTCGGATTCTTCAAAGGGCGCTGAACCTTCAGCCGCCAAAGCGCAGATAATCTGATCGAGCTGCTCCTCGCCTTCGGCAGATTTGAAGACCTGGCCAATCATTTGGCCCAGGGCGGCGGCCTGATCCCATCCCGTGAGGCTTTCGGCGGCCGGGTTCATCAGCACAATTTGGCCCGTATCATCGGTTGTGATCACTCCGTCAGCAAGGCCCTGCAGGGTGATGCTCAGCCGTTCCCGCTCCAGGGCGAGAATATTTTCGGCCTCTTTCTGATGGGTAATATCGCGGCCGGTCGAAATGAAATGGGTGATCTTGCCCTCGACATCACGGATGGGCGCAATGGTTTTGGCTTCTATGAACAGTTCGCCGTTTTTTTTCTTGTTTACAAATTCCCCATGGAACGGCTTGCCTGCGAGAATAATCTGCCACAAATCGGCGTAGAATTCGCGCTTGTGCTGGCCCGATTTCAATAGTGCGGGCGTCTTGCCCATCGCTTCGGCAGCGGAGTAGCCGGTCAATGTCTCGAAGGCCGGATTGACAAACTCTATAACGCCCTGACTATCGGTCACGATGACCGCATCGGCGGTCTGCTCGATGGCGCTGGAGAGCTTCAGCAGCGATGCCTGGGACGCCTTGGAGCCGGTGATATCATAGCCGATGCCGATCAGGAGTGACCCCGGTCCCTTGGCGTCCTGCCACAGAATATGGTGCGGGTTGCCGTCCCGGTCGAAACTGATGCGCTCGTAGGATTCCTGGCGCAGTCCGGTCGTGGCGCTGGAAGCCCCGGCCAGATATTTCCGCATTCTATCCGCTGACTCCTTGTCGATAAAGGCGAGATCGAACCAGCCGCTGCCGAGCACTTCCTGCGGTGTATAGCCGAGGACGGTTTCCACTGAAGGGCTGGCGAAAATGATTTCCCCATTCTCAGCGGAGACCAGAACAATGCTGGGGACATTGGATATAATTGTGTCGGTGAGGGCCAGCTTTTCATCGACCTGCTTGCGGCGGATGAGGATGGTCAGTTGCTTCGATAACAGCTCCAGCCGGGTGACTTCCTCGTCCTCCAGCTGCGTGGCCCGGGAGACGATCATCAGCCCCATCGGGCCATCATCTCCCAGCATGGGTAGCACCAGCATCGATTTTACGCCGATTATATCGTTTATCGCCGGGACCAGCTTCAGGATCTTTTTGGCATCCCCCTTGCTGGGGAATACTGCGGACTTCATGTTTCCACGAAGCCAATCATTGATCTCCGCGGCAGTATCAATGAGGCGTGTCTCACCGGCGTGCAGGGCATTCCCGACCGGGCTATCGGTACTAAAACGGGAGGGGGGGAAGTCGATCCCGGTCAGGGAGGCGAGCTTCTGCCTGATGTTCTCGCTCCACGGTTTATTTTGCAGGACCAGTTCGTTTCGCGAATCATCCAGGAGGTAGATGGTGGCGCCGATGCCCGTGAAGACAGCTTTAATATGCTCCGCCAGCAGCTCAAATAATTCGGTCAGGCTCGCGCCGCTGTTGACGGCACGGTTGAGTTCGTTGATCAGGCCCAAGTCCCGGTTTTGCTGGTCGGCTTGTTTTTGAACTTCCTGCCGGCTGGCAATCTCCCTCTGAAGATTGACATTGGCCTGCTCCAGCTCCCGGGTTCTCTCTTCCACCCGCAGCTCCAGGTCGTCCCGAGCCGCCTGCAGGGCTGCCTCGGTCCGCTTGTAGGAAGTCAGATCACGCAGCGCGGTCACCCGCACATCGTTGCCCTGGTACATAAGATGGCTGGCCCGGGCTTCGATGGGGAACTTGGTCCCGTCCCTGCGCAGGCCGACCAACTCATAGGGGCCCGGGTCTTGAGACTCCATATGTTGACGCAGGGTGGCATGGGATTCTTCGGCCATGAATTGGGCCGTGTGCATGCCGGCGACGGTGCCCTGCTTGAAGCCGAACATGTTTTCGAATACCGGGTTGACTTCCAGCACGACCCCCTCCCGGCTAAGCACAATCGCCTCGCTGGAAGCCTCGAACAGGGTCCGGTAGCGATTCTCGCTTTCGCTCAGCGCCTGTTCCACCGCTTTGCGCTCCGATATGTCCCGTAGGATGCTCTGCATGCCCGAATACTGGCCGCCCTCCTGGACCAGGACGACGCGCTGCTCAACCCACAGCCGCTCCCCTGACTTGGTCATGAGGGTGAATTCAAGCAGAGTCTCCTTGATTAGATCGGTCCGCTGCCGATCATAAAACTCAATAACTCGTTCAATTTCTTCCTCGGGCAGCAGTTCGCTGAAGTGCATGCCAAGCAGCTCTGCCTGGGAGAATCCGGTAAGGATTTCAGCGGGGCGGTTGACGAAGGTGAAGCAACCCTCAAGATCGATGGTGTAGACAATATCGCTGGCCTGCTCTATAATCCGGCGGTACTGCTTGCCGCTCTCCTGGGCACTTTGCAGGCTGTCGGCGAGATCGGTGACGTCCTGGATAATGAACAGGGCAAAGCGGTCGCTGCCGCCATCCAGCGGGACTGCGCCAGCCACGGTAGTGTCCTGCAGCCGCAGCTTGCCGTTGGGCAGGGGGGCCGGGATCAGATGGCCGTGGAGCTGCGATGAGAATAGCGTGGGCGGGCCGCCGTCGAAAATCTCCTGGATACGGCCGACGTAGGTGGAATCTTTCAGGTTCGGGAAGAATTCAGTGATCTCGGCGCCCAGTATCTTGCTGGCCCGGACCCCGCTCCACTGCTCAATCAGCCGGTTCCAGTAGACGACATTCCACTGTTTATCAATGGCAAAAGCACCGACCGGAACGTAATCAAAGGCCTGGAACTGAAGCGCAGCAAGTTCCAGACGCTGCTTGTCTGAAATCATTGTTTTTTCAAAAACAGTTCAAGAGATTCACTGAGGGCAGCCAGCGAACGAGCGCCCACCAGGATCAGGATATCCCCCTCAATTTTCCTTTCGGTCACAATAAACCATGTCTCGGCGTAGATAATAATCGCCGCCACGAGGCCGTCCCTTTCCTTCAACATATCCTGCAGATCACCGTCGTGGTAACTGGGTACGGAGTAGTTCATCTTGCTGCCCAGAACGTTGGCAATGGATCCCATCACACTGTTGAGGACAATGTTGCCGACTTCCTTCAAGGTGCTGATGCGCAGATAACCCAGGGCGCCATCGCCATCGGATTCGCCGGTCAATTGGGCCACCAGGTTGGATGCGCTTTTGGGGGGGAAGGCCAGTACGCAGCGGCCGGAAAAAGAATCGCTTTCGAAAGGCAGTTGCACCGATGCGAAATCGATTTTCCCGGACATGGGAGGATTGGCGATAAACTCGGCCCGGCTGATCACTTCGATGGTAGGGACCTTGAGCTGGACATGGGCCTGGACCATTTCGTTGAGTAGGGCGGCAGCGCGGCCCACCCCGATATTAATCATCTCGGTCAGGACATCCAGATGTTCCTCGGTGAGATTCGTGCTGGACACTTCCTGGCTCATAGGACAGCGGCCAGGGCAGCCAACAGTTCAGCGGTTTGCGGTGGCTTGGTCAAAAAGCCCTTGGCGCCCAGGCGCATGCATTCCTCGCGGACCGTATCCTGAATATCAGCGGTAACGATCACAATCGGAACTTCGCTCGATTTTTCCTGGAGCATGCGCAACAGTTCCAGCCCGCCCATGCCGGGCATCAGCAGATCGCACAATACCGCATCCGGGTTAGCGGATTCGATGATGACCAAGCCCTCCTCGGCAGTGCCGGCCTCCAGGGTCTGGTAGCCGCCCTCCTGCAGCGTAGTCCTCAATCTGTTGCGCTGGAATGTAGAATCGTCAATAATCAGAACGGTGCTCATCTCAAGCCCTTGTAATGCCCATAAAATTGGCTCTGAAACAATCTATCATCAGCGGCCAGCGCGTCTTTCTGCAACGCGCCCTATGCAACCATCTCCTTTTGCGGCGGAATATTACGAACAGCATCTCGAGTATAAAAGGGCAAATCCAGCTGTATAAAATGCCCCCCCAGGTTGCTATTGAATGGTGACGCCGGTGGTGCGTCCTTTCCAGTGCAGGGGAATCAAACTTCCGATAATGCCGAACAGGACCACATACCAGGGGTAGATGAACCCGGTGAGGATGAAGGTGAGGGGCGGGAACGGTTGCCCGATTTGCTTCAGGTAGGGCCCGATCAGCAGACCTTCGGCCAGTATGCCGGCAGCCGGGATGGCCAGCCAATGCCAACCGGCGCCATACACGAACAGGGCCAAACCGGCGGCCCCGGCCAGATTGCCCAGAAACAACAGCACCAGCGCCAGCCTGAAGAAGGGCGCCGTGCCGATACTGAAATAAGCCCGGCCCTTGGATGCGAACCGGCTGCGCTGGGCGATGAACTGTCGGGCGCTGGCCGGCTGGGGGCTCGGTACGGCGCACTCCGGCGCCCGCTGAAACCGTATTCTCCACTTGCCGGTGGCGGCGACCTTATGCAGCATCAGGTCGTCATCCCCGGAGATAAAGCGGGCAATGTCGGTATACCCGCCAACAGCATCGAAGGTCTCCCTCCGCAGAGCCAGGTTGCGCCCGGTGCAGGTCAGCGCCAGCCCCCGGCCCAGTCCGGCGGCCGCCAGGGCATCCATGCTGTTGCTCTCCAGCAGGAGAGCCCGCCGCCAGATGGTCTGCCGGCCTGCCCAGGTGAGGGGGGCCGGACCGATCACCATCCCGACGCCTTCCTCCGGGAAAGCCCGGGCCAGCGTGGTCAACCAGGTGGGACCGGGACGGCAGTCGGCGTCGGTCAGCAGCAGCCATTCGCCCCGGGAGCGGGCCACGGCCTGTTGCAGAGCCCATTTCTTCGGCGACCAGCCCGGTTCAGGGGAGGTGATCGACACCACCTGCAGGCCCGGCCAGTCCCGGGCCGCCTGGGCCAGGATTTCCAGGCTGTTGTCCTCGGAGCAATCGTCGGCGATCACCACTTCGACCCGTTCGGCGGGATAGTCCTGCGCCCGCAGCGCCTGCAGCAGGTGGGGCAGGTTGGCCGCCTCATTCCGGGCCGCCACAATGATGGAGACTTGGGGGCTGGATACCTGAGGCTGCGGGCCTGCCTGTGGCGCCGGGGCAGGTTCTTTCAAGCCGCCCCTGAGCCACAATAGCAGCAGGGCATGCAGGGCCGCCAGGCTGGCCAAAACAACGTAGGTTTCGCTCAGCATGCGGCTCCGGACCGGCTACCGGCCGCGCTGCCCGGCGTCGATTGCATGGGGGCGCGGTTATTGAGTAACATTGCGCGTATCATTACTGAATCCAGCCATTGCTGAATCTATCTCCTTAACAGCCCAGCCGGGCCCATTGGAAGGAACTGTCCCATGTCTGCCAGCCTGCGCCTGCTTGCCTTCATCCTCCTGCTGTCCCCGTTATCCGGCGGGGGGGATACTGATGCTAAGAAACCCGATCCGGGCCTCTTCAACCCCGCTGATATCTTTGGCCTGGAGTATGCTTCGGATCCCCAAATCTCTCCTGATGGAAGGCAGATAGTTTACGTCCGAAATTTCATGGACATCATGGTTGATCGCCGCCGCTCCAATCTGTGGATCGTCAATTACGACGGCTCCGATCACCGGCCCTTGGGCAGCGGAAGCGTAGACTGGCGCTCCCCCCGCTGGTCACCCGATGGCAAGCGGCTGTTATATATCGCCCGTGATGACGGCTCGAGTCAGCTCTATGTGCGCTGGATGGATACGGGCCAGACTGCCCGGGTTACGCAGCTCACCGGCTCGCCCTCCGGGCTGGCCTGGTCCCCCGACGGTTCGCAGATTGCCTTCACCATGCTGGTGCCCGAAACGGTCCCGGCCATGGCCAAAATGCCGGCCAAGCCGGAAGGGGCCGAGTGGGCCGAGCCGCCCCGGGTCATCGAGAAACTGCACTACCGCTTCAACGGCGCCGGCTACCTGGAGAATGGCTACACGCAGCTGTTCGTGGTGCCCGCAGACGGGGGCACTCCCCGCCAGATTACGTCCGGGCGCTATGACGTGGATAGCAGGCCGGCCTGGTCGGCCGACGGGAAGCAGCTCTATTTTTCGGCCAGCCACCAGCCCACCGACGAACTTGATCCGCTCAACAGCGAAATCTATGCCGTGACCCTGCAGAGCGGCGCGATCAGGACCCTCACCGACCGCCAGGGGCCCGATAAAGGCCCGCTGGTCTCCCCGGACGGCAAAAGTATCGCCTATCTCGGTTTTGACGACCGCTACCAGGGCTACCAGGTGACCCATCTCTATGTCATGACCCGGAACGGCAGCCGCCAGCGGGTCATCAGCGGCGACTTTGACCGTGATGTGGGGAGCCCGCGCTGGGCCGCAGATAGCAAGGGACTCTACTTCCAGTATGATGACGCCGGCAACACCCGGGTGGCCAGCATCAGTCTCAGCGGCAAGATACAGACCCTGGTGCGTGATGTGGGCGGGCTCTCGCTGGGACGGCCCTATCCCGGCGGGGCCTTCAGCGTGTCGCAGAACGGCCGCCTGGCCTATACGCTGTCGCGGCCCGGCTATCCGGCCGATATTGCCGTGGCGGCCAAGGGGTCAGCCCGGGGCCGCCAGGTCACCTTCCTGAACCGGGACCTGCTGGGGCACAAAACGCTGGGGCCGGTAGAGGAAATCCGTTTCAAATCGTCGGCGGACGGGCGCGAGATTCAAGGCTGGATCGTGAAGCCGCCCCGCTTTGAAAAGGGCCGGAAGTATCCCCTGATTCTGGAGATCCACGGCGGGCCGTTCGCCAATTACGGGGACCGGTTCAGCGCCGAATTCCAACTCTACGCTACGGCCGGCTATGTGGTCCTGTATGTCAATCCCCGGGGCAGCAGCAGCTATGGGGCCGAGTTCGGCAACCTGATCCACCACAACTATCCCGGCCAGGATTACGACGACCTTATGTCCGCTGTCGATGCGCTGATCCGCAAGGGCTACATTGATGAGCGCCAGCTCTTTGTTACCGGCGGCAGCGGAGGGGGGGTGCTGAGCGCCTGGATTGTCGGAAAAACCGGCCGCTTTTCCGCCGCCGTGGTGGCCAAACCGGTCATCAACTGGACCAGTTTCAGCTACACCACCGACATCGCGACCTTCAGCACCAAGTACTGGTTTGCGGCCCCCCCGTGGGAAGCGCCTGAGGCGTACTGGAAACGGTCGCCCCTCTCCCTGGTCGGCAACGTCAGCACCCCCACCATGCTGCTCACCGGTGAGGTGGACTATCGCACGCCCATGTCGGAGTCGGAGCAGTTTTACCAGGCCCTGAAGTTGCGCCAGGTGCCGGCGGCGCTGGTGCGCTTTCCCGGAGCGTCCCACGGCATCACCTCCAGGCCCAGCAATCTGATTGCCAAGGTGGCCCATGTGCTGGCCTGGTTCGAGCGCTACCGGACCGATGAGGGCGGGGACTAGCCCCGGCCCCCTGCCGCCAGCGGATAGCGGCCGGCAATGCAAAAGGCCCTGAACCGGTTAAGGTCCAGGGCCTTGCTGCGTGGCTGGAAATGCCGCTGCTAGTTCTCCTCAATCTCCGTCTCCGGGATGGGGAAATTGACCACCATCTCGTCGCCCGTGCGGTCCAGCGGGAGGTCGGCCAACATGTTGTAGCGCCGCATATCAATCCAGCGGTGCCCCTCCAGGAACAGCGAATAGCGCCGTTCGTGGAGCATCTGCGCCACGGCATTGGTGGCATCGATGGTCACCGGCGCCAGACCCGCCTTGGCCCGGACGGTATCCAGGTCGGTTTGCGCCGCCGCATAGGCGGCCATGCCGATGTTCGCCTCCGCCCGCAGCAGGAGCAGTTCCTCGTTGCGGATAATCGGCAGCGGGTCAACGGAGCTGGCCACAATCGTCACCCCCAAATCGGTGGTCAGACCATCGAATGTGGTTGACGCGGGCCGGGTGAACACCTTGCTGCTGTAGCGGGTATCGCCGGCGTCGGCGTCCGTCTCGTGGGTCGGATGGCCCATCAGCTTGACGAAGGAGGCGCTGGGCGTCTCGTAGATGTTGTTTGTCAGGTCGTTGGAGGAGGTGCTGTAGACATGGTATACGCCGGTACCCATGCTGCCGGTGACATCAATAAATGAGCCCCCCAGCGCCGTCAGCGTAGCGGCCCAATCGGCCTGATAAGCCGCCACCCGGGCCGCCAATGCCCGGTTGAACATGGCGAAGGTCGCCGGCGTATCGAAACCGGCAAAACCGGAGGACAGGTCGAAACTGAAAGCGGACCCGGCACTGCCCAGAGCGGTATTGCCCGCATCCAGCAGACCTTCAATTTCGGTGAAGGCCTGTGCCTTGGTGGCGAAGGGGGCGAAGGTGCCGCTGAAATCGAGTTGCAGACCGTTCTCATTCAGCAGGTTCAGGTTCAGCAGCAGCTGGTAGGCCCGGATGGTTTTGGCAAAGCCTTCCACGCCGGCCTGATCCGCTGCCGAGAGACCGAGTTCGGCCGCCTTATCCTCCAGCAGGACGGTGTTTTTCACCACATTATAGCGTCCCGCCCAGGGCCGCGTAAGGAGGAAGCCGCCGGGATCGATGCTGTTCTTGAGCAGTTCGCCGGTGTAGCGCGGGTCAGCCGGCTCGAAATAGTAAGCTTCCCGGCCGATGACACTGACGTCCCGGAGATAAATCCACAGCTCCAGGCGCATGTCCGCTTCGGCGCCGGTGACCAGGAGCTGGACCGTGGCGGTCTCAATAACCGGTGAGTTGGGATCGGCGAAGTCGAGGGCCTCGCAGCCGCTGCCCAGCAGCATCGCCAGGGCGCCCAGCCCGACGCCGGCGCTTTTGATTTTTTTCGAAATGATAGTCAGCATTGGAATGATCTCCTTGTTACAGGCCGAATGATATGTCAAAGAAGATACTGCGCGAGGACGGG
>SCKI01000007.1:61387-123949 GCA_004124295.1 Fidelibacterota bacterium
AAAGGACATGGCGGGAGGGGAGGGGCGGGGGGGCGGGCCCACCGATCCGCCGATGGCGAGATTCCCGAACTGGCTCACCTCAGGATCGTAGCCCGAATAGTTGGTCTTCATCCAGAGGTTGCGGCCAGTCAGCGACAGAGTGAGGTAGTCCACCGCGCCGCCCAGGACGCCGTCAATAATCGACCGGGGCAGAGAATACTCGAGGGCCAGTTCCCGCAGTTTGATGTACGAGCCGTCCTCGATATAGGGTGCGGTGTAGACGCCCAGCAGGCCCAGCCTGCCCGGACCGGCCGCATCCACCGAAATGGTGGTGTCACCCGTGCCGGCAGCGTTGGTCACGATGAAATCGACGGCTTTTCCGTAGTCAACTGTGGTGCCACCCAGGTCCTGCAGCAGGTTGCCCAGATTGATCACATCGCCGCCGTTCTTCCAGTCGATCAGGAACCTCAGCCCCAGGGGGCCGACCCGGAAGATGTTGTTGAATGACATCTGGAAGTCGGGCGTCTCGTCGCCCAGTTTGACGTGCTCGCCATTGGGCATTGTTTCCGATCCCACGATGGCGGTCGGCGACCAGCCTTCCTGAATACGGTAGGTGCCCAGGAAGGTGGCGAAACCGCCGGTGTTGAAGGGATCAATGTCCAGCTGGGTGACCTCAGATTCGGTCTTGTAGAAGTTGATCCGAGAGCTCCACTCTAGGCCAGCCGTGCGGATCAGGTTAAGGGTCAGGGCCATTTCGATGCCCTTGGTGGTCATCTTGCCGCCGTTGGTCACCTCTTGGAAGGCGCCCGCTGAAGAGGGCATATCGGCGGTCAACAGCAGGTCGGTGATGGACTGGTTGAACAGGGTCACCTCGAGGCTGGCAAAGCCGCCCAGCAGGCTGGCATCGAAACCGTATTCGATTTCGGTGGTGGTTTCCGGCAGAATTTCCGCATCACCCACGGTGCCTGAGGTTACCAGCCCTGAGAGTCCGCCGATGTTGCTGGGCAGCAAAGCGGTGAACTTGGCGCCAGGGTTGGGCAGATTGCCGGTCTTGCCCCAGGCTACCCGCACCTTGAACTCATCGGAGATACCGGCCAGGGGAGCCCAGAAGTCGAGCTCGCTGAGGCGGAACGAGGCGGACGCCTTGGGATAGGTGAAGAACTTGTCGGTGTCACCCAGGACGCTGCTGCGGTCACCGCGCATGGCGCCGGTCAAGTAGATCATACCGCCGATGTTGATCTCTTCCTGAATGAAGAAGCCGCGATCCTGTTGTTTGGTGATATGGTGCAGCACAAGGATGTTGGCTGCCTGGTCGATATTGGTCTGGTTCGGAACCGTCTTGGTGCCCGAGACGGTCACCTGGTTGCGGTCCGCCGTCTCCCACTGTACGCCGGCGGTGGTAGAGAGGTTCATGCCGCCCATATTCAGCCGGTGGGCCAGGCTCAGGTAGAGATTGGAGTTGATGCTCGCGACGGTATTAAAAGTGGAGTTACCCGGTACGTCGCTGTTGCGCTCATACTGCAGCTCAGGCGGCGAGTAAACATTGTTCTCCTGTGAGTAGAAATCGGCGCCGCCCTGGGCGATGAAATCGAGCCCCATGCCGGTACCCTTGAGGATATTGTACTTGAAATTGAAGGACGCCATGGAGCGGAACACCACCTCGTTGTTGACCAGCACATCCCGGGTATGCACCGGGTTCGACGGGTTGGTGGGATGGTCCCGGTAAATCCCGTTTACGGGACGGATGTCGATGAAACTGGGCGTAAAGGCCAACGAGAAGCCGAACGTGGTGTTGGTGTTGTCGTTACCGGTGATGCCACGGTCCGATTCGGTGCGGGTCAAATTGGTGCTCAGGCTCAACGTGGCCCGGTCGCTGAAGCGGTGATCCAGGTTCAGTTGTCCCGAATACTTGCTGTAGCCGGTATTCTTGATGATGCCCTGATCATTCTTGATGGTGGCGCCGACATAGAAGCGGGTCCGGCTGGTGCCGCCACCGGCAGAAATATTGGTTTCGCTCAGCGCGCCGACCTGCCCGTACAGTACGCCTTCGTAGTCAATATCGGTGTTGGCCCAACTTCCGGAGGAGTTCAATCCTTCGTCGGCAATGTCGGACCCAAACTGGGCCACGGCCTCGTCATAGGTTTTGTAGACCCAGTGGCCCATCTTCCTCAGAATAGTGGTGCTGCCGGTACGCTGGGTTACCTTGAACTGGATGGCGCCGGGCTTGCCCCGCTTGGTGGTGATAATCACCACGCCGTTGGCCGCCTTGGAGCCGTAGATAGCCGCGGCGCTGGCCCCTTTGAGCACCTCAATCGTGGCGATGTCCTGGGGATTGATGTCGCCCACCCGGTTGGTAGGCTGTCCCTGTGGCGTGGAGCTGCCGGCGCCCGCTGCGGCGGTTATCAGGTCCATGCCGGACTGGTTGGCGGCGTTGTTGATAATCACGCCATCCACGACATACAGCGGCTGGGTAGAACCAAAAAGAGTTGACGTGCCGCGCAGGTTAACGCTCATGCCGCCACCGGGGGCGCCGGTGTTCTGGCGCACGGTGATGCCGGGGAATTTCCCGCTCAGAGCGCTTTCCAGAGTCTGAGCCGGCGCCGGCACCAGGTCCGCTGAGGAGATAGAGGCCACCGAGTGGGCCAGGTTCTTGCGTTTCACCGAAGAGGCGATACCGGTGACCACCACTTCCTCGGAACGGAGCACATCGCTCTCCAGCGCAATGTCCAGGCTGGTCACACCGGCGGCGACAGTCTGTTCGCTGGTCTTGTAGCCCACGAAGGTGACCAGCAGGTCGAACTCTGCTTCGGGAGCCTCGAGGTTATAGATTCCATCGGCATCGGTGGTGGTGCCAAGGAACGTGTCTTTAACAATCAGCTGTGCGCCGGGGAGCGTCTCGCCCGTACCCGCCACGGTGACCTGGCCGGTGATAGTCCGGGTCTGGGCGCTCAGGATTCCAGCCACAAGCAGAAACGCTGGCAGCAAAAGTTTAAATCGCATGATATTTCTCCTTAAAAAAACGGGGGTTGCCGGTCCGAAAACATTGTGGCGACCGCTAACCCCAATGACTGTGCGCTATTTGAAGGTGGTTCAGCCTTCGCCGTGAATATAATTCGATGTGATCGGGATCACAACCGATTACTGGCCTAACTGTCGGGTATGCGAATGTATGGGGCGCTGCCTGCGCTGCCGGGCAAGTTGAGGAGTGGGGTCCCGGGAGTATCTCCAGCCGTCGGCATTCTGCACTTGGAAGCACCCCCGGGGAAGGTCGTAAATTGGCTCGATACAAACAGATATGCCGGTGGCGGCAGCCGGCAACCAGTTTCCAGGGTGATTAGGGACAATCGGGACAGGTCATCATACGATGTTATATCGACGGGCATATCTAATCGGGGGGCTGCTGCTGGGAGTAGCGGCCACAGTTACCGGCGTCGTGTCAGTGGCCGCCGGCAAGGGCAGTGTCGGCGGGTCCATCCGGTTCGAGGACCGCAAATCTGCGGCCGGGATCGACTTCATCCACCATGCCCCCCGGCCGCGGTGGTGTGAAGTGGGCCCCACGGTCAGCGGGGTGGCCACCAACGAAAGCCTGCAACTGCTGTTCCAGGAGGGACGGGAGTTCTGGAAATCGCGGGAGCGGCTGCTGACCCTGGAAGAATTTGCCCATTTGCACCTGATCAAGATGAACGGTTCAGGCGCGGCCTGGCTCGACTTTGACCGCGATGGCGATTGGGACCTCTACCTGGTCAACGGCCAGGGACCCGGGGCCATCCGCAATGCGCTGTACGAAAATCTCGGCGAGGGCAAATTCCGGCAGAGTTTCAGCGGTGTGGAAGATATGGGCGAGGGGATGGCCGTCTCCGTCGCCGATTATGACAATGACGGCTACAGCGATATTTTCCTGACCAATTACGGTGACTTCATTCTCTACCACAACAACGGCGACGGCACTTTCACGACGGTCACCAGCGAGGCCTTTCCCGGAGGGGTGCCGGAGAGGTGGTATGGCGGCTCGGCCTGGGGCGATTACGATCTGGACGGCGATCTTGATCTGTATGTCACCGCCTATGTCGATTTCTCCCAGCGCCCCCGGGAGACGGACTTGCGATTTCCGATGGACTTCGGCGGCCAACCCAATTCGCTGTACCGCAATAACGGCGACGGCACCTTTACAGAGGTCGCGGCTGCCGCCGGCGTAAGGGATGCGGCCCGGAAGTCGATGCAGGCCGTTTTCGCCGATTTCAATGCCGATGGCCTGCCCGACCTGTTCATCACCAACGACACCGATGCCAACAGCCTCTATCTTAACCGGGGCGACGGCACTTTCAAGACCTTCTCAGGTCCCAGCGGACTGAGCACCACAGACGGCAGCATGGGCATTGCCGTGGGGGATTTCAACGGCGATCAGCGGACCGACCTGGTCTATACCAATTTTGCCGCCGAGGTCAATGTTCTGGCCCGCCTCGACCGGATCGATAAATCGCTGGCCGACAATGTTAATACGGCCCTGTTCGCCCCGGATTTCGAGTCGCTGCTGGTGCATAAGCTCACCTGGCCCATGGTCAGTTGGGGTCCCGGGCTGTTTGATCTGGATAATGACGGCGACCTGGACCTGTTTTTTGCCAACGGCCATCTGAACTCCACCAGCGGCGATAACCGGCAGCTGAACCTGCTGTTTGAAAATGACGGCCGGGGCCGTTTCAGCGACGTTTCGGCGTCCGCCGGCATCCAGGAAACCGGCAAACGAATCCACCGTGCGGCGGTGTTCGGCGATTATGATGACGACGGCAAGGTCGATATTTTCGTCACCAATAACGGGCAACAGGTGGAAGATGCCGACGGCAACCAGGTTTTCGATCGCTTTCAGGGCGCCGGAGTCCTGTACCATAACCGCTCGGAGGCGAAGAATAACTGGCTGAAAGTGCGCCTGGAAGGCCGTTCTTCGAACCGTGACGCCTATGGCGCCCAGGTGCGGATCGCCGCCGGTAAGCACACCGCCGTCCAGATGCTGGTCTCCGGAACCGGCTACTACTCCACCCACGCCAAGGAGCTCTATTTCGGACTGGGGCGGCGTAAGCGGGTGGATGAGATTACCATTACCTGGCCCAACGGCAATAGGCAGAGTTTCAGCGGAATCGCCGCGAACCAGACAGTATACATTGTCGAGGGAGAGGGTCTGCATCAATATACACTTATCCTGCCGGCAGGCTGACAGACAATCCGGCCCGCTGAAATCCCGCCAGAGCAGAACGGACAGTGTAACAGCCCCCGGGCGACCCCATGGCCCACTGAGGGGGCGAGATTTATCTTGACTCAGGGGCCATTCGGAAGCCACATTCAAGCACGGCAACATTGTCGAGCGGGGGAAGCATCAAGCACTATACGGAAAAAGATAGCGTAGCTCTATTTGGACCAGGGCGGGCGGTTCCATACGGCTCACCCTTACCTGTGACTCTGCCCTGCACACTGCGGGAAAATTAAATTTTAGGTATCGTCATAACAGTCTGGGAGGTGTGATTGTGAGAATCAAGATCGTTCCGGTAAGTCTGGCATTCGGCCTGTTATTCATAGGGCCATTGGCCGGTCAGGATCATGATGTATCGGGAAGTGTGACTTCCAGCGCGACGGGTGAGCCGTTAATCGGCGTCAACATTACCGTTCAGAATACGAATTTAGGAACCATTACCGATGGGGCCGGCCGCTATGAGCTTTTTGACATTTCACCCCAGGCTGTTATAGTTTTTGATTATATAGGGTTTACGGCTCAGCAAGTGACCGTAGGAGACCAGCGGGTCATTGATGTGGCTCTGGTACCGGAAGCCTTGATAGGGGAAGATATTGTAGTCATTGGTTACGGTTCGCAGTCGCGCAGAGATGTGAGCAGCGCTATTTCCTCGTTGAAGTCAGAAGATTTCACACAAGGCGCAAATGCCAGTCTTCAGTCTTTGTTGCAGGCCCGTGCGGCAGGCGTGATCGTGACGGCAAACGATGGTAACATTGGCAGCGAAATGAAGATTCGTATTCGTGGGGGCAGCTCTATAAATGCCAGCAATAATCCGATGATTGTGATTGATGGTGTACCAATAAGTAACTCATCCGCGAATCCCGGTGGTTTTGGCACCGGTGGTGGTAACACTAGAAACGGTACCCAGGATAATCCACTGGGTATGATCAATCCTGACGATATTGCCTCTATTGACATTCTGAAAGACGCTGCATCTTCTGCTATTTACGGGGCTCGAGGCGGAAACGGCGTGATTCTGATAACCACCAAGGAAGGACGTCCAGGCGATATTTCCTTGACTTACAGTGGCTCGACCAGTTCTTCTACCATTATCAAGAAGCTGGATCTGATGAGCGCCTCTCAATATTTGAGTTATGCCAACTCTATAGTTTCTCTTATTGGCAAAGATACGAGTGGTGTAGATATTTATGGAGGTCCCAAGGATGGTGGCGCCGACACAGACTGGCAGGATGCAGTCTTGCAAACAGGTATTTCCCAAAGCCATAACATTTCATTCGGCGCCGGTACTCAGGCGACACAATACCGCGCCTCAATCGGTTACTTGGATCAAGAGGGAATTCTTTTAAATTCTAAATACAACCGCATATCTGCCCGCTTGAATGTGCGGCATTCCATGCTTGACGGAAAACTTAAATTGGGACTGAAGCTCAGCCCCAGCCTTGTAACTCGTGACAATACACCCTATTTTCAAAGGGCTGGTTTTGAAGGTCTTGTATTCACCAATGTCATGAAGATGAATCCGACCTATCCGGTGTATAATGCAGACGGTACGTATTATGAATATCCTACCACGGGCATCCGGAATCCCGTTGCCATTCTCAACGAAATATCTCTTATCGGAGAAAATTTGCGGATTTTATCCAGCGTATATGCAGAATATGAGCTGATTCAGGGGTTAAGGATCAGGACAACTGTGGCCCTGGATGCCGAATCATACTCTCTCAATGGTTATGAACCCAATACTCTGCCCTATTCCGCTGCGGTTGGCGGGCGAGCTACTGTCGAAAACAATCAAAGACGAAATCTCTATTTCACCTCTACCCTGAATTACCATGCGGACATGGGTAACTCGAATATAGACGCCTTGGCAGGTTATGAATTCCAAGAGTTTACGAACAGTGGCTTTGGCGCAACGACCAAAAACTATGTCACCGATTCCTGGCTGAGCAATAATCTGGGCGGGGGAGCCGATTTTACGTCTGCTCCCTACTCCTATAAGAATGTGAACCGCTTAGTTTCTTTCTTCGGTCGTGTCGCTTACAATATGGGCGGCAGAATTAATGTCATGGGCACTATCCGCCAGGAAGGATCATCCCGCTTTGGTGAAAAGAATAAATGGGGTCTGTTTCCTTCGGCCTCGGTAGGTTTCTTTGTTACCGACGATACTAAAATAAGGGCCAGTTGGGGTGTCACCGGAAACCAGGAAATCGGAAATTACCGCTCGTTGGTCACCCTCGGTTCCGGAGCCAATGCCGTGATCGGTGGCACATTGCTGTCGGGTGTTTCCGCAAACCAATTAGCCAATCCTGAACTGAAATGGGAAACCACCAGTGATATGAATCTGGGCGTGGACTTCAGCCTGTTGGATAATAAAATCACCGGCACCATTGATCTGTATTCCAAGACAACCACGGACATGTTGGTTGAGGTCAATGTGCCCCAGCCGGCAGTGGTTACTACTAAACTGGATAATGTGGGCAGTGTTGAAAACAAGGGCATTGAAATACTTCTTAATGCGCCGATTATGTCCACGGGAGATCTGAGCTGGAATGCCAGCTTCAATTTTACCAGCAATCGGAATAAAGTGATCAGTCTGGGGAAAGATGTGGATTTCATTATCACCGGCGCCATTGGTGGAGCCGGGTTAAGCAATGTCTTTACATCCATCATTATACCCGATGAACCGTTTGCGTCATTCTACGGATTTAGATTCTTAGGTTATGATGCAGATGGACAAGAAACATTATCAGCCGAAAGGGAAATTCTGGGTTCGCCATTTCCGGATTACACTTTCGGTATAACGAATACGATCAATTATAGAAACATAGACTTCAGTTTCTATATTTGGTCGGTCCAGGGGAACGAGATTCTAAACAACACCCGTTTGGAATACCAACGGCCCTCGAACCCTACCAACGACATAAATCTTTTCATTGAGACGTCAGACGATGTGGACAATGGTATGGACCCTTCGGCCGCAGTGGCCTACACGGATCGTTTCATTGAAGACGGGTCGTTTATCCGGTTGCAAAACGTCACACTCGGGTACAGGCTTAATACGGCTCGGTTTAAGAACTTACGCTTGTATGTGAGTGCCGATAACCTGATTACCCTGACTGACTACTCGGGTTATGACCCGGAGGTCAGTACCATTATGGGATTATCGGAGGGTGTTGACTATACGAGCTATCCCAAAGCCAAGACTATTTCATTCGGTATAAACCTTGGACTATAAGTTGGACTTAACAAGGAGTCATGGTTATGTTAAAATATAATATGGTAATGCGATTTTCAGCCTTGTCTTTCTTCGTGTTACTGGTATCTGGGAGCTGCACGGATTTGACCGAATCACCCTACGATCTGGTCACACCGGACAACTTCTATGGGACTGAGGCAGAATTAACCGCTGCAGTGGTTCCTGTCTATAACAGTCTCGCGCTGGCGGATTTTAGTAACTTTGCGCACCTGCGGGAAGTCAGTTCGGATGAACTGGTCGTACCCACGCGGGGTGGCGACTGGGACGATGGAGGTGTCTGGCGGGAGCTGCAGCTGCATACCTGGACTGTCACCTCCGGATTCGTTAGTAACGGCTGGTCAGACCCCTATGGAGGTATTGCCAGGGCAAACTCCACACTGGACAATCTCGGGAGAGCTGAACAAACTACTCTGGTGAAGACCTATACTGCGGAAGTTAAGGTGCTCAGGGCGCTCTTCTACTGGTGGTTATTGGATCTGTTCGGTGGCGTACCCATTGTCACCGCTGCGGAAACGGATCTGGATAATCCCCCGGCGCGAAACACCGCGACAGAAGTGTTCGATTTCATCGTGGCCCAAATTGCCGAAGCATTGCCCGATCTTGAAGCAACACATGGCGCGGCAGGTTACGGACGAGTGACCACAGGCGCTGCCAACACACTGTTGGCAACCGTCAACCTGAATGCCGGGGTCTATACAGGGACAGCAAAGTGGACTGAGACTTTGGCAGCCGCCAATGCGGTTATTAGTTCCGGTCTTTATGATCTGATGCCGACTGTTGAAGACGTCTTTTCTTTCGCAAATGAGGGCGTGGCCAATACCGAGTATATTCTCGTTACGGCGACGCTTCCGTTGGACGGGGTTTCGTCCGGTGAACGTCATCAGGCAAGCCTGCATTATAATCAGCTTCCCTCGAGTCCCTGGAACGGATTTTCCGTTCTGACCGACTTCTATAACGAGTACGATTCAGCGGATGACCGGCTGGACCAGATATTGGTGGGACAACAGTATGTGTTAGGTGGAGCGGCTGTTGGCGACTCAGCATTGGATCGTGATGGTGCGCCATTGATTTTCCAAGTAACATTCAATCTCTTGACTGCTACTGAAAGGGATGGACCCCGTATTCTCAAGTGGCCTATCGATCCGAATCAGAGCGGCTGGTTTTCGGGTGTTGACTTTGCCATCTTCCGTTACTCACATGTCCTGCTGATGAAAGCGGAAGCAGAATTTAATTTGAGTGGCGGGGGTCTTGCGTCGCTCAATCTGGTGCATGAGCGGGCGGGTCTTCCTGCGCTCTCGGCGATTACTTCCAAGGCCATTTATGATGAGCGGGGCTTTGAATTCCTTTGGGAAGGATTCCGGCGCATGGACCAGATCAGGCATGGAACGTTTCTTGATGCCTATACGCTAAAACCTGACGTTACTGATGCTTTCAGGCTCCTTTTCCCCATTCCGCAAAGCCAACTGGATGCAAATCCGAGCCTGGTGCAGAATCCGGGCTATTGATCCGGTCCAAAACCGATTCATTCGCAGAGAGCGGCAGTCACCCCACTGCCGCTCTCTTTTTATTATGGGCCGAAAATGCTTCCCGTTCGCCGGCCAGGCCGTTGATAATTTCCTGCCGTGCCCATCTTGACCCCACCTAAGCGAGTCGCCGGCCTGCTGGGTCTGTTGCTGGCGGCCTGTACCTGCGATGGTCCGGCTCCCGAAGCCGGCCGGCTGTTTACCCTGCTGCCACCCTCCTACACCGGCATTCGCGCCGCCAACCGGCTGGCCGATGAGAACAGTTTCAACGTCTTCCGCTACCGGAACTTTTACAATGGCGGCGGTGTGGCCGTGGGCGATGTGAACAACGACGGCCTTCCCGATATCTATATGGTGGCCAACAGCGAGACGAACCGGCTCTACCTCAACCGGGGCGACATCCGCTTCCGGGACGTGACCTCCGAGGCCGGCGTAGGGGGGCGGCATAACTGGTCCACCGGCGCCTGTATGGTCGATATCAACGGTGATGGCTGGCTGGATATCTACGTCTGCAACTCGGGCAATATCGCCGGTGACAGCCGGGCCAACGAGCTGTTCATCAACCTGGGCCTGGGGGACGACGGGACGCCTCTTTTCCGGGAGGCCGCCGCCGAGTACGGCCTGGATGACCCCGGCTATTCCACCCATGCCGCCTTTTTCGATTACGACCGGGATGGGGATCTGGACATGTATCTGCTCAACAACGCCTTCCGGGCTCTCACCACCTTCGATCTGTCCCAAAACCTGCGGCAGGAGCGTGATCCTTACGGCGGTGATCGCCTTTACCGCAACGATGGCGGCCGGTTCGTGGATGTCAGCGCCGAGGCGGGGATTTACGGCAGCGTCATCGGCTTTGGCCTGGGGCTCAGCATCAGCGATATCGACAACGACGGCTGGCTCGATATCTATGTGGCCAACGATTTCTTTGAACGGGATTACCTCTACATCAACAACGGGGACGGCACCTTCAGCGAGGAGGGCGAGACCTTGTTGCGCCTGACCAGCCTGGCCTCGATGGGCAGCGACATCGCCGATCTGAACAATGATGGACGCATGGATATCTACACCACCGACATGCTGCCCTCCGACGATTACCGGCTTAAGACCACCTTCTCCTTCGAGGCCCCGGAGTTGCGCGAGCAGAAAGCCGGCTGGGGGTATCATCAGCAGGTATCCCGGAACATGCTGCAGCTCAACAACGGCCAGGGCGGCGCTGGCCAGCTGCCGTTCAGTGAAGTGGCCCTGCTGGCCGGAGTGGCGGCGTCCGATTGGAGCTGGGGCGTGCTGCTGGCCGATCTGGACAATGACGGCCTGAAGGACATCTTCGTCTCGAACGGGATTTACCGGGATGTGACCGATCAGGATTATCTGGAGTATCTCTCCGCGGAGGAGAACATGCGGGAGATTCTCAGCGGCGACCGGATCGATTTCTCCGGCCTGATCGCCAGGATTCCTTCCACGCCCCTGCCCAATGTCGTTTTCCGGAACGAAGGGGGCCTGCGGTTCACCGACCGGGCCGCCGAATGGGGACTCGACCAGCCCAGTTTCTCCAACGGAGCCGTCTATGCCGACCTGGATGGCGACGGCGACAACGACCTGGTGATCAATAATGTTAATCAGCCGGCGGCAATATACAGGAACGAGTCGGATTCCCAATCGGAGCATCATTACCTGCAGGTCCGGCTCATCGGCAGCGGCGGCAATACCGGGGCCATCGGCGCCAGGGTGACCCTGAAAAAGGGCCGCGAGCAGTTTGTGCTGGAGCAGATGCCCATGCGCGTCTTCCAGTCGTCGCTGGATTACCGGCTCACCTTCGGGCTGGGCCGCCATGACAGCGTGGACAGCCTCATCGTCGATTGGCCCGACGGCGCCCGCACCACGCTCCGGGCAGTGGCCGCCGGTCAATTGCTGACCCTGCAGCAGAGCGAGGCGTCCGTCCGGTCCCCCCAGCCGGTGGCAGCTAAGGCTGCGTTGTTTACAGATATTACAGCAGGGTTCCCTCTAACATACCGGCACGTGGAGAACCGCTTTGTTGACTTCCATCGGGAGCCCCTCATGCCCCGGAAGCTCTCCACCGATGGACCCCGGATGGCGGTTGGCGACGTCAACGGCGACGGCCTGGACGACCTGTTCATCGGCGGCGCCAAGGGTTTTGCCGGGCAGCTGCTGGTGCAGACGGCAGCCGGTGGCTTTGAGAGCACCAACGAGGATGTCCTGACGAAACACCTCCGGTCCGAGGATGTGGACGCCACCCTGTTTGACGCCGATGGCGACGGCGACCTGGACCTGTATGTGGTCAGTGGCGGAAACGAGTTTCCGCGCCGCAACAAGGCCCTGCGCGACAGGCTCTATATCAACGACGGCCAAGGCGTTTTTACGCACCGGCCCAAGGCCCTGCCGGCCATCTACGCCAGCGGATCGTGCGTCGTGCCGGGGGATGTTGACGGAGATGGCGACCTGGATCTGTTCGTCGGCAGCCGCAGTCTGCCCTGGCGCTACGGCTTGATCCCCAGCAGCTACCTGCTGCTGAACGATGGCGCCGGGAATTTTGTCCCCCAGCGATCAAGTTCGCGCACAGGGCCGGCCGGAGCGGGCATGGTCACCGCAGCTTCGTGGCTGGATTATGATGGCGACGGACTGCTCGATCTGGTGGTGGTGGGGGAGTGGATGCCGATAACCCTGTACCGCAATACCGGCGGCGGACGGCTGCTGAACGTGACCGGGCAGGCCGGGCTGGGCCAGACCAACGGCTGGTGGAACAGCGTTGCCGTTGCCGATCTGGACAACGATGGGCGCCCGGATATCATCGCCGGAAACTGGGGCCATAATTCCATACTTAAGCCAACGCTGTCCTCGCCGGTGTTGCTCTATGTCGCGGACTTCGACGGCAACGGGCGTAGCGAGTCCATTCTGGCTTACCCCAAGGAGAGTCGCAGCTACCCTCTGCTGATGCGCTCCAATCTGCTGAGCCAACTGCCCTACCTGGGCGAGCGGTTTCCGAGGCATGCCGATTACGCCGGCAAGCAGGTCACCGAAATATTCAACTTCGGCGAGCTGCTGCATGCGGCCCGGATGGAAGCCTATACATTTACCACAAGCGTCTTCTACGGCACGGCCAGCGGCGTCTTTCGCGAAGAGCCGCTGCCTCTGGAGGCCCAGTTCTCGCCGGTGTTCGCTATCCTGGCGGAGGATTTCGACGGCAACGGCACGACCGATCTGCTGCTGGGGGGCAATTTCTACGGCATGGCGGCGCCTTTCGGGAGGCAGGATGCCGGCTACGGGACTTTCCTCTCCGGCGACGGCAAGGGTGGTTTTATGGCGCTCCCCAACCGGGAGACCGGGTTGGCCCTGGCCGGGGCGGTCCGCCATATGCTGAGCTTCTCATATCAAAACGGCCGCCGGGTGATTGTTGTCGCCAGGAACGATGCCCCAGCCCTGATCTATGAGGTGGCACCGGGAGATTAGACTGGTGGCACGCCAGTTCGCGTAGAGTGCCGGGAATGTTCCGTAGCACCGCCACGCGAAACGGTTATATATTCGCCGCGTCCCTGGCTGTTATCATCCTCATCGCGACGTGGCCGGCCCTCGGGAATTCTCCGCGGAGGACCCCGGAAGCGAAGCACGAGGAAACCGCCGGGAAGCGGGCAACGGTCCAGGAATTCTGGATCGCCTATCGGGGAGCTATCCGCCAACCCAGCGCCGGGCGGCCCCGGCAGGCGGTGGAGAGTTACCAAAGAGCCCTGAAAATCCAGAACCACCTCGAGGATGTATTGAATTATCCAGGCAACAGGGTCGTTGAACCGGGAGCTTCGCCCGCCGCCCGGCACGGAGCAGGGGAGGCGGCCAGCAGGGCCACAGCGCCCGGGAGCAGCGACCAGATGAGGGCCATTTATAGGTGGGGTCTCATTATCGTTATCGGCTTGCCGGCAGGCGGGTGCAATAGGGAGACGGAACTCGATGCAGAGACGGCGGGGCGGCTGATGGCGCACCGGAGTCTCGGCCTGGCCTACCTCGAGGAAGATAATTTGTCCGCTGCCGAAGCCGAGTTCCTGAGCATGCTCGACATCGCGCCGAGGGAACCGCTCGGCCATGCCAATCTGGGCCTCACCTACCTCCGGATGGAGCAGTACGATCAGGCCGAAAGCAGGCTGGACAAAGCCTTCCGGCTTAACCGGGCCGACCCCGATATCGGCATTTTGCTGGCCCTGGTCTACGATTTCACCAACCGGGCCGACCAGGCCCTCCGCACCCTGCAGAAAGTCCATAAGCGGCACCCGCAGCATGTGCGCACCAACTACAAGCTGGCCCAGTACCACCTGGGCGGCGAAAGCCAGTCCAGCCGGGAGATAGCGGAAGGTTATCTGGCGCAGGTGGTCGCGGCGTTGCCGGCGAATGCGGCGGCCCGGATCCAGCTGCTGGAACTGCTGCTCCGCAACGGCAAGCATGCTGAGGCGGTGCAGCACATCGAGTTGCTCCGGCAGTCGCTGCCGGCCCTGCCTGGCGGGGCCGCCGAGCTGCTCCGGCGCAGTCTCGAGCTTATCGCTGCGGGAGAGGCCGAGCAGTCCCTGACGCCGGCCATCATGTTCCATAATCTGCTGAAACAGACCACTTTTTTCCAGGGCGCCCTGAAGGAGTTGACCGGCGCGGCCGGCCCCATTGCCGGTGAGCCAATCTACCGCTTCAGCCGGGTCCTGTCACCCCGGGCAGAGACATCCAGCCGGGTCCGGGAGGCGTTGGTTTTCACGGTGGTCAGCGGAACGGCCCTGGAGACCGGCTCCCGCAAACCGGTTGCCGGCCGGGTCGTCTTGGCCCTGGGCGACTTTGACCAGGACGGCGACCAGGATCTGTTTGTCTCCCGCCCGACGGCGGCCGGCGGCAGCACCCCAAGCCTGTTCGCCAACCGGGACGGTCTATTCGCCGGGCCCCTTGAAGCAACCGGCATCGCCCATCCAGGGCGGGATATTGCCGCCCGTTTCGCGGATTTTAACAATGACGGACGTCTCGACCTGTTCATCACCAACACCGCCGGGAATCGTCTGTACCGCAATGAGGGTGAGGGCCGCTTCCGGGATATCAGCGCCGCCGCTGGACTGCTGCACAAGTCGGGCGGGCTGGCAGTGCTGTTCGCCGATCTCGATCTGGAAGGGGACCTCGACCTGCTGATCGCCGGCCCGGGTGGTAACCTCTTCTACCGCAACAATGCCGATGGCCGGTTCACCGAACTGGCCGAGGAGGCCGGCATCGACGCCGCCGGAGGGGCCGGCCGGGATGTCGCCCTGGGCGATTTCGATAACGATGGCGATATCGATCTGGTGGTGGCCGACGCCCGGGCCGGTCTGCGCCTGTACGAAAACCTGCGGCAGGGTTTTTTCTGGGAGGTCAGCGCCTATACGGGCCTCGGGGGCGGCGGCGGAGCCGACGTGGTGGCGGTTGGCGACTACAATAACGATGGCTACCTCGATCTGTACGTGTCCGGCACCGCCCCGGGACGCCATACCCTCTACCGTAACCAGGGCGATGGCGCCTTTTTGCCTGACACTCTCGCCCCTGCCATGCGCCGGGACTTGGAAGGTTTCGACTCCGCCGAGGCGCTCTTTTTTGATGCCGATAACGACGGCTTTCTCGATCTGCTGCTGGCCGGATCCGGGGAAAATTCCGGTGGGGAGCCCCGGGGTGTGCGGCTCTATTACAATGATGGCAGCGGCTCCTTTTACAGCGCTCCCGAGGCCCTGCCCCGGCAGTTGGCGCAGGCCCGCCAGTTGGCCATCAGCGACTATGACAGCGATGGCGATCTGGATATCATTGTCGCCGGTGACGATGGCCGGGTGTACCTGCTGCGCAATGACGGCGGAAATGTGCATAATTATCTCAGCGTGCGGCTGGCGGCGTTGCGCTCCGGCAGCAGCAAGAACAACTATTATGGCATCGGCGCGACGGTGGAGGTGAACGCCGGGTCGCTCTACCAGATGCGTGTTATGGACTCGCCAGTGGCCCACTTCGGTCTGGGCAACCGGGACCGCGCAGAGGTGCTGCGGGTCATCTGGAGCAACGGTGTCCAGCAGGTGCGCACCAACCCCGAGCAGCAGGCCACCGTCATGGAGAGCCAGATTCTGAAGGGATCGTGCCCCTACCTGTTCGCTTGGGACGGCGCGGGATTCGGCTTTGTCACCGATGTGCTGTGGGCCAGTGCCCTCGGTATGCCGTTGGGCATCATGGCCGGGGAGCCGGTTTACGCCTTCCCCAATTCAACCGACGAATATATGTTCGTCCCCGGCGAGAGGCTGCGGGCCAGGGACGGCAAATACCTGCTTCAGTTCACCACCGAGCTGTGGGAGACCGCCTACCTGGACCAGGTCAGGTTGCTGCTGGTGGACCACCCCGACAGCGTGGCAGTGGTCATTGATGAAAAGTTCACCGTGCCGCCGTGGGCCCCATTCCGGGTCTATGCGCTGGGCGAGATAATAGTGCCCCTGTCGGCCCGGGACGGCGCGGGAAACGATCTGCTGCCCCGCCTGGCCGCCGCCGATGGGGACTATCTCCGCCATCTGGTGCCCGGCGACTATCAGGGCATTACCGAGTCCCACGACCTGATCCTCGATCCGGGGGACCTGTCGGCAGCGGACTCGGTTTTCCTGTTTCTCAAGGGCTGGGTGTTCCCCAGCGATGCCAGCATCAATGTGAACGTGGGCCAGTCCCGGACCTGGGAGATCAGCCCCCCTGCGCTGCAGGTGCTGGACGGCAACGGCGAGTGGGTGACGGTCCTCCCCAACATCGGTTTTCCGAAGGGGAAGGACAAAACCGTGGTCGTGGACCTGACCGGCAAGTTCCGCTCCCCGGACCGGCGCGTCCGCATCCGCAGCAACATGCAGATATACTGGGATCAGGCCTGGTTCGCCACCGGGACCACGGCCGGGCCGGTGCGCATCACCCGCTTGGCGCCGCTCTCCGCTGACCTCCACTTCCGGGGCTTCTCCGCCCTCAGCCAACGGACGCCCTACAGTCCCCATATCCCCGACTACAAAGCCGTGTCGGCGGAGGCGAGGTGGCGGGACCTGGCCGGTATGGTCACCCGTTACGGCGCGGTGCATCCGTTGCTGCAGTCCTCGGATAACCGGGTCGTGATCATGAATGCCGGGGATGAGCTGAGTCTGGCATTCGATGCCTCCCTGGCCCCGCAACTGCCCGACGGCTGGCGCCGGGACTTCATTTTCTACAACGACGGCTGGCTCAAGGACGGCGACCTCAACACCGCCCACGGGCAGACCGTGGCGCCGCTGCCCTACCACGGCATGAGCGCCTATCCTTACGGCCCGAATGATGCCTACCCCGGCGACCAGGCCCTGGCAACCTACCGGCAGACCTACAACACGCGGCAGGTGGACGGCAGCCGTTTTGCCCGCAGCATGATCAACCTGGCCGCAGGGAGCGGACCCTAGGCCGGTGGCGCTGCGCCATAAATTGTTCCTGAGTGGCTCCCGGCAGGTCCGTCGTCTGCTGCTGCCGGCTCTGGCTGCCGGCCTGCTGGTCCGTTGCGGCAGTCCGGGCACGCCAGCGGAAACGACCTTTGATAGACTCTCTCCCCGGCATACCGGCATCACCTTCGAGAACCGGCTTGAGCAGGAGCCCCTCTTCAACATCCTCAACTATCTCTATTTCTTCGATGGGGGCGGCGTGGCGGTTGGCGACGTGAACAATGACGGGCTTGCCGATATATACTTTACCGCCAACATGGGGACCAACCGCCTGTACATCAACCAGGGCGATTTTCGCTTTACCGATGTCACCGAGTCGGCCGGCGTGGGGGGCGACACACAGGGCTGGCCTACCGGTGTGACCATGGCCGATGTGAACGGCGACGGCTTTCTGGACATCTACGTCTGCCGCTCCAACTACCTGGACCGCTCCGGAGCCAACCAGCTCTACATCAACAACGGCGATCTTACCTTCACCGAACGGGCCGCCGAGTACGGTCTGGATCAGCGGGGACTTTCGCGGCAGGCGGCATTCTTCGACTACGACCTGGACGGCGACCTCGACATGTATCTGCTGAGCCACTCGCTGCACGCCAAGCAAACCTACGGCGACACCAGTCTGCGGGCCATCCTGGACGCGGAGGCCGGCGACAAGCTGTTCGAGAACCAGGCTGGCCGGTTCAGGGATGTCACGGCCCAGGCGGGGATCCATGAAAGTATCCTCGGTTACGGCCTGGGGGTGGCGGTGGGTGATATCAACGGCGACGGGTATCCCGATCTGTACATCTCCAACGATTTCCATGAGAACGACTACCTCTACTACAACCGGGGCGACGGCACCTTTGCCGAGGCGCTGGGCGCATCCATGGGGCACACCAGCAGCGCCTCGATGGGCAACGATATGGCGGACATCAACAACGATGGCCTGCTGGATGTGGTGGTGGCCGATATGCTGCCGGAGGACGAGGCCATCCGCAAATCGTCGGTCACCGCCGATCCCTACGACGTATCCCTGGTCAAGCTTCGGTTCGGTTATCAGCCCCAGTACCGGCGCAATACGCTGCAGTTGAACCGGGGTCCGGCGCCGGGGGGGGATGAGGACTCCGGGCCGGCCCGGCACCTGTTCAGCGAGATCGGCCTGCTGGCCGGCGTGCATGCCACGGACTGGAGCTGGGCGACCCTGCTGGTGGACCTGGACAACGACGGCTTCAAGGACTTGTTTATCACCAACGGCATCTATCGCCGGCCCAACGACCTTGATTTTTTGGAGTTCATCCGGCAGAACGAGCCCCGCCTGCGCCTGAACATACGCTACGGCCAACAGTCGCCCCCCCCCATGGATATGAAGCTGCTGGCCGAGATCGTGGCCCAGATGCCCAGTGTGCCCCAGGCCAACTATGCATACCACGCCAACGGCGACCTCACCTTTACCAACCGGGCTGCCGCCTGGGGTCTGGCCCGGCCCGGATTCTCCAGCGGCGCCGCCTATGCCGATTTTGACAACGACGGTGCAATGGACCTGGTGGTGAACAACACCAACGCGCCGGCGGACATTTACCGGAACCGGCTCTACGATGACCGGCCCGATCCGCTGCGCCCGGCCAACTACCTCAAGGTCATACTGGCCGGCGCCGGCCTGAACACCTTCGGTCTCGGCTCACGGGTCAGCCTGTATGCGGGGGAGCGGCAATTTTTCCAGGAGCTGGCTCCGACCCGGGGATTCCAGTCGTCGGTGGAACCGGTGCTCAACTTCGGCCTCGGTTCCGTGGGCCGCCTCGATTCGCTGGTGGTCCTCTGGCCAACCGGCGAGCGCCAGGTGCTGCTGGACCTGCCTGTCAACCAGACCGTGACGCTCCGCCAGACCGAGGCCCTTTCTCAAGCAACGGCGTCACTTCCGGATGCGGGCCAGCCCTGGCTGGAGGACATCACCGGCCGCATCGGCCTCCCCTTCCGGCACCGGGAAAATCGCTTCATCGAGTTCAACCGGGAACCGTTTATCCCCCATTTTATCTCCACCCTGGGTCCGGCGGCGGCGGTGGCGGATGTGAACGGCGACGGCCTTGACGACCTGTTCCTGGGCGGGGCCAAGCACCAGCCGGGCGCCCTCTACCTGCAGGACCGGTCCGGGGGCTTTACCGCGTCCAGCGATTCGGTGTTCATCAGGGATGGCCAGAACGAAGATGTCGACGCCCTCTTTTTTGATGCCAACGGCGACGGCCGGCCCGATCTGTACGTGGTGAGTGGGGGCAATGAATTTTTCGGCCAGGCGCCGGCGCTGAAGGATCGCCTGTATCTCAACCAGGGGGACGGCCGTTTCCGCCGGGCCGAGGCCCATCTCCCGCAGATATTTGCCAACGGATCCGTGGTAGCTGCCGCCGATTTCGACCTTGACGGCGACATCGACCTGTTTGTCGGCAGCCGCTCGATATCCCGGCGCTACGGCTCATCCCCGGACAGCTATCTGCTGGTCAATGACGGCCAGGGCCGGTTTTCCGATGGCAGCGCAACCCTCGCTCCCGGGCTGGCCGGCCTCGGTATGGTCACGGACGCCCTCTGGGCTGACCTGAACGGCGACACTTTCCCGGACCTGGTGGTGGTGGGTGAGTGGATGCCGGTGACGGTTTTCCATAACCTCGACGGCCGGCTGGTGAATGTCACTGCCGAGTACGGCCTCGATAAGGACCGGGGCTGGTGGACGACCGTTGCCGCCGGTGACCTGAACGGGGACGGGTTGGTGGACCTGGTGGCGGGGAACCTGGGGCGGAACTCCCTGCTCAAGGCCAGCGCCGAGCGGCCCATCAAGCTGTTCATCCACGATTTTTCCGGCAACGGCCGGCCGGACCAAATTCTGGCCTACGCTGCCCAGGGCGATTACTATCCGCTGGCCTCCTATGAGCTGCTGACCACGGCCATTCCGGCCCTCAAGCAAAAGTATCCCGCCAGCGCCGACTACGGGGGACAATCGATTGCCCGGATATTCCCTGCCGGGGAACTTGCGGCAGCGACCGTCCTTACGGCGACCCACTTCGCCAGCACCCTGCTGCTCAACCGGGGCGACGGCACATTCGGCGTGGAGCCGTTGCCTGAGGAAGCGCAATTCTCGCCGGTATATGCCGTGCTGTTGGGCGATTTTAACCGGGACGGCCAGCGTGACATCCTGCTGGGCGGCAATTTCTTCGGGGTGGCCCCTGACCGGGGCCGGTATGACGCCAGCTACGGCACGTTGCTCCTGGGCGACGGCAGCGGTTCATTCCAGCCGGCCACGCTGCAGCAGAGCGGTTTCGCAGTGACCGGGGAAATCCGCCACATGCTCAGGCTGGGGGCGGCCGGGGGCGATTCGCTGATCATCGTGGCGCGGAACAATGCCGGCGTGAAGATTTACCGGTAGGGGGCCAGGATGTCAACGGTGTTCATTCTGCTGGCGGTCATGGTTTTTATCGTGCTGGGCACCACCCGCTGGGGTCTGCATCCGTTCCTCTCCCTGCTGCTGGCCGGCTTGATCATGGGCTTTGCCGGCGGTCTCGAGGGCAGCGCCATCCTGGCCAGCCTCGGCCAGGGCTTCGGCAAGACCCTCCAGAGCATCGGCATTGTGATCGCCTGCGGTGCCATCATCGGCACCGTCCTCGAGCGTAACGGCGGCGCCAGGGCTATCTCCGGGGCCCTGCTGCGGCTGGTAGGCCAGGGCCGCTCCCCCCTGGCCATGAGCATCACCGGCATGGTGGTCTCCATTCCGGTGTTCTGCGATTCCGGCTTCGTCATTCTCTCCACCCTGAACCGGGCCATCAGCCGGCGAACCGGCATCTCTATGGCGGTGTTGGCGGTGGCCCTTTCCACGGGCCTCTATGCCACCCACGTGTTCGTGCCGCCGACCCCCGGTCCCCTGGCCGCGGCCGCCGCCGTTGGGGCCGATCTGGGGTTGGTGCTGATGCTGGGCCTGGTCGTCGCCGTGCCGGTGACGGGCGTGGGACTGGCCTGGGCGTTGCTCTACGCCCGCAGGTTTGACATCTCGCCCGCCGATCTGCCGCCGCTGGAAGAGAGTGCCGAAACCGCCGAGCCGCCGCCCTGGCGGGCCCTGCTGCCGATCCTGCTGCCCATCGGCCTCATTGCCTTGCGCTCGGTGGCCGAGTACCCGACCCGGCCTTTCGGCGACGGGAGCTTCAGCGCGGCCCTCGGGTTCCTGGGGCAGCCTGTCATCGCCCTGCTGCTGGGAGTCTTTACGGCTTTCGCCGCCCGCGCCGGCACCGTGGCCGCCGAGCGCTTCGAATGGGTGTCGGCAGGTCTGAAGAATGCCGGGGCCATCATCCTGATTACCGGCGCCGGAGGAGCCTTCGGCAATATCCTGCGCAGCACCGGTATTGGGGAGACCATCGGCGCTGCCATGGTCAGCTGGGAGATAGGCCTCGTGCTGCCGTTTCTGCTGGCCCTGCTGCTCAAGACCGCCCAGGGCTCATCCACCGTGGCCATCATCACGACCGCCGCCATGGTGGCGCCCCTCCTGGACCCCCTGGGGCTGACCGCGCCCGCAGCCCGGGCCCTGGTGGTGCTGGCCGTGGGGGCCGGGGCCATGACCGTCTCCCACGTCAACGACAGCTATTTCTGGGTGGTGGCCCAATTCTCCGGTATGGACACCGTTACCGCGTTGAAGTGCCACACGGCCGCGACCCTGCTGCAAGGTATGGTAGGCATCAGCACCATCATGATTTTAAGTTTCGCCCTTATCTGAACGGCCCGACAGGATAGGTGAACACCGATTTGCGCGGCGCCAACCTGGTGAGTGTGGGGCTTCGCCATGCCCTTAAATATTTTTTGAGGAACCATGCCTGAGAACAGAGACTGGTGGAAGCGGGCCGTATTCTACCAGATTTATCCGCGCAGCTTTATGGACAGCAACGCCGATGGTGTGGGCGATCTGGACGGCATCAACCGGCGTCTCGATTACCTGGCCGAACTGGGTATTGACGCCCTGTGGATATCACCGGTCTACCCCTCGCCCATGAAGGACTTCGGTTACGATGTCAGCGACCATGAGGATATCGATCCGCTCTTTGGCGACCTGGCCGCGTTTGACCGCCTTATCGCCGCTGCCCATGAGCGGGGTTTGCGGGTCGTCATGGACTACGTGCCCAACCATACATCCGATCAGCACCGCTGGTTCCGCGAGTCCCGGCTCTCCACAACCAGCCCCAAACGGGACTGGTACATCTGGAAGGACGCCCGGCCGGACGGCAGTCCGCCCAACAACTGGGAGTCGATATTCGGCGGGCCGGCCTGGCACTGGGACGAGGCCAGCGGGCAGTACTACCTGCACCTGTTCCTGCAGGAACAGCCCGATCTGAACTGGCGCAACCCGGAGGTGGTCGAGGCGATGGAGAACGTGCTGCGCTTCTGGCTGGACCGGGGCGTGGACGGCTTCCGCATGGACGCGGTGATGTTGTGCATCAAGCAGGCCGATTTCCGGGATAATCCCCCGGTGGCCGGCGACAGCCCCTGGAAAAAGCTGGGCCTGACCCTGGAGCCGCTGCACACCCTGAACCAACCCGAGCTCCACCATATGCTGCGCCGCTTCCGGGCGCTGCTGGACGGCTACCCCAGCAGACCGGTCATGATTGGCGAGACCTGGCTGTTTGATCCTGCCGAACTGGCGGCCTACTACGGGCCGGACCTGGACGAGTTCCAGATACCGTTTAACTTCATGGGCACCAGGCTGCCCTGGGAGGCCGCCGCCGTTCGGGACGCCCTGGAAGCCTATTATGCCGCGTTGCCTGAAGGGGCCACGCCCAACTTTGTGTTGGGGAATCATGATGTCCACCGGCTGGCCACCCGCTTCGGTTATGACAACCACCGCTCGGCAGGGCTGCTGCTGCTGACCTTGTGGGGCATCCCCACCATGTATTACGGCGATGAGATCGGTATGCAGGATGTGCCCATCGGTCCCGCGGAGAGTGTCGATCCCTGGGGCCTGCGCAGGCCGGGCCTGGACATCGGCCGTGATCCCGCGCGGACCCCGATGCAGTGGGATGCCACCCTGAACGCCGGATTTTCCCCTCCCAAGGCGAAGCCCTGGCTACCGCTGGCCAGCAACTACCGGGAGCGGAATGTGGCGGCCCAGCGGGAGGACACCGCTTCGACCCTCAACTTCTACAAGGCACTGCTGCGGCTGCGCAGGGAGCATCCGGCACTGCAGCGGGGCGGCTTCGCCTTCGTCGACCCGGTACCCGGCGGTGTGCTGGCCTACGTCCGCAGCGCCGAGGGCCAGCGGCTGCTGGTGGCCATCAATTTTGAGGCGTCCGCGAAGACCGTCGACCTGTCAGCGCTGGGGGGCGCCGGGGAGCTGCTCTTATCGACCCACGCGACACCGGCGGGCGCCGTCGCTTCCGCGCTGACCCTGGGACCCCATGAAAGTGCGCTGATTCTGCTGTCTGCCTGACGCGCCTGACCGGCGGGAGAAGTTGACCCTCGGTGATGCTGATCAGGTTAATTTGGGTCTCTTCTGCCAAACCCGATATGGACCACCAATCGAGGAGGTTGCATGGAGCCGTTTGAGCTCGGTTCGATAGACCTGTCCATCATTGTCGTCTACCTTGGCCTGATCATCATGCTGGGCCTGCGCTTCGCCAAACGCAGCACCCAGCGCCGAAGGTTATTTCCTGGGCGGCCGTTCCTTTACCTGGCCGCTGGTCGGTCTGTCGCTATATGCCTCCAACATGTCCAGCGCCAGCCTCATCGGGATGGCCGGCAGCGCCTACGCGACCGGCATCTCCGTGTTCAACTATGAGTGGATGGCAGCGGTTATCCTGGTTTTCTTCGCCATCTTTTTTCTGCCTTTCTATCTCCGTTCCCAGGTCTACACCATGCCCGAATTCCTGGAGCGCCGCTTTGACGCCCGGGCCCGCTATATTTTCTCCGGCGTCACCATTATCGGCACCATCGTCATCGACACGGCCGGTTCCCTCTATGCCGGGGGCCTGGTCATCAAATTGCTCTTTCCGGCGATTCCCATGTGGCAGTCGATCCTGGCCCTGGCCATGATCTCCGGCCTCTACACCATTGCCGGCGGTCTGGCGGCGGTGGTCTATACCGATGCCATCCAGGCCATCGTTCTGACGATCGGCGCCATTGTGATAACCGCCGTGGCCTATGTCAAAATAGGTTCCTGGGCCGCCGTTACGGCCGTGACGCCGCCGGAGATGCTGAGCCTTGTCCAGCCCGCCAGTGACGCCTTCATGCCCTGGCCGGGGCTGCTGACCGGGGTGCCTTTGCTGGGATTCTATTTCTGGTGCAATAACCAGTTCATGGTGCAGCGGGTTCTGGGGGCCAAGAATGTGGAGCACGGCCGCTGGGGAGTGCTCCTGGCGGGCTTGATGAAACTGCCCATAATCTTTATCATGGTCCTGCCGGGAACCATGGCCAGGGTCCTCTACCCGGCGGCCGATTATCCAGCCATCCAGAACAATCCCGATCTGGTATTCCCGACCCTGATGTTCGACCTGCTGCCGGTGGGGGTGCTTGGTTTCGTGGCCGCCGGGCTGATGGCCGCCATTATGTCCAGCATCGACTCGACCCTCAATTCGGCCTCGACCCTGCTGACCATGGATTTCTTCAAGAAACTGCGGCCCAAACCCCGCGACCTCCAGCTGGCCTGGGCGGGGCGCATATTTACCGGCATATTCATGGTCCTGGCCGCCGCCTGGGCGCCCCACATCGAGAAATTCCCCTCCCTGTGGCAGTACCTGCAGACGGTGCTGGGCTACATCGCGCCGCCCATCGTGGCCTGCTTCATCCTAGGCCTGTTCTGGAAACGGGCCAACGGGGTGGGGGCCTTTGTGGCTCTGCTGGTCGGCTTCGGGATCGGCATTCTGGACGTGGCCCTGCGCATCGCCGGCGTATCGGTATGGTTCATCGAGATGCACTTCCTCTACCTGGCCACCCTCAGGTTCGGGGTTTCCATGGCGACCCTGGTGGTGGTCAGCCTGCTGACCGCGCCGCCGCCGGCTGAAAAAACCGACGCCTACATCTGGACCCGCCGCATCTACGACCAGGAGACGGACGACTTGCGCGCCGTGCCGTGGTACAAGAACTACCGCATCCAGTCGCTGGCCTTGCTGGGCCTTACCGCCATCGTCGTGGCCATGTTCTGGTAGAGGCGTGGACGGGGCAGTACCCGGGACAACAGGCCAGCCAGGCCGTAACTGCCCGGGGAAATAATTTTGAGGAAGCAGTTCTGCGGAGACCATAAGGAGGAGGCAAGAGTGTGATGGGTACTATAGGCACGTTGGACAGCGTCGTCATCCTGACCTACTTCGGGGCCGTTTTCGGCATCGCCTATTGGGCCTCCAGAGTCCGCAAACAGAGCAGCTCGGACTACTTTCTCGCCGGCCGGAACCTCGGCTGGCTGGTCGTGGGGGCGAGCCTGTTCGCCTCCAATATCGGCAGCGAACATCTCATCGGCCTGGCCGGCTCCGGGGCCAGCGGCGGTATGGCCGTGGGCCACTTCGAATGGCTGGCCACATTGATCCTGCTTCTGCTGGGGTGGCTGTTCGTGCCGTTCTACCAGCGCAGCGGCGTCACCACGATGCCCGAGTTCCTGGAACTGCGCTATAACGGCGCCTCGCGCACCTACCTGGCGGTGGTCTCGGTGGTCGGCTATGTGCTCACCAAGATCAGCGTTTCGCTCTACGCCGGGGGCCTGATTATCGGCCAGCTGACCGGCCTGAGCATCTGGACCAGCGCTGCCATCATCGTCGTCCTGACCGGCATCTACACCGTCGCCGGTGGGTTGCGGGCGGTGATCTACACCGACACCATGCAGGCGTTCACCCTCATCGTGGGATCGGCGGTGCTCACGATCCTGGGCTTGAATGCCATCGGTGGCTGGGAAGGTCTGCAAGCCTCGGTTCCGCCCGATTTCTTCTCCATGTGGAAGCCGTCCAACCATCCCGATTTCCCCTGGACCGGCATCATTTTCGGCGCGCCGATCCTGGGCGTCTGGTACTGGTGCACCGATCAATACATCGTCCAGCGGGTCCTGGCCGCCAAAAATATCCAGGTGGCCCGGTCGGCTACCCTCTTCGCCGGAGCGCTGAAGATTCTGCCCGTATTCATCTTTGTGATGCCCGGCATCATCGCCTACGGCCTCTACAACAACAGCGCCGGCAACGTGGGCGATCTGGCCCTGGTGACGCTGGCCACAGACGTGCTCCCGGCGGGGCTGTCGGGCCTGTTTATGGCCGGTCTCCTGGCGGCGCTGATGAGCTCGCTGAGCTCGGTGTTCAACTCCTGCTCAACGATAATCAGCTGGGATTTCTACAAGAAGATGAAACCGGAGGCCACCGAAGCCCAGTTGATCACCGTGGGCCGGATTGCCACGGTCGTGCTGGTGATCCTGGGGTTGCTCTGGATACCGCTCATGAAGAATATCTCATCCCAGCTCTACATCTATCTGCAGAGTGTCCAGGCATACATCGCCCCGCCCATCGCGGCCTGCTTCCTGCTGGGTATTTTCATACCCAAGCTGAACGGCAAGGGGGCCATCTCGGCCCTGCTTTCCGGGGCGGTACTGGGATTTCTGCGGCTGGTGCTGGAGCTGGTCCACGGCAGGGACCACATGGGTCTGGCCGCCGGCAGTCTGTGGGCCTGGGTGGCGGAGATCAATTTCCTGCACTTCGCCATTTTACTGTTCGTGATCAGTTCGGTGATCCTGATCGGGGTGAGCCTGGCTACCGGACCCCCGCGTGATGAGCAGGTTGCCGAGCTGACCTACGCCGGTGTGCGGGCCGGCGAGGCGCGAGCCGGCCTGGCCAAGGCCCCCATGGACGCCCAGACCAGGACCCAGGTGTACCTGTCGGTGGCGCTGGCCGCCACCATCGGTGTGCTCTGGATCATTTTCGCCTGACCCCGCGGCGGCGCTGCGGCAAAAGCAGGGAGGGTCGCCGGCGAGGCCTAGCCTTCTTCGCCGGTAGGCACCCGCAGGCCTGAATCGGGCCCTGAATCAGCCCCCGATTCAGGATGGAACAGGCTGATGTGGCGCTGGTCGAAGGCGACCTGGATGGTGTTGCCGGCGGCAAAGGCCTCCAGGCCCTGGCTCGGATCGACGCGCATGCAGCAGTGGCAACCCCCCAGGTCAAAATAGACGTAGGCATCGCTCCCCACAGGCTCCAGCACGTCAACGGTCACCTTGTAGATGGCGTCATCCGGTTCCCCGTTCCGGCTGCCGGCGGGATAAATATGTTCCGGCCGGACGCCGATGGTCCCTTTGCCGCCGGGCAGCTTGGCCAGGGCGGCGGCAACCTCGGCGGGCAGGGCCAGCTGGGCTTCCCCCGCGGCAAAGGCGCCGCTATCCCCCGACAGGCCGCCGGAGAAGAAATTCATGGCCGGCGAGCCGATGAATCCGGCCACGAACAGGTTGGCCGGGCGCCGGTAAAGATTGTAGGGCGTGTCAACCTGTTGCAGCCGGCCCTCCTGCAGCACCACGATGCGGCTGCCCATCGTCATGGCCTCCACCTGGTCATGGGTCACATAGATGATGGTGGTCTGCAACTGCTTGTGCAGTCGGCTGATCTCGACCCGCATCTGCATGCGCAGCTTGGCATCAAGGTTGGAGAGCGGTTCGTCAAACAGGAACACGTTGGGATTGCGCACCATGGCCCGGCCTACCGCCACCCGCTGGCGCTGGCCGCCCGATAGCGCGTGGGGCTTGCGCTGGAGCAGTTCGTCCAGCTCGAGGATTCTCGCCGCCTCTTCCACCCGCTCCCGGATTTCCGCCTTGGGGACCTTCTTGTGCTTGAGGGCAAAACTCATGTTCTCGAAGACGGTCATGTGGGGATAGAGGGCGTAATTCTGGAACACCATGGCCACATCCCGATTTTTGGGCGGTATGTCGTTGATGCGCGTATCGCCGATAAAGATGTCGCCGGCGGAAATCTCCTCCAGCCCGGCAATCATGCGCAACAGGGTCGATTTGCCGCACCCTGACGGCCCCACCAGCACGAAAAACTCCCCGTCCTCAATGGTCAGGGTGATGTCGTGGAGGGCCACCACGTCGTTTCCATATACTTTGCGGACGTTGCTTATCTGAACAGATGCCAATGCAGTCTCCTGTCTTGCGGTTCCTGTCCCCCGGGCCAATGACCCCGGCGGCGGCAGCGGCGCTCCCGGTTCGCTCTACCCATCGCCGTTAGCCTTCAGCCAGGCCAGAAGTTCCCTGATACTGCCGCTGGCCAGGGCAATGCAGGTATCGGCGCCGCCGTAATAGAGGCGCAGGGTGTCCCCGTCAGCGGCCACCGTGGCGCCGCAGGGGAAGACCACATCCTGCACATCGCCATGCAGCTCATACGGCTCCCGGGGGCCGAAAATCCAGCCGTCGCCGCGCCGGATGCAGCGGCCCGGGTCGTGCAGATCGAAGAGGGCCAGACCGAGCCGGTAGATGCTCCCGGAGGCGGTCTCCTTGACCCCGTGGTAGAGGACCAGCCAGCCCTCGGCGGTTTCAATGGGGGGCGGCGATAATCCGATCTTGTCGGCGTCCCACCAGCCGCCGGTGCGGGCCTCCAGCATGATCTGGTGCTTGCCCCAGTGAATCAGGTCCGGGGAGTAGGAGAGCCACATGTGGGAGCCGTGGCCGATGGTGGAGGGCCGGTGGATCATGGCCCACTCGCCATTGAATTTCCGGGGCAGGAGAGCGGCGTCCTTGTCCCAGGGCATGGCGACGGGGCCGAGCCGCTCGAAGGAGCGGAAATCTTCCGTCAGCGCCAGGGCGACCACGGCCCCCAGACGGCCATAGGCGGTGTAGGCGATGGCGTAGCGGCCCTCCTCCTCCAGAAAGGTGACGCGCGGGTCTTCCAGACCCCACAGTTCCTCGGGATGCCGCTCCGGCTCGGCGGGCAGGGTGGGGGCAGGGTCGATCTCCCAGCCGTCGATGCCGTTTGCCGACCGGGCCGCCGTCAGGTGGGAGTGCCCCTTGTGGTCTTCGACCCGGCAGAGCAGCAAGGTCGTGCCGTCGGCCAGCCGGGTGGCGCCGGGATTGAAGACCGTATTGGCGGCATAGGGCCAACGGCCGGCAGTCAAAATGGGGTTGTCGCCGTGGCGTTTCAGCAGCTCGCCGGCGGGCGCCGGGCCGGTCATGGACTGGTTTTTCCCATAAGGTGCGCTTAGCCTTTCAGGCCGGAAGTGGCCATGCTTTCGATGAAATATTTTTGGAAAATCAGGTAGGCGATGATGATGGGCACCGCCAGCAGGGTGGCGGCGGCTAGAATATTGCCCACCTGGGCTTCGGCCTGGCCCCCCACCGCATACAGGGCCACCATTTGGGGCATGGTCATCATCGACTGGTCGCGGATGACAATGATGGGCCAGAGGACATCGTTCCAGGTATTGACGAAGGTGAGGATGCCGACGGTAATCAGGGCCGGCTTGGAGAGGGGCCAGATGATCCTGAACAGAATCTCCAATTCGCCGCAGCCGTCCAGCCGGGCCGAGTCGATTAGGTCGCCGGGGATGGTCTTGAAGGACTGCCTGAAAATAAGGATGGCGAAGGCGCTGACCATGGCCGGCACGATGAGGGCCTGGTAGGTGTCGATCCAGTGGAACTTCACCATCAGCACGTACATGGGGATGAGGGTGATCTGGAACGGGAGCATCATGGTGAACAGCAGCAGGCCGAAGATGATATCCCGGCCCTTGAAAGTGAGGCGGGAAAGGGCATAACCGGTGATCGAGGAAAGCAGCAGCACCGAAGCGGTGACCAGGGTCGATACCAGCATGCTGTTGAAAAAGGCCCGGCCTACAGGTATCTTGCTGAACACGGCCCGGTAGCTCTCCAGGGTGAAAGTTGAGGGCCACAGCTTCAGGCCGGCAATCTCCACTTCCGGCTTCAGCGTGCCCAGCACCATCCAGATGAACGGGTACAGAAAGGTAGCCGCAGCTCCGGCCAGCACCAGGTAGAAGAGCCCTTTGAGGATGGCGCGTATCACGTGGTGTCGCTCTCGATGTAGCGGCGCTCGAGCAGCACCACGGCAAACACGATCCCGGCGAGAACAAATCCTAAGGTGGCGGCATAGCCCATTTTATAGAACGCAAAGCCCTGGTTGTAGATATAGAGGTTCATGGACAAGGTGCTGTTCAGCGGCCCGCCGCCGGTCATCACATACGGCTCGATGAACAGGGAGAAGCCATTGATGGTGGACAGAATGATCACCGACAGCAGGATCGGATTCAGCATGGGGATGGTGATATTGAAGAACTGGCTGATCTTCCCTGCGCCGTCCAGGGTGGCAGCCTCATAGACCTGCTTGGGGATGGTCTGCAGTCCCGACAGCAGCAGGATGACGTACAGACCGACATTCTTCCAGGTGGCCATAATGGCGATGGCCGGCATGGCGATGGCGGGACTGGTGAGCCATTCGACCCGCTCCAGGCCGACGGACATCAGCAGACTGTTCAGCAGGCCCGTATCCGTTGAATAGAGCTGCTTCCAGAGGATGGTGACCACTACCCCCGAAACCACCACGGGCAGGAAAAAGGCTGCCCGGAAAAAGCCCCGGGCCTGGATCTTCTGGTTGAGAATCACCGCCAGAATCAGGGCCGAGCCAACCTGCAACGGAATGTGGATGCCCAGGAAACGGAAGGTATTCCACAGCGATTTCCAGAACAGGGGATCGCTGAAAACGGTGCTGAAGTTCGTGGCCCCGATCCACTGCATGGGGGAGAGCAGGTTCCAGCGGTGCAGCGTGAGGACCATCGAAAAAATGATCGGGAATGCGGTGATGACCAGAAAATGCACCAGGTAGGGGGCCACCATCCCGTAGGGCCGGGCCAGGGCGAAGGTCCGTCGCGGCGTTTTAATCCTGCGCCTCCGCGCTACGGATATGCTCCCGGGCCACCAGCTTCGAGATGCGCCGCTGCATGTTGGCCACCGCCTCATCCACCGGCCGGGCCGCATAGACACTGGCGGCATCGTACTCCTGGCTGAGGATATCGAATATCTCCTGCAGATAGATGCTGTGGTCGGTGCCGGAAGTGTAGGGCAACTGGTCGGCAAACTGCCTCATTATCGGCCGCTCGGCGAAGTACGAGGAGAAGGCAGGGTCGCTCTGGAGATCCTTGCGCACCGGCAACTGGTCCGTGATGTCCAGCAACCGGCGGTCGTTGGCCTTGCTGGTCATGAATTTGACGAACTCCCAGGCTTCGGCCGGATAGGGGGTGGTGGAAAAGATGACGATATTCTTGGGATCGCCGTAGCTGTGTACCGGGCCTTCGCCGGCAGTGGGCCGGGGCAGGTTGGTGACGCCATAGTGCTGGTAGTCATCGGGCCGGTAGCGCTGCAGATGGCGCATGAGCCACGGTCCGGATACCTTGAAGGCCAGCTTGTCCAGCAGGAATATCTCCTCCTGAAAAAGAGACCGGGGAAAATAGCCCGCGGCGTAGTTCTCCCGGAAAAAATTGAGCACCTGGCGGGTTTCGGGCCGGTCCAGATTGACCACCCCATCCTGCATCAGGGTTTCCCCATCTGTGGCCGCAATCAGAAACGTATAGAAGTCAAAAAAGCGCTCCCACCACTTGGGCAAAATATTCGGGTCGAGCATCCAGGTGTCGAAGTGGCCGTCACCATTGAAGTCCTGAACCAGTCGGGGGGCCAGCGCTATAAAATCGGCGTAGGTAACGGGCAGCGTGTCCACCCCCGCCTCGGCCAGCAGCTTGCCGTTATAATAGAGCATCAACGGGTTGGCCTTCCAGGGCATCTGGTAATAGCCGCCGTCAGGGGACCGGAAGCCGTCCCGCAGCGAGGCCGGCACCCGGGAGGTGAGCACTGAATCGAAATCGGCGAACTGGCTCAGGTCAAGCACCGCCCCGGCATCCCGGTACTGCTCAATGACACCGGGCCAGATATTGGAATAGATGTCCGGCGTTGTCTTGCCCACAATGGCCGCGATGATCACTTCCTCACTGGACTGGCCTCCGGGCACCGGCTGGAAGATCACCGGAATACGGGTGGTATCGGCGTTCCATTCGTCAACAATTTGCCGGGCGAACTCCACCTCGAAAGGGTTGGTGGCGCACCAGTAGGTCAGTTGGTAGGCCCGGTCAGGCGGCCTGCAGCTGAGCACCAGGCCGAGTCCAGCCAGCAGGGAAATCCAGCGGATCAGTGGCAGCGCGCTTCTGCTGTCGGGATGGGGCAAGTCTGACTCGGTTTACCGGAAAAGGATGTTCAGTTCCGGACGGATTGTATCTCTCCCGGCAGGCCATGTCAACCGGAATCGGGGCGGCTCGCCCAACGCCTTAGCGGTCTGGATCATCCGGCTGCCGCTCGGGGGTGTTGCGCATCAAGTGGGCATATTGCAGCGCCTGCAGGGCCTCGATGGTTGATTCCGCGCCGCTGTTGAGGTTCACTTCGCCCGGCCCGTTGATGCCGTCATAGCAGCGCCCCGTGGCCGGATCGTACATGGCCCGGCCGCCCCGGTTCGCGCCGCTGAACCAGCCCAGCACCTGCCGGGCCAGTTCGGCATGGGTGCTGTCGCCGGTAATGGCGGCCAGCTTGCGGATGCCCTTGTAGATCGAGCCGAGGCCGTAGGCGATTTGGGGAAATTCCTCCACCTCAAGTTCGCCGGTCGTGGAAACCGCCAGGCCCCAGATGAAGCCCCGCTCGACTTGCCAGGTCAGGAATCCGCCGGCCCAGCGCTCCACGGCCGCCAGCAGGGTGGAATCGCCGCTGACTTCAAAGGCCTCCAGCAGGGCCCGGGCCTGGAGATTGCCCCAGTTGTGCCAGCTGTTTTGCCAGGAATAAAACATGCCGTCGGCGGCCGATGCCGAATCCCGCAGCTGATAGGTCATGATCCCGGCAGCCAGCTGGGCGATCTGCCGGCGGTAGTCGAGCTCGGAGTGGCGCTGCATTTTGATGAGCGGCAGGATGAATTCGGCCGACATATCGGGGGCCTGGTAGGGCAGCCAGCCGGCCCGCTCGCCATAGGGTGTCTCGACAAGAGCCGGATAGCTCGTCAGGCTCACCTGCAGCTGGGCATCGGCCCGCCTAAAGCGGTCCAGCAGCCGCGCGGCGAAGGGCGGATCGGACTCGCGGAAAATCATGTAGGCCGCCGCCAGGCCCCGCAGTCCCCGGGCAGCCCACCAGCCGAAATCGGCGACGCTGTTCTTGTGGCTGGTGTTGATGGCCCCGTTGGCGTGGATGAAGTTGTACCACAGCCCGTCGTCCCGTTGCATGGCCAGGATGAAATCGGTGAGCCTGTAGACCGCCGGCAGCAGATCGGTCCGGCCGTTGGTCAGCACCTCGACCTCCAGGACCTCCAGCAGGCGGCCGACGTCATCCACCGCCGATATACCCTCACCGGGGGCCGGCACGGGCGCATAGGAGGGGAATTCGGCATAGATGTGCACAAAGGCCACCTTCTGGGCGGCGATCTCCAGCGAGTCGAGCAGCGCCAGGATATGTGTCAGGTTCACGGCCGGTAGCGACCCCGGCTCATGGTCAACACCGGACCGGCAGGCCGGCAGCAGCATGGCGGCCAGCAGTAGCGGCAGGATGAACCGGCGGCGAAGCGCCAATCGACGGGCAATCATCGGGTCCCTCTCCCTCTTGCAGATCACAGGTGGTCCCGTGTCGCTGCACGGGTTTACGGCTCCGGGCGACAGGGAATATACGGCGCATGGTCCGGCCATGGGAATGTCTGAGGCGAGACCGGCGCCGCAGGATTCGCCTCACCTGCGGGCTGGAATATCGGTATATTGCAGCCCGGAATCACCGTTTCCACAGGTCTCTGACCGACCCTATGATTGCCGATCCGGTGGAGGTTGCCTGCAATGATTGATGTCGTCATCGTTCTGGCTTTCGTTGCCTACAGCATATGGGCCGGTTTTCGGGCCCGGGCCAAGGCATCGGAAAATCTGGAGGAATACTTCCTCGCCGGACGGTCTGTGAAGGGCTGGAAGGCCGGCCTGAGCATGGCCGCGACCCAATATGCCGCCGATACCCCGCTGTTGGTGGCCGGGCTGCTGGCCACGGGCGGAATCTTCATGTTGTGGCGGCTGTGGATTTATGCCCTGGCCTTCCTGCTGATGGGGCTGGTGCTGGGCCGCTCCTGGCGCCGGGCAATGATCCTCACCGATGCCGAGTTCTCCGAGCTGCGCTACAGTGGCAACGCCGCCCTGGCTCTGCGGGGCCTGAAGGCCCTCTACTACGGCACCTTGATCAACTGCACCGTCATGGCGATGGTCCTCATTGCCGCCACCCGTATCTCGGAGACCTTCCTCTACTGGCACCTGTGGCTACCCGAATCCGTCTACGGCAGCATCCTCGGGTTTGTGCAGTGGACCGGCATCTCCATCGCTTCCGGCCTCAGCGGACTGGAGGCGTCGGTGGCCTCCACCAACAACGTCATCAGCATCGTCGCCATTCTGGCCTTCACGACCCTCTATTCCACTACCGGAGGACTGCGCAGCGTCATTGCCACCGACATCCTGCAGTTTTCCATTGCCATGCTGGCCACCCTGATCTATGCCATCTACGCGGTCGCCAAGGCCGGTGGACTGGGTGTCATGCTGACCAAACTCAGCGATATCTACGGGACCCAGCGGGCCGGGGAGATCCTCTCCTTCGCCCCCAGCACCCAGGAGGCCCTGATGCCGTTCCTGGTGGTGATCAGCCTGCAATGGTTTTTCCAGATGAACAGCGACGGCACCGGCTACCTGGCCCAGCGGACCATGGCCTGCAAAACCGATGAGGACGCCCGTTTCGCCGGTATGATATTCACCTGGGCCCAGGTGCTGGTGCGCAGCCTGTTCTGGTTGCCCATCGGCATTGCGCTGCTGGTGATCTATCCCTTCACTCCAGCCGACGCGGCGCGGGAGGGGTTCGTCGCCGGCCGGGAAATCCTCTTTGCCACCGGCATCCGCGACCTGCTGCCCATCGGCATCCGGGGGCTGATGCTCACCGGGCTGCTGGCGGCGCTGGCCTCCACCATCGACACCCACCTCACCTGGGGCGGCAGCTATTGGACCAACGATATCTACCTGCGCCTGGTGAACCAGAAATGGCTCAAGCGCGAGCCGGCCTCGCGGGAATTGGTGCTGGTGGCCCGGCTGTCGAACATTCTCATTCTGGCGTTGGCGCTGGTCATTATGGCCAACCTCGATTCGATCCAGACCGCCTGGCATATCTCCCTGCTGTTCGGCGCCGGCATGGGCATGGTGCTGGTGCTCAGGTGGTTCTGGGAGCGGATCAACGTCTATTCCGAGCTCTCCGCGGTGGCGGTCTCCCTCATCGTGGCGCCTATCATCCTGGTCACCGTGGGAGAGGAATGGCTGCGGCTGCTGCTCATGGCCGCCATCTCATCGGCGGTGGTGCTGGGGACCACCCTGCTCACCGCCCCCACCGATGAGGCGACTCTGGATGCCTTCTATAAGCGGGTCTCCCCGGTCGGGTACTGGCGGCGGACAGCCCAGCGGCTCGGCGCCGATCCCCAGGAGCCCGTGCGGGAGCTGTGGCGGGGGCTGTACATGGTGGGCAGCGTGGCCCTGTCCATCTTCCTCTTGCTTACCGGTTTGGGCCGGATCATGCTGCCGGGACCGGAGACATCTGCCCTGGTATCCTGGCTGATGGTTCTGCTGGGAGTGGCCAGCGTATGGCTCTGGAAGGGGGCGCTGGGAGCAAGCCTGAGGACGGTCAAGGGATAGACTCTGCCGGGGTGCAGGACCGCGCCGTTTCAGCCACCCACAAGGCCAGGACATTCATGAGATCGCAACTATGAGACGAAGTTATTTTCTGGTCGGCCTGGTGTTCCTGATCTTTTTCGTCATCTCCTTTCTCACCAATATCATCGGCCCCCTGATCCCGCAGATCATTGCCGATTTCGAGCTGAGCCTCACCATGGTGGCGTTGCTGCCGTTCTCGTTTTTCGTCGCCTACGGGGTCACGTCCATACCGGCCGGCATCCTGCTGGAAACCTGGCACGAAAAGCGGGTGTCGGTGGCCGCCTTCGGCATCGCATTTATAGGCTCCCTGCTGCTGGCACTGTTTCCGGGCTATCTGACGGCGGTGGTATCCCTGTTTCTCATCGGCTCGGGCATGGCCATGCTGCAGGTGGCCATCAACCCGCTGCTGAGGGAGGCCGGGGGCGAGGAACATTATGCCCTTAACGCCACCCTCGCGCAGCTGGTATTCGGCCTGGCGTCCTTTCTCAGCCCGCTGGTATACACCTACCTGGTGCTCAACCTGCAGGCCGGCAACCCTGATGGGGACCTGCTCATCGCGATCTTGGCCCGGCTGGTGCCTGCCGATCTGAACTGGATTGCGCTGTATTGGATATTTGCGGCCATTTCGCTGCTGATGATCGTCGTCATGCTGGTATCGCCCATCCCCAAGGTCGAGCGGACCGGGGAAGAGCGTGCCGGCGCCCTGGCCACCCATCTGGAGCTCCTGAAGACCCCCCTGGTGGGCCTGTTTTTCCTGGGCATATTCGCCTACGTCGGCGCCGAGCAGGGGGTCGCCAACTGGATATCTGAATTCCTCTACCAGTACCACGGCTACGATCCCCAGACCATCGGCGCCAGCACCGTTTCCTGGTTCTGGGGACTGATGGCGGCGGGCAGCCTGCTGGGGGTCGTCCTGTTGAAACTGCTGGACAGCAAGGTGGTGCTGCGCCTCTTCACCGTTGCGGCCATGGTCTGCTTTGGCGCGGCGTTATATATGGCGGGGCCGGTGGCCCGGGTCGCCTTTCCCCTGGTCGGATTTTTTGCCGCCGTCATGTATCCGATCATCTTCAGCCTGGCGCTGAACTCGGTGCACGAGCACCACGGCAGTTTTGCCGGCATCCTGGTGACGGCCATTGTGGGCGGGGCGGTTATTCCGCTCATCGTCGGCGGCCTGGGCGATATCTTCGGACTGCGCAACGGCATGCTGTTTCTCTTCATTCCCCTGGGCTATATCCTGAGCATCGGTTTCTGGGCCAATCCGCTGATTAAGAATGAGACCCTGGCCACAGGCAGGCGGGACTGAGCGCCGGAAACGGGCAAAGTAATCCGGAGACCTGATTTTGAGTAGCGGCGAGCATAACTATATCGGCATAGACCTGGGCGGTACGCAGGTCCGGGTGGGCGCCGTGCGCGGCGGGCAGCTGGGCGAAATCGCCAGCGCCAGGGTCAACCGTGAGGCCCCGGTCGCGGAGACCCTGGAGCAGATCGACGGTCTGCTGGGCGAGGTGGGCCTGGAGGGTATCCAGGGCATCGGCGTGGGCGTACCAGGGCTGGTGGATGTGGCCCAGGGCATGGTGTACGACCTGCAGAACATTCCCGCCTGGGTGAAGGTGCCGCTGAAGTCGCTGATGGAAGAGAAGTACGGGCTGCCGGTGCAGATCAATAACGATGCCAACTGCTTTGTGCTGGGGGAAAAACAGTTTGGCAAGGGCCGGGGCTATCAAACCATCGTCGGCCTGATTATCGGCACGGGCTTCGGCTCCGGCGTGGTGGTGGGGGGGCGGCTGCACCAGGGCAAAAATTGCGGCGCGGGCGAATTCGGCATGATCGGCTATCTCGACAGCCACTACGAGATGTATGCCGCAGGCCAATTTTTTCCCCGCCGGGCCGGGCAGACCGGCGAGGAGCTCTATGCCAAAGCGCTGGCCGGCGACCCGCAGGCCCTGGAAATATTCCGTGAGTTCGGCGGCCATGTGGGCAACGGCATCAAGACCATACTGTACGCCTACGATCCGGAGATTATCATTATCGGCGGGACGGTGCGCACCGCCTTTGACTATTTCAAGGCTGCCATGTGGTCCGCCATAGGGACCTTCGCTTTCCCCGAATCGGTCAAGAACCTGAAGATAGAGCTGTCCGAGCTGGACAATATCGCCATACTGGGCGCTTCAACCCTGTGCTACAGCGAGGTTTAGGCCTGCGGATGCCAACAGGCAGGAAAATGCTTTCCTACCGACACCCGGTATGGCTAGTATATCCCCGCAGATTAATTGCGAAATGGGCGCCTTACATAATCTATCAGCACCAATTCATCTGAGGGGGGCACGATGAGCGTCAAGCTACGTCTGAGCGTGATGATGTTTCTGCAGTATGCGATCTGGGGCTCCTGGGCGCCGGTACTTTCCGCCTATCTGCAGAATGATCTCGGCTACAGCGGCATCCAGGTTGGCCTGATCTACAGCCTTCTGCCGTTGGCGACCATTATTTCGCCCTTTATCGCCGGGCAGATCGCCGACCGGTACTTCGCCAGCGAGAAACTCATTGGCATTTTCCAGCTGTTGGGCGGTGTCCTGCTGATCTTTATCGCCTCCATCACCGACTACAGTACGATGATCTGGTGGATGTTCCTCTACAGCCTGCTCTACGCGCCCACCCTGGCACTGACCAATTCCATCGCCATGATCAACATGGAAGATACCGAGAAGGATTTTGGCGTCATCCGGGTCTGGGGCACGATCGGCTGGATCGTGGCCGGCCTCAGCCTGGTCTACTGGCGCGACCTCGTCGCTGGCGGACAAGTCTCCGCCGTGCAGGGCGACACGCTGGCGCTGGCCGGAATCTTTTCGCTGGTGATGGGCGTGCTTTCCTTCGGGCTGCCGAAAACGCCGCCGCGCAAGGAAGGGGCCAGCCCCTGGGCCTTCCTGGAAGCGCTGAAGATGCTGAAGAGCAAGAATATGGCCGTCTTCTTCATCATCGCCTTTATCGTCGCCACCGAGCTGCAGTTCTACTATGTGCTTACCTCCCCGTTCCTTACTTCGGCCCAGATCGGCATCAGCAACGCCAAGGTGTCCGGGGTCATGATTATTGCCCAGCTGGCGGAAATTGTCGTCATGGCGTTCCTGTTGCCCCGCTTCCTGCCGAAATACGGCATCCGGAACGTGATGCTGATGGGGCTGGTGGCCTGGCCGCTGCGCTACGCCATATTCGCCATCGGTGGACCGGCCTGGCTGGTGGTGGCCTCCCTGGCTCTGCACGGCTTCTGCTATGTTTTCTTCTTTACCGCAGCCTTTATTTACATCGATGAAGTGGCCCCCAAGGACATCCGCCATTCGGCCCAGAGCCTGATCACCCTGGTCCTGCTTGGTTTCGGCAACTTGCTGGGGGCCCTTTTCTCGGGCTGGATAAAGGACACCTTCACCACTTCGGAGATGGGCACCAACTGGACCGCCGTGTTCCTGGTGCCGTTGTTCCTGACGATTGCCGCTGCCCTGGCCTTCGTGGTCTTTTTCAAGGCAGAGGATAAGCCCACGGCGCAGGAAGCTTGATGGCGCCGACGGCAACGGAGCAAACCAGGTAGCACTATGGGAAACAAAAAGAGACTGGGCATCGGCTTCATCGGCGGCGGCTTCATCAGCCGCTTCCACATGCAGTCCATGATCGCGGTGCGTAATGCCGATGTCCGCGGTGTATTCTCCCGGACGACCGCATCGGCCGAAACTGCCGCCGCCCATGCCCGCTCCCTAGATGTGGGGGAGGCCCGGGCCTACGCCAGCATTACCGATATGATTGCCGACCCGGACATCGATGCGCTGTGGATCTGCGCGCCGAACTACACCCGGGTGCCGGTGATGGAGGAAATCTGCGCGGCGTTGACCACGGGCAAAGGGTCCCTCATCGGGGTGGCCTGTGAAAAACCGCTGGGCCGGAACGCCAGCGAGGCCCGGCAGGTGCGGGACCTGGCCAAAAAGGCCGGCCTCCTGGACGGTTACCTGGAGAATCAGGTCTTTGCGCCGGCCATCGTCCGGGGCCGGGAGATCATCTGGAAGCGCGGCGCCGCCCTCACCGGCCGGCCCTACATGGCCCGGGCAGCCGAGGAGCACAGCGGTCCGCATATGCCCTGGTTCTGGGACGGGGAGCTGCAGGGGGGCGGTGTGTTGAACGACATGCTGTGCCACTCGGTGGAAGTGGCCCGGTTCCTGCTCACGGAACCGGGGGCGCCCCGGGATTCCCTGACGCCGGTGAGCGTGAACGCCTTTACCGATGTCCTCAAGTGGCAGCGGCCCGAGTATGCCAAGCGGCTGGCCGATGAGAGCGCCGGCAAGACCGACTACCTGAAGCGGCCGGCGGAAGATTTTGCCAGGGCCCTGGTGGAGTACCGGGATAGCGACGGCCAGCGGCTGGTGGTGGATGCCACCACTTCATGGAACTATGTCGGCGCAGGCCTCAGGCTGAGCATGGAGCTGCTGGGGCCGGAGTACTCGATGCAGGTGAATACGCTGGACACGGACCTGAAAGTCTTTTTCAGCCGGGAAGTGACCGGCAAACAGGGCGAGGATCTGGTGGAAAAGCAGAATGCCGAGGCCGGATTGATGCCGGTTATCGGCAGCGAGGAGGGCGCCTATGGCTACGAGGCTGAAAACCGCCACATGGTCCAGTCCTTCCTGGCAGGCCAGCGTCCCGCTGAAAATTTTGACGATGGCGTCGCCGTAACGGAGTTGTTGATGACGGCCTACATGAGCGCGGAACAGGGCCGGACGGTGCCGTTCCCGCCCGATAATCTGGGCGATTTCGTGCCCGCCGTGGCCCGGGGCGCCTGGAATCCCAACGAAAGGTAAATGAATGAAATATTTGCATTTGCGGAGCCTGGGGCTGCGTGGGTCATTGGTTGGCCTGGCGCTGATGTTTTCCGTCTCCTGCATGGCGGGCGATGCCCAGCCGGCGATGTTTGATTTTCCGGATACGCCCTACGGTGAAGTGCGCATCAAGGAATTCCCCATTGCGGTGCAGGCCTGGACTTTCCGCAGGTTTACCTTTATGGAAACGCTGGAGATGGTCAAGGAGCTGGGTATCGAGAATATTGAAGCCTGGCCCGGCCAGCGCCTGGGCCTCCCCGGCGTTGATCCCGAGGCCCTTTTTGCCTACAATATGAGCAGCGGGCAGATCGAGGCGGTGAAGGCAGCCCTGGAGCGGTTTGATCTGCGGGTGGTGGCCTACGGTGTCGTTGACAAAATCGGCCCGGATGAGCTGGAGGAGCTGTTCTCTTTCGCCAAGGAGATGGGTATCGAGATTGTCGTCATGGAACCCAGCTGGGACGATTGGACCGGAATGGATGAACTGGCCCGGGAGAAGGGGCTTAAGGTGGCCGTTCACAACTATGCCGTGCCGAGCAAATATGCCCGCCCGGAGACGGTACTGTCGCATATCGAAGGCCTCAGCCGCAGGATCGGCGCCTGTGCCGACATGGGCCACTGGCTGCGCTCGGGCGTGGTGCCCACCGAAGGGCTGAAGCTGCTCAGCGACCGCATCAACGATGTCCATCTGAAGGACTTGGTGGAGATCGGCAACCAGGCTGCGGAAGAGGTACCCTTCGGACAGGGGGCGGCTGATGCCCGCGCCGTGCTGGCCGAGCTGACCAAGCAGAACTACGCCGGCTACCTGACCATCGAATATGAAAATGAGGCCGATGCGGACGACCCCCGGCCGGCCATCCGCAAGATCATCGAGTTCATCGACAGTGTAACCTACTATAAGGGCTGGACCGAGATTCTCGGCTCCTCGAACGGCCGCTTCAGCAAGCACGGCTGGAACCACTACGGCCCGGGCTACTTCAGCCTCGATTCTTACACCGGCGTGCTCACCGCCCACGGCGGTATGGGACTGTTCTGGCACACCCGGAAGTACAAGGACTTCATGCTCGAAATGGAGTTCCTGGTGGAAGAGGACAAGGACAACTCGGGCATCTTTTACCGGGTGCCGGATATGCCCATCAGCGATGACTACATCTACCATGCCTTCGAGGTCCAGATTGACGGCGCCTCCGACGATATGCACAGAACCGGCGCAGTATATGACGCAGTGGCCCCCTCAGCCGATGCGAAGAAGGGGGCCGGCCGGTGGAACCACTACCGGATCACCCTGCGAGGCTCCCACATCACCGTTGAACTGAACGGCGGGACCGTCGTTGAATGGGAGATGCAGCCCAGTGGAAAAATCAGGGACTTTGCGGCCGAAGGGTACATCGGCCTGCAGAATCATGACAACGGGTCGCCGGTCCATTTCAGGAATATTTTCATCCGGGAACTGTAGCGGACCCGGCCAACAGTCCGAGCATTTATCTAAGGATATCAAAAATGACTGACAATGCCAAAAGGAATGGAATCAGCCGCAAGGATTTCATCGCCCGGACAGCCGTCGCCACTGCGGCCTTCACCATCGTGCCCAGGTTCGTCCTCGGCCGGGGCTATCAGCCCCCCAGCGACAGGCTCAATATCGCCGGCATCGGTGTGGGCGGCATGGGCCGCAACAACATCAACACCTGCCTGCCCGATAACATCGTGGCCCTGTGCGATGTGGATGACAAATACGCGGCCGAGACCTACAAGGAGCACCCCAAGGCCCGGCGGTTCACCGATTACCGGCGGATGTTCGACAGCATGGGTTCCTCCATTGATGCGGTGGTCATCGCCACCCCCGACCATACCCATGCGGTCATCGCCCTGGAAGCGATGCGCCGGGGCAAGCATGTCTATCTGCAGAAGCCCCTCACCCACAACGTGCTGGAAGGACGGACAATATTGGAGTCGGCCCGCAAGCATAAGGTGGTCACCCAGATGGGCAACCAGGGTCATTCCGCCGAAGGACTGCGGCTGATGAAGGAATGGATCTGGGACGGGGCCATCGGCGATGTCACTGAAATCCATGCCTGGACCAACCGGCCCATCTGGCCCCAAGGTCAGGATCGGCCGAAAAGGAGAAAGCGTGTGCCCCGGACCCTGGACTGGGACCTTTTCCTGGGGCCGGCGCCGCTGCGCCCCTACCACCCGTCCTACCATCCCTGGGTCTGGAGGGGCTGGTGGGACTTCGGCACCGGAGCGTTGGGCGACATGGCCTGCCATCTCATGGACGCCCCCATCGCCGTGATGAAGCTGGGCGCCCCCACGACGGTCGAGGCGAGCTCTTCACCGACCAACGACGAAAGCCCGCCCGTGGCTTCCACGGTGCATTATGAATTTCCGGCCCGGGGCGACATGCCACCGCTGAATTTTACCTGGTACGACGGTGGCCTGACGCCGCCCCGTCCCGCGGGCATGGAAGAGGGCCGGCGCATGGGTGATGACGGCGGGGGTGTCCTGTTCATCGGCGACAAAGGCATGCTGATGTGCAACACATATGCCGCCAATCCCCGCATTGTCCCCGAAACGGCCATGCGCGAATACCAGCGCCCGGAGAAAACCCTGCCCCGCAGTGACATGCCTCATGAGCAGGAGTGGATCGCCGCCTGTAAGGGTGGACCGACGCCCAGCTCGGACTTCGAGATCGCCGTGCCGCTGACGGAAATCATCCTGTTGGGGAATGTCGCCATCCGCAATAAGGAGAACAAGAAACTGCGCTATGACGGTGAAAATATGACCTTCACCAATTCGGAAACCGCCAACCAGTATTTGAGCAGGGAGTACCGCACCGGTTGGGAACTCAAGGTCTGATCCGGCCGGGCCCCTGCGCCGGAAACTGAGATTATCCGTGGGGGAAGAGGCCCTTCCCCCACAGACAAGGGACAGCCGCCATGTCTGACAAGAAAAGCCCCGCCCCGGACCCGGCCTCCGGGAACCCCGCTTCCAGGGACCCCGCTTCCCGGAGCAGCGAGCCCAGGATCATTGGCCGCAGCGAGTTCATCCGCACTTCCGCCACCGTTGTGGGTGGCCTGTTGCTGGTCCCCAAATCGCTGCCGGGGAGTCCCCGGACCGGACGGCCGGGCAACGATCTGAATATCGCGCTGTTGGGCACCGGCGCTCAGGGGCAGGTGCTGCTGAGCTCCATCCTGAAAATACCCGCTGTCCGGGTTACGGCGGTCTGCGACATCTGGACGGCCTACAATCAGCGCCGGGTCAGCAGGCTGTTGCAGAAGTACGGGCACGAGCACCGCACTTATGAAGATTACCGGGAGATGCTGGCCAAAGAGAGCGATCTCGACGCCGTCATTATCGCGACGCCCGATTTCTGGCACGAGGCCCACACGGTGGATGCGCTGGCAGCGGGGCTGGATGTCTACTGCGAGAAGGAGATGTCCAACACCCTCGAAGGGGCCCGGAACATGGCCCGGGCGGCCAAAAAAGCGGGCCGTCTGCTGCAGATCGGCCATCAACGCCGGAGCAATCCCCGCTATCAGCACTGCTACGAAAAGCTGATCCGGGATGCGGGCCTGTTTGGCCGCTTCACCACCGTCAACGGGCAGTGGAACCGCTCCGTGCAGCCCGACCTGGGCTGGCCCAAAAAGGCGGTCATCGACAAGGCGGTGCTGAAGAAATACGGCTACGATGACATGCATCAGTTCCGCAACTGGCGCTGGTTCAAGGGGCTGGGGGGCGGCCCGGTGGTCGATCTGGGATCGCACCAGATTGACATCTACAACTGGTTCCTCGATGCCCCGCCCAGCAGCGTTTCGGCCGTCGGGGGCACCGATTATTATGAACCCAGGACCCACCAGTGGTACGACAATGTGCAGGCCTTGTATGAATACAAAACCGCCCAGGGAACGGTGCGGGCCTTCTACCAGGTGATCACCACCAACCGTAACGGCGGCTATTTCGAAATCTTTATGGGTGACCAGGGCACGCTGGAGATATCCGAATCGGCGGGGCGCGGCTCCCTCTACCGGGAGGACCATGCGCCGCTTTGGGACCACTGGGTGAAGAAAGGCTATCTCAAATCACCGCAGGAGGAAGCCACCCCTGCCGGTGCGATCCTCGATGTCCGCGAGACCCTCGCGCCGGCGGCCTACAGCCTGCCGTTTGAGATGACTGAGCCGTACCATAAGCCGCACCTGGAGAATTTCTTCGATGCCATTCGCGGCAAGGCCGAACTGAACTGTCCCGCCGAGATCGGCTACGAGACAGCCGTCACTGTGCTGAAAGCCAACGATGCGGTCGCCAGCGGCCGGAATCTGGCCTTCAAGCCAGCGGATTTTCGCATTTGAGGTCATCTCTGGCGCCGCGCCGGCCGTTTGCCAGCCTGCTGATCCCCCTATTCCTGCTCGCCGGCAGCGGGACGCTCTCTGCCGCTGCCGATACGACCGATACCGTCCAGGCCATCCTCAGGTTGGGCGACCGCGGTCTCTCCGGCCGGAATTCGCCCATTCACCTGCTGGACCTCATCGATGCCCAGGGCGAGAAAATACTCCGCGACGATGCGCATCAGCTGCCCTTTTCCACCCGCCAGACCTGCGCCCCCTGCCACGATTACAAACTTATCTCCGCCGGCTGGCACTTCAGCGGCGGTGGCCGGAGCGGCAGCGGCCGGAGCGGCAGTGGCCGGAGCGGCGGCGACCCGCTTATCGAACCGGGCCGCAGCGGCCAACCGTGGATCTATGCCGATTCCACCCTCGGCCTGCAGGTGCCGCTGGGTTACAGGCAGTGGAGCGGCCTCTTCCGCCCGGCTGAGATCGGCCTTTCGCGCTGGGACTTTATCAAGAAATTCGGCGGCCTTACGGCGGGCGGCTGGGGCGAAGGGGAGCAGGTTGACCCGGTCGGCTACAGCGACGCTTGGTTCACATCGGGGGAGCCCGAAGCAAACTGCATGGCTTGCCACGACCGTTCCTTTAAACAGGACCGGGCCGAATTCCACAGCCAGATGAGCAAGGGCAACTATGCCTGGGCCGCCACCGCCGCCAGCGGCCTGGCCCATGTCACCGGTTCCATCGAGAACCTGCCCCCGCTGTATGATCCCTACCTGCCCCGGCCCGTTGACGATGCGCAGCAGAAGCCGCCGCAGGTAGCCTACCATGAGAATGTATTCGATGCCCGCAACAAGGTGCTCCTCGATCTGACCCGGCATATCGCCAACGAGCGCTGCTACGCCTGCCACTCCACCCTGTATGCGGCGCCTGCCGAGGAGAGGTTTGCGCCCCTGGAGGCCGATATCCATCTCAGCGCCGGCATGCAGTGCGTCGATTGCCACACCAACGGCCTCAATCACCTGATCAGCCGGGGCTACGAAGGGGAGCCTGCCGTGGATCCGGCCGCCAGCTGCCGGGGATGCCATATCGGGGCCGGTGAGTCTTCGCCGGGAGGCAACTTTGGCGCTCCCAATCCCGGCCATGCCGGGATGCCGGCCACCCATCTGGAGCGGCTCAGCTGCACGACTTGCCATTCCGGTCCCCTGCCCGGTGATGACCTCTACCGGGTCAAGACCTCCCAGACCCATGCCCTCGGCAGCCATGCGGCAGACCCCTCAGCTGAGGCGCTGCCCGCCGTCCGGGGACCGCTGTTTGCCCCGGGCCACGATGGCAAAATTACTCCGCAGTACGCCGTCTGGCCGGCCTACTGGGGAGTGCTGGAGGGGCCGGCCATCACCCCCGTTGCCCTGGAGCAGTTGATCGAAATCCGGGCCCTGCTGGCCGGGGCCGATACGACCCTCGACAGCCGCCGCTGGCCTGCCGATAGCGCCGATGTGATCCTGGCGCTGCAAGCCATGGATACGTTGCTGGTCCAACCCGGCGAACCGGTCTATGTGGCCGGCGGACTGCTGACCCGGTTGGCAGCCGGTGGCGGGATAATCGCCCGGGAGCACGAGGCCGGCCAGCCCTACACCTGGCCCCTGGCCCATGCCGTCCGGCCTGCCCGGCAATCATTGGGTTCCGGCGGCTGCCGCGACTGCCACGCCGGCGCAGCGCCCTTTCTCTATGGGAATGTGCAGGCGGCGGCGGTGGGTTACCCCGCGCAGGGCGCCACCGGCATCCAGGCCCGGACCATCGGCATCGGCGGCCTGTTTTCCTTTGCGCTGAACGGGGCCATCCTGCTGCGGCCCGTGTTCAAACTGCTGCTCATTTTGGGATCGCTCCTGCTGGCGGTGGTGCTGTTCAAGCTGCTGTCCCGGCTCCTCGACCGCTTTCTGGCTCGCTTGTCTGCCGGCCGGGACGAGGGCTGACCGGCCATGTTCCTCACTTGGGTGATAGCCCTGCTTGGCCTGCTGGCAAGCCTGGCACTCGCCTATCTCCTGCGGCAGCCGGGGGCCGGGGTGGAGATATCCCCGGCTGGCCGGTATGCTGCGCTGGACCGGTCGGCGATGGAATGGGTGGAGCGTCTCGCGGTGATCCTGGGACTGACGGGCTTTCTGGCGTTGCCGCTGATCTCTCTGGGGCTCCGGGACGGGTTAATCCTGCTGCATACGGCCCTGGGCGGCCTGCTGATTGTGGCCCTGCTGCCGGTCGTCGTCCTGCGGGCCGGAAGGATGGGACTGAATCCGGGGCCACCCCAACGCCAGGGGGTTGACGGAACGGTCCAGCCGGACGAGCCCTGGGAGCGGGCTGCTTTCTGGGGCATGACCGCTTCGGCCCTAGTCATGACCGGGACCATCCTGGGGCTCCTTTCCGATGCCGTCTCACAGGCCGGGCAGGGCCTCACCATAGGCCTGCATATCCTGTCAGCCATTTTATTCCTGTTTGCGCTGGGCGTATTTGCTTGGAAGCGGACTGTCGGCAGCCGAAAATTGGGGCCGGCAGAGTAGAGGCCAATGACCAATGACGGGATACCAGGTGATAGAATGAAAATAATCCTTATTCGCCCCGCCTTCGGACTGGCGGCGGTGGCGCTCATGTTTTACGGATTATCGGCCGGGCCGCAGGAGAAAATGGTGCCGATCCAGATTGAACTGCCCAAACCGATGTTCATCGGCACACCGGCGAATCTCCGGGTACCCAATCTGGAAAAGCCGCTGGGCAAACCACGGCCGCCGTTCCTGGCCCCTGAGGGCACCCTGAACCTGGCCCTGGGCAAGCCGGTTACCAGCACCGACGACTACCCCATCATCGGGGAATTGGAAATGATTACCGATGGCGACAAGGACGCCGCGGACGGCAGCTATGTGGAGCTGGGGCCGTTTCTGCAGCACGTCACGATCGATCTGGGCCAGCCCAGCGAAATATTTGCGCTGGTGGTGTGGCATTTCCACAAGCAGCCCCTGGTCTATTTTGACTTCGTTATCCAGATCGCCGGCGATCCCGATTTCACCCAACATGCCGTCGTGATTTACAACAACGATTACGACGACACCGCGCAGCTCGGCGCCGGCACCGATAATAACTATGTGGAGACCGCCGAAGGCAGATTGGTGGATGCCAAGGGGCATATCGGGCGCTACGTCCGCCTCTACAGCAACGGCAACACCAGCAATGACCTGAACCACTATATTGAAGTGGAAATCTACGGCCGACCTGCGGAGTAATGGACCGGCGCAGGCGCTTCACCCTGCTGATTTCGATATTTGCCCTGGCTGCGGTGGCCATCAGGGTCCCCGCCCTTAACAGCAAACCACTGCATACCGATGAGGCGGTCCACGCCTTTAAGACCGGCCAACTGCTGGCCGGCGAACCGTTCCGTTACAATCCCGCCGACTACCACGGGCCACTGCTCCATTACGGCGGCTGGCTCTCTGCCCGCCTGCACGGGGTGGACCGGTTCGCGGACCTGGAGGCCAGCCAGCTGCGCATCGTCACAGCCCTTTTCGGGGGCCTGATGCTGCTCTGGCTGCTGGCCCTCTCTCCCCTTGTCTCCCGGCCCGGACTCACCCTGTCCGCGGCCCTGATGCTGCTCTCGCCAGCCCTGGTCTACTACAGCCGATACTTCATCATGGAGGTGCTGCTGGTCTGCTTTTACCTGGGCTTCATGGTGTCGGTGATGCGCTACCTGGCGCGGCCGGATACCAAATGGATGGCCGCCAGCGCGGTCTGCCTGGGGTTGATGTTTGCCGCCAAGGAGACAGCCCTGATATTCCTGGCCGCCGCCGGTCTGGGGTTGGCCCTGACTGCCGGGCTGCCCGCTGCCAGGCGTCAGATTCTGGCGCAGTGGCGCAGCTCATTCCCACCGTGGCATAGTGGCGCCTTTGGGGCGATTCTGCTGGCCGTCTTTATCCTGCTGATCTCCGGATTCGGTACCGATTGGGGGAATGTCCTGCGCTATGTGCAAGGCTATGGCGGTTACCTTGAGCGCGGTCTGGACACATCCGTCCACAGGCAGCCGTGGACCTACTATGGCAAACTGCTGCTCTACTCGCACTGGGCCGGGGGGCCGCTCTGGAGCGAGGGCTTGATTGTGCTGCTGGCCCTGGGTGGCGCCGTGCGCATTTTCAGGCCGACGGATGGCGCGGACAATGGGCGCCGCCAAGCCGGCCGATTTCTGGCCTGGAGCACCTTGGGTGGGCTGGTCATCCTCTCCCTGGTGCCCTACAAAACCCCCTGGAATGTGCTGGCGATCCTGGCCGGGGCCATCCTGCTGGCCGGTTATGGGACCCAGGCGCTGCTGGAGCTGCTGGGGCAGACACGCTGGCGAATGGCCGTGGCCGGTCTCATCGGCGCGGCTCTGCTGCACCTGGGCTGGCAGGCCGCCGCTGCCTCCGGGCGCTATGCCGCCAGTCCGTTGAATCCCTATGTGTACGGGCACACCTCGGAAGAGCTCGCCAGCCTCACCGATGCGCTGCACCGGGCGGCGGCCGTCACGCCGGAAGGGTTCGATCTGCCGCTGCAGATCGTGGCCCCGCAGGACGACTACTGGCCCCTGCCCTGGGACCTGCGGAAGTTCACCCAAGTCTACTGGTGGTCCGCCATCGACACGAGCGTGCCGCCCGCGCCGGTCATCGTGGCCCACATGACGGCGGCCAACCAGGAGCAGCAGGAGGCTGCCATCGCCGCCTATGTCTACCAGGGCCGGCCCGCCGGCGAGCGCAGCGTATACATGACCCTTTTCGGGGAGCCGGTGGCGCTCCGGCCCGGCGTCTTTCTGGTCACCTATATGGCCAAGGATCTCCATGACCGGCTGGCCGAGGCGGCCGGGAATTGAAACGCCACGGCATGAATAAATACGCTCCACCAGTGCTCATTGCCGCCACGATTATGGCGCTGGGTGGCTGTAACCCGGCCCCGGCCCCGGACCTGACCCTCAATTGGGCGGCGGATGCGGTCTGGTACCAGATATTCCCGGAGCGGTTCCGCAACGGTGATCCGGGCAACGATCCCACCAGTGCCCTGGACGCACCGCAGCCGATCCCCGGCTGGCAGGTGCATCCCTGGGGCGCCGATTTTTACCGCCGCCAGCCCTGGGAGGAGACGGTAAAGCCCGATGACTTCTACTGGATGCATCTCTTCCGGCGCTACGGCGGCGACCTGCAGGGGATTATCGATAAGCTCGATTACCTGGCCGGCCTGGGCATCAACGCCCTTTATCTCAATCCCATTTTTAATGCCGATTCGCACCACAAGTACGACGCCAGCACCCATATCCACATTGATTACCATTTCGGCCCCGATCCGCAAGGGGACCGGGCCCTGGTGGCCCAGGCCAACGAGACCGGCGATCCGGCCACCTGGGTCTGGACCCAGGCCGACAGGCTGTTCCTGGAACTGCTGCAGCAGGCCCATGCGCGGGGCATGCGCGTCATCACCGATGGGGTCTTCAATCATGTGGGCCGCAGCCATTTCGCCTTCCAGGATGTGCTGAAGAACCAGCAGGATTCCCCCTACGCCGACTGGTTCGAGATCATCCGCTGGGACGATCCCGCTACCGCCGAGGACGAGTTTGAGTACAGTGGCTGGTGGGGGCACCTGAGCCTGCCGGAGTTCAACGAGGAGGATGGCACGGTCGTGGATGGTCCCCGGCAGTACATTTTCAATGCCACCGCGCGCTGGATGGACCCGGACGGCGACGGCGACCCGTCCGACGGCATCGATGGCTGGCGTCTCGACACGGTGCCCGATATGGGGGTCAGGTGGTGGCGGGAGTGGCACGCCTTTGTCCGCTCCGTCAATCCCCAGGTCTTCACCATTGCGGAGATCTGGTACACCGGCCCGGACATGGTGGCCGGCGACCTTTTCACCACCACCATGAATTACCCCTTTGCCATGGCGGTGATCGATTTTGTGGCCAACCGGAATGAGAAGCCGCTGCCCAGCGAGTTCGACCGCCGGCTGGCCGAAACCCGCAGCGCCTACGGCCATGACATCTCCCTGCGGCTGCAGAACCTTATCGACAGCCACGATACGGACCGGCTCGCGTCGATGATCATCAACCCGGACCGGGAGTACAATCGGGAAGCCCGCACAGACCAGGGCGCCGGTACCTACGATATACGCAAGCCCAACGCCGGGGAGCTGCAACGCATGAAACTGGCCGTGGCGCTGCAGATGACCTACCTGGGCGCGCCGATGATTTACTATGGCGATGAAGTGGGTATGTGGGGGGAAAACGATCCCGGCTGCCGCAAGCCGATGCTGTGGGATGACATTGCCTATGAGGACGAGAGCGGCCATCCCCAGGGCCTGGAGCGGCAACCTGACAGCGTGGCCCCCAACGGCGACATGCTGGAATTCTACCGCTCCGCCATCGGCCTGCGCCACGCCAATGTGGCCCTGCGGCGCGGACAGTACCGGACCATTCTGACAGACGATGACCGGGAATTGCTGGCCTTCGAACGCTGGACCGGGGACCAGAAGATCACGGTGGTGGTGAACAACGCCGACCGGGCCGGGCCGGTTTCCCTGGCCGGCATGGGAAGTTGGAAGCAGCTCTTTGTGGCTGGCTCGGCGGAGCGGACAGGCGCTGGGACCTACCGGTTGGGCGCCCGGTCGCTGGCCGTTTTCGAGGTGCCCCGCTAATGGGCCACGGCATTTCCCCACAGTGACCTCGGGGTAAACAGAGTGGCGTCAAAACGCGGCAGCAGCGCCCCGCCCACATCCGCTGAATATGGTCTGCTCCAGGGACCGGAACCGGCCGCAGCCCGGGCCGGCCACCAGCAGCGCTTTTCCAGCGCCGCCATGGCGACCCTATACGAAATTATCCTGGAGCATGAGGACCGGGAGTACGCCCGTCAGGCCAGCGCCGCCTGCTTCCAGCTGCTGGCCGAAATCGAGACCGACCTGAGCCGTTTCATCGAGAACAGTGACATCTCCAGAATCGCGGTCCTGAAGGCGGGCGAGAGGCTGGTGCTGGGGGTCCATAGTACCGCTTGTCTGGACCGCGCAATGGCCATGTTCCGGGCGACCGGCGGCGCGTTCAACATTGCCTACCTGTCGGCAGGCAGCGCCGATTTCGAGGGCGGAGAAGTTTATCATCTGGACCCGCAGACCTCCGTTTTCGAAAGCCGGGTGGACGGCCTCAAACTGGATTTGGGGGGCATCGGCAAAGGCTATGCCCTCGATTGCATGGCCGAACTGTTGCAGGAGTGGGAGCTGGACCGGGCCCTGCTGCAGGGCGGGCGGAGCTCCGTGCTGGCCCTGGACGGACCGCAGGGGGAGGGCGGCTGGCCCTTGTCGATCAGCGCTCCGGGGGCAGGCCGCCAACTGCTGGGCAGGCCGTCACTCCGCAGGCAAGCCATGGCCGCCTCCGGTCTGCAGAAGGGGGCCCATATCCGGCCACCTGCCGGGCGGGGGGAGGAGCCCATCAGCGCAGTATTGGCAACTTGGGCCATCGGCCACCCGGCGGCAGAGATGGACGCCATGTCCACTGCGGCCATGTTGCTCGACCCGCATCTGCTGGAAGAGTGCTGTGCCGCCCTGGACTGCACCGTCGCCAGGTTGGAGAGGCCGGCGGTTGAGGGTTCATCGCCCCAGACGCAGTTGGTCAAGTATGGGCCGGGCCGGGAGCGGTTCGATTGACGGCCACTAGGAGCTGCGGCCGAGGCGGAAGGTGCGGAACAGAACCCACAATTCGCCGGCGATGCGGCCGGTATTGCTGAGCATCCGGATGCGGCTGTCGCGGTCGCAGGTCCATTCGATGGGAAACTCGCTGATGCTGTAGCCGGCTTGCCCGGCCCGGAGAATAATCTCCAGATCGAACAGAAAACCGTCCAGGACGCCGGCCCCGTAGAGTGCCCGGGCGGCCTCCCTAGTGTAAATCTTGAAGCCGCACTGCGTATCGGTGAGGTGTTTCGGGACAGGCGCCGCCGCCCGGGCAAGGTACTGGAACGCACCGGAAAGGAGACGGCGCAGGGGACTCTGGGGCAGCACGATGCGGCTGCCGGGGAGGCGCCGGGAGCCGTGGGCGATCTGAACCAGCCCCTCCCTCAGCAGGTCGCGCCCGATGCCCAGGAATTTCCAGGGCACATTGGCGCCGCTATCGGCAAACATGACGATCTCACCCCGGGCCGCCAGCATGCCCCGGCGGACCGCATGCCCCTTGCCGTGGTGCCGATCAGTATCAAGCGTGGTCAAGGTGACCCCTTCCGGCAGGCTGGCCCCGGCCCGGGAGGCCACTTCCAGGGTGCCATCACTGCTGCCGTCATCGGAGACGATGATCTCCGCGGTCAGGCCGTGACCGTGGCAGTAGCCGGCTACCGATTCGATGTCAGCGGCAATTTTGGCGGCCTCGTTAAGGACCGGGATGACGATGCTGATGTCCGGCCGGGCGGAGTGGGGACGGGTGGTCACCGCAGAGCGAAGCAGCCTGGAGCGTTGAGGCGTGAGGGGCGGTGCGGGTTATGGGTTTCAGGTTTCAAGTTCAAGGTTCAATGTCAGTTCAATGTTACCGTCGACGGACCTGAGGGCCGATCCCGGCGGAGCGCGGCAATGACGGCTGATGATTTCGAATCACTAGAGCCCCATGTTCGCCAAGATGGTTTTAAAACGGGGCGCCGCACGGAGAAAGTCAAATGTCGGGTCGGTCAGGATCACACGCAAATCCACTTGACGTTCGTGGTAGGCTTTTTCTAACCACTTCAGAGCTTCTTCCTTATCGTCATTCAGGCTCAGTATAGAAAAATATGACCCACTATGCATCAGCCAAGCTCCGTCTTTCTCCCATACCACTTTCATGCTGTCGAAATAGGCCAACGCTTCAGTTTTTCGGCCCATGGCATAGTGAGCAGCCATAATGCCCGGACGAAATTCCAGCGTTTGATATTCTTTGAGGGCCTCCGCAACCATCGCATTACGGGTGTATGCCTGTGCCAATGTCCAGCGCGCACTGTAGTAGGCGGGATCCAGTTCTACGATTCTTTTAAATTGTTTGATGCTCTTGTCGTACTGACGGCTATATAGATACACTAACCCGAGACCATAGTCGGCTTGCAGGGAAAGCGGATCGAGATTCTTGGCCCGCTGCGCCTCCATCAGGGCCTCTTCGAGACGGCCCATCCGGCTCAGGAATAGGCTATACTCAAAGTGGGCGTGCACATGATTGGGACCCAGCTCGATGGCCCGTTTGAAGGCCCGCTCCGCCCCCGCCCAGTCCCATTCGTACGAATACAGGTAAAGCCCCAGGTAGAGTTGAGTTTCGGGGAGATTGTCATCCAGCTCCAGCGCCTTTTCAATCGCGTTTTTGGCTTTGGTTCTGGCCTCCAGTCCGGATACAAGGCCCAACCAATCATGCATAAAATACTGGTGACTCATTAATGCATAGGCGCGGGCAAAGTCGGGATCAATGGCGATCGCCCGCTCCAGATAACCCATCGCTTTCTCAGCGGTGTCGACCGACTCCTTGGTCCGGAAATGCCAACCTCTGAGATATAAATCGTAGGCCTCGGGGTTCACCTGGCGGGTGGTGGTGAGACGGCCGATTTCATCCGGGGTCAAGGTAGCCTTGATCTGTTCCGCAATGGCCCGGGCCACATCACTGTGCAGATTCAAGATATCGCGCAGGCCCCGATCATAACTGTTGGACCACAGGTGGCGCTCCGGATTGGTGGCCACCAACTGGACCGTAATGCGCACGATATCTCCATCTCGTAGTACCGAGCCTTCGATCACCGCATCCACGTTCAGCTCTGCGGCTATTTCCGGAATAGGCTTGGGATTGGCCTTGTAGCTCATGGTGGAGGTGCGGCCAATGACCCGCAGGGCGCTGATCTTGGACAGTTCAGCGGTAAGCGCCTCGTGCATGCCGTCCACGAAATAGTCCTGCTCCGGGTCGTTCATAAGGTTGGCCAGCGGTAGCACGGCGATGGACCGAATTGTCCCAACTGTGCCGACGCCGTCCCGCATCCAGCCCCACATGCCGAAGGCCACGGCCAGAATGGTGACGGCGATCAATGTCCGGTTACCGGTCCCCGGCTTGCCGGTCGAGCGCCCTTCGGTCCTGACGATCCCTTCCGGCGTAATATCGAAGGCCCAGGCCAGGCCGATGGCGATGGGGAAGCCAAGGATGATTAACACCACCACCATGCTTTCTGCCCAGTCGGGGATATGCAGAGCGGGGAAGACATTGCTGACGATCTCGGTAAGCACAAAGGCGACGCCGCCATAAACGGCCGCCACCCGGAAGACCCGCCGCCGGCGGAGCTCCGCAATGAAGGTGGAGAGGCTACTCACCATAAATATCCTTGAGCAGGGCCTCAAAGCGGGGGTGACCGCGCAGGGGATCGTAGGCAGGCTCAACTTTGAGATAAGCTATCCCAAAGTTCCACAGCCGGATGCGCTGTTTTTCGATTGTATAAACATGTTCCAATTCATCCATGGCCCGGTCGAGATCGCCCAAGGCGGCGTAAATCATGATGGGGGCATAGGGATCATACTGCGTCATCTCTCCAGGCTCCAGGGCTTTAATATCTTCAATCAACTGCAGGGCCTGGCCCCGCTGGCCACGGGCCGCATAGATGAGACCCTGCAAATGGGAAGGCACCTGATCCCCGCTGTCGAACATCTCAAGGGCCTTTTCGTACCTGCCTAGCCACAGATAAGCCCTACTTGCAGTGGTCTTGAGGACAAGATTATCCGGATCCAAATTTAGGCCCTGGGCTATCACTTCCAGGCCCTGATCGTACTTCCGCTGCAAAAAAAGAGCAGTTGCCAAGCTATGGTGAGAGTGCACGGACAGGGGGTCCAGTTGCAGCCCCAGCTCCATGTACCCTACGGCCTGGTCCACTTGGCCGGTACGGAGCAGGAACCAGCCGTACTCCACATTGGCCAAGCGGCTGTTGGGGGTGATGGTGAGCGCTGTGCGGAACGCCTGGCCGGCTTCCCGCCATTGGGCTTGAACCGTCCTGACAAAGCCCAGGGCAATGTAAGCCAGGGGCAATTGCGGATCCAGGGAGATGGCTCGTTCGATGAGTTCCTGCCCCTTGGCTAGCCACTGGTCATGCACAACATTGCCAGCCATGCTCAGCTCCACAGGAGTGGCAAGATTAGAGGCAAAGGCCAGGTCGGCGTAGGGGGGAGCGTAACTTGGGTCCAGGGCGATGGCCTTTTCAAAAAAAGGAACGGCCGAGTTCCAATCCAGCCGCTCCCACATGATATGGTGCCCCTGCAGGTAGGCCGTGTAGGCCTCCGGGTCCACCGTCGGCTGAGCCGCCGCCAGGCGCGCCTCTTCGACAGGCGAAAGGACGACCTCAATCTGGCGGGCAATATCCCTCGCCACTTCGCTTTGCAGGCTCAGAATATCGTCCAGATCACGCTCGTAATCTGACGACCAGAGGTGCTCGTCCGTCAGGCCGTGAATGAGTTGGACCGTGATGCGGACCCGGTTTCCCGCCTTCAGGACGGAAGCCTCTACCAGTGCATCGACATTGAGCTCACGGGCTATCTGCGGCATCAGTTTATCGGTTTCCCTGTAGCGCATCGCCGAGGTACGGGAGATCACTTTCAGTGCGCTGATGCGGGCCAGGTTGCTGATGATGGCATCGTGCATACCATCCACGAAATAGTCCTGATCGGGGTCGCCCATCAAATTCGACAGGGGCAGTACTGCAATGGACCGGATTTGCCCGGGCGAGCCGGCCTGCCCGCCCCAGCGCCCCCAAATACCGAAGGCGACCGCCAGTATGGTTACGGCGATCAATGTCCGGTTACCGGTCCCTGGCTTGCCGGTCGAGCGCCCCTCAGTCCTGACGATCCCTTGCGGCGTAATATCGAAGGCCCAGGCCAGGCCGATGGCGATGGGGAAGCCGAGGATGATTAACACCACCACCATGCTTTCTGCCCAGTCGGGGATATGCAGAGCGGGGAAGACATTGCTGACGATCTCGGTAAGCACAAAGGCGACGCCGCCATAAACGGCCGCCACCCGGAAGACCCGCCGCCGGCGGAGCTCCGCAATGAAGGTCGCGAGTCTTGACTGTTGCGCCATGGTGGTGGTTGCAGTGGACCGGGTGAATGTAGTGCATAAGGGCCGGTAATTGCAAAAGCCCCTCGTTCGAGGGCCATTCAGTGCACACCCGGTCCGCTACCCTGACAGCACCTCCGACCAGCCGCCTCCGGCCCTGCCGGTGGCAATCCCCAGTCCCCCGCTCGATCATCCGGCGGCTTGTACCTTCGATGCTGTGATCATTGTCTCTAGAGATGTGTTTTCATAATTCTCGGGGGTTAAATTCGGTTCCAATTCGCGTCACCCTGGCATAGCATAAGGAGAGCCCTGTCACTTTTGGCAGACCGCGTATGTCAACTTCTGGAGCAATTCGCGAGCCCCGCAGGGTCCCGGTTACCGGCGGCGCCGGTTTCATAGGCTCGCAACTATGCCATACCCTCGTTGGCCTGGGGCACGAGGCCCCTTGCCTGGACAATTTCTTCGCCGGCCGGAAGCGCCATATCTGCGGCCTGCTACCGTGGCAACCCGGGCTGGCCGCGCCCTGATCCCGGGTGGCCCAATCAGGCCGGTTAGCCGGTTCCCTGAACAACGGCAGCATGATCTAGCACAATGCGAATCTTGATTCCCGGCATCGACGGCTATCTTGGCTGGGCACTGGCCCAGTACCTGGCCGAGCGCGGACACCAGGTGGGCGGTGTGGATGCAGGCTTCCGCCGCCAGTGGGTGCAGGAGATGGGCAGCCGCAGCGCCATACCGATTGCGGAGATGCCGGCGCGGTTGGCGGCCTTCGAAGAAAGGTGGGGCCAGCGCTTATTCTACCAGCAAGGCGACCTCACCGATTGGGATTTTATCCAGCGCATTTTCAAAGAGTTTCGGCCCGAGGCCATCATTCACCTGGGCCAATGTCCCTCGGCGCCCTATTCCATGATCGACCGGCAGCATGCCGTATGGGTGCAGACCAACAACATCATGGGCAACCTGAATATGTTGTATGCCATGCATGAGTTGGCCCCGGAGGCGCACCTGGTCAAGCTGGGCACTATGGGCGAATACGGGACCCCCGCGATGGACATTCCGGAAGGCTTTTTCGAGGTCGAGTTCAGGGGCAAAAAGGATCGCCTGCCGTTTCCGCGCCAGGCCGGGTCGTGGTACCACCAGAGTAAAGTCCATGACAGCAACAATACGATGCTGGCCTGCAAGATTTGGGGGTTGCGGGTAACCGACATCATGCAGGGGGTGGTCTACGGTACGCGCGTTGACGGGCTGGAGAGTGACGAGCGGCTGTTCACGCGCCTTGATTTCGACGAGGCGTTCGGCACCGCCATAAACCGGTTTGCCTGCCAGGCAGTCATCGCTGCGCCGCTGACCCTCTATGGGAGCGGGCACCAGAAGCGCGGCTTCCTGCCCCTGCGGGACTCCCTGCAGTGCCTGGCGCTTGCGGTCGAGAATCCCCCCCTGGAGGGCGAGGACAACTACCGGGTATTCAACATGTTCGAAGAAGTCTACAATGTGGTCGAACTGGCCGGGAAGGTGGCATCGGCCGCTGCCGGTTTGGGCCTGAATCCGCAGGTGAGGCATATCGAAAACCCGCGCCTGGAGATGGAAGAGCACTACTACAGGCCGGACCGCCAGCATCTGCTGGACTTGGGCTACCAGCCCACCCACGACATGGAAGCCGAGCTGCGCCTGATGCTTACCGATCTGCTCCGATACAGCGGCCGTATCGAGGAGGTCAAGGAAGTCCTGCTGCCGCGAATCCGCTGGGATGGATCGCGTCGGCAATCAACATACCTCGACTAGGGCGGACCCTCCCGCCACACCGCGACCGGCCCACCCCCTGCCCACCCCACGGCCAGCGGCGCCGGTAACCCCCATCTTTATCCCCGGGAACCGTGCGTTCCCTCGAGCTCCTTAAAGACCTGGATATTGTAGTACATGGGGTTGTCGAAATCGGAAAAATGATCTTTCTCCCGGGCCAGATCACGCACAATGGTCTCCACACTATGGTCGGGCTTGAAACTGAGCATGTTCCCGGCTTTTTCAGTCGTCACCTTGTAGTTACGGTAATCTTCAATATGCTTGATGTCCAATGAAACCGCTATCCCAAGCTCTGCCGTAACAACATCTTTCACAATATCACCCAACTCACCAACCGTGTAATTCCCCGATGATATATTGAAGATACCCGAAATTTCGTAGCTCGCTTCCACCGCCCGGATATAGGCACTGGCCGCATCCTGAATGCTCAGGATCGGCCGCCAGATGGCAGGGTTATTTACGGTGATCTTGCCGGTCTGAAGGGCCGTCTTGAACATGGTGTTGACCACCAGATCCAATCGCATCCGGGGGCTATAGCCACACACCGTCCCCTGGCGAAAGGCGATAACCGAAAAGGTGTCATCCCGCAACTGCATGGCGGCCTGCTCGCCCTGGAGTTTGGAAATCCCGTATGGCGAGCTGGAGATGGCCGGCGAGGTTTCATTGTAAAGCTCGTTGACCGTATATCCATACACCGAGCAGGAACCGGCATAGATATAGCGCTTGATGCCGGCCCTTTTGGCCATATAGGCCAGATAGGCTGGGGCCGCCGCATTGGCGATAAAATTCAAGCTTGGCGAAAATTCAGCCATGGGATCGTTCGACAGACCGGCCAGAAAAATAACCTGGTCGTAATCCTGTAATTCTTCCTCGGTGAGATCAAAAATATCCTTTTGCTTGATCTTCACCTCAGCGGGCAGATGATTGCCAAACCATAACAGATCAACGACCTCAACCTCGTAGCCCCTGTCAAGCAGTTTGGGAATCAACAGGGAACCGATGTATCCGGCCCCCCCCGCGATGCAAATTTTCATGTGCTGCCCTTAATACCTGAAATTTTGTGAGTCGGCACTCGATAACCACTCCGACAGTGACGGGGTGCCGGTATCCTTGGACGAAAGAATGGGGTTTTCCACAGGCCATTCGATACCGATCTCCGGATCATCCCAGCGAATGCCCCCTTCAGACCTGTTATTGTAAATGCCCGTGCACTTGTACTGGATTTCGGCATAGTCCGATAGCACGGCAAAACCCCGCGCAAAACCTGCCGGCGCCCAGACCTGCCGCCTGTTCTCCGTGGAGGCCTCAACCCCCACCCACTGCCCGAGCGTGGGCGAGCCGTGCCTGATGTCCACCGCAACCAGGAAAGCGCTCCCTCGGGTCACCCGCATGAGTTTGCCCATCGGCGGCTCCCACTGGAAGTGCAAACCGCGCAGGACCCCTTTCACCGACCCTGAGTGATTATCCTGCAGAAAGGTCGTGGGCAGACCCAGTTCGGCATACAGATCCTCTCGAAAGGCCTCCATGAAAAATCCCCTGTCGTCCTGAAAGAGTTCAGGGACAATGACCTTTACATCACGAAAATGTTCACTTTCAACAATGACTTGCATCCGTATTTTGGCTTTCCCGGGATTGAGAACCAGCGAGGGGATTCGCCTATGCCGCTCATGATTCTCGGTTAAACTTTCTATATATACGGCGCAAAAGTTAGCATTCCTCGCAAGTTGCCTCAAAGATGATTAAGATTAAAACCGCGGGCAGCGGCAGCCTGGCGGTCAAATCGGAACAGGCATCATTGGGATTCGATTTCTATGTCCCTGGCTCCATGCAGTCGGTCGCCGAGTATATCTGTGGAGGCAAAACCGCGCCGCTAAGAAGGAGGATAGTTCGGTGGAGATAATTATCAAGGATGATTTTGCCGCCATAAGCGCCGAGGGGGCAAAAATCGTCGCCGATTATATCCGCCGGAAGCCCGATGCGGTCCTTGGGCTTGCCACCGGGAGTACCCCGATCGGTTTATATCAAGAGCTGATTCGCATGCACAGCCATGAGGGACTCGACTTCCAGCAAGTCACCACCTTTAATCTTGACGAGTATGTGGGACTGCCCGCCACTCACAAGCTGAGCTACCATTATTTTATGTGGGAGCAGCTCCTCAGTCATATCAATATCAACCGGGATAATGTGCACCTACCCGACGGAATGGCCGCAGATATTCCCGCCTACTGCAAAGGGTACGAGGAGGCCATTCAGGCAGCGGGTGGTATCGATATTCAGGTGCTTGGCATCGGGACCGATGGACATATAGGCTTCAATGAGCCATCTTCCTCCCTGGGGTCCAGGACGAGACTCAAGACGCTCACCAGGGAAACCATTGCGGACAACGCCCGCTTCTTCGAGAGGGCAGACCAAGTGCCTCGCTACGCCATTACCATGGGTGTGGGCACCATTATGGAGGCGGGGACTTGTATTCTGCTGGCCAGCGGCGCGGGCAAGGCCGACCCGGTAGCGAAAGCCATCGAGGGGCCCGTGACGGCCATGATCACGGCCTCGGCATTGCAGCTGCATCAGGACGCCATCTTCATCCTCGACAAACCGGCGGCAGGCAAGCTGCAGTTGCAGGAATATTACGAGTGGGTCTATCAAAACAAGGATAACAGGGCCAGGGCCGCTGCGCCGATCCAAGCCGGCCCGTGACCGGCTTTTTCAGCGGATGTCCGTGATTACGATTCCGGGCCTGCTGTTGGGGGGCGTTGTGACGCCATTCCCCGGCCAGTCTGGCCTGTCGCCGACCCGCTCGTTCTTCATTTTATTGCCGCCTGCCGCCCACCGCCCGGACCCCACCATATTATGGTTCCAGTCTCTCGAACATATTTACTAACATCATCCGTCTGCAATAGGGAGCAAACATGTGCGGCATCGTAGGCTATCTGGGGGATAAACCTGCCCGGGAAGTCATCCTGGAAGGACTCCATCGTCTGGAATACCGGGGGTATGATTCCGCCGGTCTGACCACCATCAACCATAACGGCATCACAACGTTTAAGTGCAAGGGCAAGGTCAGCGATCTGGAAGCGTTGCTGGATGGAGATGATCCCAGCACTATAGGGATTGGACACACCCGCTGGGCCACCCATGGTGAGCCGAATGACCTTAATGCCCATCCCCACCATGACAGCACCGGCAAGATTGCTCTGATCCATAACGGCATTATTGAGAACCATAGCGCCTTGCGGGACTTGCTCATTGCCGAGGGACGGTCATTCAAGACCCGGACGGACACCGAAGTCCTGGTGGAGTATATCAGCAGCTTCTACTCGGACGGCGAAATTCCCCTTGCAGAGGCCGTCCGCCGGGCCCT
>SCKI01000019.1 GCA_004124295.1 Fidelibacterota bacterium
CAACACGTCCGCGGCAGAGAGCCCGTCGTCGTAAGCCACCAGCTCGGGCAGGCCCTGGAAGGGAGCCGTTTGTTCAAGAGAGAGCTTCTTGTCCATGGCTTCGCGTCCTCCTCGACACCGTATCCGCTTTTTGGGTATCACATCTCCCCACCCGTGTCAAACCGAGAGTAGGGGGAGACCGGGCAGCCTCCTCTGGGAATCCCGCGCCGCACCCGCACACGCGCCGGTGCGGGAGCAGCCCCGCCGAGTGTTTGGGAATGTTGAACGGCTCGGCGTGGCCCGGCCGGAATACCTCCTCCAGCCGTTTGGCCAGACCGATCACCGGCAGGTAGGTCAGCCCCAGATCGTTCAGGGCCGCCTTGGCCATGGAGAGTTGTCCCTTCCCACCGTCGATGAGGACCAGGTCGGGCAAGGGCCCATTCTCCTCCAGCACCCGCCGGTAGCGCCGGGTCACCACCTCGTACATGGTGGCATAATCGTCGGCCCCCTGCACGGTTTTGACATGGTACTTCCGGTACTCCCCCTTGCGCGGTTTGCCATCGATAAAACAGACCATGGACGACACCGGCTGGGCGCCCTGGATATTGCTGTTGTCGAAGCCCTCGATGCGCCGGGGCGGCGTCTCCAGGCCCAGGTCCTCCTGCAGCCGCTCCACGGAGTTGGGCACCAGTTCCCGGCGGCGGCTTTTTTTGATCTTGATCTCGTTGAGCATGAGGGTGGCATTGCGCTTCGCCGTCGCTACCAGGTCGGCCTTTTCGCCGCGCCGGGGGTAGACCATGTCCACCTTCCGGCCGGCCCGTTCGGCCAGCCACTGCGCCACCTCCGGGTGGCCGTCCATTGGCACCGGTACCAATATTTCCGGTGGTATGAAATCCGCCTGGGCATAGTAAGCCTTCAGGAAACCGACCAGGTTTTCGACAACCGCTTCCGGATCGGCCAGGGCCAGGTCAAACTTCTCCTTGCCCAGCAGCCGGCCCTGGCGGATGCGCAGCACCACTCCCACGCCGTAGGTGGAGGCCACATCGATGGCCAGGGCGTCCCGGTCCACCGGCTGGCGGGTCAGGACCGCCTGGCGATCGGCATAGTGCCGGATGGACTGGAACTGGTCCCTGATCCGGGCGGCGTCCTCGAAACGCAGCTGGTTGGAGGCCTCATCCCTGGCCACCTTGAGCCCGGCCATGATCTCCGCCGACCGGCCCTTCAGGAAACGGACCACCCGCTCAATCATGGCGCCGTAGTCGGCCTCGCTCTGCAATCCTTCACAAGGTCCGAGGCAGCGCTTGATGTGGTAGTCGAGGCAGATGCGGTGCTTCTGGCCGGCAATGGTCTCGGCGGTGATATGGTAGGTGCAGGAACGGATGGGGAATATCTTGTGCAGCACCTTCAGCGTTTCCCTGAGCCGCTTTACATCGGTATAGGGGCCCAGGTAGCGGCTACCATCCGGCACCACCCTGCGGGTCAGGAGCAGCTGCGGGTACGGCTCCTTGGTGATTTTCAGAAAGGGGAAGGACTTGTCGTCCTTGAGCATGATATTGTAACGCGGCTGGTGGTGCCGCACCAGGTCCTGTTCGGCGATCAGGGCCTGCACCTCCGTGGGCGTCACGATCCAGTCCAGATCGGTGATCTTGGGCACCATCTGGCGGGTCTTGAAATCCTTGCCATCGGGATTCTGGAAATAGGACCTGATCCGGTGGCGCAGCCCCTTAGCCTTGCCGATGTAGATTATATCGCCGGCGGCGTTCTTGAACAGGTAGACGCCCGGTTGGGCCGGCAGGCGCTGCAGCTTATCCTGGAGGGTCAGTTTATCCGGGTTGCTCATGGCTTCTGGCACAGCTCAATCAACACGCCGGCCGTGGCCTGGGGATGGATAAAGGCGATGCGGTAGCCTTCGGCGCCCATACGCGGCTCCTCGTCAATCAGCCTCACTCCGCGCCCCTTGAGATGGATCAGCCAGGCATCCAGATCGTCCACCTCCAGCGCCAGGTGATGAAGCCCCGGCCCCCGGCGGGCCAAAAATTTGCTGATCGGGGCGTCGCTGGAAGTGGCGCTGAGCAGCTCGACCTTGCCCCGGCCGGTGTCGAAGATATCGGTGATCACGCGCTGGTCCGGGACCTCCTCGGTGGCCGGGCTGCCCAGGCCCAGCAGATCCTCGAACACTCGGGCCGGCTCTGCAGGGTCATCCACCGCGATAGCCACATGGGCAATGCCGAGAATGCGCACCGGTTGGCCTAGCCGTACCAGAAACGGACGAACCGGCGCATGAGGCCGTAGGTCTTCTGGCTGAAATCGAACCACCAGATCTCCAGGGGCAAATTGATGCGCCCTTCCACCACCGCCTGCTGGCGGGAGAAGGAGAGCAGCCCTTCCCGGCCATGCAGTTTCCCCAGCCCGCTGTCGCCGAAGCCGCCAAAGGGCAGACTGGCAAAGCCGTACTGGATAATCACATCATTGATCACCGCCGTGCCGGTGGCCAACTGCCGGGCGATGCGGCGTCCCCGGCGGCTATTGCCGGTGAAGATGTAGGCGCTGAGGCCGAAGCGGCTGTCGTTGGCCTGGCGGACCGCCTCCTGCTCATCGGCCACTGCGATGACGGCCAGTTCAGGCCCGAAGGTTTCATCCTGGATGATGGCCATGCTGTGATCGGCATTCGTCACCAGGAACGGGGCTATATGGCGGCCGTCCGCCTTGCCGAAGCTTTCCACCGTGGCCCCCTTGGCCTGGGCATCCCGGCGGTGCTCCTCGATCTTATCGTACTGCAATGCGATGGTCACCGGCCAATGGCGTCTCCCGGACTGGAGCCGGTGCTGAGCTGGCGGGCCTCCCGGCGCAGCAGATCCAGAAACGGCTCATATACCGCCTGCTCCACGTAAATCCGTTCCACCGCAATACAGGTTTGCCCCGCATTGGTAAAGCCGCCCCACACGGCCGCTTTTGCCGCCCGTTTCAGATTGGCATCGGCCAGGACGATCATGGCATCCTTGCCGCCCAGCTCCAGTATGGCCGGCTTCAGCATCCCGGCGCAGCTCCGGGCGATGGCCTTGCCGGTCGTCGTGCTCCCGGTGAAACAGATCACATCCGTAAGGGGCGAGGTCACCAGGCGCTCCCCCACGTCCCCGTAACCGAGCATGACTTCCAGCAGTTCGGGCCGGCCGGTCGCTTGGGCAAAAATGTCCTTCACCAGCAGGGCCGTGTGGCTGGTGTGCTCACTGGGCTTCAGGGCCACCGTGTTCCCGGCCAACAGGGCTTCACCGGCCGGTGCGGCCACCGTGACCAGGGGGTAGTTCCAGGGCGAGATGATGGCCGCCACGCCGTGGGGCCGGTATTCCACATAGCCCCGTTTGTGGACCAAGGCGCCACTGGGGCGGTAGGACCGGCCAAGCACCCGGGGGGCCAGCTTCTCGGCGCTGCGCAACAGTTCCAGGGCGGCGAATATCTCCAGTATGGCTTCAGGCCGCTTTTTGCCCGTTTCGGCGCAAATGGTGTCGACCAGGGCATCGACATTGGCGGCCAGCCCCTGGCGGAATCGGCGCACCAGCCGCACCCGTTCCTTTACCGGTCTGCTGCCGTAGATGACAGCCGCCTGGCGCAGGCCTTCCAGTCTCCGGTCCACCTCCTCCAGCGAGTGGCAGGTCAACTCAGCCAGAGCCTCCCCGGTGGCGGGATTGGCGCCCCTCAGGGTCGCCGGTGATCCGTTGGCCGTTGTGGTATCGGTGCTCATGACTGCATCCCGTGTTTGGCTATTGGCCCTTGAACGCAGGGTCGCGCTTCTCGATAAAGGCGCTGACCCCTTCGCGCATGTCCGCAGTCTCGAAGGTACTGGCAAAGCGCTCCGCTTCCAAGTCCAGCCCTTCCTGCAGGGTCATGTCCAGCCCCCGGTTGACCACTTCCAGCGTGTTGCAGACGGCGATGGGGGCCTGCCGGGCAATCCGCGCGGCGATTTTCCGGCAGGTGGCCAGCAGCTCCACAGGAGTGGTCACCTGGTTGACCAGTCCCCAGCTGAGCGCCTCGCCGGCATCGATCTTGCGGCCGGTGATGAGCAGATCGAGAGCACGCCCCTGGCCGATGAGCCGGGGCAGGCGCTGGCTCCCCCCAAAGCCGGCAATAACCCCCAGTCCCACCTCAGGCTGACCGAAAACGGCGTTTTGTGAGGCGATCCGCAGATGGCAGGCCAGGGCCAGCTCGCAGCCACCGCCCAAGGCGTAGCCGTTCACCGCCGCGATAACCGGCGCCCCGAACTGCTCGATCTTGAGCATCAGGGCCTGGCCCCGCTGGGCATAGGCCAGGGCGGCCGGCCGGTCCAATCCCTGGAACTCCTTGATGTCGGCTCCGGCCACAAACGCCTTGTCTCCGGCGCCGGTAAGAATGACGGCCCGGGCCGGGGATGAGCCGATCTGGTCGAAGGCGGCCGAGAGCCCCGCCATGACCGCGTCGTTGAGCGCGTTCAGGGCCTCGGGCCGGTTAATGGTCACCGTAGCGATGGGTCCGTCAATATCTATCTGTACAGGGTCGGGGGATGCCATAGGCTTCTGCCTCACTTAGCAGTTTGGGGGTCTATTTCCAGAACGTGCGGCTGAACAGCACCATGACGGTAAAGATTTCGAGCCGGCCCAGCAGCATGGCAAAGCTCAGCAGCCACTTGGCGGAATCCTGGAGGTGGGCATAATTGTTGGTGGGTCCCACACTGCCGAAGCCCGGGCCAACATTCCCCAGCGCTGCCGCCGAGGCGGACAGGGCCGAGAGAATATCCAGGTTCATGAACGTCAGCAGGATTGTCACCACCAGGAACAGGGCCAGGTAGAACAGCAGAAAGCCGATGGTGTTGCGGATGATATTTTCATGCAGAGCTTCATTGCCGATGCGCACCGGGATGACGCCGTGGGGATGGACCAGCTTGCGCATTTCGGAGCGGATATACTTCACCAATATGAGTATGCGGATCACCTTGATGCCGCCGCCGGTAGAGCCGGCCGAGCCGCCGACGAAAAACAGGGCCAGGAGCAGCATTTGCGCAAAGGGGGACCAGGTTTCGTAATCCACGGTGGCGTAACCGGTGGTGGTGATGATGGACGTGGCCATGAACAGGGCGGTGCGGAAGCTGTACTCCCCCCAGCCATAATTGTTGCGGGAAGTATCGATAAACAGCAGCAGTGTAAATACGGTGATGATGCCCAGAAAGAAGTAGAGCTCGCGGTTGCCCTTGTAGAGATTCCTGCCGCCGAGGATAAACTTGCCGTGGAGCGTAAAATTGATGCCCGCAAACAACATGAACAGGATAATCAGATACTGGTTGTAGGCTCCCATGCTGCTGATGCTGTCATTGTTGATGGAGAAGCCCCCGGAGGCCATGGTGGTGAAGGTATGGGTCAGGCTGGAGAACCAGCTCTCCCCGCCGATGCGCAGGAGGATCGCTTCGGCGCCGCTGAAGATCAGGTAAGTGAACACCAATGTCTTGGCCGTCTGCTGGATGCGCGGTTGAATGCGGTCCACGGTGGGGCCCGGCATCTCGGCTTTCAGGAGGGAGGTGCCACCCATCCCCATGAAGGGCAGAATGGCCACGGAGAACATGATAATACCGATGCCGCCGATCCACTGGATAAAGGCCCTCCACATGAGGATACCATGGGGCAGGCTTTCGATGCCGTTGGGCAGATGAGGCATGCGCGTGGAATCGCCGAAAATGGTGGCCCCGGTGGTGGTGAGGCCGGACATGGTCTCGAAGAAGGCGTCGGTAAAGGTCGGGATGGCCCCGGAGAGCAGGAAGGGCAGGCAGGCGAACAGGGCCATGGAGGCCCATCCCAGGGTCACAATGGCAAAGCCGTCCCGGCTGGTGAGGGCATACTCTCCCCGGGTGAGCAGGTAGCCTGGTGTCCCGATGCCCACGCAGATGGCCGCCGCCTGCAGGAACGCCGGCAGGTCGCCATCGGCAAAATGCCAGGCCCAAGCGGCCGGCAGCAACATGAAGACGCCGGTGAACCCGATGAGGGCAAACAGCACATTAAGGACTGCCTTACGGTTCATGGCCCGGTTCCCTCAGGAGAACAGTTTTTCGACTTTTTCCAGCTGCTCGCTCAGCACAAATACCAGGGCCCGGTCGCCGGCGGCCAGCTGGGTCTCGCCGGTGGGAATCTCGATGCTGGCACCGCGCATCACCGCCGCCAGGATAATACCCTTGGGCAGGGAAGTATCCTTCAAAACCTTGCCGGTGATCTGGCTCCCTTCCTCGGCCATCAGCTCCACCGATTCCATGCCCAGGTCCTCGAAGCGGGATATGTCCCTGTCCGGGGTCGAGCGGATGGCCCGCATAATGGCCTCCACGGTCACCAGGTTCTTGCTGATGGCCGTGTCGATGCCGATGCGCCGGGCGATAGGCAGGTAGCTGGTGGTACTCAGGTGCACCACCACATGTTTGGACCCCAGGTGCTTGGCCAGCAGGCCGGTCAGGAGATTGGTCTTCTCATCCTGGGTGACGGCAATAAAGCTGTCCATCTCGGCGATGTTTTCCGCCTGGAGAAAATCGATATCGGTGCCGTCGCCATGGAGCATGAGAACATTGGGCAGACTCGGGGCAATTTCCCAGGCTTTGGCCTTGTTCGAATCGACCAGCTTGACGTCGAGCTCATCCTGCATGCGGCCGGCCAGCCGGCGGCCGATTTTCCCGGCGCCCAGGATCATGATTTTTTTCACCTCCCGGCGCGTCTTGCCCATCATTCCCAGGATGTCGGGTATGTGGCGGGTCTCGCCGAGAACGTAGACAGCGTCCTCCGGTTGAAAGACAGTATCACCGTCCGGCATGAGTGTTTTCCCATTGCGATTGATGGCGATAATCTTGTGCTGGATATTGGCGTGTTCCCGGGACAGGTCCGCCACCTTGCGGTCCAGGATCGGCGAAGGTTTTTGAATAAACACACCCACCAATTGGACCCGGCCCCCTTCGAATTCCTTCACGTCGATGGCCGCGCTCTGGCGCAGGAGGCGTTCCACCTCATCCACCACCACCAGTTCAGGATGGATGACTTCGTCGATGCCGAATTCCTTCGGGTTTACGGCCGACTTCTTGGAGGTGTACTCGGTGTTGCGCAGCCGGGCGATAATCTTCCGGGCGCCCAGCGCCCTGGCCATCTGGCAGGATACCAGGTTGACCTCGTCGCTACGGGTGAGGGCCAGGAATATATCCGCCGATTCGGTCTGGGCCTCCCGGAGGATATTCGGAGAGGCGCCGTTCCCCTCCAGAGTGTTCACATCCAACGATTCGCTGGCCCGGCGGACTTTCTCCGACAGGATGTCGACAATGGTGATGTCGAAATCTTCCTCGCTCAATTCCCGGGCCAGGTTAAAGCCCACCTCCCCGGCGCCGATAATGACGATTCTCAGACTCATTTTAGGCCCATACTTTTTTGAAGGAATCCAAGGCCCGGCCCATATTTTCCTCGGTCAGGTCCCGGTGGGTCACCAGCCGGACTTGATGGGCCGAGACGGCAAAGGCCAGCACGCCGGCAGCCTCCAGACGCTGTTCAATTTCCTCTGCCGAGGCGAAGCCGGGATCAATGCCAAACAGCACGATATTGGTGTGGACCTCGGCGGGCTCGAGCAGCACGCTGCTGTACCCGGCCAAAGCGGAAGCCAGGGTCTGAGCCCGGTCATGATCCAGCCGGAGGTCATCGACATGGTGCTGCAGGGCGAACAGCGCGCCGGCTGCAATGATGCCCGCCTGGCGCATCCCGCCACCCAGAATCTTGCGGTAGCGATGGGCCTTGGTGATGAATTCCGTGGAGCCGCACAGCACCGATCCCACCGGCGCTCCCAGACCTTTGGAGAAGCAGATGGAGACCGACTCAAACAGCTCCGCCCAGCGCCGGGCCGGTACTTCCGTGGCCACCACGGCGTTCAGCAGCCGGGCGCCGTCCAGATGCATCGGTATGTCGTGTTTGCGGGCCGTGGCGGCAACCTGCTCGATGGCCTCCAGCGGATATATGGTGCCCCCGGCGCGATTGTGGGTATTCTCCAGGGTGATCAAGCCGGTCGGCGGCAGATGGACGTCATCCCCATGGATGGCCCCGGCCACCTGCTCGGCGCTGATCACGCCCCTGTCCCCAGCCAGCGGGTGCAGTTGGGTCAGGCTGTTGAAAGCGGCCCCGGCGGCCTCGTAGTAGCGGATGTGGGCCTCCGCCTCGAGAATGACTTCATCGCCTGGCTGGGTATGGGCCTTGATGGCCAGTTGATTGCCCATCGTGCCCGAAGGAATGAACAGGCCGGCCTGCATCCCCAGCAGACTGGCCGTCTCCTCCTGCAACCGGTTAACGGTGGGGTCCTCGCCGAACACATCGTCGCCCACCACGGCGGACGCCATGGCCTCGCGCATGGCCGCTGAGGGCTGCGTGACCGTATCGCTGCGTAGATCGACTGGGGGAGGGTTCGTCAATGGTGAACGGGGCTTAAATAAGCCCCCCCTGGATGCGTTGTTACCGTCTCATTATTTTTGTTCCGGCCACACCCTTGTTGGAGCCAAAGTACGGAAACCGGTCTGTGAAAGCAATCATTCTCGACCGCCCCTGTCGTCCACCCGCTCGATGACGGCGCCGAGACCGGCCAGTTTTTTCTCGATGGCCTCGTGGCCCCGGTCAATGTGGTAGACCCGCAGCACCTCGCTGGTCCCCTCCGCCGCCAAGGCCGCCAGCACGATGGCCGCCGCAGCCCGTATATCGGTTGACATGACCGGCGCTCCAATCAGCGCCGCGGGACCGACCACGGTAGCAGCGTTCTCGTGCAGGGTGATCCGGGCGCCCAGCCGCAGCAGCTCGGGCAGGTGGGCGAAGCGATCCTGGTAGACCTCATCCCGGATCAGGCTGGAGCCGGAAGCCTGGGTCATCAGGGCCATCCACTGGGCCTGCAAATCGGTGGGATAGCCGGGGTAGGGCGCAGTGGTCATATCGGTAGGCCGCAGCTGGCCGGGCCGGGACAGGGTAATGGCATCGGTCCCGACCTCGAGCGCCACCCCGGCCTGCTCCAGCAGCTGCAGATGGGCGGTCAGATGCTCAGGGTCCAGGCCGCTAACCGTCACTTTCTCCCCCGCCAAGGCCCCGGCAATGAGGAAGGTGCCGGCCTCGATGCGGTCGGGAATAATGGTGGCGTCAGCGGCGGACAACTGCTGCACGCCGGTAAGGGTAATCGTGGGGCTGCCCAACCCTTCGATGTGGGCCCCCAACTGTTGCAGAAATTCTCCCAGCGCGACGATTTCCGGTTCACGGGCGGCGTTGCGCAGCACCGTGACACCATCGGCAGTGGCCGCCGCCATCAGGGCGTTGCCGGTGGCGCCGACGCTGGTGATGGGAAAGGTGAAGTCTGCTCCGTGGAGCTGCCCCGAGGCGACGATATATCCGCCGTCGAGCTCAATGTCTGCGCCCAGGGCCTGCAACACCTTCAGGTGCAGATCGACGGGCCGGGGACCCCAATTGCAGCCGCCCGGCAGGGATACCCGGCAACGGCCGAACCGGGCCAGCAGGGGGCCGAGCACGTAGAAGGAGGCCCGCATCTGGCGGACCAGCTCGTAGGGCGCCTCGGGGTTGGCGCAGTTTTCAGTGTCGATAATCAGACTGTCGCCGTCGCGGGAAACGGTGGCGCCGGTCACCTCCAGAACCTGGGCGAAAGTGGCCGTGTCCCTCAGCCGGGGCACCCGGTTCAGCCGATACCGGCCCGGTTGCAGCAAGGTAGCGGCCATCAGGGGCAGGGCGGCATTCTTGGCGCCGGAAACGGTCACGCTGCCGCTAAGCGGATGGCCCCCCTCAATAACAAACTTGTCCATGCTGCCTGAGCCTAACCGCCGCCGGGGGCCGGCGCTGTCTCAGCCGAAGCCGCCAGCAACTCGCCGGCTTGCTCCAGGCTGGCCGCCGTAATCGCCACCCCGCTCAGCAGCCGGGCAATCTCCTGCCGCCGCTGCCCGGCCGACAGGGGTTTCACGCTGCTTTCCGTGCGGCCGTCGGCCTGCTGCTTGCTCACCAGGAGATGATGGCCTCCCCGGGCGGCGATCTGGGGCAGATGGGTGATGCAGATAACCTGCCGGGAGCGGGCCAACTGCTCGATGGCGATGCCCACCTTGTCAGCGGTGGCCCCGGATATGCCGCTGTCTATTTCGTCGAAGACCAGGCAGCCGACAGGGTCGTATTCCGCCAGCACCGTTTTGATCCCCAGCATGGTCCGGGATACCTCCCCCCCGGAGGCGATGCGGGCCAGGGGGCGCAAATCCTCGCCGGGGTTGGCGCTCATGTAAAATTCAGCCTTGTCGTAGCCCCGCTCATCGCTTTTAAAGGTCTGGCCATCGAGGAGGCAGAGGCCCCTCCCCAGGGGCTGCTGGCTCAGCCGCAACTCGAAGCGGACGCCGGCCATGTCCAAGCCAGCCAGGACGGCCTCGATTTCGCGGGCCAGATCAGTGCTGGCAACCTGACGCTGGCGGGAAAGCTGCAGGCACTGCTCGCTGTAGGATTGGCGCAAGCGCGCGGTGGTTTCCTTCTGCTGAACCAGCCGGGCCGAGGCATCGCTGGAGGTGCTGGCGGCAGCGGCCAGGGCATCCCGCCGGGCCATGGCTTCGGCGATGGTACCGCCATACTTGCGCTTGATCGTTTCCAGCTCCGCCAAGCGCTCCTCGACCTGCGCTAATCTTTCCGCATCCAGCCGTACCGAACCCTGATAGCGCTGGGCCTCAAAAGCCAGGTCGTCCAGCTCAACCTTGGCGGCCTCCAGGCGCTCCTTCAGCCGGGCCAGCTGCGGGTCGAGGCTGGCGAACTTGTCCAACTGCCGGGCCAGACTGCTCAATTCTCCGGGCAGGGACGGGTCGTCAGTCTGCAGCCGCCGGGAGAGAGCCGTCAGGACGTCGATCAAATCGCCGGCTTGGGCAAGCAGCTGCAGCTCTTCGCCCAGCCGCCCCTCCTCACCGGCCTGCAGATTTGCCGCCTCAAGCTCACCCAGCTGGAATTGATCCAGCTCCTGCTGCTGCTGCGATTTTTCGACGGCCTTGCTCTGCTGCTCCAGCTCGGTGAGCGCCGCCACCAAACTGCGGAAAGTGTGCTCGATGACCTCCCGCTCCGGCAGCAGGCCGGTGTAGGCATCGAGAAAATCGAGGTGCGTGGCGACCCGCAGGATAGCCTGGTGATCGTGCTGGCCGTGGAGATCAATCCATTTCTCGGACTGCTCCTGCAAGGTGGCAAGTTTCACCGGCTCATCGTTGATGAACAGCCTTGAAGCGCCCCCCTGCTTGATGATCCGCCGCACGACCCAGGTTTTGTCACCTTCGGCAAATTCGCCTTCCACCACCGCCTGCGAGGCGCCTGTGCGCACCAGATCGGCAGGGGCCCGGCCGCCTAGAATCAACCCCAGGGCGCTGATCAACACCGATTTCCCGGCGCCGGTCTCGCCGGTGAGGACATTCAGACCCGGTTCGAAAGCAATCTCCAGCTCCCGGATCACGGCCAGGTTCTGCACCATAAGGCGGCGGATCATGCGCGAGCCGCCCGCCAACTCTGCCAGGCCCCACCCAGCACGGCGCCGAGCGCATCTGCGGCCCAGTCTGCCAGGCTCGAATCCCGCCCGGGGATAAGCGACTGGTAGCGTTCATCCAGCGCCCCCATCAAGGTGGCTAAAATAACGGCCAACAGGATGGGCCGTGATCCCGGCAAGGCCCGGGCCAGGAGCACTACAAAGCCAAAATATTCAGCCAGATGGATCAATTTATCCTGTGACAACAGGGCCACGGCAGGCAGGCTCCGGCCCGGGATGGAGGAAAGTCCCAGTATCAGGGCCGCATACCCCAGGGCAAAGATGGCCGGCCGGGTCATGGTCTGACCCCAAAGGGCGCCAGGGCGTAAGGCAGATGGTCCATGATATGGGTTGCGGTGATGCCGGGCAAACCCACCCGGGCAGCGGCCAGGTCTGCGGCCCGCCCGTGAAGCCATACGCCCAACAGCGCCGCTTCATTGGCCGAGTACCCCTGGCTCAAAAATGCGCCGATGACACCGGACAGAACATCGCCGGCGCCGGCGGTTGCCATGCCGGGATTGCCGCTGCCGTTAACCACAATATCGCCGTTGGAAAGCAGCACCAGGGTGGGGGCCCCTTTCAGGACCACCGTCTGATGGAAATAGCTGCGCACCTCGTGCAGGGCACCGACCGGATCGGCCAGCACCTCCTGCCGGTCATGGTCAAACAGGTCGGCGAACTCGGCCACATGGGGCGTGAGTACCAGCGGCTGGGCGGCGGCGTTGAGGGGGTCGATCTGGCCGTTGAACGGCTTCAGGCCGTCGGCATCGAGCACTGCGGCCACCTCGAGGTGGTCCACCAGCTGGCGGGCAAACTCGAGGGTTTGCGGGCTGCGGGACAGCCCCGGTCCCAGAATGACGGCGCTGCACCAGTCGAGGGACTCCTGCACCAGCGGCACATGCTCGGGCAGGAACAGCCCCTGGCCGTGGTCTTCCAGTCCGAGGGTAATGATCTCCGGCTGGGCCGCCGCGTAGGTCGGCTGGAGGCTGAGGGGACAGGCCGCCACCGTCAGTCCGGCGCCGGCAAGCAGGGTTGCGCCGGCGGTCATGGCTGCGGCTCCGGTCATGCCCCGGGAACCGGCGATGACCAGGGTCTTGCCCTGCTGTTGCTTATAAGTCCGCCGGGCCGGCGGCGCGTAAAGCTCGGCAAAATCAGCCGCGGTGAACCGAAAATGACCTTCCTCAACCGCGTCAAAATAGGCGCTGTCAAAGCCGATGTCGGCCACCACGATATGGCCGGCCAGATCCGGGCCGGTATTCACCCACAGGCCCAGTTTGGCATAACCCATGGTCACCGTCAGGTCGGCCCGGACCGCCCGGTCCCAGACCCTTCCGTTGTCGGCGCTGAGGCCACTGGGCAGATCGATGGACAGCACCGCTGCGGGCTGATCGTTGATGGCGTCCACCCAACCGGCCACCGGCTCCCGCAGGGCCCCCTCCACGCCGATGCCCAGCAAGGCATCCACCACCAGGGCGGCGCCGTCCCAGTGCAGCTCAGCCGCGTCCGTTGCAGGGTCAAAATTGAGCATGTCGGGCCGGTAAAAATCCCCCACGACCGGGTCCAGATCATCGGCAGAAGCCGTGAACACCACCCGGCAGTCGTAGCCCCACTCGGTCAGGTAGCCGGCGGCGGCGAGTCCGTCACCGCCATTATGGCCCTTCCCGCAGATGATGACAGACCGGGCTTCAGTGTCGCCGCGCAATAATTTGGCCGCCTCGATGGCCACCGCCCGGCCGGCATTGCGCATCAGGGTGGTTTCGCCGAGCTTGCCCTGGCCCAGGGTGTAGCGGTCCAGGCCCCGGCTGGTGGCGGCGTCAAGGAGTCTATCCATCGGATTCCAGGGCCACGGTAGCGATGGCGATCTGACCCGTATGGCTGATGGAGAGGGCCAATCGGTAGGGGCCGGGATTTCCCGGGGCGCTGCTTCCCAGGGCAATGCTGGGCACGCCCAGATGATCCCGCTTGATGTCGATTTCCTTGAACGGAACGGTGAACTGCTGACCGGCGGCGTGGAGGGCCTTGCGGGTCGCTTCCTTGGCTGCGAACCGGCCCGCATAGTGGATCGCCGGTACGGCCTGCCGCTCGCAGTAGGCCTTCTCCTGGCCCGTGTAGATGCGGTCCACAAAGCGCTGGGGCCAGCGCCGGATGAGAGCTTCGATGCGGCCCACTTCCACGATATCGGTGCCGATGAATATCACGGCTACCTGAAGATCTTTACAATGTCAAGTAGTTGGTGGATATCGTCCAGCTCGAAATCGGCGTTGCTGGTTTCCACTCCGTGGGCGTTGCCATAACGGGCAAAGGCGGTCTTCATCCCCAGCTGGGCCGCCCCGACCAGGTCCCGCTCGGGCCAGTCGCCCACCATGATGGCCTCCTCCGGCTCGATGTCCAGCAGGCGGCAGACAGCCTCGAACGGCTCAGGGCTCGGCTTGTGGACGCCGGTATCATCAAAGGTGACGACGCCATCAAACATATGGTGGAGATTGAGGTAGCACAATCGCATCCAGGCCTCCCTGCTGGGAGCATCCGAGACGACGCCCAGTTTGAGGCCCCGCTTGGCCAGTTCCATCAGCGTCGCATTGACCCTGGGATAAAGCACCAGGGAGGCCTCCTTGGCCCGCCGGTAGGCCACGATAGCCGAAGCCAGGTACTTGTAATTGACCACCCCGGCCTGCTCCTTAAGGTAATCGTCGAACACCTCCTGGTACTCGAATCCTTTCCGGTCATAAATCGCCAGGACATCCTCGAAAGCCTGCTGCAGGTCCACCTCCAGCCCGGCCTCGAGCATGGCCTCAACGCCGGCCCGCACGGCCACCTTTTTCATGCGCATGAAATCGAGGAGGGTATTGTCGAGATCGAAGATGACCGCCTTCAGCAGTGTCATATTGCCTCCCCCGGGACCTTAAACAGCGACGCCCCGCCCCGAATCATCAAGGAGCAGGGCGGCAAAATCAGACTGTCGATGCACTACCGGCGGACTTCCAGCCGCTTACGCTCCCGGGCCGCATCGGCGGCGGTGACCCGATCACGTCCCCGCTCCGCCTGTTTGAAAGCCTGAATGGCTCCAGCCGTTTCGCCCAGCTCCATGCGGGCCATGCCCAGCTCATACCAACCGGGTTGGAATTTGCCCTCGATGCCGACGCTTCTGCGGGCCAGATCCTTGGCCGCCTCCCAGCTCCCCAGATTGTTTTCCACATGGGCCAGGCGCCAGAGGGTGAAATGATCCTTTGGTTTCAGCTCGACAGCTGTGGCCAGATAGGGCCGGGCCTTGACCCACTGCTCCTGCTGGCTGTATATCTCGCCTAAAAGTTCGTTGGCCGTCACAATATCGGGCTTGATGGCCAGGGCCATCTCGAGCTGGACAGCAGCCTCGGCGGGGTTGTCGGTCTTCAGGGCCTGGCCCAAACCGACCATGGCGCGGTGATCGCCGGGATCGACCGCCAGCGCCCCCCGGTAGGTGACGGCGGCCTCCTGGTTACGTTCCTCACTGCGCAACAGATTCCCTTTCTCCAGCCGCACCGGCATGTAGGCCGGATTCTGGGCTATGGCCCGGTCCAGCACGGCGATGGCTTCCGCACTGCGATCCTGGCGACCCAGGGTCCGGGCCAGACGGTAGTAGGCCTGATCGAATGCCGGATCGATCTCCAGGGCCTTGGTGAACTGCTCTTCAGCCGGCAACCAATCCCTGATCCGGTAGTACTGGTCCCCCTTCTGGTACTCTCTCACTGCCAGTGCCCGGATGGCCTTCGGATAGTTCGCGCTGCGCGGGTTGTGCTCTATCGCACTACGGAAAGCCACCACGGCCTGCTCTACCTGCCCATTGCTCTGCAGACTGAGCCCCTTGCGGTAGTAAAGGGTGGCAAAATTGGCGTATGCGGCGATCAGCTCGTCGTACTTCTGGATGGCATTGCCGTATTGGCGGTTGTCATGGCTGCGCTTTGCATCCCGCAGGCCATCGGTAATGGTAACGATCTCATTGGCAAAGTCGCGGTATTCCTGATTGCGCTGATCCAGTTCGATAGCCTGGCGGATATGCTCCTGGGCGATTTTCAGGTCATCCATATCCAGGCCAAGCTGGCTGAGCTGAAAATGGGCCGCAGCCTGGCCGGGATCGGTGGATATGATAGCGGTATAGACCGTGACCGCCGCCAGCAGATTTCCGGCGGCAACTTCGGCCCGCCCCTGCTGATAAAGGGCGTCTATGTTCTGGGCGATACTGACCGCAGGCCACAACAGGCCAGCCAGCACCAGGTTTCGCATTACCGACATCTATTCAATGACTCCTCTCGTTTTTTTGCCGCCGCAGTCCGCCGCGCCGCCTGCCTGGCCGGACCTGCCCAGGCTGCTTGCTATCCGCTGGCCAGCCGCGTCCGTGCTGGGCCAGAAACCGTAATCTCGTGCCGAAGGCGGGACTTCCCGACGTTCAGTTGACACCCGACTCTCATTTCAACCGCCAGGGGTCTCCGATTAGTCGGGACAGGCTTCTCGCCCCGCCCATAATAGCTCGTGCCGAAGGCGGGACTCGAACCCGCACAGGATTGCTCCCACTGCCCCCTCAAGACAGCGTGTCTACCAGTTCCACCACTTCGGCGGCCGAATTGACCATCAGGGATTACCGCCGGAGTCTGCCGGGGTCGGGAGGGGCGCCAACGCCGGATTGGCCAGTTCCGGCAAATTGAGATTTGTCACCGGCTGCAATTGTGTCTGCTGCCGCTGGGCTGCTTCCTGCTGGATGATCTCATTACTGGCCGCCATACCGGGATTGCCGGTCATGGAGATCAGGATCGCCAGCACCATGAAGGCACTGGCCAGACCCGCCGTCAGCCGGATCATCAGTTTATCGGCGCCCTGGCCGCCAAACATGGCCGTGGAAGCACCTCCCCCGAAGGTCCCGGCCAGGCCGCCCCCCTTCCCCGACTGGAGCAGGATGACCGTGATCAGCAGAAAAGAAACCACAACGTGCATAAAAATCAGTATTCCGTAAATCAATGTTCTGCCTTCAATGCTGTCTGCGCATTTTGCGCAATGGTTACAAAATCACCAATGTTAAGGCTGGCGCCGCCGATAAGAAAGCCATCTACCCCCGGCGTAGCGATCAATTGGGCGGCGTTCGCTATGTTGACGCTGCCCCCATAAATGACGCTGACATGCTTTGAGCTGATACTCGGAAACAGCTGGAATATCGTCTCCCGCACGACCGCGTGCGCCTCCTCTACCTGGGCTGGCAGCGCCACCACCCCTGAGCCGATGGCCCAGACCGGCTCATAGGCGATCACCAACTGGTCTGTCGGAAATCGAGAGATGCCACCCAGGTCGTTGGCCAGTTGGGCCTTCAGCACCTCTGCCGTCGCGCCGGCATCGCGCTCGGCTTTCACCTCGCCGATGCAGAGGATCACTTTCAGGCCGGAATTCAGGGCCGCCGGTACCTTCCGCTGCCGGTCCCCGGCCGGCTCGTTGAAAATATAGCGCCGCTCCGAGTGGCCAATGATAACCCATTTGCAGCCGCAGGCGTTGAGCATACTGGCTGAAATCTCGCCGGTGAAAGCCCCCTGCTCCGCAAAATGGAGATTCTGGGCGCCAAGTTCCAGCGCCGACTCGCGAATTTCCCCGTGTATGTGCAAGAGCCCTGTCGCCGAAGGGCACAAAATAAAATTTACAGCGGGCAGATTCAAGGCCTTTGTCTTGAGTTGCCGCGCAAATGTCAACCCCTCCTGCGGGGTTTTGTGCATCTTCCAGTTGGCCACCACCAGCACCTTGCGGTCACTCAATCCAGGGCCTCCAGGGCCGGCAGCTTGTTGCCGCTCAGCAGCTCCAGCGAGGCCCCGCCGCCGGTACTGATATGGCTGAAATGCTTCGGCTCGGACAGTTTGTACACTGCCGCTGCCGAATCGCCGCCGCCGATTATCGAGATGGCCCCGTGCAGGGTTGCCTCAGCGATGCTGGCAATAACGATTTCTGTACCGGTCTGGAACGGCGCATACTCGAACACGCCCATGGGGCCGTTCCACAGGATCGTCTGGGCATCGTGGATAGCCATACCGAAGTCGGCGCAGGTTTCCGGTCCCAGATCGACACCGATCTCGCCTTTTTCCAGCTCATCCAGCAGCGTCAGCCGCCACGACGCGTCCGGTTCGATTGATTTCGCCGCTACGATATCCGTCGGCAGATGCACCTCAACTTTCCGCTTCTCAGCCCGGGCCAGTATGCGCTCGGCTTCCCCCAGCAGATCCAACTCCACTAGGGATGCGCCGATTTTTTGGCCCTGGGCCTTCAGAAAGGTGAAGGCCATCCCGCCGCCGATGATCAGCCGGTCGGCTTTTTCCACCAATTTATGCAGCAGCTGCAGCTTGTCGGCCACTTTTGCGCCCCCCAGCACCACGGCAAAGGGGGCGGCCGGTTTTTCAAGCTTCTCGGTGAGAAAGCGCAGCTCCCGGCCCATGAGCATACCGTAGCCGCGCTGCTTGAAATGGGCTGCGACCCTGACAGTGCTCGCATGGGCCCGGTGGGCCGTGCCAAAGGCATCGTTAATATAAATCGTTCCGTGCCCGGCCAGCCGTTGGGCAAATTCGTCATCATTGGCTTCCTCGGCGGAATAGAAGCGCAGGTTTTCCAGCAGGTGAATCTGACCCGGCTGCAGCTCCCTGCTCACCTTGAGGGCCTGGTCCGAGATGCAGTCCTGGGAGAAAATCACATCCTTGTCCAGCAGGGTTTCCAGAACCTCGGCCACCGGCAGCAGGGAGAGCTCGGGTACCACCTTGCCGTAGGGCCTTCCCAGGTGGGACATGAGTATCACTGCGGCGCCTTGTTCCAGGCAGTGATTTATCGTTGGCAGAGCGGCCTGCACCCGGAAATCATTATCGACGACCCCATCATCCAGGGGGACGTTGAAATCGACCCGGATCAGTACTCTCTGCCCCTCCAAATTTATGAATTCGACCGGTTCCATGATGGTCCCCCCTGATCCATAAAATTACTTATCTATCCGGGGGGTCGCTATGGTTAAGACACCCACC
>SCKI01000008.1 GCA_004124295.1 Fidelibacterota bacterium
TACCGCCGAGTCACCCCTGAACCTGGTGCTGCCGGTGGTTACGATGGTCGCCGCCATCGTGGCCGGAATCATGATTACAGGGTCTGCCGGCGCAGGTGAAGGGGCCGGTATCTGGGACAAGATTCAAGCGAGCTCCGGATCAACCGCCGTCCTGTGGGCCGTGCTGGCCAGTCTGGCGGTCCTGGGCCTGCTCTCGGCGGCCCGCCGGCAGATTTCCGGCAGGCGGTTCCTGGACCTGGTCTTCCAGGGCATGGGCGGGATGATTCCGGTGGTGGCCCTGCTGGTGCTGGCCTTTGCCCTGGGCGCCACCGTGCGGGAACTCGGCACCGGGGCCTATGTGGCCCAGCTCATCAGCGGCGTGGCCGGTCCCAAACTGGCCGTTACGGGCCTGTTTCTGCTGGCCTGCGTCATGGCCTTCGCCACCGGCACCTCCTGGGGAACTTTTGCGCTGATGATACCCATCGCCGTGCCCCTGGCGACGGCCATGGGTGGGCCGTTGCCGCTCTACGTGGCGGCGGTGCTGGGGGGCGGCGTGTTCGGCGACCACTGTTCCCCCATCTCGGACACCACCATCATATCCTCTATGGCGGCGGCCTCGGATCACATCGATCATGTGCGCACGCAGATACCTTACGCCCTTATCGGGGCAGGGCTGGCGCTGGCGCTTTATCTGCTGGTGGCTTGAAAGGGGCCGCTGTACCCGAGGCTTGTTCTGGACAACTCAAGGCCGGAAATTAGACCTGTGCCCGAAACCCGTTATAATTCCCCTTCACCCACGCCCATAAGCCCCCTGCTGAGCCAGCCGGGATGAGGGTTTTCCATGTATAGGGTCAGTGTGGAAATGCTTTCCTGGCTGCTGCACAAGATTACCGGGTTCAGCATTATTGGCTTTCTGATCTTCCATATCTGGGGAATGGCCCAGATGTCCCAGGGGCCGGATGCCTTCAACCGGGTTATCGAAACCTACAAAACCCCCCTTTTCCGTGTCGGTGAGGTACTTCTGCTGGCAGCCATTGCCTTCCACGGCCTCAACGGCATGCGCTTGATCCTCGGCGAGTTCACCCACTGGGCCATGCAGAAGCACAAACTGCTGCTGATCATCACTTACGCCCTGGCATTCGTCGTGGCAGTCGTGGGTGGCTACCTCATGTGGGTGGCGGAATAATGAGCTCCCAGGGATCAAAGGGCTGGCTGCTGCAGCGCGTATCCGGCGCCCTACTGTTTGTCACTTTGGGGGCTCATTTCTACATCTACCATTTCTATATGGGCCCCGGCATGTGGGGCTTCGACAGCATCGGCTACGGCGCCAACGATCTGGAGACCCTCCGGCTGATGGCTGAGGCCGATGCCACCCAGGCCCGTTACTATGCTTTGGCCGCCCTTTTTGCCGCCCCGGTCTGGAAAGTATTCGACGTGCTGTTTATCACCCTGGCCTGCTATCACGGCTTTTACGGCCTCGTCTCCAATATTGAGGACTATATCACCCGGGACAGCTGGCGGTCGCTGCTGACCTGGACCGTTTACCTGATGGCCTTCCTGCTATGGATCATCGGCGTGGTGGCCGTCATCAGTTTCAATCCGGAACTGTTCTAGCCGGTCGGCGGCGGCACAATGATTCACAAGTTTGATGCCATTGTGGTGGGCGCGGGCGGGGCCGGGCTGCGTTGCGCCCTGGAGCTGAGCCAGCAGAATTATAATGTGGCGGTCCTGTCGAAGCTCTACCCGGTGCGCAGCCATACCGGCGCGGCCCAGGGAGGCATCGGGGCGGCGCTGGGCAACGAAGAAGAGGACCATCCCGAGTGGCACATGTTCGACACCGTGAAAGGGTCGGACTATCTGGGCGATCAGGATGCCATCGAAATTCTCACCAATGAAGCCATAGAGGCGGTGCTGGAGTTGGGCACTTCGGCCTGCCCTTCAACCGGACGCCGGAGGGGAAGATTGCCCAGCGCCCCTTTGGCGGCCATACGCGGGATCTCGGCGAAGGGCCGGTCAAGCGGGCCTGTTACGCCGCCGACCGCACCGGCCATATGATCCTGCACACCCTGTTTGAGCAGTGCCTGAAGCATGAGGTCCGCTTCTTCAACGAATTTTACGTCCTCGACATGATGGTTGATGACACGGCCTGCCACGGGGTTGTCGCCTACGAGCTGGCCACCGGCGAAGTGCAGGTATTTCAGGCCAAAGCGGTCTTTTTCGGCACCGGCGGTTACGGCCGGGTTTTCTCCATCACCTCCAACGCCCACGCCCTCACCGGCGACGGCATGGCGATGGCCTTCCGCCGCGGCCTGCCGCTGGAGGATATGGAGTTTGTCCAGTTCCATCCCACCGGCTTGCGCAAGCTGGGCATCCTCGTATCCGAGGCCGCCCGGGGCGAAGGGGGCATCCTGCGCAACCGCGAGGACCTGGACAACATCGGCTCCGGGAAAGACGGCTTCATGGCCGCAGTGGCGCCGACCGTAAAGGATCTGGCGCCCCGGGACATGGTGAGCCGGGCCATTTATAACGAGATCCAGGCCGGCCGGGGCATCGAGGGCAGCGGCGATACCGGTTCCGACTATGTCTATCTCGATCTGGTCCATCTGGGCGCCGATGTGATCAACACCAAGTTGCCCGACATCTCCCATTTTGCCCGGAAATATCTGGCCGTGGAGCCGATAACAGAGCCTATTCCGGTGCAGCCGACAGCCCACTATGCGATGGGCGGGCTGCCTACCGATCTGGACGGGCGGGTGCTGCGCGACAGCAAGAACACGCCGGTGAATGGCCTGTACGCCGCCGGTGAAGTGGCCTGCGTTTCGGTGCACGGGGCCAACCGCCTGGGGACCAACTCACTGGTCGACATCGTCGTTTTCGGCCGGCGGGCGGGCAGGGATATGACCCGCTACCTGAAGACGGCCGAGCTGGGGCATATCGACCCCGAGCCGGATGCCTTCATCCGTGGAGAGATTGACCGCCTGCAGAAAGGTGGCGGCCAAGAGAATGTGGCGACGCTACGCATCGAGATGCAGAAAGTGATGATGAGCCGGAGCGGCGTTTACCGAAATGAGGAAAACCTGACTATCGCCCGAAACACGATTCTGGAGCTTAGGGAGCGCTATCGGCAGGTAGGGGTGGGCGACCAAAGCCCCTACTACAACACCGAGTTGGTGGAGGCTATCGAGCTCGGCTTCCTGCTGGATGTGGCTTGGACCATTGCCGAGAGCGCCCTGCAGCGGACCGAAAGCCGTGGCGCCCACTCGCGGGTCGATTACCCCGACCGGGACGATGAAAACTGGCTCAAACATACCTTTATCACCATGGCTGGCGAGAACGAGGTCCGCTTCGACTTCAAGCCGGTGAGCATCACGAAGTTTCAGCCCAAACCGAGGGTCTATTAAATGCAGGTGACTGTCGAAATCTACCGCCAGGATGCGGAAACCGGTGCCAGCCGCTTCGATACTTTCATCCGGGAGGTCGATCCAAAGGATCGGGTGCTGGACGTGATGATGGAGATCAAGGATCAGGACGACGGCAGCATCGCGTTCCGGAAATCCTGCGGCCACGGGGTTTGCGGCTCGGACGCCATGATGATCAACGGCATCAACCGGTTGGCCTGCCAGACCTTGATCCAGGACCTGAAAGGCAGCCTTATCCGCATCGAGCCGCTGAAGGGGCTGAAGGTCCTGCGCGACCTGATAGTGGACATGGACCCCTTCCTGGCCAGCTTGCAGAAGGTGACCCCCTACTTCATTCCCAAGACCACCGCCCCGGTGAGGGAGCAGAAACAGTCCATTGCCGAGCGGCAAATTTTTGATGACACGACCAAGTGCATCATGTGCGGGGCCTGCACATCCAGTTGCCCCAGCTATTGGAGCAACGGCGAATACCTCGGCCCGGCCACCTTCGTCAAGGCACATCGCTTCATCTTTGACAGCCGGGACGGCGGCGACGCGGAACGGATCGAGGCCCTGGACGACCGGGACGGCCTCTGGCGCTGCCATTCCATATTCAACTGCACCGATGCCTGCCCCCGGGACATCAAGATCACCCAGGCCATCAGCGAACTGAAGCGCTATATCGTCGCCCGGCGCTAGTGCCGGTGCCCGGCCGGCCCCCCAGCCCCCCACTCTATCTGGATTTATGCCACCTCAAGGCAGTAAGTTTGCCGCAGCTTGCCCCATCACGATACCGGCAATGTGGAAGGAACCAGAATTATGACGCTATCTGAACAGATCGAAAACGACATCAAAGAAAATTCGATCATCCTCTATATGAAGGGGACCAAGGAGATGCCCATGTGCGGATTTTCCAACGCGGTGGTGCAGGTCCTGGATCACTATGGCGTGGCCTACAAGGATGTCAACATCCTCCCGGACCCGGAAATCCGCGTGCGCCTGTCGGAATTCTCCAACTGGCCCACGATTCCCCAACTGTTTGTGAAGGGCGAGTTGGTCGGCGGCGCCGATATCGTTGTCGAAATGCACAATAAGGGCGAGCTGCTGGCCATCCTGGAAAAAGCGGTCGCGGCAGAGGCCAATTAGACGGCACAGACACGTTTCCCGGCCTGCGTGCTCCCAGGTATTCGACCGGGAGCACGTTTCGTTTATGGGAGCACGGCCCATGCTCCCGGGATCATCCGGACATGGATGGCCAGGCGCACTGTCGTGACCGGGGCGTCTGATTCCCCTTGCATTTTTCCCCTCTCCCCGGCAAATTGAAGCGAGACAGAAACACCGACATGACCGGCAGACAAATCATTTCCAAGGGGCGGCTGTTGGGGGCCATGCTTGTGGCGCTACTGGCCTTCGGTTGCTCAGAAAACCCAAGCCAACATCTTGACTTGGGCATGTGGTACTACCAGAAGGGGCTGATAGATGACGCTATTCTGGAGTACAAGGAGGTGGTCCGTCTGCTCCCCTCCGAACCCCGCCAAATGACCCGCAGTGAACTGGAGCTGGTCTCCCGGGCGCATTATAATCTGGCGATCGCCTATACCAAAAAGGATTGGTACGAACTGGCCCTGGTGGAAGCGAAGAAAAATTTCGATCTGCGCGCCACGCAGGAAAATTACCAGCTGTTGGAATTGATCGAAAAGCGCCAGGCCCTGGAAACTTACGGGCCCGGCGTTTCGGACTAGTCCTGCCCCCGGTACTACCCTTCCCACTCCTCCAGTAACCGCACCGCGACCTTCAATTCGTCGCGTAAATCAGCCGGCAGGTCCGGCCAGTGGATATCCATCAGGGCCGCCTGAATGGCATAGACAAGGTTGAGGCTTGCCGGACGGCCGGCGCTACGAATCAGGCGATAGGCTTTGACAGGTCCGGTCCTTCGCAGGCCGGCTAGGCTGCCAATGCCAACCGCTGCCAGCCAGCCATCCGCTGGAAGACGGGCCGAGGTTCTTCAGTTTGTGGAGCGGTGGGTCCTGAGCGGGCATGCAGCGGGAGCGGCGTGGCCGTTAGGGCTGCCGGCAGGTTTTGTCCTGCGCCGCCACTGCGCCTGTTTCCACTGCAACTCAGCCGGTGATGTCTTCTCCGCCGTCAACCCGGATAACATTGCCGGTCATCCAGGTATCCTCGCTCAGGCCGATCATGGCGATGGCTTTGGCCACGTCCTCGGGGATCGTGACCCGGCCGCTGGGGTTTATATTCAGGGCCCGGCTAATCATTTCCGCGTTTTCCGGTATTTTCCGTAGCGCCGGGGTATCCGTTATCCCGGCCTGGATAGTGTTGGCCGCGATTTTATGCGGGGCCAGTTCGACAGCGAGTTGCCGCATCCAGGACTCGAGAACCGCTTTGGCCGCCGACACGGCACCGTAGGATTTCCACTGCATGTGACCACCGGAAGAGGTCATGGCGAATATCTGGCTCCCCTGCCGCAACAGACCGGCCCGGAACAGGTCCTGACTCCAGTAGATCAGGCTGGAACCCATGACATCCAGGGTCATCTCGACCTGCGGCTGGGTCAGCGCGTCGGCAGACTCCTCGGCCAGCACCGGCTTGAGGGCGCCGAAGGCCAGCGAATGCATGAGCACTTTCACCCGGCTTCCTTTGGCCTGCAGCTGGGCCACGGCGGCGGCCCGCTTTTCGGCATCAGCGGCATTCATGTTAATGAACAGGGCTTCCTGCCCGGTTGCTTTGACGTCGGCGATGACCGCCTCTACCAGAGGCATCGTCCCCTTACGGTCCATGTGGATGCCGCAGATGTTCAGGCCGGCTGCTGCCAGAGCCCTGGCCGTGGCGCCGCCGAATCCGCTCGACGCGCCCAGTATTACTGCCCAATCGGACATGCTCCCTCCTCTCTTGGTGGTTCCAGAGTCGGCTAATTTACTCTCCCGGCTTTGTTAATGCCACCGCCCGAAAATTCGGCCTCAAAATCCGGGTCGCGGTAGCCGGATGTGCCCGGAGAGCAAGGCCAGCCGCCCCCGCTGCAACAAATGCCGCCCCGGCATCGTCACAGGATTGGAGTGGGCATTGCCTCAGCGGCCCCATGTCCGGAAATTCGTAACCTTATGAGGAACCCGATGCAGCGAAAATTTCTTCTGACCGCCGCAACTGCGGTTTGTCTGTTGGCGCCGGTCTCCCTGCAGGCAGACACGTTCGTGGTCCAAAGCCGCGAGGGCATGACCATCTACAGCCGGGTGACACCCCTCTCACACTTCAAAGTGAGCTTCATTGGCGAGATCACTTTCACAGATGACCGTGGCGATATCGCTGCCATTTCCGCCGCCGGCTACCTGAGCATCGAGCGCCGGGAGCTACTCCGCACTCGAAAGGTGGTCTTCGAACCGGATGGCACGGGTGGCGTCCGGCGCACCTACTTCATCGGCAGCCGGTCGCGGGATATAGATGATGCGGCGAGAATCTGGATCAAGGAGGCGCTGCTGGAAACCTTCTATATGACCGGGCTGGGAGCGGAGTCCCGGGTGCGGAAGCTGCTTGCCGAAGGCGCGCCGCTTGGGGAAATCCTGGCGGAGGTGGAGCCGCTGGAGAGAGATGAAGCGCGGTACTACTATCTCAGTGCCTTGGGCGCAAGCGGACTGCCCGAAGGCGACTTGCTGGAGGTGACCCAGGCCGCCGGGGAGCTGCTGACCAGCAGTTTCTGGCTGGGAAAACTGCTGACGGAATGGGCCGGACAATGGGCGCAAACCGGGGCGCTGGCCGAAACACTGTTGGCTGTCACGGGAGAAATCTCCTCCTCCTACGAGCGGTCCCGGACACTTATCGCCATGGTTGACCATCTGCCCCTGGAAGGGGCCGCAGGCCGGCGTTTGGTGGAATCCCTGGGGGGTATTGCCTCCAGCTATGAACAGTCCCGGGCCACCATCGGGGTGGCTCCTGCCCTGGTGCGACACCCGGCCGCCCTGGGGGACCTCATCAACGCGGTAGCATCCATCTCCTCCTCCTATGAACAGAAACGATCCTTAACGGCAATCGGCGCGCTGCCTGGCTTGAGTGCCGGACATTATACCCTGCTGGCCGACCTGACCGGGGAGATCAGCTCCAGCTTCGAGCGCAGCACAACGCTGATTTCTCTGGCCGAGCGGGCGGTCGTCAGCGACGCGTTTGTGCAGGCTTATCTGGATGCCGTCAAGGAAATCTCCTCCTCCTATGAACAGGCCCGGTCGCTCGTGGCCCTCGACCGGCGTGATGATCTGACAGCGGAGCAGGTCGTTGCCCTGATCCGGACAGCCGGAGCCATCTCCTCCAGCTTTGAAACCGGCCGGGTGCTCGCCCGCATCGCCGCACGAACCAGTCTGGGCGCCCAGGAGTTGCTGGCATATCTGCAGGTCGTGGCCGGCATTTCATCATCCTACGAGCAGGGCAATGCCATGCTGGCCATTCTCGATGGCCGTGAGCTCTCGGACGAGGTGATCCGCGCCGCCCTCGATGTGGCCCGCGGAATCAGCAGCAACAGCACCCGGAGCCAGGTATTGGACCGGCTCCTGGACCGCCTGTAGCCCATCTGCGACTGTCCATCGCCTGCTGCCGGCGGTAACTTGCCCGCCCGATGGCACTGCAATGCGGCATTTTAGGCCTGCCCAACGCCGGCAAGTCCACCCTCTTCAACGCCCTCACCGCCTCCGATGTACCGGCGGAGAACTACCCTTTCTGCACCATTGATCCCAACGTCGGCATCGTTGCGGTGCCCGATGCACGCCTGGCCGTCCTGGAGCGCATATATCAGCCCGGCCAGGTGACCCCCGCCGTGGTCGAGTTCGTCGATGTTGCCGGGCTTGTACGGGGCGCCAGCAAAGGCGAGGGACTGGGAAACCAGTTTCTGGCCCATATCCGGGCCACCGATGCACTGGTCCATGTGGTGCGCTGCTTCGAGGACAGCGAGGTGACCCATGTGGAAGGGAGCCTCGATCCGGTGCGGGATGCGCAGATCATCGAAACCGAGCTTCTGCTGAAGGACCTGGAAAGCCTCGCCCGGCGCTCTCAGCGGGCGGCCAAGGCGGCCCGGTCGGGTGAAAAAGATGCGGCGGCCGAGCTGGCCGCGCTGGAGCGGCTCACGGCGGCACTTGATGCCGGGCAGATGGCCCGGTCGCTGACCCTCAGTGACGGGGAGCAGGCGCTGGTGCGGCAGCTCAACCTGTTGACCTTCAAGCCGATCCTGTACGTCGCCAATGTGGACGAAGGGGAAATTCAGCACAAGGAGCGGGGTCCTCTGCCCACCGCCCTGGCCGAGTTTGCCGCCGCCGAAGGGAACACCATCATCCGCCTGTGCGGACAGATCGAGCAGGAGATCGCCGTCCTGGAGGGCGACGAACAGAGCGACTTCCTGGCTGAATTCGGCCTGCCCGAACCGGGGCTTGACAAACTTGTCCATGCCGCCTATGCCCTGCTGAACTACCAGACCTTTTTCACAGGCAGCTCCCAGGAGGTCCGGGCCTGGACGGTGCCGGCCGGGGCCAAGGCCCCCCAGGCTGCCGGCGTCATCCACACCGATTTCCAGCGCGGCTTCATCAAGGCTGAGGTGTTCCACTATGACGACCTGGCCCGGCTGGGCAGCGAACAGGCCTTGAAGGAAGCCGGGCTGGTGCGGCAGGAAGGGAAAGAGTACCGGGTCCGGGAGGGGGATGTTATTTTCTTCAAATTCAATGTTTGATTCCTGCCCCCGCCCTCTATTTGATAAGGCCGGCGCGAGGGGCCTGAAAGGCAGTCCATGTACATCTTCATGTATTTGATCTATATTCTCTCGGCCGCCAGTTTCATCGGGTTGGCGCTGCTGGGCCTGGGCGGTATGGCCGGCCCGCACGGCTATTTCGGCATGAACCACCCCACCTTTGCCCTGCTGGTCAGCGTCATCTTTCTGGCCGCTGAGGTGTTGGTCATGTTCTTTTTTGTCGGTACCGGCATCAGCATCAAGGAGTATGTCCGCGACCACCCCGATGCCGATCCGGAGCTCCACCGCCGCTCCATCGCCATCAAGCGGGTGCTCTACCCGCCGACCCTCTATGTGACCATGATGGTCATGCTCACCTTCATCCTCGGCGGGGCGGTGGACCGGAAGCTGCTGTCCCACTGGTGGCATTTGGCGGCCTGGGTCATGTCCATGTGGCTGTTCATCCGGGCGGCGAAAGTGCAGCACCAGAGTTTGGCGGAGAACACCGCCATCATCCTTGAAATGGTGGGGTTTCAGGCGCGGCCGGAAAAGGACGCGCCGTCCTGAGCGGAGCCGTGTGGACCATGAAACTGCTGGCCGGGGCCGGCCTGGCCCTGCTCAGCGCTGTCCAACCTGCCCAGGAGGATGCCCGCGCGGCGGGGCCGTTGCTGCCGTTCGATGCGGTCGCTTATCTCACCGGCAGGTTTAAGCCCGACACATCCGCAGCATTCGTGCTGCTGCCGGCGGAGGTTGCCGGAGCGCGGCAGATCTGGCTGCGCCGGGAAGCGGCCCAAGCCCTCATCCGCATGACAGCCGCGGCCCGGGATGACGGGATCGCTCTGCAACTGCTGTCGGGTACCCGCAGTTTTGCCGATCAGAAGGCCATCTGGGAGGCCAAATTCAGTGGACGGAGGACATCGGCCGGCCGAAACCTGGCCCGGGACTTTCCCGATACACGCCAGCGGGTGGAGGCCATCCTGCGCTATTCGTCAGCGCCGGGCACCTCCCGGCACCACTGGGGTACCGACATTGATCTGAACAGCACCAGCATGAGCTGGTGGACGACCCGGGACGGTATGGCAGCCCTGACCTGGCTTCATCGCCGGGGAGGCGAGTTCGGCTTTGAGCTGCCCTACCCCCCCCGCCGGGAGCACGGCTACCGCTATGAGCCGTGGCACTGGTCCTATGCGCCGTTGGCCCGGCCTCTGCTTGTGCGGCACTACCGGAAAATGATCACTGCGCAGGATTTGGGAGAATTTCTCGGCGCAGGGCAGTTCCAGCAGTTGCCCTGGATGGAATGGTATGTGGAAGGGGTCGCAGGCGTGCTGAAATAGGGGCCGGGGAGCAGAAATCGGGTGTCAGCGGTCTTCGTCCTCCTCTTCCTCCTCTTCCTCCTCCTCGTCATCATCATCCCAATCCTCTTCTTCGCCCCAGAACTCCCCGTCGTCATCTTCATCCAGCTCGTCGTCTTCTTCGTCATCGAACTCTTCCGGCGGAGGCGGTGGATAGTAGGGCTGCGCCGGCAGCTGCTCGACAGCTGCGTAGGCGCTGCCCGGCTCCGCGGGTGTGGGAGCGCGGCTCCCCGGTTTGCTGGTCAGGTTCAGCATGACCAGCGGGGCGAAGCTCAGCAGCAGGACCAGCATGGCCACGGCCACACCCTGTAGATTAAAGATGAAGCTGCCCCACATGGTCTGCTCTATGCCGTAGGTCAGGAACGCGGAGGCGGCCAGCACCAGGCCCAGTCCGGCCAGGACCTTGCTGACGCTGCGGCCCAGCGAACCCCCCACCGGGGCATCATTGTCTCCGGCGCCCAGTCCCGCTGACAGCAGGTAGAGCAGCCAGACAAGCAGCCCGCCGGTGACGGAAATGAGGGTGACCAGAAAGTGTGCCAGTGTGGCTGAAATGATGCTGAGGGTAAATATGCCGGCCACGATGAGACGGCTGAAGAAAAGCCGGGCCTCCCGGGACATGGAGCCTCCTTGACTATTGAGGTGGGGAAACTGCTTCCTGATAAAATTGCGATGGACCGCAGGGGAAATGCAAGGGCAATTCACCGGCCGGTTGCCCTTTGGAAAGACGGGGGTGGATATTGGAAAGCCGCCATTCTAACTTTCCGGTCGTGTCTCAACAGCCCATCAAAACAGCCATCATCGGTGTCGGACACCTGGGCAATTTCCATGTCGAGCAGTTGCTGCAGATACCGGAAGCAGAGCTGCTGGGCATTTATGATGCGGATCCAGAAGCGGCAGCACGCCAGCAGAAGCGTCACAAACTGCGGATTTTTGATTCGCTCGAGGAGGCGCTGGAGGCGGCCGAGGCGATCTCCGTGGTCGTGCCGACAGTAGATCACTTCGACGTGGCCTCCCGGGGACTCGAGGCCGGCTGCCATGTTTTCATTGAGAAGCCCATCACCCAGACCCTGCAGCAGGCCGACCAACTGTTGCAGATGGCCGACGAGCGGAACCTGCTGATTCAGGTCGGCCATATCGAGCGGCTCAACCCTGCCCTGCAGGTGCTGGAAAGCCTGGCTCCGCAGCCGCGTTTCATTGAAGGGCACCGGCTGGCTTCCTTTTCATCCCGGGGCACCGACGTTCCGGTGGTCCTCGACCTGATGATCCACGATATCGACGTTGTCCTGAGCCTGGTGCGCTCGCCACTGGAATCGGTCCGGGCCAACGGGGTGGCGGTGATTACCGATACGGCTGATATCGCCACTGCCCGGCTTGAATTTGCCAACGGCGCGGTGGCCAACCTGACGGCCAGCCGGGTGGCCCAAAAGCAGATGCGCAAGCTGCGCCTGTTTCAGAGCCGCCTGTACATCGGTGTCGATTTCCTGCAGCAGATCACCGAGATTTACCGGCTGGTGGGACCGGACGCCACACCGCCGGAGGCGCTGCGGACCATCCCCTTCGAGCACCAGGGCAAGCAGCGCATCATCACCTATGAAAAGCCGGCCGTGGAGCAGTACAATCCCCTGCATATGGAGCTGACCAACTTCATCCGCTCGGTGGCCGGACTGGAAAAACCGGTGGTGGATGGGCGGGCCGCCCGGGCGGCACTGGATGTGGCCAGCCAGGTGCAGGCCGCCCTGGATGAATCCACCGCCCGTCAGGAGCAGCCTGATTCCGGAACCGGCGATGCCTGATCCTTACCAGCAGGACCAGCCCCCGGCCGGGTGAATGGTCCCGCATCCCTCTGAAACTGCCGCCGGAAAGGCATTGCCCAGGTGGCTGATATGACGCCCAACCGGGGCCCAGGGGCGCGGAAGTTTTTTATTCTCGCCGGGGAAGCCTCCGGCGACCGCCACGGCGCCGCTCTCATGGAGGCCATGCAAGCGCTGGAGCCGGCTGCGGAATTCTCCGGTATCGGCGGGGAGATGATGCAGGCCGCCGGCCTCGAAACCCTCTATGACGCCCGTCAGATGGCAGTGATCGGCTTCTCCGAAGTGTTCCGCAAGCTGCGCTTCCTGAGACGGGCCATGAGACAGGTGCTGCGGCATATTGCCAGCCGGCGGCCGGAACGAATTATCCTGATCGACTACCCCGGATTTAATCTCCGTCTGGCCCAACGCCTGCGCCGGTCGGGGATTCCGGTGACCTATTACATCAGCCCCCAGCTCTGGGCCTGGAGGGCGGGCCGCATCCGTGTCATCCGGCGCTGCGTGGCACAGATGCTGGTCATCTTTCCTTTCGAGGAAGAGTGGTACCGGGAGCGGGGCGTGTCGGCCACATTCGTCGGCCACCCGATTTTGGACGAACCGGCCCCGGACCAGGACCGGGAGACATTCCTGGCGGGACAGGACTTGCGACCCGACCAGCCCCTGTTGACCCTTTACCCCGGCAGCCGGGAGGATGAACTTGAGCAGCATCTGGGCCTCTTTTTTAAGGCCGCCCTGATAGCTCGTGAAGCCTGCCCCGGGCTGCAGCTGGCCCTCGGTCTGGCGCCGGACCTCTCTCCCGGGCAAGTACCGGCGGAGATTCGCAGCCAGGTGCGCCTGGTCACCGGCCGGCCCCGGATGTTGCTCCGCTATGCCGACGTGGCTATGGTGGCTTCCGGTACAGCCACCCTGGAAGCGGCCGCGTGGGGGGTCCCGATGGTGGTGGTATACCGGGTATCGCCCTTTTCGGCCTGGCTGGGCCGGCGCTTGCTGCGGTTGCCCCACATCAGCATGGCCAATATATTGGCCGGCCGGGAATTGGTGCCGGAGTTTCTGCAGGAGCGGGCCCAGCCAGGCCCCATCGCCCGCACCGTGGTCCGCCTGCTCGGTGATGACGACAGCCGGCGGCAGTTTCGGGAGGACCTGTTGGCCTTGCGCCAATTGCTGAAACCGCCGCAAACCGGCAACGCCGGCACGGTTTCTCTGCGGGCGGCGCAAATGATATTAGAGCCCGATGGCCGCGGCCTCTGATTCAAAGCGCCGCTGGACGGGGCTGCTCATGGCCTGGCTTGGAGGCTGGCTGATCAGCCTGCTGATGCTGCTCAATCGCCGCACCATAGGTGGACTTGAATACCTGGAAGACGCCCTGGCCGGCGACAGGCCGGTCTATATCGGATTCTGGCACGGCCGCCTGATCTATGCGGCCTGGTTTCTGCGGCGCTTCCATCCCGCCACACTGGTTAGCAGATCCGATGACGGCGAGCTGATTGCCCATATTCTGAAGCGCTGGGGCTACCACACCATCCGCGGCAGCAGCAGGCAAGGGGCCCAGGAATCATTGCGGGAGTTGCTCAGGCTGCTGGACGACAGGTCGTTTCTGGTTGCGGTAACCATGGACGGCCCCTTGGGCCCGCCCCAGGTGGTTAAGCCGGGCAGTCTGGCTGCCGCACGCCGCAAGGGTGCGGTGATCCTGCCGCTGGGCAGCACGGCGACCCGGAAATGGGTCTTCAGCCGCAGCTGGGACCGGTTCGAGCTCCCCAAACCGTTCGGCCGGCTGGTGATCCAGATTGGGCCACCGGTCGCCATTTCCTCCTCGGCCGATGACGATGAAGCGGCCAGGATTATGGCTGCCGCCACAGTGCAGGTAGAAGCAGAAGCCCATGCGTTTGCCCGGCAATTGGACTAGACTCCGGCCCCTGCTCTGGCCGGTGGCCCTGTTTTACGGCGCCCTGGTCTGGTGGCGCAATTTTTTCTATCAGATCGGCTTTTTTGTCACTCGCCGCGTTCCCGTTCCGGTTGTCTCCATCGGCAATCTCACCGTGGGCGGCACCGGGAAAACACCGGCGGTGATTTTCCTGGCCCGGCATTTGAGGCTCCTCGGTTACCGGCCGGGGATCGTCAGCCGGGGCTATGGCCGCCATACCCGCGGGACGGTGCTGGTGAGCGACGGGCGGAAGCTGCAGGCAACGGTAGGCGCAGCCGGCGACGAAGCCTTTCTGCTGGCCAGCCGCCTGCCGGAGGTGCCGGTAGTGGTCGATGAGGACCGTTACCGGGGCGCGAGCCTTTTAAGCGCTGAACACGATGTCGATGTGTTGCTTCTGGATGACGGTTTCCAGCACCGCGGCCTGGCCCGAAACTGCGACCTGCTGCTGATGGATGCGGCGGCCCCGGCCCGCGATTACCGCATGTTCCCCTACGGGACACTGAGAGAACGGTTGTCTGCCGTGCAGCGGGCTGTGCTGGTGGTCTGGACCCGGACGGAATATTTCAGCCCGGACGCCGCCCTGCGCCAGAAATTGGCCGCCTATCCGGCCCCCCAGATTGACAGCCGGATGGAGGCAGCGACCCTGCTGCAGGCGGTAGGCGGCGGGGTGGATCAAACCTCTGCCGAGCTGGCCGGCCGGCCCATACTGGCCTTCTGCGGCATCGGCCGCCCCCAGTCGTTTTACCAGAAACTGCTGGAACTGGGGCTGGAGCCCCAGTGGGTGCGCTATTTTCCCGATCACCATGCCTACACCAGGGCCGACCTGGAGATTCTGGCCGACCTGGCAGCGCCCCCGGAAACCGTGCTGATTACGACCGAAAAGGACGCCGTCAAGTTGCCCGGCGACTTTTTGGCAGGCCATGAGGTTTACAGCCTGAAGATCGAATTCACCATTTCCGGCGCAGACTTGAAAAAGTTGGATGAGGTATTATTGGGCTGCCTGCCCATACCCAGATCGACAGCCCCGGCAGGGGAGGCCTGAACGAACCAGCCTCAGGCGGAGAAGGCGCCCAGGATCTCCACCAGGTCGACGACCCGGTTGGAATAACCCCACTCGTTATCATACCAGTTCAGGGTTTTGATGAAGTTCCCGCCGGAAACCCGGGTGAAGGGGGCATCGTAGATGGACGAATGGGGATCACCAATGATATCGGTGGAGACGATAGGGAGGGTCGAGAATGAGAGGATCGGCTTGAGCCGGTCCGTCTCCGCGGCGGTCCACACCGCGTCGTGGACATCCTGCAGGGTCACTTCCTGCTTCAGCCGGCAGACCAGGTCCACCACCGAACCGTCCGGGACCGGCACCCTTGAGGCGATGCCGTCCAGGCGGCCGTTGAGTTCGGGCAGCACCATGCCCACGGCCCGGGCGGCGCCGGTCGTGGTGGGGATGATATTTTCGGCGGCCGCGCGGCTGCGGCGCCAGTCCTTGTGAGGCACATCCGCCAGCCGCTGGTCATTGGTATAGGCGTGGACGGTGTTGATCATGCCGTCCTCTATACCGAAGGCTTCATGCAGAACCTTGGCCATGGGCGCCAGGCAGTTGGTGGTGCAGCTCGCGTTGGACACGATGCGGTGCTCGGGTTTGAGCTGATCCTCATTCACGCCGATGACCACCATGGCGTCGATCTCGTCCTTTGGCGGGACGGTGAGGATGACCCGCCCGGCGCCTGCGTCCAGATGGCGCTGGAGCATTTCACGGGTCCTGAAAATGCCCGTCGCCTCGATAATCACGTCGATACCCATCTCCTGCCAGGGCAGATCGCCCGGTTCCCGCTCGTGAAGCATGCGGATGCGGTTGCGCGGCGTCAGGAGATGCTCCCCCGCAATGCTGATTTCGCCCTCGAAGCGGCCCATCACCGTATCGTATTTCAACAGATAGGCCAGCGCCTCGGGATCGAACAGATCGTTGATCGCCACGACCTCGATATTTTCCCGTTGCTCCATGATGCGCAGGACGGTGCGCCCAATGCGGCCGAATCCGTTGATGGCGATTCTCATGTGGCGGAGCCGTTGCCATTCAGGGCGGCATAGGCCTGGATAATATCCAGAATCCGGGCGGCGTGGCCCCAGCCGTTGTCGTACCAGCCGAGCACCTTCACCATCCCGCGCGCCGTTACCAGTGTCGCCTGCTGGTCAAAGATCACGCTGTGCGTATTGCCGATGATGTCGCTGGAGACGATGGGGTCGGCGGTGGCCTCGAAGAGAATTGGCATTCTGTCGGCAGCTTCGACGGCAGCGGCATTGATCTCCTCGGCGGTGACCCCGGGGCTGGCCAGTTGCATTGTCATGTCGGCGTAGGAGCCGTCGGCCACCGGCACGTTCAGGGCGATGCCTTCGATGCGGCCCTTAAACTGGGGCAGAATGATTTCCAGCCAGCGCGGCGTGGCCGAGTCGTTGGGGATGATGTTTTCGGCTGCCGACCGGCTCCGCCGATAATCCCGTCCTGCGGTGTCCTGCAACGGCTGGTCACTGGTATAGGCATGGACAGAGGTCATCATGGCACGCTCAATATCAAATTTGGCGCCTATGGCGTCCAGCAGCAGGGCCGCCGCGTTGGTCGTGGATGAACCGGCCGAGACCAGTTTGTCGCTGGTCTGGATCTCCTGGTCATTGATGCCGGGGATCACAATCCGGTCGACATCATCCTCGGGCAAGTTGGCGATAATGACCCGGGGGGCGCCCGACTCCAGGTGTCCCTGCATGGCGCTGCGGCTGGTGTATTTACCGGTCGCATCGACCACCACATCGACACGAAAGCGGCCCCAGTTAACATCGGCTGGCGTGACCCCGGAAACCATCCGCGCCTGCCGGCCATCCTGCAGAATCAAGCGGTCACCGTCAAGCTGGGCCCCGGAGGGGAACGATCCGTGGATGGAATCCCGTTGCAGCAGGTAGTGCAGAATATCCGGGTTTCCCAGATCGCTGATGAGGGTGATATGCAGCTCGGGTCTGTCCGCTGCCAGGCGGTACAGGTTCCGTCCGATACGGCCGAACCCCATCAGGCCAAGACGAATTCTGGCGGGTGTCGGACTAGGGGTCATTGGAGTTGTCGCGCAGCATAAAATGGGCTGCGAATATTCGGGCTGTCAGGACCGGTCAGGCAAGCAGAACCGGGGCACCGGGCAGTGAATCGGCCGCTGCAGCCGGCTAACCGGCGACAGTTATGCCAAGGACAAATATGATGCCGACGAAGGCCAGCATCAGCGGCCAGCTGGTGAACAGGAATTGGCGTCGGCTGGGATCATCGAAGACATGGACCTGAAACTCGTGGACGGTGACTCCGCCGCGGGCATCAATAATCTCGAAGACGATGTCGTTCGGTCCTTTCTGGACTCCCCGGGGCCGCCACCGGAAGCGGCCGGTCTCCTCATCGAACTCGGAGAAACGGGGGATTTTCACGGCCCGGTAACGGAAATCATCCCGGTTAAGGTCCTCCGCCACCAGGCGGTAGTTGTACTCATAGCTGTTCAGGGCCACCGGCTTCGGTTGGGAAATAACCCGGGGCACCATATTGGCATACACCGTGACGGCCTGCCTGTCCCGTGAGTGACCGTCCGTCACCTCGAGGATAAACTCATGCCAGTTCAGCTGCTCCGGACCGGGGCTCCAGGTGACCATTCCCCGGGAGTCGACGCGCATCCCTTGGGGAGCCTTGATCAACCGGTAGGTGAGCTGCGCATCGGCGTTCTTTTCATCCACCTGCACGTTATAGACGTACTGCTTGCCAATCAGGGCCAGCGTATCTGCCTGGGATACGATGACCGGCGGGTAGTTGGCGTACACCTCGAAGATCTGCTCCGCCCGGGTGAAGCCGTCCGATACCTGCAGCCTGACGGCGTGCGACCCGGCCTGGCTGGGGGTCGGTTGCCAGGTGACCCGGCCGTCGTGCGAAATGGTCATGCCGTCCGGAAATTCCTTTAGGATGTGGTTCACCAGCGGAACCGGCTCGGCGGTGTAGCGGGGCATAATGCCGCGGGCACCCTGGAACAGTTCCCAGAGCACGTCTTCCAGTTCCACCAGACCCTGGGCCGGATTGGTGATGACCACAACCAGCCGGTCTTCTTCAATGAAGAGCTGCTTTACCGCCTGCTTCAAGTCGATGCGCGCCGCCTGGGCAGCCTGGCCGGCCTCCGGGCGCTGGGGCTTGTTGATAAAAATATTGCGGGCATTGCGGAAATCGGCCAGATAACGAGGCAGATCCTGGGCGATTTTGTCGTCCTGTATGTCGACCTCGAAGGCGGCCGTGCGGGAGATATCCCGAATGATGACGGGGCGGCGGTATTTCAGCACGGTGCCGGCATTCTCGTCCCGCACCTGGACCTGGTACAGGTACGGCTGCCCAATCACGGCCGTATCAGGGGGCAGCGATGTAATGCCGATGGGGCTGTTGGCAAAGACCACGCCCCGGAATGTGGTGGCATCGATGCCATCGGAAAGGTTCACCACATAACCTTTGGCATCCAGGTCCTGGTAGCTGGTGGGCCAGGTAATGAGACCGGTGGAGTCGATGCTCATGTTCAGCGGCCCCTGGGCCAGGCTCCACGCCAGGGCGGCGTCGGCATTATCATCGGTACCCTCAAACTGAATCCTGAGCGTGTCGCCGGACATGAATGAAACCACCCGGGGCGGCATCATCGTCAGTCGGGGAGCGGTGTTGACATAGACCGCCACCTGCTGCGCTGCTTCGGCCGTGCCATCGCTGACCCGGACATGATAGCGCTGGGTGTCAATCTGCGTATCCCGGGGCGTCCAGGTGACAACACCCTGCGCATCAATGGCCATCCCCTGGGGGGCCTGGAGGAGCGAGAAGGAATGCTGCTTGGCGGTCCCCGGCTGGAACACTTCAATGTTGTTGCGGTACGGCTGGCCGGTGCGGGCCGATCCGAAGGGGGAGGAGGTGATGGTCAGCTGGGCGTTCACATTGAGGCCGAACGTCTGTACTTCCCGATCAAAGCCATCGCTTATGGAGATGACCACCTGGTAGTCATCATGGTGGGTCCCATCCGTGCGCCAGGAGATGATGCCGCCCGGGTCGATGGCCATACCGGGGGGGGCCGCTTCCAGCCGAAAGTCGATACGGGCGTCGGAGTTGCGGTCATCCACGCCGAGACGGTAGGCAAACAGATGCCCGGCCAGCAGGCGTGTGCTGGTGGGCTGGGTGGTGATGCGGGGTGGATCGTTCACGTAGATCAGCAGCTGGCCGGTGACGATATCCTTGTCCGGCATCAACACCGAATCGGTGACCATCTGCTCCGGCTTCAGGCTCAGGTGATAGATGATTTCATAGGCCACATTCCAGGCCCCCAGGTGCTTGAGGGCCGGCACCCATACAATGGACTGGCGCTGGAAATTGAACACCATGTCCGGCGCTTTGGTTAAAAACCGGAAGCTGGCGAACTGCTTGATCCTGTCGCCGATGATATCCCGCGCAAATTCTTCCCCGACGTGGATAACGTGGTCCGGGGTCCGATTGGGCGGCAGCGCACGGGGATCCGGCTGGGCCGGCTGAAGGGGGAAATAGACCTCGGAGCCCTCCTGGGCAATCATGATTTCCAGCTGCGGGGCCGATTCTTCTGCCTCGGCTTTGGCCTCGGGCCCAGCTGCCGGAGGCCCGCTCGCCGTGACGGCAGGTTCCCCCGGGGTTGCCGGTTGCGTAAGCACGATGGGCAGGGGCAGGGGATCGCCAATGTTGGCCCGCACCAGTCCGGCCCCGGCGGGTCCGTTCAGCGCATACAGTATCTGACCGGGAGATCCGCTGGTGGGGGGCACCAGCAAAAGGGAGGAAAATCCGGTCCCGGAGTCGGCCTCGGCAGAGCCGGAAGGGACCATCAGCTGGGGATCGTTGGAGGTAATGGAACCGTCCGTGAGCAGGTAGACCATTTCCGCTACGGAGTCGCCGTCGGCGTCGAACAGGGCCAGGTCCTGAAGGTTCGCAATCTGGACCTCGAGGGGTTGGGCACTGAGCCGGGGCCCGGCCATGCTGACCAGCGTCAGTTTACCGGCGGGATCAACCAGGACAACTTCTTCCTGGCCGTCGCCGTTAAGGTCCCCGGCGGCCGTGGCCGCAGGAACGAAAGGACCGCCGCCGTCAAGGGGGAGGGAGTGCTCGATATAGCCTTGGCGGGTGTTGAGGTACGCTTTCAGGGCCGGCCTCTCGCCGCCTCCTACGGCCAGAATATCAATCCGCAGATCGCCGTTGAGATCGACCGGTACGGTGCTGAAAGGGGCCGATCCGGATGAGGGTCCGCCGGGCAGGAAGGTATTGCGGGGCACGAAGGACCCCTTATCCCAGTCGGCAATCAGGATCATCCGGTCGGGGCTGCCGGTGGAGATCAACAGCTCGTCATCGCCGTCGTCGTCCATGTCAGCCACGGCCAAATCGAACGGCCTCAGGTAGGAGACCCCCTGGCCGCGATAATTCCAGCTGGCCGTGGGCGTATCGGCGAAGGCGCCGCTGGCCGGGTCCCAGCCGAAGGTGACCAGCCAGTCAGGCGAGTTGTCTTCCGCCAGGGCCGAGTGGCGCAACACCAGCACCAGGCTGGGCGGACTGCCGGACTCCAAATTGGCCACCGCGCCGCCGGTGATGGTAAAGGTTGCCGGGGCAGCCGGGGCGTAACGCCAGCGCTCGCTGAAGGAAGCGCTGCCGGCGGCTTCCAGATAAATGGCCACCGGACCGGCCGAGGAATCGAGCGGGGCGAGAATGACCAGCCATTCCGACCGGCCATCGGCATTCAGGTCCCAGGAGCCGCCAATATGCGCCACCCGGTGGCTGCCGTCGCTCAGCGGATAGCTGGATATTTGGCCTTCCAGCCGCCCGGTCGATAGTCCGGCAACGAGCAGCAGGATCATATATATCCGATTTGGCAATAGAGTGCGGTGCGTTCTCAAAGGTATTCGACAACTGCTAGTGAAAGTTGCAAGAAACCCCCTTTGGCCGGTTAAAACAGGCTCGGTTTCCGTATCAAAAAATATAGATTGCCCAGCAATTTATTGCAAGGGAAAAGGCATCCGGCCGGCGTAGCGGCAAAATGATATTGTTGGCAGTTGACAGGCCGCTTATATTGTAAGTTTGAGCGGCGTCCTTCTGCTGGCCGGGCAGCTGCCCCGACAGTCGCGGCGTCACTTTGTTGGTATCATGGAGCACGGAGCAGACATATGACCCAACGCATCCGTAGCGCGGGCTTGCTACTGGCACTATTGACGGGCCTTCGGGGCCAGGCTGACCTGCCATTTCCCACGGAGGAGTACTTCGGTGGCGGCATCGGTTACACCCCCATGTTCTTGCAATTGAATCTGGCCCAGGTATTTCCTTTCAATGCGGCCGGCGACGATGCGGGACTGCTCGGTGATAATCTTCTCGGTTTCACGGCAGAAGACCTCAAGCCGCTGGACGGCTTCATGGTGGTGCACGGCGCAGAGGGTTTCGGCAATATCACCGGGAACTGGCGCGTCGGGGCCTACGTGGGCCTCGGTGCGAAGAGTATTTCCAAGGCGGACAGCGCAACCAACACCCGCCAGGACCTGAAAGTGACCCTGATGACCGGAAACGTCTCCCTGGAAATGGTGGTGCCGGTGTTCAGCAACCTGGAGGTCAGCGCCGGCTCCCTGTTCGGCTTCAGCCGGGGTATTATCCAGTTTGCTTCCACCGCCGCCAACCCGGACTGGAACGAGCAATTTCAGGGGACCGATACCACCAACATCACCGTTTCGCTCTCAGGCATTTTCTTTTCATTCCATCCCTATATCGCCATCAAGCTCCAGTTCCTGAACCGGGCCGGTCTGCGAATGAGCGCCGGCTATCAGGTGGGCACCCTGCCGGCGAACAGGTGGAAATTGAACGATTTTCAGGATATTATTGCCCCCAGCAAGAGCTCCTTTAATGCCCTGGCCGTGCGGGTGATGCTTTACGTCGGTATCTGATGGGGTGCAACTGCAACGGGCGGCAGGCCGTTGCCAAAGTGACCGGCGGAGCCATATTTAAGGCAGGACACAGCAGATGAAAAAAGGTACGCTACTCCTTCTGGCCCTGGTGCTGGCGGCACTCCTTTACCGCCCCGCCGGAGCCGAGGCCAGTCCCCAGACCAGGCGGCAGTCCGGCGATTTATACCGCAAGTTGAACTCGCTGCAGGAAATTATCGGACTGGTGAACGAGAATTACGTCGATCCGGTTGACTGGGACGAGGTTATGCAGGGCGCCTTTGACGGCCTGCTGGAATCGCTCGATCCCCATTCCAGCTATATCCCCAAGGAGCAGTTCGAAGCCATCAATGAACAGTTCGTGGGCAAATTTCAGGGCATCGGCATCGAATTTGATGTCCTGGACGACTGGATTACGATCATTGCGCCGGTGGCGGGGAGCCCCTCCGAGCAGGTCGGCCTGCGGCCCGGAGACAGGATTGTGGCCATCAATGGCGAATCAGCCTACAAATTCTCCAGCAGCAAAGTGATGCAGACCCTGCGGGGCCCCAAGGGGTCGTCGGTCGATCTCACCTTGCGGCGGCCCGGCCTCGAAAAAGATTTTGACGTCACCATCATCCGGGATGACATCCCCATTTACTCCGTGCTGGCCGCGTTTATGCTCGATGCGCGAACCGGGTATGTCCTCATCAGCCGGTTTTCCGGGACGACTGCCGAGGAGGTTGAAGAAGCCCTGGACAAGCTGGAAGCCCAGGGCATGACCCAACTGCTCCTCGACCTGCGCAACAACGGGGGCGGCTACCTCGAAAAGGCCGTCGAGATATTGGACAAGTTTATCGCCGTGAAAGATACCTTGGTGTTTACCCGGGGCCGGCAGCCGTCCATGAACCAGGTACACCTTGCGCAGCGGGCCGGCACTCATCCCAACTACCCGATCATCGTACTCATTAATCGCGGTTCGGCCAGCGCCAGTGAAATTGTGGCCGGCGGATTGCAGGACCTGGACCGGGCCCTGGTGGTGGGTGAGACCAGTTTCGGCAAAGGGCTGGTGCAGCGCCAGTGGCGCTTGAGCGACGGCTCGGCGTTGCGGGTTACCGTAGGCCGCTATTACACACCCAGCGGGCGGCTTATCCAGCGACCGTATAAAAACGGCACCCAGCAGTATTATCAGGATCTGTTTTCCCGGAGCACGAATCCCGCCATCCGCGATTCGCTGCTGGCGACCCTGCCACGGTACCAGACCCGGGCCGGAAGGGTCGTCTATGGCGGCGGCGGCATCTTCCCCGATGTGCCTATCGGTATGGATGTGGAGCTGAGCCCGCTGACCATCTCGATGATCAATCGCACCGACCGGCTGTTCTTTCGCTACGCCGAGGTGCTGGCGGCGGAACACCAGGGCCGGTACCGCGATGTGGAGATGTTTCTGGAGAAGTTCCGCCTGGGCGCTGCCGAACGGGAGCGGCTGAGCGCCTGGATAGAGGCCCAGGATGAGCAGGTTGACCGGAAAACCCTGGCCAAGGATTGGGCCTTTATAGAGAACCAGATTGCGCGCCAGGTGGCCGGACTGCTATGGGACCGGCAGGCGCTGTACCGGGTCTGGCTGGAAAAGGACAATCAGGCCCAGAAGGCCCTGACCCTGTTTGGCGAGGCCCGGGCCCTGGCCGGCGTGTAAGCCGTGGCGGAAAAAATTGACAATCCCGAGACAGCAGCTTAACATGCGGGCGCATTTTCCGGAAATCACCGGCACTTTATAAGCGCATATCGGGCAGTTGGAAGTCCATATGGAGGTATGATTTAGATGGTCGAATATTTTTTGCAAGGTGGCAAATTCATGTGGCCGATCCTGATTGCAGGGATCGCCGGGATCGCTTTCTCGATGGAGAGGCTCTACCACCTGTTCAAAAGCGATATCAATATCGATGATTTTGCTCATAACATTACCAGCACCCTGAAGGAGTCGGGGGTCGAAGCCGCCAAGCAGAAATGCGAGGAGGTCACCGGTCCGGTCCGCAATCTGTTTATGGCCGCCCTGGAGCGGGTCCGCCTGGGGGCTTCCGAAGCTGAAAAGGCCATCGAGGCCAGAGGCACTATTGAAATGGCCAACCTGGAAAAGAACATGGCCTGGATCACCTTCTTCATCAATACGGCCCCCATGCTCGGCTTCCTGGGCACGGTGGTGGGTATGATAGGGGCCTTCAACGACATCAAGGAGGCCAACGATATCAGCCCCGCCGTGGTAGCCGGAGGTATCTCTATCGCCCTGCTGACGACGGCCTTCGGACTGATTGTGGCGGTGATTCTGCAACTTTTCCAGAATGTTGCCCTGAACATGATCGAAGGGCACGTTCTCAAGATGGAGCAGGGTTCGCAGGAGCTGGTGGAAACCCTGGTTGACCTGGAACGTGAAGGCCAGTTGAAAAGCTGAGGGAGCCGGCCAGACCATGCTTAAAAGAAAACGGGCCACACAGACAACGATACAATCATCGTCCATGGCCGATATCGCCTTTTTGCTGCTGATTTTTTTCCTGGTGACGACCACCATCAGCATGGACAAAGGCATCGGCCTTATCCTGCCGGCTATCGGTGAAGAGCTGGAAGTGAATCCCAAGAACATCAGCAACGTGCTGGTGAACGCCGCCGGCCTGGTACTGCTGGACGACGAGCTGGTGCCGATGAACCAGCTGCGCAACCGCATCAAGAGCTTGCTGAACCGGAACGACAAACTGATTATCTCGGTAAAGACCCACCCCCAAACTACGCACCAGATCTACATTGAGGTGCTCGATCAGCTCAAGCAGGCCGGCGCCTCCCGTATTTCCATTGCCGAGCCGGACCTGTAACGGGCAGGATGGACTGGATACCATGAGAAAACCGTTCAAGAAAAGAACAGAGATTAAATCTGAAATCCCCACCGCCTCCATGCCCGACATCATCTTTATGTTGCTGGTCTTTTTTATGGTCACAACCGTGCTGCGAGAATTTGACGGTCTGCCCATTACCCTGCCCAGCGCAGTAAAAATCGAGAAGCTGGAGAGTAAAAGGCACACCGCCCATGTCTGGGTGAACAAGGCCGGGATGGTTTCCATAGATGACAAACGCGTGCCTATGTCGGCGGTCAGGAACGTGATTTATGCGAAGTTGGCATCCGATCCCAAGCTGATCACATCCCTTAAGGCAGACAGGGATACGCCGATGAGGGTGATATCCGATATGCAGCAGGAGTTGCGGCATGCGAACGCGTTGAAGGTGAATTTCTCTGCCAAAACAAAGGTGATGTAGCTATGGCAATCCACGAAGACCTGTTGGTCAAGCGCTATCCCCTCCGGGTGCGCTACGTCCTGGCGAGCGTGCTGGCCACCTTCGTGCTGATGTTCTATATCTTCCCGCGCTTTCTGGGCGAACGGGCCGCCGCCGCCGACAGCTTCGAGAACGTTGTCGAAACTTTCGATATTCCCCCCACCCAGCAGTTCGAGACCCCGCCGCCGCCTTCCCGTCCCTCCATCCCGGTCGAATCGGAAGATGAAGACCTGGCGGAAGACATCACAATTGAAGAGACCAATCTGGAGGATTTCGACTGGGAGGCGCCGCCGCCGCCGCCCGAAGATGGGCCTAATGTCCGCTTTATCCCTTATGACGAGCCGCCAGTCCCCATCGGCGGTTACGCCACCATTCAGCGTAACGTGCGCTATCCGGAGATTGCCCAGGAGGCCGGCATCGAAGGGCTGGTCATCGTGCAGGCCTTTGTGGATAAAAAAGGGCGCGTCACCGAAACCCATATTCTAAAGGGCTGGCCTAATACTGGCCTGAACGAAGCGGCCATGGAGGCCATCAAGAGGACCCGGTTCAAGCCGGCCAAACAGCGCGATAGGCCGGTGGGCGTTTGGGTAGCCTTCCCGGTCAATTTCAAGCTCACCAATTAGGTCCGCCTCAAGGGGCCAGTGAAAAGGGTGCCAGCGGCGCCCTTTTTTCGTTCCGGCCGTTTCGGGCCTGCGCCCCAAAAACGACCCCGCACAGAAAAGCTGACAACCAATTACGCCAGGACGACGTCTGACATAGGCAAGGCGGAAAAGCAAGATCGCAAAAGCAGGATAGCAGGTCATGAAAATAAAGCAGGTATGGGTACTTCTGCTGGGAGGATCATTGTTATGGGCCAGCTCGAAGGCGGATCGCGCCTATCTGGAGGTGCCCCGGGTCATTCCGGCCTTGCGCGTCTTCTCGGTAGTGCGAGTTGATGGTCTGTTAGACGATACCGCCTGGCAGCAAGCCACGTTTCAATCAAACTTCGTCCAGCGCAACCCGTTGGCAGGAGAAAATCCCACCGAGAAAACCGAGTTTGCAGTCCTTTACGATGATGAGTATGTCTTTGTGGCGATTCGGGCCTATGATTCGCAGCCGGACAGCATCACCAGCATTTTGAGCCGCCGCGATGAGATGACCCCTTCCGACTGGGTCAATGTCTCCTTTGACAGCTACGACGACCATCGCACGGCTTTCGAATTCTGGCTCAATCCCCAGGGGGTGAAGCGGGACATACGCCGCTTCAACGATGACAGCCAAGACCGGAACTGGGACGCCATCTGGGAAGGCAAAACGAATGTCGATGCCTTTGGCTGGACGGCCGAATTCAGGATTCCTCTGCGGGAGCTGCGCTTCTCCAGCAAGCAGAGCCAGGCTTGGGGCCTGCAGGTTTACCGCCACATCTCGCGGAAGAATGAGGACAATTTCTGGACCTACTGGTCGAAGGACGAAGGGGGCTGGGTGCGCCATTACGGCCGCCTGACCAATCTCGAAAACATCCCCCGGCAACGGCAGATTTACGTCTCGCCCTACAGCACCGGCCAATATGCCAGTTCGAATCTTTACCGGACTGCGCTGAATCCCAAAACCTACCGGCTGGGGCAGAATCTGGGCGTCGACCTGAAGATCGGCGTGACCAACAACCTGACTCTGGATGTTACCGTTAATCCCGATTTCGGCCAGGTTGAAGCCGATCCGGCCGAGCTCAACATTTCAGCCTTCGAGTCGTTCTTCAGTGAAAAGCGGCCCTTCTTTGTGGAAGGGAGCAACATCTATGCTTTCAGGCTCGGTATCGGAGACGGCGGAGGGAGCAGCACGACCCTGTTCTATCCCCGGCGCATCGGCCGCAGCCCTCATTTCAGCGCTGAAGATGGTGTCGATGCCGACGCCGATATCTATGAGGTCGATCAGCCCCGGGCCACCGCCATACTGGGGGCCGCCAAATTGACCGGCAAAACGGCCAGCGGCTGGTCGATCGGTATCCTGGAGGCCCTCACCACACGGGTCGAGGCCCAGATTACCTATGCCGACCGGCCTACTGAAAACTATGTGGTGGAGCCGCTGACCAACTACTTTGTCACCCGCCTGCAGAAGGATCTCAATGCAGGCCGCACCTCCCTCGGATTCATTGTGACCTCCGTAAACCGCGACCTGGAGGGCTCGCTGGCCAACACCCTGTTCGGCTATGCCCAGCAGGACAGCGAGCTGATGAAAAGCTCCCTGCGGGACCGGGCCCTCTCGGGCGGCATCGATTTCCGGCATCGCTTCAAGGATGACACCTACGAGCTGGAGGCGTCGCTGGCCAGCAGCAGCGTCCGGGGCAGCGCCGGGGCCATACTCAATGCCCAGACCCATCCCAACCGCTACTTCCAGCGCCCCGGGGCGACCCATTTAAGCGTCGACTCGACCCTGACAAGTTTGGGCGGTTTTTACGGCAAGGCGGTCCTCAGCAAAATCAAAGGCGAACATTGGGTCTGGACCGTGGGCAATCTCTCCTTTTCGCCCGGATTCGAGGCCAACGATCTGGGCTTCAGCCGGCGGGTGGACTCGAATAGCCAGTTCTTCTGGGTCCAGTACCGGGAGAACGATCCCGGTAAGGTTATCCGGCGCTGGAGAGTGAACTTTAACGGCTGGTCGGACTTCACATTCGCCGGAGCGGAAGAGATGACGGAACTGGGCGGCAATGTCAACGCGGGCATTACCCTGCTCAACTACTGGCAGATTTACACTGGCCTGAATGTGAGCGCCCCGGCGGTCCATACCACGGCCCTGTGGGGTGGCCCGGCCATGCGCAAGGATGCCACTATCGGCGGCGGGTACTGGATCGGCAGTGATCGCCGGAAGGCGGTCTCTTTCAGCCTGAACGGCAATGCCGGCGGCCAACCTGAATCGGGGGTCAAGTGGCGCGGCATCAGGCCCAACGTCACCTGGCGACCGACAAAGTTTTTCACCATGCGCCTTTCAGGGAGTTACAACTACATGCTGGATACCTGGGCCGCCTGGGGCGGGTTTGCCCCCACCCCGGACCTGCAGACCGGCGCCGAGCATTACATTATGGCCGAACTGGAGCGGCAGACGATATCCACGACTCTGCGCGTCGATCTGACCCTGACGCCAAACCTCAGCATCCAGTTCTACGGCTCGCCCTTCGTCACTGCCGGAACCTACACCAACGACAAGATCGTCAATCTCGACAAGGCCATGGCGGACAAGTTTGCTGACCGTTTCACGCCCATCACTGCCGAGCAGCGGGACTACGACCAGAATCCCGGCACTTATGATCTGGACGGCGACGGCATCACCAATGTGGACATGCCCGGCTACTGGGGGAATCGCGATTTCAATTACAAGGCGTTCAACTCGAACCTGGTCGTGCGCTGGGAGTACATCACCGGCTCCAGTATTTTCCTGGTCTGGTCCCGGAATATGTCCGAGTTCCTGGATACCGGCGCCTTTTCCGCAGGGCAGGACCTGCGCGGTTTGTTTGGTCTGGAAGGGGAAAACATCTTCCTGCTGAAGGCCAGCTACCTGCTCAATATCTAGCCCGGAAAACCACTTCCGGGCGGCGTTTCCCGGTCAGGGCCGCACGCGCAGCTCTGGACAGCCGCACCGCCGAAGAGGTCGGTGCGGTTGTCATATCAGGTCGAAATCTTCTGCTTCCGGTTCCCGCTCCCCCGAGAGTACCAGCAGCTGCTGGCGCACCTCCTCCATCACCGCCTCCATGGAGAGCTGGGCATAGGTTTCCGGTTCGATCGGTTTTCCGATGCGCACGGTGATGGGCCCCGGCTGGATATGCCAGCTGGTTTTCCGTTTGAATTTGAAGCCCCCCTCGATGCCCACCACCAGGATCGGAGCGCCGGTGTTAACGGCCATGTGAAAGCCGCCCTTTTTTAGGGGCCCCAACTTGCCGGTTAACGTGCGGGTCCCTTCCGGCATGATGCCGACGTTGATGCCGCTCTTGATGCGGTCCTCGGCCATGTTAATGGCCGCCCGGGCGGCATTGGGGTCCCGGCGGCGGATGGCAATGACCTTGAAGCGTCTCAGCAGCGCGCCCCAGATGGGATAATGCATCTGTTCCTCGGCCATGACGGCTGTAAAACGGCGGCCACCCAGCACTGCGGTCATGATAAAGGTATCGACAAAAGTGGAATGGTTCATCATGAAGATAAAGCACCGCTCGCGGGGATACTTCCCCTCGATCTTCAGCCGGGCGCCCAGAGCCCACAGAACCGTCCAGGAGAGCCAGGCAGCGGAGCGGAAGCGCAGGCTCTCGAAAGGGAGCAGCACGACGATCATCAGCGCCCCGAGGAGGAATGCCAGAAAGCCCCAAAACCAGTACCAGGCTGAAACAATCGCTTGCATTATACACTCATATCCGGAACGCTGCTCGTGTCGCCGATCAGGGGAAACAATTTACGATTTGCGCCGGGGAATGGATAGTCTTGGAGCTCCTCTCTGCGCACCCAGCGGACCGCGGTGCAGCCCAGCGGTTGCGCCGTGCCGCTCAGCCAGTGGCAGGCGAAGGCCGACAGGGTGATCGAAAAATGGGTGTAGCCGTGCTTGACGGTGCCCAGGTGCGCACCCACGGCGATATCCAGGGCCACCTCCTCCTGTACTTCCCGGCGCACGGCCTCCTCCGGCGTCTCCCCGCTTTCGATTTTTCCGCCGGGGAATTCCCACAATCCTCCCAGCAATCCGTTTTCCGGGCGGCGGGTGATGAGCATCCGGTCCCCTTTCCATATCACGCCCACGGCAATGGGATAATGGGGCCGCTTCCGGCGGCTGAGCCGGGCGGGAAACCGCTCCACTGCCCCTGACCGGCTGGCCCGGCAGTGCTGCTCCAGGGGACATCGGCCGCACTGGGGAGCGGTGCGGCTGCAGAGTGTGGCCCCCAGGTCCATCAGCGCCTGGTTGAAGTCCCCGGGACGGTCCCGGGGTATAATCCCGGCCAGCGCCCGTTCCACAGCCGCCGTCAGCGCGCCGCCGGTCTGCTCCAGCATCAGCAGCCGGGAGACCACCCGGCGCAGATTTCCATCCACCGCCGGCAACGGCTCGCCGAAGCAGATACTCCTGACGGCGGCATGCGTGTAGGGGCCGACCCCCGGCAGGCGCCGGAAGGCCTCACTGTCGCTGGGAACCTGCCCGCCGTGGTCCCGGACAATGATTCGGCAGGCGGCCAGAAACTGGAGCGCCCGGCGGTAGTAGCCGAGCCCTTCCCACAGCTTGAGGATCTCCTGGCTGTCGGCACGGGCCACGGCAGCGGGATCGGGAAAGCGGTCCAGCCAGCGCCGGTAATACGGGCTGACGGTGGCCACCTGGGTCTGCTGGAGCATCACTTCGGAGAGCCAGATTCTGTAAGGGTCCTGGTCGCCGCGCCAGGGCAGTTCACGCCGCTGCCGGTCGTACCAGTGCAGCAGGTCTCCGCTGCAGGCCGGGGGCAGCGCCGCTTTCATAGCCGGGCCTTCATGAGGCGCCAGGCCAGGTCTTCCAGCGGCGCGAGGAGCAGCTCCTGCCCGTCGGAGTCCAGCCCCTTCAGGACAAGCGCCAGCTGGGCCTCAAGTTCCTCCAGCAACTGGCGGTAGAGGATATCCCCCTCTCCGGTCAGGCGGACCAGCGTCACCCGCCGGTCCCGGCTGTCCGGCGTCTGTCGCACCCAGCCCTGCGCGACCATATTGGCAATGATGCGGCTCATGGTACTGGCGTCCAGTCCCAGCCGCTTCGCCACCTCCGACATGGAAAGGCCATCGGGGGGGATGGTAAAAAGTATTTGGGCCTGAGTCGGCGAAAGGGCATGGGCGCCGGCCAGGTTGCGGATGAAGGCCTGCAGCTGGCAGGCCAGGTCACGGATGACCTCAGCCACTTGCATAGTTGTATATTACAATATTTATCGGTTGAGGTCAAGGTGGGCCACGGCTTCCCGCAGGGCCGCGGTGGTGGCGGGCGTGGTACCGCAACAACCCCCGATCAGCCGGACCCCCTGGGCCGCCCAGCTCCGGGCAGCCTCGGCCAACCGGTCATCGGGCACGGTATCGCTGATCGTGCCGTCCATAGCCGGCTGGCTGATGCCGGCGTTGGCGTAGATGCCTACCGGCAGGCGGGTCATCCCGACCAGGGCCGGCAGCACTTTAGCGGCCACCGGCAGGGTGACGCAGTTGACCAGCACAGCGGCTGCGCCGCCCCGTTCGGCTTCCACCGCTGCCTCCTGCAGGGCCGCGCCACCCCACAGGCGCAGGTTTTCATCCGCCAGGTAGGATACCAGCACCGGCAGCCCGGTAGCCGCCGCAGCCTGCAGGGCGATGCGGGCTTCTGCGAGGGTAATGTGGGTCTCCAGCAGCAGCAGGTCGGCGCCCGCGTCGGCCAGCCAGGAGGAGAGTTCGCCATAAGTCTGCTCTGCCACTGCGGGACCCACATAATCTGCCGGCGTGTAGCAATCGGCCACCGGGGCCATGGAGCCGGCCACCAAGGCGCGGCCGGCGGCGGCGGATTTGGCCAGTTCCACCGCCTTGTAGGTGGCCTGCCTGGCCAGGCGGCGGGCGGTTGCGCGGCCGTTCCCGGCCTGCCGGTATGCGTGGGTGGTGGTGCGAAACGTGTTGGCGGTCAGGATTTGAGCTCCGGCGGAGACGTAATCCCGGTGAATGGCGGCCACCGTTTCCGGGTCGGTCGTCAGGGCTGCCGCGGACCAGAGCGGCAGAGCCGTGTCAAGCCCCCGGCGATGCAGCTCGGTGCCCATGGCCCCATCCATCAAAATGACGGCCTGTTCCTGCAGGCGTTGGCTGAATGTCAGCATGGTTGGCGCGTCAAGCTACCGCTCCAGCGCTCTCCCGGCCAAACGATATTGGGCCGCAGGGGAGGCGGGCGGTGAGCCAAAAAAACCGCTGCCAGCGGCAATGGCATCGTTTCGCTATTATTCATGTATATTACAATAATTACCGGGCGACACAGGTCCGGCCTTTTTTCCTGCCCTTCGTGAGCCGTTTCAGTGTATCTTTTCCCCCACAAGGCCCCGAGCGGATGATCCAGCCGGAGCCGCCCCATCAGCCCGTAGACAGGTGACCTGAATGGATTCGTTGCAAAACCACCTCCTGGTTGCCATGCCCCACCTGGCCGATCCATCGTTCAACAAATCGGTGATCTACATCTGCGACCATTCGCCGCGCGGCACGATGGGGTTGGTGGTTAACCGGCCCATGACATCCGCCAAGGTGGCCATGATCCTCAATGCACTGGGCATGGATATAGGAGACCAACCCCTCCCGCTCAAGGAAGTCTACTACGGCGGACCGGTGCAGCCCGGTCTCGGCTTCGTGCTGCACAGCGCCGAGTATGACCGCGAGGTTTCCAACCGGATATCGGACGACCTGGCCCTGAGCACCAACCTGGATGTGCTGGAGGATATCCGCAACGGCATCGGCCCGGCCCGGTACCGGCTCTCCCTGGGCTATGCCGGTTGGGGCGAGGATCAGGTGGAGCGTGAGATTGCCAACGGTGACTGGCTGGTGATCCCCGGTACGGCGGAATTTATCTTCGATAAGCCCGACACCACGAAATGGGAGCAGGCCGCCAGCCGTTTCGGCATTGAGATCGCCGAGATGGGCGGCCAGGGAGGCGCAGCATGAACACGGCTCGCTTACTGCTTGTTTGGGCCAGCTTAGCGGCGGTACTGGCTGCCCGGCAGGACCCCTACGCCAACCTGGTCAGGCACCACATCAAAGCGGACGAACTCCCCGAACCGTACCATACCCGTTCAGTGTCCAATCCGCCGAAAGTCGTGCCCCGTCCCGGCGGCGCAGAACTGATCGTGCCCCGGGGATTCTCGGTGCAGATGGTCGCCGAGGGGTTGGACCAGCCCCGGATCATGGCCTTGGCCCCCAACGGCGACCTGTTCCTGAGCGAACCGGGCGCCGGCCGGGTATCGGTCCATCGGGATGATGATGGTGATGGTATATATGACCGCCGCTGGACCTTCGCAAAACGGCTGAAGCGCCCCTTCGGCCTGGCCTTTATCGGCGAGTGGCTCTATATCGGCAATACGGATGCCGTCGTGCGGCTGCCCTACACCCCGGGACAGACCACCAGCACGGCCAAGCCCGAGGAGCTGCTGGCCCTGCCCGCGGGGGGGCACTGGACCCGCAGTGTGCTGTTTAACGAAGCCGAAAACAAGCTCTACATTAGCGTCGGCAGCCGCCGGAACATTGCCGAGGAAGAACCCCGCCGCGCCGCCATTCTGCGCTGTGATCTCGATGGCAGCAATGTGGAGATATTCGCCTCGGGATTGCGCAATCCGGTCGGTCTGGCCTGGCAGCCCATAACCGGCGAACTGTGGACCGCCGTGAATGAACGGGATGGACTCGGCGACGACCTGGTGCCCGACTATGCCACCAGCGTCCGGCAGGGCGGCTTCTACGGTTGGCCCTACAGCTACATCGGTTCCCATCCCATGCCGGGCTACGCCGCCAAGCGCCCCGATCTGGTCCGCTCAGCCCGCACGCCGGATGTTCTGTTTCAGGCCCACGCCGCCGCGCTGGGCATCACTTTCTATACCGGCGATGCCTTTCCCGCCCATTTCAGGGGCGGCGCCTTCGTGGCCTTCCACGGCTCGTGGAACCGGGATGAACGGACCGGCTACGAAGTGGTCTACCTGCCCTTCGATGCCAGCGGCCGGGCCAAAGGATACTACGAGGAATTCCTCACCGGTTGGGGAGAGACGCCCTCGGCAAAAACGGTCTGGGGGCGGCCGGTGGGGGTGCTGATGGACCGCGACGGCAGCCTGCTGATCAGCGATGACGGCAACGACAAGCTCTGGCGGGTGACCTATACCGGGGAGTAGGCGGGGTCGGTTGCCAGTTTCGGGTTACGAGTTTCGGGTTCAAGGTTCAAGGTTTAAAGTCCAAAGTCCAGAGTCGCTAGTCCTGAGTCCTGGGTCCTGAGTCCTGGGTCGGGTAATTGCCTGTAGGCGGCCGCAGCTGGCAGTGGCAGGCGGCATCCAATATTCACCATCCAACATCCGGTTGCGAGTTTCGGGTTTCAAGTTTCAAGTTTATTGTCCAAGGTTGAGAGTCGAGAGTCGAGAGTACAGAGTCCACCTGACCCCCGAAACCTCCAATCCAGAACATTGACTCTTAACCCAGGACTCTGGACTTAAGCCCCGGCCCCTAATTCCCCTCCACCAACGGAACGAAGCGCACCGGCAGGTCGTCCTGCTTGACGATCCCATCCTTGCTGCGCCGATAAATCTGCAGGTGTTGCTCCAGCGCTGAGGCGCCCACCGGCATGATCAGCCGGCCGCCCTGTTTCAGCTGCCTCAACAGCGCCTCCGGCACTTCCGCTCCGGCTGCGGTGACGATAATGCGGTCGAAGGGCGCTTCTTCGGGCCAGCCGTCGCGGCCGTTACCCAACCGGATGCGCACGTTATCCAGGTGCAGCCGCTCCAGCACCTTCCGGGCCCTTACATAATGGGTGGCCACGATTTCCATGGTATAGACTTTCGAGGCCAGGACCGACAGCAAGGCCGCCTGGTAACCCGAGCCGGTGCCCACCTCCAATACCTTGTGGCTGGGCCGTACGCTTAATAGCTCGGTCATGTAGGCGGTGATATACGGTTGGGATATGGTTTGCCCCTGCCCGATGGGGAGGGGACCGTCGCCATAGGCATCCTTGGGCCGCGTGTAAGGGACAAACATGTGCCGGGGGATGGCCTTCATGGCGTCCAATATCCGTGGATCGCTGACCCCACGTTGCAGGATTTGGTCAGCCACCATCTGGTGGCGCAAAACCGGCAAATTGGCCTTGGCTCTCACGGAGGCAATCTAACCATTGGCAAGTTCCGCTGCAACGGCTGCAAAGGGTTAATCTTGGCCCCATGCAGATTCATCCATATGTTCCGCAGACCTTTGGGCGGCCCGGGCGGACCGGGCTGCCGGGGACGTCTGCTGTGCGATTATTGGCCGCTCTGCTGGGTTTGTCTTGGGCCACGCTGGAGGCACAGGTGCAGGTACGGCTGGCCGGTTATGCCGCCCTTGCTGCCGATACTTTCCGGGCAGGCCCGCCCAGCACCAATGAGCCCCGGGGGCTGTTTCGGAAGCCGCCGGCCCGGTGGCCGAATCAACCCGTGCAGGGGGTCTCTAGCCTCCAGTCAGCGGGTGACGGCACCTTCTGGGCCTTGAGCGACAACGGCTTCGGCGCCCGGCGGAATTCGGCCACCTTTCTGCTGGCTATTTACCGCCTGGACATTCACTGGCGCACCCCGGCAGGTGGACCGGGCACCGTGGAGCTGTTGGAAACCGTTGAACTGCGCGATCCTCACGGATTCGCCGGCAGGATTGTCCGAAAAAGAGACCCGGAGCGGCGCTTGACCGGCGCCGATTTCGATCCCGAATCGCTGCATATCGCTGCTGACGGCAGCTTCTGGATTGGCGATGAATTCGGTCCCTGGCTGTTGCATTTTTCAGCTGAGGGCAGCTTGCTGGCGCCGCCGATCCCGGCCCGGATCAGGGTTGGCCAGCGGCAGGTCGAGGTTCGCTCGCCGGACCGGGGGGGTCTGCGCCGGGCCAATCTGCCCCGCAGCCGGGGATTCGAAGGGCTCACCTACCATCCCCGCAGGGGCGAACTGCTGCTGCTGCTGGAAGGGACCTTGCGGGGGGAGACCGTTGGACGGCTGCGGATGTTCAGGTACCTGCCGGGCATCTCGCAGTTGGTGGAGGCCACGGACTGGCGTTACCCCCTGGAGCGTCCCGGCCATGCCATCGGGGAGCTCAGCTTCTGGCCTGAGCGTAATGTTTTCCTGGTGCTTGAGCGGGATTGGGGCCACGGCCCGCAGGCGGCATTCAAGCGCGTGTTCGCCTGGCAGCCGGAGATCGGCCCGGCCTCCAAGCAAACCGTGGTGGACCTGCTGGCCATACCGGACCCTGACCGGCTGGCATCGGCAGACAGCATTTTTGCTATGCCCTATGTCACCCTGGAGTCACTGCTGCCCATCGACGGCCATACGTTGATTGTCTGCAACGACAATAATTATCCGGCCACCGGCGGGCGCTCGATCGGGCAGCGCGATGCCACTGAATTTGTGCTGCTGCGGGTGGAAATCGCCCGGGCAGCGCCTTAAACTCCGGCCTGTGATGGATATTCCGCAGAAAGTGAACCTGGCCGAGAAGTTGGCCTCATTCAGCGATTACTGGTCGCCCAAGGTGGTGGGAGAATTGAACGGGCAGCAGGTGCGGTTGTCCAAGATGAAAGGCGCGTTCATCTGGCACCGCCACGACCATGAAGATGAGCTGTTCCTGGTGCTGAAGGGGCGCCTCACTATCGAGCTCCGGGACAGGGCCGTGCAACTGGAACCGGGTGAATTTTTTATCGTTCCCCGGGGCGTCGAGCACAAGCCGGTGGCGGATGGCGAAGTTGAAGCGCTGATGTTTGAGCCGGCGACGACGCTGAATACGGGTCAGCAGCGGAATGAGCGGACCATTGATAACTTGGACAGAATCTAGCCGGAGAGGCGTTCCGGGCCCCTGAAAGTTTGGTCGGAGGGATCACCTTGAAGAAATTTTACCGTTCCAAAGATGACCAGAAGCTGGCCGGGATTTGCGGCGCACTGGGCGAAATGTACAACCTGGATCCGAATCTGGTCCGGATAGGGCTGGTCTTTCTGGCCCTGGTGACCCTCGTCTGGCCGGTCGTGATTACCTACCTGGCCGGCTGGATCATTCTTCCGGTGGGCAAGCCCGAAGACTAATCCTGACCGGCCTGGCTGCGCAGCCCCCGGTAATACCAGACCGTCCCGCCCAGCCAGCTGCGGCGCTCCGTCACTGCCAGGCCGTACCGGCCCATCTCGGCAACGAGATCATCGGGGACCGGAAAGGCGTCGATGGACTCAGGCAGGTAGCGGTAAGCCGCCGACCTGCTCAGCAGTCCTCCGATAACAGGCAGCGCGCTCCCCAGGTACCAGCGGTAAAACCGTTGTAACGGCCCTCGATGGGGCTGGGCAAATTCCAGCACCGCCAGCCGGCCGCCGGGCCGCAGCACCCGCCCGATTTCCGCCAGCCCGAGGCCCCGATCGGCAAAATTGCGCAGACCGAAGGCCACCGTCAGCGCAGCGAAGGAGGCGTCGGGAAAAGGCAATTTCTCTGCCGAACAGCGGATGGTTTCCAAGGTGGGCACCTTGACTTTCGCCAGCCGGAGCATCTCTGCCGCCGGATCGGCGCCCACCACAGAACTGCCCGGCCAGCGGCGTAGGACCTCCGCCGCCACATCGCCGGTGCCGCAGGCCAGGTCGAGGACCCGGTCACCGGGCTCCAGCGCCAGCCGGTCCACCGCATAGCGGCGCCAGCGGCGGTCCATGCCCAAGGTCAGCAGCCGGTTGAGGAAATCGTAGCGGCGGGCGATGCCGTCAACCATCGCCGGGATGTCTATTTCTTCCAGGGGAGGTGGTGGGCCGGTTGGCATGCCTGCCAGCCGGGACCGCCGCTGCTTAGCGGCGGTCCGCAGACGGAAGTATGGGGCTAAAAGACCGTAGACAGCCGGGTGCCCGGCAGCGGCAATGGTCCGCTCGTAAATTGGGCGCCGACTCAGCCAACCCAATAGCCGATAATCAGCAGGATGCCCGTGATCAGATGCAGGTTAATGGTGCCGGCATTGGCCGGTTTGAGACCCGCATCGTTGTAATGCTGCCACAGTGTGCCGGTGGCCTTCACAGCCAGATATGTCCCCAGCAGGGCAATCAGCGATAGGGTGGGAGACAGTCCCGTTACCACCATGATGATAATCGCGCTGAAAGCGGCCACCACCAGTGCCAGGTAGCCATACCGCGCCCGGGCGGCGCCCAGGACCACCACCAGGTTATTCTTTCCAGTGGTGCGGTCACCCTCAATATCAGGGATTTCGTTCACCCACAGGATGGCAGCCGTCAGCAGGCCCACAGGGATACCCGCAAGGAGTGCCATAGGCTCGATGTTGCCGGTCTGCACAAGGGTGCTGCCGGCCACCAGCAAAGGCCCGAAATTGAGCCCCACCAGGAGCTCGCCAAGACCCTTGCGGGCCATCAGCCTGATCGGTGGAACAGTGTAAAAGATTCCTGAGAGCACCCCTGCAATCCCCAGGTATAGCACAGGCATTCCGGCCTGGATGATAAGCGGAATGCCCACAATCCCCGCCACGGCATACGAGACCAGAGCGACGGTCAGCATGCCTTTGGGGGAGATAAGACCCATCTGGATAGATCTGCTGCCGCCGGAAAAGGGCACGATATAGTCATAGGTGGCTTCATCGTTGCCACTGGTGTGATCGAAATAGTCATTGAGGGTATTGGTCCCCACTTGCAGGAACGAAGCCGCCAGCAGCGTCAACCCAAGCAGCCCCAAATCCACCTGGTAGCCGAGCATGGAAGCGACGGCGCCGCCGAGCAATACCGGTACGATAGTGGCGGTAAGGAACGGGGCCCGGGTGATGACCACCCATTTGAAAAAGCGGGTCATGAAACCAATCTCCGGCTCCACGGAGGCGACATCCACGCCCTCTAAAGGCGTCGTGACTCCGCAGAAGCCCACCTGCACGTTGTCTTTCATGGTCGGGGTGATCTTGATGTGGGCGGCAAGTTTCTTGCCCCCCTTATCAATGAAAACCGTGTCTCCTTCCCATTCACCTTCAATGCTGGCGGTCTTTAACCACTCTCCCAGGGGCCCCAGTACCACCAGCCCCGGGCTGAACAGGCCTACCCGTTGTTTGCCGATGACCTCTTCAGCCGTATACCCAAACAGCGCCGCGGCGCCGTCGTTGAAAGTTTCAATTTTTCCATCCATATCGCAAGTGATGACACTCTTGATAGCCTCAGTCATAACTCTCCCCTTGTATTGAAGTGAGGCCAAATTTAACCCCGGTTCTCAAGTAGATGCAGCTATTCAGGGCGCTATCCGAAATCATCCTCCCATGCGGCAGCAGTCATGCCGGGCGAAGGAGGTATCTGAGTGACAGATTCCTCAACCGCTTGGCAGCTCCTGCGGAATGACAGAAACGACCGATTGCTGTCTCCTCGTCGGTAGCTTGGCGAGTGTAATTTTGGCTGCCGGATTCGAACTTGGCGTATGGAGGGTATTTTGATAGCACGAATGACACTGTTGCTGTTTTTGCTGGCATCAGGTTGTGGCAAGCCGGCTGCGGATAAGGCCGCCGCCGCATCGCCGGAGCTGCCGGTCACTCACCTCCCCGGCTTCTATTCCGCCGCCGAGTCCTACTTTTCCCCCAATGGCAAAAGCCTGATCCTCAACGGCCGCCGGACGGCAGAAGAGACCGACTACCACGTCTATACCATTCGCATCGACGGGCAGCATGTGCAGCGGATCAACGACATGGGGGCCGACGCCTGTTCGTACTACTTTCCCTCCGGTGACCGCCTGATCTGGACCTCCACCCGGGACAACCTGCACCTGCCGCCGGGGAACTTTTCCGATCCCGCAGACTACCCTGCCGGCGCCGAGCTCTACACCAGCGACCTCACTGGCAACAACCGTGTCCGGCTGACCCACAATGAGCTCTACGAGGCCGAGGTATCCCTGTCGCCCGATGGCCAGTGGATTCTGTTCGGGCGCAGCATCGAGGGACGGATGGACCTCTGGCGGATGCGGCCGGACGGCAGTGGCGAGGTGCGCATTACCGACACCCCGGACCTACAGGAAGGGGGCGCTTTCTATATGCCCGACAGCCGCACCATCATCTACCGGGCCTGGAACATTGCCGACCAGGCGGGCCGCAGCCTGCCGATGACCATCTACACCATCAATCACGACGGCACGGACCGCCGGCAGATCACCACCGAACCGGGCACCAACTGGGCCCCCCACCCAGCGCCGGACGGACGGCACTTCGTGTTCGTAAAGACAGTGCCCCCGCACAATTTCGAGATCTTCCTGATGAACATCGAGACCGGCCGGCAGACCCGGCTGACCTACCACGAGAGTTTCGATGGCTTCCCGGCCTTTTCGCCGGACGGCCACACGATTGCCTTTTCCTCAGGCCGTGACGCCGAGGAGGGGGCCCGGACCCTGAACATCTACCTGATGGATATTGCCAGCCTGGTGGAGGAGTAGGCCCGACCTGCCCCTGTCATGCCGGGCCTGGCGGGGTTTCCCAGGGGAGGTCCAACCCCTCTCAGCTTACGATTCGGGGATGACGAACGGCTCCGGCCGGGAGCCGTCCACATCGCTGAAGCCGTAGTCCAGCCCCAGCTGGCCCGCCTTGAAGCTGCCGCCGTTGCGCCCGGACAGATCGGCATCGTTCAGCAGGGCCACGATCGCCCGCCCCACAAACCGGGCCGAATGTGTTTCGGCCAAGTCCGACTCGGGCGCCCCCGCCAGCACCCGTTCGGTGCGGGTGAAGCCTGGGAGGATCGTCAAGGCCAGGATGCCGTCCGGGGCCAGCTTCTTCGACAGGGCGAATCCCAGCCGGCTGATGGACGCCTTGGCCAGATCGTACTGCACATCCCCCAGGTATTTGCCTTCGTCCCCGGCGGAGATGTTGACGATAAGCGGCCGCCGCCCCCGGCGCAGCAGCGGGACCACCGCTCGCGTCGTGGTGTAGTGCGCCCTGACACCGCTGCGGAACATCTTGTCGAAGCGCCAGATGGGCTGCTCCTCCAGCGGGAGCTCGAACAGGGCCGGATCGTACTGCTCGTAGCCGCCCCAGACATTGTTCACCAGCAGATCGAGGCGCCCCTGCTCAGCTCCGATCTGAGCCGCCAGGGCCTGCACGGCGTTGTCGTCCGTATGGTCGCAGGCCACGGCGATGCCGGCGCCGCCGGATTCGGTAACGAGCCTAGCCGTCTCATCGATGGAGCCAGGGAGATCGTCGGTATGTGGTCCTGTGGACCGGCTCCGTCCGGTGATATAGACGGTGGCGCCGATCAGGCCCAGCTCGTGGGCGATGCCCAGACCGACCCCCCGGCTGGCGCCGGTGACCAGGGCGATGGTGGAGGGGAGCGGAGCTGCGATAGACGGACTCGTTTTAACCAGAGTACATTCAGTTGTTCACCATTGACGGCCATTCATGGAATGAAAGCCAAAGTTCGACCCGACCGGGATGATTGGAACGGTGTTTTAGTTCAGACGGGGATGGACGACGAATTTTTGCAATGAAAGGCGGATCGTGCCTTTTCACAAAAGATTCGATACGAGGCCTGGTATTAATAACAATTTCCGCGAGCCGGTGTTGGGGGAGTTGGCCTACCAGGATAAATAAGCCTACTCCACCTCGCATCACGGCATCGCGCTGGTTTGGTCTAAATCTTATATGTTTATCCCTGGTAAAGGCAAGCCAACCACGACGGCCTACTTTAGCCAGCCATTGCTCGTCAGGCGCATTATGACTGAAGCGATCTGAGTGCTGTTCTACTGCAAACCCAGCATCGGAAAGCATCTGGGGGAATATTTTTCCTAGGTCTCTATCAGTGAATATGACCAGGATCAGGCAGCCCGCTCATAGTAAATAGCTGCTTCAATTTCTTGTCTATCAATTTCGTAGTCACTTGCCAATTCGGTAATGTCCTCTCCAGCGTCAATTCTATCAACTATAGCCTGTGTTGATATGCTTTTGCTTTTAATTATGGGTCGGCCGAAGGATATGGCCGGATCAATGACAATCTTCTTCTCATCGCTCTGAAAATAATTCGAAAGGAATGGATATAGCCTGGCGGGGAATTCATGCTCCTCCCACGCCACTCTCGCTAAATATGCTTGAAGAATTTGCTTCAGTGCCAATTGACCCGACTTTGATAGGTTGATTAATTCAGAGTATCTATCTAAAAATAATTCGCCAGCACTGGCCCTGAGAGATTGATTGAGCAGTAATCTAGCTATGCTCAATTTTTTCTCGGAAAATTGAATTGCAGTACGAACGTCCTGAATGGATATCGTGTGAATCTTTCGAAGGGAATGGAGAATATGCGCTTCAACAAGATTCGAAAATGACAATTTCCGCTCCTCAGAATCGGGAACGCTAATGAGTGGCTTGAAAAATCCGGCTCCATCCTGTGTGGGGTATTTCCTGCCAAGAACCCACGACCTTAGAGTTGCAGGGGCGATGCGAAGATAACGGGCGGATTCAGCTATGGTGTACGCTGGGATATGGCGGGGATCTTGACCGCCGTAGATGTCTATTTTTGCGGTATTACCGTCCACAGTAGCTGCTCCTGATTAGTGATAAAATGTAAGCCTGACACCTAACTGGACCAATGATTTCTTCAGATTGTTCCAGGGGGATATCAATGCTGCCGCTGATTAGCCAGCCCCTTCCCCCCGCGCCCCCTTTTGTGTACATTCCACCTAAATGGCTGCCAATCATTCCAATGCACACAACGGGGCCTTACGGGGCCCGGAACTCCTGGCCCGGGTTGCCACCGATTTCCTCGGTCTGGAGACCCGTTATCCGCTGGCCTCAGGGGGCGACAGCCGCCGGGTCTACCTCGATTCCACCGCCCCCACCCTGATGATGGGGACCGCCCACCGGGCCATGGAGGCGCTGCTGGGCCATTATGCCAACACCCACAGCCTGCTGCACAACAGCGCCAAACTGGCCACCCAAAATTATGCCTGGGCCCATGAGCGGGTCCTCTCGTTCGTCGGCGCCGACCCGGACCGCTACACCGCATTCTTCGCCGGCAGCGGCGCCACGGCAGGGATGAACCGCCTGGCCAGGGTCTTCCGGGACCTGCGCCCCGGCCGGGACACGGCCCTGGTGTCGATCATGGAGCACCACTCCAACGATCTGCCCCACCGCAAGCACCTGGGGAGGGTCCTGCACCTGCCGGCGGAAGAGGGCATCGGCAGTATCAACCTGGAGGCGCTGGAACAGTTGCTGGTCCAGGAGCGGGGCCGGGTGAATTATGTCGCCGTCACCGGGGTGAGCAACGTCACCGGCATTATCAATCCGATTCACGACATTGCCCGCCTGGCCCATGCCCATGACGCCCTGGTGCTGGTGGATGGGGCCCAGATGGTGGCCCATGTGCCGGTGCAGATGTCGGGCCGGGCCGATCCCGCCGAAGATATTGATGCGCTGGTCTTCTCCGGCCACAAAACCTACGTGCCCGGCTCTCCCGGCGTGGTCATTGCGCTGAAGGAGCAACTGCGGCAGATCGATCCGGTGGAGGTGGGGGGCGGCATGGTAGCGCGGGTTCTGACGGACCACTACTCCGTCACCTCCAAATTCCCCGACCGTGAGGAAGCCGGCACCCCCAACATTCCCGGCGCCATCGGCCTGGCCACATCGTTGGAGGTACTGGACCGCATCGGCATGGATTTTCTTTTTGCCGAGGAGGAAAAACTGCTCAGCTACGCCCTGGAGCAGATGCTGGCGGTGCCCGGTGTCGTCATCTACGGCGATACCGACATCGAACGCTGCCCCCGGGTGGCGTCCATCTCCTTCAATATCGAGGCGGTGCATCATTCCCTGGTGGCGGCCATCCTCAACGATTACCACAATATTGCCGTGCGCAACGAATGCTTCTGTGCCCATCCCTATGTCATCGAAATGATGCCCGAGGAGACCGCCGAATTCGTGGCCCTCAGTGATGAAGCGGTGGAGAACCTCACCTCACCGAAGCCGGGCATGGTGCGGGCCAGCTTCGGCCTTTACAATACCGTTGATGATGTGGACCGCTTCACCGCCGCCCTCCGGGACATCAGCGCCAACAGTGCCGGCTACACGCCCCTTTACCGCATCGGCGGCAGCGATCACGAGTACCTGCACACCTCCTTTGAGGCGGCCCCGGAAAGCCTGTTCAACATTCCCGGGATGCTCGACAGCCTGCTGGCCAATTCCGGCTGAGAGCCAGGCTGATGAAGCGGGCCACGGGGCTGGTGCTGGCTGTCATGCTGCTGGCGGAGCTGCGTGCCCAGGACGGCCCGCCCCCCGGTATCCTGCTGCTACACAGCCCGCCCCACGCGGTGCTGAACGACCGCCCCTACCGCATCGATTTCATTGTCGAAATGGACACGATACCCGTTGAATCGGTGTCTCTTTTCTACATGACCAACACCGGCCTCACCTTCCGGGAGCTGGATATGCCCGGGGCCTACAGGCGCCATTTTGCGCTCCTCCCCGCCGCCGAGCTGCAGGGGGACTCCCTGACCTATTTCTTTCTGGTCACCACCAGCGGCTTCGGATTATGGGGCTATCCATCCACCGGCAAGGGGGGCATTGTGCCGATAGTCCGGGCCCTGGTGCCGCCGAGCCAGGGCTATTTTGAGCGGGAGTTCCGTGGGCGTCCCTGAGCGGCTCGCCGAGCTGCGCCGGCAGATCGACAGCCATAACATTCTCTACTACGTCCATGACCGGCCGGAAATCTCCGATGCCGGGTACGACCGGCTCATGCGGGATCTGCAGGCCCTGGAGGAAGAGCACCCGGAGCTGATCACTGCCGATTCGCCGACCCAGCGGGTAGGGGCCGCGCCCCAGTCCGAACTGGGCACGGTGACCCATCGCCAGCCCATGCTCAGCCTGGCCAACGCCATGGACACGGCCGAGTTGGAGGCCTTCGACGGCCGGGTCCGCAAGGAGCTGGGCAGGGATGATCCGGTGGAATACCTGGCCGAACCGAAGCTTGATGGTCTGGCTGTTGAGCTGGTGTATGAGCAGGGCCGCTTTGTGCAGGGCTCGACCCGCGGCGACGGCGTTACCGGTGAGGATATCAGTGCCAACCTGCGCACCATCCGGGCCATTCCCCTGACCCTCACTGGCAGCCGGTCCCCGGACCTGCTGGAAGTGCGGGGAGAAGTGTTCATGCTGCGGGCCGAGTTCGAGGCCATGAACCGCAACCGGGCCGAGGCCGGGGAGCCTCTGTTCGCCAATCCCCGGAATTCCGCCGCCGGCAGCCTGCGTATGCTTGACACCCGCATCACCGCCGAGCGGCCCCTGCGCATCTACTGCTATGGCCCCGGGGTCATCGAAGGGCATCCCGCAGGGGGTTTTGGGAGCCAGTCGGCCTTCCTGGAGGCGTTGCCCGGCTGGGGCCTGCCGGTGAACCCCGATTACCGTCTCTGCCGGGGGATTGCGGAAGTGGTGGCCTTCTACGAGGAACTGGAGGCCCGCCGGGAGACGGTCCCCTACGATATTGACGGCCTGGTGGTGAAGGTCAATGCCTACGGCCTGCAGCAGGTTCTGGGGCAGCGCAGCCGGTCGCCACGCTGGGCCGTCGCCGGCAAGTTCAAGGCCCAGCAGGCTACCACGGTGGTCGCCGACATCGAGGCCAGCGTAGGCCGGACCGGGGCCGTGACGCCGGTGGCCCACCTGGAGCCGGTGGAAGTGGGCGGGGTAACCGTCAGCCGGGCCACGCTCCACAACCAGGACGAGATCGACCGCAAGGATGTGCGTATCGGCGACACGGTGCTGGTGCAGCGGGCCGGGGACGTGATCCCCGAAGTGGTGCAGGTGATCACCGCCAAGCGCCCCCGGGGGACGAAACCGTACCGGCTGCCGGAGGAATGCCCGGCTTGCGGCCATGCTCTCTACCGGCCCGAGGATGAGGTGGTTACCCGCTGCATCAACGCCGCCTGTCCCGCCCAGGTCCAGGGGCGTATCGAGCACTTTGCCTCCAAGGGGGCCCTGGATATCGACGGCCTGGGCACGAAGATTATCGCCCGGCTGCTGGCTACCGGCCAGGTCCATACGGTCGCTGATCTCTACAGCCTGGCCTACGACGATCTGGCCGCCCTGGAGATCGAGCGCACCGTGCATACCAAGGAGGGGACGCTGCAGAAGCAGGTGCCCCTGGGCGACAAGGTGGCCAGCAAACTGCAGGCCGCCATCGCTGCGTCACGGCGGACCACCTTCGCCCGGTTCCTCTACGGCCTGGGCATCCGCAACGTGGGGGAGCATCTGGCGAAAGTGCTGGAGCGGGCCTTCGGCGGCGATCTGCAGGCGCTGCTGGCGGCCAAACCTGAGGAGCTGCAGGCCATTGATGAAGTGGGACCCATTGTGGCCGAAGGGCTGGTCCGCTTCGCCGCCGATGAGGCCAACCGGGGCCTCATTGACGCGCTGCTGGAAGCGGGTCTCCGCTGGGACCGGACGGAGCCTGCCGTCACGGGACCGTTGCCGCTGGCCGGGAAGCGGTTCGTATTTACCGGGACGCTGGAGACCATGAGCCGGGCTGAAGCGCAGTCGGCGGTCGAGGCGCTGGGGGGCAGGGTGTCGTCGGGAGTCAGCAAGAAAACCGACTACCTGGTGGCCGGTACCGGCGCCGGTACCAAGGCCGCCAAGGCCGAGGCGCTGGGGGTAGCGGTGATCGAAGAGGAAGCGTTCAGAGATATTTTAAAAGGTGCCGATGGCGGGTGAGTTAGACTTGGGATAAGCCTTGATAGCTCGTTTAGCGAAAGTCCACGCCATTTCTCGAAGCAATACGTGCAAAATCTTCTCTGATTAATTGTTGTAATGCTTGATCCTCAGTTTCCTTTTGGGTTCTCGCCGCGCTCGATTTATTGACCAGAATAGATTTATTTACAATATCCGCATGTCGCGGGTGGGGAAAGATATATGATCGCCGTATGGAGAGCGAAGAGTGAACATTTAGTGTTTCTTCAACCGAAATATGCGCTCGAGCAATAACAGGTTTTCCCCGAGGTATTTCAACAAAGAAAAGGCCGATTCTCCAGATAGTATGACTCCCCAGACCATCCAATCGATATACAGAAATCTCATTAGAATTTCTTGGAGGGTTAAATACTCCGGGCTTTACATTGCCATCAATAGCCCTAACATCACCTTTGAACAGGAATCTGGAGAGGGATTCAACTGGTTTAATTCTGCCCAACCGCAGAGTAAACCCAATATTGCGTCTAAGCAATTTTATCAATTTGCGATACAATATCATTTGGGATAAAACCCTTGAACCGACGGGTGCCATAGGTTTTATCATCTGTGCCAATAATTGATGCAAAACCAAGGTACCCATTACCATTAAATATTATTGAAAGAATATTATCAGGTGAGGAATACCACTCCAGTTCCAGGCTCCCATCAGGATTTGGATTTATTTCCGGGTATGGTAGGCGATTCGTATCCAACAATCTCAAGAACATATCGGCATCGTTGTATGCTTCCAATGAGACCGGTAGAGCCCCCTGACCGTCCCAATTTTCGTCAGAGTGATCATTTTTTATCATCATAAGAGCAAATCGAACCTCTCCCAGCCTCTGACTTGCAATGGGCAAAGACAGGTTGTCCGAAATTATTTGCCTCTGCTCGATAATGTACTTTTTGATGTAATCAGATTCTTCACTTACTCCTTCTGACACTGGGGGTGGCGACAGTTCAAGTGCACTTATCATAAGTAACGCTCCACTGTTTTCTCGGTGAGGCTATTAAAAAATATTTCATTTTTTATATCGTGAAAACTCACAACTCCTTCCCATGCAGCCACGCCATCGGTCGGATATTCGATTTCGCGAAATACATCAATGTCTAGCATAAGAGTAATGTCTTGTTCGTTTTTTGGACGCAGAGCTTGTGTGACGATTGCTCGGGTCGGCTCATCGGCATACGCAACTTCCACTCTTGTCAGGAATCCTAGAAGCCTATCTGGGATACCCGCCACTTTTGGAGGCGGGGCAGTGATATAATTGCTAAGATCCACCGGATGGGCCATTTTAATTCCATTAATGTATCTGCACGCAATCCTTACGATTGCATCAGGGTGCAGTATTTCTACAAAAATTTCCCATAATCGTTTTGCTTCGGAAATTAAACTATCCCAAGTTTCATATGGTCTTAATCGGCTAAAGGTGAACCCATCCAGCCTTGCCTGTACGATTTGTAAACCATCACGGGAAATACACTTAAAGCCGCGTTGTTTGGATGTAGCGGTAGCATGCTCGCCTTCAAATTCAATTTTTGTTTCCATCAGGTTCTGCGTATCAGGGTAATTATCCCGAATCGCCTCACAAAACCGCCGTAGAGATGCTAATTCCATATTGTCAGGAAACCTAACCCTAATATCAATGAGGGCTTCACGGATTGGGGCATTATCAAGGTGTCGCACATTAGCCATAGTTTGCCTCGCAGAGGGTTATACTAGGCGTGTAGACAGTATGTTTCGGATTGGTGAAATGGTCTTCGAGGATTTTGTCGTCGAAATGGTTTGATAATTTATCAGTGGGTATCATTTAAGGAGAAATACACGATTGATAGTGTTACAGCCCCTTACCCGCAATCTTACGAACAGTTGGAGACGGCGGCAACAGTTGCCGCCTGCTGACTTCCCCTCTTCCCCGCCGTAACTTCGGCTCCCATGAACGAGACCGCCACACCCCCTGAGGCCCCGGCCGCCCCGCCCAAGAAAGGTGACGAGCTCGAGCTGACCGTTGAGAGCCTCGCTTTCGGCGGCCAGGGCATAGCCCGCCACCACGGCTTGGTGGTGTTTCTCGACAAAGGGAAATCCCTGCCCGGATCCACGGTTCGGGCTCGGATTACCAAAAAGCGGAAGGGATTTGCAGAAGCCAGGGTCCTGGAAGTATTGAAAGCGTCACCTGACGCCGTCGAGGCCCCCTGCGCCCATTTCGGCGTCTGCGGGGGCTGCACCACCCAGAACCTGACCTATGAAGCCCAGCTGGCCCAGAAGCAGGCCCAGGTGGCCGACCTGTTCGGACGCATGGGGCACTTCACCGATCTGGAGATCCAGCCCATCATCGGCTGCAAGGAGACTTTCAACTACCGCAACAAGATGGAGTTCACCTGGTCGAACCGGGCCTGGCTGCTGGGTGATGAAGACCCTATCCCCGACCGGGCCCTGGGCCTGCATGTGCCGGGGCGCTACGACAAGGTGCTCGACATCGAACAGTGCCACCTCCAGCATCTGGTGGCCGGCGAGGTCTATACCTGGATCAAAGCCCATACGTCCAGCCTGGAGCCTTACGATATCAAGGCCCACAGCGGATTTCTGCGCCACCTGGTCATCCGGACCGCCGAACCGGAAGCGGGTAAGATTGAGATTATGGTCAATTTCGTCACCAGCCGGGAGGACCCGGCGGCCCTGAAACCGCTGGCCGAAGGCCTGGCCGAGAAATTCCCCCAGGTGGTGAGCGTGGTGAACAACATCAACACCCGCAGGGCGGCCGTGGCCTACGGCGAATGGGAGGTTCTGCTGCATGGCCGGCCCAGCCTCACCATGCAGCTCCGCGGCCTGACTTTCGAAGTATCGGCCAACGCTTTTTTCCAGACCAACTCCGCCCAGGCCGAACTGTTGCTGGAGCAGGTGGAAGCCGCCTGCGCTCTCACCGGCGAGGAGGTGGTTTACGACCTGTTCTGCGGTACCGGCGCCATCGCCCTGATGTTGGCCCGGCAGGCAAAGGAGGTGGCCGGATTTGAATCGGTGACCCCGGCCGTGGATGACGCCACCCGCAACGCCATGGTCAACGAGATATTCAATGTGCGCTTTTTTCTCGCCGATCTGGGGGCCAAGTATTTCACGCACAATCTCCAGCGGCTGCTGAAGCAGGTGCCCCGGCCAGACATCGTGGTGGCCGACCCGCCCAGAGCCGGGTTCCATCCCAAGCTGGTTGAGGAAATTGCCGATCTCGGGCCCCGGAAAGTGGTTTATGTCTCCTGCAATCCGGCCACCCAGGTCCGGGATGTGGTGCTGCTGGCCGAGGCCGGCTACCGGCCCACCTGGGTCCAGCCGGTGGACATGTTTCCCCACACTCCGCACATCGAAAATATCTGTATTCTGGAGCGTTGATGGCTCTAGCCGTAGAAATCCGCGACCTGCGCAAGCGCTACAGGGGTGGCGTCGAGGCGCTGCTGGGCATCAATCTGGAAGTGCCGGAGGGTGAATTTTTCGGTCTGCTGGGACCCAACGGCGCCGGCAAGACCACCACCATCGGCATCACTACCGGGCTGGTGCGGCCCACCAGCGGCACGGTGCAGGTGATGGGACACGATGTGGTGACCGACTTCCGGGCCGCCCGGCGCTGCATCGGTCTGGCCGCCCAGGAGCTCAATTTCGACTGGTTTTTTTCGCTGGAGGACCTGATGCGGTTCCAGGCCGGCTACTACGGCGTGCCGCCTGCTTCGGTGAAGGAACGGGCCCTGCAACTGTTTGAGGAGTTCGGTCTGATGGACAAACGGGCGGTAAAACCACGGGAGCTCAGCGGCGGCATGAAACGGCGCTTCCAGATCGCCCGGTCGCTGATCCACGACCCCGACATTCTGATCCTTGACGAACCGACCGCCGGCGTCGATGTCGAGCTGCGCCACATGCTCTGGGATTACCTGGCCCGCCTCAACCGCGAGGGCAAAACCATCATCCTGACGACCCATTATATCGAGGAAGCGGAATTGCTCTGCGACCGGGTGGCCATCATTGATGGCGGCCAGATTATTACCACCGGCTCACCGGCGGCACTGGTCGCCGGGCAAAACCGCGACGGCCTGGTGCTGGAGCTTGCCGGTGATGGGGCCGCTGCGGCCGCTGCTCTGGACGGCTACGAATTGACCCGGGAGGAAGGCCGCCTGACGGTGACCGTTTCCCGGCCCGAGCTGCAGATCGCCGAAATTGTCAACCGCGTCACGGCCGCCGGGGCAACGGTGCAGGATCTGACCATCCACCGCACCACCCTGGAGGATGTCTTCATGTCGCTGACCGGGCACAGCATCGATGCCTAGGGACAATGCTGCCGGGGACGATGCTGCCTGGGGACGATGATGAATAGGGTCGGATTTCTCACCTTGGTCGGACGGGAGGTGAAACGCTTCCTGTCCCTCTACAACCAGACCCTGGTGCCCGGGCTGCTCACGACGGTCCTGTACATCATTGTGTTCGGCAACTCCCTGGGCAGCCGTATCGGCCCCATCAAGGATGTGCCCTACATGCACTACATCATCCCCGGACTGGCTATGATGAACGTCATCACCAACGCCGGGGCCAACAGTTCATCCAGCCTGATCCAGGCCAAGATGCTCAAGTTTCTGGACGATATCCTGATCACTCCGCTGGGGGGCCTGGAAGTATCCCTGGCCTATATCCTGGGCGCCACGCTGCGCGGTTTCCTGAATGGCGTGCTGGTGATCCTGGTGGGCATGGCCATCACCGGCATGTCGGTGGCCCACCCCCTCGAGGCGCTGGTTTTTCTGGTGGTGGTGGGCTGGACATTCGGCGCCTTCGGGCTGCTGGTGGGCATTTATGCCCGCACCTTCGACAACATCCAGATGTTGATGAATTTCTTCATCACGCCGCTGGTTTTTCTGGGGGGCGTGTTCTACAGTATCGATATGCTGCCACCGGTATGGCGGCAGATATCCCTCTTCAACCCGCTCTACTACATGATCAACGGTCTGCGCCACGCCCTGCTGGGCATCGGCGATACGCCGGCCCTCGGCTCCCTGCTGGTCTCGCTGGCCATGGCGGCCCTGTTTACCGTGACGGCGGCGACCCTTTTCACCCGAGGCTACCACATCAAGGAATAATGCCCGGCCCTCGGGCCCCGGGGTTTGACTATTGGTCCCCAGCCCTGCGAGGGCTAAATTTTGGATTAGCCGACAGAGGGGCAGCGCAATCCATACTGCCGGAGGTAATGATCAAACGTGAACAGGATATGGACTTCTACAATCATCCGGATCTTCCTGTGGATCCTGCTGGTAGCCTTCATTGGCGGGGTAGCCGTCTATTATGTCGAGCTGCAGGCCGGCAACAGACAGTTCGGCTCACTGCCCGAGGCCCTCTGGTGGGCCATCGTGACCATGACCACCGTCGGTTACGGCGACTATATCCCGCAAGGGGGCGCCGGCCGGGTGCTGGCGGTGGTGATCATGTTTACCGGCATATCGCTTATCTCGTTCCTGACGGCGAGCATCGCCGCCGGGTCGGTAGCGCGCAGAATGAAAGCGAACCAGGGTCTTATGCCGATTAAGGTCAAGAATCATATCATCATCTGTGGCTGGCACCACAAGATCGAGGGGCTGATCGATGCCTTCATGAAAATTGATGATGCCAGGAGCCAAAGGGTCATCGTGCTGATCAATGAGGAGAGTGAGGAGCGGATACAGTCCCTCAAAGCCCAGTACGGCTACAGCCATATCAAGTACATCCGGGGCGAATTCACCAAGGAGATCATTCTCAAGCGGGCCCATATCGACACGGCCCGGGCCGTGGTGATCTTTCCGACCGAACTGCCCACCGGCGGCGCCAATGATGAGAAATCGATCCTGGCGACACTGACCATCAAGAATCTCAATCCACAGGTGCAGGTGGTGGTCTATGTCCACGACCAGGCGACCATATCTCACCTGCACCGGGCCAATGCCGACAACATTGTATTGGCCGACAATTTTGGTTCTTTCATCATCGCTTCCCACATCATGAATCCGGGCATTCCCCAGTTCGCCGACGAGCTCCTCAGCGCTTCTTCGAAACGCCACTTCCAGCGCGTACCCATACCGCAAGATTTCGTCGGCAAATCCTTCGGCGAGCTGGCCCGGCATAACCGGGAGACAGAGGGCTGGCTCACCATCGGTCTCTACCTGGAGGAGGAGCAGCAGGGGATCGGCAGCTTCCTTTCGGCTGACACCTCGCAGCTGGACGCATTTATCGAGCGCAAACTGCGCGAGGCGGGCCGCTCACTGGGCGATGGCAGCCACACCACCGTGGAGGTCAACCCCGCCGACGACCAGATCATCCATGAGGGCCAGGGAGCACTGGTGATCCCATGAACAAAATCGGCGACCACGACCTGGAAAATTTCGATCTGTTCCGCAGTCTCTCGAAAAAGCAGCGGGACCTGTTCAATGACCAAATGAAGGACATGAACATTCCCGCCGGGAAGGAAATCTTCCACGAGGGCGAGAAAGGCGGCAGCATCTATTTCCTGCTCTCAGGTGAGGTGGAAATATCCCAATCCCTGACCCTGTCGATCTCCAAGAATGTCCACTACGACGGCCGGGAGAAATCCATTGTGCGCCTTTCCGGCGCGGACGGCGCTGTCTTCGGCGAGGTCTCGCTGTTCGGCCATGAAGACCGCCGCACCGCCACGGTGACCGCCCTCAGCGACTGCTTTATGGGCCAGATGTCGGGCCGGCAGTTCTTCAAAATTCTCGATGAGCATGTCGATATCGGCTACCAGGTGCTGCAAAACCTGACCCGCATCGTCTGCGGACGGCTGGTGGCTGCCAACCGGAACGTACTGAAGCTTTCCACAGCTCTGAGCCTGGTGCTGGAGTAGCAGGGGGTGCCGCAGCCCCAGCCGGGGAAGGTTTACGAACCGGCCCAGGTCGAGCCCCATTGGTACCGGACCTGGGAGGAGCGGGGCTATTTCCGCCCCTCCGATCAGGCCGCGGGCGAGCCCTTTACCATCGTCATCCCGCCGCCCAACGTCACCGGCATCCTGCACATGGGCCACGTGCTCGACAATACTATCCAGGATATCCTGATCCGCCGGGCCCGCATGCAGGGACGCCCCACCCTGTGGCTGCCCGGCACCGATCATGCCAGCATTGCCACCGAGGCCAAGGTGGCCGCCCAGCTGCGGGAGGAAGGAATCGACAAACAGGACCTGGGCAGAGCGGCGTTCCTGGAGCGGGCCTGGGCCTGGAAAGAGCGCTACGGCGGCGCCATCATCGAGCAGCTCAAGCGGCTGGGCTGCAGCTGCGACTGGCAGCGCACCACCTTTACCCTGGACGAGGACTATTACGCCGCCGTCATCGAGGCCTTTGTGCGCCTGTACGAGGAAGGGCTGATCTACCGGGGTGAGCGGCTGATCAACTGGGACCCGCTGGGCCAGACCGCCCTGTCCGACGAAGAGGTGATCCATCAGGAGGTGCAGGGGCAACTCTGGCACTTCGACTACCCGCTGAAGGATGGCAGCGGCAACATCAGCGTCGCGACCACCCGCCCCGAAACCATGCTGGGCGACACCGCCGTCGCTGTCCATCCCGATGACGAGCGCTATGCCGGCCTGGTGGGACAACTGCTGATTCTGCCGCTGGTCGGGCGGGAGATACCGGTCATCGCGGATAGCGCCGTCGATCCCGAATTCGGCAGCGGCGCGGTGAAGGTGACCCCGGCCCACGATCCCAACGACTGGGCCATGGGCGAGCGCCACGGCCTGGAAGTGGTCAACATCCTGGAGCCCGATGGTACGCTGAACGGCAACGTGCCGGCGCCGTTCGCCGGACTGGACCGGGAGGCGGCCCGCAAGGCAGTGGTAGAGGCCATGCAGAGCGCCGGCCACCTGCTGAAGGTGGAAGAGCATGTCCATAACGTGGGCCACTCCCAGCGCACCGGCGCCATGGTGGAGCCGTACCTGTCGACCCAGTGGTTCCTGAAGATGGAATCGCTGGCCGGGCCGGCCCTGCAGGCGGTGGAATCGGGGACCGTCCAATTCTACCCCGGCCGCTGGGTGAAGGTGTACCGCCACTGGATGACCCACATCCGGGACTGGTGCATCTCCCGGCAGCTCTGGTGGGGCCAGCGCATTCCGGCCTGGTATGGTCCCGACGGCGAGCTGTTCGTGGCCCGGACCGCCGAGGCAGCCCAGGCGCTGGCCCGGAAACACTATGGCGGGGCAGAGGGGGCCCTGGAGCAGGATCCGGATGTGCTGGACACCTGGTTCAGTTCCTGGCTGTGGCCCCTGGCAACCCTCGGCTGGCCCGACGAGGAAGCCGCCGATCTGCAAAAGTTTTATCCTACCCAGGACCTGGTCACCGGCCCGGACATTATCTTTTTCTGGGTGGCCCGGATGATCATGGCCGGCCTGAAATTTCGCCGGGAGGTCCCTTTTTCCACGGTCTATTTCCACGGCATTGTGCGGGACGGGAAAGGCCGCCGGATGAGCAAAAGCCTGGGGAATTCCCCGGACCCGCTGGAGCTCATCGACCGCTACGGTGCCGACGCCCTGCGCACCGGCATCATGCTGATCGCCCCCCAGGGGCAGGATATCCCCTTCTCGGAAAAATCGCTGGAGCTGGGCCGCAACTACATGAACAAGATCTGGAACGCGGCCCGTTTCGTGCACCTGAACCTGGGCGACCGGCTCCCTCCGGCCCTGGCCGACCTGCCGGCCGAAAACCTCGATGTCACCGACCGTTGGCTGCTTTCCCGGCTGAACCGGATGTTGACGGCTGTGGAGCAGGCCTATGGCCGCTACCGGCTCAACGAGGTGGCCCGGCTCACCTACGATTTCATCTGGGCCGACTACTGCGACTGGTACCTGGAGCTGGTCAAGGGCCGGCTGCAGGGTAGCGACAGCGCCGCCCGGGAGACCGCCCAGGCCGTCGCCGTCCATGTGCTGCGGCAGATACTGGCCCTACTGCACCCCTTCGCGCCGTTTATGACCGAGGAGCTCTGGCAGCGGCTCAAATCGGCGGACGAGCCTGACCTGATCGTCGCGCCGGCGCCCAGCCCCGATGCGGCCTGGCTGGATGCAGAGGCCGAGGCACAGGTACGGCTGCTGCAGGACGCGGTCACGGCCGTGCGCAGCACCCGGGCTGAAATGGGCATCCGCCCCGGCCAGACCGCCGACCTGTTGATCCGTGGGCCTGCCGCCGAGACCGGCTTTCTGCAAGGGCGCCTGTCCGACCTGCAGAGGCTGGCCAAAGTGGGCCATCTCAGCACCGGCGAAAGCCTGGAAAAACCGCCTCATTCGGCCACCGCAGTGGTCGGCGCGCTGGAACTGTTCATGCCCCTGGAGGGACTCATTGACATCGGCATCGAACGGGCCCGGCTGGCCCGGCAGATCGCCGAAATGGAGGGCCGGCTGACGGCGGTTAAGCAAAAACTGGACAACCCCGACTTCCTGGACCGTGCGCCGGCCGAGGTGGTGGCCCACGAAAAAGAGAAGCAGGCCAACTACGACGCCGGGCTGAAAAAGCTGCAGGTCAACTATCAGGCGCTTGCTTAACAAGTTGCCAATCATTAAGTTTCTTTAGTTTCCATCAGGAAAAATGTTGTTCCACTAAAACTGCTAACACCGGTGGTAATCATGATTTTGACTGATAGGCAAATCCGAGAGGCTCATGAAAATGGAAATATTGTCATTGAGCCGTTTGATGATGCGCAGGTCCAAGGGGCCACATATGATCTTCGTGTTGGGGAATATGGTGCAACCACCACGACCAAAAGGAAAGTTAACATTAAAAATGATGGGGCGATTACTTTCTCACCAGGTGATTTTGGAATCGTTACTGTCCTAGAAGAATTGAAATTGGGAAATCAATATGTTGGTCGTTTTGGTTTGAGGTCAAAATATGCACGAAAAGGTCTAATTGCTACCACGGGACCACAAATTGATCCAGGGTTTCATGGCCGACTATTCATCGGAATAACAAACTTAACTCCACGTTCTGTCTCCCTACCGTATAAGGATGACTTTATTTCCGTAGAATTTCATAAGCTTGAAGAGCCGGCAAGCAAACCATATAGTGGCCCATATCAGGATAAGCTGGATTTGCGGCCCGAAGATCTTGAAGCTGTCTTGGAAAGCGAGGGAATGGCCTTGTCTGAAGTTATGATGCTGCTGCGATCGCTCAGTGCAAATGTATCAACCATGGCACAGACGCTTACGGGCCTGACGAGCGAATTCAAGGCATTCAAATGGACAGTCCCAATAATTGTAACTGTGGGCATTGCGGCTATAGGCATCATTGTTGCCATTAAATGAGTTATCCCAGTCATCGAAGCCAGGACATTACCCGATAGTTAATTTCAGCCACGCAACTGTACATTCTTTAGTATTCGTGATAAAGAGCTGCTTTTCAGCCTGACCCGGTTTAACTTTCACTATGGCCCCCTTCACCATTGATCAGGAGATGACCTTCGGCGACCTGCTGGCGTTCCGGCGGGAAAAGGCCGGCCTCACCCAGCAGGCCCTGGCGGACCGTCTCGGCATCCAGTATCAGCAGGTGAGCGCCTACGAGCGCAATGTGGCTTACCCCCGGAAGGGGCGGCTGATTCAGATCTGCGAAATCCTCAACGCCTCCTATGCCGACCTGGCCAAGGCCAAGTTCAGGACCCAGAATCCGGGCTTGCCGGAGGAGGCCTTTGCCTCCGAGCAACGCCGCCGCCTGCCGCCTATCCCGGTGATCGGCTTGGCCGCCGCAGGACAGGGGCTGTTTCCCAACCTCGATGACACGGCCACCGCAGCCGAGGAATATCTCGATCGCCCGGATGATCTCCGCGATGAACAGGTCTACGGCCTGCGGGTTTACGGCGACTCCATGACCCCCATCGTCAAGCCGGGGTCAATCGTCATCGCCTCGCTGGACTCGAGCTGCCACAACGGCGACCTGGCGGTGGTGGTGACCCACAACGGCGAAGCCATGATCAAGGTGGTCTATTTCAAGGGGGACATGTTGCAGCTCGTCTCCACCAACCCGGCTTTCCCGGACCGGGACATACCCCGGGAAGAGGTGCTGCACCTGCACCAGGTGGTGCATATCCGCCTGGGCCGGATGTAGCTGCCGGGGGGACGAGGCCGGTGGGCCGTGGCCGTCTCGCGGTTGCAGGAATCCGTTTAGAAGCTGTACTTGAGGGCCACCGAAAGGTGGCTGAAGTCTTTCAGGCCGCCCAGCCGGCTGGCCTCATCGCCGCCCAGCAGGGTCAGACCCAGTTCCAGATCGAAGGCGTCTGCCAGATGGGCAGCCAGTCCGCCCCCCACCATCAGGCCCCCGTTATCCAGATCGATCAGTGCCTGGACCCGGAAGGTGTAGCGGGCATCGGCCAGCTCCATGCTGCCGGCGACCAGCAGCGCGTTCGGAGCGATGGCGGCAAAAGGCATACCCATCTTGGCCGGCAGATTGTCCCGCTCGTTCATCTCCTCGGTCACCACCAGACCGGTCAACGGGTTGACCGTATCGTCGCCATCCAGACCGGTAATAATGCTGCCCAGGTACTGGATCATCCAACTTCCGCCCGACCCTGAATAGTCACCCTGCAGCACGTACTGAAAATAGGGATTACGGACGAAGGGGTCATCGGCGTCGCGGTCTTCGGTAAGAAAATAGGCCCCCTCGGCCCGGATGGCCCAGTCGCCGATAAAGGTCACCAGATCGGCCCCGAATACCTGGGTCGGCAAATACCCTAACGGCCATACCGGGGAGAAGCCGGGATCAATTTCCGGCACGATGATACTGGGCAACCGGTCGAATCCGCGGAAATAGCTCAGTGAGACATCGAGTGACGAGAGGGGCAGGCGAGCGCGGATGCCCAGCTCGGTATTCGCCAGGGAACGCTCCGGAATAAGCAGCGGCAACGCCGCCAGCGCGGGAGGTGGCTCATCAAAGATGGGAAAATCCGGCTCGTTGATCGGCAGACGGTTGGGCTGAAATACCGGCGTCAACACCGCTTCGAGATTCAGATTGCCCAGGTAGAGATTGGCTGACAGGCTGAAGGTGCCGATTTTCCGGTCGGTGCCGGGGAGGAACAGGTAGTAGAAATCGTAGGGATTGATGTTGTCGGTAGGGTTGTTGCCATCGGCGGCGCCCCAGGCCAGGATCTGTTTGCCGAGGCGGAAGTCGCCCAGGTCCGTAGAGAATTCGGCGTAGGCCTCGCGGAGCTGCGGCGTGGCAACATTGGTATCGAGCCGGTACTCCAGGGCGGTGCTGAAGTAGAGGCTCACACGGTCACCCCGCTGCTCCCCATTCAGCACCACGAAGCGGTGCGGCAGGGAAAGATAGCGCTGGTCCACCGTGAGCCGGATCAGCGGGTTGAGTTCGCCGTGGAAAGCGATCTGCCCGGCGGCGCTCCCGGCCAAGGCCATGAAGGCAAGGACCACGCGCCCAAGAAACCTCACGGCAGCCTCCGCAGATTGCGCTCGTGGAACAGGCTCTCGTCAATGCCGGTGTCGACCTCGATATTGCTGAAGGTCAGCTCGGTGGTGTGGTTTTTCTGGATATTCTTCATCAGCATGCGGACCGGCAGCAGGTACGGGCCGAAGGGGGCCACCTCGGTGGTGCGCTCCTTCAGCAGTTCCCCGGACCGGTCGTAGAAGGCCTCATGGATCGCAATCAGGTCGCTCTGGCGGACCTTGGAGACGATGCGGCTGTAAGACGAGCGGAGCTTGGGCTTGGGCACGACCTCCAGAATCCAGACGGCATCTCCCTCAACCGCTTCCTCGCCCAGGAGCGTATAGCTGTAGTCTTCCAGGCTGCGGCTGGTCAGGTCCTCAAAGGAGAGGTCCGAGCCCATGAAGCTGTCGCCCCGCTTGCTGGTGGAGATGCGCCGCATGCGGCGGAAGCTGGGCAGCCACATGCGCATTTCGTCATCGCCGGAAGGGCGCTTGATGGTCAGAAAGGCGACTCCCCGGTCGTCGGCCGGTGCCAGGAACCAGAGGATCATCAGATCTTCACCCTTCCGGGCCGAATGGACGGTGAGGGTACGGCTGCTGCCGGTGCGGGAGGTGAGGGTCATGGTCATGTCCGAGCGCATGTCGGCCGGGGCCGGGCGGCTGTCTGCCCGTTCGGCGATCTCGCGGCCCGTTTGGGCGCCCAGGAGACCCACCAGCGCCGTCGCCAGGGCGATGGAGCGGAGGAGAGGATGGCGATAAATCATGGCGTGCTCCTTATGCATGGTGGGTCGAATCCGCTGCCTGGCCGGCGCCAACCGGCTCATGCGGTCACCTTGTGGCGCATGAGGTGGGTCAGGGTGGCCAGTATGGTCAGGGTGCCCAGGGCGCAGGAGACCATGGAGATAATCACCAGCCCCCCCATGTAGCCCATAGGCACAAACTCGGAAAAGAGCAGGGTCGAGAAGCCCACCGACACGGCCAGCACGTTGAGCAGGATCGGGTAGCCGACGTCGTTGATGGTGGCCAGGCCCACCTCGTCGCGGGGGATGCCGCTTTTGAGGAAGTGCCGGTACTGGGCGACGAAATGGACGGCGAAATCGACCCCCACACCGATGATAATGGCGGTCAACAGGGCCGTGACGTGGTTTAGAGCCAGGCCAAACCAGCCCATCAGACCAAAATTGAGTATGATGGCGGAGGCCAGCGGGAGCACGGCCAGCAGTCCCCAGCGCAGCGATTTGAAGAATATCCAGGAGAGAAGGATCACCAGGACCAGGGAAACGCTGAGGGACCGGAACGAACTGACGATGAGCACCTGGACGAAGTCCTGGATGAAGACCGGGAAGCCGGTGAGGCGGACCTGCAGGCCGTTGCCGGGCAGGTCATCGAGATAATCCCGGGTACGGTTAACGATGCCCACCAACCCGCTGGTGCTGGTCTGCTTGACCGTGGCGGTGATCAGCGCCCGCTGGTAGTCATAGTCGACCAGGGCCGAGAAATCGTCGGGATCGCCGGACATGCTGTAAAGGGTGAGCAGGTTGGCGACCTTCGCCCGGGTATCGGGAATGATCTCGTACTGGGCGCTGTCATCCATGACGGTGCGGTGCAGTTTGCGGACAATATTTGCCAGCGACAGGGTGCTGCCGACGTAGTCCTCACTTTCGAGGTGGGTCTGGATGGATTCCATGGTTGTAAGGGAGGCCGGGGCTTTGATATCACCGGTCACTTCCAGGGCCAGATTGAGGGAACCGGCAAAATGCTCATCAATGAACTCGATGCTCTGCCGGATCGGCGAGGTGGGTTTGAAAAAGGTGACGAAATTGACCTCCACCCGCACCAATGTGGCGCCAATCAGGGAGACCGCGACCAGCAGAGACCCCGCTGCCAGGATTGTTTTTGGACGGCGGAAGACAAAGCCGCCCAGCCTGTCGACGATCTGCTCCAGCAGCCCGGCGCTTTTCAGGGCCCGGCCCGAAAGGTTCCAGCGGGCCATGGCCATCAGGCTGGGCAGCAGGGTTACCGATAGCACCCAGGCCCAGAAGATGCCGAAGGAGATGGCCACGCCATAGCCGGTCATCGCCCGCAGGGGGGCCGTGACCAGACTGATAAAGCCGGCCATGGTCGTGATGGAGGTGAGAAATATCGGCATCATCAGCACATCCATGGTCGCTCTTACGGAGGCCTGCACATCCTGGCGCACGCGTATCTCCCTGAAGAAGCGGGTAATGATATGGACGCCATCGGCCGTGGCAATGGTGAGCAGAATTATCGGCATGCTGCTGTTGAGCAGCGTAAAGTTGAATGAGTCGCTGCCGGTGAAACGGTAAACCCAGCCGAAGAAACCGATCATGCCGCCGGTGGAAAGACCGATCACCGCCAGAACCATCAGCAGTCCGGGGGCGCTGCGCAGATTAATGAGCAGGATCAGGGCCAGTATGACCATCCCGATGCGGATAAGGTTGAAAACGTCCTTGCGCACCGTTTTGGACAGCACCCCGCGGATATAAGGCATACCGGCCAGGTTGATTTCCAGACCGTCCGGGATGATGGCCAGCACATCCTCCAGGGCGGTAGCCAGCTCCTCGTCGGTGGCGGATGTCGCCGGTATCACCGCCAGGGTGGCGTAGCTGCCGTCCGTGGAGAGCAGCCGTTCGCCGATCTCGGGATTGGCCTGCAGGTAGGCGGCCAGACCGGCAATCTCAGCCGGCGACAGATCCCGGGCAGGCATCAGGTCCCCCACTTCCATGAAACCGTCCACATTGTCAATCCGGGTCATCGAGGCCAGGCTCAGCACTTCGTCCACCGCCGGGTTGTCCTCCAGGTGCCGGGTCAGGTCCCAGATCAGCGCGAGCATCCGGGCACTGACAATGGGCCCAGCGCCACCAATGGCCAGCAACAGCGGCTCGGTTGCGCCGAACTGTGCCTCCACCTCGTTCCAGATAATCCGCGAGGGCATATCGCTGGGCAGCATCTTCATGATGTCGTCTTCAAAATTGATATAGCGGACGCCCGAGATGAGGGCCAGGCTCATAGCCACGGCAAGGACGGCGATTCGTTTGGGATACTGGAGGGTCAGGTTGATCAGGGCTTGTTTCATAGTGACTCCGAGTATTTTTATTACAGGATTATTAGGCCAATCTTTGCCGCACCCCGCCCATGATCATACCGACCACATGCGTACGGTTGTCGGGGTCCCGGACGGAGAGACCGTAGACATCGAGAATGTTCTCCATGGCCGGCTCGGTCAGAAAGGTGGCCACAATGGTTGACATGATGCTGACCACGGTGCGCACCACATCCTGGTAGGGGAGATCGTCCCGCCCCACATAGGCCGCAAGCTTGGGCTCCCACAACTTGATGACTTCCGGCGCCTTGATCCGCAGGATGGGACCGATCCGGGGGGCTCCGGCGGCGAGCTCCCGGGCCATGAAAGCCCTCAGCCGGCCATTGCGGCTGGCCAGCAGGTCCCCGTAGATATCGAAAACGTTGCCCAGGGCGGTCTGCAGATCCGGCGCTTCCTCGATGGCCCGGGTCAGGCGGGCAAAGAGAGGCCGGGTCACCGCATTGAGGACCTGCTCGAAGAGGGTCTTTTTGTCCTCGAAGTGGTAGTAGAGCATGAACTTGTTCACCCCGGCCCGGCGGGCGATTTCGCGCATGTTGGCGCCGTCGAAACCTCCCTCGGCGAAGGTATCGATGGCCGATTCGAGGATGCGCTGGCGGTTTTTGGCCGTTTTTTCTTTGGTGCTCTCTTTCGGGCGGGGTGTCATGGTCAGGCTCCGAGCGAATATACCAACCGTTCGGTCAATAAAACAAGCGTATTCTTGTACGAACGGTCAATAAATGGCTATTCCCAACAGGGATTTAGCGCTGCTGCCAGTAGAAAGGGGGCCGCTTAACGGCCTTCGGCCATACTTCATCGAGGGTCATGCCGTCATACAGGCGCCCGCCCAGCATCACCTGATCGATCTTCTCCGAATTCTGGATGTCGTCCAAGGGGTTGGCCGACAGCACCAGCAGGTCGGCCAGCTTGCCCGCGCTGATGGAACCCAGATCGTTCCCCATGCCGATGTATTCGGCGCCGTTGAGGGTGGCGGCCCGGAGGGCCTCCAAGGGGGACATGCCGCCTTGCACCAGCATCCAGATCTCCCAGTGGGCCGCCAGGCCATCCAACTGGCCGTGGGCCCCGATATTCACCGCCACGCCTGCTTTGGCCAGGGCGGCTGCGGCCCGGGCATTCTCCAGGTAGTTGTAGTCATCGTCCTCGATGTGCATGCGCCGCCGGCCGCGCCGGTCCAGCAGCTCCCGGGGGGTAAAGGCCAGCAGGCGGGCATGCTCGAACACGTTCTGGTGTTGGTACCAGTAATTCTCTCCCCAAAGACCGCCGTAGGAGACCACCAGGGTCGGCGTATAACCGACCGTGCTGGCCGCATACAGGCTGATGGCATCGTGATACAGGGGCGACACGGGGATCGAATGCTCGATGCCGGTGTGCCCATCGAGGATCATGTTCAGGTTCCACTGCAGCGTCGAGCCCCCCTCAGGATAGACCATCATCTCCAATTCCCGGGCGGCGGCCAGCACCTGTTGGCGCTGGTCCCGGCGTGGCTGGTTGTACGATTTCACCGAGAAAGCGCCGTAGGCCTTCAGCCGCCGCAGATGGGAACGGGCCTCCTCTAGGGAGTTGATGACCGCCCGGTCCAGAATCTCCGCGCCGTACAGTATCCGGCCGGTGGAGAACAGGCGCGGGGCGAGAATATGCCCGGCCTTCTGCAGCTCGCTGGCAGCGAAAACATTCACCGTATTGTTTGAGGGGTCGTGGGTGGTGGTCACGCCGAACGCCAGGTTGGCCAGGTAGGCCCAATTCTGCTGCGCCGTGATGCCGTCTCCGGCGCCCCCTACATGGGCATGGACGTCGATGAGGCCCGGCATGATGAACTTCCCGCTGACGTCAATCGTCCTGGCGCCCCGGGGTATGCTTGTGCTGCCGGCCGGACCCACGGCGCTGATACGGCCGTTGGTAATCACCACGACACCGTTTTCGATAACGCCGGCGTCATCCATCGTGATCAGGGTAGCGCCGGTGAGGGCCAGGGAGCCTTTGGGCCGGTTGGTTTTTTCATCCCACCCCAGGGCCACACCGGTGCTGTCGGGGCCGGGCAGCTCGTCCGCCGCGCCGGGAATAAAGTCGAACAGTTCCCGCAGGCTGCGGCTATAGAGCCTGGCGCCCATGGTCCAATAGACCGTTTTACTATCGCCGGACCAGTGCACATTCACCTGCCCGTCGATGCCGGCCTGGGCCACCGGCATATTTTTCATCTTTGGCGACAACTCCAGCGCCTTGCCGGACCGGGCCAACGGCGCCACATAGAGGTTGAACCGCTCCACGAAAGCGATCCATTTCCCGTCCGGCGAGGGGACCAGCGACTGGGCGTTTTTGCCGGTGGCGATGATCCGCTGGTCACGGCCGTTAAGGTCGATCGAAATGAGGGCCCATTTTTCATCCTCCCGGCTGCGCACCAGGATGCGCTCGCCGTCGGGGCTGAAGCGGGGCTGGCTGCCGCTGGTGGTCACCAGTTTCGGTGTGCCGCCTTTGGCCGGTATGATGTAAATCCCCGGCTCGGCGGTGCCGTTGAAGCCCCGGGTCCAGTTGCCACCCAGCTTGCGGTAGACGATCCGCTGCCCATCGGGAGACCAGGACGGTTCCAGGTAGTGGCCCGGCGCCAATTTCAGGCTGCGGGTCTTGCCGCTGGATGCGCTGGCTATCTCGATCCCGCCTCCGGAGCCATCCCGCCAGGTGGTAAAGGCGACGCTGCGGCCGTTCGGCGACCAACTGGGGGTAAACTCGAAGCGGTCCCTGCCGTTGGTGAACAGCTTCTTCCCGGAGCCGTCGGCATTGGCCTTGTACAGCCGGCCGAGGGCCTGAAAGACGATCTGCCTGCCGTTGGGGGAAACGGCGGCATACTTTACAGTCTTCACCGGGAAGGTGTCCCCGCCCACCGGCACCTTGAACAATACCACTTCGGTAAGGGTCTGCTCAACCTGGGCCGTGAAGGGGATCTCCACCGCCCGGCCGGAGGCCACCGCCACGCGCATAATCTTCCCCTTGGCGCTGATGATGATCTGCCTGCCATCGGGCGTCCAGCTGTAGCCGGGATTGGTGCCGAAATGGGACCAGGTCTCCTGGGAGTCACGACTGAGGCCGTCGTAGAGCTTGCGCTCGTCGCCGTTGGCCAGGTCCTTGATAAACAGGGCCGTTTTTAGTTGTACCCGGCGGATGAAGGCCAACGATTTCCCGTCGGGCGAGACCTGGGGCGTCATGGCGCCGCCCAATCCGCCTACGGCCCGCTCCTTTTTCCCGGTATCGAGATCAATTTTTTCGATGGCATAGATCGAGCCGTAGGGGTTGCGGTTGTACTGGTAGGTGGAGCCGGGACTGATGTCCTGGGAATAGTAGAGCGTGCTGCCGTCGGGTGAAATGTCCGGCTCGCCGGCGTCGTGCTGCCAGTCCCGGCGCTCGGAGACGGCCAGGCCCTCGCCGCCGCTGATATGGTACATCCACATCTCGCCGGCCCCCAGGGAACGGGTATCGCGGTAGTGCTTCCGGGCGATGATGTACTGCCCATCAGGGGTGAACACCGGATTGTTCAGGATGCGATCCTTCTCCGCGGTCACTTTTCGGGGCTCGGAGCCGTCGCTGTCCATGATCCAGATGTTCTCCGCGCCGTCCCGGTCACTGGTGTAGGCGATGCTTTTGCCATCGGGACTGTAGGCCGGCTGCACGTCCCAGGCGGGGCCGGAAGTGAGCCGGGTGGCCTGTCCGCCGCCGATCGGCAGCCGATAGATATCGCCCAGCAGATCGAATACGATTTGCCGCCCGTCCGGCGACACGTCCAGGCTGATCCAGGTCCCCTCGCGGGTCTCGAAAGCAATTTCGGTGGTGGGTCCGGTAGGTTCGGTAATGTCCCACTTGCTCTCCTCCTGCCCGGTACTGTCAGCGGGGGCATCATCCGCGCCGGTCTGGTCCTGGCCGGCCAATGCCGACCCGGCTAGCCCCAGGCAGAGGATGGCCAAGACCGCAAGCCGGCAAAAAGGGATGAATCGGGACATGTCGGGACTCCTTTACTTCAGGCGGTGACGGTTTTAAAAATTTCCTGCAGTGAGCGGACTTCAAAGCGGCCCGACTGCACCCGCCGGATGGCCCGCACCATCGCCTTGGCGGCGCTGAGTGTGGTGACCATGGGCACCTTATGTTGCAGGGCCTCCAGGCCGACGGCGTGCTCATCAAGGCGCGATTTGGCGCCCAGGGGTGTGTTCACGATGAGCTGCACCTCGCCATTGCTGATGGCATCGGCGATGTCGGGCCGCGGTTCCCCTTTCTTCGAGACCGGGGCCACCTCGAGGCCGTTTTGTTGCAGGTGCCGGCAAGTGCCCGTCGTGGCGATCAGCCTGAAGCCGAGTTCGCTGAAATCCCGGGCGATATCGACGGTCTCGTTTTTATCGTGGTCGTTCACCGAAATAAAGACCGTGCCCTCAACCGGCAGCTGGGTGCCGGCCGCCATCTCGGCTTTGGCATAGGCCGCTCCCAAACCCATGTCCAGACCCATCACTTCACCCGTGGACTTCATTTCAGGAGACAGGTAAACGCTGTCGGTGGGGAATTTTTCGAAGGGGAAAACCGGTTTCTTGATGGCCAGCACCGAGGGGCCTGATGTATCATCGGCAAAGTCGGCCCGCCCCCCGGTGACCTCCTTGAGCGACTGGCCGATGGCGATCTGCGCGGCCCATCTGGCCAGCGGCATGTTGCGGGCCTTGCTGACGAACGGAACGGTTCTGCTGGCCCGGGGGTTAGCCTCCAGCACGAACAGACGATCCTCCTTGACGGCGTACTGGACATTCAGCAATCCCTTGACGCCGAGCTCGTGGGCCAGGGTCCGGCTGGTGCGGGTGATTTTCTCCATGAGGTCGGGCGAAAGCTTGTAAGGGGGCAGCACGCAGGCCGAATCACCGCTGTGGATGCCGGCCTCCTCGATGTGCTGCATCACCCCGGCGATCAGCACATCCTGGCCATCGCTGAGGGCGTCCACGTCAAATTCGTAGGCATCTTCCAGGAAGACATCGATCAGGATGGGATGCTCCCAGGCCGAGGCGGTATGTTTGCGCAGGTACTCTTCCAGCCCCGCCTGGCTGTAAACGATCTCCATGGCCCGGCCACCGAGCACATAGCGGGGCCGGACCAGCACCGGGTAGCCAACCTCCTTAGCGACGGCCAGCGCCTCGTTGAGGCCGTGGGCAATGCCGTAGTCCGGACGGGGGATTTTCAGCCGGTCCAGAAGGGCGCCGAACTTCTCCCGGTCCTCAGCCAGATCGATGGACTCCGGCGAGGTGCCTAGAATAGTGACACCGGCCTCGGCCAGCCGGCCGGCAATGGAGAGCGGGGTCTGCCCTCCAAACTGGACCAGAACGCCGATAGGTTTTTCCAGCTCCACCACGTTCATCACGTCCTCGAAGGTGAGGGGCTCAAAATAGAGCCGGTCGGCCACGTCGAAGTCGGTGGAGACCGTCTCCGGATTACAGTTGTGCATGATCGCTTTCAGGCCCGACTGCTGCACGGCCCGCACCGCCTGCACACAGCAATAATCGAATTCAATGCCCTGGCCGATGCGGTTGGGGCCACTCCCCAGGATCAGCACCTTTTCGCCCTCGAGGGGTGTCACTTCCGCTTCGGTTTCGTAGCTGCCGTAGCAGTAGGGGCTGGCGGCGGCAAACTCCCCGGCGCAGGTATCCACCGACTTAAAGGCCGGCTTGACCCCCAGGTCGTTGCGCAGCTGCCTGAAATCGTGCTCGGTCATGTCCAGGCGGGTGGCCAGTTGGACGTCGGAGAAACCGCGCCGCTTGAGGTCGCTGATGAGCGCCGCGTCGGGGGGCGATCCGTTCTGCCCCGGCGGGGCGAGGCGTCGGCCGGCCTCCACCAGCTGGGCGATCTGGTGCAGGAACCAGGGATCGATATGGGTGCGGGCGTTGATTTCCTCCACGGACCAGCCCTGGGACAGGGCCTGCTCCACCTTGAGCAGTCTGAAGGCGGTGGGAAACTGAATCCGGTCCATATCGAGGGGCCGGGTCACTTCGGCGGCCCTGGCCTCCAGGCCATCGAGCCCGGTTTCCAGGGAGCGGTAGGCCTTCTGCAGGCTCTCCTGGAAGGTGCGGCCAATGGCCATCACTTCGCCGACGGACTGCATCTGCACCCCGAGTATGCCGTCCGCCTTGGGAAATTTCTCGAAGTTGAAGCGGGGTACTTTGGTGACCACGTAGTCGATGGCCGGCTCGTAGGCGGCCAGGGTCTGGCCGGTGATGTCGTTGGATATTTCATCCAGGCGGTAACCGACGGCCAGTTTGGCCGCCACCTTGGCGATGGGAAAGCCGGTGGCTTTCGAGGCCAGGGCCGAGCTGCGACTGACCCGGGGATTCATCTCTACGATCACCATGCGTCCGTCCTGCGGGTGTACCGCGAACTGCACATTTGACCCGCCGGTGCGCACGCCCACGGCCCGGATGCAGCGCAGGGCCCAATCGCGCATCTTCTGGTATTCCCGGTCGGTGAGGGTCTGCGCCGGCGCCACGGTGACCGAATCGCCGGTGTGCACGCCCATGGGATCGATGTTTTCGATGGAGCAGACCACCAGGGCATTGTCGGCGTTATCGCCCATCACCTCCAGCTCGAACTCCTTCCAGCCGATAAGGGCCTCCTCAATCAGCACCTCGCCGACCGGACTGGCCGCCAGCGCCTTGGCCGCCAGAGCGCTGTATTCCTCCCGGTTATAGGCGATGGAGCCACCGCTGCCGCCCAGCGTAAAGGAGGGCCGCAGGATCAGCGGAAAAGGGAGCTTCCCGGCCATACTTTCAGCCTCGGCGACAGACCGCACCAGACCGCCCCGGGCCGTGGTGATCCCCTCGCCGGCCATCAGCTCCTTGAAGGCTTCGCGGTCCTCCGCCCGGCGGATGACCTCGCCATCGGCAGCCAACATGCGCACGCCGTACTGCTCGAACACCCCCCGGCTTTCCAGCTCCAGGGCGCAGTTGAGGCCGGTCTGCCCCCCGACGGTGGGCAGGATGGCGTCGGGCCGTTCCTTGGCGATGATCTGGGCCACGATGTCGGGCTGAACCGGCTCGATGTAGGTGGCATGGGCCAGCTCGGGGTCGGTCATGATGGTGGCCGGATTGGAGTTGACCAGGATAATCCGGTAACCTTCCTCCTTGAGGGCGCGGCAGGCCTGGGTGCCGGAGTAATCGAATTCACAGCCCTGGCCGATGACGATGGGGCCGGCGCCGAGAATCAGTATGGAATGGAGGCTGCTATCCCTGGGCATGGGCGGCCGCGTATTGTGACCCGCTGGGAGTCAGGCGCAAGCAGATGAAAAGGGACCGCCAGCGGAAAAAAATCAACTGGTTTCCCCGTAGAACGCCAGGGCATGTTTGGCTTGGCCGCTCATCCACAAGTTCAGCGGCAATCCCAGGCCTGCCTGCCGGGCATCAATAACTTTCAGATAGTCGCTGAACCTCTCCGCGCCGGGGATCAATTCAGCGAGCAGATTCTCGCTCTGTTCAAAAAAGGGCCTGTTGAGGCTGCTGTCCTTCTCGTCGGGGAACAGAGGCAAATAGTGGATGCCCTTCTCGACCAGATCAAGGAAGAAATGCGTGCCGAAGGAAACCTCCGGCGTATAGTCCCCTTCCCGGTAGGCGATTTCGATCAGCGCCAGGGTATTGTTGATCTCGCTGTACTGGACCGGTATGCCGAGGTTGATGTCGTTGCTGCCCCAGCGTCCCGGGCCCATCAGGATGAAGCGTTTGCCGGCCAGCTGCTCATTGACCTTGCCCACCAGCCGCCCCAGCTCGTAACGCTGTTCGGGGCCACGCATGCCGTGATAGGCCTTGGGATCGCAGAAAACCAAAAACTCGATGTTGTCGATGCGGCCGTTGCGGACGTAGCGATGGGCGCTGAACAGGCACTGCTCGGCCTGAATGCCGGTGGGGATCTCGACGCTCGATTCGGGCATGCGCTGGGCCATGGGCCGGGTCTGCAGCATGTAAAGATACTTGTCATCGCGGGAAAATTCGATGTCCACCGGCCGGCCGTAAGCCTCCTCCAGCACGCGCAGGATATCGCGCATCATCTCCGGGAACGGGGAGTAGCGCAGCAGCCGGTCGAAGGTGACGATGCCCTGGGGGTAACGCTCCGGCGCGAGTGCGGCAAAGGGGGCCTGGAGGTAGCCATCCTCCTCGATAGACAAAATCTGCTCGGCCTCAGGCAGCCGCTCATCGCCCCACAAATCCCGGAGCAGCAGCACTTCGAAGCGGTTGGCCTTCAGGTTGACCACATCGATACGGGTCTGGGCATATTTCTTTTGCGCCTCCAGGGTGGTTTCCGGGCGCAGGGTTGGCGCGGACAGGCCCACCAGCCGGGCATAATCATCGCCGACCCGGTCCACCGCCCGGGTGCCCAGCCCCATGACCAGCCGCACCAGGCCATCCTGCTCCTTGATCCGGGGGCTCCAGGTGTAGTCATTCCGCGAGAGGGCCACACCGGCATAGGCCGGCAGGAAATAATGCCGATACTTGAACCCGACCACCTTCTGGATCAGAATGGCGATCTTCTCATCGTAGTCGAGGAGGTCCCGCTCCTGCCGGTAGATCAGCGGATCGGGCGCCAGACCGCTGGCATAGACCTCGCCGATGGCCCCGAGCAACTGGGAGAGGCGCTGGTTCAGGGGACCCTGGTTGCCCAGAAAGACGCTCAGATATTTGCCGGAAAAGGCGGCCTTGAAATTATCCTCCAGCAGGCTGCTGGAGCGGACGATAAGGGGATGTTTGCCGATCTTTTTCAGCATATCCCGGCATTGAGTCACCACGTAGTCGGGGAACCGGCTGTTCCTGAAAACCTCCTGTATCGCCGGAAACTCGTTACGGATCTCCTCGGTGGTCTTGTACTTCTGGTTCTGGTACTTGGTCAGACTGTTGAAGCTGAGAAAATCCTCGAAGGCGTCACTGCGGATGTAGTACGATTCGGGTACCCGGATCAGGTCGCCGTATTTCTCCTTCAGCGTTTCACTGACGATTTTGAATCCCAGCACCATACCGGCGGCTTTGCCTCCGATGAGGCCGTGTCCGGTGGCGGTGCCGATGGCATTGTCCACCAGCGGCGGCATATCCCGGATCGTGAGGTGATGCTTGGCGACACGGATGAAATCGAGCTGGTCGCTGATGAAATGGCGCAGCAGGGAAACCCGCAGCCCCATGACATCTTCCTTGGGCAGGGGCGTCCCCAGGGGGATGCTGCAAAACTCCCGCACCTTGTCAGCCAGGACGCCGAAGGAAACATCCGCCAGATTGGCGATATTCTCCAACGCATAGATGTAGTCCCGCTTGACCACCGAGAGAATCAGGTCGTCTATTTCGGCTTCGGTGAAATGTTCCTGGGTGCTTTGCAGGGTCAGCCGGCGGATGATCCTGCGCTCGTTGCTGGTCCACTTCTCGGGCCCGACGTTGGGGCTACCGGATTTCTTTTCGGGGCGGAACCCTTTGGCCTCCTTGCGGGCCTGTTCGTAGATATCCTCGACCAGGACAAGGCGGCGCTCATGCAGGGTGAGCATCAGCTCGCGGATGATCTTTTCCTGCAACTGGGGATAGGCCGCCACCTTGTCCCTGAGGGCCTTGTAGGCCTCGCGGGATTTACGGTTGGATATTTTTGCCGCGGTGGTCACTGTACCCCCAGACCTTGAATTGACCGGTCAGAGGCGCGGCGCCGATAGGCGCTCAGGGGCTGCAGGCTCCGGTCAGACCCAGCCTCTCAGGCGGCACGCTTCGGCTACTCGGGTCACCGAAATCATATAGGCCGCTTGCCTCATATGGACATCGTTGCGGCTGCTGTACTGTCCGTAGACATCATTAAAGGCCGTGGTCATCAGGGCATCCAGCCGCCGGTGCACATCTTCCAATTCCCAATAGAAGTTATAGGTGTTCTGGACCTGCTCGAAATAGGAAACGGTGACGCCACCGGCATTGGCCAGAAAGTCGGGGATCACGAAAACGCCGTTTTTCCAAAGTATCTGATCGGCCTCCGGTGTGGTCGGCCCGTTGGCCAACTCGCACACGATCTTGGCCTTGATGCGGTCGGCGTTATCCTCGGTAATGACCCCTTCCAGCGCACTGGGGAACAGTACCTGCACATCCAGCTCAAGGAGCTCGGCGTTGGTGATGGCATCGGCGCCGGGGAAGCCTTCCAGGCTGCCATGCGTCAGTTTGTAGTCCACCACCTCGGCGGCCTGCAGCCCTCGGGGATTGTAGATCCCGCCCCGGGAGTCGCTGGCAGCCAGCAGCTTCAAGCCCAACAGTTCCTCGCCCAGCAGGGCGGCATGCTGGCCGGCGTTGCCAAAGCCGTTGATAGCCATACTGCCGCCCGCAGGATTGATGCCCAGCTGCAGGGCCGCCTCGCGGACGGTAATAATGCCGCCCCGGGCTGTGGCGTCAGCCCGGCCCTGTGATCCTCCCAGGGGGATCGGTTTGCCGGTGATGACCCCGGGATGGCTCTCCATCGAAATTTTTTCATACTCGTCCATCATCCAGGCCATGATCTGGGGATTGGTGTAAACATCGGGCGCCGGCACATCCTTGGTCACGCCGAGAATCCGGGCCGCCGCACCCATATAGGCCCGGGCCAGGCGTTCCTTCTCGGACTCGGAGAGCTCCTTGGGGTTGCAGGTCACCCCGCCCTTGGCCCCGCCCAGGGGAATATTGACCACCGCCGTTTTCCAGGTCATCCAGGCGGCCAGGGCCCGGACCGTGTCAATGGTCTCATCGGGATGCCAGCGCAGGCCCCCTTTGGTGGGCCCCCGGGCCGAGTTATACTGCACCCGGTAAGCATGGAAAACCTGTACCGAGCCGTCATCCATTTTCACCGGCAGCGTGAAGCGGAATTCCCGCTGGGGCCAGCGCAGGAACTCGCGCATCCCCTCATCGAGCTGCAGCAGCTCGGCGGCATCATCAAATTGTTGTTGCGCAATGCTGAACGGATTGCTCTGACTCATCGAATTACTCTCTATTTAGGTGGAATCGGGTGGTATGGGGGGTCTTAAAAGGCTATCCCGCGTGAACCAGGAACAACGCAATGTCTGCTATGCGCCGGTCGAATTTACCCTGCCCGCGGGGGGAGTCAAACAGTTGCCTGCGGTGATCGGCAGAAATGCCCTGCCCCGGCCCGGAAGCGCCGCCGGCGACAGGGGCCAGAATACCGCCCTCAGCGGATATCCAGAAGGCCAATGAGTTTGCTGAGGTCCAGGGAGGTGTCCTTGGGCACCTCGAAGTCGACCTCGTCCCGGCGCAGTTCCCCGACCTCGGTCCGGCCCAGCAGCAGGGCCAGGTCGCGCACCGTTTTGCGCTCGGTGCCCACATGCACGATGCCGGTAATGCGGGGTTGCAGGGCCAGTTCCAGGATGATCGGCGCGATGACGACGACCGAATCCCGGGAAGTGTACTGGTCGACGAAGGCCTTCGGGTGGGGAAATTCGGCCGGGCAGAAAGTGGTCCGCAGGATGAGCGCGTTGGGCACCATTTGCGCCGCGCTTTCGCCGCCCAGCTTCGACCAGGCGTAGGCGTTCTGGGGCAAGAGCTCGTCGGTCTCCTTGTAGAGCCCCCGGTCGCCCTTGAAAACATAGTCGCTGGAGATGTAGACAAAGCGGTGGCCCGCTTCATGGCACAGGGCGGCCAGCAGGGCCGTGCCGGCAATGTTGACCCGCATGGCCGTCACCGGGTTGCGGGCCACTTCCGGCGGAGATGTGGTCGCCGCGGCGTGGAGCACCGTGGTAATGCCGTGGTCAGCCAGGTAGTCTGCCATACCGGCCGGGTCGGTGAGATCGAACAGTTCGTGGGATGGCGCCAGCAGCTCCGGCGCGAGGCGGCGCAGTTCGCTGCCCAGCAGGCCCGAGCCGCCGGTAAGCAGCACCTGGCGGGGTTCAATTCTCTCAGTTGTCGACATGGCTTGGGCGAACTTAGCGGTCTCGGGGCCAGAGCTGGCTAAAGGTTTTTTTGCCCCCTAAATAATAAGCCAGCACCAGGCTGCGGGGATAAAGATAGGGATCGATCTCCCGGTCGCTACGGGTGCGCAGGCGTTGCACCTGCCGGCGCTTGCGCAAGATCAAGGGCAGGTGGAATACCAGCCACAAGTAGGCCGCCGGCACAGCCAGCAACCGCTTAAAATCGAGGCTGAGGAGCGATTTGACCATCAACAGGCCGTCCAGCAGCGCCCGCACCGGCAGCACCCTCAGCAGGCGGCCCGGGCCGTAGTTCTTCAGCAGCATGAAGACGCTGTTGCGGTGGTTCCAGTACATTTTCATGTAGCTGTCGGGCTTGATGGTGCCGCCGGCATAGTGGTAGATCAGCGCCGCCGGTACGACTCGTAGCCGGTAGCCCATCAGGTGCAGCCGCCAGCAGAGGTCGATCTCCTCCATATGGTGCACGAAGTCATCGTCGAGGCCCCCGGCCCTCAAAAAAATCTCCCTGCGTACCAGCAGGGCGGCGCCGGAGGCCCAGAAAAGATCGGTCCCCTGGTCATATTGGCCCGTGTCCTTCTCGATGGTGCCCAGGATGCGGCCCCGCAGGAAGGGGAAGCCGTAGCGGTCCATGAAGCCGCCCGACGCGCCGGCATACTCGAAATGGTCCCGCTGCTCCATGTGCCGCAGCTTGGGCTGGCAGCCGGCCAGGTCCGGGTGGGCCTCCATTTCGGCGATGAGCGGCGCCAGCCAGCCGGGGGTCACCTCAACGTCGTTGTTCAGCAGCACGGCGTAAACACCTTTGGCTTTCTCTACGGCCAGATTGTAGGCGGCGCTGTAGCCGATATTGCCGCCGGTCTCCAGAATGGTGACGCCGGGATAATGTTCCCGCATGAACGGAAGACTGTCATCGCTGGAGGCGTTATCGGCCATGATAAGCTCCACGGCCGGATAGGTATCGGCCAGCAGCGAATCGAAGCAGGTTTTCAGGAAGCGCCGGCCGTTGTAATTGAGCACGATCACACTGACCAGGGCGCTGGCGGCGGGCGTATCAGGCATCGCCGCTCCGCCGGATGTCGAGGTACCAGCCGCTGGCCAGGGCAGCAGGCAGATGCTGGGCCAGGAGCCGGTCCCAGCGGACCAGTCCGGGGTGCATGCTGTAGAACGGCAGGTAGGTTTCGATGATGGGCAAGGTGACAAAGGATTTGTGCACAGAGCCGATTGACAGCCCCAGAGCCCGCAGCTCCCGGCGCAGCCGGGACAGGGTGAAGAAGTTGACATGCGGCGTGTCGTAATTCTGGGAGTAGGGCTCCTTTTTCCCGAGCAGTTTCTTCACCCGGCTGACCAGGCCGTCCAGCCCCCAGCGGCGTAACAGATAGATCGGAATCTGGCTGATTTCGAACGGGCCCCGGCCGTTGGGAATGGTCAGCAGCAGCCGGGCCCCGGTTCGCATATGGTCGGCGAGGTAGGCCAGCAGCGCCGGATAAGGGCCAATATGTTCCAGGACCTCGGTCATAATCAGCACATCGTAACCGGAAAGATCGCAATCCTGCAGGGCACGGAACTTGAAGGCGACATTGGGCAGGCCGCTGCGGGCTCGGGCCAGATCAAGGGTCGGCTGGTGGATGTCGATGCCGAGCACCGCGCTGCCGGCCACCGTGCCCAGGGGGATGGTGATGTTGCCGCTGCCGCAGCCTATGTCCAGAACGCGGACAGTGCCGCCAGGGGGACGGGCGGCATCAACCTGGCGCCAGAGCCACTCCAGGCGCTCCAGATGGACCGGGTAGTCGACGTATTCGGTAAGGCCGCGATCGAAGCTTAAAGGCACGCTACCGGAGGTCGGCCCGGCGCCGTGCTACTGGAGGGAGTCCAGCAGCGACAGGGCCTGCCGGTCGTTGGGATGGCTCAACAGCCAACTGTTCAAGTAGTGGCGGGCTTGGTCATTGCGCCCGGCCTGGGCGTAAATCTGGACCAGCCGGCCCACCAGTTGGCCATTGTTCGGGCGGCTCCGGTAAAGGGCCTCGAGAATGGTGTCTGCCCGGGCCCAATTCTCCAGGTAGCGCCCATATTCGAAGGCCAGATCGAGGGAATCTGCCATGGTGGCTACAAACAGGTTGGAGAAATTCTCCACCCGCTGCCGCACGACTTCCGGTCTGCCGGTCTCGTTGTGCAGGTAGGTTATCTGCCGGTAGAGCTGCTTGTTCCGCACCGGGATGACCTTTTCGGGGATGTTGGTATCCATGGCATCCAGCACCCGGCTGGCCCGCTCCCCGTCATTGGCGGCCAGCGCCTCCAGGGTGAGCTGCAGGAAACTGGCCCGGACGTTCTGGATCAGGCGCTGGATATTGGGATTGAGATAGACCGACGGATCGTCGAGGCTGCGGTAGCGGTAAGTTTCCAGCAGGTTTTTTTCCAGCTGGTCGGCATTGAGTCTCGGGGCCGGCGTCGGCCGCAGCAGGTAGACCAGGCCCTGCATCTCCAGGTATTTATCCAGTCCCAGCCGGCTCTCTCCGGCCACCGTGACGGCGAAATAGATCGGCCGGGTCCACTTGATGTCCCGGATCAGCTGCACGATCATGCGGTCCTGCACCCGCAGGAAACGGTCAACGTAGGTTGGCTTCAAAGTCCACTCCAGGGAACCGTCGGGGTAGTCGGGGTGGTTCAGGGGCAGCTTGATATTCTTGGTCTCCCAGGGGATCGGGGAGAGCAGTTCGATTTCCGCATCGGTCAGGGTCAGGGGCAGGCGGGGTTCGGTATCGCGCAGTTGGCGGATGTACCAATCGGTATTCAGCAAGCTCAGGTTCACCACCCGCACATCTTTGCGGATCCCTTCCACCTCCTGCAAATACCACAACGGGAAAGTATCGTTATCGCCGTTGGTGAACAGGATGCCGTTGGTGGCACAGCTGTTAAGCAGATTATAGGAATAGTCCCAGGCCACAAAGTTGCCGGTGCGGTCGTGCTGGTGGTAATTGGCCCGCAGCATATTCAGGGGCATCACTACGGCCAGCAGTCCCAGGGCGCCCATGAGCAGTTGCCGCCCGAAACCTTCCGTGCCGAATCTTTTTTGCAGTTGCCCCAGCAGACCCGCCACGCCGACACCGATCCAGATGGAGAAGGCAAAGTAGCTGCCGACGAAGGCATAGTCCCGCTCCCGGGGCTGGGGATCGGGCTGGTTCAGGTAGAGGATAATCATCAGCCCGGTGGCCAGGAACAGGGACATCACCGCCAGCGCGCCCTGCCAGTCCCAGCGAAAATGGACCCACATACCGAACAGACCGATGAAGAAGGCCAGGGGCAAGCCGAACTGCCGCCAGTCGACCCCGTCCTGTGAGGGGTGCGCCCCCATCGCGGAGACACCGGGCGCCGGCGAGGGGCCCCGTCCGGCAAACTGCCACAGAAAGTAGCGCGCGTACATTTTCTTGACCTGGTAGTTCCAGAAGAAATCGCTCACCCCGGTGTACCGGTTGCGGGTCTCCGGGGTCCAGCGCGCCCGGTCAAAGATGGACCAGTCGCCGTACTGCTCGCGCTCCAGGTAGGCCAGTGCCCGGCGGGTCGTATCGGGGTCGTTTTCGTCGATGGCGGGATTCTGGCCGGAGCGGATGAAAATGGTGGCATAGGTGGAGTACCCCACCAGGATCAGCACCAGGGCCGTAAATATGATGCTGGCGCTGTTGCTCCGGGTCCTGATGGCCCAGATGGCGCCGGCCAAAACGGCCACAATGACCAACGCCACCGTAACCAGATTGGTGGCCACCGCCAGCCGGGGCAGCCCCTTGATGATGCCCAGGTAGATGATCAGAAATACGCCGCCGGTGATAGCGATAGTGATTACCAGTCCGGTCAATTTGAATTCGTAACGCCGGAAATAGATGATCAGGGCGATAAAGGGCAGGGCCAACAGGTTGAGCAGGTGGACCCCGGCGGCAAGCCCCAGCAGGTAGGCCAGCAGCAGGATGTAGTGCAGATGGCTGCCCTGTTCATCCCGTTGGCTCCAGCGCAGGATCAGCCAGACGACGAATGCCGTCAGAAAGGTCGACATGGAATAAACTTCCGCCTCCACTGCGTTAAACCAGTGGCTGTCGGTAACCATAAAGGTGAGCGCCCCGATGGCGGCGGCGCCATAGCTGATCAACGCATCATTGCGGGAGGCCACCGGGCCACGCCATTTTCTGACCAGCTGCACGATGATCAGGTAGAGGAACATGACGGCCAGCGCGCTGCTGAGCACCGACATGAAATTGACCCGGGCAGCGATGTCGTCCATGATCGGCAGCATGGTCGCAATCCGGCCCAGCAGGAGATACAGCGGGCTCCCCGGCGGATGCGGCACGCCGAGGATATACGAAGTGGCGATAAACTCGCCGCAATCCCAGAACGATACGGTGGGGGCCATGGTCTTGGTGTAGAGGATCAGGGCGGCCAGGAATATGGACCCGGCAATGATGCCATGAGTACGGGCAGGCATAGGTTCAGCCCGGCTCAGCCGGACTCGGACGCGGCGTCGGCATCCCCGGATGGAGCGGCGCCGGTATCGGCGCCGGCCGGGTCGTCTGCAGCCGGGGCCTCTGCCGTATCGCCACCAGCAGCGGGATCAGCGGCAGTAGCGCCCTCGTCAGATTGCTCTGCCTCGGCTTCCTTTTGCTGGTCCAGCTCGTGGATATAGTTCAGCTTGAGCTGCTGCAGGTTTTCCGTAAGCAGTTTGTCCTCCTCCTCGCCCCGGCGTCCTTCGGTTTTGCGCTTGAGCATGTCGAGCATATCGATGAGCAGGGCGGCGGCCGGTAAATTCGGTTCCAGTTTATCGGTAATCGGATTCTTGATTTTTCCCATGCCCACCCAGGCCTGGGTAATCAGGTCGGCGGCCAGGCCGATAAACAGTTTTTCATCCGTTGTGCCGGATTGGGAGGATGTCATATTGCCTCTATTTGACGGTAACGAATTCGAGCTGGTCCCGGTACCTGCTCATAAGAACATTTTTAAGTGGCCGGTGTTCCCGTTGGGCCAGGTGCTGGTCTTTTTCGGCCAGCTCAAAAGCGGCTGCTCTGGCCACCCGTATAATTTCGCCATCAGTAACCAGGTTCCCCAGGCGCAGGCGCTCAAAGCCGTGCTGGCGGGATCCAAACAGTTGGCCGGGGCCGCGCAATTTAAGGTCAGCGTCGGCAATTTCAAACCCGTCGGTGGTAGCGGCCAGGATCGCCAGGCGTTCCTCGGCCTCCTCGGCGCCGGCCCGTTGGATCAGCAGGCAGCGGCCGGGCAGCTCGCCCCTGCCGATGCGGCCCCGGAGCTGGTGCAGCTGGGTCAGGCCGAACCGCTCGGCGTTCTCGACCAGCATCAAGGTGGCGTTGGGCACATCGATACCCACCTCAATGACGGTCGTGGAAACCAGCACGTCGGTGGCGCCGGATGTGAAGGCGGCCATCACCCGCTCCTTTTCCTCGCCGGAGAGGCGGCCATCCAGGTAGGCCAGCTGCAGACCGCTTAGCGGTCCCGCCTGCAGCTCCTTATAGGCTGACCGGGCCGCCTGCAGGTCGCCCTGCTCCGAATCGTCGATCACCGGGTAGACGATGAAGCTCTGCTGCCCCGCCTCCGCCGCGGCCCGGATCAGGGCATAGGCCTCGGGCAACTGTTCCGCCGTCAGTACCGAGGTTTCCACTGCCGCCCGGTTGCGGGGCAGCTCGTCCAGCAGAGAGACGTCCATGTCACCGTGGTAGGTGATGGCCAAGGTGCGGGGTATGGGTGTGGCGGTCATAGCCAGCAGGTGCGGCGTGATCCCTTTTTCGACGAGCTTGCCCCGTTGCAGTACCCCGAACCGGTGCTGCTCATCCACCACGATGAAGGCCAGATCGTGAAAGGTGACCGTTTCCTGGATCAAGGCATGGGTCCCGATGAGCAGGTCGAGCTGCCCGTCCCGGAGGTCGCGCAAGATCGATTTCCGCCGGTCCGGCGCGGTGCTGCCGGTAAGCAGGGCGATCCTCATCCCGGTGTCCCGGCTTAAGCCCCGGAAGGCCCGGTAATGCTGCTCGGCCAGGATCTCCGTGGGGGCCATGACCGCGGTCTGGGCAGCGGCGCTGGCCACCATGGCAGAGGCCAGCAGGGCCACCACCGTTTTACCGCTGCCCACATCCCCCTGCAGCAGGCGGTTCATTACCCGGCCGGACTGGAAATCGCTGCGCAATTCCCGCAGCACCCTTATCTGGGCGCCGGTCAGCTCGAAGGGCAAGGCGCGGTATATCTGCTCCACCAAGGGACCCCGCTCAGGAAATTTCCGCCCCTCCTGCGCTTGCAGGGCGCGGCGGCGCAGGGCCATCAGCAGTTGCAGGAAGAAGTGCTCGTCGAATTTGAGCCGGTGAGTGGCGGCCTCCAGCGCTTCGGCGCTGTCTGGCTCGTGCAGCTGGCGCAGGGCCAGGGCCAGCTCGGGCAGGCCATACTGCTGCCTGAAGGGGGCCGTGAAATGATCGGGCAGAGCATCCAGGCGATCCCACAGACCGTGCATGATGCGGCGCAACCGGCGGCTGTCGAGGCCCCTGGCCCGGAGGTCGGCGGTGCCGGGATACAGAGGCACGATCTTGCCCGGATGCAGCGGATCGTCGCCTTCGTCCAGCAGGTCAAAGTCGGGGTGGACCATCTGCAGGTGGCGGTAGTATTCCACCCGCCCCGACACCGCCACCCGGTCGCCGGTCTTGAATTTGTCCCGGATCCAGTCGCCGCCCCGGAACCAGACACAGCTCAGCACCCCCGAATCGTCCTGGATGGTCACCTGGTAGACCTGCCGCCGCTTGGTCCGCCGGGCCCCCTGGCCGATCACTTTGCCCAGCACGGTGGCCTCCGCGCCGATTTTCAGATCGCTGATGGGCTGCACGTTGCGGCGGTCCAGATAGCGGCGGGGAAAATTGTACAGCAGATCACTGACGGTGGCGATGCCGACCTGTTGCAGCGCTTCAGCCCGGACGGGACCGATGCCCTTCACATACTGGACGGCGGCTCCGGGCTTAAGCCGGGGCGGGGCGGGGGCTGCGGCGGGTTTATCCGGCATCTGCCGGCACGGTTTGGATTTCAGGCCCCCAGCGCCAGTAGAGGCCGTCCCAGAACAGGTAGAAAAGGACGCCGGTAACCAGGCCGGTGAGGGCATCAATGGCGTAGTGGAAGGAGCCGTAAACGGTGCCCAGGGTCAGGCCGGCCACAACAAGCCAGAGGGCTGTGGCGACCCGCCGGTCCCGGGGCCGGAGCAGCAGGACCACCACCACAGACTCCCCCACATGAGAACTGGGCAGTGCCCCACCCTGGCTGGCGGCGATGCTGTAGAGCTTGTCGATGATCGGCCCCAGGAGACCGACCCCGTCGAAGCGCAGGTAGCGGTCGTCGAGGGGTCCGATAACCGGAAACAGGATGAAGATGGCCAGATAGGTGCAGTAGGTGCCCAGCAGCACGAAGGCAAACCGGAGCAGGGCCGGCGACACCCGCGGGCCAGCGGCAGGCGCGTCGCGAAATCCGTGCCACCATACCCAGAGGTAGCTGCCTATCAGCAGCGGATAGTAGGCGATGTAGAGCAGGTGCAGCAGTTCCCGCCAAAAGGCCCCGGGCAAAGCATCGGGAAAGGCGCGGTGCAGATAAGTCCCGAATAAGGCTTTGTCCCACTCCCGCACCAGGGGATCGTACACCTCCCCGGCATGGAAGATGGTGCCGGCCATCTCGATCTGGTAGTTGAGTGGCACCAGCAGCAGCAGGGGATAGAGCCAGCGCAGCCAGGCGGCCGGTCCCGCTTCCGGCGGCGCGTAGGTAATCCTCAGGATCAGCAGGAAAAAGAACATATTGGTCAGCGCTGCGCCGAGGTAAACCAAGCTGGAGCGAGTGCTCAGAAAGGTGATCACGAACAACAGGAAGGTGGTCCACAGCAGTACCTTGTCGAAGCGGTAGCGGACGGCGCTCTCAGCCATTCGGGGTACCGTCACCTGCCGCAGCGGCGCCTGTAACGCCGTTCAGAGGCATGCCGTAGACCCGGTACCTCTTGGCCGGTTTGGCGCCGGCCTTGAGCAGGGTGTGATTCATCAGGGTGTTGTCTTCCAGGATCCACGACATTTCGCCGCGCAGGTAGCCCTTGGCCCGGGCCTGCCTGAGGGTGCGCAGATAAAACACCGCATCTATGCCCAACCGCCGATACGGCTTGAGGACTCCCATGGTGATGACCCGCAGCGAACGGATGCGGCGCTTGTGCCAGAGCAGTTTAGGCAGGCCCAGGGGGAACAGGCGGCCGCTGCCCAGGCGGGCCAGCGCCTCGTTGATATTGGGCAGGGTGAGGGAAAAGCCGGCGGGCTGTCCGTCAACTTCGGCGATGTAGAGCAGGTCGGGATCGACGAGCAGCTTCAGGTCCTCCGCCAGATGGTTGAACTCCGCTTCGTCCATTGGCAGGGCGCCCCAGTTTTCGGCCCAGGCGGCATTGTAGACCTCCCGGATGATGTCCACCTCATGGTCAAACTGGCGCATAATCGCCTTGCGGACGGTGAACCGGCCCCGGGCCAGCACCTTGTCCACGTGCCGGGCCAGCCGCTCCGGCGCCGCCTCGGGGACGGGCATCTCCCAGGCCAGCACATCCTTCTCCTTCAGCATACCGGCCGCTTCCAGGCGGGTGGCATAATAGGGCAGGTTGTAGGGCATGAGAATCATCGGCGGCGAGTCGAAGGCGTCCAGCAGAATCCCCATGCTGCCGTTGATATCGGGGTTGAACGGCCCCAGCAGGCGGGTGGCGCCGAAGGGGGCCAGCCAGGCGGACGCCGCTTCCAGGAGGATGGCGGTCACCGCCTGATCATCCACCATCTCCAGGTAGCCGAACATGCCCACATTCAGCCCATAGACCCGGTTGTACTTCCGGTTATGGAAGGCGGCGATGCGCCCCACGGTGCGGCCGTGATCGATGGCCAGGAAACAGGCCCCGTCGGCATGCTTGAAAAAGGGATTCTTGCGGGGCGAGAGCTGGCTGCGCATGTCCACCCGGAGCGGCGGGACCCATACCGGATGGCGCTGATACAGGCGGTACGGGAAATCGATGAATTTCGCTATTTCACGGCCGCTGACCTGTTGGATATGCATGGAATGGTGATCGCCAAAGGCTGAATTTACTGGCCCAGCCCCGGACGGCAAAGGATCGCAGGTGTGCCGCACTGGCCATCTGTCTGGTCCGTGACAGCCCCGGAGGTGTAATATCCACCAGGCTTACAGACGCATGCGACAGTTCAAGACCATCACTTTGCGGGTTCTCTTGGGGACCCTGCTGGCCGGCACAGCCGTCCCGCTGGCGGGACAGGCCTGTGGCTGCGGTGGCGTGCCCCTGTTGGGTTCATTGGGGGGCGTGGGGCCGCTGGCCGGCGACTGGCAGATCGATGGACAGTATGAATATAACGATATTTCCGGTCTGGCCTCCGGCATCCTCAGGCTCCCATTCGACGGGCGCCGCCAGTTGTCCCAGTCCGGGATCATGCGGGTGACCTATGGCCTGAGCCGCTCCCTGACAGTCAGCGTACTCCTGACCGCCATCGTGAAAACGCGGGTGGTTACGGATACGGATATCGCCGCCGGATTGGGCGACGGAATCGTGCTGCTGCAGGTGAATCTCCTGCCTGGGCTCAGTTACCCCCAGCGGGATATCATGCTGGGGCTGGGATTCAAGGCGCCCCTGGGGCCGTCGGACTTGTCCGCAGGGGGCGTGCGCTATTCGCCGGATTTGCAGCCGACCTCCGGCGCCTGGGACCTGCTGGCCACCTTTTATGCCACCACGGAAATTTTTCCGCCCCGGCAGGCCAAACTTTTCGGGTCGGCCTCCTATCGGCTCACCAGCGCAGACCCGGCCTTCAGCCCAAACGATCAGGATTACCGGTTTGGAAATGAAACCTTGTTCAGTATCGGCAGCAGCTACGGATTGGGGCCGAGGGCCGTGGCCAGCTTGCAGCTGAATGCCCGCCACACCCAACCGGACCGCCTGGGCCGCCAAATCCAGCCCAATACGGGTGGGGTCTGGCTGTTCGCAGCGCCCGGCTTCAGTTACAATGTGACACCCGCTGTCAATCTGGCCCTCTCCGGCCAATTGCCCCTGCGGCATTGGCTTAATGGGGCCATCCAATTGACGACCCGGTTCAGTTTCGCCCTGTCGATTCAGTATGCCTTTAGGGGCGGAAAAAACCGGCAGCCGGAGCAGATCGGAACCAGGAGATAGAGCATGAAAAAAATATCGCAATGGCCATTTATACGCCGGGCCGGATGGGCCGGTTTGCTGCTCCTGGCTGCCTGCGATCCTGAATTAGGCGACGGGCCAACGCTCGGCGAGTGGCTGATACCGTCAAGCCAGGTTTTCGATGGCGGGCCGGGCAAGGATGGTATTCCCGCCCTCTCGAATCCCCTGTTTACCACCGTCGCTGAGGTGGATTATCTGGCCCCGGATGACCTGGTGGTAGGCTACCGGGTAGGAGACGTCATCAAGGCCTATCCCCATCCGATTCTCGATTGGCACGAAATTGCCAATGACGCGGTTGACGGGCAAGCTGTGGCCATCACCTACTGCCCTTTGACCGGGTCGGCCCTGGCCTGGAGCCGGGTGATTAATGGCGTTACAACCACCTTTGGCGTTTCCGGAAAATTGTACAACAATAATTTGATGCCCTATGACCGGGAAACAGACAGCAACTGGTCCCAGATGCGCATGGACTGTGTGCAGGGAAAAAGCATCGGCACGCTGGCCGAGGTATTTCAGGTTATCGAGACCACCTGGCAAACCTGGCAGACCCTGTATCCCGGCAGCCAGATAATGAGCAACAACACCGGGGTTTACTCCGCAGCGCAGTACGCCAACTACCCCTACGGCTCCTATCGCACCGACACACGGATCCTTTTCCCGCTGCCCAGCGGCTCAATCGACAACAGGCTGCATGTCAAGGAGCGGCTGGCGGGCGTCGTGGCGGACAATAAGGTCCGGGTCTACCGGCGCGACTCCTTCGCGGACAGCGTACGGGTGGTACACGACAGTTTCGGCGGTGATTCTCTGGTGGTGGTGGGCAGCCAGGCCGATAACATCATGATGATCTTCAAGCGCCGCCTGCAGAACGGGACGCTGCTGAGCTTCAGCGCCGTGCAAGGCCAGTTGCCCGGCATTATGCTCGATAACGAAGGGACCACCTGGGACGTGCTGGGCCGGGGCATCGCTGGGCCCCGCAGCGGGCAGCAGCTGAGCTATCCGGTCACTTTTATCGCCTACTGGTTTGCCTGGACCTCCTTCTATCCCGGCGCCGAAATTTTTGAGTTTGCCGATTCCGGGAGCTAGACGAGCCGCTCATTCGGGCCGGAAGTGCACGAACGCCCGCCCGCAGGTGGGGCCATCAGGTCAGGCCGCCGTGCCCGGTGAGGCCGGCGCCGCCGCCTAGAGGGAGAGGGCCGGCAGCCGCTGCAACGCATCCCAGGCCGCGGCTAGCAGGGCCAGGTCGGACGAATGGCGGTATTCACGCAGACAGAAATCAGTGCCGATGAAAGCATGTTCGTCGCCGGTCTGCAGGGCCGCCTCGATCAGCGCATCCGCATCGGTGGATACGGCGCCCGGCTGGGCCACCGGGTTCGACTGGCCATAGACGGCGTACAGGGCGCCGCCGAATTGCCAGGCGTAGCGGACCAACAGGATGGCGCCGGCCTCATCCAGGTGGGGCGCCACCAGCCGCGCGGCGCCGGCAACGATGATACCGTGGAGAAAAGGGATCAGGGTCTGGGGCTGGTCCTGATGGGCCAGTTGCACTTTGGCCATGCTGCTGGCGACCTCGCCCAGCAAAGTCTCGGGTTCCGGCGGGACCGTTACCAGGTTGACGACACCGCTGAAAGGTGAATATCCGTCGAGGCTCTGCAGGTGGCCCGAGAGGCGTCCGCTGCGCAGCGGATTGCCCTTGTGCTTCCAGGTGATCTGGGCCAATGCTTCCGCCGGAGAAAACTTGCCGGCCGACAGGGGGGCCAGGATGCCGGGCAGTTTGAAATAACTTCCGGCCCAGTATGCCATGGCGTCGGCCAATTCCACCAGGCGCAGTTCAACCGCCTCCTGCCGGACCTGTTCCAGGGCATAGGCGGTACGGATCAGGCCGTGTCCGGCGGCTCCGGTCAGGCCGGGGATGAGCCGGGGCAGCCACTCCCGCACCACCTGTTGCCAGCCCAGCTGGCCTGTTTCCCGCTGGAAAAAACTGCTCCAATCGCTATAACGGGCCAGATCGCCGAGGCCGTCCCGCCAGGATTGCCGGGTCAGCGGTTTGACCGGTTCCGGCCGTCCCGGGAGCCGGGTGATATAGCCGTCCAGCCAACGCCGGGCCTGCTCCGGTTTGCCCAGGGAGACCAGCGCCCCGACGGCCATTGCGCCGTGGTTGGATAGACCGCCGCCGAATTCGGGGCCTGTCCCGGACAGGGACTTTAGCGCCGCATCGTAGGCCGATAGCGCCATCAGCCCGCCGGGCCTGTTCCGGCTGGGGCCGTTGCGCCGGAAATGTGCGGCCAGGAGCGGTCAGGCATTGAGGAAATCTTCCTTGATGATTTCATAGTAAAAGTGGTCGATGCGCTGGCCGCGGATGATCAGGTACTGCCGTTTCAAGCCGACCTTCCGGAAGCCGCTTTTATCCAGCACCCGTTGGGACGCCGGATTGAGCACGGAGCAGTCGGCCTCGACCCGCTCTACCGTCGTTTCCGAAAACAGGAAGCGGCACAGTTCGTGCACCGCCGCCGTGGCATAGCCCTGGTTCCAGTACTCCTTGTCCACGGTGTAGCCGATGCGCACCAGGCCATGCACCCGGGAGGTCACTTCCATCGTCATCCAGCCGATGGCCAGGTTCAGGAGAGTGTCTTCGATGATCAGGATGTAGTCGTGGTCCAGGAGCATATTCAGCTCCCCGCCTGCCCGCGAATTGATGAAGTGCAACAGCTGCTCCCGGCTCAGCCCGCTGATGGGCTGGTGCCGCTGCGCCTCTTCCCGCGAGCGCCATTTCACCAGCAGATCGAGGCGGTCCTCCTCCAGCGGTTTAAGGCTGACCTGCTTGCCCTCGGCCATCAGGGCGCCTGGGCCGTGGCTATGGGCTGGCCGGTGATGCCGGCAATGAGTCCGGGGGTAATCTCCGACAGATGGGCGATGGTGGCGTGGCGCCGGGGCATGACCTCCTCCGGCACTGAACCGGTGATGGCTATCGTCCAGGCGCCCGACGCCCAGGCGGAGGTGAGGCCGTGCACCGAGTCCTCGATCACCAGCGCCTGCCGGGGTTCGGTGGCCAGCTGCTTCAGCATGACCAGGTACGGTTCCGGGTGGGGCTTGGAATGGGCCGTTGTCCCCCCGGTGAGGAGGCCGTCGAACAGGGGCCTCAAGCGCAGCCTGGCGTCCATGAAATCGAACAGCTCCAGCGGGGTTGAGGTGACCAGCCCCAGCCGGTAGTCCGGCCGTAACTGGCGCTGCAGATCGGTGAATCCGGACCGGAACCGGAGGCCCTCGGCAAAGGCTTTCCGGACCAACCTGCGCCCCTTCGTGCGCAATGTTTCCAGTGGGGCGTCGATCCCGTAGCGCTTCCGGGCCAGCTGGTAGAAACTTGTTTCCGACAGGCCCCGGAAATGCTGCCAATCGGATTCGGGAATGTTGATGCCGTATTCGGCGAAGAGTTGCTCCTCCGCCTGCTGGTAGAGGGGCTCCGAGTCGACCACCACCCCATCCAGATCAAATAGGATCGTCTTGATCAACTGACCCTGGCGCCGTTTTCCACCGGGCCGTCCGGCTGCAGCAGGCGGACCGAGCCGTCAGGTTCATAGCCGCCGAGGACCAGCACTTCGCTGGAATATTTGCCGATCTGCCGGGGGGCGAAGTTCACCACGGCGAGCACCTGCCGGCCAATCAGCCCGGCGGGCGTGTAGTGGTCGCTGAGTTGGGCGCAGGACGACTTGATGCCCAACGATCCGAAATCGATCTGCAGCCAGATGGACGGCTTTTTAAGGCCCTCCGCCGGCTGGGCCTCCAACACGGTACCGGTGCGGATATCGAGGGCCTGGAACTGTTCCAGCTCAATGACAGGTTTCACCATGGTTCTCCGGGTAGCCTCTAAGTTAACCGATTCCGGCGGCAGGGGCATTATCGGGGTGCCGGCCAGCAGGCCCGTTGAAGGGGCCAAGGGACAAGCGTAATTTTTTGGATGCCCGGCCCCGCCCAGGGGCTGGAAGCGGTTCACTTTCCCCCCCTCCAGCCGCTAAATTGTCCCTCAGGGCGCCGCCAGACCGATGGGGCCCAATACTGAAATCTGACCGGAGGAGAGGGCGATCGATTCAATCGGCAAACACAGGGGTATGCTGGCCCTGCTGCTGGGATTTGCGGTGATGCCGGCGGCTGAGCTGGAGCAGGTGCACGCCGGCCCGGCGGGGGCGGCAGCAGTAGGCCCGGACTTTTATGTCGTGGCAGATCCGAGCCCGTCCTGGCTGACCAGCGTGGACATCGGCCTGCCTGCTTTCGGCGGCGGCATGTCCCATGGGACGGATTTTTTCTGGGGCTCCACCATCCCTGCCTCAGCCGCGGTTGAAGTGGAAATTCGCATCACGCCCGGCGAAACCACCTTTGCCCAGACCTACCGGCGGGACCGGGACTTCGCCGATGGCGGAGTGGGGCTGTTTCCCGGATCGGTCTGGGATATCACGGACCCCAACAACCATCGCAGGCTCAACATCATTTTCGTAGAAGACAGCACCACCGCGAGACCGGCCAACCAGATATGGGACCCGGATGCCAATGAGGCTATTTTTGGCGGACGGGAGTACCTGCTGATCATGAACAGCGACTACGACGGTAACGGCCTGAGCTATATCGGCCAGGACGGCTTGAGCGCCGACGTCCTTTATGGCTGGTGGCCACTGCTGAAGGTGGGCCGCATATTCTTTAAAACCGATCCGCACACCTTGACGATGAAGTTGGCCCGCGTGTCTCACCTTACCATTCTGGCGGAAGCGGACCGGCTGAACCTTTTCTGGGATTATGCCCCCGAAAACGCGAACAGTTTCGTGATCTATGGCGGGCAGGCGCCGAATCCCCAGACGGTCATCGCCGAGGTTCCCGTCGCCACGAGAAGCTATATCGATACGGGACTTTCGCCAGGGGTACCCTACTATTACCGGCTGGAGGCCCAGGCCGCCAACCACACCGTCCGGGATATCAGCCTGGAGAGCTCTTCCGTGCCTACGCCAACATCTCACCGGCTGAACCTGGAGGGGCTCTGGAACGGCCGCCGCGACTACGGCGATGTGTGGGGCTACACGGCTCCAGGAGGCGCCGAATATGCCCTGTTGAATGTCCGTGGAGCGGGCCTCAGCATCATCGATATCAACGGGGACCGGCCGGTGGAAATCGGTTTTGCCGCTGCCCTGGCCGATGGCTACCCGGATGCCAAGGACGTCAAGGTGTATGACCACTACGCCATCCTGGTGAATGAAAATGCCCCGGCCCAAGTCATCGACCTGGCCGATCCGGCCAACCCGCTGACCGTGGCCACCATCTTCGTCGGCGATCCCGCCGGCAATGGCGGAGCCCACAACGCCTTCGTGGAGGGGCGCTACCTCTATATCACCGGGGGCCATGGGAATCAGCAGGGCGTGCATATCTACGACCTGGCCGATCCGGAAAATCCGCTGCTGCTGGGGGGACGGCACAATTATTACTATCACGATTTCTACGTTCGCAACGACACCGCCTACGCCTCGGCGGGATCCCGCGGCGTTGATGTGCTCGATCTGGCGGACAAATCGAACCCGGTCTGGATCGGCAATATCTCCTACGCCGGACAGTGGGCGCATAACAGTTGGACGACGGATGACGGCAACTACCTGGTTGTCGGCGATGAAAACGGCTTCTCCGGACAGTGGACGCGCGTATTCGATATCCGCGACCTGAGCAATCCGGTCAAAGTGGCCGATATCATCGTCGATGCTGCCGCCACCGTCCACAACAGCTATGTGGCCGGCGATTACCTCTACATTGCCCACTACACCGAAGGGTTGCGCATCTGGGACATTTCCGATCCCACCCAGCCGGTGGAGGCGGCCTACTTTGACACCTACCTCCCGAATGACAGCCGCTTCGGGGGCGTCTGGTCCGTTTACCCTTATTTCGCCTCCGGAAAGATCGTGGTCTCCGACCGGTCCAGCGGCCTGATCGTCTTCACGGCCGATGCGACGCTGGATGTCGACCCGCCGGCCCCGGGCGTGCCGCAACTGTTCTACCTGGCCCAGAACTATCCCAACCCGTTCAACCTGGCCAGCGTAATTACCTACGGCCTGCCCCGGGACAGTGAGATTTCCCTGAAGATTTACGATATCCTCGGCCTGGAGGTTGCGATCCTGGCGCAGGGCCGACAGTCCGCGGGCCGCCATCGCATCACCTGGAACGCTGACGGGTCGCCGTCCGGAATCTATTTTGCCCGGCTGGTCACGGCCGACGGGCAGCGCCAGACGATCAAACTTACGCTGATCAAATAAGGGTCCCGTCACTGCACGGGAGAATGCAGGTCATGAGAAATTTTCGGCCCAACATGGCGACGATCCGATGGCTGGCAGCTACCGGGGCGCTTTCCGGCCGGCTGCCACGGTTCGCACTGCATTGGAGCGGTCAAACAGGGGAGAAATCAAAGTATGAGCGATCGTAAGCTGGTGATGGTGGTTAATCCGCACGGCGGGGTGAAACAGGCCCGCCAGATTCTCGAGCAGGTCCGGCCCATATTTGATGCCGCCGGTGTCAGCCTCGACATCCATGAAACGGAATACCGGGATCACGCCGAGGAGCTGGCCCGGGATCTCGATCTGTCCGGGGCCTATGGCCTGTGCACAATCGGAGGAGACGGCACGATCCATGAAGTCATCAACGGGATGATGGTCCGGCCCGAAAGTGAGCGGCTGCCCATCGGTATCCTGGCGGCGGGGTCGGGGAACACCTTTCTGGATACGTGCGATCTTCTCGATCCGCTTAAGGCCGCCGAGGGGATGGCCCAGGGCCGGACCCGGCCCATTGACCTGGCCCGGGTGGAATTGTCCGACCAGGTACGCTATGCCTGCAATATCGTCGGCTGGGGTCTGGTCACCGATATCGGCATCCGCTCCGAACAGTACCGCTGGACCGGTACCAGCCGGTACACCATCGCCAGCGCCATCGAAGTGCTCAGGGGCCGCAAGCGCAAGGCCCGGCTGGTGATTGGCGGGGAGGTCATTGAAGACGACTTCAGTTTCATCCTCGGTATGAATACCAAGTACACGGGCAAGGGAATGCTGATGGCCCCCGACGCCGACCTTACAGACGGCCTCATCGATCTGATTATCGTGCGCTCGGCGCCCCGGCTGAAAATTCTGCTTATGCTGCCCAAGGTGTTCGACGGTTCGCATATCGGCTCGCCGCTGGTGGAGTACCGGCAGGTGTCGGGCTTCGAGCTGCACCCGGACGAACCGGAGACCATCACCATAGATGGGGAACTGCGCGGGACAGGCTCAATCAAGGTGACCATGCTGCAGGGGGGGTTCCAGCTGCTGGGCTAGGGGTCCGGCTGCCGAAATAGACCTGTTCCGGCAGTCACTCCACCGCGCTATCGGGGACCGCCACATAGAGCTGCAAGGCACTGTCCGGGCCCAGCGGCGTCTCGTCGTAGTCGCCCCATTTTGAGGCCACCCGGAAGCCCGCTTCGTGCAGCAGCCGGTCCATGGTATCGGGGTAATACATCCGCATGACAAACTCGTATTCCAGGAAGTCCCGCCGGGTTTCCGTCGAATAGGTCCACCTGATATGGTTGAGCTCCCCTTCCGGGTCGTAGCGGTTGCTCTCCTCCACAATAACCGCCTCGCCGGTGGCTGGATCGGTGTAGCGCATGGCCTCTACCCGCCGGTTTTCCGGCCGGTAGAGAAATAGCGGGTCAGGCACAAAAATGTCGATGGCCAGGCGCGTCCGCTGATGGCAATGGGCCCGGGCTCTGGCCAGGGCGGCCAGGGCGTCCTCATCGGTGAGCAGGTGCAGGAACGAATTAAATCCGATGAGGATCAGGTCAAAGGTATCGCCCAGATCGAAGCTGCGCATATCGGCCTGCAGCAGCTTGACGGCGCTCCCCTCGCCGGCCAGATTTGCCGCGGCCCGCTCCAGAAACGGCGCTGAGATATCCACACCGGTGTAGCTTGCGCCGGTGGCCAGTATCGACGGCGCCAGCCGGCCGGTCCCAGCCGCCAGTTCCAGGACACGCGGTCCATGCCGCGCGGCCATTTTCTTCCAGAAAGGCAAATCGTCCGTTTTCCACCAGTGTTCCGCATCGTAACGGGCAGCATCCTGATAGATAGGGCCGGGGAGATCGTCAGGCACAGGGGGCATGTTGAACTCAATTTACGGCGCCGGTCCAAGGTCCGCCGCGCCTAAAGGAAATGCCGAAGCGGCCGATATTCGAAATGTAGAAATAGCGATATACTGATGACCCTGGCTCCTATCCAATCATTTCCCTTCGTTCCGGCAATGCCGGAAGTGCCCCTGCTGAATTCACGGCTGACGGGACAGAAGTTCCCCGGCAGGCCGAACCCGGATGCGGCCATCGAAGCCGAGATGTCACCCATTGCCTTACTCCTCTCAGAAGAGGGGCTGGATTTCGAGCGGTCGATGGTCCGGTCTTCATCCGAGCAGATGCATTTCGACCTGACCTTCACCCGCAAGGATACGGAGCAACTGAGCGCCACGGGTTACCTTAACCGGTCTTCCAGGACCCTCGATTTGAAGCTCGACTACAGCTACCAGACCGAAGATCGTACCCGGCAGCCACCGGTCGTGAGGTCGTTCAACCTGCAGATTCGGCTCTCGGTCTCCGAGGTCCGCAGCAAGGTATACGCGCCTTTCGTGCAGAAGGAGGACATCCTCGCCATGGTGCGCCGGCTGCTGACCAATCTACACTCCTTGACTCAAACCGGCCGAGTGAGCCCGGCAGGAGCTGTCCTGGGGGAGGCGGATCTGCTGGAACTGGCCCATATGGACCACGGACGCACGGCCCGGACCCTGGAGAATCTTATCGACCTGGTGGTCCTGATGGCCAGGTTGAAGGAACTCCTGGAAGGTGACCGGCCTGATGTGGTCCTGATAGCCGATCACAGCGCAGGCAAAAGGGGGACAGTCACCTCAGAGTACCAGCGCTTTCAATTTTTAGAGATTTCGATTCGGGAGATCCCTGGCAAAGTTGATCCCGAATCGGAGGTCAAAGCGGAATCCAACGCGGTTTCCGCCGAGGAGCTGCCTACCGATCCCGTCCCTCAACCGGACGAGATCAGCCCAACACCAGCAGCTCTTTTGTAGACTGGTTAAGAGGGGAGCTGCCATCGGGGAGGACAAGGACGTCATCCTCGATGCGCACCCCGCCCCAACCCTCGATATAGATTCCCGGTTCTATCGTCACCACCATATCGGCCTCCAGGACCTCATCGCTCTCCCGGGACAGCCGAGGCGGCGTATGGACCTCCAGGCCGATGCCGTGGCCGGTGCCATGCACAAATTGCTCTCCGTAGCCGGCCGCCTGTATAATGTCGCGGCAGGCTGCATCCACGTCGCGAGTCCGCTGGCCGGCCCGGACCGCAGCGATGCCCTGTAACTGGGCCTCCAGGACAATGCCGTAAATCTGCTCATGGCGCTCCGTGAGGCTGCCGATACAGACTGTCCGGGTCATGTCGGCATGATAGCCGTCGTACACGGCGCCGAAATCGAGGACCAGAAAATCGCCTTCCTGCAGCACTTTGTCGGTGGACCGGGCGTGGGGCAGGGCGCCGCGCCACCCGCTGGCAACGATAGGCTCAAAACTGTCCTTCTCCGCCCCGTGCATCCGCAGCAGATAGCTCAGCCGGCCGGCCAGCTCACGTTCCACCGCTCCCGCGCGGATGTCGTTCAGAAAACTGCCGAACGCTTCGTCGGTGATGCGGATAGCCGACCGGAGCGCCTGCAGCTCGGCCGGATCCTTGCGCATGGCCAGGCCGGAGATCGTGCCCGATTGTCCCGTCCAGCGGGCAGCGGGAAACAGCCGCTCAATTTGCTCAAACCGGGCCACACTGAGACTATCGGCTTCGAAGGCAATGTTGAGGCCGGCAGGGATCAGTTCCAGCGACTGCAGCAGGCCCGGCAAGCCGTTCTCCGGCCGCTGGGCGGCACTCTGGGCGGCATTGGGGAGATCGATATGAATGCTGCTGTCGCGCACTTGCAGCGGCGCCTGCTCCCGGTAGCGGCCGTCGGTCAGCAGATGGCTCTCTTCGGGCAGCACGAGCAGCAGGCCGGCCGAGCCGGTAAACCCGGTAAGGTAGCGGATGCTGGTGGGGTGGGTGACCAGCGCAGCATCAATCCGGTCCCGGGCCAGCGCCTCGCGCAGGCGGCCCAGACGCTGTTTATGGGGGGTCATTCGGGCTTATAGCCGCGAGTCATCATCTTCTTTATGGAGGCCCGTTCCTCTACCAACCGTTCCTTGTCGGCGCCCTTGCCTTGCAGCAAATCGAGGACCTGCAAAGCCTGCTGGTAGAGTCCCTGCACTTTGTAGATGGTGGCCAGCGTAAAAGTGGCCAGGCGGGGATCGATAGCCAGTCCATCCTGGCGGACCTGCCGCTTCCGGGTGGGCGTGATTTTGGCGGTCATCCCCAATCCGGCCGACTCGCCGGTGCTGCCATCAGGAGCTTGATCCTCCATCGGCGGCTCGGCAGGGAGGGCAATGTCCGGCAGTACCTGCTCAGCGGCTACCTCTGCCGCCGGTTCTTCCTCGACGGCATCACCTGCCTCAGGCTGCGGCGCTTCCGGTTCCTCGACGGCGGCCGTTTCTTCCTCAGGAGCAGCTTCTAGTTCTTCCGCCTCGACGGTTGCCGGTTCAGGCGGTTCGGCAAGCGGCTGCTCAACCTCGCCCGTCTCGGGTTCTTCCTCGACGGCATCACCTGCCTGAGGCTCCATCACTTCTGGTGCCTCGACGGCGGCCGTATCCTCATCGGGAGCAGCCTCAAGTTCTTCCGCCTCGACGGTTGCCGGTTCAGGCGGTTCGGCAAGCGGCTGCTCAACCTCGCCCGTCTCGGGCTCTGCCTCGGCGGCATCACCTGCCTGAGGCTCCATCACTTCCGGTTCCTCGACGGCGGCCGTATCCTCATCGGGAGCAGCCTCAAGTTCTTCCGCCTCGACGGTTGCCGGTTCAGGTGGTTCGGCAAGCGGCTGCTCAACCTCGCCCGTCTCCGGCTCTGCCTCGGCGGCAGTCTCAGACTCGGCCTCCGCAGCCGCAATCTCAGGCTCCATCACTTCCGGTTCCTCGACGGCGGCCGGATCCTCATCGGGAGCAGCCTCAATTTCTGCCCCTTCGCCGGGCCAGCTGAATTTCTCGGCCGGTTCGTCCCTCGCGGTGATCAGGGGCGCCCCTTCTTCGGCGGATGCCCCTTTACCGGCAGGCGCCTCTTGGGCCGCTGGGTCAGGCGTCGCGTAGAATTCGGCTTCAACGTCCTCCCCAGGCCAGCGGAAGCCGTCCCGCTCCGCTGCAGGCTCGTCAGCCGCTTCCTCCTCCGAAACGGCCGGTTCGGCAGCCTCCTTCGGCCCAGTCTCCGATTCCGCAGCTGCCGATGGCGTTTCTGCCTGCGGGGCGACCGTTGTATCCTCGGTAGGCATGGAGAGGCGGCGCTCGGTGGGTCTGAAGGCCACGGTTTCCTCCGGTGCCGGAGCCCGGTCCGCATCTTCCGTGCCGGTCTGCGCTTCAGCGGAGGGTTCCTGCGGCGTAGGCTGGTCTGTTACATCTTCCGCTGCCAGGGGAGCCCCAGCCTCGGGCTGCTCCTGAACAGGCTGGGTGGATTGAACTTCCGCCTCCGTGGCGGCCGAACCCGGGTCGCTGAGGCCGGGCGCCGGGTGCTCCAGCCGATCCTCAATGGGCTCAGGCGCGTCACCCGCCGGCGGACCGTCCAACGCCTCCAACTGTTCTTCGATAGACTGAGGCTGCTCTGTTTCCGGCAGCTTATCCGGCGTCTCCAGCCGATCCTCAATGGGCGTGAAATCGGGCGGCGCGTCTGCATCCAGGAGTCGGGCGTCCCCGCCATTCTCCCGGGTTTCCAGCCGCTGGGAAATGGGCACGGGGGGCCGCAGCTTATCCGGCGGCACCTCGCCCTGCTCAACCGACATCCGCTCCAGGCGCTCCTCGATAAGTCCAAAATCGGCCGGCATCTCAATGGCCCCGGCGGCGACCTCCCGGTCCACTTCCAGCGGGTCCCCGACAGACGCCGGCTCAGCGGGAAGCGCCCCCCCGGGATCCCCTTCAACAGGCTCGGCAGGCGCTGCCCTGGCGCCGCGATCCTCAGACGGGGTAGCCTGGGGCGATCCGGCGGAATCCTCCGCTGGAACTTCCTCGGCCGATATCTTGCTCTGGGCCGATTCAAGCTGCTCAAGACGGGTCAGGATTGTGGCACTGTCGGCAGATGCAAGCGTGGCAGCGCCCCCCTCGTGCCCCTCTTCAAGCGTCTCCAGGCGAGCGGCCAAGGTGGTCATTTCGCCGGAGAGATCGGCATCGTCCTCCGTGGCCACCTTCATCTCCAGCGCCTCGAATCTGGCGGAGAGGATCTGCAGTTCGGCGGCGATTTCCGGCTCGTCCTCCTCGGTCTGGGCCGTTTCCAGTGACGCCAGGCGAACGGCCAGGGCGGTGATATCGGCGGTCAGTTCGGCATCATCCTCTGCGGCCACCTTCGCTTCCAGCGACTCGAATCTGGCGGAGAGGGTCTGCAGTTCGGCGGCGATTTCCGGCTTGTCGTCCTCGGTCTGGGCCGTTTCCAGTGACGCCAGCCGGGCGGCCAGGGCGGTGATATCTCCGGAGAGATCGGCATCGTCCTCCGTGGCCACCTTCATCTCCAGCGCCTCGAATCTGGCGGAGAGGGTCTGCAGTTCGGCGGCGATTTCCGGCTTGTCGTCCTCGGTCTGGGCCGTTTCCAGTGACGCCAGCCGGGCGGCCAGGGCGGTCATTTC
>SCKI01000009.1 GCA_004124295.1 Fidelibacterota bacterium
ATCATTGGAGACGCCATGACCCGCCTCGCCCGAGCCGCCCTGATCCTCCCTTTGCTATGGGCCAGCCTCGCCGGCCAGACCCTTACCCTGGAAGACATTTTCCAGAACCGCGCCTACCAACTGGAAAGTATCCGGCTGGCAGGCTGGGTCGATGGGGGCGCCGGGTACATCACCACAAGCCAGGGCGATGACGGCCGGCAGTATCTGCGCCATGATGTTGCCACGGGGGAGGAGTCCCTGCTGCTGTCGGCGAGCCAGCTCGTCATCGGGGGCCGGCAGGTGGCGGAGTCCATTGATGGCATGACCCTCTCGCCCGACGAAGCCTGGGCCCTGGTGCCCACCGGCACCGTCAGTATCTGGCGCCGGTCATCGCGGGCCATCTACTACCTGCATCATTTTGCCCGCGCTGAAACGCGGCCCCTGTCAAATAGCACAGACCTGCAGCAGGCGCCCGCATTCTCTCCCGATGGACAGAGCGTCGCCTATGTGCTGGACAACAATCTGTATGTGCTCAATCTGGGCAGCGGCCGGACCCGGCAGTTGACCAGGGACGGGGGCTTCCGCGTCATCAACGGCCACGGCGACTGGCTGTACGAGGAGGAGTTCTCCCTCACCCGGGCCTATGCCTGGTCGCCGGACAGCAAGTCCATCGCCTTTCTCCGTTTCCATCAGTGGCCGGGATTGGATGAGCCCAAAACCTACCCGCTGGTGGACGAGCTGCAGACCTATCCCGAAATATTTTACCTGCCCTATCCCAAGGTCGGTGAAAAAAACAGCGCGATGCGGCTCGGGGTAGTGAATGTGGGCCGGGGCCGGCCCCGCTGGATCGATCTGGGTCCGGAGACCGATATCTATATCCCCCGCATCGGCTGGACGGGCCGGCCCGGGGAGCTCTGGTTCTACCGTCTCGACCGCCGGCAACAGAACCTGGAGCTGATCACCGCCGACGCCAAGACCCGCCGGACCAGGGTGGTGGCCCGGCAGAGCGATCCGGCCTGGGTGAGCCTTACGGACGATCTCCACTTCATTGATGGTGGACAGCGCTTCCTCTGGACCGATGAGAAATCCGGCTACCGGCATATCTACCTGCGGGATATTGACAGCGGCGCGGAGACGGCCCTGACCAGCGGCGACTGGGAGGTGAGCAACATTGTCGGCGTCGATGCGGGGGCCGGGCAGGTCATCTTCAACTCGAAGCGGGACGGCTCGGCCCAGCGCCAGGTCTACCGGACCGGTTTTGACGGCAGCGGGATGACCCGGCTGACCCCGCTGGGGGGTTGGCATACGGTGATGCCGGCGCCCGATTTCAGCTATTACATCCACCAGTCCAATGCCATCAACACGCCGCCCACCTGGACCCTGAAGCGGGCGGACGGGACGGTCCTGCGGCTGCTGCTGGATGCCGCCTTGCCGGATTGGGGGGCGGACAACCTGCCCACCTGGGAGCTGTTTAACCTGACCACCACCGACGGCACCGAGTTGCGGGCCAAGATACTCAAGCCGCCGGGGTTCGATCCGTCGCGCAAATATCCGACGCTCATCTACACCTATGGCGGTCCAGGCTCCCAGCTGGTGGTGGACCGGTTTGGCGGCGGCCGGGGCCGTGGCCTGTGGCACCGCTACCTGGCCCAGCAGGGCTACGTGATCCTGACCTCCGACAACCGGGGCACTGGCGGCCGGGGCAAGGCCTTCCGCAACCTGGCTTACGGCGACCTGGGCAAGTGGTCGCTGCATGACCAGATCGAGACCGCCAAATGGGTGGGCCGGCAGAGCTGGGGAATCCCCGGGCGCATCGGTATCTGGGGTTGGTCCGGCGGCGGCTACCTTACCGCTTTGGCCCTGACAGCCGGCGCAGACCACTTCAGGATGGGCATCGCCATCGCGCCGGTGACCGATTTCAGGCTGTACGACACCGCCTGGACCGAACGCTACATGGGTCTGCTGACTGAAAACGAGGCCGGTTACGATTCAACGGATGTGTTGAGCCACCTCGACGGATACCGGGGCGGACTGCTCATTGTCCACGGCACCGGAGACGACAACGTGCATGCCCAGAATACCTGGCAAATGGTTGCCGGTCTGGTGGAACGCAATGCCGAGTTCGATATGCTGATGTACCCTAACAAGAACCACGGCCTGCCCGGGACCCATTACCATCTCTACAGCCGCATGACCCGGTTCGTCAAGGAACGGCTATAAGGCGGCCGGATCGCGCATAGTGCCTCGGGATGGCCGGCCGGCCAGGACGGTCCGTCAGGGTTTCAGGACCTCGGTGAGGGGATGGAAATTATGCCAGCCGAACCAGTAGGCGATCACCACCTGCATGCGCACGAGGTCGCCGCCGGCCAGGGACCGGCTTTGGTCGAGCAGGCTGTAGACGCTGCCGTCCCGGCCAACGACCTGGGTGGGTCTTTCCGGGTCGAGGCTGTAGCTGGCCAGGGTTTCCCGGTCCCGGACCCGCCACAGGGAGACGCCCTGGCCGGCCTCATCCACGTATATCAACAGGGGCGCCTCATCCACTACCGGCACCAGCGTCTGCCCCGGCTTCAGGGACGACAGGGGAAAAGCGAACATCTGGCCATTCAGCTCGAAGCCGGCAATTTTCGACTTGGGGGGCAGTTGGGACTTTTTCATCCGCCGGCCATGAATGCCCATGCGCCTCGGGTCGGCATCGTAGCGTTCGTAATTCGAGCGCCAGAGCTTGGGCTTTTTTAGCACCTTCGTGTCGGGGTGGGCTCGCAGCCACGCTTTCCAGGTGGTCTGGGTGGCAGGATAGGTTTCGAGGCTGTGGCCCTCCAGAGGACCGTCTATAGCTTTGCCGATGACATGGCCCCAGAGGGAGTTGGTCTGGTGGTCGTACATCACCAGGGCGTCCTTCCAGAGCCGGCCCGAGACCCCGAAGGTCAGTAGCTGGTCACCGATGTCGCGGGCATACACGATGCCCGTATAGCAGAGTGGTCACCAGGTGACGGCAAGAGCGATGCCGTCCACCACGTCATTGACGATTTCGTGGTGGTCCAGGTGCCAGGTGGAGTAGGCCACGGCCGTGCCGTTGGGCCCGACCACACCAATGACCTGTTCCTCATCGGCCATGATACGGCCGGCCTCCCTGCCGGTGACGAACGCCGGGTCCAGAATGGCCGGGATGGCATCCACAGGCAGCACACTATATACCCGCGACCCGTCCACCATGAGCTGGGCCGGGAGCCCTACGGCCAGGGCGATGAGCAGTCCGGCAATGGCGCTGAGAGTACGCATCTATTCCTCGGGATTCTGCTTGCCCCGGTGGCAGGTCATGCAGGAGACCACCGGTTCGTGCTGCTCGTCGTTCCTGATCCGGGGCAGAAAGGTGCCGTTAATCTCGGCTACCATTTGCAGCATCACCCTGGCCTTGCGCTTAGGGTCCTTTTTGTCCAGCGGAAATATGAAGTCGGGAGGCGTCCCTTCGCGCACGTGGCAAAACGTACAGCGGACACCCAGGGCAGCCTTGAAGGACTCCATCGTTGCCTCGAGATCGGCCGGGGAAATGTCAGCCGGTAGAACCTGCAAATTCTCGAACTTCTCGGGAAACTGGGCCGCCAGAGGCGCCGACAGCAGCAGGATGAGCGCCGCCCAAGGACGGAAGGGCCGGGGCCGGTAGCGAGGAAAAAGGGTGCGATGATGCATAATACTCCTGGTATTGGCGTCAAAAGTAAGATACCCCGGCATTAAATACAAGCCGGCCCCAGGCAGGTGTCTGCAGGTGGACAAATTGCTGCGGCCCACGGCCCGCCGTGATCATTTGGGCCACGGGGCCAGGCGGAGCAGAGGTCAGTGAGGGGATAAAAGCGCCGGGTCTGGGCAGACTGGCGCCACAGCGCGACGGCCCGTTTCAGACGCCGAGGCGGTTGACGGTCTCGATAAAGTAATTGATGGTACCGGCACCGCGGCTGGTGTTGAACCAGCGCTTCCAGAGCCAGCCCTGGGCCTTCACATGCTCGGCCTTGGGAATCCGGTAGGGGGACAGGAGGTACCAGAGGCGGCAGATGCTGACGCCGAGAATATCGTTCGTGCGCAATTCCTGCTCCAGCAGGTGGCTGTCTTTTTCCAGGGTCTCCAGGGAGTAGCCCAGCATCCACTCCAGCCGGGCCTTGCGCTCCGCCTTGCTGGGCAGATCGAGATAGCGGAACAGGACATCTGCCGCCGTCTGAGGATGGATTTGCCAGAAGCCCCGCTCCGGTGCGTTGTTCAGTGCCGACCGGAACAGGTAGAGACTCTCCACCGCCCCGGTGCGCAGCACCAGCTCCTCCGCATCCGCCGACCATAACTGCAGACCTTCCAGCACCGTGCGGACCAGCATGCGCCGGTCGGGGTAATGCAGATCTTCGGGCAGGCCGCGGCGGATACCGCTGCCCAGCATCATCGGCAGTGCTATAAACAGGATAACGAGCTGTAGGGTGCGGTTCTGCATGGGACCTTGAACGGGTTCAGAAGGTTTTGACTGTGTTTGTAGGGGTGTTATTCGGCGCAGGAAACCGGCCCGCTGGCCGCTTTCCGCAGGTGCCCCGTCGGAAACGGGACAGGGGTTCTATGTTGCAGTAGGTTCTGCATGGCTACATTTCCACCATCGCCTGATATGGGGCAATGATCGTGCCAAACGGGGCCATAATTCCGTCCGGCGGCCATCACGGGCCGCTGTCCAGGCATACTCTGTCCCGTCCATCGTGCCCCTGTCCTGCCACTCGGCAGACAGACGCGGGTGGCTTTTCGATACCGCATGTAGTGGCCACCAGCATATGAGTAACTATATGTTGAAGTTCGGTTAACCCGCGGCCAATAGCAACGATTTCCATGCGGCCCTGTTTTCCGCCCCATTTGACCTTTTCCGGCCCCTGGAACAGGCCCATTTGCTCCGGGCTCGGCGGCCTCCACGCCGGCGGGTTGGCCGGGCCGGACGGCCTCCCTGGGACGGCCCGCAGATGAACCCCGCTTCCGCCGGACCGCCGGGCGCCTTGCGACAGTTGCAGCCGCCCCATCCCTATGTTACTTTCGGTTTGACCGGTGCAAGGCCCTTGGGCGGCTCAACACCTCCAAAGGGGCCCTCCGCTGAATAGATCATCCAAGCTGTGCAGCCGCACAAGGGAGGCTACCATGTTGCCAGGCAAAACCCATCATCTCCGCAGTCGTCGTTTCGCAGCGTTGGCCCTGCTGCTGCTTATGGCCTGCGGCACGGCGTCCGTCTATCTGACGGTTACGCGGCCGGCAGAGATCAATCTGAAAGGCTTCAGCAAAATTGCCATTGGTGATTTTGTGGACGAAGAGGGCCAGGCCGGGGCCCATGCCGTCGACATTGCCGATGGCATCACTGCCGCCCTGTTCACCTCAGGCGCATACGAAATCCTCGATCGCGATAATCTGGCGGCCCTGCTAAGCGAGCATGCGCTTGGCGAAGCCGGCTTGATTGACGAAAGCACGGCGGCCCAGATCGGCCAGTTCATCGGCAGCGCGGCGCTGGTATTCGGGCGCATACAGACCGACAATTACAAGGAAGAGCTGACCAAGGAGAAGCCCTATACCGACAAGGATGGCAAGAGCCACCAGATCCATGTGCGCCGGGGGACCTACCGGCTGGCGGTTAACATGAAGGTGATTGACGTGCAGACGGCCCGCATCCTGGCGGTAAAAAATATTTCGGCGACCAAACGCGCCACGAAGCGGGCCGACAAAAAGGACCCGGCCAGCATCGACATCGATCCGTTGCTGGCCAGCTGCATCGCCGACATTACGCGCCAGTTCATCCGCATGATCGCCCCTTATGAGGAGCAGGTCAGGGCGGCCTTCCTCACCGACAAACAGCTGCCCGAAACGGACCGCGCCGTGGGACTGTTCCGTGTCGGGGAATGGGCAGATGGCATCGCCATTCTGGCCCAGGCGACCAAGCGTACCGGCCTGCCCAGCGACATTCAGGCCAAGACCTTCTACAATCTGGGTCTGGCGAAAATCTATGTGGGGGAGTTCGACGATGCGGTGGAACAGCTCAAAACGGCCCTGAGCCTCGATCCCACCTCCCGGCGCATTCAGCAGACGATCCTGAAGGCCAAGGATGAGAAGGCCAAGGCCGAAAAGCTAAAGGAGCAGATGAAAGGGGGCGAAGCCTAGCCCCTGAGGTTACCCCGGTGGCAGCGGCCTACTTGGAGGTCAGCGTCCAGGCGCCGTCCCAGTCAGCGCCGGGAGGATTGGCCTTGAAATGGTCGCAGCGTTCCTGGTAAACCTTGCTGGGGGTGTTGGGCCGCTTGGCGAATACCTCCTCCAGCTTCTCGCTCTCGACGAATGCGGCCTGGGCCTGGTCCCATGACTGGCCCCGGTAGAGTTCTATCCCTTCCTGGTACAGGTCGCGCATCCGGCTCAGCTCCGGCGTCAGGCTCCCTTTCAGGCCCATGATCTCCACGGTCTCCACCGCCTCCGATTTGCCCATCACCCGCACCTTGTCGATGTCGCGCCATTCGAACAGGTCCGGGCCGGCCAGGTCCAGCGACCGCTGGGTAATCTGGATGTAGATGCCGTACACCTTGGCGCTGGCCTCCAGGCGGGCTGCGGTGTTCACCACGTCGCCCATCATGGTGTAGTTCATGCGTGTGGCCGAACCCATGTTGCCGGTGACGAAGTCCCCCGAATTGATGCCGATACGCATGCGCATGATCTGGACCAGCTCGGGCCACTTGTCCCCCTCCGAGGCCCATTTATCCCGCAAATGGGCCAGCGTTTCTTGCATCTCCAGGGCCGTTTCGATGGCCCGGGTGGCATGGTCCTCCATCGGCACCGGGGCCCCGAAGAAAGCGACGATAGCGTCACCCTCGTACTTGTCCAGCGTACCGCCGTGGGCCAGCAGGGTTTCGGTCATGCCGGTGAGGTATTCGTTGAGCAGCTCTACCAGCCGGGAGGCGGTCAGTATCTCGGAGAAGGAGGAAAAGGACTGGATATCGGTGAAAAAGGCGGTGTGAATTCCCGACTCTCCGCCCAGCTCCGGCTCGACCCCCTCTTCAATCATGGATTCGATGAGCTCCGGCGAAATATAGGTGCTGAAAGTCTTCTTCAGGAAGCGCTTGTCCTTGTCCAGCACCAGGTACTGGTAGAGGGTGACGCTCAGGGAGGTGCCGCCGATGCCGATGATGGGCCGGACGATCTCGTAGACCACCAGCACGGTCTGGAACTGGTAGTAGACGAACAACATCCAACCCCCGGCCACCACTGCCGCGACAACTAAGGCCAGCAGCGCCTTGAAGTGGATCAACAGGCCCCCCAGCAGGGCCGTCAGCAACAGCATAAGCAGCAGGGTGCGGCCGTCAGACACCGGCCAGACGAATTCGTTCTCCAGGAAGCTCAGCAGCACGTTGGCATGCACTTCCACCCCGGGATAACTCTCCTGCACCGGCGTGCTGCGCAGGTCCATCAGCCCCGGCGTGGTGGAGCCGACCAGGAGCAGTCTGCCATTGAAGTATTCCGGGGGCAACCTATCGGGATTCATGTCGGAGTAGGAGATGTACCGGAAGGTCTTGAAGGTGCCCTGGTAGTTGACATAGACCCGGCCCTGCTCATCTATCGGCGCTTCCCGGACAACCACCCCGGCCCGGTTGGTGAGCCGCAGCAGGCGCTCATCCCAGTCGTAATCCAGTCCATCGGCAGGGATGTCGAGCAAGTCCATGATGGCCGCCATGGTGAGGCTGGGGTAGACCTGGTTGGCCGAGGAAAAATAGACCGCCGTCGGCGCCCGGCGGATAATGCCGTCCACATCCTGGGGAATCTCCACACTGCCGATGCGCCGGCTGGCATTCAGCAGTCCGGCAAAGGTGGTCTCAAAACGCTCACCGGAAGGGAGCCGGGCGGCCTGCTCGATCGGCAACTGCAGGACGAACCGCTCCACCTCCAGGGGCTGGGGGATACGGACCACCTGATCGGCCACCGGCTCAGGTCCAGCCAGCAGATCGGCGCTATGCCCGCGCAGATAGTCCGCCGCCGCCGGGTCGCCGAAATACTGGATCGCGATATCGGCCATGCTCTGGCCCGGCGCGGTGCGGTGCAGATAATAGCCGTCCGGGGGGGCCTCCATGGCATACTTGAAATTCAGGCTGTCGGTGGGAGCGAGGTTAAAGGCGTGGTAGACATTGCCCAGGGCGGTCGTGGCCCGGACGAAGGCCGTATCCCGGGCCGGGTCGGGCTCCGGATCAAAAATCACATCGAACAGCACCGCCTGGGGTTTGCCGGCCGCCAGAAAATCGAGCATGGCGCCGTGACGGTCATGGAACCAGCGGAAGTAGTTGCCCAGCTCCTCAATGCTGGTCACGTCAATATCAATGATCAGCACGGTATCGATGGATTCGTCGCCGGTGTCGACCGCCCGGGATTTGAAACGGCTGTCGTAGGAGCGGGCCTCGTAGCCATCCACCACACTGGTGAGGAACGACCAGGATGCGGTGGTCAGGATCCAGATTAAAAGGGCCGAGCCAAAGCCCAGCCCGGCGCCGATCAAACCCTGCTTGAGCCGCTCGGACATGCCTTTACCGCCCCGCGCCCCTAGGGGCCGTCATCGAGGGCATCGCGCTCCCTGTTCCAGCGCACAAATTCCAGCTGGGCGTCGGCCTCCTGGTCGAACTCGAACAGCTCGTATTTACCATCGCTACGGACATTGACCTGCATGCCGGCAACCAGCTTGATCCAGTCGTCCAGCGAAATTTCGAACGGTCCCGGAATTTGCTGTGGTGGCGCCACCTCGGTGGGAGCGCCGATCTGGAAGCCCCCCTGGCCGCCCGGCCCCTGTTGGCCCTGGCCGGCCTGGTCCACCACCTGGGACCAGATCACGTCGATCTCGCCCTCGTACAGCAGCACCGAGCTCATGGCCGTATCGGCAACGGCGCGGAAAGTGGTCCCGCGAATCGCCGCCACTGCGGTGGGCGTCCGCACGGCCACATTCTTGGTTTCGCCAAAGGCCGCCTTGACCGCCACCCACACCTGGCCCCGGCTGATCGTGGCCGCGAAATCCTTTTTGAGGCCCGCCACCTTGGCCATGGTCAGCTCCAGTTCAGTCAGCTCGCCAATGCGGAATTTCCCGCCGCCCCGGAGGGTAATCTCGGCCCGTGATTTGGCCTGGGTCTTGAGATGGTCGCCGACGAACAGCTCCTGGTTCAGGGTGACCCGCTTCCAGTCCCCCGCAACGCCCTGCTTGGCTTCGACGGTGCCCAGCGGGAAGGTGATTTTGCCGAACAGGTCCCGGGTCTGGGCCCCCAGACTGCCGGCCAGGACCAGCAGCAGGGCCAGCGACAGACCGGCCCAACGCCCGGCCGGGCGTCTCTCTGGCAATAGGATTGTGCTCACCCTGGCCGGATCAGTCGAGGATGAACATGACCCGGCAACTGCTGATGGCGCTGCCGAAGCCGTCCAGCGCGGATATCTGCTGAGCCGTCGCCGCGGAGAGCACCACATCGGTGGATAGGCTCCCGCCGGTGCCGATGCCCTTTATGGTGACCGGGTTCCCGGCCACGCGGGAATCGCTGGCCGCTGCCAACGGATCCTTGTGGTAGCCGACCACACCCTGGTTGACGGCAAAACTGCGCGGATATTTGCCCGGCCCGTAGAGCACCGTGCCGTCCTGGGTCAGAATCTGCGGCGACATGGACGGCTTGAGCCCCAGACCACGGGCGTCAATGATCAGGCCGGTGATGGGACCCTGGGCGGGCGGGGCAGCCACGGCCGGCTCGGCAGCGGCGTCCGGGTCGCTAAGGGTAATGCTGGACAGGTCGGCAGTGGCGTCGGCGGAAGCCGCCGTGGCGGGCAGCATCACATCCATAATGCCGCTCATGGGCACCACCATGGTGACCTCGACGGATGAATCGCTGAGGTACTTCACGTCCCCTACCTGCCGGGCGCCGCGGATATTGGCTTCCACCCGGGTCCGGATGATATCGTTGGTGACCATGTTATTTTCGACGGTGGTCTCCGAATCGACCCGCACGGCTTTCACCGCCTCAATGAGGTTGCGCAGGGCATCCACCCGGGCGGCCCGGATGGCATTGGCCCGGGCGGCGCCCACATTGGGCGCGTTGGCCGGCACGGCGCCGATGCCGGTGGCGGTCACCTCCCGCTGGGAGTAGTCCACCTGGCCAAAATCATTTTGCTCGGTCGCGGCCCAGGCCGGCGCACTCTGGGCCAGCGCGGTGGCCGTCAGGGCAACCAGCCCGGTGAGGAGCTGCAGTTGCAATTTGCGGTTCATGGATGACCTCCATTTGCTTAGAGTCTTGTCGCCTGTCATGAATATCGGGGTCCTGGTCATCAGAAGGTTATCCGCAGGCTTTTCTGGATTTCCCTGATGATCAGCAAGGCATCAGCCCCGCTCACGGCTCCGCCCGGGTTGAACTGCCCCGTCATCAGGTCGGCTTTCATAATGCCCCGCTCGCTGGCCAGAGCCATGGCGTTGTAGGCGAAATGGCTGCTGGGGACGTCGGAGAACCGGGAACTGCTTTCGCCAAAGTAACGGGTATCCAGGCTGGCATCCCGCGTGGCCGTGGTCAGGATACGCTGGACGGCCATGGCGTAGCCGACGCGGGTCACCGGCTCATCGGGATAGAACATGCCGCTGGGGTCGACCTCGAAGATGCCCAGTTTCAGCACCTCCATGATCCACGGCTCAGCCCATGTGCCGGCGACATCCGAGGGTGTGGCCGGACCGCTGGGGGCGGCAGCCGCTCCCGGAGGCCGGAAGGCCGCGGACTGGCCGCCTACCGGGGCCATGCGGGAAAATACTTCCGCCAGGCGCAGCTCCTCGGAGAACAGCACGGTGAGATCGGCCCGGGATATCTGCGCCTTGATGGCGATCTTGCGGCCGGCGTCGGTGCCGGGCCGGGCCCGGACAATCTTCTGGGTCGTGGCCCAGCGCTCATCGGCCTTGCCAGCCAGGGACCCCTTCATATCCACCACCTGGCTGAAGTGGCTCTCGGCCCGGCGGAAATTCATGCTGTAAAAATTGGCCTCGCCCTTGTAATAGATAGCGCTTTCGTTGCCGGGATCGATCTGCAGGGCCTTGTTCAGGTCCTGTTCCGCTTCTTGCGGCCACTTGCCACCGTTCTGGACGACGATAAAATAGCGGCCCCGGAAGATGAATACGTCCGCATTCTTCCCGTCCAGTTTGACGCCCCGGTCCACGGAAGACTTGGCATTAGGGTTGCCCAGATAGGCCTGCGCAAGGCCCAGACCGCCCCAGCCCGGCGCGAACTTCTTATCCAGGTCCACGGCCCGCTGAAAGGCCCCCTGGGCGGTGGCATAATCGCCCTTATCCAGGCTCCTGACACCCAACCGGAAATGGTAATCGGGGGTGTCCAGATCAGACTGGGACACCGCTTTCGGGGCGCATGCTGACAGGACCAGCAGCGCAATTGTGGAGGGCAGTACAAAACGGCTGGCACGCATTACATTATCTCCTTCAGGCTTGAGGTTACCCGGCGGCTGCCAGCCATCAGGGTTGGGCAGCTGTCAGGCGGACCGGGAGAGACCCGGGCTCGATTCGTTACTTGGATTGAGCCACAAGTTCGAACCCGTTGGGAGTCTCGCCATTGATGTAGATCACGAAATTGCCTAAATCTTTTCCATCGAGTTGAAAGCCCAAATCTTCGTTGCTGCCGGCAAACTTCACGGCCAGCGTCACCACTCCCGCCGCAAAACTACGCTGGTCCACGTTTTGGACGCCGTTGATATCGTTGGTGAGATGGTTGATGAACTCGCGCCGTTGCTGGTAGGAAAGACCTTTTACCGTCAAGGTGAGCAACCGGGCATTGGACTGCTCCATACTCCAGCGCTTCACCGTTTCACGCATCAGGTATTCGGCCAGATCCTTTCCGGCCCGCTTCAGCGCGTTGACTCCGGCGGTGGAGGCATCAATATGGGTGCTCTTGCCGTGGAAGGTCTCCTGGGCGATGATCTGGGCATTGTCGACCCGCACCACCTTGGCGGTAATGTTGGCCTGGCCGGAAAGACGGCTCGTTCCGTATATCGGCACCGGCACGGCCTTGGCGACAGCCTGGCCCATGATGATATATTCAGCGCCGAACTCGGCAGCCAGACCGGCAGCGGCAACGGCGTCCCCCTGCATCGCGGCCAGGTTCACATTGCGCTGGCGCAAGGCGGCGGTCTGTTCCGGGCTAACGATCTCGAAGCCTTTGCTGCTCAGCAGCCGGCCCACTTCGGTGGCCGCCACGTTGGAATTGGTGTCCTCGATATTGGTCTCCTGGAGGATCACCATAAAGCGCGGGTGCCGGACCCAGGAGAGCAGCAGGTCCATGGCCAACTGGTCCTTCACCAGCTCGTCCAGGATATCGGTGACCACGGCCCTGATGCGCAGGGTCCATAATCCGTCCGGCCCCTGGGAGGCGCTGATCTCGTCGTAAGTCTTGATAAACCCGTTGGCCTTGCTGATGATCCGGTCCTCGACCACCGCAAAATTCTTGACCAGGGTTTCGCTGGCCACGACCACACCGATGCCCTTCTCCACCGCATCGCGCTTGGCGCCGGTGAGGGCCGCATCGCGGGTCATGCCCATCCCTTCCCCTTCGACAGTCTGTGTCGTCTGGGCCGAGGCCAGGGCCGCCAAAAACCAGACGGACAGGGCGATCCGCCGCAGGGGTAATCCGCTTCGCCAGTTCCATGAAGTTGAGGTCATGAACATTCTCATTTTTCGGGTGAAAACATCTGCACTTCCCGGCTCATCCAAGCTGCCGCTAGATGTGCTCCGGGACGCTCAAACTAATACTTCTCTGCCGCTGATGCAATTATTATCACAGGTCCCCGGCAGAGCGGCGGTCCGGCGCTTCCCGCCCGTTCCCGAAAATCCACTCGCGGGGAATCCCGCTGTTGGCCGGGGCCAGCCGCAACGCGCCGGAGAGGTCCATTTTTTGCGCCTGTGAGCGGGTGAAGGGAATCGGACCCTCGTATCCAGCTTGGGAAGCTGGCGTTCTACCATTGAACCACACCCGCAGGGCAGCCAATTTACCGGGCCTAACTTGTTCAAAACAAGATTCTTGCGCCTGACGGGGCCGGCCGGGCCTGCAAAAGTCAACGAGATGTGCCTGGGAATCCTACCGACACCACAATATATTGTGCTTTGGAGCACAATTATCTTGCCCCTCATTTGCCGGCATTTCTACATTGGCCCCGGCCCCAAAGGCCTTCCAGTGCCGAAGTGACAACAGGCTAATCCAAGGATCCGCCGTTCTGCGGTGGGCCGGGCGTCGTTGAGGAGTTGGCTGCATGGCTGATCAGATCGAGTATAATCTTCCCCTTTTCGAAGAGAACAAACCGGTAAAGGTGCCCGGGCCGCAGTCCGCCGCTGTGGACGGCCCCCCCGAAATTGCCCAGGCCAATCTGCCACGCAAATCGGCGCAGGAGGAGATTCCCTCCCGCTACACCCTGGACATCTACTACCACGATGACGAGATTGCCAAGGACGTGCTGCGCAACAAGTACCTGGCGCCCAACGAAGTCTCGCCCTGGGAGCTGTGGCTCCGGCAGGCCCGGGCCATCGCCAGTGTCGAGCCAACTGCCGAGCTGCGGCAGACCTGGGAAGAACGCTACCTGGGCATCCTGGAGGATTTCCGCTTCGTGCCCGGCGGGCGCATCATGCACGGCGCCGGCCGCGAGGATATTAAAAGCACGCTCAACAACTGTTATGTGATGGCCATCCAAGACGATTCGATCCAGGACATCTACCAGACCCTCGTTGACGAGGCCAAGACCTACAAGTACGGTGGCGGCTGCGGCCACGACCTGTCCATCCTGCGGCCGGCCGGCGACCCGATCCACGGCACCGGCGGTGAATCGTGCGGCCCCACCGGTTTCATGGAACTGTTCTCCACCAACACCAACACCATTGCCCAGCATGGCCGGCGGGGGGCCAATATGCAGACCCTGCGGGTCGATCACCCGGACATCCACAAATTCGTGGCCATCAAAAGCAAGCTGGACAAAGTCAAGTATTCGAACATCTCCGTGCTGCTGACCCATGAATTCATGCAGGCGGTGGAGACCGGCAGCAGCTTCGACCTGCGCTGGGGCGGCCAGGTCTACCAGACCGTCCAGGCCCGGGATTTGTGGGACGAGATCATCCGCGCGGCACACGCCAGCGCCGAGCCCGGGCTCATTTTCTGGGACACCGTGCGGGACTACCACAACGGCGAATATGTCAGTCCCGTGGTCTCCACCAACCCCTGTGCCGAGCAGCCCCTTCCCGATGGCGGATGCTGCAACCTGGGGAGCATCAACCTGGAGCGCTTCGTGGATGAAGGCGGCGAGTTCATGATGGACCCGTTCAGGGAGACGGTGGCCGTGGCGACCCGCTTCCTGGACGATGTGATCGACTATAACCTGGAGCGCCACGCCTTGCCGGCCCAGCGTGAAAACGCCCTCAACGACCGCCGGGTGGGGCTGGGCCTGCTGGGACTGGGAGACATGTTCGTCAGGATGCAGATCACTTACGATTCGCCCCAGGCCCTCGAGACGGTGGACCTGATCATGCGCGAAATGCGCAATACCGCCTACGCAACCTCCATCGCGCTGGCCCGCGAAAAGGGCCCCTTCCCCAACTTCGATTGGGCCGGCTACAGCAAGAGCCTGTTCGTGAAGAACTTGCCCCAGGATATCCGGGCGGACGTGCAGCAGGACGGTATCCGCAACGTCACCATTCTGACGGTGCCGCCCACCGGTTCGGGCGCCATCGTGGCCCAGGTCACTTCCGGCATCGAACCGATCTTCGCCACTTCCTACACCCGCCGGGTGCGACAGAACGAGGATGACGGGGAGACCTTCCGGGAGTACACCATTTACCATCCGGTGATCAAAAACCTGTTCGGCTCCGACCAGGACCTGCCCGATTATGTGGTGACCTCCCATAACATCGATCCCTTTTTCCGGGTCAAGATGCAGGGCCTGATTCAGCGCTATATTGACTCCTCCATCTCTTCCACCGTCAACCTGCCCGGGGATATTGATGTTGATACGGTGGCCGATATTTATATGGCTGCCTACCGGGAGGGGCTGAAGGGCATCACCGTTTACCGGGAGGGATCCCGAGAGGGGATATTGATCACCCAGCAGGAGACGGTTGATCAGGAGACCGGTCGGGGCGTCGAGAAGACGGCCCCGGCCGGGACTGGGGGGAACGGCGCCTCTGCCGGAGAAACGGAGCAGGCCGGCGAGGAAACTCGTCAGAATCCGGCCACCGGCCCCCGGCTCCACCCCCGGGCCCGGTCCGAAGTCACATTCGGCATGACCCGCCGCATCCGCACCGGGGAGGGCAATCTGTACGTGACCATCAATGAGGATGATAAGGGCCTCTGCGAGGTCTTTACCACCATCGGCAAGGCCGGGGGCCAAGCCGCCACCCAGGCCGAGGCCATCAGCCGGCTCATCTCCCTGGCGCTCCGCTCCGGTGTCGATGCGGACGAGGTGGTGCGCCAGTTGCGGGGCATCAGCGGTCCCAACCCCATGTGGGACAACGGGCGTCTGATCCTCTCCACACCCGACGCCATCTCCCAGGTGCTGGCGGACTACCTGGCCAAGCGCCCCTGGAGTCAGGGCGGCTCCCTGGGCCACGGGGTGCGCGATGTCACCGCCGGCGCCAGCGAACCGTTCATGCTGGCCGCAGCCGCTACCCGATCAGCCCCGGCAGGGGCCGCGAATGGGAGCCCGCCCGCTGCTGAGGCCACCGCCACCGACACCGCCGCCCCTGACCCCACTGCCCAACCGGCGGCCGGCGGCGAGGAGACAGCCTTCAAGACGATGACCACCTGCCCGGACTGCGGTGGGCCGGTGATCCACGAAAGCGGCTGCGTCACCTGCCCAGGCTGCGGCTACTCCCGCTGCTGAGGCTGCCTTAACACCCTGAAAACGGGAACGGGCCTGCCGTTCAGCAGGCCCGCCCGAAAGCTGCCCCGGTCCGGGGCCGACTGCTTGTTGGCCCGGCCGGCCTAGTCGTTGAGGATCTCCTCCTCCTTCACCTTTTGCAATTCTTCCAGCTGTTTGATATGGGCGTCGGTCAGGTCCTGAAAATTATCGAGGGCCCGGTGCAGGTTGTCCTCGGATATCTCGTGGCTCTTGGCGTGCTCCTTGAGCTCCTGGTTGGCGTCCCGGCGGATGTTCCGCACCGATACCTTGCCCTCCTCCACCATCTCGTGGGCCAGCTTCACCAGCGCCCTGCGCCGCTCCTCGGTCAGCTCCGGTATCTGCAGGCGCAGGACATTGCCGTCACTGTTGGGCATCATGCCGATGTCGGCCTTCATGATGGCTTTCTCCACCTCGCCGATCTGGCTTTTATCGTAGGGCTCAACGACCAGCAGACGGGGCTCCGGCACGGAGATATTCGCCAGAGTTTTCAGCGGTTGCAGACTGCCGTAGTAGTCTACTTTGATGTGATCGACCATGCGCGGATTGGCCCGGCCGGTACGCAGGGAGGCCAACTCTCCCTGGGTGTGCTCGATGGCCTGATCCATCCGCTCCTGAGCGGCAGCATGAATTTCATTGATCATGAGGGTTCCACCTGAAGCTAAGCTGTGATGATCGTGCCGATTGGGCTCCCTGAAGCTGCACGCAGGAGATTGCCGCTTTTCCGGATATCGAAGACCCTGATGGGCAGCTTGTTTTCCATGCATAAGGTAACCGCCGTCAGGTCCATAACCCGCAATTTTTTAGCCAGCAGCTCATCGTAGGAAAGCTGCTCGTAGCGGACCGCCTGGGGATCGGTCTCCGGATCAGCGCTGTAGACCCCGTCCACCTTGGTCCCTTTCAGCACTATCTCGGCGCCCATTTCGATGGCCCGCAATACGGCTGCGGTGTCGGTGCTGAAATAGGGATTTCCGGTGCCGCCGGCGCAGATCACCACCCGGCCCTTCTCCAGGTGCCGCAGGGCCCGCCGCCGGATGTAGGGTTCGCTCAGTTGGGTTACGGTGAGAGCCGAGAGGACCCGCGTGTCCAGGCCGAGGCCCTCCAGGGCGTTTTGGAAGGCCACCGAGTTCATCAGCGTGGCCATCATGCCCAGATAATCGCCGGTGACACGGTCCATGCCCTGGCCGGCCACATCAACGCCGCGGAACAGGTTGCCGCCCCCGATAACGATGCCGACTTCCACTCCGCTGTCGGCCACCTCCTTCACCTGGCGGGCCAGGTCGCGCAGCACATGCGGGTCAATGCCGAAGCCTTTTTTGCCGGCCAGAATTTCGCCGCTCATTTTAAGCAGAATGCGGCGGAACGGCTGGTCGGGCATCAGGGGGTGGGGTTAATCGGCTGCGTCGCCGTTCTGGGAGGCCTCTCCCAGCTCGAAACGCACAAAGCGGGAGATCAGAATATTCTCCCCGAGGGTTGCAATGGTAGCCTTCAGATAATCGCCGATGGTTTTCTGGGGGTCCTTCACGAAAGGTTGCTCCAGCAGCGTGTTTTCGGCATAGAATTTTTCCAGCCGGCCGGTGACCATTTTTTCGATGATCTCCTCGGGCTTGCCCGAGTCGCGGGCCTGCTCCAGAAAGATGGCTTTCTCGCGCTCCGCCAGGCCGGCCGGCATTTGCTCCCGCTGGACGACCACCGGATTGGCGGCGGCAATATGCATGGCAACGTCGCGGACAAACTGCTGAAAGTTATCGGTCCGGGCGACAAAGTCGGTCTCGCAGTTGACCTCGACCATCACCCCCAGGCGCGAGCCGGGATGGATGTAGGAGAGCACGACGCCGTCGTTGGCGGCCCGGCTGGCTTTCTTGTCGGCCTTGGCCGCGCCGGTCTTGCGCAGGTGGTCAACGGCCTTCTCGATGTCGCCACCTGCCTCCTCCAGGGCATGCTTGCAATCCATCATGCCCGCGCCGGTTTTTTCGCGGAGCTCCTTGACCAGACTGGCGGATATCACGCGGGCTGCTCTGCTTCGCCGGGAGAATCTGTGGCCTCAACGGCCTCGGCTACGACGGGCGCTGCTGCGGTCTCGGCAGCATTCCCGGCCTTGGCCTCGGGGGCCTGCTCCGCTGGGGTTGCTGCTGCCTTGGCCTCGGGGGCCGCTGCTGGGGGGGTCTCAGCTGCCGGGGCCTCTGTGCCGGGGGCCTGGTCGGCCTCAAAGGACTGGCCGCCCCGGGCTGCAATGATGCCGTCAGCGAGCGCGGCGGTGATCAGTTGGATGGCCCGCAGGGAGTCGTCATTGGCGGGGATAGGATAGTCAACCGTGGTGGGGTCGGTGTTGCTGTCAACGATGGCGAAGACGGGGATTTCCAGCCGCTTGGCCTCGAGCACGGCGGTCAACTCAAAATTGATGTCCACCACAAAGATCGCGTTGGGCAACTGCTTCATGTCCTTGATGCCGCGATGCTGGTCCGATAGCCGGATCCGCTCCCGCTCCATCTTCAAAATCTCTTTTTTGGTCATCGATTCATAGAGCGTATCGGCATCCTTCTCCAGCTGCTGCAGCCGCTTGATGCTGCGCTTGATGGTGGAAAAGTTTGTCAGGGTGCCACCGAGCCAGCGCTCCACCACATAGTACATGCCGCAGCGATCGGCTTCGCGCTGCAGCACATCCTTGGCCTGTTTCTTGGTGCCCACAAACAGCACGGTACCGCCCCCGGCCACCAATTTGGCCAGGGCCTCGGTGGCCCGGCGCAGGCGCTCAAGGGTCTGCTGCACATCGATGATGTGGATGCCGTTCTTGGCGGCATAGATAAAGGGCTTGAAATTGGGGTGCCAACGCCGGGTCAGGTGGCCGAAATGGGCCCCGGCACTGACCAAACTTTCGACGGTAATTTTATTAAAGGCTGTTTCCATATTTTTTCCGGGCCGGTGCTCTAGCGCTTGGAGAACTGGAATTTCTTGCGGGCGCCGGGCTGGCCGTATTTCTTGCGCTCCACCTCGCGCGCATCGCGCGTCAGAAATCCCGCTTTCTTCAGAACGCCCCGGAAATCCGCATCGATCTTTTCCAGAGCCCGGGCGATGGCCAGGCGGATGGCCCCGGCCTGGCCGGTCTCGCCACCCCCGTTCACGCTCACAATGAAGTCATACTGCCCTTCGCTCTCCACGAGACGGATGGGTTGCAGCACCAGGTTCCGGTGCGCCACCCGGGGAAAATAGTTTTCCATGCTGCGGCGGTTGATGAAGATCTCCCCCTTGCCGCTGGAAACCCGCAAGCGGGCGACTGCAGATTTTCGCCGGCCAATGGTCTGGGCAATAACTTTGGTCATATTCTAGAAGAATTCCAGCGGCTTGGGCAGTTGGGCCTCGTGGGGATGATCGGGCCCGGCATAAACTTTCAGGTGTTTGATGACCCGGCGCCCCAGCTTGTTATGGGGCAACATGCCTCTGACGGCGCTCTGAATGATGCGCTCCGGATGCCGGCGGCGGAGGTCTTCCAGCAGGACCGTTTTGGCCCCGCCCATAAAGCCGGAATGCCGCCAGTACACTTTCTTGGAATCCTTGCCGCCGGTGGCCACCACCTTCTCGGCATTGGTCACAATAACGCAGTCGCCCATGTCCAGATGGGGCGTGAAAGTCGGCTTGTGCTTACCGCGTAGGACCGATGCTACCCGCGCTGCCAGACGGCCCAACACCTGGCCCTCGGCGTCAATGACGTACCAGTCCTTGCGGATATCTTTTGCTTTTAGTGAATACGTTTGCATCATTTGTGCATTTAAATGCAGCACGAAGTTTAGCGGGACTCTCCGACGGGGGTCAAGGCTTTTAATGCCCCAGATATAGACCGTGGGGTGACAGGGTTGCCCGGACCCGCCCTTTCAATCGGCGGCCCAGCGCCGGTGTGTTCCGGGAGCGGGAGTGGATGTGCTCCGGCCCGAAGGTCCATTCGGCCGCCGGATCGACCACGACCAGCTCCGCCACCGCCCCGGGCTGGAGGGGCTGCAGCTCAAGGTTCAGCACGCCGGCCGGTCCCGTGGTCAGCAGATCCAGCACCTTTTCGGTAGTCAGACCGGCCTCGGTGAGCGCCGTATGGGCCAGGCCGAAGGCCGACTCCAGCCCGATCATGCCGAAGGGGGCCTGGAGCATATCCTGCTCCTTTTCCTCGACGGTGTGGGGCGCGTGGTCGGTAGCAATGCAGTCGATGGTGCCGTCCTGCAGCCCGGCCACCACCGCCCGCCGGTCACTCTCGGATCGTAGCGGCGGGGCCACTTTGGCCATCGGATCGTAACCGGCCAGCAGCTCTTCGGTCAGTGCCAAATGATGCGGGGTCGCTTCGGCGGTGACATGGGCGCCGGCGGCCTTGAAAGCCCGTACCTGGGCCACCGCCTCGGCCGTGCTCAGGTGGGGCACATGCAGCCGTCCCCCCGTGTCGGCCGCCAGCAGCAGGTCCCGGTAGACCATGGCCGCCTCGGCCAGGGCCGGATTTCCCGGCAGACCCAGCCGCGTAGAGAGGGCCCCTTCATGCATCACCCCGGCGCCGCGCAGGTCCGGGTCCTCGGCATGGTTGATCAGCGGCACGCCCAGGTCCTTCGCATAATAGAGGGCATGGCGCAGCACCTGGCCGTTGCGGATCGGCACGCCGTCATCGGAAAAGGCCACCGCGCCGGCCGCGCGCATCGCCCGCAGCTCGGCCAGCTCGACCCCCTGCTGGCCGGCGGTGATCGCGCCAATGACCATGATCTCCACCGGGAGCCCGGCACTCTTTTCGAGCAGGGCCCGGACCGCTTCCGGCGAATCGATGGGCGGCTCGGTGTTGGGCATCACGCAGACCCTTGTAAAGCCGCCGGCCAGGGCGGCCTGGGCGCCGCTGGCCAGGGTCTCCTTGTCCTCCCTGCCCGGCTCCCGGAAGTGGGCATGGAGATCAATAAAGCCGTGCGTAATCAGGCAGCCGGCGGCATCAATGACGGTGGTTTTGCCCCGGTCGAGGCTCTCCGGCTCCACCAGCCGGCCGCGCTTCACGGCCAGATCAACGCGCCGCGATTTGCCCGTGGCAGGATCGTATACCCTGCCGCCGGTAATGAGAATCTGGCCTGGCAGAGCCCCGGCGGCCATCAGCCCGCGGCCCGGGGACCCAGCAGGTGGTAAAGGATACTCATGCGCACCGCCACGCCGTTGATGACCTGGTCGAGGATGATGGCCTGGTCGCTGTCGGCCACATCGCTGTCGATTTCCACGCCCCGGTTGATCGGTCCCGGATGCAGGATGATGATTTCCCGCTTGTGGCGCGCGAGGCGCTCGTTGGTCAGGCCGAAGCCGGCCCGGTATTCCCGCACCGACGGGATCAGTCCGGCGCCCATCCGCTCCCGCTGGATGCGCAGGACATTCACCGCATCGGCCCAGCCCAGCAGGTCATCCACATCGGGTACCACTGACACCCCCAGCGCTTCGACCTGCGGGGGAATCAGGTGGCCGGGCCCGCAGACCGCCACCTCGGCTCCCATAGTGAGCAGCCCGAAGATATTCGACCGGGCCACCCGGCTGTGGGCGATATCACCGATGATGCCCACCTTGAGTCCCTTGAGGCGTCCAAAGCGCTCCTGGAGCGACAGCATGTCCAGCAAGGCCTGGGTGGGATGCTCGTGGCTGCCGTCACCGGCATTGATCACCACCGCATCGACGAAGCGGCTCAACTGCACCGCCGCCCCGGGTACCGGGTGCCGCATCACGACCGCATCCATTTTCATGGCATGGATGTTGAGGACCGTGTCCTTGAGTCCCTCTCCCTTGTCCAGGCTCGATCCCCCGACGCTGAAATTGGTGACATCGGCGCTGAGGCGCTTCTCGGCCAGCTCGAAGGAGATGCGGGTGCGGGTCGAATTTTCGAAGAACAGGTTGACCACATTGATGCCGCTGAGGGTGGGCACCTTCTTGATGGGCCGGTCCAGCACTTCCCTGAATGTGAAGCCGGTGTCCAGCAGAATCTGTATGTCGGCCGCCGAGACCCCTTCCAGGCCCAGCAGGTGGGTCAGCGATACGGTTGGTTCAGTCAACCGCCGTACTCCAGCAGCAGCACTTCATCGCTGCCGTCCACTTCCTCCAGGCGTACCTGGATGTGCTCGTTAGCTGCGGCGGCATGGGCCAGTCCTAGATAGTCGGCCTGCACCGGAAGTTCCCTGCCGCCCCGGTCCACCAGCACGGCCAGTTCGATAGAAGCGGGCCGGCCAAAATCCATAATACTGTTGATCGCCGCCCGCACGGTCCGGCCGGTGTAGAGGACATCGTCCACCAGCACCAGGGGCAGATCATCCACGCCGAACGGTATGTCTGAAGGCCCCACCTGGGGCGAAGGGAGCCGGGTGCGAAAATCGTCCCGGTGGAAGGTGACGTCCACGGTGCCCAGTTTCACGGCGCTGCCCAGCTCGGCCCTGATGATCCCGGCAATGCGCCTGGAGAGGTGGTCCCCCCGGGTGCGGATGCCGATAATGCCCATATCGGAGCCGGCCGGGTAGCGGGCCATGATCTCCGCGGCCAGCCGTTGAACGGTTTCGGCCATCTGGCCGGCGTCCATCAAGCGGACTTTCCGGGGCTGGGTCATGTGTTAATTGGGCTCAAAAAAAACCTCCTGAAAGGAGGCGCTGGAGCAGGCCAGGGGCCGTCAGTCTTCTGGGGCGGGGCAGTGGAACAAGACTCACTTCAAGGGTACAACTTAGGGGCCATGTGGCGACCGGACAAGGGATTATCTGGCCGTGGCGGGGCGAACACGCCTTTAATCTGCGGCCGACAGACCGTCAACCGGACGCCGCTGCAGCTACTGCCTCCTAATCACTCTCTGTAGATCAAACACCAGGTTTAGGCGAGCATAGACCTGTAGTTTCGATAGCAGGATTTCCAGCGCATCGTGGTAGATGCCTGTATCCAGGACGATCACATTCCCGATCTGATACCTCGTCCCCACCACGATCAGGTAGCGATAGGCCAGCCGCAGTTCATTTGTCGCCGTATCGAGCTGGTACTGCGGCGCTGCCAAGGCCTGTCCCACGTAGGCAAAATCGGACGCGGCCTGAAAAGTGAAGCCCATTCCACCGCCCACCATCCATTCCTGGGCGATTTCAGGTATCTCAATCGAAGCGGACTGTTCTTCGTCAAAAAAGCGGAAAGACACACGCAGATTTCGGGCGCGAGAGTCGAGGACATAAAGGGACGGATAGAGCCGCAATTTTTCGCTTAACTGCACACCCAGCAGCAGGTCGACCCGGGAATAAATACTTTCAAAATTGACCGAGGCGATATTGGCTGCCCTATACTCTGCGCTCTCATTGATTGCGTACTCCAGGGAATAAGTAGGGCTCCATTTCTGGGCATTGTAAAACGCCAACGACCAGTCAAGCCACGGCACCGCCTTGGGCAGCCGAATTTTTATGCCCGCCACCGGCACGGACCCTTTCCCGGCCTCCAGATCGCTGTAGAAATATTGCTGCGACCATTCGAACTCCGCGGCCCCGCCGAGACCTATCCGAACGGCCGGACGCCACCCGCGCTGGCCGACAATATCTGCGAAGCCCCCCTGCAGGTTCAGGGTCAATGCAGGCAGAATATCGGCGGTGGGATGAATAATCTGATGTGTGGGCGTGGCTTGGCCCTGCAAAGCGGCCAGCAATACGCCTAACATTAATAGGGATTTTTTCGGCTGCATGGGATTCCCCCCCGGATGCTCTAACTGCTTGAAATTATTACGTCAGGGCTCCAATCTACTCCGGACCTGCGCGAAATCCCAATAAAATCACCCCCTCCAATCGCTATCCGGCAGCAAAATGCCCCGGTAAGTGACCTGTCTGCGGTATCAAATTTTTGCGTTGCCCGGTCCGGGCTAACCTCTGGGGCTATGTCGCAAGGAAGGTATTATGGAAAAGTTGGCCTACATCCTCATCGGCAGCATAGCACTGCTCTGGCTTCTGGGCGTCATCGCAGGAGGGTCCCCCTGGCGCCATGCAGCGGACCGGCGGTCAAATTGGCCTGGGCCCGTGGCCCGCTTAATCCTCCGCCCCGTCGAGGCCGGATAACCCCTCGCCGGCCGACAGATCGAGGCGATACCTGCCGTAGGGCTTGATTTCCACGGTCACCTGCAGCGCCGCGCGGGCCTGCGGTCCCCAGATGGCTTCCAAGTCCAGCGCCAGCCGTTGCTCCTCCCCCGATATCAGCGAGGTCACCTTGGTCTGATCGAGCATGACCTGGCGACCCGGCAGCGGTTCCAGTAATTGTGGCTCCGGCGCCCCGGCTGCCCAGACGAGGATGGTCACATCCGGATGCAGCTGCAACTGGCCCCTCTGCAAGCGGAACTCGGGAATCTCGAGGTCCCGGTCGTAGGCGTTGCGCAGCAGTATCTCGATCAATGGTCCCCCGTCCGGGGTCAGTCCCGCCAGCCTGGCCAGGACCATCTGAACCTGGATATGCCGCACCAGCAGACCGGCCCGGTTGGGCAGGGTCCAGCCCAGCAGTTGCCGGGGACCGGGGCCTGTGCCCCCCAAGAACCAGAGCCAATCCCCTGCCGGCGGATCGTCCTGGCCGGTAATCCAGAGCACCGGTATTTCCTGGAGACCGGCAGCGCTGCCCATCATAAAACTGATCGCATCGCCCCAAACGATCCGGCGGGCGGCCACTGTTCCCCGGCCCAGACCGCCTGCACCGCCGGGCGCGGCCGGCAGGGGCTGCAGCTGCCCCACCGTTATCATATCGGCGGCATCGGTGAGGGCGTGCAGAGTGGCCGCCTCCCCGCCCCGGCCGATGAACACGCAGCCGGCCAGAAGCAGCCCGCCGAGGGGCGCCAGGATCAGCCTGCGCCGGTTACTCACTGCCGACCTGCTGAACTTTGAGCAGATTGGTGCTGCCGGCTATCCCGATGGGGACACCGGCGGTAAAGACAAAATACTCCCCCGTGCCGATAAGCCCCTGGTCCAACAGCCGTTTTTCGGCATTGGCGATCATCTCATCGGTGCTGGTGAACTCTTCCACCAGAAGCGGGAAGACGCCCCACACCAGCTGCAGCTGGCGGCAGGTCTGGTCCGAGGGCGAAAAGGCCACGATCCGCGCCGCTGGCCGGAACCGGGAGACGCCCCGGGCCGTCACACCGCTGTGGGTCATGGTCACGATCACCGGAAAGCCGCACTCCCTGGCGATGGTGCAGGCGGCGTGGCTGATGGCCGTCCCCACGGTGACTTTCGCCCGCTGGCCCCCATCCCGGCGCTGGGCCAACACCGATGACTCAGTGGCCAAGGCCACGTTATGCAGAGTCTTCACCGCCTCCACCGGATATTTGCCCACGGCCGTTTCATTGGACAGCATGAGGGCATCGGTGCCGTCAAAGATGGCATTGGCCACATCGTTCACTTCGGCCCGGGTCGGGGTGGGAGCGGTTACCATGCTGTCGAGCAGCTGAGTGGCGGTGATCACCGGTTTGCCGGCCGCCCGGCAGGCGGAAATAATCCTTTTCTGAATCAGGGGCACCTGCTCCAGCGCCATCTCCACGCCCAAGTCCCCCCTGGCCACCATGATACCATCGAAGACATCAATGATCGCCGCCAGGTCCTCGACCGCCTCCGGTTTCTCGATTTTGGCCATGACGGGAACCCGCCGGCCCTCCTCGGCAAATATGGCCTCGATAGGCTCCCGGTCGCTGGCCGACCGGACGAAGGAGAGCGCCACCCAGTCGATGCCCTCCCGCAGACCGAGCCGGAGATTGGCCTTGTCTGCCTCGCTGACCGAGGGCACATCCAGGGCCACGCCGGGGAAGTTGACCCCCTTGTTGGGCGTGAGCAGACCGCCGTATATGACCTTGAGTTCCAGCAGCGTGTCCGAAATGTGTCCCAGCACCTCCAGCCGGAACCTGCCGTCATCCAGCATGACCTGGGCCTCATCGGCCACCGCCTTAAAGCCCACCGCCGGCCGTATCTGCAGGTCAGCCTCGGCAGCCGGACCCAGAGTCAGGGTCTCGCCCGCCACCAGGGTCCGTCCCCCGGGAGGAATGTTGGCGACGCGAATCTTGGGTCCCGCCAGATCGAGGAGCAGACCGACCACCCGGTTTTCGGCTGCCGCCGCCTCCCGCAGGAGGCGAATCTGCCGGACGATAGCCTCCGGGTCGGCATGGGAGGTGTTGATGCGGGCCACGTTCAGACCGGCCCGCAGCAGCTCCCGGAGCAGTTCCGGACTGTCCGAAGCGGGCCCCAGCGTGACCACAATTTTGGTCTTGGGATCGATGGAATTCCCCTGGGCCATCAGCTGGGGTCCCGGGCTCCGGCAACGGAGGGAAAACGCTCCCCATCCGCGCAGATGCCCCATTTCCAGACCGGCACCCGGAGCTTGATCTCCCGCACCAGCCAGGCCACCGCTTCCAGTCCCGCCTCGCGGTGCCGGGACCAGATGACGATCTGCAGGGACGCCTCTCCGACGGGAACCAGGCCGGTGCGGTGGCGGCAGAAGAGGTCCTGAATGTCGAACCGCCCGGCGGTCTCCGCTACGATGGCGGACAGTTCCTTCCCGGCCATCCCGGCATAGACTTCGTAGTCCAGAGCCACGATGGCGCGGCCGTTCTCCTCGTCCCGGACCCGTCCCTGGAAGACCACTTCGGCCCCGGTCTTGCCGCCCTCCGGGTCAGCGCTGAACGGCGGCAGGGGACCGCCCACCATTTCGGCCAGGACCATGCCCTAGCCGCCCTGCACCGGCGGGATCAGGGCCACTTCATCACCGGCCTGCAGAGGCACCGCCTCCCGGACGTAGACCTGATTCACCGCCACCTGCAGCGGAATATCGGCCTGGGGAGCGCTGAGCCGGCCGCGCACGGCATCCACAACATCGGCGCTGGTGGCCCCGGCGGGAAGGTCGAGGGTCAGCGAGGCAGCCTCCAGGGCATACTTGAGATGGGAGAAAAGGTGTACGGTGATCTCCATGACGCCGCCTAATCTACAGGTCCGGGGGCCTGTCCAGCCAGCCCGGACCACGGCAGCAGCCGCAGGCTGACCCGCTCGCCAGGGGGCGCCGGTGCCTCTCCCGGCGGCGTCTCCAGAATGCAGTTGGCCCCCAGGGATGAGGTGAACATGTGGGAACCCAATTTCCGTGCGGGCAGCACCTTCAGATGGCCTTCCTCCAGCCAGGCCTGGCCGAACAGAAAGCGGTGCTTGCCGCGCACCCTGGGAAAGGGGGCGGCCAGTTCGGCGGTCACTTTGGCCTGGGGCGCAAGTCCCTGCAGCTGCTCCAGCACCGGCCAGACATACTCCAGGAAAACGATCATGGCCGAGACGGGGTTGCCGGGCAGGCCGAACACCAGCGTGCTGTCCAGGCGGCCGAACAGCAGGGGACTGCCGGGACGTTGGGCCACTTTCCAGAACAGTTCCTCCAGGCCCAGCCGCTCCAGCACATCCCGGAGATGGTCGAAGCGGCCCATGGAGACCCCGCCGGAGGTGAGCAGTATGTCCGCGCCGCTCAACAGGCCGGCGAGCTCCTGCTCCAGCCGGGCGGGGTCATCGGGCAGCACAGCCGACCCGGACAGGCTCCCCCCGGCCAGCGTGACCAGGCGCGAAAGGACCGGCAAATTGGTGTTGTATATCTGGCCCGGTTTGAGGGCGTTGCCCGGCGCCACCAGCTCGTCGCCGGTGGCCGCGATGGCGACGGCCGGGGCACGGTAAACCGAAACCCGCTCCAGACCCCAACCGAGCAGCGTGCCCAGCTCCCCCGGCCCCATCCGGACGCCCGGTTCGAGGAGCAGGTCTCCTTCCCGCACCTCTTCCCCGGCCTGGCGCACATTATCCCCCACTGCAACGGGCCGGTAAATCTGCACCGGATCGCTGTCATAGCCGTTGGTATGCTCCACGATCACCACGCTGTCGGCGCCCTCGGGCAGCGGCGCGCCGGTCATAATCTGGGCGCACTGGCCAGGGTGCACCTGAGGGGGTTTTTCTGTGCCGGCGGCCACCACACCTTGCAGGGGCAGTTCGACGGGCCGGTCTTTAGAGGCAGCGGAGGTGTCGGCGGCCCGGACCGCGAAACCATCCATGGCCGAGTTGGTGAAGCGGGGCATGGGAAAGGTGGCCGCAACCTGTTGGGCCAAGACCCGCCCGGCGGCCGCCTGCCAGCGACATTCCTCGATGGCCGGTCCCGGCACGACGGCGGCAATCAGCCGGTGGGCCTCGGCGACGCTGATCATGCCAGCTTGGTCCCGACGGAAACGATGGCCGCCAGAATGACGATGCCCAGCACCCGCTGCACCGTTGCCGGTTGCAGGCGGTAGGCGCCCAGGCTCGCCCCGGCCAGCCCTCCGGCCGCCACGGCCAGCATCAGGGGCAGGATGAAGCGCGGGTCCCAGAGGCCACTCTGCACTCTCGGCAGCAGGCCGGCCAGGGAGTTCACCCAGATAAAGACGGTCCCCGCGGAAGCGGCTTCCCGCGCGGTGCCCAGGCCAAACAGGATAATCAGCGGCACCAGGAATATCCCCCCGCCGATGCCGACGGCCCCGGCCAGAAAGCCCAGCAGGGCCCCCAGCGCCAGGCCGACCGCCACCCGTTCCCGCCGGCTCAACTGCACCAGCGTCGCCGTGCCGTTCCAGAAATATATCCGCCCGGCAATGGCCATAAGCGACAGCAGCAGCAGCCAGAGGAAAACATCCCGGGGCAAATTCAGCCTGCCGCCAAAGTAGGCCAAAGGGACCGACAGGATAAAATAGGGCCAGACCCGGGCCACTTTCAGCTGGCCGCTACGGATAAATGTGACCGCGCTGAGGGTGGTCACCACCAGGTTCAGCGTGAGGGCGGTGGCCGGGATGGTGGTATAGTCCGTATCGGCCAGCAGGAGCAGGGCAGCGTAGGCCGAGCCGCCTCCCAGGCCGACGGAGGCGTAGATCAAGGCGATGCCGAAAAAGGGGACGGCTAGCAGCAGGGCCGGCATAACGAATCTGGCCTAGTGCCGGTCGTGGCCGGCGCCGTGCTGAACCTCGAAGGCATGGAATATGGCCGGCAGCAGAACGTTTAGCCCGTCCCTGGCCGCTGAATCGCTGCCGGGCAGACAGACGATAATCGTGTCACCGATGCTGCCGGCCAACAGCCGCGACAACATGGCGGTGCTCAACCGCTGGCGGCCATAGGCGTGCAGGGCCTGCTCCACCCCGGGGAGGCGGCCGGTCAGCAGCGGCTCCACTGCCGGCGTCGTGATATCCCGGGGCCCCAGGCCGGTGCCGCCGGTGGTCAGGATCAGTTCCGCGCCGGACGCCACGAGCCGCTCGATGACCGGCCGCAGCGCCTGGGCCTCATCGGGGACAATTTCGGTCTCCAGCAGCGGGCAGCCGGCCTCCTCCAGTCCGGCCCTGAGGAGAGCCCCGGAGCGGTCCTCCCGCTCCCCGGCCGCCACCGAATCGGAGACGATCACGACCGCCGCCTTCGGCCGGTATGCCGGGCCTGGATCCGATTTTCCGCCGCGCTTCTCGAGCAACCGGATGTCGCCGATGGTCATCTCCCGGTCCATGCTCTTGCACATGTCGTAGATCGTGAGGGCCGCCACCGATACCGCCGTCAGCGCCTCCATCTCCAGGCCGGTGGTCTCCAGGGCTTTCACCTGGGAGGTAATCTCGATGCCGCCGTCAACGATTTCGAAGGCCACATCGACCCAGGCCAGGCTCAGGGGATGGCATAGGGGGATCAGGTCGGCGGTCCGCTTGGCGGCCTGAATGCCGGCCAGCTGGGCGGTGGTGAGCACATTGCCTTTGGGGACCGCCTGCCCGGTAACAGCGGCGAGTGCTGCGGCCGACATGCGGATGGTGCCTTGGGCCCGGGCCTGCCGCAGACTGCCCCCTTTGGCGGAGACGTCCACCATCCTGACCCGTCCGGCGTCATCCAGGTGGCTGAGACCTGACGGGCCCGGCTCAGCTTTGGCCATACTGCGCCGGCGGGCTGCAGGGGACGGGCAATTCAGCCCCCGATCTGGGTCATGCTGACCCGCTCGCGGCCGCCGCCGTCCACGGCCTCCTCCTGGGCGGCCCAACCGTCCCGGGCCTTGTGCCCCACGGCTTCACGCAGCAGGTCCCGGATATCCTCAGCGCTGCCGCCACCCCGCAGCACAGCCTTCAGATCATACTCATGCTTGCCGTAGAGGCAGTTTCGCAGCTTGCCGTCAGCGGTCAGGCGGACCCGGTTGCAGGCCGAGCAGAGGGAGCGGGTATAGGCCGGGATGAGAGCCACCTTGCCCCGGAAGCCCGGTATCCGGAAGGCCTCGGTTTCCGTGGCGGAACCTTCAGCGGCTGCCAGGGCGCCGTACTCGCTGGCCAGTTGCTGGCGCACGACGTCGAGGCGCAGAAAAGTGCCGGTTTTCCAGATCTGGTGGGCATCGAACGGCATCAGCTCGATGAACCTTACGGTGAGATCGGCGTCCCGGGTCATTTCGGCGAAATCGATGATTTCGTCATCGTTGAATCCGCGCAACGCCACCACATTGATTTTTATCGACTCGAAGCCGGCCGTCTGGGCCGCCTCGAGACCGGCCAGGACCGCCGCCAGTTCACTGCGCCGGGTGATGCTGGCGAAACGGTCTTCGCGGAGCGTATCAAGGCTGATATTGACGCCGGAAAGGCCGGCCTGGCGCAACTCCCCGGCCAGACGTGACAGGAGGACGCCATTGGTGGTCAGGTGGACCGAATCGATGCCCGGCTGGGAGGCCGCGCCGGCAACCAGCGCGACGATATCGGGGTGCAGCAGCGGCTCGCCGCCCGTATAGCGGATTTTCCGGATGCCCAGTCCGGTGCCGGCCCGCACCACCCGCAACAGTTCGTCCGTGGTGAGCAATTCCTTACGCGCGGTGAAGGGGATACCCTCCTCGGGCATACAGTAAATGCAGCGCAGGTTGCAGCGCTCCACCACGGCGATGCGCAGATAGTTGAAGATGCGGCCAAAGCGGTCCGTCAGCAGATGCCGGTCCAGGGGTCCGTCGGGGCCGATTTTTAGTGTCGGGAGGGACTGAGTCATAGCGCTGATGTCCTAATTAGGCCAGCTACAGGTAAATTCGCCTTGCATGGGCAAAAAGTTTACGCACACCCATCAGGGATGTCCATAACTGCCTGCAGGGGGCCGGGGGCCAAAAATTGCCTAAAGGAATCGCCATATATACCGATAATTGAAGATGGTGAAGTAGTTTACAGCGCCGGAGCGGCCATTTGAAGCCGCTCGGCCATGAGGAACAATGGACGTATCAGCCATAGCACTGCAACCGGCATTCGGCGCCACAGCGCCCCTGGGCGCAGCTCCAGCCGGAGAGGCTGCCCCCGCAGAGGGTGCGCGGCCGGCGGACGAATCCAACCCTCAATCGGGTGAGGCAACCTCAACCCGGGAGGCCGGGGAGAATCAATCGGCCGTTGGCCCTGCCGAGGCGCCTCGGACCGAAGATTCCCAGGCTCCCCAGGAAAACCGTCCGGCAGACGACAGTTCGCGGACGGCGGAGGAAAAAGCCGGCATACGCGAGCTGACGGCGGAGGAAAAGCAGCGCGTGGCCGAATTAAAAGCTCGCGATGCCTCGGTACGGCAGCATGAACGGGCCCATCTGGCTGCTGCCGCAGGCCTGGCCCGCGGTGGTGCGCAGTTTGATTTCGTGACCGGCCCCGATGGGCGGCGATATGCGGTAGGCGGAGAGGTGCAGCTCGATACCTCGCCGGTTCCGGATGATCCGCAGGCCACGATTCAGAAAGCGCAAACCGTCCGGCGGGCAGCGCTGGCTCCGGCCCAACCTTCGAGCCAGGACCACCGGGTGGCAGCCCAGGCCACGCAGATGGAATTCGCCGCCCGCACCGAGCTCTCGCAGGAACGCGCCGCAGAGGCCCGGGAGCGCCTCGAAGGGAACGCTGACGCGGCCACTCTCTTTGCCGGGCAGGGGCCTGAACAGCCCCGGCTCGTGGACCTCTTCACCTAGCCGGCGCTAATTCCCTCCCGCCCCAGCAAACAGGCTGGACAGTTTCTCAAACCAGCGATTCTGTAATTTCTTTAACTGCCGGAATGTCCTGCGGTCCATGCCGGGGGAGCCGAGAGGCAGCCGGTAGCGCAGTGGCAGAACCATAATCTGCCCATCGTAAACCAGCAGCTCATAGGGTAAACTGGCGGCATGCCGCAGCTGCCCACGGTCCAGCAGGGTCAGAATTTCCCCGTCATCCGGGTCTCCACTGAGGGCGAAGCCGAACAGCTGGCCGGCGCCACCCGGGGCGGGCAGGGAAAACACCTTGGCGATCCCCTCAGCCCTGGCCAGAGCCTGCTCGACGGCCTGCACGGCGTCGGCCTGCAAGCCGAAGCGGGCCAGAACCCGCCAGTCGCTTAACCCGGGGCTGCGCCGGCTGTAGCGGTAGGCGCGGAGCCGGGCCGGTTCCAAGGGCCGGGCGGGACCGCCGTAATAGCGGTTAAACTGGCCCCGCAAGGGCGGCATGGCAGCCAGCAGGGAGCGCTGAAAGGTCTCCAGCGCCGTCGCCACGGCCGGGTAGCGATCGCCATACCAGGCCTGGCCCCAGTAAGGCATATTTTGCATGCGGATGTAGGTGAACCCGCCCTTGCTCTCCAGGGCGATCCGGCAGACCGCGGCCAGCAGCCCCTCGGGGGGACCGATGCCGGTTGCCGCGAGCAGGGCGGGATGGGTCACCACCAGCACCTCGCGGCTGGTGTCCCCGCCGGGGTGATAGCGTCCCAGCAGCCGGTAATTCTGCAGAAAAAGGCGCTGGACCAGGTCCCGGGAGGTGCGGGCCAGGTTATGGCCGCTTTCGCCCACCAAGATATAGGGCTGCCAGGGATGCCCCGACTGGGCAGCCGCGGCGGTCATGATCGACAGGCTGAGGGCCAAAGCCCGGGAGAGCCGGATAGGGCGGCAGACTGGTGGCTGGCGAATCATGTTGTTGGCCTTCAGCGTCTGTCCGACCCTGCAGGCCGGACTGCGCCAGAGGCCAATGTACGCAGGCGGGACAGACCGGGCCAGCCGGTCCTAGATATCCAGTTTGGTGCCGGGTCCTATGCTTCTGATGCCCTGTTCCATGAGGAAGTGGGCCAGTTTGTGCGCCCGGGTCCGGTCGGACCTGATGAATCCGATCAGGGCATTCTGTTCCGGGGTATAGACGTCATCGGAGGTGCGGGTCATGGGATCGCGGCCCTCTACCTCGGAATAGGTGGCCACCAGCGGCTCCCCAAGCCCGGATAGAAGCCAGAGGGGCGCAATGTTCTGTTTGGCACATACTTTCTCCATCATATCCAGGGGTGGACGCTGACGGTTGTTCTCGTAGGCATTGATGGTCTGGCGGCTGACGCCCAACAGCAGACCGAATTCGTCCTGATTCAGTTTGGCCATCTTGCGGATGGTCCGGAAGCGTTCCCCAAATTGCCATGAAAATCCAGTCATAGTTAAATTAATCCTTGACAATTATTTGATGATGAATTATATTTATGCCGCTTATTTACGCCAATTCGGGGCATATTTACGGCTCACGACATAGAATGTAGTGTGTAAATCGTGCCGCTGTCTAGAAAAATTGCATACCGATTATCGACGGATATTCAGAGACAGTTGTCAAAATATAATTATATTATTTGTAAAAAAATATTCTGTTTCTCTAATTTTTAATTAACGGCCGAGAAAAAATGTCTCCTGCCGGGGCCTTTCCCAGGCCCGAAGCAGACCTGCCGGCAGGTATTCGTGCCCTTTGCGATCCGCAGCCCCGTTTGCCCCAGACAGGTTGGGCCGTGCGCAGGCGGAAACGGGTTGCCCGGAAAGGTCTGTCTGCCGGGGCCTTAGTGGTCCGCTTGGGCCAGGCCGGTGAGGATTGCCTCGGCGTCAGCGGCGCGGCCGGCATGGGCATAGAGGCCGGCCAGACGCCGCCCCACATCGGCCAGTTCCGGGTGCTCGGCATACCAGGCCTCATAATGGGCCACAGCCTGCCCCATCTCTCCCAATTTGATATACGCCAGTCCCTGAAGTTCCCGGAGCCGCTCGCCCAGGGGCGCCGGCATGCCGGTGGCGGCAGCGACGATGTCCCCCCAGCGCTTCTGCCCCGCCAGGGCCGACCATAGCACTGCGATGGCTTCAGGTTCGTCGGGGATGAGGGCCAGGCAGGCCCGGATGTCTTCCTCGGCGGCGCTATAGTTTTCCGCCGCCAGGTGGAGACCGGCCAAACTGAACAGCACGAAGCGCGATGCGATGATCACGTCTTGCGCAACAGGGCCGATCTCACCCCGCTCCCCTTTGCGGCTCACCTCCAGCACTGCCTGCAGGCAGGCGATTTGCCCGGCACGGTCGCCTCTGGCCTGGAGAATCCGGTAGAGGATGAAATGTCCGCCGGTCTGCTCGGTGGTCAGTTCGAGCGACTGGCGGGCGATCCGTTCCGCCTCGTCCAACTGCTCCAGTTTCCAGCAACACTCGGCCATATTATTCAGCAGCGGCACCTGGGACAGTCCCTGGAAACCTCCGGCGGCGGCGGCTTTTCTGAAAGTGTCGAGGGCCGCTTCCGTTTCATCGGTCATGGCATAATTCTGGCCCAGTGTAAACAGGGCATAGGTGGAGCCCTCTTCCCGGACCATCTCTTCCAGCAAAGGCCGGTTGCGGCGCAGTTTGGCAGCCATGGCCTCCCCTTCCAGGTCGTAGCCGTGATGATCCAGGATCAGGCCGGACGGCTTTTCCACCCCTCCGGCGGCTTTGAGACTGGCCTGTACCTGCTCATGGATGCGCCCGGCAAAGCGGATCTGCCGATGGTGGGATATGAGGCGGTGCGACATGGACATGGTCACCTGCTGGCCCCCGGGGCGGAAATTGCGCAGGTGCACCTGGTAGATGGTGGGGCGCTTGGCCCGGGGGGGCAAATGGTAGAGCAGGTCCGCCGCCGCAGGGTCGAGACGCTCATCGGCATCCAGCCAGAGCCGCCAGTCCCCGCTGGCATAGCGTAGCGACTCGTTCCGGGCGGCCGCAAAATCGTCAATCCAGGTGAACTGTTCCACCCGGGCGCCGTACCGCCGGGCAATGGCTACCGTCTCATCGGTGGAGCCGGTGTCCACCACAATCAGTTCCGCATGCAGGTCCTGGATGCTCTCCAGGCAGCCGGGGAGCCGCTCGGCCTCATCCCGGACGATCATGCAGACGGACAGTTTCGGCATGGGCTCAGCCCAGTTTTTTCAGGCTTTGCTGGAGGATGGTTTGAATCTCGAAAAAAAGTTTCCGATGGTTCTGGTAGATATATTGGAGGATCGGCTGGAGCCGGAAATTGTAGCTTTTCAACATGGTCTGAACCTCCACAATACTTTTGAGCAGCTGGTCGCCGGTCTGCTGCCAGGCCAGTTCCCACTCAAACAGGACCGGCTTGTAAAGCCCCTCCGCGCTGGACAGATGGTAGCGGCGCTGATTGAAATAATAATCTACGGCGCTGCGCTGGACCTGGGCCACTTCGGCTTCCCGGCCGACCGCCAGCAGCAGGCGTCCCAACGGCACGGCAAAGCGGCCGTCGGCAGGCATGTTCCGGTAGATGGTCAATAACGATTGCACCGTCTTTTCCGGGAAATACTCGCTGCGCAGCATGGTCTGGCAGAACAGGCCGATCAGGCCGTTGACGGCTTGGGGTTCCTCCAGGGCAATGCCCGGCGTCCGGTAGATCACGCTTAGCCCCTCCTCTACCGCGGCATGGGCGCGGTCCCATTCTTCCAGCCGGATCGCCACATCGGCCAGATGGAACCAGTAGCGCACCTGTTCGGCGTCCCGGTCGAGTTCCCGTTCGATGCGCAACAGGGCGTCCCGCAGCTCCCATTCTTCATACTCCGGTTCGCCCAGGCTGATCACCGCCGCGGAGGCCATGATCTGCGCCGGGGATGCCAGCCCCCGCTTCCGGGCCGTTACCGCCAGGCTATCCTTGAGGTTGGGGTAAACCAGATGGGACCAGGAGACGCCGGCGCCGGTGCGGATTATCCTGGTTTCGAAATGGTGGTTGCTGGGCTCGCCAAAGTGGATGATGGGCAGGTCGAAGGCGATGCCGCTGGCTTCGGCCTGGCGGACCTGCTGGAAGAGGATTTCCGGGTCGTTATTGTGCAGCACCTCCTGCTGCTGGAGGAACAGCGCCCAGGGGGATTTCACCCGCTCCAGGGCCTGGTTCCACAGGGCGCTCTCGTCCGGGTCCGCCGGCACCTGGAGATAGTCGGCATCGTACTCAGAGGCCAAGTGCGCCACAGCCGAATTGCCGGGTCCGGCATCGACCACCACCATCCGGGCCGACAGGCGGTTTACTGAATTCAGGGCATTGGCCAGGTTGCCGTATCTATTCTGGACCACCAGGCAGAGGGTAATTTCCTCGGGCGGGGGGCCATTGAATTGGGTCATTCCGAAAGCTTTTGCACCAGTTCGTGTAGTTCTTGGACCAATTTCATTTTCTGGATCCGCTCGCTGAACAGATCCCTGTTATTCACCCTGTAGGCCGCTTCGCCGCCATCGGGGTTGAAAATATCAATGACCCCCTCAGCGACCATTTTATCCAGCGATTCCTTGAAATAGGCCATCGGCTGGTGATACTTGGCCTGCAGTGCGCTGGCCAGAACCTCCTCCGGAAAATCATCTACCGAACCGCGTTCCTCCATCACCGCATCGACAACCTGGAGTATTTTCGCCTCGTGCGGCGAACTGAAGCGGAACGGCTTCGAATGCTCCTCCAGATGGCCGCCGGCCACCAAATATTGCTCCTTGCAGAATTGGGCAAACTGCTCAATTTTATCCGGATGTTCGAAGATCAGCACCCGCCCGACCTTCTCCCGCTTGTCGCTTTTGGCCAATTTCGCCGTGACCAGCTTATTGGCCATATCGTTGATGCTGTCCGTATCCACGCCCATGAGGAATGCCAGGGTCGCCACGGTCTGGTTCCAGGGCAGCACGATGCGATCCTGGTTGTCGGGGTCGGTCTGCTTGGCCAGCAGGTCCAAAATGGCGATAAACTGGCGCGCGATATCTTCCGGGCTATCGGTGCTTTGGCGATCGGTGGCCTCGCGCAACCGTTCGGCCATGATGCCGAAAAACCCCTGCATCCACCGGGGTACCTCTTCCAGCCGTTTCTGGAACATCGCCCGGCTGATTTCCAGGGCCAGGACAGGCGTCGTGGCCCGCGCCGTGGCTGACCGGGGGCGGCGGTTGATGATGGCCATCTCGCCGAATATGGAGCCTTTGCCGATGGTTGCCAGGATCGATTTGTGGTCCCCCAGCACCTTCGAGATTTCGACCTCCCCGTCCATCAGGATGAACATGGACTGGCCCGCATCACCATCCTTGAAGATGACGGCTCCGGCCGGAAATTCCCGCTTTAGCTGGTGTTCAATAAATGCCATCGCAAGACACCTTTCCTGAAACCGGTCGCGCTGCCTCGGGGAAGCCTCGGCTGCCGGCAAGTCCCGCAGGGAAAATTGCGCTGCCGGGCCTCACACCGGTCGCCAGCGGCCATTGAGGCAAATCCAAGCACTCCATTTCGGTCTTAAGTGTAGCCAAAATATAGGCGGTTTGCCAATCATTCAACAGCCCCGGTGGCAAGGGGCGGTTCGGCCGCCATCGGGCCGTGGATCGCCAGGGGAGATATGTTCGCGGGAAAGTAAGGGGGGTCAGCTTTTTTCCGGAGAGTTTCCGGTTCCCTCCGAGGAGGGGATATTGCGGAGCTGCTCGGGCAGGCCGCCCAGCAGTTTGTCGGCAGCCTGGTGGGCCTTGGCCGCAGCGAGGTTTTCTTCACGGATGCGGAGATAGATTTCCTCCCGGTGGATGGGCATCTGGGGCGGCGCCGTGATGCCTATTTTTACCTGGCGCCCGGAGGTCTCCAGCACCTTGATGATAATGGCTTCGCCAAGGCGGATACTCTCACCGCTTTTCCTGGTCAGCACCAACATGCGCTAGCCGCCTTCCGCCGGCGGCACCAGATTGATCAACGGCTCGTCCACCTTCAGATCCTGCCGCTCCAGAAATATCTGGTAGCCCAGGGAACTGCCGGAGATGATCAGCACAGGGGCCTTCGTGTTGGCCGTGATGGTTCCGCTGGCCGGATCGACTTTCAGGATGAAAAACAGGCTGACTTCCTCAGGGCCCTCGGCGCCCAGCAGTTTGGCCGCCGCCGGGGTTAACTCCGGCTGGGCCTCCCGCCTCAGCAACTGGCAGTCAATCATCGGCAGGGCGACCTCGGCGTCATCCTGGGAGCGTAGCCAGAGGAACGGGCGCATATCGCTCCTGCTCTCCAGCCGGAAGGATTTGTGATCCTCGAATCCGGGCAGACCGGTGGGAAACTCTATGGGCCCAGATTCGTGAGCCCAAACCGGTTCAGGTTGTTCGGTATCTGGATTTTGGGTCATATCAACGCAGATGATCCAGAATGGTAATGCTCTGGATACGCGCACTCGACTCCAGGGCTGCCCTGAATCCAAGTTCCTGTGAATTGAATCTGAGTATTGCTTCTGCCAAGTCCACGTCCTCCGCCTGAGAAATATAGGACTCAAGGTTGATTTTTGCCACTTGTAAATTTTCGCGGGTAAGCTCCAGGCGCCGCTGCGTAGATCCGGCCCTCGCCGTAACGGTGAGGATATCAGACAGGGCGGTGGCAACGTCGGCCAGGCCACTGTCGATGGCGGTATTGTCGTTGGCATTCAGGCCATCGCGGAGATCGAGTACTGCCGCAAAGACGCCCAGAAATTCATCCCCGGTAACATTGATGGCCATATAGGTGTTCTCACCGATCTTCCGGCTGATCTGGCTGGTATTGCCGTTATAAGTCACGGCTACGCCATCGAAAACGAACGGCGCGACCCCTTCAGTGATGGTGCCGCCGAACACATTTTTGCCCGAAAAATCGGTGTTGCCCAGCGATACCAGTTCCTGCAGCACGGATTCGATGGCCGTGGCCGTGATGGCCCGGGTGTCGGCGTTGATATCGTTGCGGGCATTGAGGCCGTCGGTATGGATTTTAGACAACAGGTCGTGGATTTGGCCCAGTGAAGTGCTGGTGGTGACGCTCCAGTTCAGCCCGTCCTCGATGTTGATCAGAAACTGGTCGCTCCGGGCCCGCAGTGTGCGGAATCGTGCCGAGCGGTCGTAGCGGGTCGGGTCATCAGAGGAAACACTGACCGCCTTGCTGCTGCTGATCTGCCGCTGGGTGTTAAAGATCTGCTCCTGGGCGATGCTCATACTGCGCAGAATCTGATTCTGGATCATCGTGGCTGTGACGCGCATTATTTAAGTCCCTTATCCAAGGCTCAGTAAGGTTCGGGTCAATTCGTCTGCGGTGGCGATCAGCCTGGAAGCCGTCACGAAGGCCTGCTCCAATTGCACCAGGCGGGTCATTTCCTCCTCGATGGAGACGCCTGAAACCGACTCCCGCTGCATCACCAGATGGTCCACCACTTTCTCCTGGCTGGTGCGCAAAAAACGGGCCTCCTGAATTCGGGTACCGATCTTCGCCACCATTGTGCGCTGGAATTCTCCGATGGATTGGTCGCCAATCAGCGCCTCTTCGGATAAATCGGAGATGGCCTGGGCCAGGGACCCATTGCCCGGCTCGCCGGTGGCGTCGGCCGAGGCAATCAGGCTCGTGTCGGCCTTGATGGCGGAATTGATCGCCAGACTCGCGGCGCCGGTGGAGGTGCTGGCGAAAAAATCGAGGCCGGTGTTGCCGTTCAGATCGAAACCGGTGCGGTGCAGGGCATTCACCTCCTGGGCCAGGGTGCTGGCCATTGTGTCAATGCTGCTAATGGTGTTGGGGATATCGACGTTCAACACATTCAGCATCGCCCCCAGCTCACCGGAAGTGATTTTCAGCTCACGGGTGGAGCCAGGCAGCAGGATCTTCATCGAACCGATACCCTGAGCGTCCAGGGTCTGCTGCGCTTCCAGAGCAAGACTGTTGGTGCCGGACACGATGGCGATACCGGAAATACTTATGGAAACGCTGCCGCCGTTACGGATAACCGTCACATTGGCCAGTCTGGTCAGGTCATCTATCAGCCGGTTGCGGTGATCCTCCAGGTCAAAATTATTGCCCGGATTGACCTTGTTGATCTCGGCAATCTCCTGGGCCAGTTGATTGATCTCAGCCAGGGCTGATTTGGCCTCGTCGGCGATACTTGACTGGAACGAGGCGAACTCCCGATGCACACGGTTGAATGTGAGCACCAGCGTCTCGGCTTTATCAGCCACTGCCGTCCGCGCCACGCCACTTTCGGGATCGTTGGCCAAGTTGTTCCAGGAGGCCCAGAATTCGTCCAGCATATTCCGCAGGCCCGACACGTTGTCCACCGGCAGGACGCCCTCCAGCTGCTGCAACAGGGTTTCCTCCCGGGAGTACTGGAACAGGAGCGAGTTCTGGTTCCAGAACTGGCGGTCGGTGAAATCTTCGCGGATGCGCCGGAGCGAATCGCCGTTGATGGCGCTGCCCAGGCTGAATCCGGCCAGCAGCTCCGGCAGGAGGGGACTGACATCGAGACGCAGGCGTGAATACCCGGTCGTGTTGATATTGGCGATATTCTTGCCGGTGATCTGAATACTGGCCTGGGACACCATCATTCCCTGCTTGCCGGTTTCCATGATATCGGCGAGGCCTGCCATCAGATGGTTCCTTCAATAAAGCCGGAACCCTGGGCGCTGCCCTGTCCGACGCCGGTGGATGAATAGAGCGGGAACTGGTCCGAAGTCTTGATCAACTCCCGGGCCGCCTCGCGTACGAAACGGATGGAATAGTCCAGCAGGTAGCGGTTTTCCTCGTTGGCCAGCATCACCTCCTGGACGATTTTTTGCAGGCTGAGATGGAGATCGGAAAGCCGTTCGGCGTAGGTCGATTCGACCCGCTGGACCAGCTGTCCAATGGTGCGCACTTCCTCATCCTCGTTCAGGGCCGCATTCAGGTCCTGCAGCGAGGCGGTCCGCGTTTTCTCTATTGCCTCGGTCTTTTTCAGGACTGTCTGCTCATCAATGATTGCCTGTTGGAGCTCCTCCAGTTTGCCTTCAATGATGCTGGACTGCTTTTTGCGCAGGACGAGCAGCAGCTCATTGTACATCTGCATCTCTTCGGAGAGCACCGTAACCAGCTTGGCAATCAGCCTCTCTACGGCAGGATTACTTTTCATAGTTGACTTTCCTTATATCAGGCAGTAACAATTTTTTCAGCGAAATTTCCTCGCCCCCACCCTCACCCTCACCATCGCCGGCGCCGGCCGCAGGGACCTGGTGCTGGAGGTTCCGGTAGAGCAGATCGGCCAGTCCGATGCCGCCCCCTTCCGCCATGGCTTCGCTCATCACCTGGGTAAACATCATCCCCGCCATACCGCCCCCGGAGACGGCCCCTTCAGGGAGCGTCTTTTGCATGCTGTTCACCAGGTGGGCCATGAACAGCGATTCAAATCCTTGCACCGCTTTCCATAGCTTGGGATTCTTCTCAATGGGCAGTTTCTCGACCACCGGTGCGGGGCGGGGCTTGCCGCGGGGGATTGTCTGCCCGGCTTGAATTTCGGATACTTTCATCGGTCAGCCTACATGATCACCAGACGCGCATTCAGGGCGCCGGCTGCCTTGATGGCCTGGAACACCGCGATAATATCCCGCGGCTTGAGGCCCATATCGTTCAGCGCGACAGCCAGTTCCGCCACGGTGGCCGCCGAGAGGACGGTCGCCTCTCCGGCCTGCTCCTCCACGGTGGTGCGGGATACGGGAACAGTGATGGTGGAGCCCTGGGCGAAGGGGTTGGGTTGCACCACAAAAGGTGTGGTCGTGGTGTGGATGCGCAAGGATCCGTGGGAAACCATGACCGATCCAATGGTCACGTTGCCCCCGACCACCACGGTACCGGTGCGTTCATTAATGACCACGCGGGCCTCGATATCTTTTATGACCTTCAAGGTCTCGATACTGGCCACGAAGGCCACCAGTTCCCAGGACTGGGTCAGGTTCGGGGGGAAACTGACCTGAATAAGGCTGGCGTCAACGGCCTGGGCCAACGGCTGCGGGGCGGGCAGCAGCGTATTGATCGCCTCGGCAATCCGGGTCGCCGTGGTATAATTGGGTTCCTTGAGCAACAGTTCCACCGGCTGGTCAGTCTGCAACCCGGCTCCGGCCACGGCCCGCTCGAGGACAGCGCCGTTGGGCACCCGGCCCACCAGGGCATAGTTCTGGCGCAGCCGTTCGCCGCCCACGGTAGATATATTGTAGCCGCCCACCGAAAGGGGGCCCTGGGAGAGGCCATAATAAACTCCCCGGGCATCCCGCAGCGGCGCCATCAGCAGAACGCCGTTCTCCAAACTGGTGGCATCCCCCAGAGAGGCGACATTCACATCGAATGACGCGCCAGGCTTACCGAAGGGGGGCGTGGTGGCCGTTACCATCACCGCCGCCACATTGCGGGTACGCAGCTGGGCGCTGTTCACCGTCAGCCCGAACTCCTCGAGCATATTGGCGATGCTTTGCACCGTGAAAATAGTGCCCCGCCTGCCGACGGCCCGGTCACCGGTGCCGTTAAGACCTACCACCAGCCCGTAGCCGATCAGCGCAATCTGCTGGACATTCCGGTAAGTCGTAATGTCCTTGATGCGGGTGGGGCCCTGGCTCCACAGTGACTGGAAACCGAAGGCAAGCAGAACAATGAGTCGTAAGGTTGTTTTTATCATAATGCGAAGCTTTGAATAATGGCCAGGGCGCTCAATCCGCCGACGTAGCCGATAATCATCAGTCCGGCGCCGCCCATGATCATGTTGGCCATGCGCTGGAACGATCCCCGCTTGATCAGTTTACCGCCGATGCCGGCCTTGCTGTAGTAGATGCGCGAATTGGCGACTTGATAGGAAAAAATGGTGTTGTCGGTGCCGATGTCCCGGGGCCGGATGGTCCCCTTGATGGTCATCAGATTGCGCTCGCCGTTAATGTTGATCACCTTGGAGCCGCTCACCTTGAGATGGCCCCCTTCGGTAATCTCGGTAATCACCGCCGAAATGCGCCCGGTGAGCACATCCTTCTGGCTGGTGGCCTCGCGCATGCTGGCGTTGGAGCGCAGGCTGGAATTCAGGCCGAAGATCGGTAAAAACTGGAGCAGGTTGCCCTGGATTGCGCCCGAGGCATTGACCGTATTGTCCTGAGTGTTCTGGTTGGTGGAGCTCCGCGTGGCGTTGGCCTGCTCCACGACCAGGATAGTGACCAGGTCACCTACTTCCCGGGCCTTCTGGTCAGCATAGAGAGATGGCGGGGCGATCTGCGCCGGCAGGTAAGTGAACGCCGCCAGCAAGCCCGCCAGCAGGGCCCACCCGTTCCCGTATTGCATCTGCAGTCTTGGCATAGATTACTCCACAACGACCACGCCGGGGGAGGTCAGGCGGCCAAAGAAGCGCTTGCCGGTGGCGGTGGCCACCACGGGGATGATATCGCCTATGCGGCCTTTGCGCCGGGCCTTGCCGGGACTGACCAGCGTGATGGTGTCCGATTTGAAATAGATGGTAACCTGATCCCCGATATTAACGGCCGGAACAGGCTCAATGTAGTGGTGCCGCAGCAGCTGCCCCGGCTTCAGTGAAGTCGTCAGTTGATACTGCTCGGGCAACAGATCTTCCTGGACATAGTCGGCCTCATGGGTCGCGACCCGGACTGTCTTGCGGTAGAACTGGCCAGACTCCAGCGCCGCCCCCCGCTTGAGGGCAAAGCGAGTCGTCCAGCCCTCCACCACCGCGACGGTGGTCACGGCAACGTACAGTTTGAACGGCCGCCCTTCAGGGGGTATAATCTCCATGGGTATGATGTAGCGTCCGGCGGCACGGGCCGGGATAAAAGCCCGCAGCGGCTTGAGGGTTGAGCCGGGCTGCATTTCGGTGCTCCGGGCCGGGAGCTGAATTTGAGTCACCTCGCCCACCAGGCCGGCCTTGGCCAGACCTTCCTGTACATGGCTGCGCACGGCCTTCTTCAGCCGGCTGCGCAGATCATCCTCGCCCCGGGCCGGCGCTATGGCAACAGCGGCCAGCAACAGAGCGATCAGCAAGGGCTTATAGGGGGGTAGGGAATTCAAACCTAACGCCGGATGTTATTGGCCACGGCCAGCATGTCGTCGGCGGTCTTGACTGCCTTTGAATTGATCTCGTAGGCCCGCTGGGCTATAATCATGTTGATCATCTCCTGGACCACGTCGACGTTCGATTTCTCCAGGAAACCCTGGATGGTGACGCCATATCCACCCTCGCCGGGGAAGCCGACGACCGGGGGACCGGAAGCCGAGGTCTCCGCATACATGTTACCGCCCAGCGCGGTAAGCCCGGCCGGGTTGACAAACTTGGCCAGTTCCAACTGGCCGATCTCCTGGGGCTCGGTTTCACCGGTTATCTCAATGGCTATCACACCGTCCTGGCCGATGTTGACGCTCTGCGTCTCGGGCGGCAGGTTTATCTCCGAGGCCAGGCGCATGCCCATGGTGGTCACGATGTAGCCGTCCGCATTGATGCGGAAGGAACCGTCCCGGATATAGGCGATGGAGCCGTCGGGGCGCAGCACCTGGAAAAAGCCGTCGCCGTCGATGGCCAGGTCAAGGGCATTGCCGGTCTCGGCTACTGCCCCCTGGGAGAAACTGCGAAATGTGGAGACGGCCCGGTTACCCAGCCCGACCTGCAGATTGGCCGGTTTTTCCGCGCCCGCGCCGGCATTGCCGCCACCGGATACGATGGTCTCGTAAAGGACATCCTGGAATTCCACGCTGCTGCGCTTGAAGCCAGTAGTGTTGACGTTGGCCAGATTATTGGCAATAACGTCCAGCTGCAGTTGTTGGGCGCTCATTCCGAGGGCCGCTGTTCTTAGGGCTCTAATCATGGTCTCTCCTTACCGATAATCACTTAGGGAAATTGCCCGTCCCTCGACGCTGTCCATGGCCCGGGCCACCCGTTGGGTCGATTCATAATTACGCTGCAACTCGATCAGCCGCACCATTTCCTGTACCGGCTCGACGTTGGAGCCTTCCAGCACGCCCTGCTCCACATGGATGCTTTCTGGCTCGAGCTGGTAGATCAGCTGGCCTTCGCCAGCCCTGAAAATGTTGGCCCCCACCTTCTGCAGGGACTGCATATCGTCAATGGCGGCAATCAGCAGACGGTCAACTTCCAGGCCGTCGATATAAACGAGGCCCTCGGTGCTGATCTCCACCTGCCCCGGCACCCCTTCCCGGGCCAGGATCGAAATAGGCCCATGGTCACCCATCAGCAGGTACCCGTTCTGGGATTCGATGAAGCCATCCTGGCTTACCCGAAAATGGCCGTCGCGGGTAAACACCGCGCTGCCGCCATCGTCCAGGACGAAAAAGCCCCGGGATGAGAGGGCCATATCCAGAGGATTGTCGGTCCGTTTGATTTCACCCTGGCCAAAGTCGGTGTAGCGCCGGGCGCCGCCATCGGCCATGGCCTCTATCAGCCAATCGGTGAACTGGCTGTCCTTTTTGAAGCCGGTCGTACCGATATTGGCCAGATTGTTCGACACGATATCCGTGCCGAGCTGGTTACGCAGCATACTACGGGCGATTTTTAAGAAATTGAAATCCATTGGCTACTCCAGCTCCAGTTTGTAATGAATAGTGGTTCAAAAGCTGTGCCAGAGATGAATCGGCGCCCGCAGAGGGCCGGCCAGGGATCGCCAGAGGGAGAAATGAGGGGTTTTGCTCCACGCCGGGAGCCGTCAGCGGCCCGGGTGAGAGGGGCGGCGGGACCGGGGAGGAAAAATTTTCCCCGGTAGGGAGTTACCGGCTAGTCGAATTTGAGCATTTTTACACCCTCCAGGTATTCGTCGGCGGCGCTCGATTCGATCTTTTTCAGCGCCTCGGTGACTTCATGAATCCGGTAAGCGGCGGTACGGATTTTCTCCAGGTTTGCGAGAACGCCCGGGTCCAGCTCCTGGTGTTGCAACAGCAGCAGGTCGGCCAGCCCGATAACGGCCGACAGGGGATTATTGATTTCGTGGTTCACCTTCACGACCAGTTCGCCGATCGCCGCCAGGCGCTCCTTTTCGATCAGTTCTGACTGGGTCTGGCGGAGCTCCGTCACCAGCGATTCCAGCTGCATATTTTTCTCGCGCAGCTCGGAGCGCAGCTGCAGCTGCTCGATCACCAGGGTAAGGTGCAGGCCGAGCTCGGCAAAATCCTCCCGGCTCCCGGTTTTGAAGAAGCCCGGCTGCGAGTGTCCCAGGTTCAGCACCCCCACGAGGCGGTTGTTGAGCCAGAGCGGCACCGATACCAGGGAACAGAAGCCCCGCTCCGGCTGGCCCGCGCCTATGCTCGGCAGGATAACCGGTTCGCGCCGGGATCCGGTCCAGCCGCTGAGGCCGCTGCCCCGGTCAAAGCCTACCTCTGAGGCCAGGTCGACCAGCGCAGGCCCCCGGGTCTGCACGATACTGAGCTGTTCGCTATCCTGATCAATGGCGAAAAGGGTGGCCGATTCGTAATCCACGACCTCGTCCAGAATGTCAAAAACCGCCCCGTAGACGGTATCGGCCGAGGCGGTCAGGGTCTTGTTGAGGATGCCGCTTATCCGGCGCAGGAATTCAAGCCCCATCATGGGATGCTAGGTCCGGTCGGGCAGGCGGGCTTCAGGCAGTGGCCCGGGTGCGGTCATTTTCAAGTTCGGCCAGAAGGGAGGCCTCGTCGTAGCTGAGGGCCTCACTGCCGGCCATGATGGCCTGGGCCGAACCGCCGGCGCGGGCCGCCTCCTTTTTCGGGCGAACCGGCAGGCGCCGGCCCCGCCACCAGAAAATCAGCGGAATCGCCAGCAGCGCCAAGCCCAACGAGGCGCCGACGGCCCAGAGAATGGCTCGTTTCAGCAGCACCCAGTAGGGGCCCAGTTCCCAGGCCAGGGCTCGGCTGAGGCCGAGGCGCTTGGACCCCGGCGCAGGCGCCGGCCGGAGCTCCGGCTGGACGGTTCCGGCGCCCATATCGGGCTCGAACCGGCCGGAGGGCCAGAGGGCGCTGATGGTCCGTTCCCGGAAAATACTTTCCTGGGGCAGCGGCCGGGGATAAAGATCGATGACGAACAGGTTCGGCTCCAGCAGCTCATAGCTGATGACGTCGGCAAAGCGGTTGCCGGTGATGCGGATGGTCATCAGGTCGCGGCGGGGAAAATCGACCCGCATGGTCACCGGCACGAGATAGCCCTGCTCATAAAATCGCCGTCCCACATAGTCGTCCTGCGTGACACCCCAAATGCTGACGGTCACGATCCCGAGGCTGTCGCTGCGCACTTCGACCCGCCGGCCGCCGACGCCATCCAGCAGCAGACGCCGGTAATTTTCGGTCTCGGCGGAAAAAAAGGCCACGTAGCGCTGCTCGGCGCCCTGGGCCAGGGTGGCCAGCAGCAGCAGACCCAGGCAGGCCTGGAGCGGTCTAGATAAGGATATCGATGGAACCATCGTCGGCCTCGGTCTCAGGATTGTCATGTGCTGTTTGCGGGGTGTCATCACCTGGGGTATCTTTAAGCTGGGAAATCTCGACCGTATCCTTCTCCCGGCGCTTCTGCTTGCTTTTATCCTTGGCGCCGCGCTGCTTGTCCTCCAGCCGTTCCTCCTCGATCCCTACCGTCTCGGGCTTGATAGGCTCCACCGGCTCCACACTGGGCGCTGCCGGCGGTTGCGGAAGGTTGAGATTGGGATCGATGATATCTATCATTGCAATTTGGTGCGCAGCTGGTCGAGCGATTTACTCATGATCTGGGAAACCCGTGATTCTGAAATGTTCAATACCTGGCCTATCTCTACCAGCGTCAGATTTTCATAGTAGTACAGGGCCAGGATGAGTCGCTCCCGCTCCGGCAGGTCTTTGAGGATAGTCACCAGGCGCGATTTCAGGGTTTCAACCATAAAAGTATTCTCCGGGTCTTCGGAATCCACATCGGCAAGCAGGTCGATTTGCCGTGTGGAGGAATTATAGCCATCAGAAACAGGATCATCCAAAGAAAAGGTTGCGTAGCTGAGCTGTCCGGCGGCCAGCAGGTTGCTGTGCTCGGCCGGTGTAATGTTGGCCTCCTCGCAAATCTCTTGCGTTGTCGGATCACGGTGCAATTTCTGGGCCAACGCTTCGGTGATTTTCTGCACCGCCATAAGCCGTTCCAGTTTGGTGCGGCTCAAAATGCGCACCTGGCGGATGGCGTCAATCACGGCGCCGTATATACGCTTGTAGGCAAAGGTCTTGAATTTCACATTCCGGTTTTCATCGAAGCGGTCGATGGCTTCCAGCAGACCGTGAATGGCGCTCTGCTCCAGGTCCTCCCGGGTGATGGCGTCGGTGGCTGGAAGCGTGACCCGGTTGACCACGTAATAGACCAGCGGCAGGAATTCCTTGACGGCCTTCTCCTTGAGCAGCGGATCGCCGTTGGCATAGTACTGGCGCAATAGTTCCTCGCCGTCCAGATTGGCCGTTTTCGATTCAGCCGTGGTCATAATCGTGGTCTCATTGCGGAATCTGCTCGGGTTCGTCCTCGGGCTCTACGGACTCTTCGGACTCTGCTTCAGGGCCGAATTCGGGGTTCTGGCTCGGGTTGACGGTCCAGCGGATAATGGTGCCGGCGAACAGCAGCAGGACCAGCACGATAATCAGTACCAGGCCGCTGCGCTGCAGCGCGGTCATCAGCGTCACTCCCCGGATCAGCAGCACTGCCAGGGTCCCCAGACCGATAACCAGTGAAAGTTGATAAATGGCGTTCGTCATGCTACAACGCTTCCACGATTTTACGGTTCACTCTCAGCCGGTCAAAAATATTGGACCGGCGATCTATCTCCTGTGGATGGAGCTTAAGCAATCGGTGACATACAAGTTGCAGGTTTTGAGCTGCCTGGCACTTGGGAAACTCGATGACAAATGGCCGCTGGCGCACCACCGACTGGCGCACGGCTCCATCCTCGACCACGGAGCCGCCGTAGTAGAGGTTGGTCTGCAGAAACTTCTGGGTGATGAGATTGAGCTTCTTGTGGAGCTCCAGGCCATCATCCAGAGACTTGACCCGGTTAGGCAGCAGGATCAGGGGCAGATCGGGGGCTTTATTTCTGATCACCTTGGCCATGGCATAGACATCCGAAATTGACGCAGGCTCCGGCGTAATCACCAATATGACTTTATCCGCGCCCAGAGCCATGGTAAGAACCGTGGATGATATGCCCGCGGCAGTATCGACGATCAGGTAATCGTAGCGGTGCTGGATGGAGGCAAAGGAATCGGCCAGCACCCGCATGATCTGTTTATCCGCTTCCAGCAGATTCAGCTCCCCGGATGTGGCCGGCAGAACATCGATGCCCGAGGGATGGTGCATGATGATCTCGTCCATGCTCCGGCTGCCGTCGACCAGGTGGGCCAAGGTGTATTGGGGCGAAGCGCCCAGGATAATATCAAGCTTGCCCAGGTGCAGGTCGGCGTCCATCAGCAGTACGCGCTGTTTGCGCTGCTGCAGCAGGATGCCCAGGTTCACCGCCAGGTTGGTTTTCCCCACGCCCCCTTTGCCGCTGGTGACAGTAATGATTTCCGGCAGAGCATTGCCGGGCCGCGCCGTCTGGCGCTGGGCAGCGAGGGTGGATGTTTGCAGTGTTTGGGTCACGTCATTGTGCCGTTAGCAGTTCCGGTCATTCAATGGTCAGTGGCAGCCTGCGGATAACCGCTGCGCCGGGATCAAGGGCCAGGCTTCCGGGGACCTCACGGCCCTGGCTGAGATAGATCAGCGGCAGATGGGGATCATCAGCGGCTCCGATTACCTTGCCCGGTTTGCTGGTCTCGTCCAGTTTGGTTATTGCCAACGCTGTCGGTTGCACACTCTTGTATAGCCCCATGAACAACCAGAGCTCCTCAATACCCATCGTGGCGCTCAGCACCACCACTGTATCCGTCGGATTCAGCAGGGCCAGCTGGGTTTGCAGTTCCGGCAGTGCATCCCTGACCAGCGGGCTGCGCCCCGGCGTATCGACTAAAATTACATCATAATCGGACAGATTGGTTAGGGCCCTCGGAAGGTCTTCCGCTTTGCGCACTTCGATGATCGGCGCGTCCAGGATTTTCGCGATGGAGCGCAAGCCTGCGTTGGCGCCGGCCCGATAGGTGTCGGTGGAGATAATCGCCACACGGCGGCCCCGGTAGACCTGCCGGTGGGCGGCCAGCTTGACAATCATGCTCGTCTTTCCTGAACCGGAGGGGCCCACGAAAACCACGATCTCCTGTCCCGAGGCCGGGGTCCGCTCATACTTGGAAAAACGGCCCGCGATCTCCCCCTGTATGGCCGCCAGCGCCACCTGCTTGTCGGACAGATCGTGCCCGGCCAGCCTTTCGACCGTCTGCACCACGATATCCTCGGCCAGGTGATCCGGCGTGCCGGACTCCAGAAGCAGACTGTAGCACATATCGAACGGCGCCTCAAAGGGGGCCGAATCGGCGGCCCGCAGGCCGGCTTTCAGGCTGCGCATCTGTTTGCGGAGCATGAACAGCTCGGCGATTTCCTGCTCATTGAGGCTGACGAGGGGCGGCACAGAGCCCGGCTCCAGGCCGCTGGGGCGAGCCCTGGCAGCCAGTGCCGTGTAGGTCTCAATGGCCTGCAGCGGGGCCGCTTCCGGGACCGGATCGTCCGACTCCTCCAGAGCCACCGTCACCGTGTAGTGGCGGAGGTCGGAGTCGGGATCAAGGGGTAGATCACGCTTCATTTCAACGATCATGATTTCGTCACCGAGGTCCTCTTTGGCCAGGGTAATGGCCTCCCGTTCCGTGGTGGCTGAGTAGGTTTTAACCTCCATCTGTCGATCCTGTGTTAGGGTACATTACTGAGCCAACTGATTTAAGTTCTACGACCGGGGAGAGTTCGGCAAAGGAGAGCACCGCCACATTGGGCAGTACCGACTCCGTGAATACGCGCACGTGCCGCCGGATGGCCGGTGACACCAGCAGCGCCGGCTTGCCCCCTGCCCGAATGATTTTTTCCACCTGCTCGCTCAGGGAAGTGAGCACGTCCTTTACCTGGCTCGGGGTCAAGCCGAGGTTGCCCCGGTAGACCTCACCCTGCTTGGTGGTTTGCATGATATGGTCCTCCAGCCGGGGATCGAGAATGGCCACACTGATCGGCTCCGTCCCCTTCTGGAACATATCGGTAATGGTGTCGGACAAGGCCGCGCGGACATGCTCGGTAAAGGTGTCGGCATCCTTGGTGATGTGGGCGTTGTCGGCGATGGTCTCCAGAATGATGACCAGGTTGCGGATGGGAATGCTTTCCCGCAGCAGGTTGCGCAAGGTCTGCTGTATGACCCCCAGCGGCACCAGGTCCGGGACCAGCCCTTCGACCACCGCCGCTTTTTCCTTCTTCAGGTCATCGAGCATTTTCTGCACTTCCTGGCGGTCGAGCAGCTTGTAGGCGTTGGCCTTGAGCACTTCCATCAGGTGCGTGGCGATGACCACCGGCGGTTCCACCACCGTGTAGCCCATGGATTCGGCCAGCCCCTTCTGCTCCGCGGAGACCCATAGGGCCGGCAGGCTGAAGGTCGGCTCTTCGGTCTCGATGCCCACCAGACCCGAATCGGGATCGGGATTGAGGACCAGGTGGTAGCCGACCATCACTTCGCCTTTGGTCACCACAATGCCATAGACCTTGAACAGATACTCGTTGGCGCCGAGGTTGATATTATCGCGCAGGCGGATGGGCGGAATGACCATGCCCAATTCCAGGGCGATGCTCTTGCGGATGGACGATATGCGGTTGAGCAGATCGCCCCCCTGGTTGGTGTCCACCAGGGAAATCAGGCCATAGCCAATCTCGATTTCAAAGGGGTCAGGGTGCAGGAAAGCTTCGATGCGCTCCTCCGGGAGTTCGGCCGGGGCCTCCTCCGCTTCGGCCAGCTTGGCAGCGGCGGCGTCTCTGCTCCGGGCCCCAGAATAACTGGCCCAGGCCAGCAGACCCGACAGAATGCCAAAGGGGAGAAATGGCAACGCCGGAATAAAGCCTATCAGCAGCAGTGAACCGCTGGCGATATACAAGGCCCGGGGCTGGTCGCCCACCTGCGATACGACATCCCGGCCCAGGTCCGATTCGGAAGTGGAACGGGTGACAATCAGACCGGCGGCGGTGGAGACGATGAGGGCCGGTATCTGGGCCACCAGTCCATCACCGATGGTCAGCAGAGTGTACTTCATGGCGGCGTCGCCCAGGGTCATGCCGACCTGCAGGGTGCCGATAATCAGCCCCCCGATAATGTTGATGCCGGTGATCAGCAGACTGGCGATGGCATCACCACGGACAAATTTGCTGGCCCCGTCCATGGCCCCGTAAAAGTCGGCTTCAGCAGCGATCTCGCGACGGCGTTCGCGGGCCTCCTTCTCATCCAGCAGGCCCGCGTTCAGATCGGCGTCGATAGCCATCTGCTTGCCCGGCATGGCATCCAGGGTGAACCTGGCCGTCACCTCGGCGATGCGGGTGGCGCCCTTGGTAATCACCAGGAAGTTGATGATCACCAGAATGATAAAGATGATGAAACCGACCACATAATTTCCGGATACAACGAAGGTGCCGAAGCCCTGAATAATTTCGCCGGCGTAGCCCTTGCTCAGAATCAGCCGGGTGGTGGCCACATTGAGGGCCAGACGGAACAGGGTTATCACCAGCAGCAGACTGGGGAACACGGCAAAATCGAGCGGGCGGCGGGTATAGAGGGCGACGAAAAGAATCACCAGGCCACCCAGAATGTTCATCGCCAGGAAAAAGTCCATCAGGAAGGTCGGCATGGGAATGAGCATCACCGCCAGGATCATGATAATGGTGGCGCCCAGGCCGATATCCGATATGCGCAATTTGGTCATGCTAATCCGTTACTTTTTTCCAATTTTCGGCCGGCCATCAAGCCGCCACACCCCGGTGCGTATAAAGCTCCGCCAATATCTCGGCTACGGCTTTGTAGTACATGTAGGGAATTTCAGTCCCTACTTCGCAGCTGTCGAACAGGGCCCGGGCCAGCGGCGGCTCTTCCATCACCGGAATACCGTTATCCCGGGCCACCGCCTTGATGCGTTCGGCCAGTTTGCGCTGACCCTTGGCCACCACCGTCGGCGCCGCCTCTTCGCTGGCCTCATCATAGGTCAGCGCGATGGCCACATGCACCGGGTTGGTGATAACGACCGTTGATTCGGCCACATCCCGCATCATCCGGTTGCGGCTGAGCTCCCGCATCGTCTGCCGGATCCGGGCCCGAACCTCAGGGGACCCTTCGGTCTGCTTGGCCTCTTCCTTCACTTCCTGCTTGGTCATACGCAGTTTGCGCCGGTAGTCCCAGCGCTGATACATGTAGTCCGCCAGGGCCATGGCCAGCAGACCGAAGCCGACGTAGGTGCCGATCTTGAAGATATCGACACCCAGTATGCCGAGGGTCTGCAGGGGGGTCATGTATGTCAAAAAGGGGTAGTCTTGGACCCTCCCGGCCATATAGACATAAATAATCATGCCAGTCAGGCCCATCTTGAAAATGCCCTTGATAAGCTCGACCAGCCCTTTCGACGAGAAGATGCGCTTGAGGCCCGCCAGGGGATTCACCCGCCCCCATTTGGGCGCCAGCGCCTTGGGGGCAAAAATTACCCCTACCTGTAAATAATTGACCAACAAGGCCATGACCAGAATCATCAGCATCAGCGGCCCGATGATGCGCAGTCCCCGCTGCACGATCCAGCGGGCCACCAAAGGGGCGCTCTCCGTCGTCAAGGTTATACTGGCCAGATTCTGATAGACATCCCGGATGGTGTTGGAAACGCCCGCCATGAAAGTCTCGGCGGAAAAATAGAAAAACAGCATGGTTGACAACAGCAGCAGCGCCGAAGTGACCTCGATACTTTTGGCCGCCTCGCCGCGCTCCCGGGCCTCCTCAATTTTTTTCGGGGTGGCCTCTTCTGTGCGGTCTTGTGCCGGTTGCTCAGCCATCTCAGCTGCGCATGCTTCCCAATATGTGTATCAGGTATGCCTGGAAATCTGCGAACATGGTGCTGAACATGGCCTGGAACAGTTGCAGTGATATCATCAGGGCCATGATCCCCACGAAAAGTTTGAGGGGCAGGGCCACAAAAAATATCTGCAGGCGGGGCATGGCCCGGCTCAGCACGGCCACCCCCACGTCCATCATCAGGGTGAGGACCAAGGCCGGCGCCGCCACCCGGATGGCCATGCGGAACATCTCCGAGCCGCCGCCCATCAGCAGCTGGCCGGTGCGCGGGGTCAGCCTGCCGGCGCCCAGCGGCACGACCTGGTAATTCTCCAGCATCAGCCGCACCAGGAAATGGTGGCCGTCAATCACCAGAAACAGCAGAATGGCCACCAGCGCCCAGAACTGCCCCACCATCGACTGGGGTACGGAAGTGACCGGATCGATCAGGTCGGACATAGAAAAGCCCATCTGGCGCCCGGCAAAGGTGCCGGCCAGGGCAAAGGCCTCGAACAGGAATTTGGCCCCGAAGCCCACCGCCAGGCCGATGCCGGTCTCCCGGGCCAGCTCCAGCACCAGATGTCCCAGCGACCAGCCGTCCCCGAGGTACTGCTCTCCGGCCAGGGGCAGCAGCACGAAGCTCAGCATGATGGCGATCATGATGCGCAGCTTGGGCGCAACGGCCGCGGAACCGAAAAACGGGAAGCTGTAGACCATCGCCGATGTCCGGGTGAGAATCAGCATATACGACACACCCCAGCCCGACAACAGATCGAGGATACCGAGATTCACCGTCCGAGCATGGTTATTTGGTCAAAGATGAGGAGACTGAAGCGGGTAACGATATCGAGCATCCAGGGGATCAGAAACAGGATGACCAGGCCCACTACCGCGATTTTAGGGATGAATGTCAAAGTCACCTCCTGGATGGAGGTGACCGCCTGGAACAAGCCTACCAGGATACCGACCAGCAGGGCGCTGCCCAGGATCGGGAGCAGGATTGTCAGCGCTGTCATAAGGGTGCGATGGCTGATGAAAACGACGAAATCCGCATCCATAATTATGCCAGCCCGTCAATGATTGATTCCACCACGAGGTACCAGCCATCCACCAGTACAAACAGGAGTATCTTGAACGGCATGGATATCATCACCGGCGGCAGCATCATCATGCCCATGGACATGAGCACAGCCGCGACCACCATGTCCACCAGCAGCATGGGCAGGTAGAGCATAAAGCCGATCTGGAAGGCGATGCGCAGCTCGTTGATCAGGAAGCCGGGGATCACCACCATCATGGACAGGTCGGCCACCGATTGGGGCCGCTCGCCGGGAAAGTATTCGGCGAACAGGTTCAGGTCCTTCTCCCGGGTGTGGCTGATCATAAAATGCTTGATCGGCGTCAGGGCCAGTTCCAGCGCCTCCTGCTGCTCGATCTGGTCGTCCAGGTAAGGCTGCAGGGCGTTCTCGTTGATTTCCGTGAGCACCGGGCTCATGACGAAAAAGGTGAGAAACAGGGACAGGCTGATGAGAATCTGGTTGGAGGGGGTGTTCTGGGTGCCGATGGCCTGCCGCAGGAAGTGGAATATGACCACGATGCGGGTAAAGCAGGTCATCATCACCAGAATCGACGGCGCCAGCGACAGGATGGTAATCAGAATGACGATCTGGATCGTGGTGGTGAGTTGCTCCGGATTGGAGACATTTTCCACGGTCAGGTTCAGTGCCGGCAGGCCGCTGTCCTGGCCCAGGCCGACAGCCGGCAGGACCGCCAGGGCCGTTAACAGTAGAGGTATGAAAAGGTGTTTCGCTCGCATCGTCTGGCTTTCACCGGAGTTAAAAGCAAACTCCGGGCCAAACGACTAATCCTCGTCGGAATCGAGGTGATCTACGAGCTGAATAGAATGGTCAGTAATGCCCACCAGGAGTTCTTTTCCCCGCACCTTCACAATGGCCAGGGACTGTTTGGGGCTGAGATACTTGCGGCCCACCACCTGTATGTCGGGGCTGGAGGTCTGGCTGATGCGTTCTCCGCCGTAGCGCTTGAGCAGCCAGGCCCCGCCAACGATGGCGCCCAGGACCAGGGCCGTGTAGACCACCGCCTTCCAGAGGCTGTCGGAGAGGTCACCAGCGGCAGGCTGCACCTGGCTTGAGGGGAGGTCTTCGGTAGATTGTACCTGTGCGGCGACAACCGGCGGCCCGGCGGCAATCCGGTCGAGCTTCTGGTTACGGAGCGATATGCCGAGCAGGGTGATGAGCGCAAATACGACGACAAACAGCAGGTTGGCCGGTTTCGAGATCGCGCTCCGGGCCATTATCGGCCCAGACTGCGGATACGGGACGAAGTGTCGACCAGGTGGGTCAGGCGAATCCCGAAGTGGTCTTCGATAACCACGACTTCGCCTTCGGCCAGCTTCATCCCGTTCACCAGGATATCGACCGGCTCGCCGGCCAGCTTGTCCAGTTCAATGACCGAACCCTTGCCCAGCCGGAGAATTTCTTCCACGAGCATCTGTTTTCTGCCCAGTTCGACGGTAATGTCGAGCTTCACGTCCAGCAGCATATCGATCTTGCTGTCGCCGACGCCGGATCCGGCACTTTCGGTGAACTCGTCAAAATCGGCCGGGCTGGCCGCTACGACCTCACCGCCGCCCAACAGGTCGTCGAAATCGCCGCTGCCGGGACCGTCGTCGCTTTCCAGAAAATCGCCGGCCAACTCGGCCGCCATCTCTTCGGATATGTCGGTTTCCAGGGCCGAATCTCCCGTCTCTGCGGGGGCCTTTGGGGCCTTTTGCGCAGCTTCCGCGGCTTCCTCGCCAGCGGCCTCGGTGGCCTCCTCTGCATCCTCTGCAGCTTCCTCGCCGGCGGCCTCGGCAGCGCCTTCAGCCTCCGCTGCGGCCAGCTCGCCCTGGACAATATGGGTCACGCTAAATTTCTGCTCATCGCCTTCCCGGGTAAAGCTGTAGGCGGCGACCGTGGCCCCTTCAGGGAGGCTCAGGTCCTCAGCTGAAGCGACTTCGGCGACAACCACATCGGCGGCCGAGAAGGCATTCTCTTCGCCGTCGAACGCTGCCTGCACCTGGCCCAGCATCTGGTTGATGACTTCCTGCACCGCCTCGTACTGCTCATTGCCGATCTCCTCGGGCGCGTCGCTGCCGACCATCCAGCCGAAGATCAGTCCGGCCAGCGCCTTGTCAATCAGGAAGATGTGCTCGTAGGTCCCTTCCGAGGTGCTGTTCAAGGTGATCTTGACCAGTGGAAATTCGCCCGGGGGGGTAAAATCTTCGCCCAAGGGGGCAGGGTCTTCCCCTGCGGCCGTCACGGCGCCCTGAAGCACCTGGCTGGCCGATTCTGCGAGGGCCGGCAACAGCTCTTTGGCCATTGCCTGATAGCGGGGGTCGAGTTCCTCAAATTGCATTTTCTAACTCCTCTTGAAGTACTTTAGTCACCTGGATGGCGCGGTATTTGTTTTTGCGTCCGATAATCCCCTTGAAAGCCATCTTTTCACGCACAAAAATGGCGCTTTCTTCGTTGGGCTTGGAATCCAGCACCAGGAGGTCTCCATTCTGGAGTTGGACAAATTCGCCGATTGTGAGCTGGGTCGTGCCCAAGCTGGCATAGACCGGACAGGTCACCGCCTTCAGGTTGGCTTCCATCTGCAGCCGCTCTACCGGAGTTGATTCGGTGGCCCCGAATTGCAGCCGTTCCTGGATGTCGGGCATGCTTACAAGTTCCGCCAGCCAGCGGTAGGGATAGCAGAAATTCATCAAGGTTTTGTTGTCGTGAATCTTTACCTGCAGCGAAACCACCACCACCGGTTCAGCCGAGGGCACGATCTGGATAAACTCAGGGTTGCTCTCAAAGCGGGTAATGGTGGTCTTCAGGTCCATGATCGTACTCCAGACGTTTTCCAACTCAGTGGAGGCCCGCTGGATGACCTTGAACATGATGCGCTCCTCGATAATCGATATAGGCCGGGAGCTGGCCGCTGAAAATGACCCCTTGCCGCCAAACAGTTTCTCGACGATGAATATCACCAGGCTGGGGCTCATCTCGAGGATTGCCTCCCCGGGTGGATTTTCCAGCTCCAGCACGTAGAGGCAGCCCGGAGGGGCGATGGACATGACGAATTCCGAGTAGAGCAGCTGATCGATAGCCAGAAGATCGATCTCCACGATCATGCGCAGTTGGGCCGACAAAAAGACGCCGAAGTTCCGGGAGAAGTTCTCGTGGATATTCTCCAGCAGCCTCATCTGCTCCTTCGAGATCAGGTTTGGATGTTTGAAATCGTACAGGGTTACCCGCCGTGAGGGACCCCCTTCAACCCCTGCAGCGCCGCCGCCGTCATCGGCTACGGTTGATAGTAAGGCATCAATTTCATCCTGGCTGAGTATCTTGGCCACTGTGGCTCCTATAGTATGATGAACCCGGTAAGGTACACCGTATCAAACGGTTCATCCTCTGAAAATCCGTTCAACATCTTCTTTTTCGTATCTCTCACCGTTGTTAAAAGCTCTCTGGTTGAGGTTTCTTGCAAAGTTCGTGCCTCAAAATAGATCAGCATGGCCACCCTGATTTTAAATTCCCCGTCCGCCAGCTCTTCCTGGGCATCGTTCGAATAAACCTCCGGGCAGCACTCCTGATTCTGACCAAGCCGGCCCCTACTGGAAGATGAACTTGGTAAAGTACACCGTATCAATGGGGGCATCCTCCAAAAATCCGTTCAGCATCTTCTTTATCGTGTCTCGCACCGTCACCAAAAACTGCCGGGTGGCAACTTCCTGCATCGTTCGCGACCCAAAATAGATCAGCATGGCATCCCTGATCTGAAAATCCTTGTCCGTCAGCTCTTCCTTGGCTTCCTCCGAGTAAACCTCCAGCAGCAGATCGAAGGCCACAATGCTCCTCCGCGAACCGGACAGGTTTGCGACGATCCCCTCCACGCTGTGGCGGATGGGATCGCCTCGATCCTTAACCTTCTTCTTCTTTTCCGCCTTGGGCCGGTTGAGCCGTTCCTTGACAGCCTGCACGGTCTCACTGCTGCTGAGCATGGGAATGATCAATTTCTGGGTCAGCAGATAGGCCCCGAATCCCAGGCCGCCAAACACCACCAGAATCAGGAGCAGCTTGACAATAATCCCCAGCCCTTTACCGCCGGATTCTGCTGCCTCCTCCTCGGCCCCCTCGCCGTCAGGATCCTGGATAGATGTACCCCGATCTTCTATCTCACTCATTGCCTGATTCGCTCCATACGATTTTAAGTTCTACGCGGCGGTTCCTGGCGCGCCCTTCAGGCGTATCGTTGGGTTCTATGGGAATGTGCTCGCCATGCCCCACGGCGGCCAATTGGCCAGGGGGGATACCCCGGTCCTCAAGCAGCCTGACCACAGCGAGCGCCCGGGCAGCCGACAACTCCCAGTTGGTCGGAAATTCCGGTGTGCTGATGGGTTGATTGTCCGTATGCCCCTCCACATAGACTTGGTCGGTCTGCCCGATGATCGAATTGGCAATGCCATCCAGTACCCGGATTGCGCCGGCTTTCAGTTCCGCCCGGCCGGCGTCGTACAGCACCTCGTCACCCAGGCGCACCAGCACCTCGCCGGGACCGGTAATTTCCACCGAGGCGACATCCTCCAGGCCCTCCTCCTGGAATACCTCGGCAATCCGCTGCAGAGCTTCCAGCATATCGACGTGCTCGGTGGATCTGCCGGCCGTGCCGATAGCCGGGGAAAGTTCGCCGATAACGCTTATATTTCTATCCATTACCCCCAGCGCACCTTGCAGGGACGCAGCAGCCTGCAGAAATTTTTGTTCGTTGATGCTGGACATCGCGAACATCAGGATAAAAAAGGTTAACAACAGGGTTACCATATCCCCGTAGGTAACCATCCAGAACGGCGCTGTTGGTCCTCCGTCATCCTCGGGTTCCTGGTTCTCAGCCATCATTCACCTCCAGCTTCGGCCGGGGGACTGTCCTCAGCGCCCCCATTGCCGCCCCCGTCGCCTTCGTCGGGCTCAATGCCGCGCAGGCTGGGGGCGATATAATTCATCAGTTTGCGCTCCATATTCTTGGGGTGGACCCCTTTCTGGATTGAAAGGACCCCTTCAATAATCATGCGCCGGGTCTTGACCTCGATGAGCGATTTTTGCTTCAGCTTCCCGGCCATCGGCAGATAGACGAGGTTCCCCAGAACGGCGCCGTAAAATGTTGTGATCAGGGCCACCGCCATCGACGGACCGATGGAGCTGGGATCGTCCAGGTTGCCAAGCATCTTGACCAGGCCGATGAGGGTTCCGATCATGCCGAATGCCGGTGCGTAGGCGCCCAGGGCGTTGAATATGCCCTGGCCCACCTTGTGCCGGTCCAGGATGCTGGACACTTCCGTTTCCATGATGTCCCGGATGGTCTCGGGCTCGGTGCCGTCCACGGCCATCTCCAGGCCCCCTTTCATGAACTGCTCCTCCACGTCCTTCAGCGCCCGGTCCAGGGCCAGGATACCGTCGCGCCGTGCCAGCAGGGCCAGCTCGCTGAATTTTTCAATGATGGCCAGGGAATCGTCTTCTTCGGATTTGAACGTCTTGGCGGCAATTTTGACCGCAGCCACAAATTGGCTCATGTTGAAATTGATCAATGTTGCGGCGATTGATCCGCCCACCACAATCATCACCGATGGTATGTCTATGAAGGCACCGGCGCCTCCACCCACCATGATTGTGCCGATGAGCAGGCCAAAGCCAGCAATGATTCCGGCCAGTGTGGCGATATCCAAGTAGACGGCCCTTCCGGATACAATGATTCCGCCGGTTGACCACCCCGCCACAAGGCAGGGTGGTCAGCAAAGCGGAAAGAAGTCAACGGTACAATCGTCAACTTAACGAATATTGAAGCGGTTTAACGCTTCAAGCGCATGGTTTCCTCAAGAATCTGGTCGGCAGTGGTGACGACCCGGGCGTTAGCCTGGAATCCACGCTGCGTCACGATCATTTCGGTAAATTGGGCAACCAGATCTACATTCGAATTCTCCAGCGAACCGGAGACGATTGTCGAAGAGAACTGCCCGCCGGCCTTGCCGATGATCGGTGTACCAGAACTCGACGCAATGCTGAAGTTACCGCTGCCAGACCGCAGTAACCCAAGAGGATTTGGGAACTCGGCCAGGGCGATCTGCGCCAGGGTCAGGTTCTTCTCATTGGAGAAGACACCGGTAATGATCCCTTGCGAGTCGATGGCGAACCTCAACAACGAGCCGGTGGGCGCTCCATCCTGCTCGCGCACGATCAGCGTCGGGTCTGACCCGAACTGGGTCACTCCGGAAAAACCGGAGCCGCCCTGCACGTCGATACCGACGGAGAACGTGGCAGCCGCATTGCCTGGATCGATGGTGAGGGCGGTTGCGGAACCGTCCACCCCGAAGGAAGTAACCTCGCCGGATTCGTTGAACTGCAGCGTGCCAGTATCAATTCCCACGACGTCTCCATCACCCAGTACTTCCGCCTGCCAGGTCCACTTCCCTTCCGTAGGCGTGAGGGTGAAGGTGAGGATCAGGTTGTGGGCTTCCCCCAGGCTGTCGAATATGGCCGTGGAAGTGCTCACCCGTCCGGTGAACCCGGTCACGCTCCTTTCGAAAACCGGCAGTGAGATACTGGCGGCTGTGCTCACCAGTATTGAAGTTGAAGATTCGCCCTTCACATCATCCAGCAGGGTGATCTTGCCATCAACCACTGATGCCGTCGCAAAGCCGGAATAGACCGTATTGATGACGGCCAGCAGGGCATCCAGATTGTCACCCGCCGTATAGGTGTAATCGGTTGGACCCACAATGGTGCCATCAGGCAGGGCGCCCGTGATGGTAAACGTTTCGCCACCCGTCAGCGCTACGGACGTCTGGTCCAGGTCGTTGATCAGCGAACTCCCCACTGCCACACCATCATCCTGGTTGGGGTCAGTGAGGGCCAGAGAACTGGCCAGGGTCTGGGCCAGGGGCTTCAGGGTCGAGTCCAGATTGCCTGACAGGAACACCGTCTTGGTTTCCGTTGCGGGTGAGGACAGATTGGTGTCCAGGAAGATTTCCGCCAACGGGGTGAAGATATCAATCTCACCACTGTCGTCAGCCTGGAAACCTTGCACGGCCAATCCGCCCGAGTTTACCAGAAAGCCCTGGTTGTTGAAGAAGAAGTTCCCACCACGGCTGTAGGTATTCGTCTGTCCATCACTGAGGATGAAAAACGAATTACCCTGTATCGCCATGTCGGTTGGTACACCGGTGAACTCCAGGCTTCCCTGGGCGAAGTTGATATCGGTGGCGCTGATGTTCACGCCCAGACCGATCTGCTTCTGGTTACCGAAACCGCCACCAAAACCGCGGGACACTCCCGACAGGTTCTGGGATCGGGCTTCGGCGAAGGTAATCCGGCTTGATTTAAAGCCGAGTGTTCTAACGTTCGCGAGGTTGTTACCGATCACGTCCAACTGGGCCGTGAAGTTTTTCAACCCCGAAACAGCAGATGCGAGTGATTTTAGCATCGTACTATCCCTTCATTTAAGCTCATTCAGGTTCTGGCTAGGATTCCGCGTCAGTCGTTCGGCGGAATCAAGGCTTCCCTGAGTCGCGGCGCAGTGCCGCGACGCTTCTGGGACCAGCCTTACCGTTATTTATGTTCGATCACACGATCGTTGCGCTATCGATCTGCGTAAAGACATTGTCCCCTGCTCCGTGCCGGGGGATGGCCGTGATGACCACCTTGTTCTTTACGCTCACGATAAAGGCGGTGTCATCCATGAGAACCAGGGAATTAACACTGCCTTTGGCCTCAGCCAGCCGGACCCCACGGTCCAACCGCTCAAGGTTTTGCGCCGATAGCGCGATGTTTCGTTCCTGCAACCGGGCTTGGGCATGCGCCGAAAAAGCAAGCTGCCCCGCTTTGGGGGCTGCCCCAGGCTGATGCCGCCCGGCCAGTTCGCCTGCCAGCACCTTGGAAAAGCGGCCCTCTTCCGGCGCCCCGCTGGGGGCCGATTTAGCCGCTCCCTGTGCCGGCTGTGCGTGCCGGATGGGTTGCAGATTCGAGTTCATCAACAGATCTGCAGGTTTCATGATCAACCTCCAGCAGCGCTGATGGAGATCACGTCACCCATGGCGAACAGGATATCGCCGACCATCAACGTCGCAATGCCGCCCTCATAACTCACCCCGGTAATGATACCGGAGGTAGCTGTAAGCGCTTCCACTACTTCGCCGTTGATGTCCTTGGCCTTGACCCTGTACGTGTAGGTGCCCCCTGCAAGGGGATCGCCTGCATCGTCTGTGCCATCCCAGCCGATCGTCTGACCACCTGGCAGCATGCTGCGCTGCTGTATGGTGCGGACCACCTCGCCCTCTGCGTTGAGGATGTCGATTGTCACCGTCTCGGCCGGTCCGGCGAGAGATACATACAGGTTGGCGGAACCGCCAGTTTCCAGTATGATGGCATCTCCGATTGCCAGAACCTTTTTGCCGATCAGACTGGCTGCCATGGTATTATTAACCGCCTGGGTTGATAACACCGTCGCTTCCAAACTCTGAGCGAGGCGATTATCGATGCTGTTGAGGCGCTCCAACTGGCCAAATTGGGCCATCTGGGCAGCAAATTCCTGATTGCTCATCGGTTCAAGCGGATCCTGGTTCTTCAGCTGGGCTACCAGCAGAGTAAGAAACTGCTCATGGTCGATGATTGTGCCAGTGCTGCGGGCGATTTGCGTCCCACGGCTGACATCAGGCGGGCTGCCTATGGCCACTGTTGCGTCGGGCATGGATTGACTCCTTTCTAGGCGACAAATTCTACGGTGTTATAACCGTAGTCTCTGTGCCGTACACCTTCATTTTCAGCGGCAGCTTGCTCAGCTTCCGCCGACTGCTTGGCCGGATCTGAGGGCAGGCTTTCTTCACCATCGGAAGCCATATCCCGTCCAGAATTGCCGACTTGTACATTCACATCACCCAGACGCATTCCCATCTGGCCCCACTCCTGCTGAAGTTGGGGAAGGGCCCGCTGCAGCTGCTGCTGCAACTCAGGCGACTCCACCACGATCTGCAGGCTGGCGCCGGCTGCGCCTTCAGAGAAAGTGAACTTCACCTTCCCCAATGCGCCGCCATTCACCTCGAATACATTCTGGCTGTGTGAACTGTTCACAAACCGGTTGTAGTGCACCACCGTCATGCGGCCCAGTGAGGCCAGGTTCGGCAGTTCCTTGGAACCGGTATGGTTTGTCAAGGACGACATCTGGGCCAGCTGACCCGGGGCCTCGCGGCCTAACGGATCACTGGAGCCCTGCCATCCGACGTTAGCAGATTTGATGACCTGTAGATCGGGTCCATCCCCATCAGGGGCCAGGTTCCGGGCCAGGTCATTATTGGTGAGGCTATTGACAGGTTCGTGCTGCGCTCCGCCGGCCGCTGGGCCCGCTTGCGGTTGCTGCTGGGCTGGCGCCCGGGACACGCTGCGAATATCGCCACGTATCGCCAAAACGCTTCCCTCAGCAACCCTGCTGCGGCCCTGATCCTGGGCTGCATCCGCCTGAACGGCGGTGCCCTGAACCGTGGCTGGGCTGGAACGCTGCTTCAGCCTCTTGGATAGCCCGTTATTCCCCGGCTGGACTTCCGCCGAAACCTGGGCTGCAAGCTCTTGGCCTGCCGCCCCTGTGCGGACGGTTATCTGCACCGGACCCAGCGCCTGGGCAACATGTTCTGCTGCTCTGGCTGCGGGTACTGCTCCTGCTGGCGCCTTAACCACAGGCTCCAGCAAGCGTACAGGTTCCCCTGCACGATCATGCCGCGGCTGCGGTTGCGCTCCTATTCTCGCAGACCGGCCAGCGGGCTTATTGACCGCCGCAAGCTGGCTGCCGGGCGCCGGATTCAAATCCGGAGCGGGGGCCAGGCGGGCGGATCGGCGCGCACTGGGGTCGTGGAGTTGAGAGCGATTTGCGCCTGCAGTCTGCAGGCTGGGAACATCGGGTTTAGCTGCCTGAGAACGGCCGGGTACTGCAACTGCCTGGATCGCCGTTGCGGCAGGGGCCTGGCCCCCGTCGCCTGGCGCGTCCGGCATCACGCGGGCCTGATTTTCAGGCCCCGCCGTTGCTGAGTGGGGACCTTCGATCTGACGGCCGGCGGTTGTGGCTGTCTGAAACGGCTGCGTCGGGGAGGCACTCTGCACAGGAGCGCTGGGCGCTGCTGGCGTAGAGGTTCCCCTGGCCGGTCCAGGATGGGCCACTGGTCCGGAAGCGCTTCGGCCCCCGGATTTGTTGCCTGCTGGCAGATTGTTCACCGTCCCGGCGACCTTCGCTCCGGCTACCGGCAGGGCCAAATCGCCTTGAGAGGCGACCGGGCTACCGGACTCGGGGCTGGCGGTCAGGACGTGTACCGGGAGGTCCCCTTCCGGGGATCCGTTCTCTGGCAGGATGGAAGCGGTCTGTAATGAACCTGTCGGGTTTCCCGCCGATTTCCCCTTAAGGCCAGGGGAGAGGGCGGAAACCGCCTGCCGGGGCTCGCCAGGCTGGGCCTGTTGAGCATGCGGCATTATCAGCGGTTGTGCAGCCTCACCAATCCGTTGGCCTGATATCGGGACCGCTGGCAGCTGGGACCCGGGGCTGTTGGCCCCGCGGCCGAACACCGCCTTCAGACCCCGTAGCGCAGGCTGCCGGGATTGAGGTTGCCCCAGACCGGTTTGCTTCCCCTGCAACTGGCCCAGCACCCGGCCGAACGGCCGGCTTTGCTGTCCATCGAGCGAGAACAGACCCGCCAAAACCTGGGCCAGGGAGGCACTGCCACCCTGTTTACCCTTGGCTTTGAGGATCCCTCCGCTCCGCAGTTGGGAAGCCACCATAATCTGGGCTCCACCGCTTGTCATTTTGTGCTTCCTTTCACTTGGTGACGAGTTCGTTGGTCAGCTTTGCGGCGCGATCATCGCCCATCGCTTCCAACAGAAAACGCCGTCGTTTGTTGGATGTGTGCTTGTAAATATCCAGCACGACCCCATCGGTGAGTTGCCCCACGATGGGACTGAGCTGCTCGATATTCATGGTGGAGAAGGTTCTGGCCATCTCCTGTGCGTTCACATCCACTGCGCGCAGCTCCTCGATCGCTGCGTCCTTGTCCGTGAGACGGCTTTCCAGGGCGAGGATCGAGGCATCCCTGAAAGTGAGGACCGCCACCATGGAGTCCAGCTCGGCCTGGGCCTGAGCCAGCACAGCCATGAGGCTGTCCACATCACTCTGCAGAGAATCCTGCGCCATTGTCGCCATCTCAAGTTCAGTGCTTGATACCAATGTTTCTTCTGCGGCCGCCTGGGGCAGTGCTTCATCATCGGCCTGGAAAAGAAAAAGCACGATAAAGCCGACCACCAACAGGACAAAAAAGCCCACTGCCGCGCCTAACCATTTCAGGATTTTCATTAGCCTACTGCTCTCCCGTGACTGCTCATCAGGTAGCTGCGTGCGGCCACTTCATCCAGTGCCCGCTGATCTTTTCTATCTTCTTCCAACCGGGCAGCGCTGTTCTGATGATCTTTTAATTTTTCAAGTGTCTGTTTGGCCTGGGCCGCCTCTTCCACCAACTTGCGTTGCAGTTCCACGGCATCCCGGGACTGGCGGGCCCGATAGATGAAATGCCCGATCTCCGCATGGAGCTGCAGGGTGTAGCGGCTACGCACCATCAATTCCTGGGGACCCAGGATGGCCGCTTTGCGTTCCTGGTCACTGGCAGTGGTGAGGAATTCTTCCTTTATCTGCTGGGTGCGGGCCAGACTCTGCAGGTTCTGGACATGGACATCTTCCCGCTGCCGCAGGGCCAGCGCCTCTATTTGCAGCAGAATCTCCTTCACATCGAGAAGCCGCTGGCGCCTGAATCCTTTACTGGCCATCGGTGCCCGCCTCCAGTACCTGGCACAAGGCGGCCAATTCCTGCCGGGCCTGATCGAAACCCGACTGCAGGCTGCCGTCCTGTTTCAGGTAGGCATTGATGGTTTCGATTCCGGCGATGGCCGCATCGATGCGCGGGTTGCTGCCGGGGCTGTAGGCGCCGATATTGATAAGGTCTTCGGAGTCGCGATAGACCGAGAGCAGCTCGATCACCTTCTCCACATGCTTCACCTGCTCGGGTGAGGTAATGTCGCGCCGCAGCCGGCTGACGCTTTGCAAGGCGTCGATGGCAGGGTAGTGGCCCCGGTTGGCCATATCCCGGGACAGGACAATGTGTCCGTCCAGCAGCGAGCGGGCGGCGTCGGCGATGGGATCATTCAGGTCGTCGCTTTCCACCAGCACCGTAAACAGGGCCGTAATCGCATGGTCACGGCCGGCGCCGGTGCGCTCCAGCATGCGCGGCAGCAGCGCAAACACCGAGGGCGTGTAACCCTTGGTGGTGGGCGGCTCGCCGATGGCCAGGCCGATCTCCCGCTGGGCCATGGCTACCCGGGTCAGCGAATCCATCATCAGCATGATTTCATGGCCCTGATCGCGAAAATACTCGGCCACTGCGACCGTTACCAGGGCCGCCTTCACCCGCAGTTGCGCGGCCTGGTCAGATGTGGCCACGACGACCACCGACCGCTTCAGGGCCTCCTCGCCCAAATCGCGCTCAATAAACTCGCGCACTTCCCGGCCGCGCTCGCCGATGAGGCCAATCACGTTGATATCCGCATCGGTGTGCCGGGCAATCATGCCGATGAGAACGCTCTTGCCCACGCCGCTGCCGGAGAAAATTCCGACCCGTTGCCCGCGGCCCATCGTCAGCAGGCCATCAATGGCGCGGATGCCGGTAGAAAACGGCTCCGTGATCCGCTTCCTGACCATGGGATTAAGGGGCAGATTGTAAACCGACCGCTGGGTGGCCGTGTTAATGGGGCCTTTACCGTCAATGGGCCGGCCCATGCTGTCGATGATGCGGCCCAGCAACTGGCGGCCGACGGGCACGGTAAGGCGCTTGGTATTGAGCGTCACCCGGCTGCCGACTGAAACCCCCATGGTGTTGTCCAGGGGCATCAGCAACATCTTGCCGCTGCGGAAACCCATCACCTCGGCCCGGACCGGTTCGCCGCCCTCAATGTCTATCGTGCACAGGTCGCCTACCGAGCCGTTGGGCACGGTGGCCTCCACGACCAAGCCCACCACTTCGGTCACCCGGCCGTCCAGACGGTGGGTGTCAAGCACGTCGAGCTGCTCCAGGTAGCGGTTGAAATCGGGTCCGGCGTGTTCCTTCAGGGTCATTGCAGGTTACGCTCCAGGTTTTCCAGCTGATGCTTGAATGTGCCATCGATGACGTGCTCGGCCGTCTCGAGGATGCATTCCCCGACGCCCAACTGGGGGTCGGCGACAAATTTCATTGATCCGGGGAACGACTGCTCCAGGGATTCGGTCACTTTGGGTGATTGAACCCACTCGAAGTTCTGCGGAGAGAGCCGGATCACCACGCTCTCAGCGTGCAGGACCTCCTTGAGGAATGCCTGCAGGGTGGCCAGCAACCCCTTGGTTTTAAGTTTGTCGGGGATGGCCAGCCGGAGGACTTTCTCGGAAATTTCGAAGCTCATGCGCAACAGGGGCTCCTCCATGTCGCTCAGGATCTGCCCGAACTCCGCCTCGAGACGGATGGCCAGCTCGCTGAATTGCTGCGCATAAGCTTCAATCTTTTGTCTGTACTGCTCCTGTTCCGCTTTCAGGCCATCCTGAAAGCCAAGGTCAAACGACTCCTCACGGGCCTTCTGCAGTTCATCCTCCAGCAGGGCGATGCGGCTGTGCAGAGTCTCCATCTTGTGGTCATGCTCCTCCTGGACCTCTTCGGCCGAGGTGCCGGCTTCCGGCGCAGGTTCCTCACCGGGCTGCAGGAATCGCACCACGCGCCTGGGCAATTGGATCGTGCCTGTGGTCATGGCTATTCAACCAGCTCGTCTTGGGATTCGCCGCGGGAGATGGCAATTTCGCCCGCCTCGTCCAGCCTGCGGACGACCTCCAGGATCACCCCCTGGGCCTCTTCCACTTCCCTCACCCGCACCGGACCGAGGAATTCCAGCTCGTCCTTGAGCATGCCCCCGGCGCGCTCAGACATATTGTCGAAAATCTTCTCCTGAAGCTCGTCGCTGGTGGCCTTGAGTGACAAGGCCAGGGTCTTCGAATCGACCTCCTTGATGACCTTCTGGATGCTCTCGTCGGCCAGGGTTACCAGGTCCTCGAAGAGGAACATCAGGTTGGTCACTTCCATGGCCAGTTCGGGATCACGCTCCCTAAAATGGTCGAGAATATTTTTCTCCGCCGCCCGGCTGGCACTGTTCAGGATCTCGGCCACTGCTATCGCCCCGCCGGTGGTGCGCATGTCACCGCCGAACACATTGCCCAACTGTTCCCGGAGCACATCTTCTATTTCTTTGACCATCTCGGGGGAAGTCTTCTCCATAGTGGCCAGCCTGAAGGCGATTTCATTCTGTAATTCTTCCGACAACAACGAAATGACCGCCGCCGCCTGTTTGGGCTTCAGGTTTGCCAGGATCAGGGCCGCCGTTTGCGGGTGCTCATCCTGCAGGAAACTGAGCAGCTGGGCGTCATCGACGGTCTGCAGCAGATAGAATGCGCTCACTTCCGTGGCCGCCTCGACCCGCTTCAGGAAATCCTCGGCCTTTTTCATGCCCCAGGCTTTTTCCAGCACCTGCTTGGCGTAGTCCATTCCGCCAGATGAGACGTACTCTCTGGCCATCATCATTTCGTAGAACTCTTCCACCACCCCCTGGACGAGTTTGGAGGTGACGTCCCGCAGTTTGGCCAGCTCCACCGAGAGCTTCTCCACTTCATCCTCAGGCAAATGCTTAAGCACCTGGGCCGCCGTGTTGACACCCACGGCAATGATCAGGATCGCCGCCTTGTGGTAAGGCGAGAGATCATCCACGGTCAACGCCTTCTTGCGGCGCGGCACCACAACAGTCGGTTTCTTTACCTTCGCTACTTGGTCTTCTTCTTCTTCAGCCATTTTTAATCCTTCGGCATTATTCTTCGGAGCCGGTAGTCCAAATTCTCAGCAGCTGGGCCGCTCCCTCCGGATTCTGTTCAGTAAAGGTGGTGACATCAGAGGTCATTTTATCCATGGCCTCGAGCTGCGCCCGGGCCTCGGGAGAAAGTTTCTGCAGGAACTCATCGGTGGCCACCTCCATCTCGCCGCGGGCTTCTATGGCGCTGGCAGCGCCGGGTATGGCAGCTATCGCGGCATCGGCGCCAACCACGACCTGCCTGATCGGTGGCGGCCGGAAAACATGCGCAATGTTCGAGGTGGTCGCACCCAGCATCCGCATCAGCAACAAGACCGTAACGATCAAGGCGCCGATGATAGCCAGATTGGTGCCAATTTTGCCATAGAACGCTTGGCGTTCCACCGATCGGACAGACGCCAGGTTGGCCAGTTCCTCTTCCCGGTTAAACTGGATATTCTGCACCTCCACCACATCGCCGCGGTCCGCATCGGTACCCAACGCGGACGAAATAAGGGCGCTGAGCTGGTCCAGAACAATCTGGGTACGAGGCGTGTAAACCAAGATTTCGTCGCCGTTGGCATCGGTAGACAGGGCATAGCTGCCGTCCACCAGCACGGCCACGGTGAGGCGCCGGATGTCTCCGGAGGCGCGGACAAAGTGCTCCACGGTCTTGTTGAGCTCGTAGTTGGTGACGGTCTGCTCAATGTTGCGGCTGGCTGTATCGGCCCCCAGGAAACGCTCGATACTGCGCTCCTCACTCAGTATGGCCGAATTTTCGGTATCGAAAAATTCCCGGGTCTGTTCGAACTGCTCGAAGTTGAGGTCGGCAGAGACTTTCACCACCGATTTCCCCGGCCCCAGCACATCGTTGATCAAATCCTGGGCCTTTTTCTGCAGCTGCGCCTCGACCGACTGGCGAATTTCCCAGTTCAGGCTGCCCACAGGCTCCGGACCCCCGGCGGCGATGCTTTCGGTGAGGAGCTTGCCGCTGGCGTCCACAATGCTGACGTTCTCCTGTTGCAGATCGGGTACGCTGTTGGCCACCATTACGGCTATCCCCTTGATCTGCCGCCTGCGCAGCGAAGCGCCGGATTTGAGATGCAGAATGATAGCGGCGGTGGCCTCTTCGCCCCCTTCAAAGAATCTTTTCTCCGGGATCACCAAGTGCACCCGGCTCATGCGTATTTCGTCAAGCTGGTTGATCGTGTGGGTCAGCTCGCCCTCCAAGGCCCGCTGGAAATTGACCCGCTGCATGAAGGTGGTCATACCCATGCGTTGCTCGTCAAAAAGTTCGTAGCCGGTGATGGAGCCGGTGGCCAGGCCGCTGGCTGCGAAAGTGATCCTGTACTCGGCGACCTGGTCCCTGGGAATGTGAACCGCCCTGCCCCCGGACTCCAGCCGGTAGGGTATGCCGTCGTCGCGCAGGACGGTAATCATTTCATTGGCGTCCTCGGGGGCCAGGTCGCTGTAAAGGAGGCCATACTCAGGGCGGTTCGCCCATAGCGACAGCACGACCAAAGAGCTGACCACAGCCAACAGGATGACGATCAGCGTCACCCGCTGGCCCGTGCTGAACTGCTGAAGATAGGCCCGAATCTGTTGCATTAACGGTGGCATTAGGCAATCCTTAAATCAATTATCCGGAATAATATTTTCTGCTCATATACCGGCTGAACCCTAAATGTTCATCCGGTTGATTTCCTGGTAGGCTTCCAACATTTTATTGCGGATTTCCAGCATGAGCTGGAAACTCACGTTCGCCTCTTCCAGGGCGACCATGGCATTGTGGAGATCGTCAGATTCTCCCAGCACCACGTCGATGATTTTCTTGTCCGCCGTCTGGCTGCGCTCATTCACCGAGGAAAACAGTTCCTTCATCGCATCGGCGAACGAGGTCCCCTCCGGTTTGCCGGGCTGCTGTTGCGGCTTGACGGCATCGGGTTGACCCAGAGGTGTAATGCGCGAGAGAGATTCAGGTATTTTCATCATCTAGCCCTTCAAATCGACAAAACTGCCCCGCACCATCTGGGGCGGCGGCTGGGATCGGTATAATCTAAAGCCTGAGGCGCCATTATCATCGCCCTGATTCACAAAAAGCACCTCCAGAATATTTTTTTCCTGCGCCGATAGTATAAGGCCGCCATCGCCGCTACGCAATGCCTCAGCCACATTTTGCAGCTCGGCAGGACGACCGCCGGCGGCGACTATCCCCTCTGCCAGCTGGCTGGCTGCCGGCTGCCCGCTGGCCACCGGGGCCGGCGATTGCGGACCGGGCGTAAGCGCCTGGGTCAACTGCTGCAGGATATCGTTGCGAATCTGCATGCCGCTACAGGTCCAGCGTCCGCCGGGCCATCTGCTTGGCGGCGGCCATCACCGAAGTGTTGGCTTCATAGGAGCGGGTAGCGGTGATCATCTCCATCATCTCGTCCACCACGTTCACATCGGGCATTCTTACGTAGCCCTGGGGATTGGCCTTGGGGTGGTTGGGATCGAACACCAGCCGTTCGTTCGTGCTTTCAACAATTTTTGCCGTGGGCCAGGCCTCGCCCTGGAAGCGGGTCGATCCCTTGATGCCCCGCAGGTGGACCCGATGGGTGCGCTGCAGGTCGAGCCGTTTGCTCCGCAGCCGGGAACTGAACTGCTCCTTGAAGGACTCCGGATCGACAGTCTTGCGGTGATAAATGGGATCGCCTTCGCCGGCCACCTGGTTGGCGTTGGCAATGTTTTCCGACACCGACTCCAGACGTTTCAGCTCACTGGTGAGGCCCCGGGATACGTGCCCGAATACACTGAATATGCCTTGCAACTTCATCTCAATCTGCTCCCTTTACCTGGTCCGGCCAGTGATGCTCTGAATCAGGCCCTCATACCTGCGCCGCAAAATGCGGATCGAAAAATCGTAGCGGATCTGGTTTTGGGCCAGGTCGGCCATCTCGCGGGTCAACTGGACAGGTCCCTTCTCCCAATCGGGAGCATCTGATACCACCGACTCCGGACTGATGTGCCGGGAATCGGATTTCCTTAACCGCAGCTGGCTCTCTACCTTGTTAAGATCGTCGAGGAAACGGGTCGGTTTGCGATTGTAGCCCGGCTCGTTCATCCGGGAGACATTCTCGGCTATGTTGCGATTATGCCCCATCAAAAGGTCCAGGGACCGCTTGAGCAGCAGGGTTGAAGGTGTGCTGAATATTTTCATGTTTCCGTTTCCATCGAAACCTGTTCGCTAAATAAGCATCAATATTTATGCCAAACGGTGCTGTGGATCACAATTGAGGGGAATGGCCCGGTTTTCCAGGCCGCAGAGGGCCGCTTGGGCCAGTGAGGGGAAAAAGTTACCGCCCGGGGAAGGGGGGAAGATGAATACCGTAGCAGTGGCCCGTCTACTTCCGGCAGCTGCCGGACTACGCCGGGTAAACAGTGGCAGTTGGCGGTGAGGGGTCAACCTGCGCCTGTCGAGGGATGAGGGATGAGGGATGGGGATGTTGGATGAGGGAAAAATGCAAAATGAAGGGAAAGATGAACCGCCAAGCCTGCCCTGAGCTTGCCGAAGGGCCTACCCTGAGCTCGTCGAAAATGCCTTTCCAGAGCGAATCTACGAATACCGGCCACCGACAGTCCATTATTCCGGGCAGTGGACGGTATCCGCCTGCAGCGGGCCGGTGATTCCTCGTCCCGGCCGCCTACACCTCCAGGCGGTACTTCAGCACCGAGTCGTCATCATAATAGAGCCGCAGCACATGACTGTCAATCCTGTACGAATGAGATTGAGGAAGTGCCAGGTAGTAGGTGTCTTCATTATGATGGAGCTCGTTCGATAAACAGCCCCTTAGCGTCGTGAGAATACTGCCGATCTCCAACGCGCCATTTTCCGAAACCATATAAGTGGCCCCGTATTGATTGCAAAAGGAATCACCACTCAGCCGACTATCATCTGAAAATTGGATGGTCACAAACCGGGCGGGGCCAACCAGGATAATGGGCTCTCCGGGCGCAAAAATGGATTCGAGGGTCCACACGTTGTCCAACAGGTCGGCGTCGGGGAGCGGCTCCTGACAGCCAGAGAATAGGGCGAGGCATAAAAGTGCGCTGGGGAGTAGAAATCCCGCGCGTGCGCTAATGGTGTTCATGGCAAACCTATCGGGGGCTGAGCTTGATCTTATACCGACCCCAAAAGTCGTCGAGCATGAGCACGTTTTCATCAAGCGTAAATCGATCGGCCGCTTCCAAGGCAAGAACGAAACGCCCCTCCAGAATGCTCCTCCTCCCGCCACACGCCATCTCTGTTTGGGATAAAAAGGTCACGGACAGTGTCCAGCCCCCCAGCATGGCATAGACGCCGCTGAAATGGTTGCACGGTGTACTGGCGCCAACGTCCCAATCATCGAGGAAATGAACGATCATGGTTGTATCCGGGCCGGGTCTGATCGTCTCCTCAGGGGTCCAAAGTTTGTCCACCTGCCATGCAGTGCCCAGCAAGGCTTCATCCATCAACGGTGCGCGGGTCAGGTCACATCCGGCTGCCAGGAACCAAACCGTCACAGGGAGAAAAAGCGTATGGGCAACTCTCATAGTGGGATAGTCGGCTATTCAGGGGCAAAAGTCAAGGAAAGGGTGAAGGGTGCGGGAAAATGTTAATTGTCGATTGATAAATGAAGAGTGAAGATGAAGTTGGACCGCCAAGCTTGCCCTGAGCTCGTCGAAGTTGCCCGGAGGCATAGGGAGGACTAAGGACTAAGGACCAAGGACCAAGGACTGCATCCCGAAACTTGCCAACTGCCACTGTGTACCCGGCGTAGTCCGGCCGTTGCCGGAAGTAGACGGGCCACTGTTTACCCGGCGTAGTCCGTCCCGAAGGTTCGGGATCGGAAGTAGACGGGCCACTGTGTACCCGGCGTATCCCGGCCGCCCTCAGGAGATCGAAGCGGCGCCTGCACCGGGGCCGTACTGCTTAAGTTTGTTGCGCAGGGTCTTCACGGAGATGTCCAGGATCCGGGCCGCCTGGGTCCGGTTCTGGCCGGTGCCCTCCAGCGTCGCCAGGATGGCCTCCCGCTCCACGTCGGCTATGGTTCGGGTCCCGTTGAACAGCTCCTTGCTGAGCCCCTCATCCTTAAGCACCGGCGGAAAGAAGTGCGCCATGGTGAGGCTCTCGGCAGCCCCGGCGAAAAGGATCGCCCGCTCGGTGGTGTTTTTTATCTCGCGGACATTGCCCGGCCAATCGTAGGCCTCCAGCTTGCGCAGGGTCTCCGGTTCGATGGATTTTTTCGGCTGGCCGTACTTGTCACTGAAATGGGCCGTAAAGTGCTCCAGCAGGATGGGAATATCGCCCGTCCGCTCGCGTACCGGCGGCACCAGCACGGGCACCACATTCAGGCGATAGTAGAGGTCCTCCCGGAATTTGCCGGACCGCACCAGTTCCTGAATGTTCTGGTTGGTGGTGGCGATAATGCGCACGTCCACCTTGATGGTCTTGTGGCTGCCCACCTTGTTAAGCTGGTGCTCCTGGAGCACGCGCAGCAGTTTGGCCTGCAGGCCCACCGGAATTTCGCTGATCTCATCCAGCAGCAGGGTACCGCCGTCGGCCTCCTCAAACAGCCCTTTGGTGGTCTTGCTGGCGCCGGTGAAGGCCCCCTGCACATGACCAAACAGGGTGCTCTCCATCAAATTCTCCGGGATGGCGGCGCAGTTGGTCTGCAGGAACGGCCCGTCGGCACGGTCGCTCCGGCGGTGGACGGCGGAGGCCACCAGCTCCTTGCCGGTGCCGCTCTCCCCCTGGATAAACACCGGGGCGTCACTGTTGCTTACCATGTCGATGATGCCCAGCACGGCCTGCAGCTCCCCGCTTTCTCCCAGCATGTCGGCCACCGCTTCGGTCGATCTGATCTTGGCCTTGAGCTGCCGGTTCTCCCGGCGCAATGAATGCAGCTCGAAGTAGCGGCTGAAACGTGATTCGATTTCGGTGATGGAGAACGGCTTGGTGAGGTAGTCGAAGGCGCCCAGCTTCATGGCCTCCACGGCGGTCTCCACCGTGCCGTAGGCGGTAATCATGATCATGCCGGGGGGCTCCTCCAGGGTGCCGATGTCCTTCAGCAGGGCCAGACCGTCCTTCTTGGGCATTTTGAGGTCGGATAGGACGAGGTCCGGGGGCGACTCCTTAATCGACTCCCAGGCCTCCTGGCCGTCGTTGGCCATCACCACCTCATAGCCCTTCCCCTCCAGGGTTTCCTGCAGAAACAGGCGAATGTAATTATCGTCGTCGACGACCAGAATCCGATGTTTTTTCATCAGCTTCCCTTAGCAGATTTTAACGGCCCGGAGGCGTTCACAGCGGCAAACTCAGGCGCATTGCCATGCCACTATCGGCTGCTGATTGCAGCTCCGCCGAACCACCCAATGTTTCCATAATCCTGCGTACCTGCACCAATCCCAAACCCAGATGCCCGGACTTGGACGTGAAAAATGGCACCCACCAGTCGGCCGTATCCTGCTCGCCGGCTCCCATTCCATGGTCGCGGATGGTGATCACCACCACCCCCTCAGCCAAGGCTGCCGATACGGCCAGGTCCCCTGGGCCGGGTGTTTCCAGGGCCTCGATGGCGTTTTCCAGCGACCGCTGGATGGCCTCCCGCACCAGCTCCGGATCGGTGACCAACTGGACATCCTTCTCCAGCAGGGTCAGGGCAATGATATCGCCCGCCAGGTCGTTGCCGCTGCTGAAGGCCGCCACCACCTCCTCCAGGAAACCGTTCAGGTTGACCTTGATCCAGTGGGGCTCTATGATTTCCCGGAAGACGGTGCCCAGCGCGGAGGCCAGCAGGTTCAAACGGTCGATGCCGTGGCGGATGAACTGCAGCTTGTCGGTTTCCCCGGGATCCAGACCCTGGACCTGCAGCAGCAGCTCGGCAAATCCCTGCATCGAGGTGAGGGGGGTGCGGATTTCGTGGACCAGGGTGCCGGTGAGGTTTTTCAATATCTGGTTTTCCACATCGCGCAGGTGATCGAGCTCCAGGTCCTGGGCCACCAGCAGCAGCAGGCGTCCCTTTTCGATGGGGTTGTCAAGGTAGATGCAGTCGTACACGCCGGCGCTGCCTCCCACCTGCAGCTTAACGTCGACGGCACTTTGCGAACTGGTTTCGCTGATGAGCCGGGTGAAGTTTTCCAGTACCGGCGCCGTGAGGACCTGCCCCAGAGCCGTCTGGCCGTCAAGCCGGAAGGCCCGCTGGGCCTCGTCATTGGCAGTGATGACCTCCAGGTCCTGGTTCAGCACCAGGGATGCCTGGGACAGCCCGCCCACCAGGGTGCCCATGAGGTGCAGCGGCGCCAGATTGGGCAGTTCCAGACCTGCGGATTCGCTCACCGTTTCCCAGACCGGTTCCGAGCCGGCGAGGAGCTCCTGTTCGAGCTGGTGATAGGCGGATTGCACCTCTGCGGCAGCCAGCCTGAACTGCTCTACCAGCTGCTCCAGGGAGGCGCTAGATTCGAGCTTACGGGTCAAGATTTTCCTCCGGCGGTTCGCTCTGCGGCCCGGCGGGATCCTCCTCTGCCGGAAGGGACGGTTTCCGGGCGCCGGTGGGGATCATGGCGGACTGCACCTGCCGAGTGTACCTGGCTATCGCCTCGGCTCCGGGCTCGCTCAGGATGACCCCGCTGCCGGGGGTCGTTTTCTTCTCGGGCTCCTCGGGCGGGGGAGGCTCGGGGGGGTGGCGGGCCGCCTCCAGTTGGACCTCCAGCTCCGCTACCCGCGCGGTCAGGGAGGATATTTCCGCCCGCAGGGCAATTTCCCGCCGGGCCCGGTCGATAACCATGTCCAGCTGCTCCAGCCGGAAAGGCTTCACCAGGTAGTCGAAGGTTTCCTCGTAAAGACCTTCCAGAAGCTGGTTAAGGCTGGGATAGCCGGTCATGGCGATGACGATACGGTCCGGATCGGCCGCCTTCAGGGAGCGGGCCAGGGCAACGCCGTCCAGCCCTTGGACAGAGGTATCTATGAGGGCAATGGAAGTGGGATGCTCTTTGCTGAGCTGGCGGGTCTCATCCGCACTTTGGGTCGTGAAGACCTCCCAGCCGCGGTCCTGGAGTTGCAGGGTCAACGCCCGGATGACAATTTTGTCATCTTCGACTATCAGAATGGTGTTGGCCGGGGCCGGGGCCGGCCCAAGGTCAGTCATCCTGGGCAGCGTCTGCTGCGGCCAGGCGGGCGGCTTCTTTCTGGATGGTATTCATGAGCCGGAACCATACCAGGCTAAGCAACCGGGTGGCAGATTCTGAGTCGCTGGGCCAGACTGCCGAGGCAAAGAGCATCTGGGGCTCCACCTCGCCCGGCCCGCCTTGGGGGAGGTCATGTCCTCTGTGCAGATAATCGGTGACGATAGCCATGGAGGTGACATCCGCCTCAACCTGGGTCGCGTTGGGATAAATCAGCAGGGCGGTATCGGCACCCAGCCAGTGCAGTTCCGTATCCTGTTCGTGCCGGGCAACAAGGTCCGCGACGGCGCTATGGAAGGCCCCCAGGTCGTCCTCCTCATGCCACTCACGGGGTATCGCCAAGCGTACCAGGGTCAGCGCCAGCCGCTGCTCACCTTTTTCCAGAGCCAGCTCTATGCGGCTGTCCAGGATTCGTCGGCTGTTGGTGAGATAGCCTTTGCCGGCCGGCGCCGGGCCCGGTCCCCGGGACTGGAATACCTGTGGCGCCAACTGGGTGGCCAGAATCCCCAACAGGATTTGTTGGTCACTGCTGAGCGCCGCGCCACCCGCAGGCTGCAGCACGACAAAATAGCCCAGCAGTTCTTCCCGGTAGTTGATGGGCGCGAACAGCGCAGCTTCAAATTTCTCATTCTTGGAGGAGAGCGTTTTCAGGATATCGGCGCCGCCGTTTTCACGGTCCAGCTTAATCGCATCGGGCCCGGGTACCCGCTCGGCCAGTGCCGCCCAGTTCACTTTGGCCAGCTTGGCCTCCGCAGGCGAGCCGGCGGGCATATTCACCTTGGCGGGGGAAAAAACCCCGTCCGCCGACCGCAGAATCAGGGCGCTGTGGGTCATGCCTAAGCCGATAGCCAGCGTATCCAGGGCGAATTCGATGGCCATATCGAAATCATCGGTATCGTAGATCAGGCGGGAAATGTCGTGGAGGGTGGTCATATCCTTCAGCAGGCTGTGCACGGTTTCGTACAGCTCCCGGTTCTCCCGCTCCAGGTACTGCTCGGTCAGCGCCTGCTCCACTACCTGCCCGAGCTGGCGCAGATCGAACGGCTTGTGGAGGTAGGCATAAACCTGCAGATGCACCGACTCGATGGCCGAATCGAGGGTCGCATAGCCGGTGAGTATGATAACCCGCGTGTCGCTTCCGCGGTCGTGGACGGCCCGGGTGATATCCATGCCCGAAATGTCAGGCATGCGCAAGTCGGTGAGCACCAGATCGATCTCTTCAGCCTTGATCACTTCCAGGGCCTCGGCGGGATCAATGAACGGCAGAATCTCGTACCCCAGGGCAGTGAGGTGCTGGGAGATGGCCTCAACGATGAACTTTTCATCATCGATAACCAATATGCGCACCTGCGTATCCAAACTCTCTGCGCCTGGCATGGGTTAGGCTTTTTTCCGCAAGGCTTGCTCCAGCGGCCCGTAGCTCAATATATCGCCGGCCCGGTAAATCAACAAATTGTGCCGCTCCTTCTTCATCAGCATGTTGGTATCACCGATGCCGAGCGCCACTTCGGGATAGATGGTATCCTGAATGCGGATACTCTCGGATTCGGTCTCCTCATCGGGCTTTTCCCGTTCGTGCTGTTCCAGCTCTGCCTCCAGCTGGGCGTGCCGTTTATGTTCATGCAGCAGCACGGTCTCTTTTCTCTCCAGCTCATTATACTGGATTTCCTTGTCCGGGGTCAGGGTGCCCATGCGCTGCTTGAGGATTTTAAGAAACGACAGCCGCTTCTGAATATAGGCCAGCTCCATCCGGTTGCGCCGCTGATCGGTGCGCAGCTGGTACTTCTCCTTGGTCTGCGCATGGGGCGGTGTGAAACCTACCTTCAGCTCCGTCGCCGTCCTGTTTTCCGAGCCGGCAACCCGCACGTGAATCTTTTTCTCGGCGAAGGCCGTACCGCCTCTGATCAGGCCCTCATTGCTGATCACCAGGAGATATCTGCCGGCGGTGACAGCGCTGTTAATGATATAGCGGCCAACCTCGACGTTTTCCTTGGCGCCGATGGTGGCATCCTGGATGAACCCGGCCACGATGTTTGAGCCGGCCAGGATACGGGCCTTGGAATGGCCGATAATGCCGTTGCGAACCCAGATGCTGCCACTGCGGGAATAGACGTCGGCCCCCTCAATATTGCCGCCAATGAATATATCGCCCATCGCTTCCACGCGCATGCCCGAACGGACATCCTGTTCGATATAAACGGCGGTATCGGCCATGATGTCGCCGGTGGTTGAATCGACGCTTCCAGCGATGTGCTGCATTTCCGTCACGGCCACGCCGACCCCATCCCAGTGGGCGATGCCGGCCCTGGCGGCCATGAGGGTCAGGCCATCATTGGACAGGACCGTGCCCTCCCCTTTGGGCATGGCGATATCGTTGCCGGTGACGATCACCGATTTGCCGAAAATATTCATGCCCTCGGAGCCTTCGGTGGGGGGCAATTTGGAAAGGATTTGGTCGCCCTTCCCCACTTTCGTAAATATCTGCAGGTGCCGGCCGCTGCCGATCAGGTCGGTAATATCCTGGGGGCTGGCGCCATCCTCGGAGATATCGTTCCAGATCAGGCGGGCGTGTCCCCCATCACTGGGCTCGTCACCCTTGGCAAAGATAAGGGCTTTCCCGCGGACCTGCTCCTTGACCAGTTTATCGATGGCCTTGTCGTTGATGCCGTAACTCACCTTGGCCTTCTCAATGGCCAGATGAATCTGCTTCAGGGTAGGGAAAGATCCCGCATCGTCGGGAACGTAGAGGGCGGCGGCATAGCCGTCGTTGAGCACCTTGACGTGGACGACAGTGCCATTTTCCTGATCAACCGGATCGCTTCTGAAGGTTTCCGCCATGATCAGGAGCTGAATTCAAAGCGGACTTCGTGCACCGCGCCACAGCTGCAAGCTACGCGCACGCCAACTATCTCCCCGTCATCGAGCAGGGGCTCAATTTCCGCCTTGCCCGCATGTGCCGAACTGTCGGCAGGGAGGGTGGGTATAATCTTCCGGCGGCCCTTCTCCGTGACCAGACGGCTCCTGATGATCTTGCGGTGCCCCAGCGTAGAAGGGGTTACCGAGTCAAAGCTCGCCTCTTCCCAGGGAACAAATCCGGCATCGTCAGCCGCATCGGGGGCAGAGGGCGCCGCAGCCTGCTTCTTGCCGGGCTGGGAGATATCTCCGGTGAGGTCCTCGGAGGGGCGCTCTTTATCGGCGGGATTCACGAAGGGCCCGCTTGCCGTTGGGCTGGAATGACTGTGCTTGTCGACAATGCCAAAACGCTGATTCCTCTCCACCCTGCCTGAGGGCATGCTTCATGCCTGGGTAGCGCAAAAGCTGTGCCATTGCAGTTGCGCAAAGGCCCGCAACGAGCCGGCTGCCCATTCCCTCGGCGGTCCACTCTACCTATGCGTAAGATTAGGGTCTGTACTCATAACTAGGCAATATTTTCCTGTTCATGCCCCACTCCAGCGCAGACTATATCTGCCGGCGATGGACTATGGGGCCAATATCACACTTTCATATATTCCCTTGACAACGACCTGATTTTTGCATATCGTTGGACCCCGTCTGTAGAGCCGATCTGGCTCGGGAGTGAATGTGAGTTTTTGGGTTCAGGAAGGTTGTATTCGCGTGCATATATGTTAAAGCCATTCCATCCGTTCATGTCAAGCAGCCCGACCTTAGGTGAGACAGGGCCTGCACGAGGCGCCCAACAAGGCTGCCGCCGGTCTGAATGCCTGCCGGAATCTGGCGGCAATGCCGTTCCTGCGTCAGTGCACCGCGGTGGGAACCCTTTTTGAAGAACTTCCATAGCTTGATCCACACGGAGGTTCCCTATGACTCTGTACCGCAATACCTGATGCAGGTATCAGAATCGAATCCGCGAATGATTACAAAGGGACCATTACATAGTATGTGTCGCGAGGCGGCCAGAAAAAGGGCCATCTGCTCCAGTGCAGCGATCAATTAGCCACTGTTTTTGAGGAGACCCATGTCCTGAGAGAAGCATATCTGGGGGTGTGTAGTGAACCGCATAGTGAACAATGAGTAGTAAATATAGAAGGAGTATGATGTCATGAACAGCAGAACGCAACCCACCCCCACAGCTGCGCGCCTGGCGAAGTCGGCAGTAATCGTATTCATCGCTATCGCTGCCGGCCTGGTGCCCTTGGAAGCGCAGGGCGCCGAATCCAAAAAAGGAATCTCCGGCAAGGTATATTTCAACTGGACCTACGACGCCGATCCGGATGCTGCGGGATACAATGAATTTACCTTTACCCGGCTCTATTTGAGTTACGGGAAAAATCTCTCGGAATCGATAAAAATCACTCTTACGACCGACATCCTGAATAATGGGACACCTTGGGTCGCTTACCAGAAATATGCCTATCTTACCGCCAAACTGGGCAAGGGCGAGGTGTTTATCGGTCTCCAGGGGATGAATATTTTCAACATCACCGAAAGCAACTGGGGCTACCGCTTCCTGGCCAAGTCCAGCATGGACGCGCACAAGTTTGCCAGTTCGGCCGACATGGGGTTGGGATATGCCGCCACTTTTGCCGAAAAGGTGCACTTGCACCTCACCGTCACGAACGGTAAAGGATATAAGTATGTGGAGAATGACAAGTACAAGAAACTTGCGGCTCAGGCAGTATTCGGTGAAAAATCCTTGGCCTCCCACAGCGGCTTTAATGCCGGCGCTGCATTCAGTTTTGAGCCGTATGAATTTGGCATCGATATGACCGAATCCATATCGGTTTTGACCGTCTTCGGTGCTTTCGCAACTGAATCTCTACGGATCGGAGGCGAATTTGACCGCAAGATCGATAGCGGTAAATATACCCAGCAAATCATCGCAGCTTATCTGGACTACCACATTTCGGCTATTCACAAAATGCACGTCAATGTCTTTGGCCGCGTAGAAATCTACGACAAGAACATCGATGAGCCGGGCGATGAACTAAGTATTCTGGCGGGGCTTAGTATCTCCCCGGTCAAGACCTTGCATATCGCTCCCACGATCCAAATTGGGGAATTGGCGTCTGGCGACCTTGGCCTCAGCGCATTGCAGCTCAACTTTGAATTTAAATTCTAGAGCAGGCGCCATGTAATGGCAAGGGTTGGAATGGTCAGGCAATCGATGGAGGCAACGGCACCGCGATATGATAGTAAAGAGCAGGATAGACCCGTGGAATACGAAAGTATGGCTAGGATTGATCACGGTGTTGCTAGCGCCTGGATGGGCTCAAATCAATGGGATTTCGAATGAAAAATTATCGCTGCCCAATGCAGCCGTACTCGCGGCAGGACTCTTTGAGTTCGAGCCCGGCTATGCCCTGCAAGGTGATGATCGATCAGTGGCCTTCCGGTTTACCGCCGGATTCGGAAAGTTGGAGGCTGGCGTGAGCCTCGATGGCGCGCTGCGCAACCAGGCCTTCGGGCTGAAAATGGGCTTGTTGCCTGACCGGCTGGCACTGATTGCCGGGGTGGAATATGATACCCGTTTCCATGATACGGCCCTCGGCATCGTCTATAGCGCCCCAATCAGCGGCAGACTCTTTGCCGATATTTCCGCCGTGGCAATCAGGCCGCGTGATTGGACCTTTATGGCGGGCCTGGGCTTTTTTGTTTCCGGCCAGCTGCAGCCCATTCTGGAACTGGTGGCCGATCAGAACGGATTTTCCAACATCAGTTATGGGTTCACATTCCGCCATAACGATAATGTGTTGGTGGTAGTCGGAGTGGAGCAAACGTTTAACCAGGGTGAAGAGCACCTGATGATTCTAGCCTTCACTTTTTCCATGTAGCAATGAAATTCGAGGCAGCGCCTGAATTTTAAGGAGATTCCCATGCGAAAGTCTAACCCCATACTGTTTGTTGCGCTCTTGGTTGCAGCGGTCCTCTTCGGCCATGTTGCAATGATCGAAGCCCAGGATCTCAGTGCGCTTAAGTCCGGTAACCGGCGCTTCGTAAGAGGCCTGACCAACCAATCCGCCCGGCAGTACCCTCATCAGGACAAGTCGCGGCTTGATCAGAATGCCACCGGCGGGCAGCAACCCTTCGTAACGATCATAAGCTGTTCGGATTCACGGGTGCCCGTCGAACTCGTATTTGATGCCGGCTTAGGCGATATTTTTTCAATCCGCATTGCCGGCAATGTCTGCGATATCGACGAGGCCGGGTCTATCGAGTATGGGGCGGGTCACCTGAACACACCCCTGCTGGTTGTTTTGGGCCACACGGGCTGCGGCGCCGTAACAGCCGTGGTCGAGGGCGCAGAAGTTCATGGCAGCATCCCCAGGCTGGTGGATAATATTATCCCGGCGGTGGCTCGCGCCAGATCCCAGCACCCTCGCGCCCGCGGAAAAGAGTTGATAAATTTTGCGGTAACCGAAAACGTCTGGCAGGGCATTGACGACCTGTTCAAAATAAGCGTGGAGGTCCGCCATCTGGTGTCATCCGGTTCTCTGGATGTACAAGGGGCGGTTTATGAACTGGAGACCGGCAAGGTCAAATGGTTGGGCCGGCATCCCGATCAGCGCGCCCTGCTGAGATACACCGGCGGTACGGGATCACGCGAAAGTCACTGAGAACAGTGAAAACTTTGACCATCCATATATGCTTCTTTGCCAGGGCAATGATTGTGAGCAGCTTAGTTGAATTGCAGATGTGTGAATAAGGGCGATTGGAGATTCTTATGAGAAACCGAATTTTTTATACACTTATCATAGGGCTGTTGATGGCGGTAAATCTGCCGGGGCAAAGTTCCCGGAACAAAGCCCAAGGCCTCAACGCGCTGATGATGGGCAATCAGCGTTTTGTAAACGGCCTAACCGATCAATCGGCGCGGCAGTATCCCCATCTCGACCGGGCCCGGCTCCGGGAGAACGCCTCTTCGGGGCAGTATCCCTACGCAACCATTATCGGTTGCTCCGACTCCCGGGTACCCATTGAAATTATATTTGATGCCGGCATAGGCGATATCTTCCCTATCCGGGTGGCCGGTAACGTGTCTGACGTGGACGAAATCGGTTCCATCGAATACGGGGTGGGCCACGTCAACACACCCGTCATGCTCGTCCTGGGCCATACGGGCTGCGGTGCCGTGACCGCCGTGGTGGAAAACGCCGACGTGCGCGGCAATATCCCGCCGCTGGTAGACAATATCATTCCGGCTGTTGCCACTGCCCGCTCGAAATACCCGCGTGCCCGGGGGGCGGCGCTGATCAATTACGCCGTGGAGGAGAATGTCTGGCAGAGCATAGCCGATCTCATCAACAACAGCGCAGAAACTGCGCGCCTGGTCTCCAGCGGCGCCCTCGCTGTGCTGGGAGGTGTCTACCATCTCGAAACCGGCGCAGTCGAATGGCTGGGCGAACATCCCGCACAGGAGAGTCTGATAGCATCCAGCGGCGGGAGTGGGCAGGCAACTGCCGCGATAACCGGTCGCCGTGCTGGCCAGAGCACGAGCCATAGCACACCGGCCGACAGCAGAATTCGTAACAATCGATCAACCCAAATAGCATCATCAACGAGTGCGCAGAGGGGAACTGCGCACGCAAGCACACCCACTGAAGGGGGTATATCAATGGATCTCATTATGATAGTCGGCCTGGTACTGCTGGGGGTAGGGGGACTTTTCTTTGTCCTGACCAAGACCGCCTGGAAGCTGGACAACCTGAAGATTCGCTACAAGATCATGACCCTGTCCGCGAGCATCGCGACGGTATTCGCCGTTGCGCTTTTTTACTCCAGCGCCAAGATCGCCAGTATGGGTGAAGGATTCCGGGAAGTGGAGAAGGTCTATATCCCCCTCATCGGAGTAATGTCCAAAATCGAAGCTCATATGTTCGAGCAGGAGATCAGCCTGCTGCAAGTGGTTATCGCAGAGCGGGACCATAATGAACAGGCCATGCTGGAGCACGAGGAAGAGTTCGAACATTTGGCGGCCCAAGTCAAGGAGGAAATCCTTGAGGCCGAGCTAATCGTCCAGGAGGGTCAGCAATTTGCCCAAGATGAAGCCGACGAGGCCTGGCTGGAAGAAACCCTGGAACACCTGAAGAAGATCGACCGGGAACACGACGAATTCGACGAGGGCGGCCTGGAGATCTTCGCCCTGATCGCCGCAGGCAATACGAGGGAAGCGAACATGTTGGAAGCGGAAGTTGCGGAGGAAGGCTTGCAGCTTGCGATGGAGATTGAGGTGTTCCTTGACAGCGTTGAGGTGCGCACCGAAGAAATCAGCGCGCATTTGTCGGCCGAGGAAAAGGCGGCCCTGCTGGCGGTAATCGTCCTGGCCATCGTCGCTATACTACTGGCCATATTCCTGACATTATTCATGTCAAGCGCCATTACCAAACCCATTGGCCAACTGCTTGTGGGAATGAAAGCGCTGGGCGATGGGGATCTCACCAGGACGGTGGAAATGGCCAACAAGGACGAAGTCGGCGATATGGCGGAGTACCTTAACGAAGCGACAGATAGTCTGCGCGCAACAATGCAAAAAATCATGACCAGTTCCGGACAGGTGCAGGATGCTTCAATACAGATATCATCTGCTTCTGAGGAATTGGCGGCTGGCGCCGAGGAGCAACAAGCGCAGCTCTCGGAGGTGGCCACTACGATGGAACAGATGAGCGCGATGATATTGGAGTCCAGCAAGAACGCTACCGAGACGCGCGAAAGCGCTCAGGCGACCGGCGGGACGGCGCAAGAGGGGCGGGATACCGTTACCAAAACGGTTACGGGATTTGAAACCATGGCCAAAACGGTGGAGCAAGCCGCCGGCCAGATTCAGGAACTAAGCCGCCGGTCGGAAGAGATCGGCAAGGTGATCCAGGTGATTGACGACATCGCCGATCAGACCAACCTGCTGGCCCTGAATGCCAACATTGAGGCGGCCCGGGCCGGAGACGCTGGCCGGGGCTTTGCCGTGGTTGCCGATGAGGTCCGCAAACTGGCCGAAAGGACCGTGAGTGCTACAGCGGAGATTGGCAAAATGATAGAAACTATCCAGAACGATATTCAGACAGCTGTGGGCTCCATGGAAAACCTCCAGTCGCAATCCCAGGAGGGGCTCGAATTGGTTAATGAGTCCGACCAGTCGCTGGAAAACATATCCTCTTCGATTGAAACTGTCATCAGCGCCGTCGAGCAGATTGCCACGGCAACCAATGAGCAGAGTTCGGGGGCTGAGGAGATATCCAAGAATATCGAGGGGGTAACGACGGTAGCCAAGGAGTCGGCTTCCAGCGCCCAGCAGATGGCATCCTCGGCCGAGCAACTCAATCGGGAGGTCGAGGGACTGAACACCCTGATCGCCCAATTCAAAGTCGATGCCGATAAGTAGAAAGATTCTGTTTACTCTAATGATCGGCCGCTTAAACTTATGCTGAAATGGCGAAATCAATAGAGGGAGCATATCATTAATTCCAGAGCCAAGGCTGCTGACCGGGTCACGCCTGTTGATGGCCTGTTTGATTTATCCAATTCCCTTAATTGTATCAAATAAAATAACTTATCATATAACGTGACGAAATTATAAAATTCTATATTGCAACCCGAAAGTAATGATCAACAGGCCCAGGAGTTGCCTCTGATGGTCTATGGGATCGTTACACCTACACAGGATTAGGATGAGACAAGGAAGGAATGCTATGATGAAACCGAACGGCCTTTTACTGCTGCTGTATGCCCCGTTATTGGCTCTCTGCTTAAACGATACCGCCTTTGCCCAAACTGAGCACGCCGCGCCGCACTGGACCTACGATGGACGCACCGGCCCCAGGTATTGGGGCGATCTTGATCATGCTTTTGAGGAATGTCTTGCGGGCCGCAGTCAGTCACCCATCGATATATCGAGCGCTACGGATGCCGCGCTGGAGAGGCTCGATTTTTCCTACGCCCCCACGCCCCTGAATATCGTGAATAATGGACACACCATTCAGGTCAACTACGCCCAGGGGAGTTACGTGACTATCGGCAGGAAAACATACGATCTGCTCCAATTTCATTTTCATAGCCCCAGCGAACATACCGTTGATGGTGCGCCCTATGACATGGTGGCCCACCTGGTGCATAGCAGCCGGGACGGCGAATTGGCCGTGGTCGGCATCTTGATGAAAACGGGCCGGAAAAGCACAATCGTCGGAGATATCTGGTCACATATGCCTGAAAAGGAAGGCGCGGCGCAATCCATCCGTGGCGTCACAATTGATGCCAGTGATCTGCTGCCCCACTTGAGCGGATATTATGCTTACTCCGGTTCGCTTACAACCCCGCCCTGTTCCGAAGGCGTACGCTGGTTCGTCATGCTCGCGCCACATAGCGTATCGAGCAGCCAGGTCCGGCAGTTCGTCAACATCTTTCCCCGGAGCACCCGGCCGATACAACCGCTGAATGGCAGGAACATCCGGGCCGATATTTATAGCCAGTAGGGGTTTGAGCAGCGCTCCGTATCAGTTTCCCATTTAATGACCGGCGCGCGCGGAGCATTATCAGGCCCAGCCGCAATTTTATATCCGCACCCGCATGCAGCATGCATCCGAATGAAAGAGTAGCATGGCGGATGAATAATAAGAAATTTTGGTTATTGAAGATAATGAGACGATTTTCGGCTGGCGGCCTCGGCGGAGCAGCTCAACCACGAGGTGCAGGGCCTGAATGAACTGATCAGCCAGTTCAAGGTGCAGTGACCCAGGTCTGGCCTGCTCCCCTAGCCCTCAAACCGGCCCGGGCACAATCCCGGGCCGGTTTGCTTTCCGGCCATGGAATGATGCTTGCTGCTGTCCGTGGAACAGATTAAACTGATGGTCCGGCGCGTGGTCAAACCCAAAATCGGGGCCAGTATCGTGCCAGCGTTTATGAGGATATCCTGAAATTGTTCTGCGATTTATGACCCGGAGGTCCTTGAAATAACTTCGCCAGCATCCATTAAAGAGAGGCTCGGTAGGCTGATTCGGTCACGGATTGGGAAAAAACTGTTCCTGGCCCTGATGCTCATTTCCCTGGTTCCCCTGGCCATAAGCTTGTTGGTTTCGCTGAGCGCATCGGGGACCAGATTGCGCCAGCAGAGCTACAACATACTCTCTGCCGTATCCAACAGTGTGCAAATTCAGGTCAAAGACTACTTGGGCCTTCTGGAAACGGCCATGGAGACCTTCAGATCGGACAAGTTTATCATTGATCAACTCATCGGCAGGCTGCCGCTGGAAGAGGAGGGGTTCGTTTGGAATGCTGCCCCGATAAACTATTATCTCACCGATTCCTGGCGCCCGCTATTGCCGGCCAACCAGGAATTATCGATCCTCGATGCAGCCGGTGTGGTGATTGCCTCTTCCCTTCCCCAGCACCTGGGGGCCGATATGGCCCAGACACCTGGATTCATCCACGGCAGCAACGGCATCTATTTTGACAATATTACCACTGTTGCAGGCCATACGCCCGAGACCGAGTACCATCGGCGACTCGACGGCGCGGCAACCTGGGCTGTAGCGGCTCCCATTCTCGATCCCGGCACGGGCCAGCTGCTGGCCGTTCTGTTCGTCGCCATGGATCCGGGCGTGCTGACTGACCTGTTGCTCAATTATTCGGCCGAAACTGATGTGACTGATGTGGACCATCTGCAATGGGATGTGCACAGCCATATCATCGACCGCGACGGGCAGGTCATCGCCTCAACCCGAATCGATGACGGAGAATTCGGCCTCGGGAATGCGCTCGAAATACTGCCCATTGATCCGGCAGACGGAACAACTGCCTGGAACCAGCCCTATCGAAATTATCGCAACGTAAAAGTGCTGGGACATGCCCACACCATAGACCGGGTGGGCTGGGTGGTGGTCAGCGAAATTGACCTCCGCGTGGCCTCCAGACCAATCCGGGATCTGCGCTATATGGCCCTGGGCGGATTCCTGTTTGTCGTGCTGGCCATTCTGCTGATTGCCGCTTCGTTGACCGAAAAAATTATCCGGCCGCTTTACCGCATCATGGGGGCCCACGAGGCCCTGGGCGCAGGGAATATCGAACAGGCCTTCCTCAGTCAGGACCAAATCCCCAATGATGAAATCGGCGCCCTGATGACCAGCCACAATAAAATGCTGGCCAGCCTGAATAAGCGCTCAGGGCAGCTGCAAACGGCCCTGGACAGCGGCCAGGAACTGATCACCCTGCTCAAGCGGCCTTTCGGTGAGGAAGAGCTCCTGGAGCCGGCCCTGGGCTCCTTGTGTGCCCTGGTGGCCGCCCGCTGCGCAGTCATGGAAGTCCAGCCATCCGAAGGGGAAGATGCGCACCGCATTTCGTTCAACACCATGAGCCGGGAGATGGGCCTCTTTCTGCGCAATCTGCCGGGCACATGGGCCCAGGAATTATCGGCTGACGGCATTCTCAAATTGGCCGATTTGCCCCCGGAAATTTTACGGCGGCACAATGATCTGGGCCAGGGACCCCTGAGCCCCTTTCTCAGCGTACCCGTCATCTCCCGCCAACAACACTATGGCCGCATCTACCTGCTTGAAAAGGAAGGCCATCAACCGTTCGATGAAGAGGACGTAGACCATACCATCCGGTTTGCAAACAGCCTGGCACTGGTCCTGGACAACATGGCCCTGTTGCGCCAGCTGCAGGCCTCCGAAGAACGCTACCGGCTGCTTTACGAAGACAGCCTGGTCATTGTCTTTCAATCGACCTATGATGGCCAGCTGATCGAATGCAACCCGCGGTTCTATCAAATACTTGGTTACGACAGTTTTGAAGAACTGGCAGCCATCAACCTGGGAGATCTCTACTACCTCCCTGAGGATCGGATTACATTGCTGAAAAACCTGGAGGCAAAGGGAAAGCTGGAGAATTACGAGATCACCCTGCGGGACAAGGAAGGTAATCCGCGCTACTTTTTGAACAATTTGCGCCGCTCCGGGGGCCCCCAGGATGCCGATAGGCGGCTCGACGGCATTATGGTGGAGATTACCGGCCAGAAAGCTGCTGAACAGGAGAAACAACGCCTGCAGCAACAGCTGATGGCCAGGCACCAGTCAGAAACCATCGGAACCATGGCAGCCGGAGTGGCGCATGAGTTCAACAATCTGCTGATGGGCATGATGAGCTATGCCGAGCTGGGCAAGATGAGCCCCGATTCCACACCGGAGCATGAGGAGTACTTTTCCAATATCATCAGCCAGTCCAAGCGCGGCGCCAAAATGGTCAGCCAGATCCTCGCTTTCAGCCGGCAGGCGGTGCTGGACATGGCCCCGACCGACATCGGGGAACTCCTGGAACCTACCATCAATATTTTGAGCGGCTACAAAACCGAGACGCAGTACCGGGTGGAAGCCGATGATTCCGTCCATCAGGTGCTCGCCGACCGCACCCAGCTGCAGGTCATCATTACCAACCTGGCCCTGAACGGACAGGAAGCCATGCTCAACGGCGGGACCCTGACCTTCCGCCTCTCTGATGCGCAGTTCGACGCGGACCAGATTCCGGACGACTTCGACGCCGAGCCGGGGCCTTATGTCTGCCTGGAGATCATTGATAGCGGCACCGGGATACCGGAAGATTTGCTGCACCGCATCATCGACCCCTTTTACACCACCAAGGGTCCCGGCAAGGGCATTGGCCTGGGACTGTCCCAGGCTTATGGTGTGATCCGGCAGCATCGCGGATTCCTGATCATCGACAGCGTGCTCGGCGCAGGGACCACCGTAAGCATACTGCTGCCCGCCCTCAGCGAAGAGCTGGCCAGAGATCAGGCTCCCGAAAAGGGGCCTGCCTCCAGCGCCTCAAGCCCCGAGTCCCACCCGGTCGACGGGTGCATTCTTGTGGTGGAGGATTCGGAGATCGTCCGCAATGCCGCCCGCGACCTGCTCGAAGCAACGGGTTACCGGGTGCTGGTGGCAAGCTCCGGCGAGGAGGGGCTGGAAATCTTCCGGGATAACGACGACAGCATTGATCTGGTGCTCAGTGACCTGATAATGCCCGGCGTATCAGGCAGGGAAGTCTGCCAGCGCATCCGCCAGATGTCGCCTGATGTCAGGCTGGTTATGTTCAGCGGATACGTAGATGCCCCCGATATAGTTGCCATGCAGGAACAGGGCCTCATCGACGGCTTCCTGCAAAAACCGTTTAACGCCCAGGAGATGGACGAGCTGTTTCGCTCACTTCTGAAACAATGAGGCGCCAGACCGATATCATCTGGCCCTCACCGCTACAAGGAACCTGTTGATGGACAGCAATAATAAAAACTTGCCCCGGGGTGTCGAACTGCTCAATAATCCCCGTTTGAACAAGGGCACCGCCTTCACCCCCGCGGAACGGGACGCGCTGGGCATCCGCGGCCTCATTCCGCCCCGGGCCATCCACATCGAGGAACAGCATGATCTGGTCTACGGGCATTACTCCTACAAACGCACTGACCTCGATAAATACATCTACCTTATGGGCCTGCAGGACCGCAATGAGACCCTGTTCTACTACCTCCTGACGCGGCACCTCGATGAAATGATGCCCATCGTCTACACCCCCACGGTCGGTCTGGCCTGCCAGAAATACAGCCGTATTTTCCGGCGGCCGAGAGGCTTGATCGTCAGTCTGGACGACCGGGGCCGGGTGGACGAACTGCTTTCAAACTGGCCCTACCAGGACATTCGCATCATTGTGGTAACCGACGGCGAGCGCATCCTGGGCCTGGGCGACCTGGGGTTGAACGGTCTGGGTATCCCGGTGGGCAAACTAAGTCTCTATGTCGCGGCGGCCGGTATCGATCCCCGGCTCACCCTGCCGGTCTGCCTGGATGTCGGCACCAATAATGAGGAGCTGCGCAACGATCCCCTCTACCTGGGCCTGGGTAGATCCCGGGAACGGGGCGCCGCCTATGATGCCCTAGTGGATGAATTTGTTTCCGCCGTGCAGAAGCGCTGGCCCCGCTGCCTGATCCAGTTCGAAGACTTCGGCAATACCAACGCCTTCCGCCTGCTGGCCCAGTACCGGGATACCGGTCCCGTGTTCAACGATGATATGCAGGGCACCGGGGCGGTGGCCTTTGCCGGTCTGCTGGGAGCCTTGCGCATTACCGGCCTCTCCCTCACTGACCAACGGATCGTTTTTCTCGGCGCCGGAGAGGCGGCCGTCGGCATATCGGAGGCCATCATCAATGGGCTGCGGGACGAGGGCCTCAGCGACGCCGAGGCCCGGCAGCGCTTCTGGCTGGTCGACTCCAAGGGGCTGGTTACCCGGGACCGGCTGGACAGCCTGGCCGAGCACAAGCGGCCCTTCGCCAGGGACGAGGCCCCTGCCGCCACTCTCCTGGAGGTGGTGGAGCGGGTCCAGCCGACGGCTCTGCTGGGCGTCTCCGGCCAACCGGGCCTGTTCACCCAGGCCGTCATCGAGATGATGGCCGCGCATGTGGAGCGCCCCATTATTTTCGCCCTCAGCAATCCCACATCCCGAGCCGAGTGCACCGCTGAGCAGGCGTACACCTGGACGGATGGCCGGGCGATTTTTGCCAGCGGCAGTCCCTTCGACCCCGTCACCCTGAACGGCAGGGAGTACCGTCCCGGCCAGGGTAATAATGCCTACATCTTCCCCGGTGTTGGACTGGGAGCCCTCGTCAGCGGCGCCAAGCGGATCACCGACACGATGTTCCATGTGGCGGCCAAGGAGCTGGCGGATACCGTCCCCGATTCACTTTTGAAGGTGGGCACTATATTCCCGCCAATGGACGATATCCATAAGGTTTCAATGCAGTTGGCGGCGGCGGTGGCCCGGGAAGTTTACCGGCTGGATCTGCACTCCCGGCCACTCCCTGATGATATGGAGGCCGAGATCGAGGCCTTCATCTGGCAGGCGGAATACCGGTCGTTGGTGTAGGCGCCGCTGTCTGGCCGGCAGCGCCCCGCTGAGCTACGGTAGATAGGGCCGCTCAGGGAATCCGGGCCTCCACCCTGGCGATGGCTGCCCGGGCATCGGCGACGGCATAAGTGTGGTTGTCCAGACCGGCGGCCCGGCGGTAATCCTGGAGCGCCTGCCTCAATTCGCCCTGCCGCTCCCGGACCTGCCCACGGATCAGCAACGCAAATCCCAGGTGCCAGTCAAATTCCATGCTATAGTTCCCGATCACCCAGCTGCTGCGCTCAAGGGCATGCTCCCATTCTCCGGCCTCGAAGGCCAGGGTCGCTTCCAGACTGGCCAGTTTGAGCTGCCACTCCAGCTGCTGGTTGGGGTGGGCGGTTGACAGCATCTGCGACAGCGCCGGCAGGTAAGCCCTGGCATCCTCCAGCCGGCCAGTCCGGACCAGGGCGTCGCCCCGCAGAAAACGGAAGTAGTAATTCTCCGGGTAGTGGTCCACCAACCGGTCCACCTGGAGCAGGGCGCGCTCCGGCTCGTCTTCGATATAGAGCTGCAGGATGGCCAGGGTCGAAGTGGCCTCGATCCAGGCATGGGGCGCCTCCCGACCGGCCCTTTGCAGCTCGGCGATACCCAGTTGCTTGTCGGGGTTCATGCCCAGTATCCGGGCCACCAGCCGCACCGCCCCGCCACTTGAGCCGGTGTAGTAGTCAAAGATACCGATAGGGAGGTAGGCGTCGAGCAGCCCCTCGTCCAAGGCATGGGCCCGCTGCACCAGGCGCCAGCCCCGGAAACCGGCGGTCACCACGGTGGCCCAGCGCTTCTGCGAGAGGGCGATGCGGGCCTGCAGGCCGTAGGTACTGCCCAGGTAAAGCAAGGCATCCGCCCGCTGCCCGTCCAGCGCCAGCATCTTTTCATAACGCGGAATGGTCGTCTCGATGGCCTCCAGCAGGGCCTGATGGGAGGCCGAAACACCCTCCTCTGTCAGGGCGCGCAGCCACTGGTTGGCCACCGCCACGAACGGCGCGACGGCGTGCAGCGTGTCGAGGGCCATCACCGCATCCAGGGCCGCTGCCGCTTCGGCGTACCGGTAGGAATACATGGCATCGATGCCGCGCCACAGCAAGGTCTCGGCGCCGGTCCCCGATTGGCCCCAAAGCGGTCCGCCAACCAGCGCGGCCAGCAGCCATATCCGGGCGGGGTTGGGCCTCACGCGGCGGGTAAACTTGGTCAGGGAGCCGGCCGGCCGGCCGGGGATGGATCGACGCTGCCAGCGCCCAGGCGGGCTGCCTCCCGGCGGTAGAATCCGGCTTTGGCAAGTTCGCCCGAAGCCAGGAAGGCCCGGCTCAATCCCAGGTACCCCTCGATACTGAAGGGATTCATGGCCACCGCCTGCTGGAAATAGCCGGCCGCCTTCTGCTGGCGTCCCTTCAGGGCTTCGGCCTGCCCGGCCCACAAAAGGGCCGGTACCGCCCAGCCAGCCTGGCCGGTCTGGGCCGTCCGTCTCGACTGGGTCTGATATTCGAGGGCCTGACGGTACTGCCCGGCCGCGCCGGATTCAATCGACAGCAGGTAATAGGTCTGCGCCAGCAACCGGTTTGCTTCCGGGCTGCTGCCGTGCAACTGCCGGTGCAGGGCCAGGGCGCCCACGGCCTCGGCCAAACGCAGGTCCTTCAGGTAGGCTCGGCCCAGTCCCAGCGATGAAACGGGGTCGCCGGGGTGCTGTTCCAACACCAGGCTGAAGGAGCGGATAGCCACATCGTGCTGCTGTTCCAGCTCCGAGAGTTGGCCCAGCAAGCGGAGCACGGCCAGATTGTTGCCGTCCAGCGCCAACGCGTCATAATAGTCGATCTTGGCCCGGTCGTTGATACCCAGGGCCGCGTAGGCCCGGCCCCTGGCTGCGTAGAGGCGGGCTTCGTCCGGAAACCTGTGCAGCCCCTCTTCCGCCAGCCGGATGCCGGCCCGGTGCTCGCCCACCGCCGAGCTGTGCAGGACGGCATAGTAATAGTGCGCGCCCGATCGGCCCTGCTGCAGCGCCACCTCCTCCAATATGGCCGCCGCCGCTGCCCCGTCACCCTCCTGGTCCCGTATCCCGGCCTGGGCCAGACGGGCCTCGGGATGCTCGCCGTTGAGAAAAATCACTTCCTGATACGCTGCATAAGCCTGGGCCAGCCGGCCGAACGACTCATACAATCTCCCTAGGTTTACCAGAAAATCCTGGTTAAGGGGCTCTAGGATCAACGCCTGCAGCAGGTGGCGCTCAGCCGCATCGAAATGGTAGTTACGCCGGGCCAGATCGGCCATCTGCAGGACCGCATCGAGGTCGCCGGGATGATCGGCCAGCTGGCGTCGCAGCGCGGCGGCCCGGCGTTCGTCACCGGGGTGGCGGTAGTGGCGCGCCGGGAGCCGGACCGGTCTGCGGGTATGTGGGACCAGCCGGGAGGCGGTGAGGCGGCTTTGCCGGCTGATGGCATCGCTGGCCGCGGTGATCTCTTGGGCCAGAGTGCGCCACTCCGCAGCCGGAACGGTTTTCAGCCGGGGCCTGGGTGGACGCCGCCGGGGCGGCCGGTTCTGCTGGTTCGCAGGCCGGGGACGCCGTTGCCTGCTGGCGCTGGGCTGTGACCGATCCTCGGTCGCTGGCCGGGGGCGCCGCTGCTGGTCCGCCGGGGGACGCCGGCGCCGGGCCGGTCTTTTTTTCCGCTCTGTGGCCGGGGTATCCTTTTTATCCTGCAGGGCGAACAGCAGCGCCGTGCCGTCTGCCGGGGCCAGAAAGAACAGCGCCAAACCGAAGGTCAGCCTCCGTCTGACGCGCCAAATCCTGGG
>SCKI01000020.1 GCA_004124295.1 Fidelibacterota bacterium
CATCACCCGGAACGGCGGGGTCGGGGGTTGTCGGGGCGGGACCGGTTGAGGGCAACACCGCCAGCACGTCTTCGCTGACCATCGGCTGTGCGTCAGGGGCGAGGAGTTGGCCCTCGTTCTCGGCACGGGCCTGGGCCCGGCGCATGGGCCCCACCTCCCAGCCCGTGAAAATCGTCAGAAACACCAGGGCGATGGCCGCCAGGGGATAGAAGTTCCACTTGATGCTTTCCAGCAGCACCGCCACCGGCGCCTCAACGCCCTGCACCGCCAGCAGCCCAATGACCGTGGCGCCCCAGCCGTTGAACGGTACCAGGATGCAGATAGGGGCCGAGGTGGCGTCGCAGATATAGGCCAGTTTTTCCCGGCTCACCCGGTAGCGGTCGGTGAGCGGCCGGCCCACGGTGCCCGCCACCAGGGAGGTGATGGAGCTCTCCACGGTGATGAAGATGCCCAGCAGAAACGGCACCAGCTGGGCCTGCCGCCTGTTGGTGACCCAGTTCCGCCTGCTCACCCAGCTCACAAAGCCGCTTACACCGCCGGTGGCGTTCATCAGCACCAGCACCGAGCCGACCATCAGGCTGTAGATGATGATGCGGGTGCTTGCCGCATCCTGGAATACTGAGACAAGGGAACTGATGGACGAGGCCAGGGCGGCCAGGGGATTCCAGTCGTCCAGCACCCACCAGCCCATCCAGATTCCGAGCAGCAGGGCCGGATAAATCTGCTTCTTCCATACCGCCAGTGTCAGGGCAGTCAGCGGGGGCAGCAAAGACAGCAGGCCGTAGTTTTCAGTCATCCCCGCTATCCCTGTATGGGCCGGTGGCCCGGCGACCCATCATTTTCAGGACTGATGGGCAGTCCTAAAAAGGAATATCGTCGTCGGTGAAGGGGGGCGGTTCCTCGGAGGGGGCCGCGGCAGGGCTGGCGGCCCCCTGAACGATGCCGCTGCCGTAGGCTTCCATGGCCATCCGCGTAATGGCCTGCTTCAGCTCCGCCTCGGCATACACCGTATCGGAGTATTCACCGTCACCGCCCTTTTTGCTGGGAAAACCGACGAAAGGGCCGTTGGATCCCTCGACAATCTTGAAACCCTTTACTACCAGTCCTTCATCGGTACGCAGGTCAAAGAAGGCCTTGACCTTCCCCCACTCGCCTTTGTTGATGCGTTCGATTTGCATGGCGTGCTCCTTGAAATGGTGCGCAAAGATAGGGCGGGGCTGACCCGGCAGGCAATCGGAGAGATTGGAAAATGGTTCCGCCAGGGAAGAATTGCAGCCTGAGGCCACCGAATATTTAAAGCTGCGGTTAGAGCCACGGCAGACGATCCAGATCGGCATTGCCTCCCGACAGGACGACCCCCACTCGCTGCCCGGCAAGATCGCCTAGCCCTTCCAGTGCCACCGCTGCGGTGACCGCCGCCGATGGTTCGATGACAATCTTCAGCCGCTCCCACACCAGCCGCATGGCCCGGGCGATGGCCTCCTCACTCACGGTGACAATGTTCTCCAAATGCTCCTGCAGCACCTGGAAGGTGAGATCGCCCAGACTGGTCCTGAGGCCGTCGGCTATGGTTTCCGGGTTCTGCGAAGGGATGATCCGGCCCGCCTCCAGCGACCGGCGGGCATCGTCGGCCACTTCCGGCTCCACCCCGACCACCCGGGTCATGGGGGAGAGATAGGCCACGGCCAGGCAGACGCCGCGGGCCAGCCCGCCCCCTCCAACCGGCACCAGGATCGTATTCAGCCGGCGCACATCCCCCAGCAGTTCCAGTCCCACCGAGGCCTGGCCGGCGATGATGCGCTCATCATTGTAGGGGTGGATGATCACCGCCCCGGTCCGTGCCTGCACCGCCGCCAGACCTGCCTCCCGGGCTTCGGGGGTCGGTTCGCAAAGGGTGATTTCGGCGCCAAAAGCGGCTACCGCCTGCTGTTTTACCTGGAGTGTGGTACGCGGCATCACCACATAAGTCGGCACCGACCGCAGGGTGGCAGCCAGGGCCAGGGCGGCAGCGTGGTTCCCCGATGAGTGGGTCGCCACACCGTTGGCCGCCTCGGCATCCGACAGGCAGAGCACGGCATGGCTGGCGCCGCGAAATTTGAAGGCGCCTCCCTTCTGGAAATTTTCACACTTGAAGTGGAGCTCCGCCCCGGCAATGGCGTCCAGGCTGCGCGAAGTGAGGACCGGTGTCCAGTGGATTTGGGGCCGGATGATGGCCTCTGCCATGCGCAGATCATCCAGCGAGAGGGGCCAGCCCACGGCCGTCAACCGGTGAGCGCCAGGACGTTTTCCGGCGGACGCCCCAGGACGGCCCGGTCACCGCGAATCACCACCGGGCGTTCGATGAGGATCGGATGGGCCACCATGGCGGCGATCAGAGCGTTGCGGTCCAGCTCCTCTGCCGCCAGGTGCAGCTCCTTGTAGGGAGCCTCCTTTTTACGCATCAGCTGGCGTGGCTCCATGCCGAGCTGCTTCAGTACCCGCCCCAGCTGCGCGGCCGTAGGCGGCGTATCCAGATACCTGATGATGTTCACTTCAACCCCGGCTTCGGTCAGCAGGGCCAGCGCCTGCCGTGATTTGCCGCAGCGCGGGTTGTGCCAGATCGTCAATTCGTCGGACATAGTGCCCCTCCCCTGCAAATCTTGATGACCCAAGTTAATACGCCCAGGAGGTTCCGCAACATGAGCAGCCGGGGAAGTATGACCTACGGCGGGCAACTCTTACCCTGTCCGGGCGGGCAGCCAGGGGCGATTTCTCGAGGTGGCGGATGCTGGTACGCCTTTTGCTCCACCATTGGGCGGCATGAACACGACAGTTAAAATCGCCCAGGAAGTATCCGCATGACCACCCTACCCGTGGACGCCCTCAATTATCGGATCGCGCCCCGTGGCAGCTACCCCTTAACCACCGATTTCGATCCCTTGACCGGGACGCTCCCCGGTATTGACGCAGGCGGCACACCACGGCCCTGGGGCAGCGGTTTATTCAGTACCAGCGATATCGCAGCCTGGCTGGCCGGCCGGGCAACCGATTTTCATTCAGGGCTGATCAACATCCTGCGGATCAAGGGCGTGGATACACATTCCGAAATGATCTTCCAATTTAACGGGCTTGGGAACATTGCCCTGGTTTCCGACCACGCGGACCGCAACTCTATCGAACGGGTTGTGAACGCGGACAAAGAATTGCGCACGGCCTTTTTTATCATTGCCAGTACCGCCCGTTTTCTGGATACCCTTTCCGCAAGACCGGACTTTGAAGAGCGCTACAAGCTCAATCCCGATCAGGCCATGACCGAATACGTCCCCCTGGCGGCTTCGCTCACCCGGCCAACATTTAACCTTCAGGTAAGCCGCGCCGGGCTGACCACGTACTTCACTCCCCAACCGTAGTCCCCACACCCGCGCGGCTTGCCAACTTTCCACCGGGGCACACTTACAGCAGACACATAAATCGGGAGCACGAGCCTGCGGGCTTCTGCGTCCGCTGCAGGTCCGCCGATGCTTTGTGCACCCGGTAACCGCCTGCCACCCGGAATTCCGGAGCATGCTCCGCCGGTTACGATTTCCCGTTGGGGAGCACGGCTAGTATTTCACTTTTGACTGCCGGAGCACCGCACGGGCCGGAAATGGGGGCCCGCCCTGATTTTTTCACCTGGCTTATCATCCCCGTTGCTGCTCCCGAGTTCCAGCGCCAACCAGTGCGGCATGGATCGCCATAAGATTGTGGCGCTCCCTTAAAGCGGTTGCGCCAGGGCCGTCAGCCATGCAAATTTGCGGCGTCCCAAGGCGGCATTCGTTCAGGTGTTTCAATCCGCTCTACCAGAGGATATTATGCCACGTGCACCTTCCCGAACCCCAAGCGTCTCTCTTGCGATTTTATTCTGCACCAGCCTGTTCGGTCAATCAATACTCACCGATGGCCTGCCATCCGCGGCCCAACCGGGGTACAGTGCCATTTCCCAGGATAAGCTCAGGGAGCACCTGAACTTCCTGGCCGGCGAAGCTCCCCAGGGGCGGGGTAATGGCCAACCCGGGCTTAAGATTGCCGCCGACTATTTGGCCGACCATTATCGTCAGATCGGTCTGGCCACCCTTGACAAAGACAGCAGTTATTTCCAGATTTACGAGCTCAAGGAAGCCCGGGTCCTGTATGCGGGCCTGGCTATCGAAATCGATCTCGGGCAGGGGGCCAGCCTGATCGATGCCTATCACGACAACATCGATTTCGCCTTGAATGCCCGCGGGTTGACGACCGACCGCACCCTTTCGGCCGAGGTCGTCTTTGTCGGGTACGGTATCACTGCTCCGGAGTACGGCTACGACGATTACCGTGGGTTCAAAGTGACCGGCAAGGTCGTGCTTGCCCTCCAGGGTGAACCGAGGCGGGAGGGCGATGCGGACTTCTTTAACGGGCTCGACCGGTCGACCCGGCACAGTTTCAGCAGGACTAAGGCCGCCGTGGCAAGCGAAAACGGGGCGCTGGCCCTGCTGCTCATTCCCGACCCCCGCGATCCGGACGCTTTCCGGGAAGGTCTCCGCAATATCAGCCGGTTTGCCGGCCGCAAGTTCATGGTATTGCCCGGCTTCTCCAGCGCAGCTCTGCCGGTCTACTTTATCCGCCCGGCCATTGCCGAAAGACTGATGGCAGGAAGCCGGAAATCGCTGGAGGAGGCCATATCCACTCTGGAGAAGCAAGGCCGCCCGCACTCCTTTGCTCTGCGCAAGGCCCGCGTAAGGCTGGCTTATGAACTGGAGGTGGTCAGCCACGGCCTGCAAAATGTTGTGGCCCTTCTGCCGGGCTCCGATCCGCTGCTGAAGGACGAGTATGTGGTTATCTCGGCCCATTATGACCATGAAGGTATCAAGGACGACGGGGTTATCTATTATGGCGCTGATGACAACGGCAGCGGCACGTCCGCCCTGCTGGAGATTGCCCGGGCTTTTACCGCCAACAGCCAGCGGCCCCGGCGCAGCGTACTTTTTCTGCACATCTCCGGCGAGGAACGCGGCCTGCTCGGTTCACGCTACTTCGCCGAATACCCCCTGGTTCCCCGCAGCAGCATCATAGCTAACCTGAACATAGACATGGTCGGCCGCAACGATCCTGACAGCATTTACGTCATCGGCACCAATATGCTCAGCTGGGACCTCCACTGGGCCGGCGAGGCGGCGGCGGCGCTGGTTCCCGATCTTCACCTGAGCTATAAATACAATAACCGGGACGATCCCAACCGGTTCTATTACCGCAGCGATCATTACAATTTTGCCCGCTTTAATATCCCGGTGACTTTTTACTTTGCCGGCGTGCACGAAGATTACCATCGGCCAACCGACACACCCGATAAGATCAATTATGCGAAACTGCGCAAGGTGGCCCGGCTGGTCTACCTCACCGCCTGGGATTCGGCCAACCGTGATGAACGTTATTCATTGGATGGGCTGCTGACGGAGTAGGCGGGCCGGTTCCGTCTGGCTATGCAAAAGGCCGGCTTATAGCCGGCCTTTTGCCGTCAAATCTGGACTTTGCCTCGCCGGGAGGCTACTCGATCATTTCGCCACTGACGATATCGGCCACATTGATCTCGCCGCTCTCCTGCAGCTGGCGGACTTTCTCCATGATTGCCCGGCGGGCATCCATCACCTCGCGCTTGGAGACCGCTTCTTCAACCGGCTCAAACATGGCCTGTTTCTTCTTGGGCAGCACGTTTATTGACCGTTCCACCGTCGCTTCGGTCATGCCCTTCAGCGCCAGGGCAAGATCGTCCAGCTCGACGGTGTTGAGCACATCCCGCAGAGGTTCGTCGGGGAGCTGGAAAATATCATCAAATGTGAGGTAATGGCGTTTCACTTCCTTAAGCAGCTCCGGGTCTTCCTGGCCCAATTTTTCCAGGAACAGGTCGGCCTGCTCCAGGTTCATCCGGCTAAGCATGCCGGCCAGTTTTTCCCCGCTGCCCCGCTCGAACTCGGTACCCCGGGGCATGTATCTCGATTTTTCCTTTAAATCTCCGGCCACACTGGCCACCACATCAAGATTCATGGCCTCGCCGCTGCCCAGCTCCATCAAAGCGTCCACGCGGACATCCTGGTCCAGTCGTTCGTAGAGGCGCATTTGGCGCTCCGTATCGAGCTGCGCCATCACAATGGCCATGATCCGGGGCTGTTCGCCCAGTAGCAGGTAGGCGATTTGCTCATCCGAAAGTTTCTCCAGAAATCCAAACGGTTTGCGGCCGCTATCATCCGCGTCCTTGAATTTGGCTGCCAGAAAACCGAAGTAGAACTCTTCCAAAACGGCTTTCTTGATTTTGAACGGGACCCCCGTCAGTTCCTTCGCCCGCGACCGGACCCGGCGCAGATCGGTTTCGCTCATATCCTTGAACAGAGTGATGGACAGCCCATCCCCAAGCACCTGAAAAAGGATGCCGGCTTTGTCCAGGCCCGATATTTCGCTGAGGTTCATGCTAGGATTCTTCGGTTGCTGACGGTTCCTCATCGGCCCCGGCTGCTTCCAGATCGGCCGCGGCCTGGTCGCCTGTTTCGCTGCCTTCGTCCTGGTGCAGCCAGTCGCTTAGAATCCGCGCAGCCGTCTCCTGCCGGCCAACGCTCATCGAAACCACCGACTGCCGGATCGTGCTCAGGTCGGACTGCTGAATTTCGGCGCTTTCCCTGGGGGCGCCCGGGGTCCAGTCCGTGTCATCATCCTTTTGATTCAGAGGTTCGGCTTCCTCAGCCACAGCCACCTCGGTCGCCAGCGGTACTTCCGGCTCAGGGGCTGCGACGACTGGCTCGGGGGCTGGCTCGGGGGCCGGCTCGGGGGCCGGCTCCTCGGGTTCCGGCATAACTTTTTTGGAAGCAGCCTTTTTCCGGGCCGGCGGCCGGCGGCGCCTGCGAGCGGGATATGGGGCCGGATAGGCCGGTATGGCCGGCTGTGCCGGCGCTCGGCTGCGCATGGCCAGGGCCAGAACGGCTACCATGAACCCCATGAAAAGCAACATCCCCAACAGCACCAGACCTTGGCCGTTTTCCAGCAGGCCGCTGAGCCCCCGGGACCGAGTCGGTTCCGGATTGAGGGCCGCTTCAATCTGGGCCTGCAGACGATCTTTTTCAGCATCGAAAAATTGCCGCATGGCCACGAGCGAATCCTCCAGGGAGGCTGCCTGGACCGTTTTGATATTCTGTTCCCGCTGGCTGAGCAGGCCGGAAGTCATCTCCTTGCGCAGCTGATCAATCTGATTCAGCAGCGCGTCCTGCAGCTTCAGGTTTGATTCTTCCCGCTGCTGCTGCAGGAAAATCAGGTCTTTGGCCCGTTCATTCTGGACTTCAGCCAGGTCGGCCAGGGCTTGCTTGCGCTCTTCCTCAGACTGCTGGAGATATTCCATCTCGCGCTGGCGAATCTCCAACAGCAGATCTTCGTTGCGTTTTTTGGCGATCCGTAAAGTTTCCCGCAGCTCGGCGTTCTCGATATCGGCCTTCTGCTGAGCTGCCTGGCTTAGTGGATCATCACCGAATGCCGCCAGCGATCTCGACCCGGCGGGCCGGTCCCTGAATGAGGCGGTGGTGATGGAGAGGATATCACCCCGGTCGCGGTCATAGCGTGAGGCCACCAGGGCAACCTGGCGCACATTCTCAATGGTCTGGGGAGAGACGCCGTCCTCGAGGATGATATTCAGCGACATGCTCAGAATCTTGGGCATTTCGCCATCGGCCGACATGTCCGGGCCCGCGGCGGTCAAATCCAACAAATCATCATCGGGCTCCAGCGTCAGCTCATCCAGTGCCGGATCGGTATCTACTCCCTCGTCCAGTACGCGCAGCGGTTCCTCATCGGCAAGGCTGACGACATCCGGAAAGCCGGGGATCGGAAATGGATTGGTGGTTATGCGGCCCCGCTGGCCCCTGGCGCTGACCGCCGGGTCGACAGTGGAAACCGCTCCCGTTGCAGGCGCTGACTGCGGCTCTCTGGTCAGCCGCCCATCGGGAGTTCTGTAAGCCGTCTGGCCCGGGCGTTCGGCCGCCAGGAAGGCCAATTCGACCTTGACATCAATGACAAACCGGGATTCATCTATAATCTTGGAGACGGCGTTGGTAACCCGCTGCTGAATGGTGTTCTCCAGCAGCAGCTTTTGGGACAGCTTGCCGGTACGCTGACCGTTGCTGGTCACCGCCCCCAGCAGCAGAACTGCCGTTAAAATAAAGGCGCTTTTCAATTGCATTACTGGCTCCTGTGCGGTTATCCCACGGCCAGGAATGTGATTTCGACTCTGCGGTTTTCCAACCGGAGCTCGTTGGTTGCGTTGCGGGCCCGGACCGTCGCCGGATCAACGCCGACCCGGGTCTGCTGCCAGGTGGTGCCATACGGGATCTGGGCGGCAAAGCCAACGGCTCGCAATCTCTGCGCCGGCACACCATTGCGAATGCAGTAGGTCACGACGCTGGCAGCCCGGGCTGAGGACAATTCCCAGTTCGAGGGGTACTTGGCGGCGATGGCGCCGGTGGGGGCCAGATTGTCGGTGTGGCCCTCTACAGCGATCGGGTAATGGTTGCCCTCGTCACGCATGATGGGAATGATACTGTCGAGGAAAGGAAAGATGGCAGACTGGAGGTCGGCACTGCCGACACTGAACGCGAATTGGCTGTCGATGGTAATGGAGGTTCCCTTGGGGCTGGAGGAGACTTTGGCAAATTGCTGCATCTGCATCTGCTCGATGGTTTCGCTGATTTCCCTCTTGATATCGCTCTGGCTCTTAATCTTGACCCGGGCTTCACGCTGTGTCTTGTTCTCCTCCATGGTCGCCGCCAGGTCGGCCATTTTCACCGGATCCAGGGTGGACATGGAGAACAGCAGCACGAAGAAGGTCATCAGGAGGGTCATCATGTCGGCAAAGGTGGCAAACCACGCTGGCAGGCCCTCATCTTTTTTTTGCTTTTTTGGCATCTTACGTTACGATCTCCAGCCCTCTAGTCGTTTGTCCGCTTCCATTCGCGGGGGGGAATGAATGAATTAATCTTTTCCCGGACAATCAGGGGGTGTTTCTTCTGCGCCAGCAGGCAAACCCCTTCGGTAATCATATGCTGCTCAGTGCTTTTCAGACCCACCTGGCTGGCCAGTTTCTCCGCCATAGGCAGGAAAAAGAGGTTCGCCAGCAGGGCGCCATAAAAGGTGGTGACTAGCGCCGTGGCCATACCGCCGCCAATCGCTGCAGCCATGTCTCCGCCTCCAGCGCCCATACCGCCTAACATGAAGACCAGACCGATAAGGGTGCCCAGCATTCCGAAGGCTGGCGAGAAATTGCCCATGGCCTTGAACAGGCCCGATTCGTTCTCTTCCCGTTCCTCCCGGTATTCGACCCGGGTGTTGAGGATGGAGCGAATCTCCTCTACCGCATAGCCGTCCACTACCATCTGGATACCGTCCCTCAGGAAAAAATTGCCTGCCCGGCTGATGGCGTTTTCCAGCTCCTTGGGCCCTTTCCGGGCCACCGAAGCCATATCGACGATCTCATCGACCAACGGCCCCAACTCCGATTTGCTGCCCCTGAACACCGCCTTCATGACCTGCCCCATCCGCAACACTTCCTTTAAAGGAAATGCTATGGCGGTGGCAGCGAGGGTGCCTCCCATGACAATCATAATCGAGTTGAGATCGACGAAGATCAAGGCAGTGATTCCGGTTTCGACGCTCGCCAGGCCAATCGCGCCACCAATCAAAGCTACGCCCACCAAAACGCCAAATATTGTTGCAAAATCCATACGCTCTTCTTTATTGCTGGATTAAGGAAGCTGCGTTAAGCCGGTTCTCCCGCAATGCCCGCAACGCATTGCGCACATCATCATATTCGGGGTCCAGCTTCAGCGCCAGATTCCAGTTTATCGTGGCTCGCTGGGTATCACCCAACTTGTAATATATTGTTCCCCGGCGTGCATATGCAATGGCAAGATCGGGATTCAACTGAATGGACATTTCCACTTCCTGCAGGGCGTCACGATAGTTCTCCTGGAAGTAGTGCTGCCAGGCCAGGGCCAAGTGGCGCATCGTCGTGTTGAGGTTCGAGTGCATCATCTCAATGCGCAGCTGCATGTTGCGCACTGAGTCGGCCATGACGATCCCCTCCTGATCCCGCTGGGCCAATTGGGTCAGTAGATTCTTATTCGCGAACTTGTTGATGCGCAACGAATCCCGCAGCATGGTTACCAGGAAATCGGCCGCTTTCAAGGTTGAATCTATCTGGCTCGGGAGCATCATTTCCGGACTGACGGCGCCCACACCGCCTTCGGGCCGGGGACCCAGCGCGCCCAACTCTGCCTGGGCAAGTTTTGAATCCGGTAGCCGGGGCACCTTGAGGTTCAGCCCGATGACGATCGCCGGCGCATTGCTGGCCAGGGCTTGCCCGTCTGCCTGGGTCCCAAATTGAGGCAGGTTTTCGATATGCACAATCCCGAGCTGCAATCGATAGTCTGCGGTCAGCGGCAGCAGGATGCCGGCATTGATCCCGCCACCGTCAAATTCGCCGATGATCTGCAGGCCCCCCCGGCTGGCCATGATGGGGGTCTTGAGCATGAAGCCGGCAAAAACACCCAGCCGCAGCTCTGTCGTGGTATCGGAAGTGGCGGTGGCGCCTCCGATGGTCCCGGTGCCAAAGCCCATATAGGAATTGAGCTGGTAATTGCGGATGGCCTGCTCACTGGATATGACACCCATGATGGACATGAGGTCCGGATCGACCGTGAAAGCGCCGTCGGACTGGGTCAGCACGATATCCTGCAGCCCCAGTGAAAAACTGATGTTGCCGTAGCTCCAGATGCGCTGCTGCATGTGGAACCCAATCTGCAGCGGGGGCTGGTAGCTGGAGCTGTCCAGGTTGGCGCTGGTGTCTGCCGTGGTAACAGACGAGAGGCCTATGCGGAGATTCTTGCCTACCTCCGCATCGAAATAGACACCGCTGGCGCTGTTGTAGGGCGCAATGTTGAGCAGCTCCGAAACGAAGCCGGCCATAAACAGGTTGTCCGAGCGGACGCTTGTGCTGATGGGCACCCGCATCATGCCGCCGGGCCGGGTGAACGAGAGCCGGGTGACCGCCTGGGCCGTCAGGCTGCCGGCTCCGGCCAGGGCCAGCGAGGCCCACAGCAGCAGGACCTTAGAGCGGCTCATCCTATAGTGCATGGAGCTCGCGCACCGTCAGTTCGGCCAGACGATAATAGTCGCTGGCCGGATAGTGGTTGAGTATGGCTTCAAACTGTCCCCTGGCCTGGTCGGCCCGGCCAAGTTTGAGATAGACCAGGCCCTTCAATACGATAGCATCATCCCACAGTTCATGTTTGTTGTTGACGATAGTACCCAGACTCAGCAGCGCAGCATCAAAATTGCCGAGCCGGAAATGGGCGTCGGCAGCCCAGTAGGCCAGTTGGGTCGCCTGGCCGGGAGCTAGCATGGTCGCATCCATATTTTCGCACAGACTGGCCACCGCTGCGTAATCGCCAGACAGATAGGCCGCCATGATATCGGACAGCCTGACAGATCCCCCGGCTGGCCGTGTGGCGATGGCCCGCTCAGGTCCGGCGGCGAACCGGGCCGGCGCAGGATCGGCGGGCTCGGCCAGTTGGGCCGCCCGTTGCATGCGCTCCTTTTCCCGGTCAGCCTGGAGGCGCTGAATCAAACTGCGCAGGCGGCCATTTTCCAGGCGCATGGCGGACATGTCTTCATCCAGAGATGATTCCAGCCCGGTAATCTTGGCGCTCAATTCTTCCAGCAGCGTACGCAATTCCCGGGTCGATTCCATGTAGGCTGCGCTGGCGGCCTGTTTCTCGAGTAGAATATCTGCCGTCGAAGCAGAGCCTTCCCGGGAATCGATGATGATGCCCAGGTCGGGGAGGAAAACATCCTGCCGTTTGTCCTCCTGGCCCGCTGCGGACCCTGTCAGTGCCAGAGCAAACAGGCCTGTTAAGACCGGCCGGGTGATCACGCTCTGTGACCAGGCGTTGTTAATAGTCTTCCCAATCAATGGTGTAGGAATAGCCTATGAAGGTGCCAAATGATTGGGGTACGTATAGCTCCACAACGCCGCTGGCTCCGGGCAACAGGGAAGCTTCGGAAGTGATACCCGATTCAAAGCTGTGGAAAGAGCCCTGGGCGAAGGAGGTCAGGGTCTTCGTATTGCCACTCCAGTCCCGACGGAAGACGAAGCTCACTTTGACGAAGTCTGCCCGCCGGCCGCCGATGTTCTTCAGTGAGCCGGTCAGCCTCAGGTTGCCCGATCTGTCCTTCGACTCCTTGATGGTTCCCACCAGCACAACATTGGGACCAAAGCTGGACCGCCTGCTGCCGGCTGTCGGCCGGGAAACCTGTCCGCTGGGGAAGGATGGCTGAACCACCCGGTTGGCCGGCCTGGGGGCGCCCCCGCTTCCGCCACTCGCTGATTCAAGGGGCACGGCCCCGGAGAGAGGGTCGGAGGGGATGTTTTCGACGATGCGCACCACGGAGGACCGCTCCACGATCAGGTAACCGATTAGTGTTTCTACCTTCAGGATTTTCTCATCCTGATAGACAATCTTGCCAAAGATTGTGCTGCCGTTACTGAGGATGATCTCCTTGCTGTAAATCGTCAGGGGGTTGGCCCACATGGTGCTCTTGCCCTGCAGGTCGCGCAGCTCGGAGGCCAGATGCTTGAGGTCGGCGCCGAGCTTTTTGATCTCAAAATTGAGCTCGTTCAGTACATAGGCCTCGTTGGAGCCGGGACTGGCCACCTGCTCCCGTGTCGTCGGCGTCTCCGGCGGCGCCGCCTGCTCAGCGGCCGTTTCCATGCCGGCGTCTTCCTCGGCCGCAGCGCCATTGACGGCCTGATCCGGATCGGTTGCCAGCAGGGCCTCGGTCTGGGCTGCTTCGTCAGCAGCTTCGGCTTCAGCCCTATCTTTCCGGCCGCCACAGCCGGTCAGCAACAATAGGGTGAGCACAAAAGCCCAGGTGCGGGTAGATGGGTGCTGCAATATATTCATGATTTCAACTGACTGCTTTTTGCCTGTTGGGACCCCTATTGTCCGCGCGTCCGAAAAATGTACCCGTAGACCGCCGGGATGTCAAGGTTTTTCCGCAGCTTCATGACATCCATCTGAAGTAATACTTTCAACCCAAAATCCCCTTTTTCCGGCCGCATTTTTCGGTCCTGCCGGTCCGGCTTGGAAACCACGCTAGGGAGCCCGAATGGATACGCGTTAAAGGGCACAAATCGTGCCATAAGCCAGGACCAACCCATAAAGAAAGCCCCCCCAGCAACCGCCGGGAGGGCTCTCCAGGAACCTCTAGAAGGTAACGCCCTCTCAGAACCTTACTTGCAGGCTCACGTTATACCGGCGCGGCTGGCCAATGTAAACCTCGGCGTCGTCAGCCTTATGGTTTTTGCCGTCTCCCCTCCAAGCGTTGAACGAGCTGTTGTCCGTCGCATCGGAGATATACAGCTTATCCAGCGCGTTAAACAGGTGGAAGTTAAGGCTCAGGCTGGCCGGACCGATCATCATGGGCAGCTGATAGCTGGCATGAAAATCAATTAGGCCGTAATCCGGCAGCTGCCACGAAGGGGTGGCGTTGCCTTCTCCGTCAACATCCGTCGCGTCCGTCCTGCCGAAAGGACTGAAGGCCGCATAGGAGTTGGTGTAGTAGCGGTGGCTGGTCTGGATAGTCAGGCCTTGTATGGGGAACACCGTCAGGCCAAAGTAAGTCTGGGCCTGTGGCGCATCGCCAATAAAGAGACCTTTGACGAAGTATTCGTAGGTTACATCGGCGTCAGTGCCCAAGCTGTAGTCTTTGTAAGTGCCCTGGACATTATCCAGATACTTCCAGCGGCCCAAAGAAATGGCATAGTTTATCCTTGCCATGGCGATGGGCTGGAAAGCGCCTTCCAATTCGAAACCGCTATGGTTGGCATTCATGCCACTGACATAGACGATCTCTTCGTTACCATCCGACGAAGTTGTCCCCAGTCGCCGGGAACGGTTTAGCCAGTTGGTAAAGTAACCGTTGATGTTGGCCGTGAGCATGCCGCCCATGAGGCTGAGGTTCAACCCGCCCTCAAGGGATTGGAATGTCTCCTTGTCCGGATCGGTATAGACGGTGCCATCTTCGTCATCAATGGCCTCATCGAAGATGGGGGTCTTTTGAACCAAACCGAAGTTGGCAAAGATGCCCATCGTGCTCGATAGCCGGTACATACCGCCGCCCTTGATCTGGTAGCCGGTAAGTCCCTTATGCTCGGCATAAAACGCTTCGCCGGTGGCATCATCCTTATCGAAGTCGTTCCTGAAGGTGTATCCAACGGTTGACAAACCAACGGTACCGTAGGCGGAGATAGGACCGCTGCGGAACTCAGCTTGACCGAAGACTCCGATCCAGTCAACAGTATTCGTGTTGTCATAATGGATTTTATCGCCAAGTACCTTTTTCTTATCCTCCTCCGTTACATCGAAGTCGCTGGCCGAGGAGACGAAGTAATCGCCACCGAGGAGATCGCGCACCTCACGGGCATGCTCGATTTCGGCCGTTCTCCAATCGACGCCAACCTGGATCTTCAGCACGTCACTCAGGTCCAGGTAGAACTTGGAGATGGCACCGAATGTCCACTGGCGGTTGATGCTGTTGCGCAGAATGGCCAAAGATTCTCCGGCCACCTTTACACCGCCCTTCCTGTCAACAGTGCCCGCATTCATGGCGATATTTGCGTCCCAGTCCGCAACTCGGGAAGGATATGGAGCATAATTACCGGCATCGTCTGTCTCGCCATAAGCCCAGATAAAGGCAGACGAACCACTGGCAGTACGATTATTGAACGTGCCCGTACCACCTCCGGAGCCGCCGGAGAAGTAAGCGACCGTGGACATACGCATGCTCTCGCTGAAGTTGTGGTACCAGTTCAGATTGATCTGGGGTTTGTGGAAGAAATTCTCGCGCTCATTCAGGAAAGTGGGACTGAAGCGATCCACGGTCCGGGCGCCGTACATGTACCAGTACTGCTTTGCCTTGTAGCTCTCAGAGACATCGGCGACATTCTCATTCCAGTTCCGGCCCTGCTCCGTGAACTGGGCGAAATATTCATCCCAGTCTGAGGTGCCATCCCCGTCGCTGTCAGTGTTTTTCATTGCGGGATCAATTATTTCCTTTGCGAACTCGTGACTGTACGCAGCCACATTTTGTTTGTAAAGGGTCTGGCCGTGGCGCTGGGGCGCGCCCACGACATAGAGCTCCAGCCGGTCGGCAGCTGAAACGGCGTAGCTGGCGCTGAGATAGTATGCCCAGGCATCCGTCCAGGTGCCGGCATTGAAGCCGTCGCCAGTCTTGCGCACGATAGTTGCGGACAAGGCCAGTTTATCACCGATCAGGCCGGTGTTCAGGTTAAGGGTCGACTTCAGGAAGTTCCAGGCCCCCACTTCCTGCCTGAAACTGCCGCCCCTGGTGCGGGCCGTCGGATCGGTGATGATGTTCATCGTGCCACCGATGGAGGGGGTCGCCAGGGTCACGTTGGACAGGCCCCGTTGGAGCTGAATGGAGGAGGTGGCATCGCCGATGCCGTCCCAGTTGGACCAGTAAACCCAGCTGTTTTCCATGTCGTTCACCGGAACGCCGTTGAGCATAATGGTGACATTCTTCTGGTCAAAGCCACGCACATTGATCCTGGAGTCTCCTGCGCCACCGCCCTGCTCAGTAGCATAGACGCTCGGGGTGGAGTTCATGATCATGGGGATGTCCTGGGAACCGAGACGCATGGTCATTTCCGCCTTGGTGATATTACTGAATGCCACGGGTGTTTCCCTGGTCGCCCGGGAAGCGAGCACTTCCAAGCTCGAGAGCTGGATAGTTCCCGGCGTGAGGGCAAAGTCAACCGTTGCGGACCCACCAGCTGCTACGCTGACGGAACCGGTGGCGCTCTCATAGCCGATGACCGTGGCTGTCAGGGTGTAGTCCCCGGCGGCCACACTGGCAACCAGGAAGTTGCCGTCAGAATCGGTGGCGGCGCCCCAATTGGTGCCATCCACCACAACGTTTGCCCCGACGAGCGCATCACCAGTCTCTGCATCCGTCACCCGGCCGGTAATGCTACCGGACTGGGCTAGGACAAACAGCGGCAGAAAGGTGATCGCCAGCAAGGTTTTAATACCTCGAAGTGTCATGATGCCTCCTGAGCGTGTGATTCGTGTGTGAGATGTAGTAGTCCGGGGCGCAGCACGGCGCATGGCCCCAAGCTTCTTCAGAAAGTGCAGATGTCTTGACGATGTGAGTCGCATTCCATCCAATCGTTATTCAATCCTTCGGTGGAAGAAATTTATACTTCGCGGCGCATGGGGACAACAAGATATTTCGCCTGCTGCCGCTGCTGGATCATACTGCTGGGCCTGCTGCCCCGATCAGTCTGTATCTCGGGCCGGCAAGACAATCTCCCAGATGCTGCGCGCCACTTCTGCCTTGGAGGCCAGCTGTATTTCGGCCGGTTCCCCTTTGGCCGGCACAACCCAGACATGGTTCGTGTCCGTTTCAAATCCGGCCCCCGCCTCGGTGAAGTCCTTCATCTTGACCTCGCGCTGGTCGAGCGGCACACGTACCTCACCAGTGAGCAACGGAGCATAGATGCTCAGCCGCTCGGCGTCA
>SCKI01000010.1 GCA_004124295.1 Fidelibacterota bacterium
TGCCATTGGCCACCCGCCACAGTTTGACGGTCTTGTCTGCACTGCCGCTGGCGAGCAACGTTCCATTAGGACTGAAGGCCACGGAGGATACAACACCCGAGCGTCCCGAAAGGGTCTTGACCAGGGTGCCATCGCCAACCCGCCACAGTTTGACCGTGTTATCCCGACTGCCGCTGGCGAGGAGCTCTCCATCGGGGCTGAAGGCCACGGAGTGGACATAGTCAGAGTGTCCCGAAAGGGTTTTGAGCAGATTGCCATCGGCGGCCCGCCATAGTTTGATCGTACTGTCGCTACTGCCGCTGGCGATCAGTTGACCATTAGGGCTGAAGGCCACTGAGAGTACAGAATTTGAGTGCCCCTTAAATGTTTTCATCAGTTTGCCATCGCCAACCCGCCACAGTTTGACGGTATTATCGCTGCTGCCGCTGGCGAGCAGTTTTCCGTCGGGGCTGAAGGCCACGGAGCGAATTCCATCCGAGTGTCCCGAAAAGGTCTTGAGCAGTGCGCCATCGTTGGCCCGCCACAGTTTGACCGTGTTATCCCAACTGCCGCTGGCGATCAGTTGGCCTTTAGGGCTGAAGGCCACGGAAAGTACATATCCTGAGTGTCCCGAAAAGGTTCTCACGAGCTCGAAGCGCGTCGGCTGGCGGACCATGCCGAGGTAGGCGCCGCTGCTGTGGTTGACCGTCACGGCGGCCAGCTGCGCCCCGGATTCCCCGCTCAAGCGCCACCAGCCGGTCTGCTGCAGGGCGCCCAGGTTGGTCTTGATCCCCTTCGCCACCTCTCGGGGAATGTCAATGCTGCCGCTGTCCCCTGTGGCCTGCACATGAAAGGGGAAGCTCTCCCTGTCGGCATCGTAGGGTCCCAACCGGATGCGGATCGGAGCCGGCCACGGTCTGGAGGTGAGGGCCGCGAGTTCATCCTCAATGGAGGCGAGACGGTCCGCCTTTTGGCGTTCATAACCGGGCAGGAGTTGCTGTCGGGCCCCTTCGGCCACTTTCAGGCGGGCCTGGTATTCCGTCGTCGTCTCGAACTCATCTTTGGGTCCCATTTTGTAACTGGACCGGAGTTCATTTTCCAACGCCACCTGGAAGGTCTTGTCAAGGTTGCTGATCTCCCGGGCCAATGCCTTCACCTGGGCCTTGGCCTGCACCAGTTCCGGCGATTGGGCCGCCAGGGGGAAGATCAGCAGCAGGATGGCGAGGAACGGCCGCATGGGCGAAGTTAGGCAGGAGATTTCCAAAGTCAAGGGGGGGCGCATAGCGCCCTCAGCAGTCAGGGTGCAAATGGTGCCTTGGGGCAGCTAATCTATACTGGGCCATGGCCGGATCGACGGTCTTGGCCCATGCGCGCAGACCGCCGGTGAGGTTCGAGACCCGGCTAATGCCGGCAGCCTGGAGCTGCTGCACTGCCCGTGTCCTGCGCACACCGGAGCATCAGATGACCACGGTTGACGACTAAGCATCGAGCTCTTTTAGCCGGTCCTGCAGCTCGGCCAGGGCTAGGCTCTGGGCACCGGGCAGGGCGGCAATGTGGTTCTTAAACGGTTCCTGGACATCGAGAATGGTCAGCTCTTCCAGCCGCCCAGTCACCCCCTGGGGACTGATCTGGGAAACCGCTTCCTGCAGGGCCGGCACGATATCTGCAATGCCCTGCTGTGCCGCCAGCATCGAGGCCGTCTCACCATTCTCCCGTTCGAAGTTGACGGCCACCAGCAGCAAAAGCGGCAGCAATCGTTTCATAGTTTCCTCTATCCGCATTTTTCAATGGTAATCGGGTTCTTTTTTATCGTACCGCCCACTTGGGCATTCCCTGCTGAGGTTGCATTTGCGCCAGTTCGCTCATCTCAGGCCCAGTCTCTTCCGGCGATCCTTGTAATCCCGTACCGCTTCAATCACCATGGCCCGGTCTGCCTCTGACAGGGAGAGCATGAACCGCGCCAGCCGGCCGTTCTTCCACTGATGTTGACCCGGAGCTGCCGGAGTACCTGTTTGACTCCTGTCCCTGCTTTGGCCTGAACGGCGGTCTCAGTAAATGTGTCCAACATTAGTGAACTCCTATTTCTCGGCCCCTTCTGGGCCAGATTTTGAGGGGGATTCCGTACCTTGAAAGTGCTGTTCATCGCGAAATCTGCGTATTATTTCGGTATCAGATTTTCCACGATTTCCTAAAGTGCTGTGTTTGTTGGGAGATGGGGGAGAGGTCTCACGGGACTTAAAATCCCCTGCCCAGAGGGGCGTGCGCGTTCGAATCCCTCCGCCGCTTCCCATGGAAATAGATCTCCTTTTCCACTACTAATGGCCTCTTCCTTGATTTAGCGGTGGAAGGTCTGACATGATAGATAACAGACTTGCCAGATCGTCCGCCTTTGTCCGTGTTTCAGCAAGATTAGTTCGAAATTTCTGTCACACAGGCGTACTCCAGCATATTGGCATGGCTTTTGCGCAACCCCTAGATATTGTGTATATCTGGAATAGTCGAATCTTATTCTGTAGATTTGATAATAATCACGGAGGAAAATGATGGCGAAGAGGAAACCTGGGCAGTTGTCCAGGCACGACAAAAAAGTGAAGCAGCTTGCAGACCAGCTCGAGAAACAGGGTTGGGATGTCCAAGCAGACCTACCTGGGTACGATGAACCTGACCCGATTGGCAGTCGTGGGCACATACCAGATGTCTTGGCTAGGAAGTCCGGTGCAGAGAAAATAATAGAGGTGGAAACAGAGGCTTCAATGAAGAAAGACAAAAAGCAGCATGAAGCGTTTCGCAGGAGAGCAGGCCAAAAGCCTCGATCAACCTTTACGATAGAGGAGGTTTAAAAACAGATAAGGTTAACTAACCAGCATTGCGAATAGACCCTAAAGTGTAAAAGCCCCACCGATCTCCCGACCAATGGGGCTTCCTGTCAGGTTGGCAGATGCCAACTATTTCGGCAGTGAGGCACACTCAGGGCACAGTAGCATGCTAAGCTGCTGTTTTTATTAACCACTCGTCGGGCTCATAACCCGAAGGTCATAGGTTCTGGTCTTGAGAATAAAAATGCAACCTGGCTTGAACATATGCCGGATACTGATCTCCTATTAACTCTAGTGGGAGGACGTCAGTTTGCGAAATAAGCCGAAAATAAGTTGGCCAACATTTTGCCACTGTTGGCACAGATTCGGCACTTCTCAGGAAAAACGGGAGAGGTATGCGGGCTCAGGAGGCCCGTCTATCAAGACCAATCTTCCGATATAAGAAATCGCGAATGGGCCGATGGATTCATTCAGGTTCCGGTTTATCCCACGGAAAGACAACGCCAGGTATGCCCAGATCAAAATAATCGGCCGGTAGTTGCGGAGGAGACTCCATTTCATCTATCTTCGATTGAGCCAGACCGACATTCAGTTTCACGTCCGCCATGCGGCGATCAACTTGCTCCATGTGTTCGGGCCACTTTTTCGGGTATTTCTTGTAGAATTCCAGCGCCTTGCTCACACTCTCGTTGATTACTTTGTAACCATGGCCAGCGTTCATCATTTTCTGAACATCTGCCACGAGATCACGACGATTATATGGGTTGAGATACTTGGACTCGGCGACGCGAGCTAAAATCGTGAAGTCCAGCTCCTCCAGATCACTGATCCACAGTCCGGTATCGAGGACCAGCCGCTCGAAAACAGCCAAGGCTCTCTGATAGGTTCGCAGGGATAATCGGGGATACGCCAAGGCTATGGCATGCAAGTATTGGGATTGACTCATTTTGGCCTTTTTGCTATATCTGGTCATTTGCTTGTAAGAATAATAAATCGTCTGCCCGACCCGGATCCGAGCGCTGAGCAGGGCGGATATTGATTCTTTTATCTCGAAAGTGGCAAGGCTGAGAGGATTAAAGAACTTCATCTGATTTCTCCATTTCTTGAGGCCAGGCATCTTGCTCATGACCGTGGGAGCTTAATTTTTTCTGGCAATATGCCCTTCAGTTGTAATTCAGCAGGTCCGGATCCAGCGTGGCTATCCCGGATGATCTGATCATAGGTCACCCTGAAGGCGACCAGGGAGGCAACGGGCTGTCCTGCTGCCGACAGGATTGATTCGAGGTAGTCGGTGGGTGGCCCCAACATTTCACTCAATTGCTCCAGTCGATATTCCTGGTACTCGACAGCCGAAAAAAGCTCCGGAAACAGCGGCGTCTCCGGGGGCACACCCTGCGGGTAATCATCAAGGAGCTGGGGCGGGACTGAAACTTCCTCATACTTGTTATTCGTTTGCCGGAAATGGCCGATGACGCTCCGCGCCCAACTGATGTTGTTGAAGGTCAACATGGCTGCATCAACAGGCCAGATTCCGGTTGTGAGCAACAGTGAATAATAGCGGTACCAATCATGGTCATATCTGAATATAGTCGCAAGATCTTCAGGCTGTAGGAGCCGATGCAATGTGCCTTCGATTATCCGGGGGAGGTCTTGTGTGCTATCCATTGTTCTTCCTTCGAGTGTGACATAGATCTATTAATTACAGGACTACTCTCACGGCGCTTAACCTGCTGACAACCTAGCCAGGATATCCGTGTCGAGATTGACATGCTACTCGAGTTCCATGTCACTTCAGACAAGCGCCGACCTTTCCTTTCCGGTTGGCAAACGGTAATGAGTGAATGGCACACCGAAATGTGCTTCATCTTTAATCGGTCTATCCATTTACGCTGTCAACCGATCTAAAATATTCGTCCGCGAAAATATGGTTGAACATCAAATAATCCGTCCCGAGCATACCTTAGGGCTTGATAAAAGAGTTTGACGGTGGGAATACCTATCACAATTCCCTCTGGCGCATCCTCAGGTATCACACCTGCTATTCTCTCTGCTCTCAACAGCAAACGCGAAATCGTTCTTTCACTGACCGTTATATCGAGTTCCTCAAATATTTTGCCCTGGAAATACATCGACCACAGGGCATGCTGAACATCCACGCTTGCTGGCGAGTGTATTGATTCTACTGCCTCGAGCAACCGATCCATAGTTTCCGGTTTGATGATGAAAATATGTTTCCCGCGCTGTGGTCGTCTTGCATTACTGGCTATCTCCCGCACTTTTGCCTTGTACATTCTTTTTCTCTGTTTAAATCTGCCTTTTAGATCTTCGATGAGTATCATGGGATAGCATCGGGGGAAGTGTTCGATTTCACCTGGTGTTACGGGTAATTCAACAGGGAGAATAGGATGATTAAAATAGATCCACCTCTGAATTCCTTCCCGGAAAAGTGGTGGAATTGTGTCTTCTTGAGTGACCATGAACTAATCCACCAAACTTCGCGTGATAATTACTGGAGGAAATAGGAGGATAAAAGGGAGCGGCGGAGGTGGAGTCCAAATCCTATGGGAATGACTTCGAGTCCCTCCACCGATCCGAACCCCACAACTCGAGCTGGCCCATGGTGAATTGCATGCCAATAGCGACCCCATAGCAACCTACTCGTCCTCTTCCGTCGACAACAACTGGCCTTTTAAGCCATTGGCCGTGGGTTCGAGTCCCACCCGAGTCACGAGAGAGGGAAGCCCTTACTTCTCGACGGGGAGTGAGGGTTTTTCACGTTCGCGCTAGATTTTGAGAATGGTGAGGATTGCAGGTGATTGGTGACAAAATAGCGACCCCATAGCAACCTGGCCTTTAAGGTCTTTTCAAACTTCACCTGGTTATCGATCTGCAAACTCAGGCCAGCACAGTGCCATTCCGCAGCCCCTACGCTTGAATAGCCTAAGCCAGCGCTCGTCTGTCGCGGCAGGACGCCCTCGGGCATGGAAAAGCCCCTCAAACGAAGGGCTTCTTGACTGATTACTGACGACAGATAACCGGATTCTGGTCACAGGTCCCAGGTTTTTTCCCTGCCCACTGCCACTGCCACTGCCAACTGACCAGGGCTGGGCAAAATTTGCCGTACCGTGCATAATTTCATGTAAATTTTCCCCGGTATTAGACGCGGTACATGAACCTTGTCGTGGGGGGTGTGTATTCACACATCAGGGTACCGTCATAGGAGAACTGTCTGTTAAATGACAGGGAACTATCCCTATAGGCGTAGCCTTCAAACCACTGCCCCCCCGCAGTCTGCTGCGGTGCCACATCCAGCATATGGAATGTGCTTCCGGCACCCCTCTACTTCCTGATTCAACTCCAAACGCCCTACTGGAAATATGAATCCCGCGTTAAAAGCCACACCCGGGAAAATATTGGTCATTGGCCAGTGGAAAACATTTTTCTCTTCGCTCGAAGCCATCGCGCCGGCTCATTGGCAGTTGATTCAGGCTACCGCGCTGATGCAGGTCAAGCGGATCGTGGAGTCGGAAGTCGTTGATCTCATTATTCTTACGATTGATCCCGGTCAGCTGGGATTTTCAGCCGTCACGGAATTCGTTACGGAATTGCGGCTGCGGGCGGGCGTTGCGCACCTTCCGATCATTATCATTGATAATGAAGCAGATGTGGATCGCCAGGCGGAAAGCTTCGCCATGGGAGCCGATGCATATTTCACCCCGCCCATCGACTCCCGCTATTTCCCTGCCGCCATTGATACCCGCCTCATGCTGTCCCAGGTGCTGGCCGAATCGGCTCCACCGGATCAGGATGTGCCGCCGGTGTCCAGCACCCCGGTAACGGCCCCAGAGCCGCCAGCGCAGGTCTCATCGATAGAGAGCCGGGAGTATTTTGAGGAAAATTTTCTGCGCCTCAAATCGCTACTCCTGCGAACCCGCGACCCGCTCAGTCTGGCCGTTATCGAGCTCGATGCGCCTACCCTGCAGTTGGTGCCCGATGCGGGGATGCGATCCAAGGCCGTCGGCAAGTTCCTCGAAATCATCCGCCAGACCCTGCGTTACACCGATGTGATATTCCAGGCCCGCGAAGGGCACTATACGGCTCTTTTCGCCCTGGCGGGCAACAAGGGCTCGTACACGGCGCTAACCAAGATCAAGGATGCCTGGGAGCAGGAAAAACACTACCTGCCAGACGGCGGGCTGATACCATTTTATGCCGCCATCGTGTCGATCAAACAGGACAGCGACCTGGAGGAAGCGCTGCAGCGGGCCCACGCGCTTATCGAATTCGGCCGCCGGGAACACAAGACGCTGATCAGCGAGCAGTCCGAGTCTGGCGAAAAGCGGCAGGTGTTGCTGGTGGAAGACGACGCGACAACCAGCTCCATCATTGAGTACCGCCTGACCCGTGACGGATTCGATGTGTCACCCTTCTACAATGGGGAAGAGGCTCACCAGGCCTCCGAGGGGGTCAGCTATGACCTGATTATTCTCAGTGTCAAACTGCCTGGAATGGACGGCTTCGAGCTGCTCTCGTACCTGCGGAAGTCGCCGGCCAACCGCAGCACGCCGGTCATTTTTCTGACCAACGTGGGCCAGGAGCAGGAAGTGATCAAGGGATTCGGTTCCGGCGCCGATGACTATATCCAGAAGCCCTTCTCGCCTACCGAATTGATGGCCAGAATCAGGCAACTGATCAAGGAGTAGGCATTGGGCACTGTTTCTGCACGGGAATTGCGGGCCGATGATAGCAAAATCTGACCACCTGGCAATGTTTATCAGCAGGGCAGCCTACGCCAAGCAACATTCCAGATAGAATGATTCCATCCCTCCAGATCCTCCGCTCCCCCATCTACCTGTTCATGTTCGGGGTGATTCTGGTCTCGTTTCTGATGATTGCCCTTTTCCTCTGGTATATGCTGAACTTGAGGAAAAAGAACGCCCCGCCTGGCGGCCCGCTGGCGCGAGCTCGAACAGCGCTGGAAGAGCTCTGTCCTCGCGTTTATGATGGGTGACGAAACGGTTGAAAAGGTTCACGCTAAAATCATGCCCGGCGAGAACCTGTTTTTTATCGATTTTATCCGCCGGTTCGCACAGCGGGTGCGCGGTATCGAGCTGGAAAGAATGCAGGACCTGGTGCGGCCGTTTCTGGACACGGTTGCAGCGCGGCTTTCGACAGATGATGAGAATATACGGTCACGGGCTGTCCAGACCCTCTCCGTGCTGGGCATTTTCAGTTACCAGGACATGGTTCTCCCGCTCCTCAATGATCCTTCCCCGCTGGTGGCAATGATTGCCGCCCGGGCCATTATCTCGACGTTGCAACCGGACAAGTCAAAAGCCGTGCTGGGCGTCATGGGCCGGTTCCAGAACTGGAGCCGCAGCTACATGGCAAACCTGCTGGCCATAGCGGGTCCCGGGATGTCGCCCTTCCTGCGTGAAGCCCTTGAGGACCTGAACCGGCCCGACCCGGAAAGGGTCATCGTGGCCGATGCGCTCCGGTTCCTGAATGACGTCCCATCGGCAGATATCGTCTCACGGCTTTTGTCAAAGGGGACCGGCCACGGCCCGATCGCTGAGAGACAATGTGCTATCCAAGGGCGGCACCGAAGAGCCGATGGTCCTGTACTTGCGATTCCGGGGGAAGGAACCGGAAATTGAGCCGTTGTTAAAGCGGCGTGGCTTGGAGAAGTAAGGATAAACCTCAATGGCAGGGGCCCCTATCATAAGGGGCTTCCGCGCTCAGCAGCAAAATCAGCCGGTGGATTGCATCGCGGCCGCTATGCCGTTAATGCTCAGCAGCAAGGCCTGACGCAGTTCTTCCTTATTTTTGCTGCTGTGCTCTCTCCAACGCTCCAACAACTCTACCTGAACACAATTTAGAATGTCCGTGAGTGGATTGCGCATGGCGATCAAATCCTGGATAACCGGGTGCTGGTCGAGCAGCCTGTCCTGCCGGGTTATCTTGAGCAAGAGGGCGCAGGTCAGGTCGAATTCCTTCCGGATATGACTGGGTATATTGCTATTAGGCCGCGAGTTACTGTACAGGACGGCCATCTCCAACCGGCTGCGTGCCAATTCAAGTTGGGCATTATCAATGAGCGACTTGAAGAATGGCCAGCTTGTGTATAGATCATGCAGGTGGCCGATTTCATGGGAATCTCGCTTTAATACTTTGTCCAGCGCCGATCCAAAACCGTACCAGCCGGTGATGTTATACCGGGTCTGCGTCCATGCGAATACCCAGGGGATGGCCCGCAGGTCGTCGAATTCGACCTCAGCGGCGGACTTGCGAGAGATCGGTCTCGATGCCAGCGGAAGCCGGCTGATATGTTCGATGGGCGTCACTCCGATGTACCAGGCCCAGAACTCCTTGCCGTGAATCAGCGCCTGATATTTATCCATTGCAGCCGCCGCCAGCGTATCCAGCAGCTCGAAATCTTGTTTGCCGGGAGCAAATCGCCTGCCAGCCTGGACATTGCCTGTGACAGGGGCCACCAGCAGCATGGCATTGACAATCTGCTCGAGGTGGCGACGGGCATTGGCCGGCATGGCGTATCGGAATGATATAATCTCGCCCTGTTCGGTGAAGCGAATCCGGCCGCTCTGGCTGGCCGGTGGCAGGGCAGTTATGGCTTCATTGGCCCTACCGCCGCCTCGGCTGATACTGCCCCCTCGACCGTGGAAAATTCGCATTTTGAGATTCCGCCGGCCGCTGATGGACCCAATGTCTTCCTGAGCGCGATACAGGGCCCAGTTGGCCATCACGTAGCCGCCATCCTTGTTGCTGTCGGAGTAGCCCAGCATTATTTCCTGTTCGCGACCAACGCTCTCGAGATGCGCATTGTAAATCCCGTTATCCGCCATGCCGGCGAGGAGATCCTTGATGCGCCTGAGATCGTCGATAGTTTCGATCAGCGGCACTATGTTCAGGCGGGTTGTCACGCTGCCATCGTTGTATGACCATAGTCCCATTTGCCGGGCCAGGAAAAGTACTTCGAGCAGGTCGCTTACCTCGTGAGTCATGCTGATGATATAACTGCCGATGCCACCGCTGCCGGTCTGCAACCGCCGGTTGATGATAGCGAAGGTTTCCATGACCGATCTGGTCTGGTCCGTCATGGAGGCGAGGTCCACGTCCAAAATGGCGCTGAGGCAGGCTTTTTCGAGCAGATCAAGCCGCTCATGTTCCGGTAGTTCTGAATAGTTATTGCAAAGACCTGCCCGGTCCAGGTATTCCCCGACCACTGTTTCATGGACCCCACTATGTTGGCGGATATCAAGGGCATGCAGGTAGAAACCGAAGGTCCGGGCCTTCACCAGCAGATCGTCAAGCCCGCCATCTTTCGCCATGCCCGGCAGACCGGTTTCCAACAGTGATCGTTTGATCAAGTTCAGGTCGCTGATGAAATCGGCGGGCGAATAGGCAGATAAATCGACATCTTGACCGTCATCCAGCCCATCCACTCTAGCCTGGAGTTTGACCATGATGTGGGATATGAACATGCGATACGGCTCATACTTGTAAAAACGGGAGGCGTTTTCGGGCAAGGGATGATCAACCTCGCCGGCTGCGACTGCAGCGGCCATTTCATCACTCACCCGGTGGCGGCGGGTGGAGATCGAAAGTTCGCGGCGAAGGTGGGCAAGTTCAGCGAGATAGAGCCTCATGGTTGCGCTGTGATTGGCCTTGAGCGTGCTCGCGATGACATCAGGCGTGACCTTGGGATTGCCGTCCTGGTCGCCGCCGATCCAGGTCCGGTAGCGCAGGAAGATGGGCAGTTCCACCGCTTCGCCGTAGTATTGGGACAGCGCGCGATGAAGGTCCCGGCACAACTCCGGGACGGTATTCCAGATCGTGGCCGTGCCATAATAGAGTCCGTTGCGGACTTCATCCTCAATGGTGAGGCGCTTGCTGCGGACATCGTCGGTCACCATCAGCATGGTGATCTGGTGGACCAAGGCCTTGTGCAGCCGGGCGATTTCACCGGCAGCAAGATCCGGGCGATCCAGTTCCCTGAGTATTTTTGACAGCTGTTCCTGCTTGTACAGGACCGACCGGCGGCGGGCCTCAGTGGGATGGGCCGTCAGGGTTGGCTGGATATCCAGGCATCCGATCACCTGCATCACCTGATCGAGAGAATAGCCTCGATCTTTGAGCTCCTTGATGGCGCTGGCGATGGATTCGCCCTTCGGCTTTTGCGGTGTGGCCCGCCGGTCCCGGACGCAATTGATGCGGGCTATTTCCAGCTGCTCAGCCTTATTTATCAGATGAAAATAAACGGTGTAGGTGCGAATGAGCCAAAGCAGATCGCTCAGTGGCAGCCCGTGGACATGGTTGATCAACAGGTGGCTGGAGGCGTCCGTAGATTGTGCCAGCGCCAGTTGACGCGTTTCCTCCTGCAGCAACTGCTTTTGTTCGCCCCCCAGGTGCGTTCCCACTTCGTTCAATATGCCCTCAAGGAGGGCAATGCGCTCCAGCAATTCGTCAGAAAGGGCGGAGAATGATGGTTTATCTGTCATCCCGGTTACCCGCAGGGGTGATTCATACTTGCTTGATCCAGGCTCCATGTCACATGCTGGACAGGCAGGGATAATAAACCGCAACGGCTGCGACTCCAAGCACTGAAACGGATAGAGTGAAGGGAGGATGGTGAGGCAATCGTCCCAAGGGTTCCCCGCGCCCTGTAAGGCCTTGGATACCTGACCCGTGCCGCAATATCCTCGATCCAAAAAACGGGTCTTGTTAAGGAAGTTACAAAGGCCAGAGCGGCAATCAGACGCCGGATAGCAAAGGGCCGGCACCCGCCCCATTAAAGGGCGCGTCCACCTGTGACCGCATCTTGGGAACCCTTGCCCACCCGCTTGCTCAGCAGCGGGCCAGGTACCCTGTCCGCCGGGCATGCTGACAGGTGGGCGGGCCAGCCAGGCTGAGACCAAGCTTTCCTTCACCCTATATATGGCACCCCAGGACACCCTCGATAGCCCGCAAAAATCTGTAGGTATGCCTACTGCCCAAGGCTAAGTTGGGCGCGAATAGGCACCCACCGGTCGGTGCACGTTGCGATACAGTTGTATTCCCACCACAGTTTTCAGCTTCCGCACACAGCATTTTTTAAAACTTCGCCTGGACCGGACCCCAGGAAATCAGGGGCAGGCCGAATCAGGAGATTTGAACGTATGTCATTTAACAACCTCGGCTTGCAGGCCGAACTGGTGCGGGCTGTATCCGCACAACGGTATTCAACCCCTACACCCATCCAGACTGCGGCCATTCCGGCCATCCTTATAGGCAGAGACGTCCTTGCAGGCGCCCAGACCGGCACAGGCAAGACGGCGGCTTTCACCCTTCCCATGCTGCAAATGTTGCACGGTTCTTCCAACGGGAACCGTAATCATCCCCGGGCGCTGGTGGTGACCCCCACCCGCGAACTGGCCGCGCAGGTGCACGAAAGTATAAGGACCTACGGCAAATATCTGCCGCTGCGCTCGGCGGTGGTCTTCGGCGGCGTCGGCTTTCATCCCCAGGCTGCCAAATTGAGAAAAGGGGTGGACATCCTCGTGGCCACGCCGGGCCGCCTGCTCGATCACGCCCAGCAGAAAACGGTTGATCTCTCAAAGGTGGAGTTCCTGGTGCTGGATGAAGCGGACCGCATGCTCAACATGGGCTTCCTGCCCGATATCAAACGGATCCTGAACCTGCTGCCCAAAAAGCGCCAGAACCTGCTCTTTTCCGCCACCTATCTGCCCGAAATACAGAAATTGGCCAATTCGCTGTTGACCGATCCCGCCCACATCCAGGTGTCGCCGAAAAATGCCGCCACCGATCTGGCGGTGCAAAGGATCCACCCCGTCGCGCGGACCCGGAAACGAGCGCTGCTGTTACACCTCATCCGCACCGAGAACTGGAAGCAGGCCCTGGTTTTCGCACGTACGAAACGGGGGGCGGACCGCCTCGCCAAACAGCTGCTTAAGGCGGGCGTGAACGCCCAATCTATCCACGGCGACAAAAGCCAGTCGGCACGCACTCGGGCACTGGCCGATTTCAAGAAGGGCAAAGTGTGCATCCTCGTCGCCACAGACATCGCTGCCCGGGGGCTCGACATTATCGAACTGCCCCGCGTGGTCAATTTTGACCTGCCCCATGTGCCCGAGGACTATGTTCACCGCATCGGCCGTACGGGCCGGGCGGGGATCGATGGCCTGGCCATTTCCCTGGTCTGCCCCGAAGAAGGTGACCTCTTGAACGAAATCGAGAATGTCATTCAAAAGCGCATCCCCATCGAGGTCATCGAGGGTTTCCAGGATGCGCCCCGCGAGGGCAACCGGCCCACGGCGAAACCGGCAGCGCCGGTGGCTCAGCCGGTCGTTCGCCGGATGCGGCCTGGCCGGCGCCCCGACAACAGACGACGCCGCTGACGGGCGCGGTGAAATCGGCCCTGGAACGGTGCCGGGTGGGTTCACCCCCGGTGTCCGCCCCGATGGCGCGCAGGAACTCTAACCCGCAATAATTTTTTCCACTACATAAGCCCAGCGCCGCTCAGCTGCTGCATCATCGCCCCGGCTGTCCGCCGATAAGCATGGTTCGTTCATAGTATCCCGAAGAGCCGGGACGGCGTTGGCCGGCGGGCCTCGGCGTAACCGTCCATGGCGATCCTTCGATCTGCCGCCCGGGACCGGGGATATCAAGGCAGACCGGGGCGGTCACCACAGCCCAGGACAGCCAACGACTCAGTGACTACCAACGGGCTTTCGATGAGTTGGAGATAAAAACGTATGTTAACGTGGATAAATTGATCTTAAATTCTGATACCAGGGCATACGATCTCGGCAAGCTGCCGGGGCCCCGGGCTGTGGACGCCGAAATGCGGCGGCGTTGTGCTTTGTCGATAGTTGGCTGCGTTGAATTCTGGCATTGACATAGATGGAATTATAATACAAGCGGTTCTCGGATTGGGGCCCATCCCATCAGGATCAACATGGAGAGCGGGCATTTTTTGCGCTGAAATTTTATGAAAATACCCAAAATCATTCAAGGGGGCATGGGCGTTGCCATCTCCGATTGGAACCTGGCCAGGGCGGTGTCGCTACAGGGGCATTTGGGCGTCGTTTCGGGGGTCGGGATCGCCATGATCATGACTGCGCGATTGATGAATGGGGATAGCGAGGGGCATATCCGGCGGGCGTTAAGCCATTTCCCCTTCCAGGGGCCGGTCCGGCGAATTTTGGATAGATATTATGTTTCCGAACCGATAACCCCTCAACCGCCTTATAAACTCCCGTCGATGTGGACCCTTAACCCGTCCAATGCGCTCAACGAGCTGAACGTCATCGCCAATTTCGTCGAAGTATTTCTGGCCAAAGAAGGGCATCCCAACGCCGTGGGGCTCAACCTGTTGGAGAAGTTGCAGTTGCCGACGATGGCCTCCCTTTACGGGGCGATGCTTGCGGAGGTGGACTTCGTGATCATGGGAGCCGGTATCCCGGTGCAAATTCCCGGCATCCTTGACCAGCTGGCCGAGCATCGGGCGGTCAGCTACCGGGTCGACGTGCAGGGGGCCGGGCGGGAGGATGATTTTCGCCTGCACTTCGACCCCCAGGCCCTCTTTCCCGGCGTCGCGGAAATGGCCGGTCGATTGCCCCGGCCCTATTTTCTGCCGATCATCTCCTCAGTAGTGCTGGCGAAGGCCCTGCTCAAACGGGCCACGGGCCGGATAGATGGCTTTGTCATCGAAGCGCCCACGGCGGGGGGACACAACGCTCCCCCGCGGGGGCCGTTGCGCCTGAATGAAAAGGGCGAACCGATCTACGGCGAAAAAGACGTGGTGGACCTCAATGAAATGAAGCAGTTTGAGCGGCCCTTTTGGCTGGCCAGTGGCTACGACGGCCCGCAGAAACTGCAGCACGCGCTGGATGCAGGGGCGGCCGGTATCCAGGTCGGCACCGCTTTTGGCTACTGCGCCGAATCGGGCCTGGATAAAACCCTCAAAAGCCGCGTCATCCAACAAGTTCTCGATCAAAAGGTAGTGGTGCGCACCGATCCTCTCGTCTCACCAACCGGCTACCCTTTCAAAGTGGTCCAACTGGAAGGAACGATGTCGGACCCGGCGATTTGCCAGGACCGGATTCGGATATGCGAGGTTGGTTTGCTGCGGCATCCGTACAAGCGAGCGGATGGGAAGGTGGGCTTCCGCTGCCCGGCCGAGCCGGTAGAGCAATACCTGGCCAAAGGGGGCATACTGGAGGACACCCTCGGGAAAAACTGCCTGTGCAACAATTTATGCGCTACGGCAGGCTATCCTCAGCATCGCAAAAACGGCTACGTCGAACCGCCCATAGTCACTGCCGGAGACGGACTGGTAGCCATCGGCAAATATATCAAACCGGGCCGGAACAGCTATACGGCCAAAGATGTGCTGGACTATCTGACCGCGTGATTGAGGTATAATTCGCCAATGGGCGTGGCCGGCTCACAAGCGATTCCAGCGGCCGGGAGCGGATATGGTGAACGGCGCCGTATCTCTGGAGGATCCGCAGGATGGTCCAGCTGGCGCAGCCCTCGTAGCTACAGATGTAGAACTGTCTGCCGTCTGCCGGGGACACGCCCTAATTTGGGCACCGGCGGAGGGGAAAACCGGCGCAATCTACCGGCGCAGGGACCGGACCCTCAGGTGGCGGCCAGAGCGGTATCGACGGTATAAAGGAAGTCTTTGTCTTTGATGGGCTTGAGCAGGAAGCCGGCCGGCCGGACAGCCTTGGTTCGGTCCAAAGTAGCTTGATCCGAATGCGAAGTCATGAAAATGATGGGCAGATGCAACTCGTCAATAATTGTCTTGGCAGCCTCGATGCCGTCCATAGCTCCCTTCAGAGTGATATCCATTACCACCAGGTCGGGGCTCTGCTCCCTGGCCAACTGAACGGCTCGCTCACCGGTGCTGGCCACGCCCACCACCTCGTGGTTACCCTGGCCCAAAATGTGTTTGAGCAACATGGTGATGACGGCTTCATCTTCTACGACTAATATCCGTGCCATTGGCATGCACCCAATTCAGCTTGGGACGGGTCGCCCCGGTTCTAAAATAGCCTCAATTCTCCACCGGGAATATAATGTGAAAGCGGGTCCCGCCATGAACCTTGATTTCCAGCGTTCCATGCAGTTGCTCCACAAGATTTTTCACCAATTCCAGCCCCAAAGTTTTCGCATCACCCGCAGAGCGCTCAGGGGCCATACCGATGCCGTTATCGCTAACTACCAGATGGCAACCGTCCGGAGCATTGTAAAAAGCGACACTGACTTTACTTCCATCCTGACCGGAAAAGGCATATTTATAGGCGTTGGTTACCAACTCACTGACGATCAGCCCTACTGGAGTGGCCTCTTCCAGGCTGATGCTGCGCCTTGTAACCTGCAGTTCAATGGTTACGGGATTCTCGGCTATGCTGAAGGTCTGCTCAAGACCTTCCATGATGGCCTGCAGATACTTTTCGGCGTCAACAGTCTCAAGATCAGCTGTACGGTACAGATTTTCGTGTAGGGCCGCTATGGAAAGGATCCGTGAGCGGGTCGTTTCCAAGGCCCGGGTCAGGGTATCATCGGCCATCTTGGCTGATTGCAGCTCCAGGAGGGCAGCGACTATCTGGAGATTATTCTTGATGCGATGGTGAATCTCCGCCAGCAGGATTTCCTTCTGCCGCAGTGATTCTCTGGTCTGCGCCTCAGATTTCCTCCGCACCGTGGAAAGACCGGCCGTAACCCAAATGGCCCCCACGGCCAGGCCCCGGTTGGTCGCTACCTTCCACGCCTCGCCACCCTCTGGCGAGAGGAATAAACCTGCGCCTGTCAGCAACGTTGCGAATATGGCCAGAAGAGGAACAGCATAATTTTTCGGGGACCACGAGGCCAGCAATACCGGCAGGATGAACGGCACGCCTCCGGCAACGCCCAACGGCAGATATAGATCAATGGCAAAAATGACGATTGCCAGACCCAGACTCAATGGCAGAATGTGTTTTATCGGAAGCATCTCACCTTTACAGTGTCAAAACCTGACCACTTATCATTTCCCATCAGAACATATACGCATGCTGGAGAGGTCACCGGCAACAATTTGGCTGCATCAAGGTGGGGATCTCAGAGTGGGAATCCGGTCCAAAAGTATCTTTATAGATGCCACAATCCAAGATTTATTCACCGCTGCTGACTGTACGAGGTCTTTAGAATGAGTCCCCGCAACACTGGCGCCCTTGCCCTGCGGTGCCCCGGACTCGCCGGTTTGACTGCATATAACCCCGTGTATCGAGATTTTTTCCAGAACATCCAGACTCTATTTTTGCCGCCTTTCTGACGTCGGTAGGGGACCTTGGGCCGTATATTTGCTCCACACCACGAAAGGCAGGGTCTCCCATCAACATTGCCAGTCTGACGCCACTCGGCAGGTCCACCTGCGGAGCACTGAGTGAATAGATCTCGAAAGATCAGCTTGGCGGCCCTGGCCGTCATACTGGCGCTGGCCACGGTCATTTCCGTGCGGAAACCGGCTACCGGCGCACAGCCGGTGGAGCTGGCCTGGGGTGATCCCCAACGGCTGTTGGTCGCCCTGGGACAGCAACTGGCTGACCTCGACCCCCGGGCTCCCGAAGCGGTGCGTCTTTCCCGTACGATCGCCTCCATCCGCCGGAAATCGGGCCAGACTGAGCCGAAGGCCCAGGACCCGGGGGCCTTTCTGGAAGGGTTGGCCCAGGTCAAGACCGGCGTTGACGGCCGCACCTACAGCCCCGGCTACCGGACCCGTGAACGGGAGTGGGCCCTGGAGCGTTCCATCGGCGCCCTGCGCAAAGGCCAGCCGCCGAACTGGGTGGAGCGGGGACCGGGGAATGTCAGCGGCCGGGCCAGGGCCATTGCGGTCGATCCCTCCGATCCGGCCGGAGACACCTGGTTCGTCGCCACGGTGGGCGGCGGAGTCTGGCTGACCAACGACGCGGGGGCCACCTGGAGCCCGATTACGCCCCAGCTCACCACACTCTCCACCACCAGCATCGCCATCAGCCAGTCCAACCCGGACGTGATCTACGTGGGGACCGGCATGGGTTATGGCCGGGTCATCGATCTGGCCGGCAGCGGGGTGTGGAAATCGGTGGACCACGGCCAGAGCTGGAGCCAGCTGCCCAACACCGCCAACGGCGAGCTGCTGGGGGCCATCAACCGGATTGTGGTCGATCCGCAGAACGAAAACCTGCTGCTGGTGGCCAGCAACAACAGCTACAGCTATCTTTCCCCCAACGGCGGCGACCGGACCGCGGGTATTTTCCGTTCGGCGGATGGGGGCGCCACCTGGACACGGGTGTTCGATCCCGATGCCGTTTTCGGCAGCCTGACCGATAACCGGGTGCAGCAGATTCTCGCCAACCCGCTGAATTTCAACACGCTCTACGCCACGGTTAACGAGGTGGGGATCATCAAATCGGTGGATGGCGGCCTCACCTGGGCCGTCTCGGTGGACACTCTGGCCCCCTATCTGGACGGAATCCAGGAGGGCAGCTACCAGGGCATCAGCACGCGCATCGAGATCGCGCCATAGCCCCCACCGATACTTCCCGCCTGTACGCTGCCGTGGAGCGCTGGAAGGGTATCGCCGACCTGTACGCCAGCCTGGACGCCGGGGCCAGCTGGCAGTTGATCAGCGACACCGGCAACGATCCCAACTGGTTCAACTCCTTCGGCATTTCCGGCGCGCTGGGCTACTCCGCCGGCTGGTTTGACAACACGATCATCGTCCATCCCAACGATCCCAATGTGGTTTTCGTGGGCGGCGTCAATACTTACCGGATCGATGTGACCCCGGCCAGCCTTAGCCGGCAGACCACTCCCATCGCCTGGAACTGGCCTAATGCGCAGGGCCTCTCCTATGCCCACGCAGACCACCACTGGTTGGCCATCATACCGGCCAATGACGGCTCGGGCAATTTCCGCATTCTGGATGCCAACGACGGCGGCATTGCCGTCTCCCCCGATGGTGGCGACAGTTGGCAGCAGCTGACCGGGATGGTCAGTACCCAGTTCTACGGCGTCGATAAAAAACCGGGCGAGAACGTCTTTATCGGTGGTATGCAGGATAACGGCACCTGGCGTTCGCCGGCGGATCCCAGCGCTACGTCGGCCTGGGTTTTTGATTGGGGCGGGGACGGCGTCGAAGTGGTCTGGAATTATGCCAATCCCGACCTGATTCTCGCCGGCTCCCAATGGGGCAATCTGACCCGGTCGGCGGATGGCGGCGCCAGCTGGGCAGCCGTTGGCGGCGGACCCCAGGGCAGCGGACCGTTCATCAGCAAGATCGCCGGCAGCAAGATTGATCCCGACCTGGTCTTCTCGGTGGGCACCGCCGGTATTCACCGGTCCGATGATTTCGGCGCCAGCTGGACCCTGACCCCCGTGACCACCAACTGGATCGGCAACCGGGCCTTCGACAATGTGGAAATATCGGTGGCCAATCCCCAGGTTGTCTGGGCGACCTCCAAGCGGTCCTTCGATCTGCCCCTGGGCCGGCCGGGGGGCGTCCATGTGTCGGCTGACGGCGGCCTCACCTTCAGCGATATTTCCGCCAACCTGCCGCCGACCGTCAACGAGTCCTCCGGCCTTGCTACCCATCCCACGGATGACTCGACGGCCTACCTGCTGTTTTCGGCGCCGGACAATCCCAAGATTCTGAAAACCACCGACCTCGGCCAGACCTGGGAGGATATCTCCGGTTATTCGCCGGCAACACAAACCGGCAGCCGGGGCCTGCCGAATGTGGCCGTCTTCAGTCTGCTGGTCATGCCCTTTAACGAAAATGAATTGTGGGCCGGTACGGAGATCGGCCTGTTCATCTCCCTCGACGGCGGCCTCACCTGGGCCTATGCCGATAACGGTCTGCCCCAGGTGTCCATTTTCCAGATGTCCATCGTTGACGATACGGTGCTGCTGGCCACCTACGGCAGAGGTCTGTGGACGGCCGCCCTGCCCGAGCTGGCCGGCTATACGCCACCCCTGGCCGTGCTCTCCCCCCGGCTGGCCAGCCCGGCCCAGGCGCCCACTGGACGGGTGGCGCTGCTGGTGGACTTGCGCTCGGCGTATGACTCCAGCAAGGTGTTCATCGCCGGCCAGGCCATCTACAATCTGGGCGCCAACAGCCTGCCCTACGACACCCTGTTGCATTATGCGCCGGTCGCAGAGGGACAAGTCAGCATCCAGGTACGGGGCTATAAAGGGGGCCGGGTCTATGCCAGTCCGGCCTATTCGGTTACGACCAGCCCCATTACCATCCTCAGCAAGTACAGCACCAGTTTCAACGCCGGCGACGAGGGCCATTTTTGGGGTAACGGTTTTTCCATTACTTCGGCCAGTGGATTTTCCTCCGTGGCCGCACACACGGTCCACCCCTACCCCGAGGAGCTCCATCTGAGGTTCCAGTTGAACCCGTCCATTGCCGTGGCCCCGGCCGGCCAGGCGTTGATGACATTCGATGAAGTCGTGCTTGTGGAGGAGGGCCTGGTGGACGACTACCTGAACGCCAATTTCTTTGATTATGTCATCGTTGAGGGGAGTCTTGACGGGTCGACTTGGCTGCCCCTGTTGGACGGCTACGACTCGCGGGCCAAAATCGCCTGGTCTATCGCCTATAATGCCAACCTGTCGGGGGTGAATTCCACCACGCCGGGCAACGCATCCCTGTTTCTCAAACGCGTCATTGATCTCGGGGCGACCTTTAACCCACAGGATACCATTGCCATCCGCTTCCGGGTGTTTTCGGATGCGCTGGCCGTCGGTTGGGGCTGGGCTATCGATAACTTGCTGATTCAGTCCGACTCCCTCGACCAGGGCGAATTTAACGGACAGGTCCCCATCATATTCACGCTGCACCAAAATTTCCCCAACCCGTTCAACCTCGAAACGTCCATCCGTTTCGGTTTGCCCGAGGCGGAACAGGTCAGGCTGGCCATCTACGATGTGCGCGGCCGTCTGGTCCGTACGCTCCAGGACGGCCTAATGGACGAGGGCTTTCACACCCTCCGCTGGCAGGGCCTCGACCAGTCGGGCCGGAGGGTTTCGTCCGGCGTTTACATCATCCGGCTGACCAGTTCCCTGGGGGCACGCACCATCAAGGCCATACTGCTCAAGTAATCCGGTCGGCTGCGCAGGGCCGCCCTGGAGCACCGCCTTGTGACCTATATCATAACGGCTTTAAACATCCGGCGCAATCAGCCGATAAGGGGGCTATCAACAGCAATGAAACCGGCTGAAGACCCCCTATGGACGCGCCCATCGAACCCCAAATCGCCCTTTCCGCCAGCGGAGCCGCACAGCTCGCCCCTCTCTCCACGGGGCGGTCCGGGGCGCTCTCACTACCGGCGCACCCGGATGCAGAAGCGCTCCTGGAACTGTTGCATCAGCAGAAGTCAGCCATTGGAGATTTGTTCAGTTCCCTGGGGACAGGATCGGCGGGTGTGGCTGCCCCGGACCCATCTCAGGCCCCGGACCTCGACAACCTGGCGGATCCCAGCGGGGCCGGCATCGATTTTCTGCTGGCCAGTCCCCAGCCCGGCGCCGGGGATATTTTCAACCTGGCCCTGCCCGGTTTCAGCAGCAGCCTTTCCATCCCCGGCCTGGCAGCGGCCAATGCCGCCGGGGCGCAGCAGGCCTACCGGGACGCCAGCGCCCTATGGCAACTGGTGGAGGATGCCCGGCAGTCGAACATGGCGACCTTGCTCAACCTCGGCAGCGGCAGCCTTGATCCGGGGAACCTGCTCTAAACTGTCCCTGCAGGCCGGTCAGGCTCACCGGCCAACCATCAAGTACCCCCCTTTTTGCGCCGCCGAATGGGCCCGCCCCCGGCCCCCAGTACAGCGTAAATTCGCCCTGGCCCAGACCCGCCAGGATCGACATGACCCCAGCCCGCAAACCATACCGCCGCCAGACCACGACCGGCCTCGCGTTGCGACTGTACCTGGCCCTGTTCATGGCCACCGGTTGTGTGCCCCGGCCCCAGCCGGTGTCGGTGGCCGAAGCGCGGTACATGGAGACCCGGATCGAGGCTTACGGCTACGACCGAGTGTTCAAGGCTTCGATCAGCGCGCTGCAGGACCTCCGCTTTACCATTGACATGCTGGACCGCGATATCGGCCTGATTGTCGCCAGCCGGCTCTCCGAAGGGGCCCAGGCGCGGCTGGTAGAGGAGCCGCCGGAGGTCCGGGTCGTCCCGGTCTGGCAGAAAGTGCTCGGCGTCACCCTTATTCTCGCCATAATCACCGGCATCTTCTGGCTGTTCTCCCGGGGCGGGAGTGCTGCCGATGCCGACGCTGACCACGCTGATGATAGGACCGTCATTTACACGGGCGGCAACGCATCGCGCGGCGGACCTGCGGTGCACGAATACCGGCTGACCCTCAACATCGAAGCGCAGGGCGACGCGCAGACCCGCATCCGGACCAGCGCTACCGGGAGAACCGTCCGGGGCGGGGTGATAGTACAGGCCGGCGCCATCGAGGATCCGGCCTTCTTCCAGCGCTTCTACGACGCTCTGCAGACGGCCCTGCGCCTCTCTCCCTGAACCGGGACACCTTGACCCGCGCCGGACCTGCGCCTAGCTTTTTGGTCCCATGACCGAACCAAATCAGACCGGCCCGCCTGCCCTTACCGACCGCGCCCGCCGGTTGGCCGGCGACAGCGGCATCTACCTGGGCACATCATCCTGGCGCTACGACGGCTGGCGGGGACTGGTGTACAACGATCATTACCCCAGCAAAAAGGCCTTTCACCAGCGCTGCCTGGAGGAATACGCCCGCCATTTTCCTGCCGTAGGGGTGGATGCCACCTTTTATAAATTTCCCGACGCACCGTTCATCGACGAACTGGTGGCCCGCACCCCGGACCGCTTCCGCTTCGGTCTGAAGGCCACCGAGGAGATCACGGTTCTGAAGTGGCCCACCCACAAGCGCTATGGCAATCGGGCCGGCCAGGACAACCCTTACTTTCTCGACAGCGACCGTTTTGCTGAACGGTTCCTGGAGCCGGTTCGAGCGCTGGGCGCCAAACTGGGGCCGGTCATGCTCCAGTTCGGTACCCTGCCCAAGCGACTGGTGGATAGCGGTGATTTCCTGGAAAGGCTGGATGCTTTCCTCGGAGCCCTGCCGGGCGGCTTCCAGATCGCCACCGAAATCCGCAACCGCGACCTTTTCGGCGAAACCTACTTCGATATTCTCCGCAGCCACAATGTGGCCCATGTGCACACCTCCTGGAGCTGGATGCCGCCGCTGGCCGAGCAGTTGGCCCGGCCCGGATCCTTTACGGCCGACTTCTTTGCCATGCGTTTGCTCACCCCGCCCCAGGTTGCCTACCAGCAGGCGGTGGAGACCTACTTTCCCTACCGGGCTATCCTGAAACCCCAGGAAGAGGTGCGCCAGGCCCTGGTGGATTTTCTGCAAAAGGCCCTGGGATCGGTGCAAAAGGGGTATGTGTTTGTGAACAACCGGCTGGAGGGGTCGTCGCCCCTGACCATCGAATATATCCTGGACCAGATTCTTGAGGATCAATAAAACTTGACATATTGCATAGGATATCTCCGGCTAACCACTTTGCAAAAGGGATATTATCAAAGTAATATTGAGCGGGGAATTAATAATAATATAGGGACCAGTCACCATGGCTTATGAAAAATTCATGCCACCTAAAAAATCGGCACCGCCAGCCAAGCTGCCTGCGGCAAAGATACTTAAAGGGGGCCAGATATCGCTCAATGAGACTGCTTACGCGCAGTACCTGAAGGGCTCAACCCACGTCGAGCTTTATTACGACACTGACACTAAAACCATCGGTCTCAAACCGAAAAAGTACGGCACCAAAGCAGCCTATAAACTGCGGGCGGTCGGCAAGAAAAACTTGCTCTACCGGGTAAATGCCAGACCATTAATCGACCATTACAACATCAAATTGACCGGCAAAAAGAACCTTTCTCTGGGCTGGAATGACAAGGAAAATCTGCTCGAATTATCCTTCTGAATGATGGCCGGAAGAATGAAAAAGGGGCCGATTGGGCCCCTTTTTTCTGGCTGATAATTCTGGCAAGCCGGTGGGTTGGAGAAGCGGTCCTACTGGGCGGAGATGACGTTCAGGGCCGAACCGGCCTTGAACCAGCCGATCTGCACCTCGTTCAGGGTATGCTGCAGGGGGATGCTCTCCAGAGAGCCGTCGCTGTGCTTCAGCAGCATGGTCACTGTCGAGCCCGGGGCCAGTGTGTCCAGGCCGGTGAGCGAAACCCTGTCCTCGGCCCGCAATTTTTCGTAGTCTGCCGGTCGGATAAAGGTCAGGGCCAGCATACCCTGCTTCTTCAGATTGGTTTCGTGGATGCGGGCGAAGCTCTTGACGACGACAGCCCGGCCGCCCAGATGGCGCGGTTCCATGGCCGCATGTTCGCGGCTTGATCCTTCGCCGTAATTTTCCTCCCCCACCATAATCCAGCCCTGGCCTTTGGCCTGGTACGAGCGGGCCAGATCGCTCAGCTTCATGACCTCACCGCCGCCGGTAACATCCCGGCCCATGCCGGCCCCTTCGGCGAAATCATTGCTGACCCCGATAAACAGGTTGTCGCTGATGTTGTCGAGGTGTCCACGGAAGCGCAGCCAGGGACCGGCCGGCGAGATATGGTCGGTGGTGCACTTGCCTTTGGACTTGGCCAGGATCAGCAGCCCCTCCATATTATTTCCGTCCCAGGCCGGGAAAGGCTCCAGCAGTTGCAGCCGCTCGCTGGCCGCGTTGATGGTAATGGTTATCTCCGGCTCGGCTGAGGGCGGCAGGAAACCGGACTGGCCCTCGTCGAATCCGTCCGCGGGCAGTTCGTCCCCTTCCGGCGGCTCCAGCATGATGGAATCACCGTTCACCTGGAGGGGGTCGGTAAGGGGATTGAAGGAGAGCTTGCCGGCCAGGGCATAGGCGGTGACGATCTCCGGACTGGCGATAAAGGCGTGGGTGGCCGGATTGCCATCATTACGCCGGGCAAAGTTGCGGTTAAAGGAAGTGACGATGGTGTTGGGCTCCCCGCCCTCCAGATCGGTGCGTTTCCATTGCCCGATGCAGGGTCCGCAGGCGTTGGCCAGCACCGTGCCGCCCAGCTTGGTGAGTGTCTCCAACTGCCCGTCCCTCAGGATCGTGGCCCTGATCTGCTCCGAGCCAGGCGTAATCATGAAGCCGGTCCTGGCTTTCAGCCCGATTTTCAGCGCCTGGTTGGCCACATGGGCTGCCCGGCTGATGTCCTCGTAGGAGGAGTTGGTGCAGCTGCCGATGAGGGCCACCTTGATCTCGTCAGGATAATCGTTGTCCCGCACGGCCTGGGCCATTTCGGAGATGGGCCGGGCCAGGTCCGGAGTGAACGGACCCACCACATGCGGCTCCAGGGTCGATAGATCAATCTCGATGATCTCGTCATAGACGGCAGCGGGATCATCCATTACCTCGGGATCAGCCTGCAGGTGTTCGCGCACGGCATCGGCGCTATCGGCCACGTCGGACCTGCCGGTGGCCCGGAGGTAATTGGCCATGCGCCCGTCATAGGGGAACAGCGAGGTGGTGGCCCCCAGCTCGGCCCCCATGTTGGTGATGGTGCCCTTGCCGGTGGCGCTGATGGATGAGGTGCCGGGGCCGAAGTATTCGACAATCTTCCCGGTCCCTCCATCAACGGTGAGAATACCGGCCAGCTTGAGGATCACATCCTTCGGGGAGGTCCAGCCCTGGAGTTCGCCGGTCAGATGGACACCGATGAGGCCGGGCCATTTGAGCTCCCAGGGCATGCCGGCCATCACGTCCACCGCGTCGGCGCCCCCGACACCGATGGCCACCATCCCCAGGCCGCCCGCATTGGGGGTGTGGGAGTCGGTGCCGATCATCATGCCGCCGGGAAAAGCGTACTTTTCCAGCACCACCTGGTGGATTATGCCCGCCCCCGGCTCCCAGAAACCGAGACCGTATTTGCGGGACACGATTTTCAGGAAGTCGTAAACCTCGGCATTGTCGTGGAGGGCCGAGCGCATATCCTGGTCGGCGCCGACCTGGGCCCGTATCAGGTGGTCGCAGTGCACGGTGGTTGGCACAGCGGACGAATCGCGGCCGCTGTGCATGAACTGGAGCAGGGCCATCTGGGCGGTGGCATCCTGCAGGGCGACCCGGTCCGGCCGAAGATTGGAATAGGTCACCAGCCGCTCGGGCACGGCGGCAGGGGCGTCGTCAAACAGGTGCGCCACCAGCACCTTTTCGGTGTAAGCCAGTGGCCGGCCCAGCAGCCGGCGGGCCCAGGCCGTCCGCTCAGCCAGCCGGGGGTAGAGGTTTTCAATAATCTCTAGCGTTTCCTTCATAAGCCCTTATCCTGCCCTTATAATACAGCCCCACAATCACTTCGCGTCCGGGCCAGTTGTCAGGGGGAATTTAGCATAATTTAAGGGGCTTGCGATACTTCAGGAGAGAAACTGCCCGTCAGGTTGCGAAGGGGGGCGGCTGTGTCCTGGGGTCACTGGAAGATGGATCAGGCAGCCGGTACATCCAGTTTCTCCACGGCCTTCAAGTCAAACTGATTCCTGGCCCGCCATAGGTCATAGTTGTCCTGCATGGCAAGCCAACTTTCCGCCGAGCGCCCCAGGGACTTCGACAGCCGCAGCGCCATTTCAGGGCTGACATTGGATTCGCCGTTAACCAGGCGATTGAATGTCGAAGGCGATACTTTCAGTTTCCTGGCCACGCTGCGGCTGCTGATGTTAAACGGTTGCAGGTAAACTTGCTGAATGAATTCACCCGGATGGGGGGGGGCATGCATCCTCATCAGTGATAATCCTCATAGTTAACACCATAGACATTAATCCTTCTTCGAATCGGAAGGTCACACGCCAGTTCCCGCATTATTCCGTCGCATCCAGGGATTTCGATGGATTTTCCCTCGCTTCGATAAACTCGATTTGATGTTTGTCACCTTCAAACACTTCGCGCTTATTGCCGAGGCACTCGGATAGTGTTAACAGGCTCGAGTCAAGCACCTGGCGGGCCTACATTCGAATCGAGGCAAACGATGCAATTATTTTTCGACATACCCTAATTTTTCTAATTGCCTTTTGACTATTGATTCTATCCCGTCATTTAATTCCTCATCAAACACGCTCTCCATCATTTCTCGTGAATCGGCACTTATCAATCTTGCTGCGAGTGACTCACAAAGATCACTCATTGATTCATAACCAATAACCGGAATACCAATAGAATCACTACGCATAAGTGCGCCATCTTTCGACGTTATCTTGCCAATTATAAACCGCCATTGTATTTCCTCGAACAGAACCGAATCCTTTTCCTCTGGGTTGTTCTTCCTTAGCATTTGATACATCTTATTTACATGCTTTACCATGTTCCGTATCACTCTCTGTTTGAATCTACCGATTTTCTTCAAGAGTCAACCTCCCTCGTCCAGATACGATTACCCGTACGGCAACCGTACACAAAGCGCTGCATCGGCACTGCCTAACTATGGTGTAGAGCAGCTACGAGCAGCAAGGCTGTTCCGCAGTCTATCTCCAGGTGCTCGTTAGGGGTAATATCTAGATTTACTCAAAGTTCTCCAATTAGATAGTTTGCTAATGCAACTTCCCACAATACTGGATATCCAACTCTTGGTCCTATCTTGCCAAATTGTAGAATTACATCGCCGGTATTGTATGCTTTTTCAAAATATTTAAAACTAATTCCGCATCTTGCATAAACGTAAGATTGCCGGGCACCCTTGAACTTCTTGTGCGGCAGGAGCAATATCCTATCTTGTGAAATCAATTCCTTAAGCTTTTGATAATTGGCTTTCTTGGACACCGCTGGCTTTGCTCCTTTATGGGAGATACCGTTCTATATCCAATGCGCCGTGAAATACACCGAGTATCTCGATTATATTTTCACTCGAGAGAAGATAAGCGATCCGATAATGCCCATAAAGCAGAATCCGGATTTCCCCTTTTGGTTCCGAGCGATACGCGTATCCCGCCTCCGGATATTTCTTAAGCAGTTGAACCTTATTGTAAATTTTTTCCACAACCCGCCCTGCCGCATCAGGATTGTCTTGGGCTATGTAATCATGGATATCCTTGAGCCACGTCTCGGCCTCAGCCGTCCATCTTATTTTTGCCACGAGCGGGTGCGGCGCTCCATTTCCTCATTTGATATCACGCGGCCCTTCTCAGAATCCTTAAGGCCTCGCTCGACCATGCGTTCGAATGCGAGTTCTCGCATGATTTCTTCATAGGTCGCATCGTCCGGCTGGGCCTCAACAATTTCTCTCATCTTTTCCTTTACATTTTCCATAGAAATCCCCTCCGTATAAGACCTGGCGGTTTGACGATAACTTGCGTGTCGAGGCGCACTCGCTTCGCCAATACAGGGCGCCGAGACCCGCTGACACCATTACACCGGTAATGCAAACCATCCTACCACAATCCTCAAGGTGAATGCGGTGCAGAATACCTGATCGCTGAGCTTGCTATGTGCGGCTTTTCCACCGGCGTGGATCTCGGCTAGCATGGAGTATAGCAATAACCACGACAGTCGTCTCTTCAATCCGGCAATAGACGCCGAAAGGAAAGCGATGGATCAGCACACGCCGAGTATTTCTATGAATGATCGGGTACCTTTGTGGTGCTTCAGCAATCGCCGAAAAAACCTCGAGAACCACATCAAGGAATTCGTGGCCCAAACCTGATCTCCGCTCCTCATACCAAGCCGCGGCCTCCGACAAGTCTTTCGCTGTTTCTGGTCGGAGACGAACATCAAGGGTCATAGATTGCGTCGGATATCAGCTACCGTGTCTCCAGCCAAACGCCCACGGTCCTTATCGGTCTCGTAGGCATCAAGACGCCGGTCGAGTTCATCCCTTTGTTCGTCGGTGAGGGGGAGTGCTTGCTGGTCCGCCGCGATGCTATCCCACAGATCCTCAACGAGTTGGATCCTCTCTTCGACAGGCAGACCGTGCAGTTTGGAATTCATCTTAGCCCCTGTTCATTTCTGATGACTGGTTATAGGCAACTCACTGGGCCGCCCATGCCAAATGCTGAAGGCTGCTGGCTAAGCGCTGACGGCCCTAGTACCGGTAGCCCTCCGGCTTGAAGGGGCCATCCTGGCTGATGCCCAGATATTCGGCCTGGTCAGCCGTCAACCGGGTGAGGGTCACGCCGAGTTTGTCCAGGTGCAGCCGGGCCACCTCTTCATCCAGCTCCTTGGGCAACAGATGCAGCTTCGTGTCGAGATCGTCCTTCCACAGGCTGATCTGGGCCAACACCTGGTTGGTAAAGGAGGTCGACATGACGAACGAAGGATGCCCGGTGGCATTGCCCAGGTTCACCAACCGGCCCCGGCTCAGCAGGATGATGCTGTGGCCGTCCGGGAAAGTGAACTGGTCAACCTGGGGCTTGATGTTTTCCTCAGTGATGCCCGCGCTGGTCTCCAGGTAGCGCACGTCAATTTCGTCATCGAAATGGCCGATGTTGCAGACGATGGCGTTGTTCTTCATGCGGGACATATGCTCACCCGTAATCACATCCTTACACCCGGTCGCCGTAACAAATATATCGCCGATTTCGGCAGCGGCATCCATGGTCACAACCTCAAAGCCCTCCATGGCGGCCTGCAGCGCGTTGATGGGATCGATCTCGGTGATCAGCACCCGGGCGCCATAACCAACCATGGACTGGGCGGAACCTTTGCCCACGTCGCCATAGCCGGCCACCACGACGATTTTCCCGGCCATCATGATATCCGTGGCGCGCTTGATGCCATCGGCCAACGATTCCCGCACGCCATACTTGTTGTCAAACTTTGATTTTGTCACCGAGTCGTTCACATTGATCGCCGGAAAAGGCAGTTTGCCGGCTTTATCCAGCTGCATAAGACGATGGACGCCGGTGGTGGTCTCCTCCGAGACGCCCTTGATCTTCCCCACCAATTCCGGGTGTTTCTCCATCACCACCTGGGTGAGATCACCGCCATCATCCAACAGCAGGTTTGGACCCTGTCCATCGGCAAAATGGATGGTCTGTTCAACGGCCCACCAGTATTCTTCTTCCGACTCGCCTTTCCATGCGAAAACGGGCAGACCTCTATCGGCAATGGCCGCGGCTGCGTGATCCTGTGTGGAGTATATATTGCATGAGGACCAACGCACATCAGCCCCTAATTCCACCAGTGTCTCGATGAGGACGGCTGTCTGGATGGTCATATGGATGGACCCGGCAATTCTTGCGCCTGCTAACGGCCGGCTGTCCCGGTATTTTTCCCTGAGCGCCATCAGACCGGGCATTTCGACCTCAGCCAGTGCAATTTCCTTGCGGCCAAACGCGGCCAATCCGATATCGGCTACCTTATAATCAGGCGCCGTTGTGGGTTGTTTCTCTATCATTTCACCCGTTTTCGGGACGTCCTGGACAGCCATTCATAATCCTTTCTCAACGCAAATAATTGACCTTTATAAGCGATGTGAAAGTTACGGCTTGGTTATTCGGGGATGTATTTTTTCAGGTAGATCGAAGCGGGGCCGGCCACTGTCCTGAGTCTTGGCTCCAGCCCTATTGCCCCTCGCCCCACAGTCCGGCAATCCAGGGACCAAATGCCAGGGTAGCGGTAAGGCCGGGGCTGTCGATACCGAACATATTCACCCAGCCGGGGGAACCGGCTTCCGCTTCATCGCGGATAAGGAAGTCGCTGAGATATTCGCCAGCCCGGTAGATGTGGGGCCGTACACCGGCCCAGTCCGGTTCCAGGGTGTGGGCTGCGATGCCGGGCCAGTAGAGCGCCACTGCCGTCCGGAAATCAGCGGCCCGCTGGGGATCGACGATGAAATCGGGTTCCTCGCCATCCAGATACTCGGCGTCGGGGCCGAGCCGCACCTCATCCAGCAAGTCGAGGCGCAGGTGAATGCCCAGGCCGTGGTCGCTGGGCAGGGGATAGATCAGATGCTCGAAGGCGCCCCGGGCGCCCGGCACCCGGAAATAGGAGCCCTTGCACAGGCGCAGACGGTAACCCCGGTCGGCGTAGTCGAAACCGGCTGCCCCGGCCACATCCAGGGCCCCCAGCCCGGCGCTATTGATGACCCTCTCCGTGGGGACAGCCACCGTTTCGCCGGCCGCATCGGTCAGGGTGATCTCGAATCCGTCCCCGCTGGGGGCCATGCTGCTGAAGGTGCTCTGCAACGCCAGGTCGCCGCCGCCGGCCTGGAACTCCCCGGCCAGCTGGCGCATGAAAGCCTCCGCCGACAATATACCCGAGCTGGGACTGTAGAGGGCCGCGAAGGGCGACAATCCGGCGTAGATCCGGCGGACAGCGCCCCGCTCCAGGAGGGCCACATCGCCGGCCCCGTTATCCCGGGCCTGATGGTAGAGTTGCTCGAGCTGGTCCTCCGCTTCCGGCGCCGCCAACACATACTTGCCGCACTGCCGGTAGGGCAGGTCGCGCTGCTCGAGGTAATGGTACAGCCGTTCCCGGCCGCTTACGCAAAGCTCCGCCTTGAGAGAACCGGCGGGATAGTAGAGACCGGCGTGGATAACCTCGCTGTTGCGGGCGCTGATGCCCTGGCCGAAGGCGGCCTCGCGCTCCACCAGCAGGCAACGCCAGCCCCGCTCGACCTGGAAATAGCGGCCCAGCCCCAGGCCTGCGGCCCCCGCGCCGATGATCACCAGTTCATACATTGCCCCTGATCCTGTCTGCCCCAGCCATTGATGATAGCCCGGCCATTCATGAAATCGCCGATAATCTGTCCGGCTGCCGGGAAGCTATCCCCGGCCATGGAGCGAGGCGAACGAATTCTTGTACGCTGGCGGCCGGCACCAATAAATTGCCGCCGGTTGGAGTGACTTCCACGATTCGCAAATTGAGGACCTGTCCATGCCGCTAAAAAGTATCCTGCAATTGACCGCACTGGCCCTGATATCGTCAGCCTGCGGCAAGGTGGAATCCCACGAGCTCCGCCTTACGCACCCGCCTATCGTCTTCGGAGAATATGTTACCCAGACTGCCAGCACAGCCGATTTCGCCGGTCTGGAGGTAGAGGTCGCCATACCCGGACGGCGGCCGGAATACCAAACCCGGACCATCAAGGATAACGTGGTGCTGTCAAACCGGCGCCAGGCGGTGGATATCACCCTGAACAATCCTGCGGATCAGACCGCCCTGGCCCCGCAGGTGGTGACTGTCGCTTTCTACGACGGCCCCACCGGCGAACTGCTGGAAGTGCTCAGCTTCAGCAGCGCGGTCATTGCCCCCGGCGGACAGATCACGACGACCCTGGAAACGGCGCATAAGGCCCCCTCCGGCACCTATTATTGGTCGTACCAGATTGATCTGGCCGAGGACTGGGAAATGGCGCTGGAGACCTGGGCCGCGGCAGCCACAGAGGAAGTCGAGGATGACGGCTGGGATGCTGAGGGCGACGATGGCTGGGAGGACGAGGACTGGTAAACCGGCCGCTGTGATCCTCTAGGAGCCGGAGGCCAGGTCTTGCAGCTTGGCAGCCAGTGCAGAGCGCCCCGCCACCGTGCTGACGTTGGCGTTAAAGGTGGCATCGAGTTTTTTGACCCAGACCAGACTGGAGTCAAATTCGGCCTGGCCATAAAAGCCGGTGGCCACCGTCAACATCAAATCTTCGTAGGTCAGCGATATGTCCCGCTTGAATATCCATAGGGGCGTCTGGATGAGGGCCTCCTTGGCATCGGTCACCGCCGTGATGAACTCGCCCAGGGCCAGGCGGGCAAAGGCCCGGCCGGCCAGCGCCTCGGTGCCAACCTCGCTGCCAGCCTCAGTCGTGTCACCAAAAATAATGGCCTGGATAAAGTTGATCTCGCTCGTATCGGGGATGCCGAGCTGGATGTAGGTCCAGCCGAGACCGTTCCAGGTATCTGCGTAAGTCTCATCAAGCGCCAGCCCGTCATCGAACTGCTGCAGGGCCCCAGCGTAATCCCCTTGAATCCATAGCTCCCAGCCGTATTCGGTGTAATCGGGAGTCTCGGGCACCAGTTTTTCCCGGCAGGCGCTGCCGGCCAGCAGGATGACGGCTGCCCAGAGCAACGCGCGGACGGTATGCGCAGTTTTCATCTTATCTCACCAGCGCCATTTTGTGGGTGAAATTCCGGCCACTGCTGGTTTCGAGCCTGACGAAATAAATGCCGCTGGACACGGCCCGGCCCCGCTGGTCCCGGCCATCCCATACAATGTCGTAGCGCCCCGAAGGCAGGGCGCCGTCGACCAGGGTGGCTATGCGCTGCCCCAACAGGTTATAGATCACCACTGTCGCCTGCTGGTCCGGTCCATCCAGCAGACCTAAATCGAAGACGATATGCGTCTCCGGATTGAACGGATTGGGATAGTTGGCCTGCAGGCTCGTGGTGAGCGGCACGATGATGGTCCGGGGGCCGCGGCGGAATTCCCCGGCGCGACGGGTCCAGGCGACCAGCCGACCGCCCTCATCCACCGTTAACAGTTCCTGCCAACGGTTGCCCGGTTCCAGGATATAAATGGCCTGGCCCGAGTCAGCATCCCTTGATGCGCTGCGCCGCAGATGAATTTTCACCGGTTTATCGAATATCTGCCCCGGCGATCCCAGGCGGTACATGCCGCCCGTGCCCGAGGCTCCGAAGCCGGTGGAATCGATGAGCACCATGAGGCGGTCGGTAGGCACCGCACCGGCCGGCGCCACAGCAGCGAAGGCCCCATCCAGGGAGGCCACACTCCAGGGCTCCTGGGCCAGGGCCAGGGCAATGACGGTCGTCACGGTGATGGATGTATCGCCGAGGGCCGTGCTGCCGGTAGCCACGAAATCGAAGGTGCCCACCGAGTCGAGCTTGTGGGTCGCCAGGTAGGTGAAGGAATCGATGACGGCCAAGGTGGCAGCCGTGCCGCCTATGGTCAGGGTGATTGAGTTGGCCATGGCCAGGGTGTCGATGACCATGACCTGCAAATGCTCATCCAAAGCGCTGTTTTGCACCACGCCGATAGTCAGCCGTGCCTTGTCGATGATGCGGACCCCATCGCTGGTGATGGCGGCGGTACGGTTGCCGGCGGCATCAGTGGCCCGGACAGTGGAATAATAGAACTGCTTGTAAATCAGCGCCTGGGTGATGGTAAAGGTGGTGTCGATGCCGTTGCCGGTCCAGTCCACCACATCCGAGTCACCGGCGGTGGTGCCCAGAGCATATTCGTACAGGGCGATAGGCGAGGCGGGATCGGTGAAGCCGCTGAAGGACCCCCGGTAGCGCGTCTGGACCCGGGTCGAATCGACATCCAGCGAATCGGGGGCGTCGAGCAGGCTGGCGCCCGTGATGAGCGGGGCCAGGGTATCGTAGGTCATCAGCGTTACGCTGGCGGTATCGGCGTTGCCGGCGGCATCATTACCGATGATTTCGATGCGGTATTCACCCCCCTGCGCCAGCGGCGGGGGACTGGTTAACACGCCACTGTGGAGACCAGCGGCAATCTCGGCCGCCGTCAGGACCTGCACATGGGGCGTCGCGCCATCGCTGACCCCGGCATTGGCCAACCAGGTCCAGGTGATGGTGCCGGCATCGAGAGTCTCACCCAGCGAATAGTCCACCGCTGTGGTCTTGACATAAGCCGAGGCAGCGGGGGAGGTGACCGCGATCACCGGAGCAATGTTATCCACCTTGAAGGTGTTGGTGCCCCCGGAGATGTGCACCACCGTATTGCCGGCCAGATCCTTGGCATCCACCGTAACCGTGGCGAAGCCGTCATTCCCGGCTGGGACGGCAACCTGAAAGGTCCAGATCGTATCCTGTCCGATGTTGACCATGGGTGTATCGGCGATGTCGCTGCCGCTGCCGGCATAATCAAAGGTCAGCCTGGGGATGGCCAGGAGCGGTTCCTCGAAGACGAAGGTCAGGTCAATATTCTCGCTCTCCCGGGCCAGGGAGTCGGAGTAGGCCACCGTGTAGCCCGGCGCCACATTGTCCAGCACCAGTTTATCAGGGTCGGTGATGTTACCCACCGGCAAGGCGTTACCGGCCAGATCGGTGGCACTGGTCAGGGTCAGGGTGACCGTCCCGCTGTTGTCCGTGGGCAGGATGGCCTCATAAGTGTAGACGGTGGTGCTGGTGGAATCCAGGGTTGCCGGCCCGATCACAGTCGGATTGTAGGTGAGGGTGATGTCCGGGGCTATCTGCAGGGCCTCATCGGCAGTGGCGGTGATCAGCACCGTATCGCCGGCCATGCCCAGGGTGTCACTGTAGGTAAAGGTGAGACTGGGGGGGGTGGTGTCGATGATCAGGGCCTTCCCCAGAGCCAGCGAACCGGCTCCGCCGGGACTGGCCAGTGTCAGCACGGCAGCGTTGCCGGCAGGATCGGCCAGCGTGCCGCCATTCAGAGCCAGCGAAGTGGTGCCGGCAAAGTCGAGGTCGGCGCTGGTTTCTCCGGCAGCCACGGTGTAGACGAACAGGATCGTATCATTGGCCGAACCGGAGGTATAATCGACGACGGCATCGCTGGCGCCGGTCTCCAGGGTGATCTGGGGCGTGCCGCCGACGGTGATGTCCTCGTCGAACACGACCTCGATGGCGATGGCGCTGCCGGCGTTGTAGGAGCCGTCAGTCGTGGGCGAAATGACCTCCAGCACCGTGGGCGGCGTCGTATCAATGAGGAAGTCCTGACTGTCGCCCAGCGATCCGCTGGCTCCGGCGGCAGGCAGGGTCACCGGCGAAACCACATTCCCGGCCACATCGGTGATGGTGGCGGCATTGAGCAGGAACGGCGTGCCGGTAATATAGTCCAGGTCGGCGCTGGTCTCTCCGGCCGATACGGTGTAGTTAAAGGTCAGGGTGTCGCTGCCCGACCCGCTGGACATGCTCACCTGCGGATCGGTGGCCCCGGTTTCCAGCACCAGCAGCGGGGGGCCACCGGCAACAGTTACATCCTCATCAAACACAACGTCTATAGCCAGCAGGTCGCCCGCCATGTAAGCGCCGTCGGCATCCTCGGACGAAACCAGCAGCACCGTCGGCACCACCGTATCAATGTCAATGGCCTTGGCGCCACTGAGGGAGGCCGGACCGTTGGGCGTGTCGAGAGTCAGGGTGGCATCGTTGCCGGCAATGTCGCGGATGGTGCCGAGATTCAGGGCCAGGGCAGTGGTGGAGGCATAAGCCAGGTCGGTGACGTCGTGCCCTGCCTGAATGGTGTACTGGAACTTAAGGGTATCACTGGCCGAGCCACTGGTGTAGGCCACCGGGAAGCCAGCCCCCAGGTCAAGGGTCAGGGTGGGGGTCCCGCCGGTCTCATCGACGATCACAATTTCGGAGAAGGCCACCACCAGGTCAAAGCTGACCCCGGCCTTGTAGATGCCGTCCGGCTTGTTGGCCGCGACCAGGCTCACCGTGGGCACGATGCCATCCACCTGCAGATCTTTGTTGTCGGCCAGCGAACTGCCCCCGCCCAGCGCCGGAAGTGCCAGCGTGGCATCATTGCCGGCCAGGTCCCGGACGGTTCCGCCGTTCGGCGCCAGGGAATTGGTGGCCACGTACTCCAGGTCGCCGGTCTCGTGGCCGATGGCAACCGTGTACTGGAATATCCAGACCGAATCGGTGGAACCGCTGGTGTAATTGACCACGGCATCGCTGCCGCCGGTCTCCAGGGTCAGTTGAGGCGACCCGCCCACGTAAACTTTTTCGGAAAAATCGACCTGCACATCGATGGTGCTGTCGGCCAGGTAATACTGGTTGGCGTCCGGGGAGGTAACCTGCACCACCGTGGGAGGTGTCGTGTCAATGATGATGTCCTTGGAGCCGCCGATTGACAGCGGGTCGCCTGGGGTGGCCAAGGTCAGAACGGCATCATTCAGGGCCACATCGCGAATCGTGCCTCCATTGAGGGCCAGGGCCGTGGTGGTGGTGTAATCGAGATCGGTCGTGTTTTCCCCGGCGGCGATCCAGTAGTTGAACTGCAAGTTGGTGGACCCGGAACCGGCAACGTAATCGGCCACGCCATCACTGGCCCCGGTCTCCACAGTTATCTGGGGTGTACCTGTAACATCGACGGCTTCATCGAAAAGCACAAATATGGGAATGCCCACGCCTACCGTATATGACCCGTCCAAAGCGGATGCGGTGACCGACACAACGGCGGGCGCCTGGGTATCGATGATAATGTCCTTGCTGGCGCTCAGCGAGTTGGCCATGCCGGGGGTCGCCAGGGTCAGGGTGGCATCGTTCCCCGAGGCATCCTTGATGGAGGCGCCGGCCAACAGAGAGCTGGCATCAACATAGGCCAGATCGGCGCTGGTCTGGCCGGCCTGCACCGTGTAGCGGAATGTGAGCACAGTGGTTGTAGTGCCGGAGAGGTAGTTGACCAGATAGCCACCACCCAGATCCAGGTTCAGGGTCGGTGTACCGCCAACAGTCACTGCATCATCAAATGTCACGGTAAGATCGATAACATCGGCGGCCTTGTAGCTGCCATCCAGGACGGCGGAGGAAACGCCTGACACCACCGGCCGGATGCCGTCAATGACGATGGCTTCCACATCGTCCAGGTTCAGGTTGGCGGGGATGGTGAAGTCGGTCATGGCATTGCCGAAATCATCTTCCAGGGTACCGGCGCTCATGCTCACGGAGGTGACAGAGAGGTCGGCGGATGTATGCCCCTCCAGCACGGTGTAGGTGCCCGAGGCGGTGAGGGAGCTGACCACGCCGGATATCGTGATCTGCTGATCCGACGGGCCGGTCTCCAATTGGACGACGATACTGCCGCCGCCGGCGGTGGTCACCGCTTCGCTGAAGTCGATGGTGATGTTGACCATGGCGCCGATGGCGTAGGTGGCGTCAATATCGGTGCTGCGAATGCCGGTGATGGTGGGCCGGACGCCATCCACCACGAGGGCCTTCGAATCGGATATATTCTGGCCTCCGGGGATCGTGAAGTCCACAATATTGTTGCCGCCGGCATCCTCCAGCGTCCCGCCGGAGAGGCCCAGGGAAGCGGCATCAAGGTCGGCGGAGACATCCCCCTCAGCCACTGTGTAGATACCCACGGCGGTAGAGGAATTGGTGATGGGCGATATGGCCGCTATGGTGCCGCTGCCTCCGTTGGCCAGGGTCACATCCAGGGTCTGGGCGACAGTCAGGGTCACCGGCTCCGACATGGTGACCTGGATGGATATAGCAGCACCGATGCCGTAATTGGCATTGGCGCTGAGGGAGGTGACGCTGGTAACCGTGGGGCGGACGCCATCAATGACGATGTCCTTGCTGGCCGCCAGGTTGGAGGTCTGGATGGCGAAATCGGTCATCGTGTTGCCGGCCAGGTCCCGCAAGGCCGTGGAGGGATCGGCCACCGCGCTGACCGTCAAATCGCCGGAGACATCACCGAGTATCACCATATAAGTGCCGGTGCCCGAGGAGGAGTTTGAAAAGGGGGTGATAAAAGCGATCTGGTCCGTGGCCCCGGTCTCCAGGGTCACCTCAACGTTGCCCCCGGACACGTTGACATTCTCACTGAAATTGAGCGTAATGGAAACGTTGTCGCCGATGCCGTAAGTACCGTTTCCTGTCGAGGAAGTGACCGTAAGTAAAGTCGGCCGGATGCCATCCACCAGTATTGAGCTGGTACTGGAGAGCAGGGAAACGGGTATAAAATCGGTCATCGAGTTGCCCGCAAGGTCCTTCACGGTGCCGCTGCCGGTTGGCTCTATGACGGATGTGGCAAGGTCGGAACTATTATCGCCCTCTACGATTGTATAATTGCCTGCAACGAAAAGGTAAGTGGCAGGGGTAAAAACGACGGACCGGTCCACGTCGCCGGTCTCGAAGGTGACCTGCAGGTTATCGTTGGCTACAACCGTTGTCTCACTGAAGTCGACCCTGAAGGCAATGACATCGCCGATCCCGTAGGAGCCGTTGGAAGTGGTGGAGGTAACACTGGTAATGAAAGGCCGGACGCCGTCAATGTTCAACGTACTGGAAGCTGACAGTGCAGCGGCTGGCGCAAAATTTGAAAGCACATTCCCGGCGGCGTCGGTAATGGAGCTGGCGGTGATGGAAATGGTGCTGTTGTTAAGAGGGTTCACCTCATCGCCGGTGCCCACCGTGTAATCCGCGCTGGCAGTTGTATTGTAGGCTCCCGCAGGAACGGAAACAACATCTCCGGTGTTAAGCAGCGTTTCAAGGCTCCCGCCACCACCTAAAGTGACATTTTCACTGAAATTGACCTCGATGCTGATCATTTCGCCAATGGCCTGGGTGCCGGTGGAAGGGGTCGATGTAACACTCAAAATGGTGGGCTTGGTAACGTCGAAAGTCAGGTTGAAGCCACCCCCAAGCACTGTGGCGCTGTCAGTAGCGATAAGGCCGCTACCGTTATCCACAATGCCAAAGGTGAACAGGTCGCCGTCAGACAGGAAGTAGGGGTCCCCGATAAGCATATTATGGGTGATTTGTACTCTTGCTGTACCGGCACCGCTATTGCTGACAGTTCCCGTGTTGTTAAAAACCTCGTTAAAGTAAATATCGGTACCGGGGGACCAGGTGGCGGCATTATTTTTTTTAAACAGAAATTTTGAGTCACCATCCACCACCAAGCCGCTGAAGTCAATACGTACCCCACCGGTAGTGATGGCGGTGCCCGTTGAGTACTGGCTGTCCAACAGGTTGTAAAAATCGGCGACGTGGGCCGAAGGAGTATCGTACTCCCGGACTGGCTTCAGCTCAGCGACGACCTGCCCCCACAGGCCCAGCGGCAGCAGGAACAGCAGCAGGGCCCGGCGCAGCATAACGGCTACCGGTCGCGGTCGCGGGGTATTATGGGGCAATAGGGTCACATTTTTTCCAAGGTCAATGGCCGCCAGAATATAATCCGCCAATTTAACCTGTTATACTAAAACATGAAGCGTTATGTGGAAGTGATCTGCGTCAACTGGAGAAGTTGCTTGTGCGCCCCGTCAAGTCTGCCGGGTGCCCCGGGTCACAAAAGCAGCCGGCTCTTTCCGGGCCCTCAAAACAGGTAGCCGAGGCTCCCGCCGATATCCATCCAGTAGGCGGCGCCGCCGGTACCGGTATCCATGACATAATTCAGCCGGGTATCAACCGTGACGCTCATGAAGCGGATAAACGGCACCCGGTAGGAGGTACCCAGCATGATGCCGCCGGTAAGCACGTCGAAGCCGTACAGGCCGCCGCCGGTGGAGAGTTCCAGCGGCCCCCAGGGGAAGCGCAGGTAGGCCAGCATGGCGATCCCCTTGAAGGCGCCGCCCGAGGGGTGCTGATTGACAAAACTGTAGCTGCCCAGCTCCAGTGAATAGGAGAGGGTCTGTCCGGCCAAGGTCTTTTGGGGGAAATCGAGGGTCAGCCGGCCGTCCACCAGGGAGTGCCACCAGGAGTCGAAGGCCAAGCCTACCAGCCAGGGAGATGCAATCGTCAGTTTGGCGGTATAACCCAGCGGTATGCGCGGCTCCTTGATTTCTCGCTGTTCTATTTCCTGCAGCTCCACCTCGCCGGCCCGCGCATCTGCCAGGGCCAGAGAGTCATCCTCCGCCAGGCCGTCGAACTCGTCCAGCTCCCCTTCACTAAAATCGTCATCAAAACCCTCATCATCGTAAAACTCATCGAAATCCCCGCCTTCATCATCATAGTACTCGTCGTCATAATACTCATCATCGCCGTATTCATCATCGTAATACTCGTCGTCGGCATATTCGTCATCGAAGTAACCTTCGTCGTCGTAATATTCGTCGTAGTAATCGTCCTCAAAATAGCCGGTGTCCGCTGGAGCCGGGTCCTGGGCCTGGGCCGCCAGGGGCCATAAAGCCAGCAGGCAGACGATTCCCAGCCGTCGCCAGAGGGACCTGCGATGGAATAGGCCGGGAGGTCTTGGGTCAGTTTGCGGTGCGGAGATAAGCATGATATTATCCGGTTGGGGCCATCAGGCCTCCACTGCCGGGAATGTAAGCGATTTTTCGGAATGATACAGCCATCTCTTTGCGCGGCCGGCCGGGCCCGGAAAGTGCCCTTGCATCCTCTCCAACCGGCAGTGGGAATGTCCCCGCCGGCTATCCCGCGGGCGACAAGGCCGGCATTCTTACGCTGCTCTGCGCAATATGCCGGGCAATCCTGATGCTGTCGACGTAAATTTCGATGCTGATCCGGGTCCGCTGGACCCACCCATTAACTACTGGCATTGCCGAGCCCGGCCGACTCGCCGCGCCAGGTCCCGCCGAACGCTGTGGAGGTCTCGCATGGGTCCCGCCAAATTAATTCTTGACGGAAATGAATACGAATTGCCAGTCGTTGTCGGCAGCGAAGGCGAGGTGGGCATTGACATCACCAAGCTGCGGGCTGTAACCGGCGCCATCACCCTCGACCCCGGCTACGGGAATACCGGCTCCTGCCAGAGCGCCATCACTTTCATCAACGGTGAGGAAGGCATCCTGCAGTACCGCGGCTACCCCATAGAGGAGCTGGCCGCCAGGGGCCGCTTCGTGGAAATATGCTATCTGCTCATCTACGGCGATATGCCCAGCCCGCAGGAGCTGGATGAGTTTCGCCATCAACTGACTTACCACAGCCTGATCCACGAAGACATGAAAAAGTTCTTCGAGGGGTTTCCCCCCAAGGCCCATCCGATGGCCGTATTGCTGTCGATGATTTCATCGCTCTCGAGCTACTATCCGGAAAGCGACAACGGCGAAGGGGAAGATCTGAATATCATCCGGCTGCTGGCGAAGGCCAAAACCATTGCCGCATTCTCCTACAAAAAGTCTATCGGCCAGCCCTATATCTATCCCCGCAACGACCTGAGCTATCCCGGCGATTTTCTGCATATGATGTTCGCCGTGCCGGCAGAGGAATATGTCGTCCCCGAAGTGCTGGAGCAGACCCTGAACCTGCTGCTTATTCTGCATGCTGATCACGAGCAAAACTGCAGCACTTCAACGGTCCGCATGGTGGGCAGCAGCCAGGCCAACCTCTTCGCGTCCATTTCAGCAGGCATCGGCGCCCTGTGGGGACCGCTCCACGGTGGCGCAAACCAGAAAGTCATCCAGATGCTCCAGATGATACAAGATGACGGTGCCGACTACCGTAAGTATGTGAAGATGGCCAAGGACAAGAATTCCGATTTCCGGCTGATGGGCTTTGGGCACCGGGTTTACAAGAATTTCGATCCCCGGGCCAAAATTTTGAAGGCACAGTCCGACAAGGTGCTCAGCCAGATCGGCGTCACCGACCCGTTGCTGGACATCGCCCGGGACCTGGAACAGGTGGCCCTGGAGGACGATTACTTCATTGATCGCAAGCTCTACCCCAATGTCGATTTCTACAGCGGTATCCTCTACCGGGCCATGGGCATTCCCACCAACATGTTCACCGTTATGTTCGCCCTGGGCCGCCTGCCGGGGTGGATCGCACAGTGGAAGGAGATGCGCGAGAATCCTCAGGGCCGTATCTACCGGCCGCGGCAGATATATACCGGAGAGACCCAGCGCTCCTTCTAGGGGCTGGACCGGGCTCCGGCGGTCACCAGGCTCCAGCGCAAGGGCGGCTGCGAAAGAGGATTGGCCCCCTCCGGCGCCGGAGCATCAGCGTCGCTCGCCCTCGCCTACCGGCTCTTTTCCGGTCCACAGAATTTCCTTCTCTTCCGTCCAGTAAACCGGCTTTTCGTTGCGCAGGATATCAACCAACAGCAGCGTCCGGGCCGGGTCCAGCCCGGTATAATGGCTAAAGGATTCATCGGCAAAATGAAGATTGATCCGCGAGGTGCCGTTCTGGTAATGCAGTACCGAATAGGCGACGATCTCTTTTTGTGCGGGCATTGTATTCCTTTCAACTGATATGCAGGTGCAGCCGGGAATTTAACTTCCCTGCACGGCCCGCAAAAGACTCCCCAGGCAGCTCACGGGATCGGCCGCAGGACTCCCGCCGGGGCCGCCTAGGGATTGCTTGACCGGCCCCCGCCGGGGTGGCTAACCTGCGCCCATGAACGCCCCTGCCATCCTCACGGGACTGTTGCTGGCCGGTCTCGCCTGCACACCCAAATCAGGCGCCGATCTCATCCTGCACAGCGGCCTGGTCCTCTCCATGGACCGCTACATGCCGCCTGCGCAGGCGCTGGCGATTGTGGATGGCCGCATTCTGGCCGTGGGACGCAATGCGGAAATCATGCCCCTGGCAAACTGGAAGACCCGCAAGATCAATCTCAAGGGCGCGGTCGTTCTGCCGGGCCTTACCGACAGCCATTTCCATCTGCTCGGTTTCGGCCGGTCGCTGGAAAATCTCGATCTGCTGGGGACAGCATCGGCCCAGGAGGTCGCCGACCGGGTGGCGGCCCAGACGGTCAACCTGCCCAAAGGCAGCTGGTTCACCGGCCGGGGCTGGGACCAGAACGACTGGGAGGTAACCGAATTTCCTGATCGGGAACTGCTGGACCGGGCCGCCCCGGATCATCCCGTTGCCCTGCGGCGGGTCGACGGCCACGCCCTGTGGGTCAACAGCCTGGCCCTGGAGCTGGCCGGCATCGACGCCCGCACAGCAGACCCGCCGGGCGGCTTCATCCACCGGCGGGAAAATGGCGCACCGACCGGAGTGCTCATCGACAATGCCATGGGGCCGGTTAACCGGGCCATGCCGGCGCCCACCAGAGCCGACATCCGCCGCCGCCTGGCCGCCGCTGTGGCCCGCTGCAACCAGGTCGGCCTGACCACTATTCATGATCCCGGCGTGGGCCAGACGACCCTGGACGTGATCCGTGAAATGATTGATGACGACGCCTTCCCGTTGCGCTACTACGGCATGCTCGACGGTTCGGATCCGGAACTGCTGGAACGTCACTTTGCCGCTGGCCCCACGCTCGATTACAAGGACCGGTTGACGATCCGCAGCGTGAAACTCTACGCCGACGGCGCCTTGGGCAGCCGGGGGGCGGCCCTCCTCTCCCCCTACAGTGACGATCCGGGCAACCGGGGCCTTCTGGTGACCTCCCGGCAGGACCTGGAGCGGGTGATTTCCCGAACCTTCAAGGCCGGTTTCCAGCCTGCGGTCCATGCCATCGGCGACCGGGCCGTGCGCATCGTGCTGGATATTTATGAAAAATTGCTGCCTCCGGGAAATGAGCACAATCTGCGCCCACGCATCGAACATGCCCAGATGATGGCCCGCCGCGATATCCGGCGCTTTGGCGCCATGGGCGTGATACCGGCCATGCAGCCGACCCATGCCACCAGCGATATGTATTGGGCAGAGGACCGGGTCGGTCCTACCCGGATCAAGGGGGCCTATGCCTGGAAATCGCTGCTGGAGGGCGGGGCCTTCATCGCCGGTGGTTCCGATTGTCCGGTGGAGCGGGAGCAGCCGCTACTGCAGATCTACGCCGCCCGGACCCGCCAGGATACGACCGGCTGGCCCGAGAACGGCTGGTACGCCTCCGAGGCGATGAGCGGACTGGCCGCAGCCCGGTCCATGACGACCTGGGCCGCTTACGCCGCCTTTCAGGACAGTGTCCGGGGGAAAATCCTGCCCGGATATGATGCCGACCTGACCATTCTTTCCCGCAATCCGGTCGGCAGTGCAGCGCAGGTGATCCTGGAAACCGAAGTGCTGGCCACCATGATAGGCGGCGAAACCGTCTGGCGGAATGCCGCCGCCTGGCGCAAGCTGCCGCTGCCGCCACTGCCCGAGGAATCGACCGCAACCGACACCGTTTTGGCCACCGGCAACGGCAGCTCATGATCGCCGACCACCAGACCGAAGCGCTGGTCCTGCGGAGCGTCAACTACTCCGACAGCTCCCTCATCGTGCGCCTTTTCAGCCGCGATTATGGCAAGATCAGTATCATCGCCAAAGGAGCCCGGCGCTCAAAGGATGGCACCGGCGCACTGCTCCAACCGCCGAACCACCTGGCCCTGACTTACCGCCACAAGGACGGCCGCGATTTGCAGACCCTGATTTCCGCCGAATTTGAAGCCCGGTATCCGAACCTCTCTGCCGATATGGCCCACAGTGCCGCCGCCATGCTGGCCGTAGAAATGCTTGACCGGGCCACCGATGAGGACGATCCCCAGCCGCTGCTGTTCAGGCTCATCATTGCCCTGCTGGGGGCCCTCAACGCTCAGCCAAGCGACCCGCTCCTGCTGATGCAGTTTTACCAGCTCCACCTGGCCCGGCAGCTCGGCTTTGCTCCCCAACTGGACACCTGCATCCACTGCGGCCGCCCGCTGGTCAGTGCGGTGGTGGAGTTGGTCGCCGGGCACCTGAGCTGCCCCGGCTGCCGGCCTGAGGGCTCGCGGCAGCTCGACCGGCAGACTTTGGCCTATCTCCGCCAGCTGGAAAGGACCCACATTAACCAACTGGCCGGACCGGGCCAAGCATCCCCTGCCGCGGGCGATTATCTGCTGGAGCACCTGTTCAATCATGTCGACGGCATGAGCCGGCTCAAGTCCCTCACCTTCTGGCGGGAGATACAGACCTGATGGCGGAACCGGGCAGCAAGATTTCCGATCGGGTCATCATGACCGGCTCAGGACCCATCGGCTGCTATCTGATCCACGGCCTCACCGGCTCGACCTACGAGCTGCAGGGGCTGGCGGACTACCTGGCGCAGGCCGGCTACCGGGTCCAGGCCCGCCCCCTGCCCGGGCACGGCACCACCGTGGAGGAGCTGCAACTGGTGCGGGCCGATGACTGGCTTGTGGATATTGAATTCCACTTCACCGAGATGCTGCTCGATGGTGAGGCCGCTTTTGTCATCGGCCTGAGTATGGGCGCCGGATTGGCCCTCCATCTGGCGGCGCTGCTGCCGGTGGCCGGGGTCGTGGCCATCTCTCCGTTCCTGCGGCCGGGCACGGTACGCTTCCCCTGGCTGCTGCCGCTGGCGGCCCCGTTCATCGACACGATCCCGAAAAGCCGCATTTACAAGGGCCGCAACCCTGCCGACCATCCCTATTACGGGTATGACCGGTACCCGATCCGGACGTTGCGGGAGCTGGTGTTGCTGAATAGGAAAATCCGCGGAGAACTGGCTGAGGTCCGTGCGCCGCTGCTGGTGCTGCACTCCACCGCTGATATCACCGCCGACATCAGCAATGCCCATTTTGTCATGGCTGCCGTGGCCTCGGAGGACAAGGAGCTGGTTGTCTTCGAAAAAGGGGGCCACATCCTGCCCGACAGTACTGAAAAAGAGGCCGTGTGGGAAACCATCGGCCGCTTCATCGCCGCCCACCTGCCCGATTTTGAGACCGCAGAAGATGCGCTACCAATATACGAGCCCCGGTAGTTACGACCTGTTCGGCTGGGGCCGCCCGCGCCCCGACACCATCCGCACCCTGCTGGTCCTCAACATCGGTATCTGGTTGCTGCTGAGTCTGTCGGCCACTGCGCAATACTTTTTCCCGCTGCTGGGCCTGGTGCCGGCCTACGTCTGGGGCAAGGCGATGATCTGGCAGCCCCTTACATACATGTTCCTGCATGCCGGATTTTGGCATGTGGGCATGAACATGCTGGTGCTGTGGATGTTCGGCTCGGAGCTGGAACGGGAATGGGGCGGTCCAGGCTTCCTGCGGTTTTATCTCATCACCGGAGCCGGGGCCGGCCTGGTGACCGTCCTGTTCAACCTCAATTCGACCGTTCCGGTGGTGGGCGCCAGCGGGGCCATCTATGGTGTTCTGCTGGCTTACGGGCTGGCTTATCCCAACCGGGAGATATACCTCTATTTCATGTTTCCTGTGAAGGTGAAGTATTTCGTCGGCGTCCTGGCGCTGATTGCCTTCTTCGCCTCCCTGCAGCCCGGCGCATCCACGGTCAGCCACTTGACGCACCTGTCGGGTATGGGTATCGCCTGGGTCTACCTGCGGTCGGGATGGGGCCGGGGCTGGCTCAATTTGAGCCAGCAGGTTAAGGTCCTGCGGCAGGGCCTTAAGGAGCGCAACGTCGCCCGGCAGCAGCAGGCTGAGGACAGCGTCAGGGAAGAGGTAGACAAGATTCTGGACAAGATCAATGCCGAGGGCTACTCCAGCCTGACCGATGAGGAACAGAAAGCCTTGTATCGGGCTTCGGTCCGTTTTTCCAAAAAATCCGACCGGAACTGAACGGCTGGACCGGGGGTCAGCCCCAGGGGTCAGCCGCAGGATTCAACGCTGAATCCCGGCCACGGCCAGGCGGTCGGCGCGCTCGTTCTCCGGGTGGCCCGAGTGTCCCCGGATCCAGTGAAAGGTTACCTGGTGGGTCGCCAGCAGGGGAATGAGCCGTTCCCACAGGTCCCGGTTAAGCACCGGCTTGCCGGTACCCCTGGCCGCCGCCTTGCGCCAGCCCCGGGCCTGCCAGTTATCCAGCCAGCCTTTATTGATTGCATCGACCACATAGCGTGAATCGGAGTGTACCGCCACCCCGCAAGGCCGGCTGAGAGCCTGCAGCCCTTCGATAACGGCGATGAGTTCCATGCGGTTATTGGTGGTATCGGGAGCGCTGCCGGAGAGCTCCTTCTCCGTGCCGCCGTAGCGCAGGATGGCCCCCCAGCCGCCGGGACCGGGATTGCCCGAGCAGGCGCCATCGGTGAACAGCTCCACATCAGCAGCGGTGGGCGCCAAAGAGGTCATCCGGCAGCGGGAGCCGCCCGGTTACCGGCCCGCCGGCGGATGTTGAACCAATAGCCGAGCCAGATCAGAATGATACCGAAAAACTCGCCTATATAGAGCAGTTCGGTATACCCCAGCCGGCTGGCCATACCACCGATGCCGGGCAGGGTTGCGCCGACAGCAATGAAGACATTACCGAAAAAGCGGTCCCGGGCCAGGTCCGCGCCCTGCCCGCCCCCTTTGGCAGCCCGGTTGAAGCGCACGGCCGAAAGGATGGCGCCGCCGATGAGAAAAGTGACCGCATAGGTGTTGATGAAGGGCGAAAGATAGCGGATCCATTGCCAGCCCAGCGCCCGGCCGGTGGGCAGGGCCAGTTCCAGCACTTCGGCGTTGAGCGGGCTGAGCATCACCAGTACCGCCGGAATGGTGATAGCTGTCACCAGCGCCCAGGTGAGGCGGCGGGCGGTGCGCTCCTTCAGCAGCAGCCAGACAGTGCCCTGGGCCAGAGGGGCGCCCCCCATGAGTGCGCCGACGATATACCAGAATTTGAAGATCACCGGATTCTGCCCCAGCAGGGTGATGTAGCTCTCGGCGAAAGTACCCATGCCGTATACCAGCACGCCGCCGGTCCACCAAAGGAGATGATTTCCGCTGCGCCCCCGGAGCAGATATCGCTGGTAGATGGTCCAGGCAAATATGATGCTCAGCAGCGTCGTGGCGATGGGGAGATAGTGGGACAGGGGCAAGGTCATGGGCTAGGGGGTCTCCTTCCGGGGCGTCTGGGGACCGGGAAATTTATTGCCGCGCCGGGTTCAAAGGGCGGCGTAATCGATGCGCACCAACCCGTCATTCCAGCTGTTGAAGCGCAATTTGAAGATCTTGCCCCCTGCCTCAATGATGTAAACATAATCGGGCTGGGGAACAGTGACGCTGTCCGGCCCGGCCATATCAAACACCTGGAACGGCCGCCCATAGCCGAAGGGATGGCTGCCACCTGATTCATCCAGCCAGTTAACGTTACCCGGAACCTCGAGAACATCAGCCCAGCGCCGGGCCGTGACCACCGCCATCCTGGTGCCGTTGGCATAGTTGGTGATGACGCTGGGCCAGGCCACGAGGGCGCCCAGGCTATCGACGTACACCGCTTCGGTGGTCAGACCGAGATGCCAATCGGCGGCGCTGAGGGTATCGCCGGAGTCGAAGTCGTAATGCGCCGGTTGCGCGGTGGAGTAGGGCACGGTCCGGTTCACCACCACGCCCGCGCTGCCCGGGCTCGGCTCAAAGGCATAGCGGATGGTGAAGGCGTTGGTGTCGGCGACGGTGACCTGGAATTTCACCACAGCGTAACCCCCCAGCAGCAGGAAGTAGAAGGTATCGCTGCTGAGAATAGAGAAATGGTTGCCGGGATCGACGGTAGCCGGGTCCATCCAGCTGCTGCCGATAACCGGCGTGTCGCCGTCAAACTGGACAGTCGCCGTGGGATCGAGAACCCCGCTGTCGAAGCCACCCCCTGCCTCTACCACCACCCCCACCCCGGCGGCGGAGTTGAGGGCCACCGAATAAAACAGGTCGATCCGGCTGAAGGTGACGTCGGGCAAGTTGGTGACCCCCTCCCGGCCGGTGAGGGAAAAGTAGTACGGTCCCAGGTTGATGTCGGGGGTCTCCAGCTTGCGCACCTCCGGCGGACTGCCGCAAGCCAGGCCGGCCAGCAGGAGCGCCCCGGCCAGGGCCGATAAATGGTTATGTCGGCGGTTGCGCATGAGGGCGGAAATTAATGCGCCGGGGAGCCGGTTGGCAGTAGCAGGTGGCCGGTTGCAGTAGGGAAGAATGAACCGTCATGCCTGCCCTGAGGCTCTCGAAGAGCCCGCCAGGAAAATCATTCATTTAACAACAGAGGCACAGATGACACGGAGAATCAGTTGTCAGTATCAGGTGGCAGCGGCAGTAGCGACTGTCTGGCTCTGTGCACTCTCACATTCTCTGTGGTCCGGTCATAAACAGCCAGGGCGCCTTGGCAGTCCGTCTTCCTCTGTCTCTTCAATTTCCATTTTTCATTTAACAATTTGCAATTCTTCCTTCTCCGGCACTTTCTCCCGCAGCAGCCCCCGGCCGTGCTCGTACACATCGGCGATCTCCGCGGCGTGCTCCACCGCAAAGCCGTCGTTCACCAGCAGCCAGTGGAGGTCATCCCGGCTGATCTGCAGGTTGTGGGCCGAGCAGTGGCGGATGAAGCGATAGAACCGCCGCCAGTCGGCTGCAGTGAGGCCGCTCTTATGGGCCTGGCCGGTGAAGGTCTCCATCAGCCCTCGGGCCATGGCCGGCAGGTGGGGCGTCATATCCGCCTTTGAGGGGATGTGCAGCTTGCGCTTGGAGCCGTGGCGGTGGTTGTACTGGCGCAGGATGGGGAGGAACAGGTCCCGGGCGGCGGCCACGTAGGTCTCGTAGGTGGGGGGCTCGGGATTCCAGCGGGCGGCGGCCACCGTCAGCGCTACCCGGTCGTGCACCTGCAGGTTGGCCGCCAGGCGGCCCTGCAGCTCCCGGTGCTGGGTCACCTGGAGGGGCCGGATGATGAGCCGGGTCGAATCGCCGTCAGGGCCCAGGTCGATGAGGTACTCGCCCAGGTCGGCGGCGGCGGCCTCCATGCGGCGCAGGAACTGCTCCGGCGCGAGGTCCGTCTTGATGCTGATGTTGGGGAGACGATCTCTCACCCGCTACCTCATGTGTGCCGTATGGCCGGCCGGGAAATTCAGGGCGAAATCAATCCTGCCGCCAGCCTGCCCTCGTTCTGCCCATCCACGTGACTGCCTTCATCAATCTTCAATTATCCTTGCCGCCAACTGCCACAGCCACTGCCACCGCCAACTGATTTCTACTCCCAGCCCCGCTCTTCCTTGATATGTGCGTAGGCGTCATTGATGGACTTGAATTTTTCTTCGGCCACGACCCCGAAATCTTCTCCCAGGTGGGCCACCTTGTCCGGATGGTATTTGTTGGCCATCTTGCGGTAGGCTTTCTTCACTTCCTCCCGGCTGGCCTCCGGATCGACTTCCAGAACGCGGTAGGGCGCGCCCGAGTCCCGCATGAACATGGCCTGGATCGATTTAAAATCGGCGGAAGAGATACCCAGGTAGCCGCTGATGATGCCGATAACTTCCATTTCCGATGGGTCGATGTTGCGGTCGGCCTGGGCCAGCCCGAAGAGGACATGCACCATCTCCAGCCGGGCCGGATGGTCCATGTGGCGCTTGATCTGGGCACAGACATCCCGCAGGGGGTAGTCCTGATCCAGAATATCCTTGAACAGCACCATCAGGTCCTGGCTGTGCTCGGTGCCGAAGGTCTGCACCAAGAACTTTTTGACGAAGTCGAGCTCCGACTTGAGCAGCTTTTCGTCGGCCTTCATCACGGCCGCCAGCAGCACCATCATGGAGACGCCGAAGTCGCCGGGGCGGGTCCGGGGATAATGGGCGTCTTTGCGGTAGTAGCCGGAGCTGCGGTTATCGCTCATGCTGCCCAGAGCAAACCCCATGATGCCGCCCAGCGGACCGAATATGGACCAGCCCAATCCGCCCCACAGCCATTTTTCCCAACCGGCCAAGATTCACTCCCTCGCGTGTGTCCCGCCGGTGCGGAATCTCTCCGGCCGACGAGAAAGGTTGAGAGAACTTAGGACTAGCGCCTTACGGCAACAAGCACTCAAAGCGGCTGCCGGTCCCTCCGGCCCGCTCCCGGGCGCTTCGTTGGCCTAAATTCCCGGCCTTATGAGCGCTGCCTGGATCGCCTTTCTGCTCTACGCCGCGCTGGCCATTGGTCTGGGCTGGCGAGTACAGCGCCGGGCCGCCGACCCGGCCACCTACTGGACCGCCGGCCGGCAGCTGCCCGGGAGCGCCGTCGGCCTCTCCATCTCCGCCGGGTTCATGTCGGTCTCCTGGTCGTGCGTATACGCGGTGCAGCTGTTCTACTGGTACGGCCTGGGGGCGCTGTGGCTGATCACGATCCCCTGGCTGCTCTCCCTGTGGGGTATCTACCTGCTGGCCAAGCGCTATCACGCCCTGCCGGCCTTCAGCCAGCCTGAAATGGTGGGCCAGCGGTTCGGACCGGGCGCCCGGAAGGCAGTGGCCCTCTCGCTGGCCCTGGTGTTTCTGGTCTGGGGCGGGGCCGAGATGTACGTGGCGGCCACCCTGCTCGCGCCCGGCCTGGGCATTCCGGTGCCGGCGCTGATTATCATCATCGGCCTGATCGTGGGCCTTTATTCTGCGCTGGGGGGCTTCGGGGCTGTGGTGGCCACCGACAAAATGCAGTACGTCCTGGTGGGCCTTTACATCCTGGCCATGGGCTGGCTGGCTTTGCAGGGGATCAGGCAGCTGCCGGACGGCTGGCCCGAGGTCCACATCGCCGCCGCCAAATCGGGCCAGAGCTGGGCGAGCCTGATGTCGCCGGGCCTGGCGGTTATTGCCCTGACGTTTATCGGCTATCTCCCGGGCTGGATATTCGAAACCGACCTGTGGCTGCGGGTGCAGGCCGCCCGCGATGTGCGGGCCGCCCGGCGCGGTGTGGTCATTGCCGGCGTCAGCGCGCTGCTGTTCGTGGGCCTGCTGCCGCTGGTCATCGGCATCGCCGCCCTGGGGCTGTTTCCCCTGGAGGGGGGCGTCATGCCGCCCATTGCCGGGACCGAAGGCGATGCCATCTTCGCCGCGCTGGTGACCCGCTATGCGCCGGCCTGGCTGGCGGTGCTGGTGGCCGTCGGGCTGGTGGCGGCAGCCATGAGCACCATCGATACGTGCGTGAACGTGATGGCCCTGAGCATCGGCTACGATCTGCTAAACAAGGGCCCGGCTGCGGCCAGCGGCGCCCGCTCCCGCTGGGCGACAATCGCGGCGACCGCCGGCACCCTGTTGTTCGCCCTCAATACCCAATCGTTGTGGGACATTTTCTACCTCTCCTCGGGTATCCTTACGGCGGCGGTGGCATTCCCGGTGGCGGCCATCTTTATCCCGAAGGTGCGCGAGCGCGGGGTGGCGGCGTCGTCGCTGGCCGGGCTGGGCGGCATCCTGCTGGCCTACTTTCTGGAGACCTACGGCCCCCTCAAAGGGTGGGAACCGGCCTGGCTCGCAGAAACCGGACTCGGCTTTATCCTGTGGGGCATCCTGGCGGCCGCGGCGGGCTATCTGGCCGGAAGCCGAAGGGCTGCCGCGGGGCGGGACCAGGAAGCATGATGGCCCGGCGGCCCTATCTGCCCGATCTGGTGCTGCTGCTGGCGGCTCTCGTCTGGGGCGCCACTTTCAGCGTGGTCAAGCAGGCCCTGGACCACACGACCCCGTTCACCTTCATGACCCTCCGTTTCGGACTGGCCCTGCTGGTCATCACCCCCCTGCTGATCGCCCGGGGCCGGAAGCCGGGCCGCAGGGAGCTGTGGGGCGGGATACTGACCGGCCTGGCCCTGTTCTTCGGCTTCTCCTTCCAGACCTGGGGACTGGTCTATACCACGGCCAGCCGCTCCGCCTTTATCACCGGCTTAAATGTTGTGCTGGTGCCTTTCCTGCTATGGGGTTTGGGCCAACGGAAAATCGGCCTGCGGCGCTGGCTGGCAGCCGCCCTGGCCACCGCGGGGCTCTACCTGCTGCTGGACCCGGCGGCCGGTGTGGCCGTCAACCGGGGAGATCTGCTGACCCTGCTGTGCGCCGTTGCCTTTGCCGGCCAGATTATCCTTTTGGGCATCTACGCCCCCAACACCGATACCCTGGGATATTTCTGGGTGCAGGTTGTCACGGTGACCCTGCTGGCTCTCGGGGCCGCTGCCGGCAGCGGAGCGCTGAGCCTTGAACCGGCGGCGGCACTCTGGTGGGGGCTGGCCATCACCGGCCTGCTGGGGACGGCAGCCGCTTTCCTGGGAATGACCTGGGCCCAGCGCCACGTATCACCCACCCGGACGGCCCTGCTGCTGGCCACCGAGCCGTTGTTCGGAGCCCTTTTTGCGGTATGGATCGCGGGAGAATTCCTGGGCCCTATCGCCTGGCTGGGAGGACTGCTTATTGTGGGTGCGGTGGTCTGGTCCGAGCTGAGCGGAAAGGCTAACCCGGCGGCAGCTGATCCAGAAAGCGGCTGACCAGCGCCAGCAGCCCTTCCAGACCGGGCCCCGACGCCTCTACGACGGCGATTTTCGAGAACAGCGATTCCTCCGCGTGCTGCCAGGGCCCCTGCGGTGGCGTCAGATGGTAGACCGCCAAGGGGAGTTCCAGAATCTCCAGCGTTTCCCGGAGTTGGCGGCCCGTCCCGGCCCAGAGTCCGGGCACCAGCAGGACACCGTCTCTGCGCTTCCGTTGACTCTTGACGGCCCGGCAAGCCCGCACCTCATCGTCGGTTTGCAGCAACTGAATTTTTACGTCCCGGCTGCTGCAGGCCTTGCGCAGCGCCACCTGGAGCCGGGAGAGGGTCAGCCTTTCAGCGCTGCCCCGGCTGATATGCCCCAGCAGGTTGAGGTTGGGCCCCAGCAGCACCAGTACCTGCACCCTCAGCGCTCCCGGGAAAGGAATATCTCGATGAGGGCCCGGTGGCACGGAAAGGCGACCGGGGGCAGATCGGCGAGCGGAAAATAGCGGGCCTCGGCCGCATCATCTCCGGGCACGATCTGGCCCTTCAATTCTGCGGTGTGATAGGCCAGCACCAGCACGCCATCGGGACCGCTGGGATAAGGGCAGAAGTCCAGGAAGGTCAGTGCGCCGGCCTCCAGCCCGGTCTCCTCGTGCAGCTCCCGGCGGGCTGTCTGCTCCGGCACCTCGCCCCTTTCCATGAACCCCCCCGGCAGGCACCACTGGCCGACGGCCGGTTCGACGGCTCTCTTGACGAGCAGCAGCTGGTCACCCTGCACCCCGATGACGGTGGCGGCCGGGCTTGGGTTTTCATAATGGATGGTGCCGCAGCTGGGGCACACCCTGCGCTGCCTCCCCGCGACATGCCGGAGTTCGTTGGGCTGCCCACATTCTGAGCAGTATTCAAGATACCCCATGAACCAAATTAGTCCCCGGCAAACTACAATCAAACTTGCTTTTTTCCCGACAACCCGGCTAAACTGGCCGGTCGTGATTCCGAAACCCATATTGGCAGTTGGATCCATTGCCCTGGATACCATTGAGACACCGGCCGGGCGGCGCGAAAATCTCCTGGGCGGTTCGGCCACTTTTTTTGCGGTGGCCACCAGCCTGTTTGCGCCGGTCCGCTTGGTGGGCTTGGTGGGCGACGATTTCCCCCAGGCAGGCTGGGACCTGTTCCGGGAGCGGTCGATAGATACCCGAGATGTCCAGACCCTGGCAGGGAGCACTTTCCGCTGGGGCGGCCGCTATCCGGCCGGCTTCAACGGCCGTGAGACCCTGTTCACCGAACTGGGCGTTTTTGAAGGCTTTCAGCCCCTGCTGAGCGCCACCAACCGCCGGACGGAAATCATCTATCTGGGCAATATCCAACCCAGCCTGCAGCTGGAGCTGGCCAAGCAGGTGGACGACGCGTCTCTCATCGTCAGCGACACCATGAACCTGTGGATCGATACAGCCCGGCAGGATCTCGATAAGGTACTGGCGGCCAGCGACATTTTCCTGATCAATGACGAAGAGGCGGAACAGTTGACGGGGAACCCGGACCTTGACGCGGCGGCGGCGATACTGCTGGCTGCCGGCCCCCGGGCAGTGATTATCAAAATGGGCTCCCGGGGTTCCATGCTGGCCCAGGGCCGGGAACGGACCCGCGTGCCGATCTTCCCCGGCGTGGAGGTTATCGATCCTACCGGCGCGGGTGACACGTTTGCCGGAGGGTTCCTGGGGCATATTGCTGTCCACGGCAGGGACGATCTGGCCGCCGCCGTGGTGCAGGGGACGGCCGTGGCCTCATTTGCCGTAGAGGGTTTCGGCCTGGACGGTATCCGCAAGGCCACGCTGGAAAAAGTGGTCGTCCGGGCTGCCGCCATCGCCAAGGCCATGGCCGCGAGCTTAAATTAGACCTCCCCGGGCACCGCCGGGCGGCAGCCGGTGGCCGCTGCTGCGCTACAGGCCCGGACCTGACCTAGCATGAGGAAATTTATCATGAGACACAGACTGACCCTCCCCGCGTTGCTGGTTCTGCTTCTGCTGGGGCAGGCCTGCGAGAGCAAGGAGTTCATGTCGGCCAAAAGGTGGGTGCAGGATGGCGATCTGGAACAGGCCGAGGAATATTTCGTGCTGGCCCTTGAGGCCGAGCCGGAGAATGCCGAAATCCTCTTCCTGCTGGCCCGGGATGTCTACGCCCCGCAGGAGCGCTGGGCAGAAATGGTAGAGACCCTGGATAAAGCCCTGAGCATAAACCCGGAGCATGAGATTCAGGGCGGCACCATCGAGGCTTGGGACATGATGATCAGGCAGAATATGTGGACCGATGTCTATCGCAGGGGAGCTGATCTGTACAACGAAATCCTCGAAGAAATCGGCACCGCCGGCCCCAACGAGGAGCAGATAGTCGGCTTGCGGCGGGTGATCGAACATTTCCTTACGGCCCTCGAAATTCTTCCCAGCGAGTCAGCCACATATCAGCCGCTGATATTTACTTATCGCCAGCTGGGCGATAAGCAGGGGGAAGCAAAGGCTATTGCAGATGCCCTGGAGCGAAATCCGGAGCACGGTGTGATATTGATGATGGCTGGCCAGAACGCCTTCACAGATAAGCGGCCCAGGGAATCTCTCCGCTACCTGGAGCGGGCCAGCAAGGTTATGCCTGAAAACCTCGAATTGCTGCAATTCATGACCGGCATCTACATGGAGCTGGACAGCGCCGAAGGCGCCCTGGCGACACTGGAGCGGGCCCGGCGGAATTCCCCGCAGAGCGCCGACGTATTTTTCAACATTGGCGCGATCTACACGAATGTGGCCAACGACGCGCTGACCCGTGGCCAGGATAATTACCGGGCAGCCATCCAGGAGTCGCCTCCCCTGCAGGCCAATGTAAAAAAGGCCCTGCAATATTTTGAGGATGCGCAGGAAGCTTATTTGGAAGCGCTCTATTTCATGGACAATGTTCTCGCCCTGACTCCCGATGACGAGGCGGCTGATGAGGCCATCCGGGAAATTCGGGATCGCAAGCGGCGCCTGGATGCCCTGCGAATGGCCGTGGAAGGCCTGCTGGAGTAGCTCCATTACCAGACCCGGCATTCCGTTTCCTCTGGCCGTCACCTTGACGGCCGGACTATTTTTGGGCCTGCTGGCCAGTCCCGGCTTGTATGCCATTTATGGCAAGGGGGCCAAACCGGCCAGCACCAACGCTCCCGGCGAGACCGCCTGCCAGGATGCCAAATGCCACACCCAAAACCCGCTGAACAGCGGCGGCGGGACCCTCGCTCTGGCAGGCGTTCCGGCGGCTTATGAAACCGGAATGACCTACCCCCTGACCATCTCTCTGGCCCAGGAGGGCCAGAAGCGCTGGGGGTTCCAGATTACCGCCCTGGACAGCAACAATCTCGCCGCCGGCATCTTCAGCCTCTCCGATGAGGAGCGCACCCAGCTGCGGCACGAGATAATGCCTGATGGCAACCAGCGGCTGTACGTGGAACACACCCTGGCCGGGTCGCATATGGGCCGCAAGGACGGTCCCGTGACATGGCAAATCGAATGGCAGGCCACGGGCGATCTGCACGGTCCGGTCTATTTCTACCTGGCGGCGAACGCGGCCAACTTCAACAAGAAGCCCTGGGGCGACTTTATTTACACCCGCACCGATACCGCCGGACCCCCTTCCGGCGATCGGTGATACGCCGCCTCGTCTCCGCCAACGCCGGCTGAGATCCGATGAATTCCAAGCCCCGCCCGGCAGTGCAATGGCTGGCTTTCGCCATTCTGTCGCTGGCCTGGGGCAGTTCGTTCCTGTTCATCAAGATCGGGGTCAGCCATGTGGGCCCGTTGACCCTGGTGGCCGGACGGATGCTGATCGGCTGGCTGGCCGTATCGCTGCTGCTGTGGTGGCAGGGTACCGGTCTGCCCCGACGCCGCCAGGAATGGGGCCACCTGCTGTTTCTGGGGGTGCTGAACACCGCCCTGCCCATCTACCTTATATCCTGGGGCGAGCAGACCATTGACAGCGGCGTAGCGGCCATACTCAACAGCACGGTCCCTATCTGGACCATATTGATGGCCCATTGGCTGCTCCACGATGAAAAGCTGCGCCCGGGCCGGATTGCGGGGGTGGCGACCGGCTTCGCCGGTGTGCTGGTGCTGGTCGGCTGGCCCCTGCAGATCGCCGGCAACGCCATGTTGGCCGGCCAACTGGCAGTGGTTGCCGCGGCCTTCTGTTATGCCCTGGGGGCGGTGTACACCCGGCAGTTTTTGTCCAAAGTCCCGATCCTGCGCATCACCTGGGTCACGCTGCTCTCGGCCGCGGCCGTATCGGGGAGCCTGGCGCTGATTGTGGAGCGGCCCTCGCTGGGCAGCCTGCACCCGGCAAGCCTGATGTCGATGGCCTGGCTGGGTCTGGTGGGCACCGCCCTGGCCTACCAGCTCTACTACCGCCTCCTGGGCTGGTGGGGCGCCGCACGGGCCACATCGGTTACCTACATGTTGCCGGTGGTGGGACTGCTGCTGGGAGTGATATTTCTGTCCGAGACGGTCACGCTGCAGATACTGGCCGGGGCAGCCCTGATCGGGGGCGGCGTGCTGCAGACCAACCGGGGCTAGGGCTGGCACAGCAGTGCGGCAACCGGGGAGAAACTTGCACATAAAGCAATATTGACCTAGATTACCATATATTGCCGGTTGTTTTTTTCCAGGCGCCAAGTCCGAGGAGGCGTCAGTTTGGGAGGCTATATTTTGGCAACTCTGTTGGCCCCTCCTTATTTTCACACGCCTTTCCGGTTCACCGGGAATGCTCAGGAATACTTTCGCATCTGGATCGTCAATACTTTGCTGACGATCTTGACCCTGGGCATCTACTCGGCCTGGGCCAAGGTTCGGAAAAAGCGCTACTTTTACGGCAATACACTTCTGAATGATGAGCCGTTTGACTATCTGGCCGACCCGGTCAAAATCCTTAAAGGCCGCCTGCTGGTACTGGCCATCTTCGCCCTTATTGTGCTTATTATCACTTTCTATAATATCAATATCATCAATGCCTACTTCTTTTTCTGGCCTTTTATCATCCCCGCGTCTGCAGTCTATGCATGGCTGTTTGTTATGGCAATGCGGTTCAGGTTGCGCAATAGCGCCTACCGCAATATTCGCTTCAACTTTCGTGGCACACAAATCCAAGCGGCCTGGGTTATCATCAAATCCGGCCTGGTAATACTCATTACATTAGGCATCGGGTATCCCTACTACGCCTATAAGCGTCGACAGTTTGTCGTTTCTAAGACCACTTATGGTACAACACCGTTCACTTTTACTGCCACGGCAGGGGACTTTTTTTTTATCTACTTCATCACCGGCCTGCTTCTGTTTGTTGGTCCTAGCCTCCTTCTCGTGGTTGTTCTCACGGTTGGCGCGGTTGAATCCGTGCTGATCTTAATTTTTATGCCCGTGCTGATGACAGTTTATCTAGGTGCCCTCTCCCTGGCGGCATTTGCTTACCGGAGTACATCCATCGCGAACCTGGTTTACTCAAACTGCGCCACGGAGCGGTTTCGTCTCAAAAGCGATCTGGAATTTGGCTCCATGTTCAAACTTTATTGGACGAATGCCATCGTCATTATCCTCTCTCTGGGGCTCATGATCCCCTGGGCAGCCATACGCATGGCACGCTATCGGGTGGAACACATCACACTGCTCCATCACGGCGATCTGGACGACTTTATTGCCGGCGAGCAGGAACGGACCAGTGCCGCCGGTGAAGAGATTGCCGAGTTCTTCGATTTCGATATCGGCTTATGATCCGCTTCAAGGCCTACTATTTCGACGGCAAGTCTCCCCGCAAATGGGCGGTGGAGGTAGCGTTCTCCCCGCCGGGCACACTCCGAATCGGCGTGCTGCAGACCAACCGGGGCTAGGGCTTCCATAGCATGACGGCAACCGGGAACGGGCTTGTGTTTCGGGCTTTGTTGATATAGATTTCCGTACTGCCGGTCGCACTGTCGATGCGCCCGATCCGAAGGGGCGCCTGATAGGGAGTCTCTAGATGGATTTGGCGAATGAATCTGTGGTGCATGAATCGGCCCCGCCTGATTCACCCATTCAGTTCCAGTTCACCGGTAATAGCCATGAATATTTTCGCATCTGGATCGTCAATACTTTGCTGACGATCTTGACCCTGGGCATCTACTCGGCCTGGGCCAAGGTGCGGAAACAGCGCTACTTTTACAGCAATACGCTCCTACAGGATGAGCCGTTTGATTACCTGGCCGATCCGGTTAAGATTCTCAAAGGCCGGCTGCTGGTGCTGGTCATTTTCGCCGTTTACGCATTTATTGCCGCCGCCAATCCCATTCTTGGAATTCTTTTGACCCTGCTCGCCCTGGCGTTCTTTCCATGGCTCATGGTGATGTCATTGCGGTTCAAATTGCGAAATAGCGCCTACCGCAATATTCGCTTCAACTTTCGGGGCACCCCGTCCCAGGCGGCGGGAGTGTTAATCAAAGCCGGTCTGGTAACACTTATCACCTTGGGAATCGGGTATCCCTACTTCGCCTATAAGCGCCGGGATTGGGTCGTTTCCAACAGCAGTTACGGTACGACCCCGTTCACTTTTTCCGCCACGGCCGGGAACTTTTTTGGTATCTACATCATCACCGGGCTTCTCCTGACCGTTGGCATTTTTTTCGCTATCACAGTCGGCTTTCTCTTCGCTTTCATGGGCGGGATAGTAGCAACCGTGCTAATGCCGGTTTATGTAGGCGCCCTCTACCTGGCGGCATTTGCTTACTTCTATACAGCCATCACGAATCTGGTTTACTCAAATTGCGCCACCGAAAGGTTTAAGCTCAACAGCAATCTGAAAACCGGTGCTATGATGGGGCTGTACATTACTAATGCTATTGGAATCGTCGTCTCTTTGGGGCTTCTGATCCCCTGGGCAGCTATCCGCATGGCCAGGTACAGGATTGAACACCTGGCATTGCTCAGCGATGGGGATCTGGAAAGCTTTATTGCCGGTGAGCAGGAACAGGTCAGCGCCGCCGGTGAAGAGATCGCCGAATTCTTCGATATCGATGTGGGCCTATGATCCGGTTTGAGGCTTCCTACTACGATGGCAAGTCCTCCCGGAAAAAAGCGGTGGAGGTAGCGTTCTCCCCGCCGGGCAGGCTGCGCATCATCGGGCTCGACCGGGACCTGCTCCATAACCTCGGGGAGGTGCGCATCAGCCCCCAGCTGGGCGACACCCTCCGGTCGATTTACCTGCCCGATGGCGCAAAGCTGGAGACGGGTGATCACCGCGCCGTCGATGCCATTCTGGAGGCCTCCCGTTCCGGCCGCTGGGGACGGTTACGGCACCTGCTGGAAAGCCGGGCCCGATTTGCCCTGGCCGCGGTCGTGATAATGATATTGGTCCTGTGGGGACTGATGGGCTATGGCCTACCATTTCTCGCGGCCAAGGTAGCTCAGGCTGTGCCTGCGGTTCTGCTGGAAACCATTGGAAAAGAGAGCCTGGCCCTGTTGGACCGCACGCTGCTCCGGCCCACTGCGCTGGAGGCCGGGAAGCAGGACAGTATCAGACTGTTGTTAGGCCCCCTCGTCGCAGCAACGGAAAACGCTTACGATCTGCGGCTGGAGTTCCGCGCCAGTGGAAGACTGGGGGCCAATGCTCTGGCGCTCCCCTCCGGCGTCATTGTGATGACCGACGATCTGGTCCGGCTGGCCGAGCATGCCGAAGATTTGACCGCCGTTCTGGCCCACGAAGCGGGGCATATTGTGCAGCGCCACAGCCTGCGTCAACTGCTCCAGAGCACCGCCATCTTGCTGGTCATGGCCAGCATAACCGGCGATCTGACTTCCCTCACAACCCTCTCCGCCGCGCTGCCCACCCTTCTCGTTGATGCCAGCTACTCCCGGGCCTTTGAGAGGGAGGCCGACCAATTCGCACTCGATTATCTGGCGACTCAGGGCATATCGAGCAGCCATTTTGCCCATATACTGTTGCGGCTGAAAGCGGCCCATGCGGACGATCCTGAAGTACACAATTATCTTGCATCCCATCCGAAAACCAGCCAGCGGATCGAGGGCATTACTGGAAGCCGGCCCCGGCAGCCTTAACTTCAGCCTGCCTTTCAATCATCATCGCGGGGGTCCTGGACAGCATATGCCCAAGATAGACAACATCCACGGCCGGGAACTGCTCGACTCCCGGGGCCATCCCACTGTCGAGGTAGAGGTGCTGCTGAGTGATGGCAGCCTGGGCCGGGCGATTGTGCCGTCCGGGGCCTCCACCGGCGAGCATGAAGCGGTCGAGCTGCGCGATGGCGACCGCCGCCGCTACCTGGGCAAGGGCGTACGGCAGGCCGTGGCCAACGTCAACGGGGAGCTGGCCGGCCTGCTCACCGGCCGGGACGCTCTCGACCAAACCGGCATCGATGAGGCCATGATCAGCCTGGATGGCACGGCCAACAAATCCCGCCTGGGCGCGAACGCCGTGCTGGGGGTCTCCCTGGCAGTGGCCCATGCGGCGGCCCGGTCCCGGGGATTGCCCCTGTATGCCAGCCTGGCGCCCGAGGGCCAGACCGCCCTCCTCCCGGCGCCGATGATGAACATCCTGAACGGGGGCCAGCACGCCGACAACAGCATCGATATCCAGGAGTTCATGGTCTATCCCCTGGGGGCGCCCACCTTTGCCGAAGCGCTGCGTATGGGGGCCGAGGTTTTTCAGCACCTCAAGGGGGTCCTGCAGGGCCGCAACCTGAGCACGGCCGTCGGCGATGAAGGGGGCTTCGCGCCGGACCTGGGCTCCAACCGGGAAGCCCTCGATGTGATCATGGAAGCGATCGATCAGGCCGGCTACCGGCCCGGTGAGGATATCTATCTGGCCCTCGATGTGGCCGCCAGCGAACTCTACGATGCCGCCACCCGCAGCTACCGGCTGGCCTCGGAGGACCGCACCTTGTCGGCGGCGGAGATGATCGACTACTATGCCACCCTCATCGACGATTATCCCATCGTCTCGCTGGAGGACGGACTGGCCGAAGATGACTGGGACGGCTGGGTCGCGCTGCAGGGCCGGCTGGGCGGCCGCGTCCAGAACGTAGGCGACGATCTGACCGTCACCGACCCCCGCAGGTTGCAGCAGGCCATCGACCGGGGCGCCATGAACGCCATTCTCGTCAAGCTCAATCAGATCGGCACCGTCACCGAAACCCTGCGCACCATCGCCCTGGCCCGGCAGGCCGATTTTGGGGTCATCATCTCCCACCGTTCCGGCGAGACCGAAGACGTCTCCATTGCCGATCTTGCCGTGGCCACCGGCGCCGGGCAGATCAAGACCGGCTCCCTCAGCCGCACCGACCGCATCGCCAAGTACAACCAGCTGCTGCGGATCGAAGAGGCGCTGGGCGACGACGCCCCCTATGCCGGTCCGTCCGTTCTGGCCAGCATTGGACCGGCCCGATGATCGGCTCCGATCCTCTGAACCGGGGCAGCTATACACGCCGGTCCGGCGGGCTGTTCCGCAGGCTGATCGGCGCTCTGGTCATCGTGCTGGTGCTGACCTTTATCGCCGTGAACCGGCAGGGGCTCTGGCGGTTGCAAAGGCTTCAGCGGGACCAGAAGATTCTGGCTGAGCGGATCGCACAGTTGCAGGTGGAAACCACCCAGCTGCAGGACCAGCGGACCCGGCTGGAAGCGGATATGGCTTATATCGAGCAGTTGGCCCGGGAAAAATACCGCATGGTCCGGCGCGGGGAAAAACTGTTCCGGGTGGTGCCTCGCCAAACCTCCCAAACAGCTCCCCAGCCACCTGAAGATTGACAGGCTGGGGATAACCGGAGATAAAACATTAAATTTTAGCAATGGGGTACTACATCAGTTCTAGAGCCAATGTTTTTATTGCAATATTTTGGGGAATCATTATTGCGTTCTTGATCTGGAAATCAGACTTTACCCAAAAAAGAGTGGCTCCAGTTAATTATTGGGGGTTACAGGTCAAGGAGTTGGAGCTTCGCCTGAGAAATGATAGGTCGTCTCTAAGAAGTGCTCAACAACAGTTAGAAAAATTCGCTCCCGATTCAATACGAGCGGCGAAAATTGACTCACTCGTTTTGCAGGGAATAGAAAGAGAAGAGGCGATCAAATTCACATCCACCTGGCTCTCTTTTATGAAGATGGTCGATTCTTCCAGCAGAGCCCAGCTCAGAGAAGATTCAGTTGCACTTCAAAATGCTAAACGGAATTTACTAAAGTATCAGAAGGAGATTTCAATTCCATAAGATTTTTCAGAGATCGGATTTCTCGGCCCTGGAGACCCTAATTAATGGAGTCTGAGCAGTCGTCCGACGGCTTGAGACTCCGACAGGTCGTCGGCAGCCGAAGCTAGGGATCATCCCCGTGCGACACGCCACATGGAGGTTGCACTCCTGACCTGCCCCGCATAAGTTCCCCGCGTGAGCGTTGCAATCCATCTCGAAGGGCCTCATTATATGCCACTTAGGGTTACGGGCGCCTGCCGGCGGAGCGGTTTGCTCCGGCTTCTGGCCCTGGCCCTACTGGTGCATGGAGGTCCCCTGCTGGAGGCCGGCGAGATTCGCATCGCCTTTCCCGACCGGCCCGGGGAAATGGAAATCCTCGATACCTTCATGCTGGGCGCTACCGAGTACATCAAGGCTGCCGACCTGGCCCGGGCCTTTGCCATCGGCTCGTACGTCAACCGCGATGTGGATAAAAGCATCCTCTATTTCCGCGATTCGGAGGTGAAGATCACCGCCTTTTCCTCCTTCGTCGTGGTCGATGACCGGGCCTTCCAGATGACCCAGCCGTCCTATTTTGACGGCGAGAGCTATTATGTGCCGGCCCTGTCGTTCTTCAACATTCTTGCCCAGACTGTGCTCCCCGGCTCACGCTACGATAAGGCCCGCCGGGTATTCGTGGGTCCCTCGGCCCGGGGCAGTTTCAACATTCACGGCGCCACTGTTGATTACAAGCAGAACGGGACCCTCATCCGGGTCAAGACCAGCCAGCAGTTTGATATCCGCAACATTGTCCGCTACATCACCGATAACGGTTGGCTGGTGGTCCAGGTGCCGGGGGGCAGGGTCGACACGCTGGCCTTGAGCCGGTCGGTGCTGGGCGGCATTATCCGGGGCGTGAAGGGACGGCAGCTGCAAAATTCCGCCGAGATCCGTTTCCGGCTCACCGACCGGGTCGGTCTGCCGGAGGTCTACCAGGTGAACCGGGGCGCCGAGCTGCACATCGCCTTGCGCAATCCGGTCCGTAACGGCAACGACCGGGCCGCTGAAATCCGCAAGCAGTGGTACCTGGATACGATTGTCCTGGACCCGGGCCACGGCGGCATGGATGGCGGCACCGTCGGCCGGGACGGTTTGAAGGAGAAAACGGTGACCCTCGATATCGCCCGGCGGCTGGGGCGCCTGATCAAGCAGAAAACCGACATGCGGGTCATTTATACCCGGGATGAAGATGTCTTTGTGCCGCTCTTCCAGCGCACCCGCATAGCCAACGAGGCCGGTGGCAAAATATTCATTTCCATCCACGCCAACGGCGTCAAGAACCGCGCGGCCCAAGGATTCGAAACCTGGCTGCTGGCCCCGGCCAATACGCCCGAAGCCATCGAAACGGCCCGCCGGGAAAACAGCGTGATTGCGCTGGAGGAGTCCAACCACCCCTACGCGGAATTTTCCGACGAATCGCTGATCCTTTCGACCATGGCCCACAGCGCCTGGATGCGCGAGAGCGAGGCATTGGGCTCCATCATCCTGGAAAAGTTCAAGAGCCGCCTCGATTCGCCGAGCCGGGGCCTCAAGCAGGCCGACTTCCTGGTGCTCATCGGCGCGGCCATGCCCAACATCCTGGTGGAGATCGGCTTCCTGAGCAATCTCCAGGAGGAGAAAAAACTGGGCCAGAGCAAGTACCGCCAGAAAATCGCCCTGGGACTGCTGGATGCCATTCTCGAGTTCAAGCAGACCTACGAAGGCGCCTTAAGTGCCGATTTATAGCCCCGGGGCGGCGCCCCGCCTGCTCCCTGTCCGTCCTGCTCCCGGCTGAGCCCGTCATCCATGGACCGCGAAGCCTGGCTGGAAAAGCTGTTTGCCCTGGAGCGGAAAGGCATCAAGCTGGGCCTGGAACCGACCCGCCAGCTGCTGGAGCGTTGCGGCAATCCCCAGCGCGCTTTTAAGTCCATCCAGATCGCCGGCACAAACGGCAAGGGTTCCACCGCTGCCATGGCCGCCGCCATTCTGCAGCAGCACGGCCAGCGCACCGGCCTGTACACATCCCCCCACCTGCTGCGCTTCAATGAGCGGATCAGAGTCGATGGCCAGACGGTTCCAGACGATTATCTGGTGGACTGGATGGCCCGCCATAATGGCGATATCGAGAGCCTGTCGACCACCTTCTTCGAGGCCACCACTGCCATGGCGCTGTGCTATTTCCGGGACCAGGGCGTCGCCTGGGCGCTGCTGGAAACCGGTCTGGGCGGGCGTCTGGATGCGGTGACCGCCGCCGAAAGCGCCTGGACAGCCCTCAGTCCCATCGCGATGGACCATGTCGATATCCTCGGGCCGACCCTGGCCGATATTGCCTACGAGAAAACCGCCATCATGCGGCCCGGCGTTCCGTGCATCGTGGCGCCACAACAGCAGGAGGCCCAGGTGGTGATCCGCCGGCAGGCCGAAAAGTCCGGCGCCCGGCTCAGGTTTCTCACGGCGGAGCCCATCGCGCCGGCCCCGCGCCACCTGCAAGGCAGCCATCAGCAGGGCAATGCCAACCTGGCCTGGGCCCTCGCCGCTGACGCCCTGGGGAGCAGCTTTGCTGCCGGCACCGCCCGCGCCGCCCTGGAAACGGTCCGCTGGCCGGGACGTTACCAGCGCCTGGCGGATCGCCCGGCGGTGATTTACGATGTGGCCCATAACCTGCATGGCATGACGGCCGTGCTCGAGACCCTCAAAGGGGAGCCGGTCAGCGGCCGACGCTGGGCAGTCCTGGCCCTGCAGGAGGACAAAGGGAGCGCCGACATTCTGGACCTGCTGACGCCGGCCTTTGATCATTTGATTGTCACCGAGACCGGCATCCGGCACTTTCTGCCTGCCGGCAAACTGGCCGCCAGCGCCGCAGCGCTCCATCCCGGCGTGGAGCTGGAACCCGATCCCGGGCGGGCCATTCAGAAGGCCCTTGAGCAGGCCGCGGCAGAGGATCTGATTGCCATTCTCGGCTCCCATTACCTGGGCCCGGCCGTGGCAGCCTTCTTCAAAATTTCATTTGACATATAAACGCAAATAGACCAACTTTCGCCTGCAAGTCCCGTTTCTTTCAACGATATTCCCCTCTAGCAGGTTTTCTGGTATTACGACCTCTGTCATGAATACAACCGGAAACGGGATCAGATTCGGGCAAGCCCGCCCTAGCGGCAGAACTTGTGATTAATTAGCAGGAGCTATTCACCCGGAAAGATTTCAGATACTGCCTGGAGGCCGATTATAAGGCCGGTCCGACAGTATCCCACAACCGCTACAATACTGCCCTGTCAACGGGGCCACTTCCGGCACCAGGGTCCCACAGGGCCGCGGTAACAATCCAAATGGTCACTTCCAAGGCATACGGACCGAAAAAAAAATGAATTCGCCTTAACCAATAAGGATTTCGAAAATGGACATCAGTGAGTTACAATCTCTGCGCGTAAAGGACCTGACGAAGATCGCCCAGGACCTGGAAGTCAGCGAGTTTTCAGGCCTGAAAAAGCACGATCTGATTCTCAAGATTCTGGCCAACCAGGCCGAGCGGGAAGGCAACGTTTACGCCAAAGGGGTCCTGGAAATCATGCCCGACGGCTACGGTTTTCTGCGCTCCCCTGATTTCAATTATCTCCCCGGCCCCGATGATATTTACGTCTCCCCCTCGCAGATCAAGCGCTTCGGGCTGCGCACCGGCCATCTCATCACCGGCCAGATCAGGCCACCCAAGGATAACGAACGCTTCTTCGCCCTGCTGCGGGTCGATACGGTAAACGATATTGCGGCGGAGAAAATCAAGGCCTACCCGCACTTCGTCGATCTGACGCCGGAGTTTCCCGTGGAGCACATGATCCTGGAGACGACGGCCAAGGAGATATCCACCCGGGTCATCGATATTGTCTCCCCTATCGGCAAGGGCCAGCGCGGCCTGATCGTGGCCCAACCCAAAACCGGCAAGACCATCCTGCTGCAGAAAATCGCCAACGCCATCACCCAGAACTATCCCGAAGCTTATCTCATCATCCTGCTCATCGACGAGCGGCCGGAAGAGGTGACGGAAATGAAGCGCGGCGTCGATGCGGAGGTGCTTTCCTCAACCTTTGATGAGCCGGCCGAGCGCCACGTGCAGGTGGCCAACATGGTGCTGCAGCGGGCCCGGCGCATGGTGGAGGTGGAGCGGGATGTCGTCATTCTGCTGGACTCCATTACCCGGCTGGCCCGGGCCCACAACACGGTGATTCCCCACAGTGGCAAGATTCTGTCCGGTGGGGTGGACGCCAACGCCCTGGAAAAGCCAAAGCGTTTCTTCGGCGCCGCCCGGAAGATCGAGGAGGGGGGCAGCCTGACCATCATCGCCACCGCTCTGGTCGACACCGGCAGCCGTATGGATGACGTGATTTTCGAGGAGTTCAAGGGCACCGGTAACATGGAACTGGTGCTGGACCGAAATCTGGCCGACCGGCGCGTCTATCCGGCCATTGACGTCAACCGCTCCGGCACCCGGCGGGAGGATAAACTGCTGTCCCGGAAGGACCTTGCCCGGATCTGGATCCTGCGCCGGCTGATGAGCGATATGAATCCCACTGAGGCCATTAAGTTTCTCCTGGACCGCTTGGAGCGCACCAAGAACAATCGTGAATTCCTGGACTCCATGAGCGCCTGACTCTCCTCTTCCGGAAAGGGGGCCCGTGACCTCAGACCGACCGATCAGTATTCCCGCAGTCTGCGTCCGGTTCCAAACGGACCAGGAAGTAGCGGTCACACCCTACCAGATCAAGGGCGCCATCATTCGAAAGTTTGCCGACCATCCGCTGATACCCTACATCAACGGCTCCCTGCGCGGCCAGGTCAGATACCCGCGCATTCAAGTGAAAGTGCTGCGCCGCCAGCTCTGCGTTTTCGGGCTGGAGGATGGCTACCCCGCCGCCCTCTCCTTTCGGGACCAACTGCAAAGTCTGGAGGTCGAGGGCCAGTCGCTACGGGTTGAGGGACAGCAGACGCTGGAATCGAGCCTCCACTTCGAGGTGCCCGAGGCGACCTTCTGCCGCTACAAATTTATCACCCCCTGGGTGGCCCTGAACCGCCGTATCCTGGCCCAGTATACGTCCCTGATGCCCCGCGAGCGGATCCAATATCTTAACCGCCTGCTGGTGCAGAACCTGCTGTTCCTGGGCCGGGAATTCGACCTGCGGATTCCCCATACGGTCTCGGTGCGGGTCAAACTCCAGTCCATCAGCCCCCGGGTGGTCGAGGAGCAGGGCAGCGGCTCGTTCAAGGGGTATTTCACCACCAATGTGCAGCTGCCGGACTATCTGGGCCTGGGCAACAGCATCACCAAGGGACTGGGCACGATTGTCGCCATCTGAGGGGAGGGTGATGGCTGCCTGCATGCGAGGGTCAGCCGTCAGGAGTCAGCCAGCCGCCACTGCCACTGCTCTCCGCCTTCATCCTGCAATCTTCCCCCTTCCCCCTTCGTCTTTCCCTTGACTTATGCCCCGGAATGGGCGACCTTGCATTGAATATTCCTGATAAAGTCACGTTGCATTTTACTGGCAGTAGTTGGGGGGATTCCATGAAGGCAGCAGCATTTTCTCGAGGCACAGCAATTATCCTGGCAGCGATGTGGTTGGCAGCCGGGGCCGCACCGGCTTATGGCCAGAACGGCTGGACCGATGACGGCAGCGTGGTCCGTCTCACCACCAGCACGGACAAGGTAGGCATCGGGAACAGCACACCACTGACAGCCTTGCACATTTCTGGCAACATGTCGGATACCCCGGGTGGTGGTGGCATTACACTTTCGGACGACGGGACTCCCACGAGGGCATTTCAGTTAAGGATGGGCGCCACTGACAAGAATTTCCATATCGACGCACTATGGGGTGGGAGTTGAACTGAGAGGCTGACGATACTGAGGCAGACGGGCAACGTCGGCATAGGGACGGCGGCGCCTCAATCTCTGCTGGCCGTGAACGGCACCATCACCGCAAAGGAAGTTGAGGTGACCTCCAGCGGATGGTCCGATTATGTCTTTGCCCCTGGCTATAACCTCATGCCCCTCAGCGCAGTGGCTGCCTATATTGAGGCCCACGGCCATCTGCCGGAGGTTCCCTCGGCCGAGGAGGTTGCGGCCAACGGCCTCAGCCTGGGTGAATCCCAAGCGCTGCTGCTGAAGAAGATCGAGGAGCTGACTCTGTATATGATCGCGATGCAACAGGAGAACGAAGCGCTGCGGGAGCGGGTGGGAGAACTGGAGGAAAAATGATGCAAAAACAATCTTTCAAGAGCTCATCTGGATCAAGGGGTTGGCAAATGGGGAGGATGATAAGGTCATTTTCTGCAGTCATCTTCCTGGCCCTGGCCGCATTGGGGGCCTCCTGCAGCGAGCCGGAGGAGTATCCAATTGTTGGCAGCTGGGTGATAGCAGAGGCAGGGACTGATTTTGGATATTTTGCTAGCTGGCTCATCAGGTCGGATAAAACTTTTAAACTTGATTATGACTCAATTGGATTTGACGGCCAGGTAAGCGGCTATACCTCTGGAACTTATCGCACTCTTTCGGACTCAATCATGGTCGTGCACTCGAAAATGCACGAGAACCTGGAGGCGAACGAATTATTCCGCCGCACAGTTGACACACTTTTTATTGAGGTAAACGGTTCGGAATTAATAGCCTCTCAGGCAAAGTTAATTGACTCAAACCAATATAGACGTTTCGACATTATCCTCACGTGGGAGAGGCAATGATATACCCTTATAAAGTATATACCTATGCGATACTTATTGCAACGACGGTGACGACCTACGCCTTTGCCCAGGCCTCCCAAACATCAGCAGTAGCCGGTCATCGCCTCGACGCAGACTTTGTCGCGGAGAATGTTGCCGATATCCGTGTCACGAAAAAGGGTTTTAACTGGCTCACCTTGCGCGCCGAGCGCAGACTGTCACCGAACAATTTTTTTACGCAGCACCACCGATCATTTCGATTGGGACCCGAGGATGCTATGCAACTCATGAAATCCACCGAAGACGCTCTCGGCATGACACATTACCGGTATCAGCAAACATACAAAGGTATAAAGGTCGAGGGTGCGGAGATGCTGGTTCACGCCCGGGACGGTCATGCCGTGAGAATAAATGGGGGAATCGTGACCGGCCTCAGCTTGAAGATTAGTCCCGAAATTTCTGAGAGGCTCGCCTTAGACTCCGCGCTGTCTGCTGTCAGTGCTGGAGTATATCGGTGGGAGAGCCCAGCGTGGGAGGCTAGAATTAAAGAATTTAAGAACGATCCTAATGCAACATATTACCCGCAAGCGGAACTGGTGATTGCCCAATCTTCGGGCCAGAGGGATATGCTCCCCGACAATTACCGGTTGGCCTACAAGTTTGCCATTTATTCTTCCGTGCCATCTGCCGGAGGTCCCCTCCGCCGATGAGGTGGCCATCAACGGCCTCAGCCTGGGTGAATCCCAAGCGCTGCTGCTGAAGAAGATCGAGGAGCTGACGCTCTATATGATCGAGATGCAGGAAGAGAATGAGGCGCTCAAGGAGCGGGTGCGGAAGATGGAGGTCAACTAATGCATCATCTATTGTGCCGAAATTTATATGGTTTAGAGGGTGGGCCAATGAGACGGAGAATAAGGTTGTTATCTTCAATCATACTTCTGGGTCTCGCCGCCATGGTTGCCTCCTGCAGTGAGCCGGAGGAAAGTCCAATTGTGGGAAACTGGAAAGTGATTGAAGCCCACTTGGGCGTCGATGATGCGAGCTTTAAAGGGGACTGGAAGATTTCCGCAGATGGAACTTATTATCTCGATTTTACCTTATACTTTCCCGGGATTGTAGGATCGTATTCGGGGTACTCATCGGGGGACTACCGCCTGTTATCCGACTCCATAATGATCTTGACCATCCTGGAGCATTATTTGCCTGAGCTCAACTTGGCCTTCAGGGTAACACCCGACACTCTATTGATCGACCTGTACAATTCTTCACTCAAAACCGTAGGCGCAAGAATGATTGGGCCGTCTATATACGGACAATATAGAAGTCATGGCGCTCTCATTGAGTGGGGGCGGCAATGAAACGGAAAGCGGCGAATACCCACATTATCATGATTCTTTCAGGAGTCATGGTTCTCCATGCAGTTGTAACAGGACAAAGCGTCAATCCAGATGCGTCACAAAGAATTGGCTTAACACCTGGCTTTGTGGCCGAAAAAGTAGCTGAAATAGCGGTCACACCGCGGGGATCACACTGGGTCACCTTCCGCCCCGGTAGCCGGATTTCTCCTACTGAAATTTTCAGGCAGCATCGCAGGGCATTCCTGCTTTCCACGGATGATGGCATGGTTATGTATAGGACTGAGAATGACGACTTAGGGTTCACACATTACCGGTACCAGCAAACATACAAAGGTATAAAGGTCGAGGGTGCGGAGATGCTGGTTCACGCCCGGGACGGTCATGCCGTGAGAATAAATGGGGGAATCGTGACCGGCCTCAGCTTGAAGATTAGTCCCGAAATTTCTGAGAGGCTCGCCTTAGACTCCGCGCTGTCTGCTGTCAGTGCTGGAGTATATCGGTGGGAGAGCCCAGCGTGGGAGGCTAGAATTAAAGAATTTAAGAACGATCCTAATGCAACATATTACCCGCAATCGGAACTGGTGATTGCCCAATCTTCGGGCCAGAGGGATATGCTCCCCGACAATTACCGGTTGGCCTACAAGTTTGCCATTTATTCTTCCGTGCCATATGGCGGAGAAAATATCTACATTGACGCGAGGAATGGGAGTGTCCTAAAAAGGGTGCCGCTTATTCCTGATATCTCTTCCGGAACGGCAGCAACCTTATATAATGGCAGCCGAACCATCATTACGGAGTACCGCTCAATTTCCAATGATTATATTCTAAATGATGACACCCGTGGTGATGGAGTACACACCATGAGATATGTTTCAGAAAGCAGTAATGAGGATGTGACGGATCTTGATAATGATTGGCAGTCAGCTAACCAGCGACCATCGGCCAGTGGCCACTGGGCAGCAGAGAAGACATACGATTATTTCATCAATGTTCATAATCGAAATAGTTTTGACACTCTTGGCGCTCTTATCCAAGTGGTTGCAAATTATCAGTGGTGTATCAGTGTGGACGAATTTGGCATCTGTGATGGCTGGCTAATTGACAACGCCGGATGGGATCCTTCGGTTGAAGAGCTCCAGCTTGGGCGTGGCGGAGCAGACTTGGCTTCTGATGATCTTGTTTCGCTCGATATTGTGGGGCACGAATTCAGCCATGCAGTAGATCAGTATTCCGGTAACTTGGTTTATACTGATGAATCTGGGGCGCTGGAAGAGTCTTTCGGGGATATTTTCGGCACTATGGTGGAGTTTTATGTGGAAGGGGGCTCCGGGAACTACCAAATTGCAGAAGACATGTGGATTCCTGATGGGTTTTTGCGAGACATGTCTGACCCCCACGCCGGTACCGTGGGTAAGCGTCAACCGGACACATATGGTACAAATGACCCTTTCTGGTGCACCGATCCAGAATCTTGCGAAGCTGGTGATATTGTCCACACAAATAGCGGTGTCCAAAACTATTGGTTTTATCTGTTGGCCGAGGGCGGCACGGGTTCGAACTCAAATGGTGACAGTTACTCGGTAGTAAGCATTGGGCGCGACACAGTAGCGGCTATCGCCTATCGGAACTTGACCCAATACCTTACCAGCACTTCCGACTACGCCGATGCCCGGGAGGGTTCCATATGGGCCGCCAGCGACTTGTACGGTAGCACTGAGGTTGCCCAGGTTGAGAACGCCTGGCAGGCGGTGGGTGTAGGACCCAGCCTGCCATACGATATCGTCCTTCAGAACGAGACCGTTACGGCTGACACCCTGATATATGTGGCTGGCAACACCATTACCGCCGGGCCGGCCTACACGATTAACAGCGGGCGAGTGCTGCTACTGGCCAAGAACAGCATTACCTTGAAACCGGGTTTTCATGCTAAGGCCGGCAGCAAGTTCACCGCTTACGTCGGTCCTGTTGATATTCCACCTCCACTTTCTGCCCCTACAGGGTTGATCATTGTGAATGCCGGCGGGGAGCTCGGAGAAAATCCAATCCTTACCTGGAACTCTGTCACCGATGCAGAAAGCTACAACGTATCCCGCCAATTTGCCTCAGGGGGTTGGGGAAATATCGCATCAGTGAGTGTCACTTTGTACACGGATGTACAGGCCGTGCTCAACTCGTCGTCGCAGGACTTGCTTGAGTACTATGTGACCGCCGTGAACCCTTATGACGAATCAGGTCCCTCCGATACGGTGAGCGCTTTTGGCTCTCTCCAAAAAGCGCGGCTTGGCCTCCCCGCCACCTACGCACTGCATCATGCCTACCCCAACCCGTTTAATCCCACCGTCACCATCCGGTACGACCTGCCGGAACCGGCCAACGTTACCCTGGTGGTCTACAACCTGTTGGGGCGTGAGGTGGTGCGGCTGGTGGACGGCCCCCTGGGTCCGGCCTACCACCAGGTGGTCTGGCGCGGCCGGGACAGGAACGGCAGGGAAGTGCCCAGCGGCCTCTACATCGCCCGTCTAGTCGCTAGACCAGCCGGACAGGCCCGTCTGGTCGCGAGGCCAGTAGGGAAGCCGGCCTTCACCCAATCGGTGAAGATGGTGCTGCTTAGATAGATAACCCGTCATGCTGAGCTCTCCGAAGCATGGTGCTGCTTAGGTAGGCGTCCTCCTTTGAGGGCCTCAGGACATGCCCAAGGTGGCTCCGCACAATTAAGACTCTTTCTATTTAAATTCTCTTCGCCCCCTTGGCGTCCTCTGTGCCTCGGCGGTTAATCTTCTATTCAATTTTCAATCAACAATTTTCAATTTTTGTGGATAGCCTTTTCCCCGGGGCGGGACGTAAATTTGCCCTCGCAGCAGCCGTCTGCTGGTGAAGAAAACTGCTTGTAGTGCAAAATGAACACACCATGGAACCTGGATTGCACGATTATTGCGTCCTTTGCCGGGTATGAAAGCGATACGCCTCACACTCCCCGACGGCTCCCACAAGGAGCTGCCGGCCGGCTCAACCCCGGCTGACCTCGCCCTGTCCATAGGCCCGCGCCTGCATGAGGCGGCTGTGGCTGCGGTGGTCAACGACAACCTCGTCGACCTCCATACTCCCCTCACGGCCAACGCCGAAGTACGGATCATCACAGGCGCTGATCCCGCAGGGCGTGAAGTGCTGCTCCACAGCACGGCCCATCTGCTGGCCCATGCGGTAAAAAACCTCTATCCCGAATCCAAGATTGCCATCGGACCGGCGCTGGAAGAGCGTTTTTACTACGACATCGACCTGCCGGAGCCGGCCACGCCGGAGCTGCTGGAAGCCGTTGAGGCGGAGATGCGCCGCCTTTCCAAAGCGGACTATAGCGTCACCCGGCAGGATCTCAGCCGGTCCGAGGCGGAAAAGATTTTCCGGGAGCGGGGCGAAGATTACAAGCTGGAAATCATCAGCGGGATTGCTGCGGACGATTCCATCTCGGCCTATTCACAGGACAATTTCATCGACCTGTGCCGTGGCCCGCATGTCCCCTCAACCGGCAAAATCCGCCATTTCAAGCTGCTCAGCAGTTCCGCCGCCCACTGGCGCGGCGACGAGCGCAATCCCATGCTGCAGCGCATCTACGGCACTTCCTGGGGCAGCAAGCAGGAGCTCAAGGATTATCTGCACCGGCAGGAAGAGGCCCGCAAGCGCGATCATCGCCGCCTGGGCAAGGAACTGGACCTGTTCTCTTTCCATCCCATCGCCCCGGCCAGTCCCTTTTTCCATCCCCGCGGGACGGTGATCTACAACGAACTGCTGGCCTTCATCCGGGAACTGTACCGGAAGTACGACTACCAGGAGGTTATCACTCCGCAGATATTCGATATCAAGCTCTGGAAGCAGAGCGGCCACTGGGAGCACTACCGTGAGCAGATGTTCCTCATCGGCGACGAGGACGATCCCGTCCACCTGCAAGGGATCAAGCCGATGAACTGCCCCGGCCACACCTTCATTTACAGCGCCCGCCTCCGGTCATACCGTGATCTGCCCATCCGCCTGGCCGACTTCGGCCGCCTGCACAGATTCGAAAAGGCCGGCGTCCTTTCAGGATTGACCCGCGTGCGCAGCTTCTCCCAGGACGACGCCCACATATTCTGCCGTCCCGACCAGATCGGCGCAGAGATTGACGCCATGTTCGCCATGGTGCAGGATGTGTTCGATGTCTTCGGATTCGCCGATGTGGAGGTAAAACTTTCCACCCGGCCGGATAAATTCATGGGCGACCCGGCCCTCTGGGACCAGGCCGAAACCCTCCTCAGCGAGAGTTTGGACCGGTCCGCGCTGGCCTACGAGGTCGAAGCGGGGGAAGGGGCCTTCTACGGCCCGAAGATCGATTATTTCTTTCGGGACGCCCTCAAGCGGCGCTGGCAGCTGACCACTATCCAGCTCGATTTTTCCCTACCCGAACGCTTCGGGTTGACGTACATTGACGACCGTTCTCAAGAGCAGCGGCCCGTTATGATACATCGTGCCATACTCGGGTCACTGGAACGGTTCATTGGCATTTACCTTGAGCATACTGCCGGAGACTTCCCACTTTGGCTGGCGCCGGTTCAGGCTGTGGTCCTGCTGGTATCGGAAAAAAGCCGTTTATACGGGCAGCAGGTATTTGAATCCCTGAAGGCAGCCGGGTTCCGGGTAGAGCTGGATGAACGCGCTGAGAAGATCGGCGCCAAAATCCGGCAGGCCGAGTTGCAGAAGACGCCGGTGATGCTGATCATTGGCGAGCAGGAAGAAAAGGATAACTCCATTTCACTGCGCAGGCGCCATCAGGGCGATCTGGGGAAGATGGAGTTGGGGCAGTTAATTAACATATTGCGAGCAGATATCGATAATCGAAACAGGAGCTTAGCCCATAGCGAAGGGTGAACCCGTTCACCGAGTGAACGATGAAATAACGGCTTCCGAGGTTCGCCTTGTGGGCGCTGACGGGCAGCAGATTGGGGTGGTCCCATTGGAGCGTGCTTTGGCGGAAGCCGACGAAGCCGGCCTCGACCTGGTCGAAGTGGCCTCGGATGCCCAGCCGCCGGTTGCCAAGATCATGGATTTCGGCAAATTCCGCTATGATCAGGCCAAGAAAAACCGGGAGAACCGCAAAAAGCAGCATTCGGTTTCGGTCAAGGAAGTACGCATGCGGCCCAGCATCAGCGATCACGATCTGGAGACCAAGACCAACCGCGCGATCAAGTTCCTGCAGGAAGGCAACCGGCTGAAGATATCGGTGCGCTTCCGGGGCCGGGAAATGGCCCGGCAGGACCTGGGCTCAGACCTGCTGGACAGGGTCGTGGCCACATTGGCTGATTACGCCACGATAGACAAGTCGGCGGCCGTGGAGGGCAGGGTGATGTTCCTGCACCTGGTGCCAAAATAAATTGACAAGATTGAGGACGATGCCCTATGCCTAAGATGAAAACCCGCCGCAGCGCCGCCAAGCGATTCAAGCTGACCGGTACGGGCAAAATTAAACGGAACCGGGCCAATAAAGCCCATATCCTCACAAAAAAATCTCCCAAGCGCAAGCGGCAGCTCCGTAAGAGCACTATTCTCACCTCTGCTGAGGTGAAAAGAGTGAAAAAAATGCTCGCCCTCTAGGAAACTGAAATGCCAAGATCAAACAGCAGTGTGCCCCGGCATCGGCGGCACCGCAAAGTTGTCAAGCTGGCCAAGGGCTACTACGGCACCCGTTCGAGGAATTACCGCACGGCCAAGGATGCGCTCATTAAGGCCATGTCCTATGCCTATCGTGACCGTCGCCAGCGTAAGCGCCAGATGCGCCGCCTTTGGATCGCCCGGATAAACGCAGCCGCCCGGCAGTACGGCATGAGTTATTCGAGATTTATCCACGCCCTGCAGGACCGCAATATCGACCTGAACCGCAAGATTCTGGCCGACCTGGCGGTCAACGATCCGCAGAGCTTCGAAAACCTTATCAAGAGCCTCTCCTAACGGCCCATGAGCCTCTCTGCCGACATTGCGTCGGTCCGTGAGGAGTTCGCCGAGCAGCTCCAGGCCGTCCAGGCGGGGGAGCAGGGCGCCGAGCAGCTGCGCATCGCCTTCCTGGGCAGGAAAGGTCTGCTGGCCGGCCTGTATGCCCAACTCGGCCAACTGAGGCCGGGGGAGCGTCCGGCAGCCGGCGAACAGATCAACGGCCTGAAGTCCTCCCTCGAGGAGCAGATTGGGCAGCTCGGCGCGTCTTCCAGCGCGGCACAGGCCGCCGCCACACCAGCCACTGACCTGACCCTGCCCGGCGATCCCCTTCCCCTGGGCGCTATCCATCCCATTACCCAGGTGCTTGAGCGGGTCAAGGCCATATTCGGCCGGCTCGGTTTCTCCATCTATTACGGCCCGGAGGTGGAGTCGGATTTCTACAATTTCGGGGCCCTTAATTTTCAGCCCGACCACCCCGCCCGGGACATGCAGGATACCTTTTACACCGGACCGGATCAACTGTTGCGCACCCACACGTCCAACAGCCAGATTCATGCCCTGGAAAACCTGGCGCCTCCCATACGCATTCTGGCCCCCGGCCGGGTATTCCGCAACGAAAGCATCAGCACCCGCAGCCATTGCCAGTTCCACCAGATAGAGGGGATGGTCATCGACAGGAACGTCTCCATGGGCGAGCTCAAGGGGACCCTGGCCCACTTTGCCCGGGAGTTCTTCGGCCAGGACGTGGTCACCCGCTTCAGGCCGAGTTACTTTCCATTCACCGAACCCAGTGCCGAGATGGATATCTACTGGGGCTTGGAGACGGAGAACGATTACCGCGTCACCAAGGGCACCGGCTGGCTGGAGATTCTGGGCAGCGGCATGGTGCATCCCAATGTGCTGAAGGCCGGGGGCCTCGACCCCAAGGAATGGACCGGCTACGCGTTCGGCATGGGTATTGAGCGCACCTCCATGCTGCTCTGGGGCATAGGGGACATCCGCTATTTTTACGAGGGCGACATCCGTTTCCTCATGCAGTTCCGGTCGTGAAGATCTCCTGCGACTGGCTGCAGGAATTCGTCGAGTTCGACCTGCCGCCGGAGGAGCTGGCCGATACGCTCACCATGCTCGGCCTGGAAGCGCTGCTGGAGAAGCCCCGCTACGATTTCAACGGCGTGGTGGTGGCCGGTGTCCTGGCGGTGGAACCCATCGCCGGATCGGACCATCTCCTGCTCTGTCGCGTCACAGCCGGCGGCGAACCCCAGCCGGTAGTCTGCGGGGCGCCCAATGTGGCCCCGGGCCAGAAAGTACCCCTGGCCATCGTCGGCGCAACCTTGCCGGGAGGTGTTGTGGTCAAGCAGGCCACGCTGCGCGGTCAGGTGAGCGAAGGGATGATCTGCGCCGAAGACGAGCTGGGGCTGTCGAAGGACCACAGCGGCATCATGGTGCTCGACGAGGACGCCGAGGTGGGACTCGATCTCAAAATCTACCTGGAAAACCGGCGCGAGCAGATTCTGGACCTTGATCTGACCCCCAACCGGGGCGATGCCTTTTCCCACATCGGCGTGGCCCGGGACCTAGCCGCCAAACTGGGCCGCAGCGCCAGGTTGCCCGATACGGAAGTGCAGGAAACGGGGCCGCCCATCGCGGAACTTGCCTCCGTGGAAATTCGCGATCCCGACGGCTGCCACCGCTACGCCGCACGGGTCATCACCGGCATTACCCTGGGACCCTCGCCTGACTGGCTGGCCCGGCGCATCACGGCCCTGGGCATGCGGCCCATCAATAACGTGGTGGATGCCTCCAACTATGTGATGATGGAGCTGGGCCAACCGCTGCACATTTTCGATTATGACCGCATCACCGGCCAGCGCATTGAGGTCTATTTCGCCAAATCCGGTGAAAAATTCACCACCCTGGACGGCACCGAGCGCACACTCGGCAGCCACCATCTCCTTATCGCCGATGGCGAGGGACCGGTGGCCCTGGCCGGCATCATGGGCGGGGCCGATTCGGAAGTCTCGGATACCACCACCAACCTGCTCATCGAGAGCGCCTATTTTGTGCCGTCGGTGATCCGCAAAGGAGCCAAATCGCTGGATCTCTCCAGCGAAGCATCGAAGCGCTTCGAACGTGACATCGACATTGAGGGGGTCATTACCGCCCTGGACAGGGTCACCCGGCTCATCAGCGAACTGGCCGGCGGCGCGGTGGCAAAGGGCAGAATTGATGTCTATCCACGGCGCCATGAGCCCCGGCAGATCGAGCTTTCCGTGGCCTTCACCAACCGGCTCTGCGGCCTGGAACTCGACCAGCAGACGGTAGCCGGGTCGCTCCAGCGGTTCGGCATCGCCGTGACGGTCAAAGACGCCGACCTGTTGCACTGCACAGTACCGCTCAACCGTCCCGAGCTCAGGCTGGATGTGGACCTTATCGAGGAGGTGGCCCGCATTACCGGCTACGATAATATCCCGGTGGTGGAGGGGGTAGAGGTCCGCTTTGCCGAATTGATCGCCGATGAGCAGGGCTATATGGCCCCTGTCCGGCAGGCGCTGGTGCATTGGGGCTTCTTCGAGCACTTGGCCGTCACCATGACTCGCAACAGTTTCGCGGCGCTGTTTTCCGGCGCGGAGCCGGTCCAATTGACCAACCCCCTGAGCAGCGAGCTGACCACGCTGCGCACTTCCCTCCTGCCGGGCCTGCTGGAAGCGGTGGCCTACAACGAACGCCGCCAGCAGACGGTGGTACGCCTGTTTGAAATCGGTGCGGTGCACCAGGCCGATGCCTCCGTTTACAACCTGGATCGCGAGAATTTCAACCTGGGGATTGTCATGACCCTGGGCAGCCGGGCAGTGGGCTGGAAGCAGGCCCCGGCCAGCGACCTGTTTGAGCTGAAGGGGATCATCACCCGCCTGCTCAGCGATCGGGGCGCCGGGGAGGTCACCTTCACGCCTGCCAAGGCCACCGGCTTCGGCCCGGCCCTGTCCATCGCCGCCGCTGGGGAGACCATCGGTGTGCTGGGGGTGGTGCCGCCGGAAACCCGGCAGCCGTTTGATCTTGATTCCGAAGTGGCCGCCGCCGAAATTGACCTGCAGGCCGTCGCCCGGCTGGCCGGAACGGCAACCCTCGCCTACAGCGAAGTGATTCCCTACCCGGTGGTGGAGCGGGACCTGGCCCTGGAGCTGCCGGAAGCGGTGCCGGCGGGCGATCTGCTGGACGCCATCTGGAAGAACGGCGGCGATTATCTCCGCGATGTCAGGCTTTTCGACTTATATTCGGGGGACAATCTGGCTCCAGGGAAAAAAAGTCTCGCATTCCGGCTCACCCTCCAATCGGCCGAAGGTACGCTCACCGACGAGCAGGTCGAAAAAGAGGTGCAGAAAATCGCCGGATACCTGGAAAAGCATCACCAGGCCCGTCTGCGCCGGGTCTGAGGAAAGCGGGGACTGATATGGCCGAGGCCAATGACCAGAACATGATCCGGGTGACCATCTATGGCCACGAATACACGGTGAAGGCCGTCGCCAATGCCGACTATATCTCGGATGTGGCCGCCTACGTCGACGAGCGGATGCGGGAGACCGAGCTCAACCTGCCCGGTGTCCAGTCGGCGACGCGCATCGCCATGCTGGCCGCCATGAGCATTACCGATGAGCTCTTTACCGAGCGGCGCAAACGGTCGCAGACCCTGAGCCAGATCGAAGACCGGGCCACGGCCATCTCCCACCGGGTGGAAGAGGTCCTGGACAGCTCCTTCAAGGACTGATCCGCCGCCCCGGTCCAGCCCCACCAGCGGAACAACCCATGTCCTCCATTGACACCGTTCTGATGACCGGGAAACCGGTCGCCACGGCGCTCTACGAGCGGCTCAAACCGCGCATTGAGGTCCTCGGCCAGAAGGGCATCACGCCCGGGCTGGTGGCGCTGTTGGTGGGGGATGATCCGGCCTCGGCAATCTATGTTGGCAGCAAGACCCGCAAGTTCGAGGAGCTGGGTCTGCTGGCCGAAACCCGGACCCTGCCAGGCGACATCAGCCGGGACGATCTGCTGGCGGTCATCGCCGAATTGAACGCCGCTGACCGTTTCCACGGCCTGCTGGTACAGTTGCCGCTGCCGAATCATCTGCCGGCCAACGACCTGTTGGAGAGCGTCGCCCCCGCCAAGGATATCGACGGGTTTCACCCCTTTAATCTGGGCCGGCTATTGGCTGGAAATCCAACTTTTATCCCCTGCACACCTCAAGGAATACTTGAACTGCTGAGCCACTACGGCATAACCGTCGCCGGGCGCCATGCGGTGATCGTGGGCCGGAGCAATATCGTCGGCAAACCGCTGGCGGCACTGTTGTCGGCCAAGCAGCCATCGGGCAACGCCACGGTGACCCTGTGCCACACCGGCACGGCAAACCTGGCCCACCACACCCGGCAGGCCGATCTGCTGATCGTCGCCTCGGGGCAGGCGGGACTTGTCACCCCGGACATGGTGACCCCCGGCGTGGTCATCGTCGATGTGGGCATCAACCGGACGGGGGACGATTCACCGAAGGGCTACCACCTTAGGGGTGACGTCGATACCGAAAAGATGCTGGGCATCGCCCAGGCCATCACGCCGGTGCCGGGGGGGGTGGGACCGCTGACAGTGGCCATGTTGGTGTCCAATACGGTGCTGGCGGCCGAAAGAAGTGCTGGAGTCGTCCACAATTAGGAGCGAAATTTGCCTGCCATGGTAGCCATGAGTACAGCCGAAATCGTCGGTGATATCGTGCAGATCATTCTCAGCGACACTGCGGGACTGGAGCCGATCGGTATCGTCTCGCGGTCCCCCTTCCTGAAAGTGGTGGGCATGGATGACCTGGGGCTCTGGGTGGAGCACCCCCAGTACGTCATCGTCAAGACCAACGATGAGCAGGGCCGGCCGTTGCCTGAGGATCAGCAGGTGCGCACCAAATTGGAGGCCAATTTCCTGCTGCGCTGGGACAAGATCGCCACGGTGGTCCATTTCCCCAACCGGGAGGGGTTCGATTTTCCCAACCCGATGGATGACAAGCCCATCGGTTTCGTGACCCAGGAGGACGATTAGCCCCGGACGCTCGCTGCGCTCGGTAGGGATCTTCGGCTGGATGGAGCGTCTCCCGGCTCGACGTTTCGGGACAGGGAGCTCGTGAAATCGCTTTTTGTTATTTGCCCCGGTAGCTCAGCTGGATAGAGCGCTGGTCTCCGGAACCAGAGGTCGTGGGTTCGACTCCCGCCCGGGGTACGAAAAAGCCCTGCCAAGCAGGGCTTTTTCAGTTTCAAGTTTAAAGTTCAATGTTCCGGGTATAGAGTCGTTAGCCGGATAGAGTATTCCGACCGTTCCTCGGGAATGTCCTCGGTTTGAAGCGGAGTCCCGGCAGTATTGGAAGGCACAACTGGCCGTCCGCCCTCAGCGTTCGAAGGCTTTTCCAACTCACCCCCGGCACAGAGAGGGACTCCAGCGGCCCCTCTCCTTTCTCATCTCACACGCTCACATGCTCAGCCCACCGCCGGCAGTCCCTCCCAGGCCGCCGCCGCCGCCGTGGCATCGAAGGCATAGTCCTGCAGCCGGCCGGCGAAGTAGTCGTCGTAGGCCTGCATGTCGAAATTGCCGTGGCCCGACAGGTTGAACAGGATCGTCCGGCTGATGCCCTCCTCCTTGCAGAGCAGCGCTTCATCAATGGCCGCCCGGATGGCGTGGGTGGTCTCCGGCGCCGGGATGATCCCTTCGGTTTCGGCAAACTGGACACCGGCGGCGAAACAGGCCAGCTGCTCCACGGCCCGGGCCTCGATCAGGCCCAGCTCCAGCACATGGCTCACCAGCGGCGCCATACCGTGATAGCGCAGCCCGCCGGCATGGATGGCCGGGGGCATGAAGCCGTTCCCCAGGGTATGCATCTTTACCAGGGGGGTCAGGTGGGCCGAATCACCGAAGTCGTAGGTGTACTGGCCCTGGGTCAGGCTGGGGCAGGAGGCCGGTTCGACGGCGATAAAGCGGCAATCCAGCTCCCCGCGCAGCTTGGCCCCCAGGAACGGGAAGGCCAGCCCGGAGAAGTTGCTGCCTCCACCGGCGCAGGCGATGATGATATCGGGGGGGTCACCGGCCAGCTCCATCTGGCGCATGGCCTCCTGCCCGATGACGGTCTGGTGCAGCAGGACATGGTTCAGGACGCTGCCCAGGGAGTATTTGGTGCCCTCATCGCTGGCGGCCTTTTCCACCGCCTCGCTGATGGCAATGCCGAGGGAGCCGGGACTGTCGGGATCCTCGGCGAGGAACTTGCGGCCCGCTGCGGTGCGGTCACTGGGGCTGGCATGGACCGTCGCTCCGAAGGTCTCCATCATGGAGCGCCGGTACGGCTTCTGCTGGTAGCTGACCTTCACCATGTAAACCTCCACCTCCAGGCCGAAGAGCTTGCCGGCAAAGGCCAGGGCGGAGCCCCACTGACCGGCGCCGGTCTCCGTTGACAGGCGCTTGATCCCAGCCTCCTTGTTGTAAAAAGCCTGGGGCACCGCCGTGTTGGGTTTATGGCTGCCGGTGGGACTCAGCCCCTCATACTTGTAGTAAATCCGGGCAGGCGTATCCAGCAGCTTTTCCAGCCGCCGGGCCCGGAACAGGGGGGACGGCCGCCAGAGCTGGTAGATCTCGCGCACCGGCTCGGGGATCGGTATCTCCCGTTCCGTGGACACTTCCTGGCCGATGAGGGCCATGGGGAAGAGGGGCGCGAGGTCGTCGGGTCCGATGGGCTGGCCCGTTCCCGGGTGCAGCACCGCGGGCGGCGGCGAGGGAAGATCGGCCACGATATTGTAATAGTTCTTGGGTATATCTTCGCTGGAGAGATCAAAACGTTGGGTTTCCATGCTGGCTATCCTTCAGTTATCCATGTGGCGGCGCATTGTTGAGCGCCAATAAAAAAGCGCCCCCAACCATTAAGTGTTAATTGTCGAGGGCGCGGTCTTCTGAGCGTACAGAATGGGTGACGTCAGCCACGCCAAAATAGGGACCACCACCAGCTGCAGGCGCTGGCGGGGTCCAACACCGGAATAGAATTGTTGTGTGGTTGCGGATTCACAGCGGGAATATGAAACATTTCACGTTCTACAGTCAACGCTTTTTATTGAGTTGCCGGCCAGCGGCCGCAAAAGGGTGGCTGCCGCCGCCTTCACCTGCTACATTGAGGCCATGATATCCTCTGACAGCGCTATTGAGATCATCCTGACCACCCACGATGACCTGCAGCAGGCCCAGGATCTGGCCCGGCTGCTGGTGGATCAGCGGGCCGCGGCCTGTGTCAACCTGGTGCCGAACCTGATATCGGTGTTCCGCTGGGAAAACGCCATCCGGGTGGAAGACGAAATTCTCCTGCTGATCAAAACCACCGCCGACCGCTCCCAGCGGGTGCAGACCCTCATCAAACGGCACCATTCCTACGATGTACCGGAAATCATCCGCCTGGACGGCGAGGTGTTGCATCAGCCGTACATGGAATGGCTGCGGGACTGTCTGGCCTGAAGGGGACCATCCTGAGCATATGTTTGACATAATCGTGATAACCCCCGGGTCCTTAAGGACGAACTGCCCGGGAAACCTGCCGACCCTGCACAAGGGAGGTCCGCCATGTCGCTGACTCGCAAATTCGCCTGGACAGCCATGTTGGGCGGTATACTCATCAACACTCTGGCTGGGCAGGTTGCGCCAGGTTTCCTCGATCCTGGAAGGCATAATCAGAGCCCAGGCCAGGATAGCCCTCAAAGTGGGTTGATGCTCACCGTCAGACCCTGGATCGGTGGTTTCCTCAGAGGCCAGATTGTCGGCCAGGATAGCACAACGATTTATCTGTTGGTGAAAGGCAAACCTGTCTTGCCGGTCAGCAAACTCGATATCCGGCTAATTACGCGGGGATTTCGCGATGTCAGTATCCGTCACCTCAAATTATCAAAACCTGCGGATACTTCTATTAATCGCGGTTTCAGTGGGTTCCATGATTCTGGTTGGCCCAAAACCCAACATTTACATACCTATTGGCGGAGTGGCCCCCCAGGCGCAATGGGCCCGTCCCTGACTGCGCATAATGTATATTATGTATAGTTAGCCGTCAGTCCGCCCTTAGCCGCTTAACGCACGGCGAAGTTCACTACCCGGCCGGGCACCACCACTTCCTTAACGATCTCCTTCCCTGCCAGGTGCTTCTGCACAGCCGATAGTTCCCGGGCCTGGGCCAGCAAATCGTCCTTGGCGATGTCCCGCTTCACCTGCAGTTCGCCGCGCCGCTTGCCATTGACGGTAATGCCCACCGTCACCAGGTCCTCTTCGCACAGGGCCGGGTCAAAAGCGGGCCAGCCGGAATCAAATATGCTTTTGCTGTGGCCGGACAGTTCCCATAATTCCTCCGCCAGGTGCGGCATGATGGGCGCCAGCAGTTGGGTCAGGGCATCCCGCACCTCCACGCTCAGCGTGTTGCGCCCGGCGATGGCGTTGGACAGCGACATCAGATGGGCGATGGCGGTGTTGAAGCGCAACTGCTCCAGATCAGCGCTCACGTCCCGGATGGTGCGGTGCAGCCGCCTTTGCAGGGCCTCATCGGGCTCCTGTTCTGTCCCGGCCGGCATTTGCAGCAGCCGCCAGATCCGATCCTGAAAACGGGCCAGCCCGGTGATGCCGGCGCTGTTCCACTCCCCGCCCTCCGTGTACGGCCCTATGAACATGAGATAAGCCCGGAAGACATCGGCGCCGTATTTATCTACAAACGGGTCGGGCGAAACCACATTGCCCCGGGACTTCGACATGCGCACCCCCTGGTGCGTAATGGCCCCCTGGTGGCGCAGGGTCAGAAACGGCTCACCGAAGTCGAGGAGGCCGCAGTCCCGGAGCGCCTTGACGAAAAAGCGGGCATACAGCAGATGCATCGTGGCGTGCTCGATGCCGCCGATGTACATGTCCACCGGCAGCCAGGTCTTGATGCTCTGCGAATTGAAGGGCCCTTCGGCATAGTCCGTATCGGGGTAGCGGAGAAAGTACCAGGCCGAATCGACAAAGGTATCCATCGTGTCGGTGTCCCGGCGGGCCTCGGCGCCACAGTCGGGACAGTGGGTGTTCACGAAATCGGGGACGGTTCCCAGCGGCGCCACATCCTGCCCCACCGCCGCCGCCAGATCAATGTCCATCGGCAGTTCCACCGGCAGTTGGTCATCCGGAACCGGCACTACCCCGCACTGCGGGCAATGGATAATGGGTATCGGCGCGCCCCAGTACCGTTGCCGGCTGATGCACCAGTCACGGAGGCGGTACTGGACCGTCCGTTCCCCCAGCCCGCGCTGCTCCAGGAAATCGCATATCCCCCGGGTGGCATCTGCTGTCGTCTGGCCACTGTAGGACCCTGAATTCAGGGCCCGGCCGGTTCCGGTGTAGGCTTCAGCGACGCCCCGGGGCTGCCCATCGGGAGAGACCACCTCGATGATTTCGAGGCCAAACCGGGTGGCGAATTCGAAGTCCCGCTCATCGCTGCCCGGCACAGCCATAATCGCGCCGGTGCCATAGGAATAGAGCACGTAGTCGGCGATCCAGACCGGTATTTTCCGCTCGGTCGCCGGATTGATGGCATAACCGCCGGTAAAAACGCCGCTCTTCTGTTTGCCCTGGGCGATCCGGTCAAGCTCGGTCTGGGCGCGGGTCTTGCGCTGGTAGGCCGTGACTGTTTCCAGCTGCCCGGCTGTGGTGATGGCCTCGACCAGGGGATGCTCCGGCGCCAGCACCATGTAGGTGGCCCCGTAGAGCGTATCGGGACGGGTGGTGAAAACGCGGATAGGCCCCCCTTCCCCGTCAGCCAGGGTAAAGTCGATATGGGCCCCCTCGGACCGGCCGATCCAGTTCCGCTGCATGGTCTTGGTCTTTTCCGGCCAGTCGAGGGTCTCCAGGTCGGCCAAAAGTTCTTCGGCATATTCGGTGATGCGGAAGAACCACTGCGTCAGGATTTTCTGGATAACCTCCGTGCCGCAACGGTCGCAGCGACCATCCCGGACCTGCTCATTGGCCAGCACCGTCTCATCCTTGGGGCACCAGTTCACCGGGGCCTCTTCCTGCACCGCCAGCCCCTTGCGGAACAGTTTCAGGAACAGCCACTGGGTCCAGCGGTAGTACTCCGGGGCGCTGGTATCGAGGTAGCTTTGCCAGTCATACATGGCCCCGATGCGGCCGAGCTGCCGCTTCATGGTCTCGATGTTGGCCTTGGTGCTCACGGCGGGATGGACGCCATTCCGGATGGCATAGTTTTCCGCCGGCAACCCGAAGGCGTCAAAGCCCTGGGGATGGTAGGTGGTGTAGCCCTGCATGCGCTTGAAGCGGGTCCAACTGTCGGCGGGACCATAATTGTACCAGTGGCCGACATGCAGTGTGTCGCCGGAGGGGTAGCTGAACATGGTCAGGCTGTAGAGTTTGCGTTGGGGATTGTCCATATCGGGCCGGTGGGCCCCGCTCTCCGCCCAACGGCGTTGCCACTTGGCCTCAATTGACTGGGCTGGATAGCCTTCGCGCATACTCCCCGCCGCCTTAGCTCATATTACCGGTTGAAAGGTGAACAATAAAGGCCCAGCCTGGCGGATGAGCCTTTGTCGTCGGGGCAACGAAAATTACTCCTGGAGAATCCATTGGGGAGGAGTTCAGGCTATTTTCCAGATACTTTCCTGCGAGCATCCAGGAATTCGCTTACGCTAAAACCCGCTTTGGAAATGAGGCTCCGTAATGTGCCGCGGGCCACCTCGGTGTGTTGAGGAACCGATAATGTGGCGATATGTCCTTTCCTCGTCAGGATGATGTGACTACCCCGTTGACGAACAACTGTCCAGCCAAGTTTCTCAAAGGTCTTTACAACCTCCCGAGGCGCCAACACGGGCACGGGGGGCATTAGACATGAACCTCTACCTCGCGGGTAATCACGGTCAACGGAATCCCTTTTTCAGCCCGCACCTCCAAGCATTCCTTGATAGCCAATTGAATATTCATTTCGGCCTCTTGTTCGGTTTTCCCCTGACTCACGCAGCCAGGGATAGACGGACATTCAGCAATGAACATCCCATCCTCATCTTGAAATATGCTGATCTTGAACCTCATATTCTTTATCCTCTAACGAAATAGCCCGGCGCATATCGACCAGGCCTTTATATAAGATACCGTATAGCACCCTCTCGTGGCTACAACTGCCACAGCTCCCGATCCTGCCACTATCTTACTGTCGGGGCAGGGAGATTTGAACTCCCGACCTCTTCGTCCCGAACGAAGCGCGCTACCGGGCTGCGCCATGCCCCGATGATTTCCCCGTCGCCAAAATTACGGGTGGCCCTGCAACCTTACAAGCCTTACAAGGCCCTTGCGGGGGAATTACCAGGGAATCTCCTGTCCATTCCAGTCCAGGAAGCGGCCACTGTCTTCCAGCGTGAGGCCATCAATGACCGCCAGCATCCCGGCCACCGATTCATCAACGCTGAGGGTCGCTCCGGCGCCGCCCATGTCGGTCTGCACCCAGCCGGGATGCAGCACAACAGCGGTGATCCCCTGGCCGCGCAGGTCCAGCGCCAGGTTGGCGTTGAGCATGTTCAGCGCCGCCTTGCTGGCGCGGTAATCATACCAGCCCCCGCTACCGTTATCGGCGATGGAGCCCATCCGCGAAGTAATGCTGATCAAAAGGGCATCAACCCCCTTGGCCAGCAATTCTGCGAAGGCCTGGCTCACCAGCAGCGGGCCAACCACATTGACCCGGTAGGTATCCATGAAGGTGGCGGCGTCCAGTCCGGCCAGAGCGGCCTGGCTCCCCCCTACGCCGGCATTATTGATCAGCAGATCGAGGCCACTTTCAAATCCTTTTACCGTGGCGGCCGCAGCAGCGATGGACTCGGCCCGGGTCACATCGAGGGGCAGCACCCTCAGGCGATCTCCGGCGGTCTGCCGCAGGGCGTTCAAGGCCGGGGCCTGCTCCGGCTGGCGGCAGGTGGCAAACACCCGGTCGCCCCGCTCAAGGCAGTGGCGCACCCACCCCAGGCCAAGACCCCGGTTGCTGCCGGTAATAAGGACTCGCCGCATATCTCTCCCTCCCTAGATGAAAAACAGGTGGACTTGCAAGAAGGTCATGATGATCCCCAGCGCAACGCCGGCGGTCACCTGGGCCAGCGTATGTTTCTGCAGAACCACTCTGCTGCCGGCCACCAGCGGCACCAGGCCCCACCAGACCCCGACGGCATTGCCGTAGGCCATCTGCAGGATCATCAAAGGGCCGCTGATGCCGATGGCATGGATACTGATTTTCCAGCGGGTGGTAATGACCAGCACAATCAGCGTATTGGTGATATGGCAGAACATAAAACCCAGGGGGTAGCCGCGGACACCGAGCCAGGCCAGCAGCAGAAAGCCCACCAGGTAGCTCGCCACCCCGACCGCAAGGGGTTTGAGGCGCGCTTTCCGGTCGGCCACATCCCATTCGTTGATCTGCCCCTGGCGCTTGATAACAACGACATAGGCCACCGGCACGAGGCTACCGAACAGCAGTGCGACCGACAATGAGGGCATAAAACTTACTTCCCGGGCGGCGGAGGCGTCGGCCAGCAGCAGGGCAAAAACCGGCAGGGCATTGGTGAAGGGGTTCAGGACGAGGGAGACGATATGGGCCGCCAACCGGCCCGGCGCCGTCACAGCAGCCATTTGAGCACCAGGAAGCCACCCACTACCAGCACGGTAGCCAGGATGGCCAGCCGGTTAAAATTGGCATCGATGGCGGCCTTGATGGCCGGGCCAAATTTGAAAATGAGCCAGCCAACGGCGAAAAACCGGGCCCCCCGGCCAAGCAGCGACGCGGTGGCAAAGGTGAGCAGGTCGAACCTGAAGACGCCGGAAGCGATGGTAAACACCTTGTAGGGGATGGGCGTGATGGCCGCCACCAGGACCCCCCAGAAACCGTGTTTCTGGTACTGGAGACTGATCCAGGCCATGGTCTCCTCGCCGTTATAAAACGCAACCACCGGTTGACCGATACTCTCCCAGGCGGCGTAGCCGATGCCGTAGCCGACGAACGCCCCGGCCAGGGAGCCGGTGAGACAGACCAGGGCAAACCAGAAGGCCCGCTGGGGTACCGCCACGGCCAGGGCGATCAGCAGGATATCGGGCGGGATCGGGAAAAAAGATGACTCGGCGAAGGCCAGCAGGAACAGCGCCGGCACACCGTAGCGGCTGTCGGCCCAGGAAAGGACCCAATCGTACATCCGCCGGAGGAGGTTCATGGCCGCAAAATTACCGCCGGGGGCGGTCGCGGTTATAGAGGTTTCCCGACCGGCCTACCGCCTAAAGGCCGCCCGCCAGGTCCTCCATCGCGCCCCGGACCACTGCCTTGAGATCACCGGCCTCGGCGAATCGTTGCAACTGGACCGGGCCGGGTTGGCCGCCGCAAATGTTATCTGATCTACCGAAAGAGGAAGCCAATTTCTTGGTTCATTGGGACTAATTCTCGATGTCAATACGTGGGTGGCCTACTATCTCCCATTCCCCGGGCCCAATAGGGTACGGAATTGATGCTGGAAATCCAAACACCACCTTAAAAATGCCATTTATTGTTCCAATAATAGTTCCCAAATAAGCTCCCGCAATAGCCATCGTTAAAGTCACCTCGACCAATCCGCCTAAGTAATAATCCATTGTCTTAGCTTCTTCTTGTGGTGCTGAACCTGAGAGAATCGCCATTAAAAACATGGGTATGCCCACATATGCACCAATCTTTCCGCCAGATAAAAAGCCACGTACGGTATAATATCCAATTCCCTTCTGCTCCCAAAGGTATAGGATGCCAATCTCATCAATAATAACCAGCCGCTCAGGCTCATTTACAGGCTGAATTTTGAGGATGGAATCTCCCTTCAGTACAAGATTGCCCGATGCCAAAGCGAACAGCCCGGACTCATCCGTTGCTACAATCCAATCCCCAACTGGAATGGTAATGACCATATTCCCCTTCTGGAGTTTGAGGGGCTGGAGCTCAGTCTGAGCTTGAAGAATGGCGATATTAGAGCTGAAGATGAAAACAAACCATATCGCTGCCATTCTGATTGTCGGCGGCATTCCTTTGACCATTTACCCCTCCTTTGGATTTCGGGCCAAGTATCTATGTATGATCTCGGCCATGGGGCACTCGCTACAGAGTGGAGACCATACACAAATGCAGTTGTTTTACAATCAGGTAGGACTATGGCTAGTGCCTTAGCGGCACCGTAGCTACCACTCTAAAGAGCATTGTGGAGGCCCCCGCGAGAAGGTATCTGCAGAAATATACGACACTTCAAGGGTGATGTAAATTTATATAGGTGATATACTAAAGTAGCTACAATTATTGCACAGGTGGGGATTTTCCTCGAGGAAACGTAGACTGTAGACTATTGAGACTCCAGCCCGTCTAGATGCGGGGATCACCAGCGCAGGCGGCCAGGATCGCCTGGGCGCCATCGGTGAGATCGAGGCTCTCCAGGTCCACGAGGAACAGCTCGGCCTCGACGCCAATGGTCGGGCCGGCTGAGCCGTTGAAGCGGGTCTGCGCCGGATCGCCTGCCATTTTTACCGATCAGGGCTGGGCGGCCTCAGGGGAGAACAGATCGCCGGACAGATATTTGAGGCCCGAATCGACCGCCACGGTCACCACGGTTTTGCCGGGACCCAGTTCCCCGGCGATTTCCAGGGCGCCGGCAACATTGAGGCCGCTGGAGGTGCCCGCAAAAATGCCCTCCTCCCCGGCCAGACGCCGGGCCGTGGCGCGGGCTGCGCTTTCCTCCACAGGCCGGACCTCCGGGCAGAGCGCCTCATCCATAAGCGGCACCCGGTAGCCCAGGCCGATACCTTCCACCCGGTGCGGGCCTGCCGTCCCGGCGCTGAAAAAGGGCGCCGAGGCAGGCTCGAAGGCGATGATCCGGGCCTCGCTGCCCCGGGACCTGAGGCCCCGGGCGGCCCCCATCAGCATCCCGGCGCTGCCCACTGCCCCGCAGAACAGATCGACAGGCCCATCGAGCTGGGCGGCAATTTCCCGGCCCATCGGCTCATAACCGGCCGCGTTATCGGGATTGCCCATCTGGGCTGTGTAAAATGTGTTTTCTTCCTGGGCCAACGACTTGGCCTGCTCAGCCATGCGGCCGAAAAGGTCCGGCGTAATTTTGCCGCCGTCGCTGGGGACGATGATCACCTCCGCGCCGAACGCCTGCATGGTGCGAATCTTCTCCCTGGCGAAAGCGTCGGAAGTGACCACCTTCAGGCGGTAGCCCTTGAAAGCGCAGATCATGGCCAGCGAGGAGCCGGTACTGCCGCCGGTCCACTCCACCACTGTCATGCCGGGACGCAGATCACCGCGCGCCTCGGCGGACTCGATCATGTTCAGCGCCATGCGGTCCTTGTAAGAGCCGGTGGGATTGAAATACTCGAGTTTCACCCAGACGGCGGCGCTGTCCGGGGCGGGGAGTTTCCGCAGGCGCACCAGCGGTGTACTGCCGATGGCCTCCAGCAGCGATCCACCGGGGCGGGCCGCATCCACGTTAAGCGCCCATAATTTTCGCCAGACTGAGAAAGTATGCCTTGCCCATGACTTTCCTGCTCAAGTCAATGATGTCATTGATCTTCAGGCGGTTGCCGGCCGTCACCCGCCCGATGGTGGTGCAGGGCACCTGCTCCTGCATGGCGATGCGCTGCAGATCAAGCAGGTTTTCCTCGATGATGGTGACGATGATCGTGCTCTGGCTTTCGCCAAAGAGTATTTCATCGTTGCGCAGCCTGCGGGAGACATGGATTTCGGCCCCCAGACCGTCCGCTCCGGCCAGCATCATTTCCGCCAGACAGACCGCCAGCCCCCCATCGGATATATCGTGGGCGGCAGTGACCAGCCCGCTGGTGATGCCCTCCCGGCAGACCGCCTGCACATGCCGTTCCGTCTCCAGATCGAGCATGGGAGGCTGTCCGGCCAAGTCTGGCTGCTGCATGGCCAGGTACTCGCTGCCGCCCAGTTCGCCATTGATGGAGCCGATGGCGATCACAAAATCGCCCTCTTCCTTGAGGGCCGGCGTGGTGATGTGTTTCAGGTCCTCCACCAGCCCGACCATGCCGATGACCGGGGTCGGATGGACCGCGCCAGCAGGATTCTCGTTGTAGAAACTGACGTTCCCACCGGTTACCGGGGTTCCCAGCGCCTCGCAGGCGGCCTTGATCCCGGCCACGGCCTCCTTGAACTGGTAGAAGATTTCCGGATCGTTGGGATTGCCGAAGTTGAGGCAGTTGGTGATGCCCAGCGGCCGGCCGCCTGCGCAGACCACGTTTCGGGCCGCTTCCGCCACGGCGATGCTGCCCCCGACAAAAGGATTGAGGTACACATAGCGGCCGTTGCCATCGGTGGACAGGGCCAAGGCCAGTCCCGTGCCCTTGATGCGGATGACGGCCGCGTCGCCGCCGGGACCCTGGACCGTGTTGGTGCGCACGGTCGAATCGTACTGCTCAAAGACGAAACCCTTATGGGTAATGTTGGGCCGGCCCAACAGTTTGCGCAATGTCCGGTTGAAATCGGTCGGCTCGGGGATATCGGTCATGTCGATCCGAGGCAGGTCATCGAGATACGCCGGACGAACCGAGGGCAGGTCGAGCTGCGGGGCGCCACCGCCCAGCACGAGGTCCTGGCAGGGCACGTCAGCCACCAGCGCAGCGCCGAGAAAGACCTCCAGCCGGCCCGTATCAGTGACTTTCCCCACCGCGACGCAAGCCAGGTCCCAGTGCGCGAAGATCGCCTCGAGCTCCGCTTCAAACCCCTTCTGGATCACCACCAGCATCCGCTCCTGGGATTCGGACAGCATGATTTCGTACGGCGTCATGCCCGTTTCCCGCAACGGCACCGCGTCCAGTTGGAGGCGGATACCGGCCGCGCCCTTGGCCGCCATTTCACTGGCGCTGCAGGTCAGTCCGGCCGCCCCCATATCCTGCATACCCACCAGGAACGGCCGCTTGGCCAGCTCGAGGGAGGCCTCCAGCAACAGTTTTTCAGTGAAGGGGTCCCCGACCTGTACATTGCTTTTCCGGGCGGCCGACTCATCCGATAGCGCCTCGCTGGCGAAGGTGGCGCCGTGGATCCCGTCCCGGCCGGTTTTGCTGCCGACCATGTACACCGGGTTGCCGGTTCCCTTGGCGATGGCGCTGGCCACCTGGTCGTGGCGCACGATACCCACCGCCATGGCATTCACCAGGGGGTTGCCCTGATAGGCGGCCGAGATGACCACTTCGCCACCAACGGTAGGGACGCCGAGGCAGTTGCCGTAGTCGCCGATGCCCCGGACCACCTGATCCAGCAGGAAGCGGTTGTGGGGATCATCCAGTTCGCCGAAGCGGAGCGAATTGAGGCAAGCAATGGGCCGGGCGCCCATGGTGAAGATGTCCCGCATGATCCCGCCGACGCCGGTGGCCGCTCCCTGGTACGGCTCGATGGCTGAGGGGTGGTTGTGGCTCTCGATCTTGAAGGCTACCGCCAGCCCCCCGCCGATGTCGATGAGGCCGGCATTCTCCTCCCCCGCCTCCACCAACAGATGCTGCCCTGATCTGGGCAGGGTCTTGAGCACCTTGATGGAGCTCTTGTAGGAGCAGTGCTCGCTCCACATGACGGCGTAGATGCCGAGTTCGGTGTAGGTCGGCGTATGCCCCAGGGTCTCCACAATGCTGGCGTATTCGGAAGCGGAAAGGCCGTGCTCCAGCGCAAGATCGGTGGTGACTTCAGGTTCTGTTAGTTTGGCGGCAGCAGGCAATTTTACTCTAGGGTGGTGGTTAACGTTTTTCGGAAAAAGCAGCGCTGGGCCACTTTAATTTGCATGGAATTTAATAGGCGAGTTAAACGCTGGCACCCATGAGCATAGCGATGGATGAAATAATTAAAAAAAGCCGAAGCTGAAGATAGGTCCACTCGGTTTCACTACAATCAGCCCTATATTTTTTTCAATAGGTTTGCCTTTTATTATCAGGAGATCGTATGTCGCATAGCCCAGCATTCCGGCGTATCCTTTGAAACGCAAGCCACTTTCGATCAACTTGTAACTCCCTTGACCAAATTGGGGGAATATGAAGGCTACCCCGATTCCCAGCCCGAGTACTATTGCGGATAACTGCACATCCATATACACGGCATTACCTTTTTCCTGCCAACGCATGCCAACGGTCAGACCTGGATACCCGCGCTTATCATTCCCGAACGCCCCGACGGTTATTTGGGCGGAAATGAAATTTTCTACTCCCAAAGTGCGGCCTATCTGGATACCGGGACTGATATACTGAACGATC
>SCKI01000011.1 GCA_004124295.1 Fidelibacterota bacterium
CCCGGGAAACTATTGGCCGGGCGCTCCAGGCTGAGGTCAATGCCTTTGTCGGCGCCGCTCTGGGGGCAGCCGTTGGCGGCGAACCGGACGGCGGTCCCGTCACGGTGCCTGTTGGCCTCGACGCTATCACTGGCGGCGACGAAAATGCCGGACCTACCTTCCAGGTGGGCGCTACGCCGCAGCTCGGCGGAGGGGGCGACGCGGCAACTGTCGGAGGGATACCACTGGCGGCCAGCTTCCAGGATACGGCTCTGGGCGGTCCCGCCGGCCTGGCTTCGAGCAACCGGCCCCCGCAGATTTCAATACTTGATGACGCTGACGCCGGTGGTATTGCCATCCAGATCGGCAATGACAATGCTGAACCAACCGCCGGCCCCCTGGCGCGAGCCCAGGCCGGTCCCGGTGGGGGCGATAGGGGCGCAACCATCAGCATTCTTGATCAGGCGTCCGACAACGCGCCGGCCATTCTCCGCAATGACGAACCTGCGGGGCTCCAAATTCAGATCGGCGGCCCGGCGGATGATCAGGAGCAAGGTTTCCAGATTACTGCCGCCGCGGACGAGGCTGGCGATACTGCCGCCATCCAGCGCGATGACGGGCCGGCCGGTGACCGGACTCAGATTAATGGCCTGACCAATGACCAGCCGCTGAACGGCGCACAGCCCACCAGTGGACTCGGTGGTGATTTTGCCAATTCAGGCCAGTTCAGCATTAACACCCGGCAGGTTGACAACAGACCTGCGATCCAGCAGGGTGAATTGGATGGGATCGCGGCCTTCGGCGCCAATGTGGGATCGGACATCGCCGCTAACCCCGATCTGCTTATTGGTGATGATCCAGAGCCAACCCCTCCACCCGCTCCCGCCCTGGCTGACTTTGGAGCGGCACCGGCAGCAGACCAACCGGCTGCGGCCGAAAACATTATCCCCCCAGCCACAGTAGCAGCGGCGCCTGAGGATACAGAGCAGCCCGCAAACAACGGTCCCACCGGCGTGTTCGAGCCTGCCGCCGCAGCAGAGCCTCCGGCAGCCACCGGACCAGCGCCTGCTCCTGAAGCCACCGCAGAGTTCGCCGTTCCGGCCGAAAATGAAGCCCCCGCCCCTGAGGCCAACGAGCCTGCCCCGGCCGAAGGCATTCCCGCTGCTCCGGCAGCGGTACCGGCAGGCGCCCAGGCTGAAGCGGAAAATCTGGCCCCCGAAGCGCCGGCCGTGGCGGCCACCGATGAAGCCACCGATACCGCTCCGGTCGAGCCGGTGGTCATCCCCGAACCGGCCGCCAGTGATGAGCCTGATGCCCCGGCAGCGGCACTGGCCGCCCCGGTTGCTGAATCTGCCGCCCCGGCAGTAGCGACCGCCGGCGCAGCTCCGGCTGATGACAGTGCGGCTCCGGCTGAAGAGACCGCTCCAGCCGACCAGGGCCGCCCCGATCTGACATCCGCAGCAGGGCAGGAGGCCCTTGAGGCCGAGGCCGTCGATGCCTTTGCGGCCCAGCAGGATGATTCGCGGACCAGCGAGCCGGCCGCCGGTTCCCTCATCGACCTGTTCGTACAGTAGACCACCCACCGGCAAATCCCGCGCACGGCAAAGTTCTTCTGGGGCCCTCGGGTCCGGGCAATTATCGTTTGCCCCCGAAGCTGAGATTGTAACTTCCCCCATGAGACTTTTCGCGCCTGTTGGCGGCAAAGCATTCGTAGTGGCGGTGGGTTGGCTGGGGGTGTGGCTTGCAATCCCCCCCCCCACACTCGCCCCGGAGAGCCTCCCCCCCCCCCGGCACCCCCACCGCCGCAGCGGGGGGTGCGAAGGCAATTTTGTCCGGCAGACGGCGGACAGAGGCTACCTCATCACCGGCAGTACCACTGCGGCGGACGAAGGTAAGCGCCATCTTTGGCTGCTGAAGGCGGACGCGGACGGCGCGCTGGTCTGGGAGCGGCGCTTCGGCGCCGGACCCTACCAGTCAGGTGAGGCGCTGGCGCAGACCCTAGATGGGGGCACGGTGATACTGGGCACCCTGCTGTCCCGGCGGCCTGATGATTACGACGTGCGGCTGCTCAAAACCGATAGCCGGGGCCGGGAAATCTGGAGCCGCATTTACGGCAGCCCTGGCTGGGATTGGGGCGCTTCCCTGGACGAAACGGCTGACGGCGGCTTCATATTCACCGGCTGGACGGACTCCCAGGGGGCCGGCGGTGGCGATCTGTGGCTGGTGAAGACCGACAGCCGGGGCCAGCAGCAGTGGCAGCGGCGCTATGGCGGCCGGGAACATGACCGGGGATACCATGTGATGCAGGTGGGCGACGGGGGTTACCTGGTAACCGGCAGTACCGTATCCTATGCCCTCGGCGGGTCCGATCTGTGGGTGCTCAAACTCAGCGCTGCAGGTGATATCGAGTGGATGCGGGTGCTGGGTGGCGCCGGCGAAGACGAGGGGCAGTTTGCCCAGATGGTGCCCGAGGGGGGCTACATCGTGCTCGGTTCCACGACCTCCTATGGCCAGGGCAAAAGCGATATCTGGCTCATCCGGCTGAGCGCTACCGGCACGGTGCTCTGGAGCCGGACCTATGGCGGTCCCGGCCGGGAGTGGGCCAATGCTCTGGTTGTCTCCGAAAACGGATTCACTGTCGTGGGGACCACCCTTTCAGCAGGGGGCGGAAAATCCGATATATGGCTATTGCGGACCGATGCCGATGGAGCAGAACAGTGGAGCCGGACTTACGGCGGCCCGGGACTCGATTTTGGCCAATCCATCCATGGGACTGCTGATGGGGGTTATATTCTCACCGGCCACACACATTCATTTGGCCAGGGTGACAGTGATATCTGGCTGATCCGGGTGGATTCAGGGGGAAAGACGCTTTTTTAGGCGGCGTCACAGCGGCGCCGGCGGACATGTGTGAATGGATAGACGGTCTCCTCGATGCGATGAATGGGGTATGAAGTGCGCAGCATAGCAATTCTGAATCAAAAAGGTGGCAGCGGCAAGACAACCACTGCGGTGAACCTGGCAGCATGTCTGGGTGAAAATGGCCGCCGGGTTCTGGTGATGGACCTCGACCCCCAGGCTTCGGCCACGGACTGGTTCGGTGTTGAAAATCCCGGCCGGGGGATCACCGATATATTTGTGGATCGTGCGCCGCTGCTTGAATTGGTCCGGGCCACGGACGTTCTGGGGGTCGCCATCATTCCGGCGTCGGCGTGGCTGCAGGGGGCCGAGAAGGTGCTGCGCTGGGAGCCCAAATCGATGAAAATCCTCGGCCACTACGTGGACGAACTGCCCCAGCACCAGTGGGACTACATGCTGGTCGATTGCCCGCCGACCCTGGGCCTGCTCACCGCCAACGCCCTCATCGCCGTCAAGGAGGTGCTGATTCCCGTCGAGGCCCACCATTTGGCCCTGCCGGGTGTGGATCGCGTCATCGCCTCCGTGGAAACCTTGCGCGCCCATTTGAATCACGAGTTGCGGGTTTCTACCATTGTGCCCTGCAGGGTTGATCCCCGCACCCGCCATGCCCGGCGTGTCGTGGCGGAGCTGCGCAGCCGCTACGGCAAGCTGGTGAGCCAGGTGGAAATCCGCGAGAATGTCCGGCTGGCCGAGGCCCCGGCCCACAAACAGCCCATCACGCTGTTTGACAGCCGCAGCAAGGGCGCCAAGGATTACCGCGCCTTGGCCAGTGAGATCATTGCCGCCGAACGGCCGCTGGCGTAAAGCTGGGGGCCTTCCACCGTTGGCGATGATCCTGCGCCGCTGGCAACGCTTTATCTGGCTGCCGGCTGCCCTGGCAATCTTCGGCTGCCGGCCCGAAACCCTCGAGGTCATTGAGAGCGGATCTTTCTTCCGCCAGCAAGCGGTGCGGCTTTACATGGCCACCCGGGACCGGGACCTCGCGAAAGTCGCTACGGCGCTGGCCATCTCCGAGGTCAAGCGGCTGGAAGCGGCATACGATCCCATGAACACAGCCGGGGTCCTCTACCAGCTCAATGAACGGCGTGTCTCGCAGGATGCGGAACTTTATCAGTTGCTGCAACGGGGGCTGGAAGTATCAAACCTGACCCGGGGCCGCTACAGCCTGTTTATGGCCTTTCCCGAGAAGGCTTACGGCTTTGGCAATCTTTATCCCGAGCCGCCATCGTTGGATCTGCTGCGCGAAACCATGCTGCCGATCCGCCGGGCCGTGCTGAATCTGCTGCCGGAGGGCACCGAAACCCACCTGCCCGACGATGCCTATGCCATCTCATTGACCGGCCTCATTGATGGCTATGTGGCCGATCAGGCGCTGGCCCATCTCAGGCTGGCCGGCGTGGGTCAGGCCATGGTACTGCTGGGCGCCTATGCCGCCTGCGGCCCGTCTCCGGACGGGCTGGGCTGGCCGCTGAGCATCCGGCATCCGCTGGCCGATACCGTCATTGCGCAGCTGTTCCTGGAAAGCCGCAGCGCAGCGACCGTTTCGGTGGCGGAGCAGGCCTTTGTGTATCGCGGGGAAACCTACTATAATAACCTCGATCCCATTACCGGCCTGCCGGCCCGCAAGCTGCTCAGCGTGACTGTGGTCGCGCCCACCAGCGAACAGGCCGCCACCCTGGCCAAAGGGATTTTCAGCATGGCCCCGGCCGAAGCCCTGCTGCTGCTCAACGAACTGGCTGAAGTGGACGGCCTGCTCATCGATCCCGCAGGCAGGCTCTGGCGCTCCGACAGCCTGGCAGTATGGCGCGTGGACGGATGACCTCCTGGCACCCGGCCCTGGTCCATTATCCCATCGCCCTGGTGGCAGTCGCCGCCCTGTTCCAGCTGTTGTCACTCATCTGGCCGGGACGCAGGTTTACCCTCTCGGCCCTGATTGCCCTGGGGGCCGGGGGTCTGATGGCCGTCGCGGCCGCAGTGACCGGCACGGCCCAGGAAGAGGTTGTCAAGGCATTGCCGGGCATCGCCGAAACTTTGCAACGCCATGAAAATCTGGGTACCCTGTCGGCGGTCATGATGAACGCCCTGGCTCTGGGCGGGCTCTATCTCCACCTGAAGGAGAAACTGCCGGCCAGCCCCTTTTTTGTGCTGCTGGTACTGCTCAGCGGTCTGCTGATTTTGGCCGGCCATTGGGGCGGTTTGCTGGTCTTCCAGTATGGCGCCGGCTTTCAGCCGCCCGCAGCATGGCCCGGGATCGGCCCATGACGACCGATTCAGGAGGATCCGTCTGACTCCCCCCGCGCTGCTAGGGATAGCCCTGGGCCTGGCCGGTCTCGGGGCCATGGTCTGGCTGATATCTTTCGGCCGCTACTTTGGCTCCGTTGCTGCAGGCCTCCGGTATTACTCTGCGCTGGCCGTCGGCGGCGAAGATGCGCCCGGCGAGGCCGCCCAGGTGATCCTGGTCTCCTACCCCCATCCGCAGGGTACCGATGAGCCCTGCCGGGTGCTGCAGCCGGTCCGGACGAACCGCCGCCGGGCCATCATATTGTATCATGGCGCCAGTCCCTACGCCGAGGAACATCCGGCCCTCAACCAGCTCGGTCAGGCCCTGGCCTTGATGGGTCTGACAGTCTACATCCCGCGTCTGCCCCGGCTGAAAGCACTGCATTTCGATGACAGCAGCGGTCCGGCCATGGCCGCAGCCTACCAGCATATCTGCGCCAGCGGCGAGTGGCGGTCCGGGCAGGTAAACCTGGTGGGCACGAGCTTCGCCGGTGCCTTGCTGCTGAAGTCCCTTGCTGAGGACGACTGGGGGTCTATGGCGCCGGGAGCCGTGATGACCTTTGGCAGCTACTGCGACCTGGAGACGGCCCTCCGCTTCGTGCTGACGGGGAAGGCCCGCTTCGGCAAGGTAAGCCTCGAGGTTGACACCGATCCCTGGGGCCAGATCATATTCTTTTACAACTACCTCGAATACATCGAGCGCCCTTTCGATCGGGAGGCTGTCCGGACCGTGCTGACTTATTATGTCAGTGGTGAGGAGCAGGCCGGTCTGCAAGCGCGCCGGAAGCTGGCGCCCCGGGAGGGGGCAATTATGGAGGCCATCCTCGAGTCATCCAGCGCCGCTGCCACCGAATTGGCCGAGGAGATTATAACCCGCGCCAGACCGGTGATGAGCGCCTATTCGCCGACGTCATTCGTCGGGCAGATCAGGCACACCGTCTGGGTGCTCCACGGGCAGGTGGATCGGTTGGTGCCCTACACCGAAGCCCTGGCGCTGAAGGCGCTGCTGGGGCGCAGGGCGAAAATGCACATTGCCGGACGGTTCGGCCACAAGGAGGCCGAAGGGGAGACCCACCGCTGGGGCCGGATGAAAGAGGAGCTGGGCCTGGTCTTTTTCATGACCCGATTTCTGCGGGCAGCCCAAATTAGGTAGCTCTCCGTCGCTGGGGAGGCTCGTATCGGTGGCCTCAGACTTACTTCAAGTATCTATAAATTATGTTCTTAGGTAGTGATTATGGCCCCTAATTGAGGGCCGGTCGCTACCCTGAAAAATTTCTTGACTTTCTCGACGGGCGGATCAAAATTCTCCGACGAGAGAAGTCGTTCACTGTTTCACTCATTTGATACAAGGAGGCCCTCCCATGGCAGAGAAGGTCAAAACGGTCGGCGTCAAAAAAGAATCCGGATTTCTTTACTATCTGGGTAAGGATGGCAACGTCTGGCGTTCCAAGATGGCACGTGCCGGCCAGAAGGGCGGCGCTGCTAGCAAGGTTGCCGATGCCGGTGTGACGAGGGAGTCAGGATTTCTTTATTTTATCGACAAGAATGGCGATGTATCGCGGGCCAAGATGGCGCGCGGCCGCAAGTAAGATTCACCTCACTCTATTCTCCAGCAAAAGGCCTCGCAATTTGCGGGGCCTTTTTTCTGCGCTGCAGCCGTCCACTGGAGTGGTTCTTGATTCAATGGAAGGGTGTGCGTAGTTTGGGTACTTCGATGGATTTGATCCGGGGAGAAAGGATGCCCTCAAGATTGTTCCTGGCGCTCATGGCGACCTTGGCCCTGCTGCCGGTAGTGTCCGCAGCTACTGTCAAGCTGGCCCTGCGTAGCGGCGCCTCCTGCAACCAGTGCCATTTCAATCCCGGTGGCGGCGGCCAGCGCAATGCCTACGGTTTTGAAGAGGTAATCCTGCGCGATCTGCCCCGTCCGGCGGATGGCCGGGAAGCGGTAAAATTCAACACCCGGCTCGGGCCGGCAGTGCGCTGGGGGGGCGATATCCGCATCCAGGCCATGCGCATAGACAGCCTTACCGTTGTGGTTGATCTGCAGGGCAATCCCCTCAGCCGGGGCCGCCGTGCGGCCGCTGTCGTGTTCCCCATGCAGGCTGCCACTTACCTGCACCTGCAGGCAACCGCAAACCTGGATGTGCAACTTATCTACTTTCTGCTCCAGGCCAACGCCGAGTTCTGGATACGGTATTCCAGCAAGTTTGAACGGGCCTATGTGCGGGCGGGGCGGTTCCTGCCGGCCTTCGGGCTGCGTCTGGACGACCACACCAGCTACACCCGGGGCGGGAACGAAAGCCGGGGCAGACTGCCTGGATTTCCCCTGGTGAAGGAGGGCTTCCCCTTCGGACCCTATGCCCACGGCAACGGCAGTCTCGAAGGGGGGCTCTATCTGGGTGACCTTTTCGTCAGCGGCCACCTGTCCACGCCATCCCTGGGTGGACCTGTAGCCCGAGGTTTTGCGGAGATGCAGGCGGGATTGCGGGCGGAGTGGCTGCACTTTTTCGGGCCGCTGACGGCGATGGTCGTGGGCAGCTACCTGAAGGAAGGGAAGTTGCAGTACCGCGGTCTGGCCGCTGGCTGGCCATGGCAGAGCACGGCAGAAAGCGGACTGCAGCTCTACAGCCTGGCCGGCGGTTTGCAGTGGCAGCGGCTGGTAGCCCTGGCTGAGGTCGGCTGGGCCGAAGAATGGACCCGGCCCTTATACGACCTCGACAGCCCGACGCCGGTATCCCGGGCGGTCATGGCAGAGTTTGACTGGCAACTGGCCGGTGGTTTGCAGGTTTTCCTGCGCTATGATCGCTTCGACCACAATCTGCTGGCGACGCCGGCGGCGGGGGTGTTGGAAAGATGGATTCTGGGGGCGGAGTTTTTCCCGCTGCCGTTTATCGAGATCAAGCCCCAGGTGCGCTGGGATGTCAGCGATCTGACCGAAAAGCCGGCCCTGAACATGCTGGTGCAGTTGCATGCTTTTTTCTAGCGCTGCCCGCAAAGGGGGCGCCGGCCTGCGGCCGCTGCGGCTCTGCGCAGCCGTGGCAGCCGGGCTGATGTTGCCCTTGGGTCTCGACGGCCAAAGCCCGCCGGGAGTCATTTCAGCCATCGTGGTGGAGGGCAACGAGGTCACCCTGGATGAAATTATACTCAGGGAACTGACCCATCCCTCCGGCCAGCCCTTCGACTCGTCGGCCGCAGCCGACGACCGGAACCGCCTGTACAATCTCGGCATTTTCGAGAAGGTGGAGATCTTTCCCCGCCGGAACGGCAACGGCGGAACCGACCTGGTGGTTGCGGTCCGGGAGACCATCAGGCTGCTGCCCATACCCATTCTCTATTATATGCAGGATCAGGGCTGGTCCTACGGCGGCGGGGCGAACATGATCAATTTCCAGGGCCGCAACCAGAGGATCACTCTGACGGCGACCGGGGGGGCGGAAAAGACCTACAACCTGCTGTTCTTCGATCCCTGGAGGTGGGGCCAGCGCATCAGTATGTCGGCCTTGCTGAGGCGCCGGTACAGCGGCCACCCGGTCTATGATTATAGGGCCCGCATCACCCGAATGGGATTGGGGCTGGGGAAGTTTTCGGCCAACAAGGTGCTTGCCGCCGGGGGCGCCGGTATTCTCGAAGATTGGTCCATCGCACTTCCGACGGATACGAGCAGCGTTGTCATTCGGGACCGCTTCTTCCGTTTCCGCTTCATTTTGGATGTCCGCACAATGGACATCTGGCGCGATCCCACGAACGGGCTGCGGCTGCGATGGCAGTTGGCCCCGGTGTGGGCCCTGGACGCTGGATCATCGACATTCAATTTCACTCGCGTGGATGGCGCTATTTACAGAATGGTGCAGGACGGCCGCCGGCCGTTGGTGGTCGCTTGGGGTGCCGGCGCCTCCCTGTACTTCGGTCAAATACCTTTTTACCGGCGGCAATTCCTGGGCCGTGGCTGGGTGCGGGGCTACCCGTCCAACCCGCTGCTTGCCCCGGCGAACGTTCGCCGGCGGATGGCGGCCCAAAGTCTGGTATACACAGGCGTCGAGCTGCGCAAAACGGTAATCCCGCGGAGGCTGCGCACTATATCGGAGTTTGGCCTGCTGGCACTGGTGTTTATCGATGCTGCCTGGGGGTTCGATCAGAATCAAACCCTGGCCCAGGCCCAGCCGCTGGTGGGATATGGTGTCGGGCTCAGAGCCTTCGTCCCCTTTCTTGATGTGGTTGGCCTGGACCTCGGCTTCAATGCCTTCGGCGGCGGTCCCAAGCTGCAGTTCAAGCTGGGACACAAGTATTAGCGCCGCTGGACTCCCTGTTGTAGATTCCCCAAACGGACTTATCATGGTGAATTTTAGAGCATTGGCGTGAACCGGGCTGCCGGCATCATTGGATTCCCGGGCCTGGCCTGGCGGCGGCTGGTGAGGTGGTTGCTGGCGGGAGCTCTCCTGGTCCCGCTGGTGGGCGGCGCCCAAACCGGCAGCGAGTCGGCTTCCGGCAGCCCCGACTCAACGGTGGCAACCGGCTCGGCGCTGAGCCCCAGCACCGATGAGTTGCGCTTCGAGCAGATGTATCCGGGCGAATCCCGGACCCTGTTCATGGACCTGGCCAACCTGGAGAGCCGGGAGATTTTGCTCGATTCCCTGTTGGACCTGCCGGATCATATCGAGCTGGGACTCGATACCTACCGGCTCAGCCCGGGACAGTTCATCCGATTTCCGGTCACCTTCACCCAAGCCAGCCTGGACAGCCAGCGGGTCAGCATCTCCCTGCCCTGGCGGTACAGCGATACGCCGGGCCGCGAAATCCTGCGCATCAGCGTGATCTCCACACCCCGGATTCCGGTGCTCGTGAATCCGGGCAAACTGACCTGGAAGCCGGTGCTCAGAGGGCGGCCGTTCAAACGCCGGTTAACGGTGGCGAACCGGAGCACAGTGCCGGCCTATTTTTCCCCGCCCCAGTTGCCTCCGGAGGTGGCGCTGCAGGGCTTGCCCGAGGTGCTGGCGGGCGGCGATGTGGCCTACATCCAGTTCACCTGGCATCCGGCTACCAACTTGAGTCTCGATGCCGTTGTCAATCTGCCCTACCGGATGCTGGCCGATTCCGGCAGGGTTGCGGTACATCTGGAGGGATTGGCCCTGCCGCCCGTCGAGTTCGCCACGGACACCCTGCGTTTGCCCAACCTGGTGGCCGGCAGCCGCTACCGGCCTATCCTCAAGGCCATCAACCATTCCGGCTTGCCGGTGACTCTGGTCCGGGATTCGGTGCGGGCCCGGCCGGTCTCAGTTGAGGCGGCGGTCAGGCTACCGGCCCAGTTCAACCTGGCGCCGGGACAGGTGCGGGAGGTGGCCGTCAATGTGGCTCTGGCCGAAGCGGGTCCTTTTGAGCTGCACGCCCGCTATCGCATCCTGGAACAGGTTGAAGACATCCCCGCCGGTGAACAGAGACCGGTCCTGGTGACTGTGGCCGGCACTGTCGCCCTGCCCATCAGCGCCGGCGCCGACAGTATAACCTTTGGCCCCCAGCCGGTCTATTTTACCACCAGCCGACCCCTGACACTGGCCAACCGCGGCCACGGGACCCTGACCGTATCCCTGCTCCCGGCCAGCGCATTTCCCGGCGGGGCCTTCTCCGTGCCGCCCCTGTCGTTCTCCATTTTGCCGGGCCGCAGCCTGGAGATTCCGATCTATTTCAGGCCGACGGAGATGCGCCCCTATGCCGATACCCTGGTGGTCCGTTTCCATACCTTTGGGGTGCCCCACGAGTTGCACATCGCGCTACGGGGCACAGGCGCCGATCAACCCCTGGGACGCGTCGGCCGGATTACCGATGTAGTACTGGATGAGGATTTCGAGGGCTGGCAATGGGTCGCAGACCTGACCACCGTGTTCCTTGATCCGAATCACGGCATCACCTATCGCCTGGACAATCCCCTGGCGGATGTCTTTCAGGTGGCCATTGAGGATAACCAATTTCGGATCAAAGCGATCCCGAATCGGTACGGATCGGGCGCCGTGATTCTGCAGGCCACCAACACCATCGGCGAAACGGCTGCCGACACTTTCCGGGTAACCATCCGGCCCATCAACGATCTGCCCCGGCTGGTCAATCCCATATCCGATCTGGTGCTTTTTGAAGACGCCTATCCCCGGCGCATCGGCAGGCTGTCGGAAATTTTTGTCGATGCTGACCGTACCACCGATACGGTAACCACCCGCTATGCCATCCATAACCGGGGTCCCGGCAATGGCGCTATCCTGCGCAAGCGTGGCGATGAACTGTGGCTGGAGCTGGCCCGGGAGTGGTCCGGCCGGGCGTCATTTGTGATTACCGCCACCGATCCGGCCGACACGACAGTCATGGCCTACGATGCATTCAAGGTTACCGTCCTGCCGGTGAACGACCCGCCGCTGATCGCTGCCCTGGATGATCTGGCGCTCGATGAAGATGGCAGCCTGATCCTTTACTGGGGGCCGCTGCTGTCCGACCCCGATGACCCGGCCACGGCGTTGGCCTTGAGCTTCCATCATGCTGAGGGGGGCCGCCTGCCCATCGATTTTATCTCAGCAGCGCCCCTGCAGACGATAATCCGGCCCCATGCCAACTGGTCCGGGACGGTGCCGATTGCGGTGCTGGCCACCGATCCGGGAGGCCAGACCGGGGGCAATACCTTTACGTTGACCGTCTACCCTGAAAACGATCCGCCCCTGCCGTTCCGGGCCGCCGGACCGATGACCGCCCAGGTAGATGACCGGCTGCGGTTCTCCGGCCACGATACACTGTTGACCTTCAGTTGGGAAGCGAGCGTCAATCTCGATCCCGAGGACGCCATCACCTACACCTGGCAACTCCTCGATACTTCCCGCCAGAAGGTGCTGCTGGAGCGCTCGGCCGGCGAAGACGTGGAGATTACGGTCCCCCTGAGCCAGGGGGGCCTGTACTACTGGACCGTGCTGGGGCGTGACCAGACCGGCCTAACTGCCAGCAGCGATACGCTGCCCCTGATGCTGGAATCGACGGCCCCGATGGATGCAGATGGCGCCACGCCCCTGCGCTTCAGCATCGGTCCCAACTACCCCAATCCCTTCAATGCCAGCACCAAAATTCGCTACAGAATTCCCCGTTACGCCAAGGTGACCATCACCTTATTCGATGCCACCGGCCGGCAAGTGCGCCAGCTGGTGGACCGTCCCCGTTACGCCGGCAAGCACACCACCACATGGGACGGTCGTGACAGCCAGGGGCACCTGGTCGCCTCCGGGCCGTACGTCGCCGAACTGCACGCCGGCGGGGCGGTGGCACATCTGAAGCTGGTGCTACTGCGTTAGCCCATTTTGATGTGACGAATCGCACATATTCCTGATAAAGCTGTCCGCTTCTCGCCGCCAAGCCTATATTGTGGCAACTATCGTTTAAAAGATCAGGTCTATACGGCTGCCATGTACAGCAGGATTTTCATCATAGCGGCCCTCGCCGCAAGCCTTCAGGCCCAGTCCATTACCCGGGTCGAGTACCGGGTGGTCCCGGGCAATCTCATCGAGATCACCTACACGCTGCGGGACTCCGAGCCCAGCAGCGTGTACGATGTCGCGCTCTACGCTTCCCTGGACGGGGGCTACTCCTTTCCGGTGCGCATCACCAGCGTTACCGGCGACGTGGGCCGGGTCCTCGGGCCGGGCGTGAAGTCGGCGCTATGGAAAGTGCTCGATGACCTGCCGGTCCTCCAAACCGAGGCGTTCGTCATCAAGGTCGTGGGCCGGGTGCGTCCCACCCTGCGCGGCATGTTTCGCTCTCTGTTCGTGGGAAACCGGCTGACCAAGCGGCTCAGCAACGGTCTGACCTTTTACGGCGGCCAGGGAATCGGCTACCTCTATGAGCACAGCGGCCTGCAGGCCCAGCTGGACAAGCAGCTCCTGAAGCCGGAGCTCGATGGCCGCGCCGGCGTCCGGGTAACATCGGTCCCCTTTGTCTATCGCTTTGAGGCTACCTACAAGCGCTGGGGCCTCGGATTTGATGCCGGAACCATCCAGCGCCTGAAGTTCCTCTCCTTCAACGACGCCCGGTACGCGGCGGGGGACCTCTACCTGCACCGCCTGGGTCTGGCTTTCTCCAGTTCCTATACCCTATTGCCGGTGTTCGGCCTGTTCCTGCCCCAGCTGGGAGCCGGGGCGGCCCTGCACCAGTGGCAACTGGGCGACCAGACCCTGACCGAAACGGCTACCCTTGGCGGATTCACCCTGTTCGGGGAGGCCAGTGTACAGTTCAATCCCCTGAGCTGGCTGAAGGTCAATATCGGTGCGCGCCAACATTTCCTGGACGAAAACTTTAACCAGAGCGAAGTCTATCTCGACCTGGGCTTGCACATCTCCTTATGATGGCCCGGCGCATATGGCTCCTCCTGCTGGTGCTGGCCCTGGCCGGATGCGATGACAAGCGCAGCGGAATCCTGGAGGCCCTGGTGCTGGGGCAGGACGGCCCCTGGTATGAGCGGGACGTCGTCGAAGACCCGGCCGAGCTGGTGGACGGCGTCTGCTGCAACGATGACAACCCCTTCCCGCTGCCCATCGATACGACCATCGCGGCCGTCATCAATCCCGCCGCCGACCTGGACTACTACGCCATTCAGGTCACCGGCGCTGAAGCTGGCATCCTCTACCTCTATCTTGGGGAAGCTGACCTCAACCTGCGGTTATTTAGCCTGGACTTGTCCGAATATGAATTTGTACTCGATTCACTTCCCTTGATGGACATCAGTGACCCCGTGCCATTCTTGCCCTGGACCCCTTTCTACGGCCCCGGCGCCGAGGCCATCGTGCTGGTCCACGGCAAAAAGACCAGCTATTCACTGGGTTGGGAGCGAATCGTTCCCACGGTGGACATGGATGTGCTGGCGCCCGCTGGAGGTGTGGCCTGGGTCCGGGGCGAGGAGCAGCGCATCCGCTGGTCGACTCCCTTTAGCCATACGGACGTGATCCTGCTTAAAGGTCCGGTGATGGTGGCCATCCTGAAGCGGGCGATCAGTTTATCCGATGAGCTCAACTGGGTGCCTGCCGGCGATCTGGAGCCGGGCGCCGATTATCGCATAGCCATCTCGCGGAGGGGCAGCCCTGACCGAATGGAGTTTTCCGATGCGTTCACCATTGAATAAAGCATTGCTGCATAAAGCGCTGCTGGCCGCTGTACTGACCGGCACCCTGACAGCGCAGCAGTTCGAGGGCTTCAGCCGGCCCCAGGCGGTGGATATCCGTCCCGGCATGCTGCAGCCCCAGGGACCAATCGAGGCCGAGAGCGGACCGTCCTACCCCATCAGCGACATCGACATCGCCCTGCCGCAGGGGAAGTTGCGGCGTCCCGACGCAGTGGCGGTAGTCATCGGCATTTCCAGCTACGCGCACGGCGATGTGCCTAGGGTGGACTATGCCGCCCGGGACGCCCGCCTGATGCGCGACTACCTGATCAAATCGATGGGCTACCGGTCCGAAAACATTATCATGGCCGTTGACGAAGCAGCCACCCAGGCGGCATTCAATCGCATCTTCGAGGGCCAGCTGGCGAACTATGTCAAGCCGGGCCGGTCGGAGGTGTTCGTCTACTACAGCGGCCACGGCGCGCCCGACCTGGACGATGCCAGCGCCTACTTTGTGCCCCATGACGCCGATCCCAACTACGCCGCCCAGACCGGCTACAGCCTGGAGCGGTTCTACAAGCAGCTGGAATCGTTGCAGGCCAAATCGGTGACGGTGGTCATCGATGCCTGCTTCAGCGGCGCCAGTGCCGGGGGGATGCTGATCAACCAGGCCTCGCCCATTTTCATCTCGGTGGAACATCCGGCCGCGCTGCTGGCCAACGGCGTCGTGCTGACTTCGTCCTCCGGGGAGGAGATCAGCTCCTGGCACAGCGATGTGGGCCACGGCCTGTTTACCTACTATTTCCTCAAGGGTCTGCGCGGCGAGGCCGATGGGGACCGGAACGGGCAGATCACATCGACGGAGGTGTTCGGCTATCTGATGGAGCATGTGCCCTATCTGGCCCGCAGGCTGTTTAACCGGACCCAGACCCCCCAGCTGATGGGCGGCGCCCTGGACCAGGTATTGGCGGTTTATTGATGCCCTCGCCGGTTGCCGGAATCATCTTTGCCGCCCTGCTGCTGGCCAGCTGCAGCCACCAGGCCGCCCAACCGGCCCCTGGCAGCGCTGATCTGGAGCGGTCTGACAAGGCCGCCGCGGGGGCCTTTGTCGAACTGGAAGGGGGCGGCGCGTTGCCGCTGCCCGGCTCGACACCTACGGAAGCGGAGGCCGTTTTCCTGAAGGAGCGGAAGTCTGCTGCCGATCCGCCCCGGCTCCCGCAGCCGGATTACAAGGCCAGCCCGGGCTGGTTCCTCATTGATACGACCCTCGTATTTCCAGCCACGATCGCACCCCGGCAGGCCCGGCAGACGACCCTGCAGGCGGCCCGTACCACGGGACTGGAGCGGGCCCTGCCAGCGGAGATATCCATGACCTCCTTGCTGAGTGATGTGATGGACGAGACGGCGGGAGCGGCTTACGAAAAATCGACCTGGAGCACATTTGCCCTCTCCTCCGTCGCAGGCCACCTGGTCGACGAAAAAATTCTCGCGGAGGAGCTGCTCCCCCTGGCATCCGGCGCCTATCGCTACCGCGTCGCCCTGGAAGCCCGGGTAGTGCCCGTCGTGGGGCAGCGTGACCCCTCGCTGGGGCTGGAGCTGACCGTGAACGAGCGTCTCCTGTCCGATGGCGATGAGCTGATTATCCGAGCCCGGGCCAGCCGGCCGGGATACATCTACCTGTTCAACTTTCTGGGCGACAATTCCGTCATGCTGCTGTATCCCAACCGGATTATGACCGAAGCGAAGCTGCAGGCAAACCGCTGGCTCGAGATACCCACCAGCCAGGAGCGGGCCCAGGGCATCCGCTACCGGGTGGCCGCGGACCCTGATCTGGCCACCACCACCGAAACACTATTTGCACTTTTTTCCCGACAACCTATTGCCGAATTGGGCAGTCTAATCTCTGTGGAAGCGAACTACATCCGATTTTCCGCCGGTGACGAAAGCTTCACCCGGTTTCAGCGCTGGTTGTCAAGCATCCCTCTCAACCAGAGAGTTGAGAAGGCCCTACAACTCCATATCGTAAGCGTTACCAACCAGAGGTGAAACCCATGAAAGCAAAACTGAGTCTACCCGCCATCCTGTCACTGGGATTGATTTTGACCGCTTGCGCCGGCCCGTCCGTTTCGGGCACCACCGAGTCACGGGAGAGCCGTGATGCGCCGGATTGGGCCATGAACCGGCCATCGGTAGAAGGCTTTATTTTCGGAGTGGGCCAGGCCAAGAAGCAGAATCCCAGCCTGGCGAAGAAGGTGGCGGCTCAGCGGGCCCGGGACGAGATTGCGGCCTCAATCAAGGTGAAAATCGAGTCCCTGGTGAAAGATTTTATGCAGGAAAGCGGCATCGGCGAACAGGCCGCGGCCCTGGAGTTCACCCAGGCAGTCAGCAAGGGCGTGACCGATGCGACGCTGACCGGCGCCATGATCAAGGAGGCCTATCTGGCCAAGGATGGCACCTACTTCGTGCTGCTGGAGTACTCCCTGGACAACGCCCGGCGGGCAGCCATAGAGTCGGCCCGGCGGGAGGAGGCGGCCTGGAGCGAGTTCAACGCCAGCCTGGGATTCGACGCTCTGGAAAAGGAGTTGGCCAAGCTGCGCTGAATTAACCTGCCCAAAGACATGACGTACGGCCTTGTTCCGTTCGTCATCCGGCCCTCCAGTTGAGTTTGCCTGATCCGCCTTGGGTGAGCTCGGAGGGCCGGTCAGTTTTTAACGGCGCCGGAAGATCAACGCCTTCTCAAAGCGGTTCTCGGTGCCGGCCAGAAGCCGGGCGATATTGCCGCGGTGGGTGAACCAGATAAACAGGGTCATCAGCAGGCTGAAATAGCCCAGGGTAGAGGCCAGCGTGCCATCCTGCACGTAGATAAGCAGCGGAAATAGCGTCACCGCAGTCACCGACCCCAGGCCGACATATCCGCTGGTGACCAACACCAGCAGCCAGGCCGCCAGTCCCAGCGGCACCATCAACGGCGCCAGGTGAAGCACCATGCCGCCCAGGGTGCCGACCCCTTTGCCGCCCCGGAAACCGCCGAAGACAGTATAAGTGTGTCCCAACACCGCTGCGGACCCGCAAAGGATGGCCAGCAGGTCAGCATCCCAGTTGGGCAACTGCCCGAGCGCGCCACCGAATGTCCAGCCGGCAATGATGGCCGCCGCCAGCCAGCCCTTGAAAATGTCCACGCTCACCACCGCCAGGGCAGGCTTCCAGCCCAGCACACGGAACGTGTTCGTGCCCCCGGCGTTCCCGCTGCCATGGTCGCGGATGTCGATGCCACGGGTAATTTTTCCGGCGATGATACTGGTCGGCGTGCTGCCGGCCAGGTAGCTCAGCAGCAGCAGGAGGGCCAGGAGGGTCACTCCAGATCGGCCGGTTGATAGGCTATGATGAGGGAGCCGGGGCCGGTGTGTGTGCCCAGCGCCGTGCCGGTGTCGGTGATCAAAACCTGGTTGATGCGGTAGCCGTATTCAGGCAGCAGCTCGGCGAGCCGGTCGGCATCCTCGGGGTTTTGGGCGTGGCTGATAAATATGTCATAAGTGATGCTCAGGTCGATCTGCTTGGCGGACCATTTCGCCAGCCCCCGGGCGATATCCTTGCGCCCGAAGAATTTGCCGACCATGTCCACCTTGCCTTCGGGAGTAACGCTGAGGATAGGTGTGGCCCGGAGCAGGTCGGCCAGGCGCTTCCGGGAAGCTTTTACCCGGCCCCCGCGCACGGCGTAGGAGAGGTCCTTGATGGCGGCGAATATCCGGGTCTTGGCGATGGCCCGCTGGGCAACGGCCAGGGCCTCGGCGTGATTCTTGCCCTCCTTCACCGCCCGGGCGACCCGGGTGACAATGAGACCCAGGCCCACCGCCGTGCTGATGCCGTCCACCACGGTTATTTTGGCGTCCGGTATCCGGCGGGTGGCGTTTTGCGCAGATTGAATCGTCCCCGAAACCCCCAGCGGCAGGTGGATGGAGATGACCGATTCGTAATGGCTGGCCAGGAACTGGTAGGTCCGCATGAAATCCCCCGGCGTGGGCTGGGAAGTCTGCGGGTGGTCGGGGCCGTTGGCCAGCTTATCGTAAAACTCGTCGGCGGTGATGGTGACCTTGTCGAGGTAACCCGTGTTGCCGAAGCTGAGCCGGGCCGGCACCAGGTGGATGTCATACTCCTCGATCAGCTGGGCCGGGATGTCGGCGGTGGAGTCGGTGACAATGGCCACCGTGCCCTGCTTGGTCCGGGATATCTCCACCTGCTTCTTCATATCGTCGACCTTCTGGCCTTCCAGGGCGCCGAAGGCGATCAGCGCATTGAACACCTGCTGGGGCTGGTCGCTGTGGATATGCACCTTGGCCCGGTGTTTGGAACCCCCCAGCACCAGGCTGTCGCCCATTTGCACCAGTATTTTGCGCATGGGGGCCAGGGAAATGCCCTCGCCAACGACCATGCACTCCGTGCAGTAGCGGAAGGTCAGCTCCTGATCCACCTCGATGGGCGCCATGTCGGTGACCTGGAGGGTCTGCATCTTGGTCCCCGCTGCTATATCCCGCAGTGAACCGGTGGTGATGAAATCGGTGATGCCGCGCAGGATGTAGACGAAGCCTTGCCCGCCGGCATCCACCACGCCGCTCTTTTTAAGTATGGCCAGTTGCTCAGGCGTTTTTTGCAACGCCACCCGGGCTCCCTCCAGAGTCTCCTCCAGAGCGTGCCGGAAATCGTCCATGCCGGACTGGGTCCTCTCGCGCAAGGTTTCTGCGGAGGCCTTGATGACCGACAGTATGGTGCCTTCCACCGGCTCGGAAAGAGCCTGGTAGGCAGAATCGTATCCTGACTGGAGGGCCTGGGCGAGATGCTCCACCGAGAGGCGCCGCTGATCGGCTACCTGCTCCGAAAAGCCCTGGAAAAATTGCGCCAGGATGACGCCTGAATTCCCCCGGGCCCCGTCCAGGGCGGCGTCGGCAATGGTTTCGGCCATGCGCCCGGCGTGGGTCTCGACCCGTCCCTCTGTGCCGTCCAGGATGGAAAGCAGGGTGAAACAGATATTGGTGCCGGTATCACCGTCGGGCACCGGGAAGACATTAATCTTGTTGAGGTAGTTCTGTTTGACCAATACCTGCCTGATACCGGCGGAAAGACCGCGGTGCAGGCGAATGCCGTCCACGTAAGATATTTGGCCTTGTGGCATGGTGGTTTGGAAAAGACGGTTGAGAGTACACCGGTTGAGCGGATAAAGTCAACCGATACTTGGCCCGCCAGGCACGGCTGTCCAGGTCGCTGCCCGGGCAGACGCTTCAGGACTCCTGTGCGTCAGTTGGCGCCGGCGCCGCCCCATCCTCGGCGAGGAATTTATGCGACTTCGCCGAAAGCATACCGCCGGATATCAGCAGTTTGAAGCCTTCCTCGATGCTAAGCCCGGAGGCGATGGTGTCGCGGGTGGGAACGAATATCACCAAGCCGGAGGTCGGATTAGGAGTGGTGGCGATGAAAATATTGTAGAAGGGCACACCGTCCTGGGACAGGGAGGTTCCGGTGACAAAGCCCAGGGTCCAGATGCCCTTGCGGGGGTACTCGAGCCAGACCACCTCCCGAAAGCTGCTCCGGTTCTCAGGCGAGAAGGTCTCCACGATCTGCTTAGTGGTGGTATAGATGGTGGAGACGATGGGCAGTTTCAGCATTAAGGTCTCAAAGTAGTGGTACAGCTTGCGGCCCAGAAAGTTGGTGACAAACAGTCCCAGCACGAACAGGCTTAAAATCATCATCACCAGGCCGAGTCCGGGGATGTCCCGGCCCAGGACCCTCTGCAGGGGCGGGGCCAGGATACGGTCCATGAAGCCAAACAGGAACTGGAGCACCTGAACGGTAATATAGACCGGTATGGCGGTGAGGATGCCGGCCAGCAGGATGCGGCGGATTTTAGCGGCCATTATTCTCGCCAACCATGCTGGGCCGGCTCTTTTTCAGCTGCGGGTAGAGCTGCCCGTATTTTTCTTCCAGATAGGCGATGAACGGTTCTGCCGACAGTGGTTCGCCCGTAAGGGAAACAAGCAGCTCTTCGGCGGTCCGGGCGCGGCCGATGATGTGGATATTTTCGCGCAGCCATTCCCGCAGCGTTTTCAGATCCCCCTTTGCGATCCGCCCTTCGAGGTCATGGATCTGGCTGTCGGCGGCGGCGTAAATCTGGCGGCCATAAAGATTGCCCAGGGTATAGGTCGGGAAATAACCCAGCGCGCCCAGGCTCCAGTGGATATCCTGCAACAGCCCATCAGAGTCTGTCCGCGGCTTGATCCCCAGGTAGGACTGCATTTTCTCGCTCCAAGCCGTCGGCAAAGCGGACACCTCCAGCTCCTTGTTCAGCAAGGCCCGCTCCAGGTCGAAGCGGACCATAATGTGGAGGTTGTAGGTCACTTCGTCGGCCTCCGCCCTGATCAGCGACGGCGAGACGACATTGATGGCGGCATAGAAATCGTCTACCGATGCGCCGGACAGCTGCTCCGGGAAGCGCTCCTGAAGCTGCGGAAAGTACCAGCTCCAGAACGCCCTGCTACGGGCGACATAGTTTTCCCACAACCGGGACTGGCTCTCGTGGATGCCCAGGGAAATCGGCTCGCACAGGGGGGTGCCGAAATGAGCCTCGTTCAGGCCCTGCTCGTACAGCGCGTGGCCCCCTTCATGGATACTGCTGAACAGACCCATAGGCAGATCGGTCTCGCTCAGCCGGGTGGTAATGCGCACGTCGGACGGATGAAAATCGGTGGTGAAGGGGTGCGCCGAGCGGTCCTGCCGGCCCCGGCTCATGTCATAGCCCATGTCGCGCAACACCTGCAGGCCAAATTCCCACTGCTGGTCCAGGTCAAATTTTTGCTCCAGCAGGGCCGTCCGCCCGTTGCCTGAATCCACGCCGATGCGGCTGACCATATCGACCAGCACCGGCCGCAGCCGGTCGAACAGCGCGGTGATCTGGGCCGCGGTGGCGTCCGGTTCGTAGTTGTCCAGCAGGGCGTCATACGGCTCGCCGCTGTAGCCCAGGTGGTCCGCCTCCTGGCGCTTCATCTCGAAAATCCTCTCGAGGTACGGGGCAAACAGGTCGTAGCGGTTTTTCTCCCGGGCCAGTTGCCACACCCCCTGGGCCTCTGAGGTCAGCCGGGCGAGCTTGCCGATGAAATCCACCGGCAGAGCCTTGGCCCGGCGCCAGTCGCGCCAGGTCATTTCCACCATCCGTACCTGATCGGCCGTAAGGCTGGCGGCGTCCACCTGGCCGGTTTTCAGGTCAACCAGCAGCCCGAGACTGCTACGGAATTCGGCTCCGGTGAACCGGGAGTGGGCCAGCGAGATGATCAGCGCCAGCTGGTCGGCCCGGGCCTTGGCGCTGTTGGCCGGCATGTGGGTTTCCTGGTCCCAGCTGAGCACGGCAGCCACCTTGCGCAGTTGCGTAATGACGCGCATCTCCTGCACCAGAATATCCAGGGGGCGGCTCATGGGGTCCGGGACTCCAGGCGCAGCAGGGCCTTTTTCATTGGCAGGCCACCGCCGTAACCGGTGAGGGACCCATCACTGCCCACAATCCGGTGGCACGGTATGGCCAACGGCAGCGGGTTCGCGGCCACGGCCCGGCCCACCGCCCGGGAGGCCCCGTACCGGCCCATGCGCCGGGCGATATCGCCGTAGGTCGCCGTGCTGCCGTAGGGGACCTGGCGGACCGCTTCCAGGGCCTCAAGGGCAAAGGCTGAATTGCGATGGTCAAGCTGCATGTCCAGGGTTTTGCTGCGGCCTTCCGCAAAGGCCAGCAGCTGTTTGCGCTCCTTGCTAAACGGCCGCTCCGACCGGGCCAGCCGGCTGCCCGCAAAGTGCCGGCGCAAATGGGCTTCAATCCCGGGCAGGGAGGCGTTGGGCAGGCCGATATAACAGACCCCCTCCGCGCTCCTGACGACAGTCAACAGGCCCAGCGGGCTGTCGAACCGGTCATAAAATAGCATCTGTCTCGGCAATGAACTCCTCCTGGCGCCAAAGATAAAAGGTAACCATGCCGCGCCATGGAGACCAACCCTCTCCGATCCGCCGCAGTTCCTGCTCTGTGGGGCGCTGAGGCAGGCCGTAGGCGCTCTGCACCATGCGCAGCAGGGCGATGTCAGCCGCCGGTAGAGTATCGGTAACACCGAGGCCCAGCATGGCGCCGTACTCGGCGGTCCAGCGGCCAATGCCGCGAAGCTGTATCAGGCGCTCAACGATTTCGGCGTCTCTGCCGGCAAGCCGTTCCCATTCCGGCTGCTGGAGAAACTTCCGCGCCAGGCCGGTAATGTAGCTACTCTTGTTGCGTGTGTACTGCAGCGGCCGCAGGGCGTGCTCCTCCAGGGCGGCCAGCACCTCAGCCCGGGGAAACAGCCACAGGGCATGGCCAGCGACATCATAGCGCTGGCCGTAGCGGGTTAGCAGGCGCTCCTTCAGCTCAGCGGCAAAAGCGACATTGACCTGCTGGTCAGCGATAGCCAGCACGAGCGCTTCCAGCAGGGAATCTTTGCGCAGGGGCCGCAAACCCCGGTGATCCGCTGCCATGCCGCGCAGCTCGGGCACCGTTTCAAGAAATCCATAGAAGGCCGGCAGATCGAGGTCCAGCGAGAATTTGCGGCGCAACCCGGCCACGATCACTTTATCCGGGGGCAGCTGCTCCCCCTCGGCCGGCTCGACCTGCACCTCGATTTCATCCTCGGCCAGCGCGCGGGCTTTCAGGATCAGCGCCACAGCGCCGATGCGTGCGGCCCGGTAGAGGGTGCCGCCGGAGAATGCGGCCCGGTCGGCCCGGTTTTCGGTGAAGGGCCGGCAGCTGGCTTCCAGGTCGATGGGGCCGTTGCTGGCCAAACGGTAGGTGCGGGTCATGGCCGGACCTTCAGGACAGTCAGGTAGCGCCGGGCATCGCTGGTGAAGATTCCCAGCAATACCAGTCCGGCCCCCAGATAGACCACCGGCGGCAGGTATTCGTCCAGCACCAACATGCCCATGAACATGGCGATGAGCGGCGCGATGAAACCGACAAAGGAGAGCTTCACCACCTCCATATGTTCGAGGAGGTAAAAGAACGCTACCCAGGCGATAACGGTACCGAACAGTGCCAGGTAGAGCAGCAGGCCAAGATTAGCCGGCGTCCAGGCCATGCTCTGGTCCCTCTCGAACAGCAGGCTCAGCACCAGGGTCAGGCTGCCGCCAATCCCCGTGGCGACGGCGTTGAGGGCCAGGGGATGGGGTTTCTCTGACGCCATTTTAAGGTAGATATTGGGCCAGGTGCCAGCCAGCACGGCCAACATCACCAGGCTCATGCCCAGCCACAGGTTCGGGCTCTGGCCGAAGCCGTAGCCGGCAAAGATAAGGGCCACGCCGCCGAAGCCAATGAGGATTCCGGTTGCCTTGAGCCAGCTGAGGCGTTCGGCCGGCAGGAAGAAGTGGGCCGTCAAGGCGGTGGTGATGGGAAAGCTGGCCCAGAGCAGCGCGGAGATGTTGCTGTAAATGTAGATGGTCCCGCTGTAGGTGAGGGCATAGCTCAGACCGAAATTGAGGACGCCCACCGTGGCATACAGTTTAACGGCCTGCCGGCTCCAGGGAATCGGCAGGCCCCGATAGCGAATGATGGCCAGGAGTATCAGGGATGCGGCCAGGTGCCGCAGGGAGACGCCGAGCAGGGGCGGGGTGCCGGAGAGGCCCATCTTGAGCACCATGAAGGTGGAACCCCAGATCAGGCACATGAGCGTGAATACCCAGACCACAGGGGGACGGGGTGTCATCGTTTCAGAATCTGGTTGCGCTCAGCTCCTATGGATACATGGGTGACCGGTACGCCGAGCAGTTCTTCCACCCGGCCAATATAATTTTGGGCCGCTTCAGGGAGCTGCTCGGCGGCTGTCAGGTCCGCGCTGGAGGCGTTCCAGCCCGGCAGGGTCTCGTAGTGCGGCTCAATTTTATCCAGCCGGTGCACGGCCGCGGAAAAGCCGTCAATAGTGACCCCGTCAAGAGTGTATCCGGTGCAGATTTTCAGCTCGTCGAACCGGTCCAGGATGTCGAGCTTGCTCAGGTAGATTTCGTCGATGCCGTTCACTTGGCAGCTATAGCGCCCGGCGACGGCGTCAAACCAGCCGCAACGCCGGGGCCTTCCGGTGGTGGCGCCGAATTCAGCCCCGCTGTCCTGGAGCCGCTTGCCGATCGCGTCGTCCAGTTCGGTGGGAAACGGGCCATTGCCGACCCGCGTCGTGTAGGCTTTAAAAATGCCGATAACCCGGTCCACCGCCCTGGGGGGAATGCCCAGTCCGCTGGCGATGCCGCCACTGCCGGAGGAGGACGAAGTGACGAAGGGGTAGGTCCCGAAGTCGATGTCGAGGAGGGTCCCCTGGGCCCCTTCGATCAGCACCTTGTCGTTCCGGTCAATCGCTTCCTGCAGCACCTGCACGGTGTCGGCCAACAGAGATACCATCCGGCTGCAGGCGTGGAGGAAGGCCTCGATCTCCGTTTTCAGGGCCGGCAGATCGGACTTTTGAATCTCGCCCTGATTGAGGCCCAGTTTGAGCCGCTTGAGGATATAGCCGCCCAGCCCCCGGATATCGGTCAGGTCGACGGCCCGGATACCGAGCCGGCGGGCCTTGTCCGCGTAGGCCAGACCGATGCCCCGGCCGGTGGTGCCGACGATATGCCCGGTGGCCCGGTCCATGGCCTGATGCAGGGGGGTGACGATGTGGGCGTGAGTGCTCAGCAGCACCCGGTCGCTGGTGTCGATGCCGTTGGCGGCCAGGCTGTCGAGCTCCTCCATCAGGGCGATGGGGTCGATGACCATGCCGTTGCCCAGCACGCAGCGCACGTTGGGATGCAGGATTCCTGAGGGAATCTGGTGCAGGATGAATGTCTGTTCACCGGTCTGCACCGTATGGCCGGCATTGGCGCCACCCTGGTAACGGGCCACCAGGTCCATGTCCGCGCCGAGCAGGTCTACAATCTTGCCTTTGCCTTCATCACCCCACTGGCCTCCAATAACTGCTGTGACCGGCATGGCGCGATCCTTTCAGTCGGATTGATAAGGGACGGGGTGGGCCGGGAGGCCGGAAATCACGAACGAGCCCCGGCGCGGCGCTGGGCCCGGGCCTCCAATGTAGCCATGATCGGGCCGGCTACATAGAGCGAACTGTAGGTACCCACCACGACCCCTATAATGAGCGCGAAAGCAAAATAACGGATCACTTCGCCGCCGAAAAGGTAGAGAATCAGCACCACCACGAAAGTGGTTACAGAGGTGATAATGGTCCGGCTGAGGGTCTGGTTGAGGGAGCGGTTGACGGTGAGAAACAGATCGGCCTTGCGGTCCAGGCGGAGGTTTTCCCTGATGCGGTCAAAGACCACGATGGTGTCGTTCAGGGAGTAGCCGACAATGGTCAGAAAGGCGGCAATGATGGCCAGGTCAATTTCCAGGTTGAGCAGCGAGAAGATACCCAGGGTGATGAGCACATCGTGGGCCAGGGCAGCCACGGCCCCCAGGGCGTAGTAGCGGTCAAAGCGGACGGTGATGTAAAACAGGATGAACAGCAGGGCATAGAATACGGCCTGCAGCGCCTTGCTGCGCAGTTCGCCGCCGATCTTGGGTCCGACCAGCTCGAGCCGCAGAATCTCAAAACTCTCTCCGGCCAGGGCCCCCCTGAGCCGGTCGCCAAAATCGATATTCGGATCATCCTCGGTCGGCGCACGCAACAGGATATCTGCCGGGCTGCCGAACTGCTGGATGGTGAGCGCCTCGAAGCCGGCCTCCATGAGACGGCTGCGCAGGTCGCCGATTTCCACCGGTTCAGCGAAGCGCAGCTGGGCCAGGGTGCCGCCGGTGAAGTCAATGCCCAGGGCAGGTCCCCCTTTGGCCACCAGCGAGCCGATACCCAGCACGATAACCGCCGCCGAGATGAATCCCGCCAGCCGGCGTTTGCCCAGAAAATCGAAATGGGTATTTTGAAGCAGTCGCATGACTCAGATACTCAGTTCTTTCAGTTTGCCACTTTGGGTGCGAGCCATCATGACCGTGCGGGTCATGAATATAGCGGTGAACATGGAAGCGATAATGCCCCAGAAGAGGGTAATGGCAAAGCCTTTGACGGGTCCGGTACCGACCTGGAACAGGACCACCGCCGCCACACCGGTCGTGATGTTGGCGTCCAGGATAGTGACCGTGGCCCGGGCGTAGCCGCTTTCGATGGCGGCGCGGATCGATTTGCCCTTGTCCAGCTCCTCGCGGATGCGCTCGAAGATGAGCACGTTGGCATCCACCGCCATGCCGACGGTCAGGATCAGGCCGGCGATGCCGGGGAGGGTCAGGGTGGCGCGCATGGCGGCCAGCGCCGCCAGCACGATTAAAATATTGAACACCAGCGCGAGGGTGGCAATGAGGCCGCTGCGCTTGTAGTAGAAGGAGATGAACAGGATCACCAGCAGGCCGCCGATTGAGGCCGCCCGTACACCGCGCTCGATAGAGTCCTGCCCGAGGCTCGGCCCCACAGAGCGCTCCTCGATGATCGTCACCGGCGCAGGCAGCGAGCCGGCCCGCAGCACGATGGCGATAACCTTGGCCTCCTCCATGCTGTCCAGCCCTTCGATGACCGTATTACCGCCGGATATCTTGTTGCGGATCTCGGGCGCCATGTGCACCTTTTTGTCAAGGACCAGGGCCACCCGCCGGCCAATATTCGCGCCGGTCAGCCGGGCCCAGGCCCGGGCCCCTTCCTTGTTCATCTCAAGGTTGACCACAGGCTGGTTCGCCGCCGTGGAGCCGAGACCGCCAATATTGGCCCTGGCCTCGGTGATGACCCCGCCGGTGAGACCGGGCTCTTTATCTAGATAGAAAAGGGTGTAAAACTCCCGCGTGCCGCCGGGACCCTCCAACGTTTCGGTGCGGTTGCTCCACAGGAAAAGGCCGTCAGCGGGGATTCCCGCTTGTACTTCCGGACGGGCCAGCAACGCCTCCACGGCGTAGCGGTAGCGCGCTTCCACCACCAGGTTGGCGCCATGCAGGTGGATATAAGCGGAGAACGGCCGCTCGCCCAATATTTCGCCGGGAATCAGGAGGTCCCCGCTGATGGCGCTGGGGGTCTCGGCGCCGCCACCCAGGAGGGCTGACAGACCGTCGTCCGTTTCGGGGGCAGGCTCGGCGCCGGTCGCCGGTTCGGCCACAATCTCGCCCAGGGCCAGGTTCGACTTTTTAAGCAGTTCGTCGATGGCGAGGAGCACATCCCCGGTGACGTTGCCATCCTGCACAATATTGAACTCGAGCAGGGCGGTGTTCTGGATCAGACCCCGGGCCTGCTCCGGATCTTCGATGCCGGCCAGCTCGACGATGATGCGCCTGCCGCCGACCTTCTGGATAGTCGGCTCGGAAACGCCGAACTCATCCACCCGATTGCGGATGATCTCCAGCGACCGGGCCACGGCGTCGTCGGCTTCCTCCTCCAGCGCCCGAATGATGTCGGGAACCTTGGTGCCGTAGCTGGAATAGTACCTGATCAGGCGCAGGTTTTCCGCGGCCACATTGGCCGTAAAGCGGTCAAAATAGTCGTCGCCGCTGGCCTGCACTTCCACCTCGGTACGGGCCAGCAGGTCTTCCAGGCGGCTGTCCCGGTTATCCGCCAGGGTGCGCAGCAGGGTGGGAATGTCGACCTCCAGAACCAGGTGGATGCCGCCTTGCAGATCAAGACCCAGGTTGATGATCTTATGCTCCAGATCGGCCAGGGTACCGGCGATGCGCCGCTGCTCCTTGTCCTCCGGGCTGAGCGCTCGGTATTCAAGGGTTGGCAGGAGCCTCCAGATCACCCACAGCAGGACCAGGCCGATGAGAAAGAAGCGCGGCGCCGGACGATTCAGCATGGGCGCGTTGGCGACAGCATTAATGACATCGGATTCAGGTTAATTCCCCCAACTGCAAAGTTACTCAACACAGCTTAAAAGTTACCCCCCGCCAAATTGGGGTTACAACCTGATTCCCAGTTCAAAATGAGCGGGCAGCGGAGTACCGGGGATAATTTGTGACTACCCGTCTGGCGCGGGATTTAACTTCGGCCCCATGAAGAAAAATGACGGCTCTCGCCTGGACGATTTTCTGGCCAACCCCCGACGGGCCATGTGGAAACTCAGTCTGCCGGTATTCGGCGGGATGATCATCCATACCCTCTACTCGGTGGTGGACATGGTTTTCGTCGGCTGGGTGGGACCCGATGCCGTGGCAGCCATGGCCTTCAACATGCCGCTGGTCTTTTTGGCCTACGGCACGGTGATGGGCCTCTCCAGCGGCGTGACGGCGGTGGTGGCCCAGGCCATCGGCGCAAAGGACAAGCAGCGGGCCGACAACACCGCCGAACATGCCGTGGTGCTGGGTGTGGTCATCGGCGGAGCCTTGATGGCCGCCGGGCTGCTCTACGGTCCCCGCATGCTGACCTTGATGGGCGCAACCGGCCCTGTCGCGGAACTGGGCTGGCGCTACCTGCAGATTGTGGCGATCGGGATTCCCTTTTCGGTGCTTTCCGGATTTTTCCGGGGCATCCTCACCGGTGAAGGGGATACAGTCCGGCCGATGGCGATATTGGGCATTGGTATGGTGCTCAACATCATCCTGGACCCCATATTTATTTTCGTGCTGGACCAAGGGGTCCGTGGCGCGGCTATCGCCACTGCGGTGAGCCAGGTGGTGGTGTTTCTGGTGTTCATCTACATGCTCGTGGTCAAGCGCAGCTCCTACGTCAATTTTGAACTGCGGAATTTCCGTTACCAGCCGGCCATCCTGGGGGCCATTTTCAAGATCGGTGTGCCGGCGTCCTTCTCCTTTATGATTATGGCAGTCGGGGGAGCAGTGTACAACAAGATTCTGAGCAGCTTTTCACCCCATGCCGTAGCAGCCTACCAGGTGGCCAGCCGCATCGAAATGATCTACTTTCTGCCCCTTATCGCCCTGGCCACCGGCTGCGTGACCCTGGTGGCGATGTTCCATGGAGCCGGGGAGACGGGGGAGATAAAGCAGTTGGTGGGCTATGCCATCAGCCGGGCCGTGATTTACGGCTTTGGATTCGCCATCATCATATATCCGCTGGCGCCGATTGTACTACAGATATTCCGGCCCAATGCCGAGATTCTGGCCACCGGCGTTTCCTATCTGCGCATCAGCGCCTTGGCCTTTCCCGTCGCCCCCATCGGGATTATTTCAGCGCGGGTAATGCAAGGCATGGGCAAGGGGCTGCCGTTCCTGGTGGTGACGATGTTGCGGGTGATGGCGCTGGGAGCGCCCATTGCGGCCTATTTTACGTTCGTGCAGCACCGTCCGGTGGAATGGGTATGGGGCTCCATGGTCGTGGCGATGTACGGCGCCGCCATCGTTGGAGCAACCTGGCTGCTCATCACTTTGAAGGCCCTGCCCAAGGTTAGCCTCCCGCCGGCGGCTGTTGATCCAGCAGTGGGCGGGGCCGGCTAGGCCTCTCATCTCGCCTCGGCCCTGTCACTCCGCCCCGGGCCGCAAGTCAAATCCTGCGCTGTCAGGCCGTTACAGGAACGGCAGCTCTACCGGCACAATCAGGTTCATGATGAGACCCAGCACAAAGAAGCCACCCGCCATTTTGTTGTGGTAAAAGGCCCAGCCCACGAACCACAGCGGCCAGGTGGGCGTGTCGGGCGGTTGCTCGGTTGGCCGGGGCGAATTGTAGATACCCATTACCTTGATCAGCCGTGGTATGGCCAGAAAAGTGATGATCACCCAGGGACCCACCGTCGCGGTCAGCACCAAAATGACTATCAGCACATAAAATGATGCCATGAGCAACTGGTTGAGAATGAGCGAAAATCTGTTGCCCAGCAGGACCGGCAGTGTGCGGATACCCAGCTCTGCGTCCGCCGACAGTTTGTCAATATGCTTGCCCAGGAGCACCGTGGTTACGACAATGGCATAAGGGATGCTGGCCAGCCAGACCCAGCTGGGCGCGCTGCCGGCCGCGACAAAGTAGGTCCCGGCCGTCATTAACGGGCCCCAGACGATGAAAACGCCCAGCTCCCCCAGGCCATTTTGTTTCAGCTTGAGGGGCGGCGCGACGTAGAAGACACTTATAAAAAGGCCGGCCAGCGCGAAAATCAGGACCGTCGTGCCCAATTGCATCACGAAATAGGCCAGGATGGCCGCATCAATGATGTTCATCAGCAAAATGGCCCTGAGCAGTTGGCCCGGGGTGATGGCCCCTGAAAGGATCGGATGGAAGGTATACTGTCCACGGACATAGTCCTCGGTATCAATGCCCTGCTTCCAGTCGAAATAGTCATTGATCATATTATTGGCGGCGTGGGCGATGACCAGCCCCAGCAGCGCCAGGGAGAAATATCCCCAGTTGATGGTGGTGGCCGTGGCGGCGGCCAGCAGGCCCCCAATAGCGCCTGAGAATACGGTCATCCTGAAGACGCAGGGGCGCACTGCCAGGAGCCATTTGGAGACGGTATCCATGGTCCGGTCTTCAGGCAAGGCGCAGGTATCAAAGATCAGCTTCCAGTTGGACAGGCGTTGGCCGAAGGTGATGGAAATAGCATTTGACATGTTTGGTTTTCTCCGGGGCTGGGGTGAAGATTGAATCAGTTTACTTCCGGCGCGGCTCCGGGCGCAAGGGGACTGTGCGCCGGGCTGCCCGGGGCTACCCTTCTATCGTGATGTCGGACCCAGTGGTGTCGGGCAGGTCCGGCTCGCTACCGGGAATGACCAGCAGCGAGTCGATATCGGGATTGAGCCGGATGTCCACATAGTTGAACTGGAATGTGTAATCCCCCTCATCGAGGATGGCCTGCTTGAACAGGATGACATCGCCCACCTGCTGCCACTTTCCCAGGCGGACGGTAATGAAGGCGCTGTCGGGCCGGTCCGGGTCGGTGATGGCGAAGCCCAGGGGCAGTCCGATGGACGCGCTGAAATAGGCTGCGGCCGGCTGGCCCAATTCGTCCCGCATCTCGACCTTCTGCGCTTCCACACCAAAGAAGGTTTCGTTTTCGGCGGCCTCCAGCCGGGAAAAACGGCGCTCCATGTTGATCACAAGGCGGTGGAAATCGTGGAAGCGCATCACCATGGCCAGACGGTGGTCGATGGTCTCAACTTCGCCGTGCAGCTCCTGCCGCCAGTACTGGTCCCCCACCAGGCCCCCTTTGCGCTCACCCCACTTGGGAAACACCTGCCTGAAATAGAGGTCGCCGTTGCTGCGCGAAGCGATGTGGGTCTTGTACGGCCCCCGTGGCCCCACGCATGTGGCGGTGACCTGGAGGGTCTCGATGGCGGCCAGTTTCTCCGCCCCTCCCAGCAGCGTGAGGGCCCGCTCCAATATGACCAGGGCCTCCTTCTGCGGATCCGTGAGGCCCTGGGCACAACCGGCGGCCAACAGGGCCATCAGCCCCAAAATCATCGCCTGCCTCATCTGACGCCGCCTGGCTGAAGGTAATCGGGGAGAGGTATCTCCGGCGCCAGAGCGGGATCGGCTGTGTCGATAATGGGATCGATGGTGGCCCGGTCGCAGGCCCCCCGCCGGGGCAGCCGCGGGACCGGGGTGCGGTCGGAGGGAGTGTTGAACATGCCAGAATTTGCTACGAAATGGGCGGCAGGGCTACGGTTGTGAGCGGGGCGCGATCAACTTTAGGCGATTATTCATAGTGGCTCCACATGCGGATGATCTTCACGGTGCGTTGCCGCTCCAGCACTTGGTACACCAGCCTGTGCTGGATATTGATGCGCCGGGAATAGGCCCCGGCCAGGTCGCCGACCAGTTTTTCAAAGGGCGGTGGGGTCTGAAAGGGATCACTGGCCAGAATCTTCAGCAAAGCCTCAGCCTTGGACTGAAACCCGGCCTCCGAAATCTTGCGCGCGTCCTTTTGGGCCTGGCGGGTGAAGGCCAGACGCCAGGTCACCAGCCGGGATCGGGGGATGTCTCCTCGAGGGGGCTGACCAGTCCCTCACGGATCGACTCACGCATCCCCGGTATGGCCAGCAGGTACAGCGTTTCCTGAACGGCGCGCCAGTCCTCCTCGCTGACCAGCACCACATTGCCCCGCTTGCCGGTCACCAGCAGTGGTTCGTGGGATTCAGCGGCCTCGTCCAGCAGGCGGTAGAGTGTTTCGCGGGCCTTTGTGGCAGTTACGGTTTTCATGGGCGAAACGTACGGAATAGCGTGCGCCTTGTCAAGAGCTTCAGGAGGTCGTGGACGGTGAGGGCGATCTGGCTGGCGGTAGAGAGGCTAGTGGGTATGCTCATGAGAAAATTCCCGTTTGTTGCCCTACCTTGGTGAACGCAGCGATGGCCTTGTCCAAATGCGCCCGGCTGGGGCGGCGGATATCTGCACTCAAATCCGGGCGGTACCTTTGGGCACGACGGGGTACGAGAAGGCGATGACGTAGATGCCCTCAATTAGCATTTCACTCCCCCAATATATGATTATCCATTAACTCCCATCAAATAAGGATATTATGGGTGAGGCCATATTTTCATCGAAATCGCCTTCGAATATCAAATAGTTCTTCATGTCAATCTTTACACTTGGATTTCCTGTCACCGATAGTATGTATCCTTGATCTGGGTAAATATGCGATTGATATTGTTTCGATTTGCCAACTTCAACACCAGAACTGGCAAAGGTTACAAACTCATCGTATGGAATAGCAAATACGTGGATTAGATTAGTTTCCCCGCATAGCAGGATGGTATATGAACAGTCAGATTGATCATCCATTGTTCTTGGATTAAATCCAAAATAGTAATTCTGATTCCTGTTTAGATTCGCATATCGGGTAAATATCTTCGAACCAGAAATTTCAATAACACTCTGTCGTACTATTTCCCGAATATCGCCGGGTTTTACTGCCCCACGAAGCTTCGAAAAGAGATGGTCATAAAGATTGATCCCAACTTCCCGGCCTGATACGCTTACTCTGTAAATCGCACGGATAGGTAGCTTTCTTTGAACACCCATGGGAGCGGCTTGAACTAGCTCTGCAGGGGGTCTCCTAACACGGATACTCCCAGTACCTCTTTCCTGATTTTCTAGATCGCTATTAGAATCCTTTCTAATCTTATCTAGCTGCTCCGCCCATTTTAGAAGGACACTATCTGGAGTATCCTCAAGCGGAATTGCATCCTCTTGAATATACACATAAAGTTCATCGCTAATCCGGATTGTTCTAGACATCTTGTACCTCTAGTCACAGTGTTACTAGGTACTAGTTTACCAAAACAGATCGTTCTTAACAACAGGAAAAGGGTGAAAATAGGTTTTGGCGGTCATAAAATTTACCCCACCACCCCCATCTCCTGCCCCACCTTGCTGAAGGCGGCGATGGCCTTGTCCAGATGCGCCCGGCTGTGGGCCGCCGAAATCTGCACCCTGATCCGGGCGGCCCCCTTGGGCACCACCGGGTAGGAGAAACCGACCACATAGATGCCCTCGCTCAGCATGGCGGCGGCCATATCCTGGGCCAGCCGGGCGTCGCCCAGCATGATGGGGACGATGGGATGCTCACCGGGGGTGATGTCGAAGCGGTTGGCGGTCATCTTTTCGCGGAAGTAGGCCGTGCTGCCTGCCAGCCGGTCGCGCAGCTCGGTGGTCCGGCTGAGCATATCGAGGCAGGCGATGGAGGCGCTGACGATGGCCGGGGCGACGGTGTTGGAGAACAGGTAGGGGCGCGAGCGCTGCCTGAGCAGCTCGATGATTGCCCCCCGGCCGGCCGTAAAACCCCCGCTGGCGCCGCCCAGGGCCTTGCCCAGGGTCGAGGTGATGATGTCGACCCGGCCCATGACGCCGGCATGATCAATGGAGCCCCGGCCGCTGGGGCCGAAGAAACCGGTGGCGTGGGAGTCGTCCACCATCACCAGGGCGGTGTGCTTTTCGGCCAGGTCGCAAATTTCGCCGAGTTTGGCCACATCGCCGTCCATGGAAAAGACGCCATCGGTGGCGATGAGCCGCGTCCGGGCGCCGGCGGATTCGATTAGCTGGGCCTCCAGGTCGGCCATATCGGCATGGGCATAGCGGTAGCGCTGGGCCTTGCAGAGACGGATACCATCAATGATGGAGGCGTGGTTCAGGGCGTCGGAGATGACCGCATCCTCCGGCCCCAGGAGGGTCTCGAACAGGCCGCCGTTGGCATCGAAACAACTGGTGTAGAGAATGGCGTCGTCGGTCTGCAGGAAGGCGGCAATCTTGGCCTCCAGCGTCTTGTGGATTTCCTGGGTGCCGCAGATAAAGCGCACGGACGACAGGCCGAAGCCCCACTGCTCCAGGCCGTCCCGGGCCGCCTGCAGCAGGTCGGGATGGTTGGCCAGCCCCAGGTAGTTGTTGGCGCAAAAGTTGAGCACGCTCTGGCCGGCGACGGCGATTTCGGCGCTCTGGGGGGAGGAGATGATGCGCTCGGCTTTGTACAGGCCGGCCTCCCGGATTTCGGCCAGTTCGGCGGTCAGACGGGTGGAGATGGTATCCATCTGCAAATCCTTGAAAGTATTTATTTTAATGGAAAATTAAAGCGTGAAATACGCCTCATAATAATGGCATGTGTTCTAGAGCGGAATGGGGTGAACATTACTCCTGTTTTAGATTCTGAAAAACCCGTTGATCGCCAAATAATAATGCGCACTCACTGTAATCATTAATCCTACTCTCATCAGAAATTTTGTATTCTGACCACTTTTCAATGAGCCCATCCAATAAACCAGGATCATTACGATTTGGAATTACATAGTTTGAAGTCGCGTCAGCTTGCGGGATTCCCAGAACTATAAGCCTTGCAAGGATATCCGGATCGTGTTTTATTGCCGCCAAGGACAAAATTCTAATTTCATCAAGGAATTGACTGTGTTTCCCCTGGGCCACTTGGTCATTCGGAAACCTGAATTCATACCAAATATTTGGGAATTTATCCATTTAGGAATTCTCCTTATCCCATAGAGCGATCATATCCCGCTGTTTGCACTATCCATAACGAGGATCCCCACTTTTTAGGATGTCTAAATATGCTTTGTTGGTCAGTGGGCAATCGATGAGTTGCAGAAACTTTTGATTCGTGAGCCTCACTTGAGTTGCCATCGTCGATAAAAGGGGGTTACCTATTTCACCTGAGCCATGGCTAACTTTTGTATAAATATCCGTTTTATTTCCCTTAATAAATAATACGAAATAAGCATGATCTCTATTGGACTGCTCAAATCCTTTATTCAATAAACCCTGACGGATTTTTTTTCTTTTCCGGCTAGGCAAGGAGCGGAGTCTCTTTTATATGCGCAAGGAGACTTTCCTTTAGAGAGAGTCCACTTGCGTGCAATTCACTTTGATCCGCTAAGACATACTCATTCCAAAGAAAATCGATGGTCGCGCCTAATTCGGAGACGGCTTCCTGGATGTTTGTGCCCGAAACGAGAATATTGAGTGGTTGATACTTCAAGAGAGTTAATGAATCTTCCTCGGTGATCTCAAATGGAATCGGATTCGTAAAAACAAAGGAATATTTAGTCCCATCGACTTTTTCAAGAATTAGCGCCTTCCAATCCTCAAGGGAGTAAATCTCGTCCCATTTTTGAAATTCGTCATCAGGGCCGAACACTGCTATCCCCTTGGCATCAATCAACTTTTTCTGGACGCCTGCCGTAGCCTCAAGATTTTCGTCCTCCTCAATTTGCATTACCGTTTTCAGAAACTCTTGTTTTGCCTTGCTTAGGCTTTTTGTATTGCCTGTATAAGATGTTGCGGAGAGATAAAAGCCAGTTTTTTTCTTTGGGATAGCTGCTTGCGCATTAGCGATAATTTTTTTACGATGCTTGGGTTCGGGGAGCAGAGCTGAGAGCCCCGCGGTGTCCTCTTCGCCAACTTTCTTAAAAACTTCAAACGCATCCTGCAAGGATTTAAAACCAATGTCGAAGTGGAATAATTCATCCTTTTGTGGCGGTGGTTCTATCAAAAAGGTTGCACTACTGAATTCCATTCCAATTATTCGAAGGTCACATGCATCATGAATATTTGCACCTTTTTTACCTGGTTTAGCGGGGTCTTTACTCGCTCTCATTTCAGCAATATTGTAAACCATAGTCTGAAGGTGTTGAAGGAATTCTTTTACGCTGGCGGCTGGAACGGGACTTCCCTTCCCGTCGGCGATACTAAATAAAATTGATCTGCTTGTCGGCTTTAGCTTTTCCATGCTATTTGAATATAGTGATTTACAGGCATAATTCCGTTCAGTTTCTGCTAGTGTCTGTACCGTTCCTTGATGGCCGGCACCAGGTAGCCGGAGAAGGCCGACTCAAGGTCGTCCGCCGGTTGCCAGCCCCAGTCCTCGCGGGCGGCGGATTGGTCCACCTCCACCGGCCAACTGTCCACGATGTCCTGGCGCCGGTCATCCACTTTAAAACCGATCTCGGCCCGGGGGAAATGGGTCAGGATGATCTGGCGCAGCTCGGCGGCGCTAGGGCTGAAAGCGGTGATGTTGTAGACCCGCCGGCTCAACCGCTCGACCGGTGCGGCCATGATTTCGCCGATGGCCCGGATGGCGTCAGGCATGGTCATGAACGGCATCACCCCGTCCTCCCGGATGAAGCAGTCATAAGGTATCCCCTGGGCAGCGGCATGGACCATCTCCGAGGCATAATCGGAGGTGCCGCCGGCCGGCAGGGTAACGGCGCTGATCAGTCCAGGGAAACGGATGGAGCGAAAATCGACCCGGAAGGTGCCGGCATCGGCCGCCAACCGCTGGTAGTACCGGGCGTGATAGGTCCCCAACAGCTCGCAGTAGAGTTTGTTGCAGCCGTACATGGTCTGGGGAAAAAGGAAGTCGTCCTCCTTTACCGCTCCAGCTTTGAGCTTGGTCTCCAAGTCCGGTATGCCGTAAACGGCCAGGGAGCTGGGGAAGAAAAACTTCACCGGCCGGCCCTGGCTACGGGCTTGGTCCACCGCCAGTGTCAGCAGGTTGAGGGTGCCGTCCACATTAACCTGGTGGGCGATCTTCGGGGAGAACTCGGCCCGGGTGCTCAGCAGGGCCGCCAGATGGTAGATGGCCGACAACTCATAGCGGCTGTTGATGCTGTCCAGCACGTTCTGGTCGAGGATATTGCCGACAATGTTTTCGTGCAGGGCCGGCCGCAGGGCCGGGTCCACTTCCTGGATGTCGAGCGCCACGACAGGCACGTCGGCTGTATCCTGCAGCGCCCGGATGAGACCGTGGCCGATCTCGCCATTGGCGCCGGTGATCAGGATGGCCGCCTTGCGCATGGGTCCCGCCCTCAGCCGTTGCCGCTGCCGGATGGCCCGGCGCCGGGACCGCTGCCGGGATCAATACTGACCTGCAGGCCGTCGGCATCTCCGGCTGATTGCAGGGTGGCGGCCAGTTCGTCGGCGGGCAGGGAGCAGCGGTCCGTATCACAACTGATAAGCAGGCTGAAGATGCCCCCGGCGTGGGCCCGGTCGGCGTTGAGGACCCGGCAACCCAGGTCCTGGAGCTTCTGGAACAGCCCGGCGGCGGCATCGGGATGGTCCGGGCCGGTAGCGGCGATGATGAAGCGCCCCTGACCGGTGGCGGTTCGGGGCAGCAGGGTCTCCACCCTGCGCACAACACTCGCAATCATCTCCGGGGTGGCATCCGGTCCCAGGCGAGCCCGGACCCGCGCGGCAATTTCCCGGGCAATATTTGATGGTTCCATCAGCAGTTCCGCAGTGGCATCATGAATGGTATCCGGTCCGTAAGGGGGCTTTCAGCAGGCCCGTTCAGACCCGCCGGGGTCCGGATTAGATTGGTGGCGTGACCGGTACATGGCAAAGTAATTTAGACGCCCCTCAAAAAGGGGCGCAAGGGGTTAATCTCGAAGGAGCAGGTGCATTTCTACCGAGAGGCGGAGCGTTGCGCCTGCCCGGCTGGATGATTAGATTCGGCCCACCATTGATTAGGGAACGGACTTGCAGGTATATATGGCTAAAAAAACAAAGATTATCGCGGTAGCCAATCAGAAAGGCGGGGTTGGCAAAACCACCACGGCGGTGAACCTTGCGGCGGGGCTTGCGGCCAGCGAAGTAAAGACCTTGCTCATCGACATCGATCCCCAGGCCAACGCCACCAGCGGCCTGGGCATTGAGCCTGATGGTGTGGAGTTATCGATTTACGATATCCTCTCCCGCAATACCGATGTCAGCGATGCCATCATCGGCACCCAGCTCGATCACCTCTACATCCTGCCTGCCTCCCACCAGCTGGTCGGAGCAGAGGTGGAGATGGTCGGCATGCTGGCCCGGGAGTATGTGCTGCGCAAGGCGCTGGCCAACCTGAACGGCGATTTCGAGTACGTGTTCATCGACTGTCCGCCCTCCCTGGGGCTGCTGACGGTGAACAGCCTCACCGCCGCCGACTCGGTGCTGATCCCCATCCAGTGCGAGTATTATGCCATGGAGGGGCTCTCCCAACTGCTCAACACTATCCGCCTCATTCAGCGGCAGCTCAACAAGACCCTGGAGATCGAGGGGGTGCTTATCACCATGTACGATAGCCGCCTGAACCTTTCCAAACAGGTGGCGGACGAGGTGCGCGCTTATTTCGGCGACAAGGTGTACAAGACTGCCATTCAGCGCAACGTCCGGCTGAGCGAATCGCCCAGCTACGGCAAACCGATCATTCTGTACGATGTCTCCTCAATCGGCTCCCAGAACTACATGTCCCTGGTGAGTGAGGTGCTGGCTAACCATGCCTAAGTCCCGTCTCGGCAAAGGGCTTGAAGCCCTGATTCCACCGGGGGAGGGGCTTGCAGACAGCGACGGCGGCCAGCTGCTGGTGGCGGTGGAGCTTATCGAGTCCAATCCGTTCCAGCCCCGCAAAGATTTCGGCCTGGGCGAGATGGACAGCCTGGTTAAATCGGTGCAGGCCAAGGGGATTCTGCAGCCCCTGTCGGTGCGTGATATGGGCGCGGGCCGCTACCAGCTGGTGGCGGGAGAGAGACGGCTACGGGCGGCCAAACTGGCGGGCCTCAAAAAGGTGCCGGTCTATAAACTCAGCGTCAAATCTGATGTCGACCTGCTGGAGTACGCCCTCATCGAGAATATCCAGCGCGAGGACCTGAACCCGGTGGAGCAGGCCGAAGCCTTCGCCCTGCTGCACAGCAAGTACGATCTGAAGCAGGAAGCCATTGCCAAGCAGGTGGGCATGAGCCGGCCGGCCGTGGCCAACTATCTGCGCATCCTCAAACTGCCCGCCGAGATCAAGGAGAGCCTGGCCGGGGGCGACATTTCGATGGGCCATGCCCGCTCTCTTCTGGCCCTGCCCCAGCCGGCTCTGATGCAGAAACTGTGGAAAGAGATCATGCAGGAGGGGCTCAGCGTCAGGCAGACTGAAACGGCGGTGCAGACCCTGACCGGTGTCAGCCGGAAGGCCACGGGAACGGCCCGGGGCGCCAAAAAGAACGCCCCCTCGGCGCAGCGGCTCTCATTCCTGAATCATGTGGAGCTGGAACTGTTGGCGCGGCTGAGCACCAAGGTGCGCATCAAGCCCAAGGATGACACGTCGGGCACTATTGAAATCGCCTACTACTCCCAGGACGACCTGGAACGCATTATCGAAATCATCATTCCTGAGGGGGATCAGGAGCTGGTCGGTTAATATGGTGGGGCCAAGCTGCCTTAATCATTGACACCCATTTTTCCCACTGGCTAAACTTATGGGCTATTTGAAGCGGCTTGGGAGCCGCAAATATGACCTTATCGTGATGTCCGGCGAGGGCGGATGGAGCCGCAGTTTCAATGTCCGGATGCGCACAGTGGCCGTTTGGGCTCTGGTGGCCGCGCTGGGACTCAGCGGGCTGATCGTCACCCTGGTGCTGTATGCGGGACGGCTGGGAGGCTATGACGGACTGGTGGCCCAGAACCGCCAGTTGCGGCTTTATCGTGATCATGTCCGGCAAACGGTGATGGACACGGATCGGCACGGACTGCTCAGCGCCGGGCTGGTACAGGAGCTGCTGGGGCCGCTGACGGCCGGCTTGGGGAGTTCCGCTGAAGGCGCCCGCAAGGACCGGGCCGGCGGCATGCTCTTTGACGGTTACTATCTCAATTTTCTGGATAACGTGCCGACCCTCCCGCCGGTGGATGGGTTCGTTACCCGGGGTCTGCTGCTCAGGGAGATCAACCTGCAGGCCAAGCACAACGGCATCGACATTGCCGCGGTGTCCGGCGCTGTGATCCAGGCCTCGGCAGCGGGACTGGTGGTCTTTGCGAACTGGACGGAAGATCTGGGAAACCTGGTGATCATCAGCCACGGCGACAACTATTACACCGTGTATGGGCATAATCAGGTCAACCTTGTGGACCAGCGGGAAAGGGTGGAGCGGGGCCAGCCCATTGCCCTGGTAGGCAGCACCGGCATGAGTCAGGCGCCGCACTTGCACTTTGAAATCTGGAAGGACGCCCGCTCCATCGATCCCCGGACGTTGATGGATCTTTACCGCAGGCAGGATATTTCGGTGGATACAGATGGCTAAAGATAACAACACACAGACCAACACCATTATCGGACCCAACACCATTTTTCAGGGGAACCTGGATGTGAAGGGCTCAGCGCTGGTCTATGGCACAGTCATTGGAGATATCACGGCCGCCGGGCTGGTGCGCACCGCCCAGGAATCGGTGGTTAAAGGCGCCATCGTGGCCAGCGAAGCGGTGATAGACGGTAGCCTTGAGGGCAGCCTTTCGGTGAAGGGCCGGGCCACCCTGGGCGCCAGCGCAAGGGTCGTCGGTGAGGTAAAGGTCGACATGCTGGTGATTGAGGAAGGGGCCCAGTTCACCGGAAAATGCAAAATGAAGGGGGCCAAGCCATCTACCGATGGGGCCGTGCAGCACGATAAAAAGCATCTCGAATCCGCTGACACCGATGTTAAAGATAATGAATCTTGACGGCCGCGATATCCATACGGGACCGCGCTGATCTCCCCTCCGGTAATTCTGTGGCATCAGGGTCCCCCTCAAACAAGAAGGCGCTGGTAGCAGCGCAGACGATGGCCGGTGCGGTTATCGGATTGGGCCTGCTCGGCTATCTTCTCGACCGCAAACTGGAGACGGCGCCGGCCCTCCTCCTGGCTGGTCTCATGCTGGGGTTGGTGGTGGGCTTTTACGATTTATGGAGGGCCATGTTTCCTCCCCAGGACCGCCCATGAGGCACCATCTTTATGCCGGCGCTCTGGCCGCTCTGCTGGGGCTGGCGGCCCTGCTGACCAGGCAGATAGCCGGGGGCAGCGCCGCATGGGCCCTGGCCGCGGGTGGCCTCGTTCCGGCCGTGGTTTCCTGGGTCAGTCTGGCCCTGCTGCTGGACGGCAGCCGGCCCCTCTCGGCCCAGACGCATCAGCGCGATATGCTGATTAACTTTTTTGCCAAGGTGCTGCTCATCGGCGGCTGGACGGTGGCGGTAGTGCTTGCCACGACCCTGCCCAGGACGGTTTTCGTGGCCTCCCTGCTGATCAATTTCATGGCTTGGCACCTGCTGGAGGCTTGGGCCTATCAGCATCGGCTCATTGCCGGCCGGCTGGGCACGGGCTCGGCGGCGGGTTGATTCAAATCAAGGGACGACATGGCGATTCAGGATCATTCTGAACCCATCGGTACGGTCATCCTGCACCACGTCACCAACAGCGACGTGCTGTGGCCCCTGAGCCTGTTCGGTTTCGATATCTCCATCACCAAGCATGTGATCATGCTGTGGATAGCCGGGGCCGTGGTGCTGACGGCGTTTCTGCTGGGTAGCCGGCGCTATCGGAGGGAGCGCGATCCGCTGCCGACCGGTTTCAGCAACATGCTGGAAATGGTCGTGGAATTCGTGCACAAGAGCATTGTGACACCCAACGTCGGGGCGGCGCATGCGGCCCGCTGGTCGCCGTTGATGCTGACCTTTTTCACCCTGATTTTTACGGCCAACATCCTGGGCATGATTCCCATCTTTGACCTCATTCCCGGCGGCGGAGGCGGAACAGCCACGGGGAACGTGAATGTGACTGCGGCGCTGGCGATCATCACCTTCCTGGCCATCATTGTTGCCGGCACCCTGGAGCACGGCTTCATTGGCCATTGGCGCAACCTGGTACCCCCCGGTATCCCCTGGCCGGTGCTGTTTATACTGATACCCATCGAGATTCTGGGCATGTTTGTGCGGCCCTTCGCGCTGACCATGCGGCTGGCGGCCAATATGACTGCCGGACACATCGCCATGCTGGCCATCCTGGCGCCCATATTTCTGCTGGGCAGCCCCTGGGTGGGCCTTGGCTCGGTGCCGCTGAATGTCGGCATCTTCTTCCTGGAGATCATCGTCGCCCTGGTGCAGGCCTACGTGTTCACCCTGTTGTCAGCCGTGTTCATCGGGGCGGCCATTCATCCGGAGCATTAAGATTTGAACTTGTCTTGAGGTCGCTGACTTCGAGCAAACCTAACCTAATAAGTGAGGGTCACATAGAAATGAAAATGAAACGCCTGAGCCGAATGCTATTATTTGTAGCCCTGTTCGCAGGTCTGTCCGCCCCGGCTGCCCTGGGGGCTCAGGAAGCTGCCGCCGCCGGATCATCCGGGATTGCCCTGCTGGGGGCTGCCCTGGGAGCCGGATTGGTGGTCATCGGCGCCGGTATGGGCATCGGACGCTTTGCCGCCGCCGCCGCCGAAAGCACGGCCCGCCAGCCCGAGGCCGCCGCCGATATCCGGGCCGCCATCAACCTGCCCCTGTTCCTGCTGGAAGGGGTGGCCATCATTGCCGAAGTGGTCTGTCTGCTGATCGTACTGCTGTAGCGCCATGGAAAAACTGGTTAGTCTCGACACCGGTCTGATCTTCTGGACCTGGACCACCTTCCTCATCGTCCTGGTGATATTGGCGACCAAGGCCTGGGGCCCTATGATCGAGGCCCTGGAGCGGCGTCAACATAATATCGCAGAGGCCCTCGCCGCAGCCGACAAGGCCCGCGCCGAAACCGGGGAGATGAGCGCCAAATACGAGCAGCAGCTCCGCGCCGGCCGGGTTGAGGCCCAGGAAATCCTGACCGAAGCCAGGGTCACGGCCCAAAAATTACGCGCCGGTATAGAGGCCACAGCGCATACCAAGGCCGATGAAATTGTCGCTTCGGCGCAGGAGCGCATCGAGGCCGAGAAGGTAAAGGCCATCGCCGAAATACGCGCCACGGTGGTAGACCTGTCGCTGGAAATCGCCGGGAAGGTGCTGGAGCGCAACATCACTTCCGCCGACAATCAGAAGTTGGCCGAGGCCAGCCTGCGGCAGATCGGCAAGGCTTGATGCGCGCAGCCGGCGACATCCGGAAATTGGCCCGCGCCGTGCTGGCCGCAGCCCGGGAGCTAGATGCGGTTGACGACCTGGTCGACCGGCTGCAGCTCATCGAAGGGCTGTTTCGGGAGAGCCAGCCGTTCCGCCACCTGCTGATCACCCGGCGCATCGCCCCCGGCGACAAGCTGGCCATCCTGCGCAAGACGCTCGGTGCAGCGCTGGGCGAACTCGAATACGGCGCCCTGGAATTCCTGATGGAGCAGCAGTTGGGGTCCCGTCTGCCGGAGCTGGTGCGCACTGTCGCCCGGTTGGCCGCCTCGCAGGGCGGCAGCTTGGCGCTGACCATTACCACTGCCGAGGCGCTGCCCGCCGATCAGGTGCGCAGGTTGGCCGACCGGCTGGCAAAGTCACTGGGGCGGACTGTGCGCGCCTCTGCCCACACCGACCCGGCCCTGCTGGGGGGGCTCAAGCTCCGCCTGGGGAATACGCTGGTGGACGGCTCGCTGGCCCGGCGGCTGGAAAAAGTACGCCAGGGTCTGGCCTGATAATTTTATGCTGTCCGAAATCCTTAAAAAATTGGAGTCAATGGTTGTATGTCTGTTGAATTAGAAGCGGGAAAAATATCTGCCCTGTTAAAGGCGCAACTGGAGGCCTTCAAGGTTGACCTGGATGTGTCCGAAGTGGGCGAAGTGATCACGATTGGCGACGGCGTGGCCCGGGTCCACGGGTTGGATAACGTGATGGCCGGCGAGCTCGTCGAGCTGCCCAACAATGTCTTTGGCATGGCCCTGAACCTGGAGGAGGACAACGTTGGCATTGTCCTCTTTGGCGAGACCCGGCTGGTCAAGGAAGGCGATCTGGCCACCCGCACCGGCCGGGTGGTGGAGATCGGCGTCGGTAAAGGGATGCTCGGCCGGGTGGTGAGTCCCCTGGGCTTGCCCATAGACGGCAAGGGGGACATCAAAACCGAGCAGAACATGCCCATCGAACGCAAGGCGCCGGGAGTTATTTTCCGGCAACCGGTCCATGAGCCGCTGCAGACCGGCCTGAAGGCCATCGACAGCATGGTCCCCATCGGCCGGGGCCAGCGGGAGCTGATCATTGGCGACCGCCAGACCGGCAAGACGGCCATCGCCCTGGACACCATTATCAATCAGCAGGATACGCACCAGACCGATGCCCCGGTCTACTGCATCTATGTGGCCATCGGCCAGAAGGCCTCTACGGTGGCTACCGCCGTGGCCGAGCTGGAGAAGGCGGGGGCCATGGATTACACCGTGGTGGTGGCCGCCAGCGCCTCCGAACCGGCGCCGTTGCAGTTTATTGCCCCCTATTCCGGGGCCACTCTGGGCGAGTATTTCCGGGACAACAGCATGCACGCCCTGGTGATCTATGACGACCTGAGCAAGCACGCTACCGCCTACCGGCAGATGTCGCTGCTGCTGCGGCGGCCCCCGGGGCGGGAAGCCTACCCGGGCGACATTTTCTACCTGCACAGCCGGCTGCTGGAACGGGCCGCCAAGGTGAATGACGATCTGGGCGGCGGTTCCCTGACGGCTCTGCCCATCATTGAAACCCAGGCCGGCGATGTGGCGGCATATATCCCCACCAACGTTATTTCCATTACCGATGGTCAGATATTCCTGGAAACCAACCTGTTCAACTCCGGCATCCGGCCGGCGGTGAGTCCGGGCATCTCCGTTTCCCGGGTCGGGGGCAACGCCCAGATCAAGGCCATGCGCAAAGTGGCCGGTTCGCTGCGGCTGGAGCTGGCCCAGTTCCGCGAGCTGGAGGCCTTTGCCAAGTTCGGCTCGGATTTGGACAAGGCCACCCAACAGCAGTTGACCCGGGGCGAACGCCTGCGCGAAATCCTGAAGCAGGACCAGTACCGGCCGGTGCCCGTTGAGGAGCAGGTGGCCATCATATTTGCCGCCGTGGAAGGCTTCCTGGACGATCTGCCGCTGGACAGGATGAAGCAGTTCGAAGCCGAGTACATCGACTATTTACGGGCCAACGCCGGTGCGCACCTGGCGGCCATTGTCCAGACGGGCCAGCTGGATGATGCCACGGCCGATGGGCTGAAAACTGCCACCGCCGATTTCGTAAAAATCTTTTCCGCCTGACCGGGAGCGCCAGTGGCCAGTCTAAAAAACATACGCAGCCGAATCGGCTCGGTAAAGAGTATCCAGCAGGTGACCCGGGCCATGAAGATGGTCGCGGCGGCCAAACTTCGCCGGGCGCAGAACAGCATGCTCCAGGCCCGGCCCTACGCAAACCGGCTGCGGGATGTCCTCTATAACCTGCTGCCCCAGGTGGACCGGGAACAGTTGCCGGTGCTGCAGGTGCGCCCGGAGATCAAGCGCACCCTGATGGTAGTGGTGACATCGGACCGGGGCATGGCGGCAGGCTTCAACAACAATCTGATCAGGCGGGCCCAGGACCATATTGATAAGCTGGGCAAGGAGAACGTCAGCCTGATCTGTGTGGGCCGCAAGGGGCGGGACCACTTCCGCCGCCGGGACTACCCGACAGTGGCTTCCTACATCGACTTCTGGTCCGCACTGAGTTTTGAGCATGCCACCGGGCTGGGGGCGCAGATCGTGGGCCGCTATGAGTCCCGCGAGGCCGACCAGGTGCTGGTGTACTTCAACGAGTTCGGCAATGTGATGCGCCAGGACATCCGGCTGGAGAAACTGCTGCCGCTGCAGGTGGAGGAAGGGGTCGATATCGATACCCGGGAGGTGCTGTTTGAGCCGTCACGGGAGGACGTGGTGGCCGGGTTGGTCCCGCGGCATCTGAACGTGCAGGTATGGCGTTATCTGCTCGAATCGTATGCTGCCGAACAGGCCGCCCGGATGACGGCCATGGAAAATGCCACCGAAAACGCCGGTGAGGTGATCAGCAACCTGCAGCTGATCTATAACAAGGCCCGGCAGTCGGATATCACCAAGGAAATCCTGGATATCGTTGGCGGAGCAGAGGCCCTGGCCGCAGCGGAGAAATGAACCATCTTTTTAACCGCCAAGACGCCAAGGGCGCCAAGTAGTGCAGGAACCCGATGCTGATATTGATGAACTGGCCCATAGGGTTATTGGTGCGGCAATTGAGGTTCACAGACAGTTGGGGCCGGGATTACTCATCAATTTTAATGCAGCCATTTTGAAACAGGGAATTAAGCGAGTCGTACTTACATGACATTCGAACTTTTGGCGACCTTGGCGCCTTGGCGGTTAAGCATTATTACTCTTTGGGAGCGTAAATGAAAAGCGGAAAAATTTCTCAAATCATGGGCGCCGTGGTGGATGTGGCCTTCGAAGAGGGCCATCTGCCGGAGATTTACAACGCCCTGGAGATTGACCGGGGCGACGCCGGCAAACTGATTCTGGAAGTGGCCCAGCATCTGGGCGACAACAGGGTCCGCACCGTGGCCATGGATGCCACCGAGGGCCTCACCCGGGGCACCGTGGTAATCGATTTGGGGGAGCCCATCAGCGTCCCGGTGGGGGAGGGCACACTCGGCCGGCTGATCAATGTCACCGGTGACCCTATCGATGGCAAGGGGCCGGTCCAGGCGGACATCCGCTACCCTATCCACCGGCCGGCGCCCAAGCATGAGGACCTCACCACCACCGCCGAGCCGTTGGAAACCGGCCTGAAAGTTGTCGATCTCCTCGAACCCTATGCCAAGGGGGGCAAGACCGGCCTCTTCGGCGGGGCGGGGGTCGGCAAGACGGTGCTGATCCAGGAGCTGATCCGCAATATTGCCACCGAGCACGGCGGCTATTCAGTTTTCGCAGGCGTCGGCGAGCGTACCCGGGAGGGTAACGACCTGTTGCTGGAGATGACCGCGTCGGGGGTCATCAAGAAGACGGCCATGGTCTTTGGCCAGATGAATGAGCCGCCCGGGGCCCGTCTGCGGGTGGCGTTGTCGGGTCTGGCGTTGGCGGAGTACTTCCGCGACGAGCAGGGCAAGGACGTGCTCCTGTTCATCGACAACATTTTCCGCTTTACCCAGGCCGGCAGCGAGGTATCGGCCCTGCTGGGACGCATGCCCTCGGCGGTGGGCTACCAGCCGACCCTGGGCACCGAAATGGGCGAACTGCAGGAGCGGATCACCTCTACCCGCAAAGGCTCCATCACCTCGGTGCAGGCCGTTTATGTGCCTGCGGACGATCTCACCGATCCGGCCCCGGCCACCGCTTTTGCCCACCTGGACGCCACCACCGTGCTGGACCGGGCCATTGCCGACCTGGGCATCTACCCGGCCGTGGATCCGTTGTCCTCCACCTCCCGGCTGCTCGATCCCCGGGTCATCGGCGAGCGCCACTACAGCGTGGCCCGCGCGGTCCAGCAGATCCTGCAGAAGTACCGCGACCTCCAGGACATCATCAGCATCCTCGGCATGGACGAGCTGAGCGATGAGGACAAGCAGACCGTGGGCCGGGCCCGGCGCATCCAGCGTTTCCTGAGCCAGCCGTTTTTCGTGGCCGAAGCCTTCACCAACACGGAGGGGCGCTACGTCAAGCTGGAGGATACCATTGCCGGCTTCGAAGCCATCCTGGGCGGCGACACCGACGCGTATCCCGAGGGGGCCTTCATGTACTGCGGCGGCATTGACGAGGTGCGGGAAAAAGCCAAGAAGATGGCCGCCTAGCCGATGGCAGCCACTTTCCAGCTGGAGATCGTCACCCCCACCAAAGTGGTCGATTGCGGCCAGGTGGACTACCTCCGGGCCCCCGGCCAGGACGGCCTGTTCGGTGTACAGGCCCGCCATACCGTCACCATGGCCCGCCTCGATATAGGCGAGGTGAAGGTGGTTGCCGGTGGGAAGCAGCGCTTCTTTGCCATCGGCCCCGGCTATGCCGACATCCACGGCGGAAGTGTGCAGCTGCTGGTGGAGTCGCTGGAGGAAGCCGGCGACATTGACGAGGCCCGGGCCAAATCGGCCCTGGAGCGGGCTCGGCAGCGCCTCGAACACCGCACCGCCACGGATGTGGACGGCACCCGGGCCGAAGCGGCCCTGCTGCGGGCCACCATTCGCTTGCACGTCGCCGAACGGGGGTAAGGGGGAAGAATATTATACAAACATAACCTCACATTAGGTAAAATACGCCTATCACAATTTTCCGGACCTAGTTTTCACCTGTGAGTTGAAAAATGAAACTAACATCAATTGGGGTAGGCAATTACCGAAGTATTGGCGCTAACCTTGCGCCAATTGATCTAGTAAAAAAAATAAATGTCCTAATTGGACCTAATAATTCCGGTAAGTCAAATATATTTAGTGCGTTAGAATACTTTACTAAGATGAGCCAACGCAAGCTGAACAGGAATGATTATCACCGCCATGATGAGGAAATCCTGCCCCGAATTCGGTTCAGCTGCCAAATAGGCACAGAACGTGATCCATTTTATCCCTGGTTTGAGTTTGATGTAATTGACGATCAGGTAATTCCTCGAGATAATTATTACGGGGATAAGCCCACAATTGAGTCGTGTCGGTTGCTTCTGCGCGAGCGATACATTCGGAATAATAAGCAGATCGAAAGTATGGATAAAACTCAAGCGCAAAGTATCCTGTTTGAGAAACTAATGGCTGATTCTCGCCTTTACACTGATCTGATTAATCAAATACCTAGTGTAGCAATTGTTCCTCATACCCGACAATTAGGGAGGGAAGCAAATCAACAGGATTTATCTGGATCATCAATCCTTGCACATATTGCAGATTGGCAGCATCCTTCCACGGGCATGGAAAAACAGGCAGAATATTTTTCTGCCATTCAAGATTTACTCAGAAAGTTGATACGTTTGCCACGAGCAAATTTGGAAGCAAGAGCCCCTCAAGCAGGAGGGGACACTCTTATTGTTGACAACGAAGGACTGAGATTGCCCATCGAATCTTATGGAACTGGGGTGCATGAAGTAATAATTCTCGCAGCAGCGCTGTTTGAAGAAAAATATGGCTTGTTATGCATCGAAGAGCCTGAAATTCATTTGCACCCAGCGCTCCAAAGAGAACTATTAATTTTTCTAAAAAACGAAGCTCCAGGAAAATATCTTATATCTACCCACTCAAATGTGTTCATTAGACCTGGTGCAGATATTCAGGTAGTGCGGATAACACATGATGGCAGTTCTACGCAGACATCTCGGGTGACATCCTCAGCTGAATCAATCCAAATTCTTGACGACCTCGGAGTCCAAGCTAGCGATATTCTACAGGCAAATTTTGTTTTGTGGGTTGAGGGGCCGACAGATCGAATCTATATAAAACATTGGCTGGAATTAATGGCTCCTAAAATAAATGAAGGGAGCCATTTCACGGTAATGTTTTACGGTGGAAGATTACTATCGCACCTTTCATTCGGCAGGGAAAATAATAAAGATATATTTCTAATTGATATGCTGAAACTAAACCAAAGATGCGCTGTAGTAATGGACAGTGATCGTACTAGAGTTTACCAAAGGCTAAACTATACGAAAGAGAGGATTAGGCAAGAGTGCGCGTCTAATGGTTTATTCTGCTGGGTGACTGAATATCGCGAGATTGAAAATTACATTCCAGATAAGGTGTGGATTGAAGCGCTAGGTGGTAATAATCCGACCGCTAAAACGGTGTGGTCCGCCGATGGCAAATACCGGCAAATCCAAGACGAACTAAAAAGGCTAAGGAGCGGGGGCGCTTTCCCGAGGGTGGATTATGAGCATAATAAAGTACACTACGCTAGGAAAGTAATAGGGCATATTGAGACAGCGAATATGTCCAGCAATCTCCAGAGAATGATAAAATCCTTGGCCCTAAAAATTCGGGATGCCAATTTCGATTCTCTCTAGATTAGGTCGCTCTATTAGATGATTTTTATGTCCTGCTAATCACTCTTGGGGTGAATTCCTGATTCCCCTTAGCGTTCTTGGCACCTTGGCGGTTTCCTTTAATCGCCCCCATGTCCCCTTTGCTGCCATTTCCCGACCGTAACCTGTAACTTCGCCCAACCTGAGCACAGGAGAAGTTTGGTTTGATTTACCGCACCCATACCTGCGGCGAGCTCCGCAAGGGCGACGTCGGCGCTGCCGTGACCCTCAGCGGCTGGGTCCATGCCCGGCGGGACCACGGCGGCCTCATCTTCATCGACCTGCGCGACCGCTACGGCAAGACCCAGGTCATCTTCGACGAATCGAAGGACCCGGGCGCTTTCACCGCCGCCAAGGAGCTCAGCGGCGAAGATGTGGTGACGGTCCACGGCCAGGTCGTGCCACGGCCCGCTGATATGGTCAACCCCGCGCTGTCCACAGGAGAAATCGACGTGCAGGGGAACCGCCTGCAGGTGCTGTCCAAGGCCGCAACGACCCCCTTCGTGATCAGCGACCGGCAGAGCGCCAGCGAGGAACTCCGCCTCACCTATCGCTACCTGGAGCTGCGCACCGACGAACTCCAGCATAACATCTTAACCCGCAGCCGGGCCTACCAGCTGGTGCGCCAGTTCTTCCACGACCGCGATTTTGTCGAGATCGAGACGCCGATGCTGATGAAATCGACGCCGGAAGGGGCCCGGGACTATCTGGTCCCCAGCCGCATCCACCAGGGGCGCTTCTATGCCCTGCCCCAGTCGCCGCAGATCTACAAGCAGTTGCTGATGATCGCCGGCTACGACCGCTACTTCCAGATCGTCAAGTGCTTCCGGGACGAGGACTTGCGGGCCGACCGCCAGCCCGAATTCACCCAGATCGACATGGAGATGTCCTTCGTCGATGAGGAACAGGTCATGGAAGTGGTGGAGGAGCTCCTGCGTCTGCTGTTCCGGGAGGTGGCCGGCGCCGAGCTTCCCGAGCCGTTCCCCCGCCTCACCTACGCCGAGGCCATGGAGCGCTACGGCTCAGACCATCCCGACCTGCGCTACGGGCTGGAGCTGCAGGAAATGGCGCCCCATATCGAGGGCTCGACATTCGACGTTTTCCGCAAAGTCCTGGCCGGCGGCGGACGGGTGCTGGGACTGGTGGTCAGCGGGGGCGCTTCCATCAGCCGCAAGGTCAGCGATGAGCTCACCGATTGGGTTAAGCACTACCACAAGGCCCAGGGTCTGGCCTGGATGAAGGCCGGCCCGGAAGGCCTGGAGGGTGGCATCAGCAAATTTTTCCCGGGCGATATTCAGCAGGCCATCATCGCCGACCTGGGCCTCAGCCCAGGCGATATCTTGTTCGTGATCGGTGACGAGGCCCGGGTCGCCCTGCCGGCCTTGGGCGCCTTGCGCGAAGAGCTGGCCCGGCGCCAGGGGTTGATCCCTGAGGGGGTCCTGAAACCGTTGTGGGTCACCGAATTCCCCCTGCTGGACTGGGACCCGGACCAGGGCCGCTACTTATCGGTCCACCATCCCTTCACCGCGCCCCATCCCGATGACATCCCGTTCCTGGACGCCCAAGTCCAGGACGGCAGGCAGGCGGCCCAGGTGCGCAGCCGGGCCTACGATGTGGTGATCAACGGCTGGGAGATCGCCGGCGGGTCGATCCGCATCCATGCGCCGCAGCTGCAGCAGCAGATATTCAGCGTGCTGGGTATTACGCCCGAGGAGGCCGAGACAAAGTTCGGATTCCTGATCAAGGCGCTGCATTACGGCGCCCCGCCCCACGGCGGCATCGCTTTCGGCTTTGACCGGCTGGTGATGCTGCTGGTGGGCACTCAGCAGATTCGGGACGTCATTGCTTTCCCGAAGACCACCAGCGCCAACTCCCTGATGGACGGCGCGCCATCCGAGGTGGCGACCGCCCAACTGGACGAACTGGGGATCAGCCTGAAGAAGGGCAAAAAAGACACCGGGGGGCAATGAGGTGAGCGTGCCCGGTCAGCGGCGGTTACTTATCGTGCGCCCCGCCGGGTGGTGATGATGATGGCCCCTTTCGCCGCGCCGGGTCCATAGCGCCATAGGGCGCCGGATCCCCGCACCACCTCCACGGACTCGATATCGGCGACATTGATGGCCAGCATGATCTCGGCGAAGCCGCCGGGACCAAAGGTGTTATTGAGCGGGGTGCCATCGATGACAATCAGGGGATATTCGGAAACGTTGTCCCTGAGGTAATTCCGGCCCCGGGTCGTGAATCCCGCGCCGGCGCCTATGCCGCCGCCGCCGGATGATATGAAGCCGGGAACCTTGCCTACCAGCGCATCGAAAGCATTGGTCCGGCCCGTCGCGCGGAGCTCATCTCCACTGAATATCTGGGAGGCAGTGCCCCGGGATATTTTTGGACGGGGCGCTGTGACCACCATTTGTTCAAAGGGGACGGCCGTGGGCGCCAGGAAAAAATCGAGGCTGGTCGTGCCTGCTGCGACCAGCACCGGCAGTGTCACGGTACTGTAGCCGATATAGCCCACGGACAGCTCCACAAGCTTTCCCCGATGGCGCACAATGGGGATATCGATACGGAAATAGCCACTATCATCTGAGGCGCTTCCCGCGTCCAGGGCTTCGATCAGCACGTTTGCCGCAATCAGCGGGCGGCCGGTGGATCTGTCGATGATGCGGCCAGTGATCACCAGCCGATCCGGTGTTTGCTGCCCGGCCAGCAGCAGTGGCCACAACATCAGGCCGAGTATGAAGGGAGTTTTTATCGAACGCATGATGCCATCCTGGAAATAAGTGCTTCGTCCGCCTTGGTCAAAGTATGATCTGCCCCAATAATACGCCCGTTTCAGGAAAATACAAATCCTATTTATGTAAGCATCTGGCGCGCGACAGGTGGAGGGGGTCGCATACGGCCGGTGAGCAAACTGGCCAAGCGCTTATCAGCGGTAGGCGCCTGCTGCCGACTTGGTGGTGATGATGATGGCCCCCTTGGCGGCTAGCGGGCCGTAGCGCCACAAGGCGCCGGACCCTCGCACCACTTCCACAGCCTCGATATCAATGATCCTGATTTCCTCCAGAATCTCAGCGAAGCCGCCGGAACCAAATGTGTTATTGAGAGGGGTACCATCGATGACAATCAGCGGAAAATCGGCAGGGATGTTCCTGAAAAAATTCCGGCCCCGGGTCGTGAATCCCGGGGAGGCGCCTAATCCGCCGGTGTTGCCCATCGCTATAAAGCCTGGTATCTTACCGGTCAATGCATCGAAAACGTTGGTCCTGCCCGTCGCCCGGAGCTCCTCTCCACTGAACATCTGGGAAGCAGTGCCCCGGGATATTTTTCGCCGGGGTGCGGTTACCACGGTTTCCTCAAGGGGCACCGCCGTTGGCGAGAGGAAAAAATTGAGGTCCATTGTGCCGACCGCCACCAGCACCGGCAGGGTCACGGTGCTGTAGCCGATGTAGCGCACCGTCAGATCGACCTGCTCTCCCCGACGGCTCAAGATGGGTATATTAATGCGGTAATAGCCGCTGTCGCCGGAAGCGGCTCCGGCCCCCAACGCCTCGATCAGCACGTCCGCGGCAATGAGAGGCGCGCCTGTGCTCATATCGATAATCCGGCCGGTGATCACCAGCCGGTCCGGCGGCTCCTGTCCCGCCAACATCAGCGGCAACAGGCAGCAGAGCGGGAGCAGTTTCTTGAGGGCCTGCATGGTCACCTCCAAGAGATTCTATCCTCTACGACAGGTGCGGTCCTGTCTAAACATGTCTCCACATAACCTACATAATAATTTGTAAAATCCAAATCCTTTTTTGAAAATAAGTGCTTACAATAACGGCGGATGTTGTGCTTGCAGGAGTGATTCCGGTCCCCAGCGATCCGTTTGGCATCCCCGTCGATTTGGGGCTATTTTCAAGCGTGACCAGCAGAACGGACATGCCTGGCCCCGCGCGGGCCGCTTTTGTCTCCCGGACCTTACCCATCCCCTCCATTAGCCCGCTAGCGGCGCCCTCTGCGTGAAGCACACTTTTGACATCAAGGACACCGATCCGCTGCTGCTGCTGGGGGTGAACGATCAGCATTTGCAAACACTGACCACCGTCTTTGACACGCGCCTGGTGGCCCGGGGCGGGAAGATAGCCATCGAGGGCAAGCAGGAGGCGGTGCGGCAGGTGGAGGAGGTCCTGACCGAGATGATCCTGGCCATTAACCGCAACGGCAGCCTGTCCGCCGATGATGTGGAGACCCTCACCCGCATCGTGCAGGAGGGCGATCCGCCGCCGGTGCATGCCGATAAGCAGGTGATCCTCTACAGCCACCGGGGCGAGGTGGTCCCCCGCACCAAGGGGCAGCGGAGTTTCTGCGAGGCGGCGCTGGAGAACGACATCGTCTTTGCCGTGGGACCGGCCGGCACCGGCAAAACCTACCTGGCCATCGCCATCGCGATTGCGGCGCTAAAGAGCAAAATGATGGACCGCATCATCCTCACCCGCCCGGCGGTGGAGGCCGGCGAGAACCTCGGCTTCCTGCCCGGCGACCTGAAGGAGAAGATCGATCCCTACCTGACACCGCTGTATGACGCCCTGCACGCCATGCTGCCGGCGGAGAAGCTGCGCACCTACACCGAGCAGCGGGTCATCGAAATTGCGCCGCTGGCCTACATGCGCGGCCGGACCCTCTCCAGCGCCTATGTGATCCTGGATGAGGCCCAGAACGCCACGGCCCTGCAGATGAAAATGTTTCTCACCCGCCTGGGGGCCAACTCGAAGGCCATTATCACGGGCGACGTGACCCAGATTGACCTGCCGCCGAACCAGTCCTCGGGCCTTATCGAGGCCATGAATATCCTCGAGGGCATTGACGGTATGGCCTTCTGCCGCCTGACCAGCAAGGATGTGGTGCGCCACCGCCTGGTGAAGGAGATCATCAGGGCCTACGAGGCCAACGGGGAGACCTAGCTCCGCGCCCGCGATGGCAACCATCATTAAAGGAATAATTCCATTAAGCAAACCACGCTGAAATATCCTGAAGTGGTCATCACCGCCTTTGCCCGCACCGCCATCGGTTCATTCGGCGGCGGTCTGGCCGGAGTGCCGGTCACCCGCCTGGGGGCGGCGGCAGTGAAGGCGGTGGTGGAGCGTAGCGGCCTCGCCCCGGAGCAGGTGGACGAGGTGATCATGGGTAATGTGCTCACGGCCGGGGTAGGCCAGGCCCCGGCCCGGCAGGCGGCTATCTTTGCGGGCCTGCCTGACACCGTCGAAACCTTTACCGTCAACAAGGTCTGCGGCTCCGGGCTCAAGGCGGTCATGCTGGCTGACCAGGCCATCCGCGCCGGAGATGCCTCCATCGTCATTGCCGGCGGCATGGAGGCCATGAGCAACGTCCCTTACTACCTTGACGGCGCCCGGCAGGGGCTGAAATTCGGGCATAAGGAAATCAAGGACGGCATGCTCCACGACGGACTGTGGGATGTTTACAACGATCAGCACATGGGCAGTTGCGGTGATCTGTGCGCCCGTGAACGGAACTTCAGCCGGGAGGCCCAGGACGAATATGCGGCCCGCTCCTACCGGCGGGCCCTCAAGGCCCAGGAAGAGGGGGCCTTCGATGCCGAGATTGTGCCGCTGGAGGTGCCCCAACCCAAGGGAGACCCGGTCCTGTTCAGCAGGGACGAGGACCCGGCGGCGGTCAATTTCGAGAAGCTCGCCAAACTGCGCCCGGCCTTCGGACAGGACGGTACCGTTACAGCCGCCAATGCCAGCAACCTCAACGATGGCGCCGCCGCAGTGGCGGTCATGTCCCGGGCCAGGGCCACGGAACTCGGCATTACGCCATTGGCCCGCATTGCCGGCCAGGCCTCCGGCGCCCAGGCCCCGGAGTGGTTCACCACCGCCCCGGCCAAGGCCATCCACAAGGTGCTGGACAAATGCGGCCTCAGCGTGGCCGATATCGACCTGTTCGAGATCAACGAGGCCTTCGCCGTGGTGGCCCTGGCCGCCATTGCTGAACTGTCCCTCGATCCGGAAAAGGTGAATGTCCACGGCGGCGCGGTGGCCCTGGGACACCCCATCGGCGCTTCCGGCGCGCGCATCCTGGTGACACTGCTCAGTGCCATGCAGCAGCGGGACGCCGGCCGGGGCCTGGCCGCCATTTGCATCGGCGGCGGCGAAGCGGCGGCAGTGATCGTGGAGCGTGTCCAGGCATCATAGTCGCTGGCGCTTGGGGAGAGCATTTAGCGCTGCCGGGCCGTAAATTAGATGGCTTTGGAATATCGCTCATTGAGAATTGACAGATGGCCACCAGCATCCAGAATATCGCCGTAATCGGTGCCGGGACCATGGGTAACGGTATCGCCCATGTGGCGGCCGCGAACGGCTATCCCGTCACCCTTATTGACCTCAGCCCGGAGCTGGTTGAGCGGGGCCTGGATACCATTCGCAAAAATCTGGATCGCCAGGTTGCCAAGGGCCGCCTTGAGGCTGCCGACAGCGTTGCGATCCTGGAGCGCGTTACCCCCGCCACCGATATTAACGGCGCGGCCGGCGCACAGTTGGTCATTGAAGCGGCCAGTGAACGGACGGACCTCAAACTGGGCCTGTTTGGCGAACTGGATCGCATCTGCCCCGCCGAAACCATGCTCGCCTCCAACACCTCCTCCATTTCCATCAACCGCCTCGCCGAAGCCACCGGGCGTCCGGCCCGGGTCATCGGGATGCACTTTATGAATCCGGTGCCGGTGATGAAACTGGTGGAGGTGATCCGTGGCCGGGAAACCGACGACGATACGCACAGCGCGGTGACGGCCCTGGCCCGGTCGCTGGGCAAGACGCCGGTGACGGTGAACGATTCACCGGGCTTCGTCTCCAACCGGATTCTGCTGCCGATGATCAACGAGGCCGTCTTCTGCCTGCACGAAGGTGTGGCGGAGAAGGAAGCCATCGACCAGGTCATGACCATCGGCATGGCCCACCCCATGGGGCCGCTGGCCCTGGCTGACCTCATCGGCCTCGACACCTGCCTGGCGATCATGAAGGTGCTGCACACCGACCTGGCGAATGATAAATATCGCCCCTGCCCTCTGCTGGAAGAGCTGGTGGCTGAGGGCAAACTGGGCCGCAAGACCGGCCACGGGTTTTACGATTATGATTAATTCCGCCATCAATCTCCGTCATCTGCTCTACCGGTCAGCAGCCATAGCTTTGGTCGCCGCTGCGACCGGTTGCACGAATTTCAGATCGGATGTGGAAAACGATCTGGATGCCGCCATGGCCCAATGGGAGGCCAATGGATATGCCAGCTACAGCATGCATTATGAGCATGTAGGCTTTGCGGGAAACCTGGCAGCGAAGGTCCATATCGAAGCTGGCAGCGTAGTGGCCTTTGAGGATGTGACCGTTTACGGGGATACAGTCAGTGATTCGCTGCTGGTCGTCTGGAATATTGAGATATCCAGTTTTCATTCCATCGAAGGTCTGTTTGGCATTATCGAGGCGGCCGTTGGTGAGCAGGCTGATGAAATTGCTGTAACCTATCATGCCGACTTGGGTTACCCCGAAACAATCTATATTGACTATATAAAACTGGCTATCGATGATGAGAGATCCTTCTATGCCAGCGATGTAATGGAGAAACTGTAAAGGCCATGGATTTTAACCTGACCGAAGAGCAAGCCCTCCTGCAGCAAAATCTCCGTGCCTTCGCGGCCCGGGAACTGGCCCCCGGTGCCATCGAGCGGGACGAAACCAAGGAATGGCCCGCCGAGATCATGCGGCAGCTGGGGGAGATGGGCCTGATGGGCATCATGGTGCCCCAGGAGTGGGGCGGCGCCGGCATGGACGCCGTGGCCTACGCCATTGCCATGGAGGAGATTGCCCGGGCCGATGCCGCCATTTCGGTGGCCATGGGGGTGAACAACTCCCTGGTCTGCATGTTGCTGCATAATTTCGGCACCGAGGCCCAGAAGGAGAAATATCTCAAGCCGCTGGCTGCCGGTGAAAAACTGGGCGCCTTTTCCCTGTCCGAACCCCAGGCCGGCTCCGACGCCTCCAACCTGCGCTGCCGGGCTGTCAGGGATGGCGACGGCTACCGGGTCACCGGCACCAAGAACTGGGTCTCCAGCGGTCTGCACTCAGACTATGTCATTCTGATGGCCGTCACCGATCCTGAGGCAGGAAACCACGGCATATCGTGCCTGATCGTGGAGAAGGGCTGGGACGGCTTGACGGTCGGCAAACCGGAAGACAAACTCGGCATCCGGGCCTCGGATACCACGGAGCTCTATTTTGACAATATGCGGGTACCGGCCGAAAACCTGGTCGGCAACGAAGGGGACGGTTTCAAAATTGCCCTGACCTCCCTGGACAGCGGACGGATCGGCATTGCCGCCCAGGCGCTGGGTATCGCCGAGGCCGCCCTGCGGGCCAGCATAGCCTATGCCCGGGAGCGGAAACAGTTCGGCCAGCCCATCGCCAGCTTTCAGGCGGTACAGTTCAAACTGGCCGACATGGCCACGGAGATCGAGGCGGCCCGGCTGCTCACCTGGCGGGCGGCAGCGACCAAAGATGCCGGTGGGAATTACGCGACCCAGGCGGCCATGGCCAAGCTGTTCGCCTCCGATTCGGCCATGCGGGCCACCACCCAGTGCGTGCAGATTCACGGCGGCTACGGCTACATGCGCGAGACCGGCGTCGAGCGCCTCATGCGGGATGCCAAGATTACCCAGATTTACGAAGGAACATCTGAAGTGCAGCGGATGGTCATCGCCCGCTCCCTGTTGCAATAAGGATTACTGTCTATGGATGTTTTCAAAATGATGGGCCGCCATGACCATGAAGAGGTGGTCTTCTGCAATAGTCCCGATATCGGCCTGAAGGCCATCATCGCTATCCACGATACCACCCTGGGCCCCAGCCTCGGTGGCTGCAGGTTCTACGACTACGCCAGCGATGAGGAGGCCCTCAACGACGTGCTCCGGCTGGCCCGGGGGATGACCTACAAGGCCTCCATTGCCGGCCTGAACCTGGGCGGTGGAAAAGCGGTGATCATCGGCAACCCGGAGACTGACAAGCACGAATATATCTTCCGGGCTTTCGGACGTTATGTGGACGGACTCGGGGGGCGCTATATCACCGCCGAGGACATGAACACCACCGTCCGGGACATGGAGTGGGTACGTGACGAGACCCGCCATGTCACCGGAATTTCGAAAGCGCTGGGCGGCTCGGGAGACCCTTCGCCGGTGACTGCCTTTGGCGTATTTATCGGCATGAAGGCCGCCCTGCTGACGGCCCGGGGCCGGGATGACCTGAGCGGGATCAAGGTGGCCGTGCAGGGGGTCGGCCACGTGGGCTACAACCTGTGCCGCTATCTCAATGCTGCCGGCGCCGAACTGTTCGTGGCCGACGTCAATGAGGATGCGGTCGAGCGGGCCCGGAACGAGTTCGGGGCCACGGTACTCTCCGGCGACGAAATCTACACCTTTGACGCCGATATTTTCGCGCCCTGCGCCATGGGGGCGACCCTCAACGATGAGACCATTCCCCAGCTCAAGGCCAGCATCGTGGCCGGGGCGGCCAATAATCAGTTGGCCAAATCGATGCATGGCGCCGCGCTGCTGAAGCGCAACATACTCTACGCCCCTGATTACGCCATCAATGCCGGGGGCCTGATCAACGTGGCCAATGAGCTGGAGGGTTACAACCGGGAGCGGGCCTTCAAACAGGCCGAAGGTATCCATGATACCCTGCTGGCCATTTTCAAAATGTCAAAGGATGAAGGCATCCCCACCAACGAAGCCTCGGACCGGCTGGCCGAGGAGCGCATCAGGCGCATGGCCCAGCTGCGCGGGTCCTTCTCCCCCTCACAACCCCGCTCCACAAGGAGGATCTGATCATCAGAAAGATACGCCGCCGTGGCCGGGAACTGGCCCTGTGCGCCCTCTATGGTTACCGGCAAGGTGGCGGTACGCCGGAGGAGACCTTCGCGTTCGCCGCCTCGGAGCTGGACGTGCCGCGCCTGGAGGGCGCCCGCGAGTACGGACTGGCGCTCCTCCGCCAGGCCATCATTCATGAAGCCTGGGCCGATCAGCTCATCACCGGCAAACTGCGCAACTGGGACCTAGCGCGGGTGACCTTTATCGACCGCCTGATCCTGGAACTTGCCATAACAGAGATGGTTAGCATGGACGATGTTCCGGATAAGGTGAGTATCAGCGAGGCTATTGAAATTGCCAAGATCTACAGTACGGAGGACAGCCCGGGGTTCGTCAACGGTATCCTTGATGCTATCTACCACGACATCCTCGATGGCAAACTTGAGCAGCTGGCGGACGGCTAGGGCCTGAAATGGGCATCCTGACCAAGTTTCTCGGTGGCACCAAGTCGGAGCGGGATATGCGCAAGTTTGCTCCTCTGGTGGAGGAGATCAACAGCTTCTACGCGTCCCTGGCCGGCCAGACGATCGAGCAGTTGGTGGAGCGCCTGGCGGAGATCCGGCAGGAGGTGACCGAGGCACGGGATGCGGCCCGGGCCGCCGCCGGCGACAGTCCCAACCCGGATGATGAAATCTATGCCGCCGAACAGGGCGTCCTGGAAAGCCGCCTGCCCGAAGTGTTTGCCATCGTCAAGGATGCCTGCCGCCGCCTGCTGGGCCGGGAGATGAAAATCCTCGGCCAAGAGATGGTCTGGAACATGGTCCCGTTCGATGTGCAGCTGCTGGGCGCCATCGTGCTGCATCAGGGCCGCATCACGGAGATGAAGACCGGTGAAGGCAAAACCCTGGTGGCCACCATGCCGATGGTCCTTAACGCTCTCACGGGGCGCAGCGTGCACCTGATCACCGTCAACGACTACCTGGCCCAGCGCGACAGCCAGTGGATGGGACAGATTTATGAACTCCTCGGCATGTCTGTCGGCTGCATCCTCAATGCCATGACTCCCGAACAGCGCCGGGTCGCGTACGCCTGCGACATCACCTACGGCACAAACAACGAATTCGGCTTCGACTACCTGCGTGACAACATGTCGGTGACGCCGGAAGACCAGGTCCAGCGGGGCCATGTGTACGCCATTGTCGATGAGGTGGACTCGGTGCTGATCGATGAGGCCCGGACCCCCCTGATCATTTCCGGCCAGGTGGACAGCCCCGTGGATACCACCTACATGGAGCTTCGGCCCAAGGTGGAAAAACTGGTCCGCGCCCAGACCACCCTGGTGAATGAACTGGTGGCCGGGGGCGAAGCGCTGTGGGAGGAGGACGAATATGCGGCCGCCACCAAGCTGCTCATTGCCAGCCGGGGCATGCCCAAGAACCGCAAGCTGATGAAGATGTTCCAGCTGACCGGCGTGAAGGCTGCCATACGGACCGTGGAAAACGACTACATGCGGGACAAGAAGCTGCACGAACTCGATGAGGAGCTCTACTTCTTCGTTGACGAAAAGAGCCACATCATCGACATGACGGACCAGGGCCGAAACCAGATTGCCCCTACGAATCCCGATGCGTTCATCATGATCGATCTGGCCGAGGCCTTCCACAATATCGATGCCGACACGTCCCTCAGTGACGAGGAGCGGCTGCGGAAGAAGGAGGAGGTGCAGGACCAGCATGCTGAACGGAGCAACACCATCCACCACATCAGCCAGCTCCTGCGGGGTTACACCCTCTACGAGAAGGATGTGGAGTACGTTGTGCAGGACGGCAAGGTTCTCATTGTGGACGAGTTCACCGGCCGGGTACTGCTTGGGCGGCGCTACAGTGACGGCCTCCATCAGGCCCTGGAAGCCAAGGAAAACGTGGTGGTGGAAAAGGAAACCCAGACCATTGCCACCATCACTATCCAGAACTACTTCCGGATGTACGAAAAGCTCGCCGGCATGACCGGTACCGCCGAAACCGAGGCGGGGGAGTTTTCCCAGATATACAAGCTCGAAGTGACGGTTATTCCCACCCACGTTCTGCTGGTGCGGGAGGATGGGAACGATCTGGTCTACAAGAGCAAGCGCGAGAAGTACGCCGCCATCCTGGAGGAAATCGAGACCAAACACCACCAGGGGCAGCCGTCCCTGGTGGGGACGGTTTCAGTGGAGGTGTCGGAAACCCTCTCCCGGATGTTGAAGCGCCGCAATATTCCCCACAACGTGCTTAACGCCAAGCAGCACGAGCAGGAAGCTGAGATTGTAGCCCGGGCAGGCCAGCGCGGCGCGGTGACCATTGCCACCAACATGGCCGGCCGGGGCACCGACATCAAGCTGGGGCCCGGCGTGGCGGAGGCGGGGGGGCTGCATATCATCGGCACGGAACGGCATGAGAGCCGCCGCATCGACCTGCAGCTCCGGGGCCGGTCGGGGCGTCAGGGCGACCCGGGCAGTTCGGTCTTCTTCATCAGCCTCGAAGATGACCTGATGCGGCTGTTCAGCAGCGACCGGATCATCAAGCTCATGGACCGGATGGGGGTCGAGGATGGCGAAGTGCTCACCCACAGCCTCATCACCAAGTCCATCGAACGGGCCCAGAAGCGGGTGGAGGCCCGGAACTTCGGTATCCGCAAGCACCTGCTGGAGTACGATGACGTGATGAACCAGCAGCGGGAGATCATCTATGACCGCCGCAATTATGCGCTGCATGGCGAGGACCTAGTGGCGGAAGTGGAGAACATGCTGGAGGAGTACGTCGGCGCCAAAATCCAGGCGGCCGAAGGGGCGGACGAAGGTCTGCTGGACCGGGATTTGCTGGGGCAGGAGATCGCCAGCGGGCTGCTGGTGGACATCGCCCTGAACGGCGAGGGCGAGGGCGAAAATCAGGAACTGCAGAAGACCCTCACCGCCCAGGCCATGGACCACTACCACGTGAAGCGCTCCCTGGCCGACCCGGAGGCGTTTGCCCGTTTTGAGCGCTATGTCACCCTGCGCACCATTGATGAAAAGTGGCAACAGCATCTGGCCAGCCTCGACCAGCTCCGGGAGGGGATCAACCTCCGGGCCTATGGGCAGAAAAATCCCTTGCTGGAATACAAGGCCGAAGCCTTCGGCATGTTCAAGGAGTTGCTGGAGGACATTAATGCCACCACCTTGAGCCGTCTGTTCCGGGTGCGGATTACCGGGCTGGATGAGCGCCGGATGCAGGCCCAGCGGTTGGGCCGGCAACTGCAGGCTTCCCACGCGGATTCATCCAACCTCGGCTTCGCTGCCCAAGCGCCAGCGCCCTCCGGGGAAGGGGCGCCCCAGCAGGCAGCCCTGCCCCAGCAACCGGGCCCCATGGCGGCGGTGGCCCCGGCCAAAAGGGCGCCGGTACAGACCGGTGAGAAAATCGGCCGCAACGATCCCTGCCCCTGCGGCAGCGGCAAAAAGTACAAAAAATGCCACGGAAAATAGGCCCCGGCTTTTCTACCCGGGCCATCCATGTGGGACAAAAGCCCGATCCCGCCACCGGGGCCGTGGTGCCGCCGGTCTATCAGACCAGCACCTACGCCCAGAGCGATGTCGGCGTCCATCAGGGCTACGACTACAGCCGGGCCGGAAACCCGACCCGCGCCAACCTTGAAATGGCGGTCGCCTCCCTGGAGGGCGCCACCCACGGCATCGCCTTCGCCTCCGGCATGGCGGCCCTCTCGGCCATCATCACCCATTTTAAGGCCGGCGACCATTTCATCGTCTCCGAAAATGTTTACGGCGGCACCTACCGGGTGCTGACCCAGGTCTTTGACCGGTTCGGCATCGGCTCCACCTGGGTGGACACCTCCGCTCTGGACAACGTGGTGGCGGCGCTTAGGCCAGCGACCGTGGCCATCATGGTGGAGACCCCCACCAATCCGATGATGTCCATCACCGATCTGGCCGGCGTGGCCCAGATTGCCCGGGAGCGGAACCTGCTGAGCATGGTGGACAATACTTTCATGTCGCCCTACTTCCAGCGGCCCCTGGAGCTGGGCGCAGACCTGGTATTCCACAGCACCACCAAGTACCTGGGGGGCCACAGCGACATCATTGGCGGCATCGTTCTCACCTCGAATAATGAACTGGCCGAGGGCCTGGCCTTTATCCAGAAATCGGTGGGAGCGGTACCGGCGCCGTTCGACTGCTGGCTCACCTCCCGGTCCCTGAAGACGCTGGCCCTGCGCATGGAACAGCACCAGGCCAACGCCCTGGCCCTGGCCGCCTACCTGGAGGGGCGGACCGAGGTCCGGAAAATATTCTATCCCGGACTGCCCAGCCATCCCCAGCACGAACTGGCCACTCGCCAGCAGCGCACGCCGGACGGTCGCCCGGGCTACGGGGGCATGATCAGCATCGAAACCGGATCGCTGGAGAAGGCCCGGACACTCGTCAACGGTCTGCAGATTTTTACCCTGGCCGAGAGCCTGGGCGGGGTGGAGAGTCTGGTCAACCATCCGGCGACGATGACCCATGCTGCGGTGCCCCGGAAGAAGCGGGAAGCGTTCGGCCTCACCGATGGACTGGTCCGGTTTTCGGTCGGCGTGGAAGATGTGGCCGACCTGGAGGCCGACATCGGCCAGGCCCTAGCCCGCCTGACCTGATCTGCTTAGCCTTATATTCCGGCCCCCTTTTCAGGGCCCACGCGGCAGGCGACTGATATGATTTTCACCCGGCTCAACAGGCGCATCCGGCTGATGGCAGCATGGCTGGCGCTGACGCCTGCGCTCTCCACGGCCCAAGTGCATCTGACCGTCGATCCGCTGGCGGCCCCCACCGGCGCCGACACGCTGGCCGTAACCCTCACTCTGGCCAACCCCTTTGACGCCATCGGCGGACTGGAACTGCAGTTGGCTGCCGCTGACACTCTCCTGACCCTGCACGCCGTGCTGACCACCGAGCGGACGGCCGGCTGGAAAGTGGCGGTCCGTAAGGCGGCCTCCGCCGGAAGCCGCGCCACGATACGGCTGTATGAACCGTCCGGGCTCGACCTGCCCACGGGAGAAGGGCCGGTGCTGGTCATTATCTACACCGTTCCGGCGGCGGCGGCCAGGGCCTTCATCACCACCGTGGAGGTTCTGGCCCTGACGGTATCCGATCCCTTCGGGGCGGCGCTGCCGGCGGGGATGACTGCCGGTGTGGTGGCGGTGGGACCGGTGGCGCAGCTCTCTTTGGGCGCTGCCACAGGCGACCTGGGCGACACGGTAGCCATCGCCCTGGAGCTGCTCAATCCGCTGCCGGTTGCCGCAGGGGAGATCACCCTCGCCTGGGATAACACCGTGCTGCACTGGCTGGGCGGCAGTGCTGGAGAGCGGATAAAATCGACTACCCTCAATTTGACTTTCGTGCAGGGTGATCCGGCCGGACCGGGTCGCCTGCTGCTGCGCTGGACGGGCGGGGACCACAAGGCCATCCCGGCCGGATCGGGGAGCCTGGCGCAGCTCCAATTTGTCATCGCCGACAGCACCTGGGCGGGAGTCACCACCCTGACGGTCCTGCCGGATCAGAGCCGGCTCGAGGCCCCGGGGCAGATTCCGATGGTCATCGGCAGCTGGCAGGATGCTCAGGTAGCGGTTTACCCCGGCTATCTGCCGTCGCCGTCCGGATTGCGCAGCGAACTCGATACGGACGGCTGGCCCCGGCTGATCTGGGGCGCTGCCGATCATGTTGACGGCGAGGGGCCGGTCCTGACAGCCTATGCCCTTTATCGCAGCCTTGCCGACGGGCCTTCCGGCAGCCTGATTCCTTTGGCCGGGACCCCTCCAGGGGTGCGCCAGTATACCGATTACTCGGCGCAGGCCGGCAGCACCTACCGCTACAGCGTGTCTGCCGAATATGACAGTCTCTATCTTTCCGCGCCGTCAAGGCCAGTGGGTGCCAGCCGGGTGGAGCCGGTGGAGATCGCCATCATGGATACGCTGCTGCAGGCCGGAGCCGAGCTGCTGATCCCGATAGCGATCAGCGCCGGAGTGGAGGTGGGCGCTTTCCGCTTCGGGCTGGCGGGCCTGCCGCCGGAGATACGGGAGGGACTCAGGGCCACCATCAGCCGCCGGGTGCCGCCGGACTGGAGCATTGCCCTGGATAGTCCTGCTCCAGGTCTGCTGGAAGTTGCCGGCTCATCGCCGGGCGGCAATCCCATTCCGGCCGGGGCCGGGGCACTCCTGCAAATCCACGGCCGGTTGATGCCAGAGCAGAGCCATGTTATGCGGGTAGATCTGCTGGGGCTGGAGATTTTCGATGCACAAGGCCGGCCGTTGCCGGTCCGGGCCGTATCGGGGACCGTCAGGTTGGAGGCCGAGGCGGTCACCTTGCGGATCGGAACCGGGGGGCCGGTGGCGCCGGGAGAAGCGGGCGAGATGGCCCTTTATATGGAAAACAGCCGGCCCGTGGTGGCCTTGCAACTGCTCATTGAGGCGCCGGCGCCCGACCTGCTGCTGCTCGAAGCCCTGCCCGGCGACAGACTGCCGCAGGATGCGACGATCCGGTTGCTGCCCGCCGGGCCCGGCCTGTACCGCCTTATCGTGGCCTCGCTGTCCAATACCCCCATCGCGGCCGGAGCTGGGCGGATCGCGGCCATCGGCGTGGCGGTGGCCGGCGAGGCGCTGCCCGGCGAAAAGGAGGTGACCCTGAGCGATATCTTCGTCACCGGGGAAAACCTGCAGATTGAACCCCAGGCGGCAGTGACGGGGTATTTTCCGGTAGGACGCATTACGGCCGTATTTGCGCCGCTGGCGGTGGAGGGGCGGCCGGGCCGGCTGGTGCGCTTGCCGGTGAGCCTGGTATCGACATTGCCGCTGTGCGGATTCCAGATGCAGCTGCATTATCCCCTGCAGTGGCTGGAACTGATCCGGGTGGCAGCTGGCGGGCGCTTGCCGGCGCAGGGCAAGCTGGAGCACCAGCCCACGGAGACGGGTCTGGCGGTGGCCTTTACCGGGACGCCAAACAGGCCCCTGGCCGCTGGTAGCGGAGTACTTTTTGAACTGGTCTTCAACCTGCGAACGGGGGCGCCCGCCGTTGAGATTCTAGCGGTGGAACTGACCGCCGTGGCAGCAGAAGGGTGTGCCGGCGAAACTGTTTTCGCGCTGGGACAGCCGGCGGAGATTCGTCTCACAGCGGACCGGCCGGTAGCGGCACACTTCGCTGATCCCCTGCCGCGCCAGGGTTACACCCACTATATCAAGGTCCGCCGGGCCACGATTGGCGGGGTGTTCCTGAGACCGGGAGACGAACTGGCTCTGTTCGATGAGACTGCCTGGACGGATGACCGGGGCAGCAGCGGTCCTCTCATGGTAGGCTCGGGCCGGGTGGCCGAGGACGGTTCTGTGGAGGTGCTGGCGGCATTGGGGCTGGCCGGTGCGGAGGGGACGCCGTATCTGCCTGGCGCCAGGCCGGGGAACCGGATCGTTTACCGGGCCTGGGCAAGGGGAGCGGACGATGTGGAGGCATCCGCAGCGGCGGGGCAGTACGCCCTGGGATCGGGAATCTGGGGTGAAAACGGCGGCCTGACCATCATCGAGCAGCTCCAGTTCGCCGACCCGCGACAGCCGGCCCCAGCCGCCGGACCCGATTCGGTGGAGGTGGGCGAGGCCACACCCAACCCGTTCAGCGATTCCACTTCGATCCGCTTTGGCCTGCCCCGGGAGAGCCAGGTGGAGGTGGCCGTGTATGATCTGCTGGGCCGTAAGCTGGTCGTCCTCCATGATGGACAGACTGCGGCCGGATACCATCAGGTGAGTTGGGACGGCCGGTTGCCTGGCGGAGAGGCGGTGCGCAGCGGAATGCTGTTTCTGCAGCTGCGTACGCCGGAGCGGACCTACACCCGCAAGGTGCTGCTGCTGCGTTAGGGCGCCGGGTTGTGCCGGGGGCTGCGGGGGCGGTAAACTAGACCGTCGGCGACAGTGCCTCAAAGCCGCGGTGGCGGAACTGGTAGACGCGCTGGATTTAGGATCCAGTGGGAGTAATCCCGTGGAAGTTCGAGTCTTCTCCGCGGCACCCGACGAGAAACTGCCCCTATGGGGGCTTTTTCTTAATCAGTCAGAACGCCCCCAAATCTGCAAATAACCGTAAATAACCGTAGATAACCGTACCGATTACCGGATACGGAACTGGATACGGGATTTCTAATGGACTCTCGTGCTACCCCAAGGAGCTCGTCGGGCTCATAACCCGAAGGTCGCAAGTTCGAATCTTGCCCCCGCTACTCCTTTTGAACCCTCGGTGCCCTCAGGTTTCCGAGGGTTTTTTGCATTAGGGGCTAATTGTCGTTTAGTATCATTGAGTGTCGTTGAGTGACGTCTAGGGGGGTCCAAAATGGGCCTACTCCGTTTTCCATTATGGGTATATTGAAGAAAATAGGAAGAGGCGTCGGCAAAGCATTGGATACGTGATTCGTGTCTCTTAGTGTTAGACCCGAGTATCTCACATTGCTCTGACGACGTACACGCCCTCGTTATGAGCCGGCCGGGATCACCTGCAGACCGTGGCGCAGGAACTCCGTCGAGTCTTAGTCTATTTAAATGTCGCGGACTCTCGATGCTGAGCCACAAGGCCCTCTCGATTGAAGACAACCAAATGGGGGGCAGACAATCGCTTGTGGCCGGCAATCTGTAATGTAAGAAAAGATAAAGAATGCGTTGGAATGGGGTGGACTCCCGGAGCGTTTCATCCTATTTTTGCAGAACACCAGTATCATGACTCTGGATGATCTCATGGATTTGGTCTTGCATCGGGACCCCCTACCGCCTCTGATCCCCAGAGGTGTATGGCAGGATGAGCTGATTGCCGAAATCGAGGGTGTGGCCGCACCTGCCCTGGTGATGGCTGGTCTTCATCTGTGGAATGACGACATTGACCGGTGCCACGGCATTGCCCAGGCCCATGCCACGCCCGAAGGAAATTACTGGCATGCCATTCTCCACCGCCGGGAGCCGGACTACAGCAATTCCAAATACTGGTACCGACACTTGGGGGAGCACCCCATCTTCCCTCGGCTCCGTGAGTCGTATCCGGAATGGGAGCCGCTTGCGTTCGTAGACTGGTGTCAGGAAGTGGCTCGAGGAGGAATGAAGAAACCCCGCAACTGGCTGGAGAAAGTTCAGGCCAGGGAGCTGGAACTGCTCTTGAAATTTGTGACGAAGACGGCCCTGCCTGGGTCCGTCAGCAGAGAGGGAGGCTCATGATTGACGTAAAGCAGACGAAAGAGGGGGACCCACTCCAGTTCACGGTCACGGTACAAGAGGGGACCAGTGAAACCCGCCATCGGGTGAGCATGTCGAAATCAACTTATGAGAAACTGGCGCAGGGCAAGGTCAGCCCGGATCGTTGCGTTCAGGCCGCCTTTGAATACCTGCTGGAGAGAGAACCTAAAGAGTCTATTCTCCGAACCTTTGATATCACGGTTATCAGCAGGTACTTCCCCGGCTTTGAAACCGAGTTCAGCAGGTACCTCAAAGGGTAAAATGCTATTCAATAGTTATCACACAACCATTGTTGAGGAGCATTATTCGGCGTCAAAGCATTGTGGACTATTCGTCTGTTTTTGCTTAGAGACACCTTTGCTATGTTGAATATGCAGCAAAGGAGTCAGAGAGATGCTGCTGCTGAAGTAGGGGGCGATCTATCAGCGTGAGTGCTGTATAAGTGTGGTGTACGTCTGTACCTAATAAGGTGTTTTATCTTACTTAGATGGACATTGAGGCGAATTACAAATCCAAAAACGCTAACGAAAACGCGAACTTGTGAAAACATGAAAGGGGGAGTACCCCAGGCATATGTATAGCTCACACTCATTTGTGAGCAAAATTCCCTTTCACCCCTGTCAGTTGCCCATTTTGCTGACCACCTCAAGCATCTTGGGGTGAGACTACCCGTGTGTTTAGGCTTCATGTAATTTAAAGCATCCAATACAAGGAGAAGCCAACATGCCATACGAGAAATTCTCACCACCCAAGAAAAGTGGAACAGCAGCACCTAGACCCCCTCAAGTCAAAGTGTTGCAGGGAGGAATTGTATCCTTGAATGCTTCGGCATATGAGCAGTTCCTCCCGGGAGCAAAACAGGTCGAGCTGTTCTATGATTCATCTGTTGGGAAAATCGGACTCAAGCCCAAGAAGTATGTTACCAAGGCTGGCTTTCCGATTAAAGCAGTTGGCAAGGGCAAGGCGACCTATCGCGTAAATATAAAACCATTGTTTAAGCAATACGGCATAGAGGCTAATAATAAGAAATCAGTGGAAGCTAATTGGGACGAGAGTGAAGGATTGTTGGTGATTGAACTGTAGTATGACTTTGGTAGGGATGGGAGGATGGATTTATCACGCTGGCCTATAGACGGGGATCAGTGTCAAGTGTGCAATAATTGAGCAATGGATTTTCAGTCCGTCGCTCTCCCGAGGACAAAAAGCAAGTTGGGACGAAAAGCACAGACGTAGGCAATTAACCAATGGCCTGAAAGGCCAGCGTTCTCAGTCGGAAGAAGTGGAATAGGTTGCTGTGAGGTTGCTAATCGGCCGAATATGGCAACACAAGTTGAAGCCTTGTCATTCAAGGAATCTGAAGAAAGCCTCCACCTCCGCTACCGATTATAAGAGGCGTGGCTGATGCAACGATTATACTCCTCTTATTCTGCTTCTGCACAGAATCGATACTTCGTAGTAAGAGCAATCCACAGCCTCTTCCATCGCTTAAGCTATGGGTTGCAGTTTCAGAGTAAATATAGTGAGTCTTGAGATTTAGGGTGACTGAAATCTCGCCATGTTCATCTGATACGGTAAGCCGTGTTGTTGACACTGGATTCTCTTGCCATTCTGCTGGATAGGCAACTTTGCCATTCAAGGACCCCTCAAACGCAATAAGTTTTCCCGCCAATCCAATCTCTGGAAGGTGAGGGAGTTGAATTAGGTCTTTCATCAGAAAAGGTGCACGCGTAGCCACGAGCGCCCTTACCATCAACTGACACCAAATATCATAATATGGTTTCTGTGGACCAGCGAAAGCAGGTCCGAGTGGCAATAATTGATCTGCCGGGTGTCCCTCCACACCCTTGAATATGTCAGGATGAACACTGCCAGATTTAATATACGGCAAGAGGGTTTCTATCGGTTTGCCCCATTCGAGATTCGGCTCCGTCGAGATGTCAAATCCCTGGTGTTGTCTGAGTGATGTCTCCTCAGGAAGTTCACCAGCAACGATTTCGTATGCTGCCTCAAATTCTCCTTTAGAGAGTTGCGCAAATAATTGGCAAATTCGCTCGGCATTCTTGTAATCTACCATGAAAAAAGCTGTGCGTCCCCTTGCGCCCCGCTGAATACGATCAGCACAAGCTGCTTCCCACTGGGTCTTGTAATCATCGATTTGATCAGGAGTTAATCTGGCAGTCATACCACTTGGTGCAGTAGCATGAGCGTGATGGCGCTGGCAGAGAACTGATAAATTTGCTGGCTCATTATTTGAAGGATCACCATCAGTGTGGTTAATATGAACGTCTGCTTCGCCACATATACAACACGCATGTTGATTGGCGATTAGTATCTCTGAACGGAGATCCGGAGGGATTGGAACGCGATCAGTCATTTTGAGGCTTCCCTAATGGAAATCGTACTCTTGCCTCAAGTTTTTTCATTGGTATAGGCATGATGCGCTCCACTGAGTACTTTTCTATTAGGTAGGCAATTACACCATCGGTTTGACTTCTTGGAATGTCACAATCAGCATTCATTGTGTTGTTCTCTAATCCATATCGACCTTCAGGATCAAACACGGTGCCCGGCAAGCTAATGGGCAATTCACTTTTACGAAATGCTTGAACCCTTGGAGAGAGTGTGTTGACGCACAAAATCATTTTCATCTGCTGGCTCCCTGTTTGGTATGTGATGAAAGCCCCGTCCAAACTATCCCTCCATGTGAAAAAGGAGCTCTCATGAAAGTAATAGCACGTCACGAGATTTTCAGCCCCATCACAAAAAAGAGTCTCACTCCCATAAAGCGTCGCCAAATACCGCTCAGAATGCAATTCAGGGTCAGACCCCTCACAATGTAACCAAAGAAGATGAAAAGTCTGACCCTCAGGGTCGTGTTGCTGTAACTGCCTGACACCACTTCCGATGACGCCACCTAACCTATTTCTGTAAGATAGCGGAGTGGTCTTCACCGCTACCTCCCCTCCCGAGTGTAAGCTCTCATAACCAAGTTCCTCTTCTGGATCATCACCCTTTATTTTCAATTCAATAGTGTAAGCATCCTCCTTGCCAAGCACGTTGAAGTCGGGAGTTTTATTGATCTGATCAGGTGGCAAAGTACTTACCCGGAATCCAACAGAATCAAGGATATCAGCAATTATCCTCTTCAGAGTATCTTCAGATAGCATGCTGGCATATTATTGAACAATCATTCTGGTGGCAACTGATTCACGTCAAAAGCGCCTGAGCATTGCATCCCCAACCTCCTCTTGAGTAAACGATTGACAAGCCGTACCTTCCTTGACATTCTACATACTACTATGTCTTTATCTCATCTCGAGGGGGGGGGAAGGGACTCTGATTAAATTCAACAAACTTGCCAATTTTATATGGTCTGTAGCGGACCTGCTTCGTGGACCGTACCGTCCCAACCAATATAAGGATGTGATGCTGCCCCTCACCGTACTCAGGCGGCTCGATTGTGTGCTTGAGGAGACCAAGGATGCCGTGCTCGACAAGAAGAAGCGCATGGAGGGTGGCTCGGTGAAGAACCTCGAGCCGATCCTCAACAAGGTCTCCGGCCACGATTTCCACAACACCAGCCAGTATACCTTTGAGCGCCTCAAAGGCGATCCCAACAACATTGCCCCCAATCTGGTGCATTATATCCAAGGCTTCTCCTCCAAGGCGCGTGATATCATTAACCATTTCGAGTTTGAGCAGCATATCAGCAAGCTCGATCAGGCCGACCGTCTTTTTCAGGTCGTCTCAAAGTTTGCGGAAATCGACCTGCACCCGGACAAAGTCTCCAACATGGACATGGGCTATGTATTCGAGGACCTGATACGGCGGTTCAACGAGGCGAGCAATGAGGAGGCTGGGGACCACTTTACGCCACGCGAAGTGATCCGCCTAATGGTCGATCTGCTGTTCCTGCCAGATAACGACATCCTTACCACTCCCGGTATCATCAGAACTCTGTTCGATCCCGCAGCCGGGACCGGCGGCATGCTGTCAGTTTCTGAGGAGTACGTGCGGCAGCTCAACCCTGAGGCCCGGCTGGAACTGTTCGGGCAGGACTACAACAATCAGGCCTATGCTGTATGCGGCTCGGACATGATGATCAAGGGCCAGAGTATGGACAACATCAAGTTTGGGGACAGCTTTACAGCAGACCAGTTCCCTGACCTGCGTGCTGACTACATGCTGGCCAATCCGCCGTTTGGAGTGGAGTGGAAGCCACAGGCAGACGTGATCAAGCGCGAGCATGAGGAGCAAGGGTATGGCGGACGATTCGGTGCTGGCCTGCCGCGCATCAATGACGGCTCGTTCCTGTTCCTGCAGCACATGCTCAGCAAGATGAAACCGGTGAAGGAGGGCGGCACCCGCCTGGCAATCGTCTTTAACGGCTCACCCCTGTTTACCGGGAGTGCTGGCTCTGGGGAAAGCAATATCCGGCAATGGATCATCGAAAACGATTGGCTGGAAGGGATCGTGGCCTTGCCGGACCAGATGTTCTACAACACTGGCATTTCCACCTACCTATGGATTCTCACCAATCGGAAGCCGCCGGAGCGGAAAGGCAAGATTCAGTTGGTGAATGCCGCCAGTTTCTTTAGCAAAATGCGCAAAAGTCTGGGGAACAAGCGGAATGAGATCGGCGATGAGCATCGGGGGCAAATTACCCGCCTCTATGGGGATTTTACCGAAGGCGAGCATGTTCGTATTTTCGACAGCGCCGATTTTGGGTACCATCGTATCACAGTAGAACGACCCCTTAAACTCAACTTTGCCGTGACAGCAGAGCGGCTGGAGCAGGTGCAGGCCACCAAGGCCTTCACTGCCCTGGCCAGCAGCAAAAAGCGCAAGGACAAGGTGGCTGCCGCCAAGGAGATCGCAGCCGGTGAGGCGCAACGACAGGCCATCATGACCGCACTGGATACGCTTCAAGGTGGTGAAGTCCTCAAGGACAGGGATGCATTCATCACCATGCTGAAAGGCGCATTCAAAACTGCCAGACTCACCGTACCGGCACCGCTGCTCAAGGCGATCTGGCAGGCACTATCCGAGCGGGACGACACCGCGACACCTTGTACCAAGCCGACTGGTGAAGTAGAGCCGGATGGAGATTTGCGCGACTATGAGAACGTGCCGCTAAAGGAGAAGATCGACACATACTTCGCCCGAGAAGTGTTGCCACACGTGGCGGACGCATGGATCGACCGCAGCAAGACCAAGGCAGGGTACGAGATCAGTTTCAACCGGTACTTCTACAAATATGAACCGCCACGACCGTTGGAAGAGATAGAGGCGGACATAAAGATGCTGGAGGGAGAGATTGTAACAATGCTCGGGGAGATTACCAATGGCGATTAAAGGAACGGTTAAGAACGATGATTATTGGAATAGCCTCGAGATCATCATAGACGATCCCATGACAGGATATGTGAAGAGTCTTAATGGCTATGACGAGATACTGAGGTATTTCCAACGGGAAGTGAATTATTGGCAACCTCTTGCAGCCAAATATAGTGTAGGCCCTCTCAACCAAATAGCTGCCTGGCTCCAAAATATACTGGACGATATTGAAAGCGTAAAAGAAAATAATGATACGACCGAATCTGGAAAAACCACAACGAAGGCAAAGCTTGAATCAGTAGCTATTTCAATCAATACGCTGGGTAAAAACGCAAATTCTCAGCATTATATACCGTCTAAAACCACTGAGGCGATTCTAATAGTGTCACTTGCAGAGTATTCGACAGATGCGATTGAAGGAGCATTCAAGTTCTATGCAAATGAATCGTTGCCGACGAATATTTCCGAGGCCGCGTTGGGATACATGCAGGCTGCTACTCTGGAGGCTACAAAGAAAAATATCGGTGAACCAGCCGATCATCTACGTAAATCCTTTGATGATGTTCGCAATAATATTGAAGCATGGCATGATAAGTCGATTGTGAAAGTGGATAAACAGTTTGAGAAGGCCGAAAAGAAAATTAATGATTTAGAACAGACTTACGGCGATAAGCTAATGCTTGAAGAACCGGCCCAAAACTGGAAGGATCGTGCTAAAACTCTCAGGTCAATTGGCTATGGTTGGTCAATCGCATTGATTGCCGCGAGTGTGACGATGATTCGGCTGCTTGCCTCGATACTGCTGCAAGAAGATAATCCATTTCTGGGGAACCTCTTTTCAGAAGGTGGTCTCATTGATGCAAACTCTCTTCGTGGATTGCTCATACTTGTTGCTATCATCTCCTTTGGCGCATACCTCATTCGCACTGCCGCAAAATTGTTGTTCAGTTCGTTTCATTTGGCCAGAGATGCGGAAGAAAGATACTATCTCACAATGGTCTATTTGGGTCTAAGACAGAACGCGAGTGTAACAGATAAAGACCGTGAGATCATTCTACAGGCACTCTTCGCTCGCGCAGATACGGGGCTAATTGGTGATGATGGCGGCCCGACCATGCCGGGTGGGGCAATTTTTGATACCTTAAGGGGAAGGTCATAATGCCCACCCTCCCCCCATTTCCCTCCTACAAACCGTCCGGCATCGATTGGCTTGGAGGTGTGCCAGAGCATTGGGAAGTGGCGCGCACCGATTACTATTTGACTGAAACACGGAATTCAGTTAGTCAGGAATTGCTTCGTGGAAAGAAGGTTTTTCACTATTCAATACCTGCGGTGCAGGAGGTAGGGAATGGAATTGTGGAAGATGGAGAGAATATTGACAGCTCGAAAACGGTAATAAATACTACAACGCTGTTGATCTCAAAATTGAACCCGCGAAAAGGAACAATAATTGTAGCCCATCCGAGCAAATATTTAACCGTATGTTCGGGCGAATTCATTCCGCTTGTACCAGACGGCATGGAAATCAATTATGCAGAATACATTTATAAATCCGAGGCAATTCGACAATTACTTGCTTCGCAAGTTGTGTCGGTCACGAAAAGCCACCAGCGGGTTAAGCCCGACCAGATAAAAAAAATCTGGTGGGCTTTCCCCCCCCTCCCAGAGCAGCACACCATCGCTGACTTCCTCGACCGCCAGACCGCTAAGATCGATGACCTCATCGCCAAGAAAGAGCAGCTGATCGCCCGCCTGAAGGAGAAGCGGCAGGCCGTCATTACGCAGGCCGTCACCAAGGGGTTGGACTCCACGGTGCCGATGAAAGATAGCAGTATAGACTGGCTGGGGGATGTGCCTGAGCACTGGGAGGTGAAGAGGCTGAAATACCTGGCGGACCTCCTAAATGGGTATGCATTTGATAGCCAAACTTATGTTGATGACGGTATCCCTATAATTCGCATTGGCGATGTTAGCACTGATATTAAATGGGATGAAGTCAAGCGAGTCCCACATGAATTGGGTGTCGAGTTAAAACGATTCTTGGTTGAGAAGCATGATATACTCTTAGCGCTCACCGGGGCAACTATTGGCAAAAGTTCCTCATTTAGGTACGACCAATCAGCATTGTTAAATCAACGGGTTGGGATTATCCGAGCGAACAAAATTAATCAAAGACTATTAAGCTACTTCGTTCTATCCGCTTCATTTTCAAAGGTAATTGATTTTCTCTGCTATGGTGGGGCTCAAGAGAATATTGGCAGGGAAGAAGTAGGTGGAATTAGCATCAGCCTTGCTGCAGCTGTCGAGCAGGAGGCCATAGCCGACTTCCTCGACCGCAAGACCACCACGATCGATGCCTTGGTTGCCAAGGTTGAAACTGCCCTTGGGATACTGAAAGAGTACCGGACCGCATTGATTACCGCCGCCGTGACGGGGAAAATTGATGTGAGAGGGGAGGGTGAATAAAAAAGTGAAGTACCGCAGAAGCATCAAATGGTATGCACCGGAGATTTATTTGAGGTATGAACTCACGGTGCCATTTCAAAGTCTCGTTTTGGAAAGATTGCAGGATCAAATAATGAGTGGTGTTAATGAAGTATATCGAAGCAGTCTTAGAGAACTGCCTCCTTCTTTGCCCGCCTCTGAGAGCGGTACTCAATACCCGGGTCAGATCACTACTGAGACGACATATCTTTCAGTTTTTCAACCGCCCCAAGGAAATAAATTATTTTCTGAGAGAATTAAAAAGTATCGAGATGAAATCGAATTTAGCGTTGAATTGGAAGAGGGGTCTTTAAAGACACTCATTAAAGCAGGCGGACTTCTGATAATTTCTTTGGGGAGCGTAGAGGAAGGGCTAGGCACAGGTAGTAGAATCATAAATTTTCTATCGAGCCAGATTACTCTCAGAGTATCCGAAATAATAGGAGAAAACAATTTCAGTGGAGAGCCATACAAGCTTATACGCTTAGGAATTGTAGGTAGGCTCGATGAAGCGATAGGAAAGTTTAACTATGGTTCAATTGATGTTGAGGAATTCACCAATCAAATTGTACAGATTGCGAGAATGGCAATTGAATACAACGATTCAGAATTTGCGATTCCATACTTACAACTTTATGTAGAGGATCGCTGTCCGAATATAATTGGTTGGGGCAATCTTCCTGCGGATATTGTTATCCATTATCTATAGAGCCGGATAGGAGATATCATGTTATACGATGTAGATCAGAACGAACATACCGAAATGATCCATAGCAGCGACTATGATCGTTGGCGAAGAAGGTTGAGTGACGAAGATCACCAAAGGGTGATTGCTGCATTGCACCAAATAATGAATGAGAATGATATATTTAAATCCAGTTATTTACCTGGGACAAATTGGAACGGGACACCCTACCAGCCAATCTACTATGCTGTAGGCGAAAGTGAAATTGACGCCGCACTTTTCTATGGGCTGCTTGTCTGGGAAGCAGTGCAACAGCATATGAATGAGTGGTATTTTATTAAACAGCAAGAAAGTGACGATCAGCCGACTGGAATGACATATTTCAGACGATCATCGAATTAATTGGGACGCGCAGATGGGCCAGCCAAAGATGCACACCGAAACAGCATTTGAATCAGCCATAGAATTGACCTTGCTGGGTGGTACTGCACCCAAATCGGGACAGGATGGTCAGGCGGCAGAAAGGCCAGAAGTCGATTACGTAGGCGGTCCCACAGCTTACACGAAGGGCAACCCAGTCGACTTCGATCAGGACAGAGCCCTCGATCCAACCGTCCTCATCCCCTTCATTCAGGAGACCCAGCCAGATGAATGGGGCTACCTCGAAAACCTCCATAAGGAGAAAACCAGCGATGTCCTCTTGGACGATCTGGTAAAGGCCATGGGGTCTGAGCATGAAGGCTGCCTGAAGGTCCTGAGACATGGGTTCAAGTGCTTCGGGAAACTATTCAAGGTCGCCTATTTCGCCCCTGCCACTTCCATGAATCCTGATATGGCGAATAAGTACGCCGCCAACCCCCTAACCGTCACCCGTCAGCTTAAGTATTCGACCCAGAACGAGAATTCCATTGATATGGTGATCAGCCTGAATGGCCTGCCCCTGATTACCATCGAGCTGAAGAACCCTATGACCGGGCAAAACTGGAAGCACGCGGTGAAGCAGTACCGGCAGGATCGGGACCAAAAGGAGCTGATCTTCCAGTTTAAAAAGCGGACCCTGGTCCATTTTGCAGTAGACCCTGATGAAGTATACATGACCACCCAACTGAAAGGGCGATCTACGTTTTTCCTGCCTTTCAACAAAGGCAAAAATCGGGGTGCTGGGAATCCGGACAATCCCAATGGCTACAAGACCGCCTACCTCTGGGAGGAGGTACTCCAGCGTGATAGTTTAATGGATATCCTGGCGCGGTTTATTCACCTGCAAGTGGAAGAAAAAAAGATCGGTGGTAAGAAGATCAAAAAAGAGACCATGATCTTTCCACGCTATCACCAGCTCGATGCAGTACGCAAGATAATTGCCGATGCTGAGGGCAAGGGTGTTGGTCGTCATTACCTGATCCATCATTCCGCAGGAAGCGGCAAAAGCAATTCCATCGCCTGGCTGGCCCATCGTCTGTCAACTCTCCATAATGATCAGGATGAAAAGATTTTCGATTCAGTTGTCGTCGTCACAGACCGATTGGTGCTTGATCAACAGCTCCAGAATACCATTTACCAATTTGAGCACAAGCAAGGGGTGGTGGAGAAGATCGATGAAGATTCCACCCAGCTCGCCAATGCTCTCATGTCCGGCACGCCCATTGTTATCACTACCCTGCAGAAATTTCCTTTCGTCACCGAGAAAGTAGGTGAACTCTCCTCCCGCAAGTACGCAGTTATCATCGATGAGGCCCATAGTTCCCAAGGTGGTGAGACAGCGATGGAGATGAAGAAAGTGCTCGGGGACGAGGCGACCATTAACCGCGAGGCCCGTGAAGCCGCTGGCCAAGAGCTACCTGATTATCAGGATGAGATTCTCAAGACCATGGACAGTCGGGGCACACAGCCCAATATCAGTTACTTTGCCTTCACAGCCACTCCCAAATACAAAACGATGGCAGTCTTTGGTAGACCCGGCCCCGATGGCAAGCCCAAGGAATTTCATCTCTACAGCATGCGTCAGGCCATTGAGGAAAAATTTATCCTCGATGTGCTCAAGCACTACACAACCTATAAAACCTACTACAGATTGGTTAAGTCAATTGAAGATGATCCCGAAGTAGATAAGAGGAAGGCTTCGAGGGCATTGGCGCGTTACGTCAGTTTTCATCCCCACAACATTGCCCAGAAGACCGAAGTGATGATGGAGCATTTCTGGCATTTCACGCGGCACAAGATTGGTGGCCGGGCTAAGGCCATGGTGGTCACCTCCAGCCGACTTCATGCGGTCCGGTATAAGCTGGCCTTTGATGAATACATCGAGAAAAAGGGATATACGGGTATCAAGATTCTGGTTGCTTTCTCCGGTAAGGTTCTTGATCCTGACGCCCCCGGAGTGGAGTATAGCGAAGTTGAAATGAATGAGGGCATGAAGGAGAAGAAGCTGCCCGAGCATTTCGCGTCAGATGAATACCAAGTGCTCCTTGTAGCCGAGAAATATCAGACCGGCTTTGATCAACCTCTGCTCCACACGATGTACGTCGATAAGCGTCTGGCCGGAATTCAGGCTGTGCAGACGCTGAGTCGCCTGAACAGGATGCATCTGGGGAAGGAGGATACGTTTGTCCTCGACTTCGTGAATAAGCCAGAGGAAATCCTGGAGGCCTTTGCCCCCTACTATGAGCAAACTTTGGTCGGAGAGGAATCTGAAGTGCGCCAGCTTTATGAGCTGCAGGCAAAACTTGATCAGGAGCAGGTCTACTACCATGAGGAAATAGAGGAGTTCGCAAAGGTATTCTATAAGCCGGTCGTCAATCAGACTCCTACAGACCACAAGAAGATGAACACCTGTATCGATCCGGCAGTCAGTCGCTTCAAAGCCCTTGATGAGGAAAAGCAGGAAGAGTTCCGCAAAGAGCTGGTGGCCTACCGAAACCTATACGCGTTCATGTCGCAGATAATTCCTTTTCACGATGATGATCTTGAGAAGCTCTATGCCTACATCCGCTTTCTCCTGAAGAAGCTACCCCACAGGAATGTTGGTCCGGAATACGACTTTGGTAGTGATGTTGACCTTAAGTATTACCGCCTCAAAAAGATGAGTGAGGGGGCCATTGACCTTTCGAGCGATGGTGAGGTCTCGGGTCCAGTGGAGGTGGGTACTGGGACAGCGAAAGATCAGAAAATAGAATTGTCGCAGATAATCGATACGCTCAATGAGCGGTTTGGTACCGACTTTAAAATTGCAGACCAGCTCTTTTTCGATTCAGTTCGAGAGGATGCGATTGCCGATACCGCCCTACGTCAGGCGGCCAAGGCCAATTCCCTGGAAAATTTCGGTTTCGTTTTCGGCAAAGCATTAGAGAGCCTTTTCATTGATCGTATGGATCAGAATGAAGAGATCACTGCCAAGTACTTGAACGAAGAGAATTTCAAAGCAATCGTTACTAAGATGCTCCAGAGACAGGTATACGAGCAGATCAACAGTGAAACCGCTGTGTGATACCTCACATGTGATTTTAAAAAAATATCCGATTCTTGCACCAACTCGCCTTTCTCGAATTTGTTACAAACCACTAATTCATACCCTCATTGATTGCCGGGTTGCCCGGCAATAACTTTTCATAGCGATCAGGCACCGAATATCGGTTGTCTAAGATAACCCTGAAATCCTCTCATAGAGACGGATTCGGGCGGGAAGCATTCTTCCCCCCTGAATATGTCCGAGAGGATGTCTTGCGGTGCCTGATCGCTCAAGTGCCCGAGTCCTTCAGGGGGGATGTTATCTTAACCCTCCCGCAGGCTCGTTAAACCTCAATGGGAGTAGCGCCATGAGCCTCATCACAAGCAATCCACTTCAAGAATTTTATGATTCACTGGGCAAATCGCCCGTTAAGCAACTTCAGGTCGCAAGCCCGTACATCACCAAACCGGGCGCGCGCATGCTCATTGAAGAGTTCGGTCGGAAGCGGACGAAGTTTCAAGTACTCACAAACCTGTCCGATTTCAATGTAGCGCTCTCACTGTCCAATCCCATAGCCCCGATTCTCGAACTGATGAAAAAGTTTGGTGATCGAGTTGAAATCAAGAGTCATCCAATGTTGCATGCCAAGATTTACCTGTGTGATGGGAAAGCTGCAATACTCGGATCAAGCAATCTGACCTTAGGAGGTATGGAGCGTAACGCTGAACTTAATTGGCTTGTTCGAGGCGCAAAGAAGGAAGATCGAAATGAGCTAAGTAATCTGGCTACCTGGTTCACCCATCGGTGGGGGGAGGCCAGCGGGCCATTATCAGTGGAGCGACTGATGGCCATCGAGATGGCATGGGAAAAGCGGCAAAGACAGCTGATGGGGATATTTGGCAGCCTGTTCCCCGAGCCAAGGCTTGGGGGCGATTACTGGGGCAAAGTGCATGAGATCACAGGGAAGAAGTTGTGGAAATTGGACGAAATTGGGAAACTTCTGACCGTTAAGGATGACGCCAATGCTCAGAACACATATCAGAAGTTGGTTTTCCTGGAAAATTTGGGTCTTATTGAATTTGATGATAAAACCGTCATTAGTCGCGGTGTTGTGAAATCACCGTTAGAGATGTACCGCTTGCTCGAGCAGGGGCATTTAGAAGTTTCACTTAAAGCAATTCTGAAATGCTTTCCGTCGGGCAAAAAAGGCTATCGGTCTTACACGAACATATCAAAGGCATTGGGAATTCCCAATGATGAATATCTTCATGTGCCGGTCCTTTGGCTCAAGTCACTGGGTTATCTCAAACGTCGCCAAGGGAGCAGCCCCCACGAGTTCTCGCTCACTCAACTTGTTAAAGAACTTGATATCGCCTGACAAATACATATATGCCGTTCCCCTCTATACCAGAAATTATTTCGGCTCAGATTTGAATTAATTACTGCTCAGGAAAAATAATTTCCTAATTATATAACCTTCTGCTGTCTTCCTGTTAGACGCTTACTACAAAATATATAGAAACAGAAAAGCGCCTGATGAAGCACCCCTCCTGGGCAATCTTTTCGTTGACAAAATAGCTGCTCTCTGATGAAGATCGTCCCATTGTATGATCCCAGATGATGGATTTATAGTATCAATGTGAGGGAAAATTCAGGGTAGAGCGAATGCCACATATTATATATCTAAACCCTGCCTATAGATCAGATTGCTCACTGCATGGTAAACCCCCTTTTCACGACGGCAGATCGATGCACCAGAACGCTCATAGACCGGAATTTATGGATTGAATTGTTGGTAGTATGGTGTTGGTGTAGGCGGTCATTTCTTGCCAGCCGTCTATCATAACGGTCGAAATAATAGGGTGAACTCAACACTCAGGAATGGAGAAATAAATGGATATATCCGAATACATGTTCCCGGTTGTTGAACGACCGGTAGCACCCCATGACCTGGAAAATCAATCCGGCTTTGTCAACGGTAATGAATTCATTAATCAGTACAAGGCAATTGTTAGAGAGGATACCGATGAGATCATCAGCGTGGTGAAACAGTCATATAATCTCATCCCAAATGAGACCTTGATTAGCAGTCTTCTCGATCACCTTAGGCGCTTGGGAATCATTTCGTACATCGATGAAGGACACTCCTTCGTAAATAGCCACCGCATGCGCCTGCAGGTCACGTTCCCGGGCATCACGATCAAAGACGGTGATACTGAAATTGCCCAATGCCTGTTTTTAAGCAATTCATACGACAGGACTGAGCCCATTAGAATCGCATTCGGAGGTGTCCGGTTTACTTGTGAGAATGGCATGGTGTTTCGGGAAATATTAGCGCAGCATTCAGCGAGACATACTCAAGGATTCAGAATGGATCATTATCTTGAGCAGGGCCTTAGATCAGCCCAAGAGAATTGGCCATCGGTCGAACGACGGATTATGGCTTTGGCCTCGACCCCGGTGAAAGCGGAGTTATACGATCGCATCTATCGTGCGCTGGGCTTGAGCTTTACAGATATGATCCTCGCAGCCCTTCCAGAAACCCACTGGCAGGTCTACAACGAGGCAACATGGATCGTTTCACATCAGATCGCTAAAGAGAAGAGGGCGGACTACCAAGAGGCCTTAAGCAGGGCATTTGAACTATGAACAACAGTCCGTCTACGGTGACACTCATTTTATACCGAAGGAGGCAATTAATGGACGATGAAAAACTATTTCGGCTGGCTGAGAAATTCGTCGCTTTGTGTCAGGAATTTTTAAAATTAGTAAGTGAATCCGAGCTTGAATGTGATGCCGAAGATGATGATCTGAATTTGGGGGATTGGGATGAATCTGAGGATGAGATTCCACCTTGAACAAGATATTGGATGCCAGCGTGGCATAGCGATCTTCAAGGGTCCCACATAACAAAAAGCCCCATCCAGAAAAAGAGGCTTCCCTCTCTCCTCGGTGGGTCAATACTGAAAATGCGAAAAATAGGCAATTTCGGGACTACTCATTTGCGAATTTCCTCGACGACAAACGAATTTTGCGTGTTTATAAAGTTCAACCAGTTCCATAATTGCCAAAATGTCAAAATATCAATGTGTTTCACAGACCTACGAAAAATGTGAGCGACTGCCCGTTATCGAGGAGATTAGTGGAAAAATATGAAGTTCTGGATCAACATGAATTTTCCAGTCCCGGGTTAGTTTCGGAACTCCTTTAGTTGTTTTTTGGGTTAGAGCGGAGATTCTCGAATCCTTAACAGCCGTTGGTCATATCCTAACTCTCAAATCTGATGGGGGCATCATCCTGAGTTTCGGGACACGGCCCATCAAACATTTGCACGAAACGAGGCCTCATGCAGAGGCGAAATACTTTTTTATCGAGGGGAGTGACAAAAGCGAGGCAAGGCCAGCCTTCTCCTGCGCACGCGCGAGGGGCCAAAATTTTGGGAATCTTCCTATTTCATTCTTGGCGTGTTATTGAATTATCACCCCAGATTGGGCGATCCTCCTCAGCAGCGGGCAGTATTTCATCGGGGGATTCGGCGAGCAATGTCTGCATTGTTGAATTTTAGGGCAGAAATTTTGATGAATTATGGGACTCGCCCTGAAGCGCATCCGCTTACTATAGCCAGTATCAATTGATCGCCTACGAATCGCGAGAGATAGGGCTGTGACATTTAGTTCACAACACCCTCGGAGAAGTGACAATAGTGTCACAGCACATTTGTTCCAATTACCATCGTGCTGACACCAGCGTAACTTATATCAGGCGGCTGACCTTCGGCCGATGGTGAAGAGACAATCATTTCCCTTGAGGGCCTGCCGCCAATTATTTTTTCAAGGGATGACCAAAGGGAGTCTACATGGACGAACGGAATAAAGAATTCTTGAGGAATATCGAATTTATTGTCCGCATGAATTATAGAGGATAATGACCCAATATGCCGGGCCTCAGTTCAATTTTCGGTATCGGTCAATTTCTTAGGTAATATTTTGTACCATTCTAGCCAGAAAGTCCTCCTAGACAGTTTCCTGTGCGAGGGATGATCTAGATGCTTTTTCTTACTCATAGGGTTGATTTACTGATGGAAATCACTAAGCGGCAGGGAGTGACCGCTTACTCAAGCTTATGGGAACAGACCCAGAATTCAATCACTGAGATCCCGCTTGCACAAGTTGGCTTTTGGCTTAAGCTAAAAAGCCCGATTTCTCGGTTTTCATCCGAAGCGTTTATTCTAGATATTGAGAAGCGATTTACCAAATTAAACTGGACGAAATTCGATGATGAGACAGGCAAGCCAGATTGGAATCCAATTAAGTCTGCATGGGAGCTATCCGTCGGCGAGGTAATCGTTAAATATTTACACACCCACGATGATGATTTCGACAAATCAACAAGTCTGAAAGATAAACTATACAATGCTATGTTATCTCATGATCTGCAAAAACGGATGTGTGCTTGGCTAAATGAGCAAGAACTGAGAAGAGTTGCGGATCAGATTAGTTCACTTAGTGATCGTAATGACATCCTTGTCAACAAGCGTCGAGAATTCCTTGAATCGTGCAGGACACTATTGACTGATTGGTTTGCAGGCTCGGATATGCCGATTCCCAGGGTTGATTCGATGCCAGAGCAAGAATCCTTGAAAAAACAATTTGAAGATTTATTCGACCGATTCTTAAACGACCCCAATGCAGATCCAAGTGAGGTTCAGCGAATACTTGGGGATAAGGCCCGATGGAAGAATCCCTCCCAATATCTTCATCAGTCGAAGCGAAAACGTAATCTCTCCACCAAGGAACTTAAACAGCGTACTGGCTTCACCTGGATTGATCCCAAAGGGACGTCAAAGGACTAAACTCAGAAAATTAGTTTGCATCTTAGTTTCGCGTCCTTCGATCAAATCCTCTCAAACTAAATCCTGGCGGCGTATCTTAGTTTTTGAACTGAGAATTGCCGCTCAATAATTTTCATTCGTCTTCGTCGATAAATATCGGCATCTATTAATAAAAGCAGCGCCAGCGGCGAAATCCTGGGAGGATTTCGCCGCTGGACCATCTTCGGGATTACGAAGGATCGGTCATTATTCCCCTGGCTTATGAAAATTAGAAATATTAAGTCTGCAAGTACTGAAGCCGCCGCACGGGTTCCAGCCATTCCACCCGGCGCCAGAATCAAAGGCGCGTATCATCTCCTCGGTGAGCCCAAGAATCTTATATATCTTGCTGTCGATTACTTCTCAGCCACGAACATTTACGAGTTGACCGATGAAGCGGTCGTGGCTGCTTTTGCTGATAAAAATCTGCTGCCGGTAGCGCAAACGATTCCCTGTAGCCGAATTAATGGTTATCGGGAATGATAATCGAGGGGAATTCGACCCATGCAGGAATCACGCGTTTGAAATGGCTGTGGCGATGAATTGTCGTGTGGTGATACCCCAGTTCAACCACGGCAAAATCCGATCAAGCTTCCAAGAGCTGGCTGACTTGTCTGGATCTGAGAAGGCGCACGAAGTCCAAATGTACGCTAGCGGAAGCCATACTGAACAGTTCACGATGTACGATTTAGTCGACGGAGGTAAATCCACTGCCCATGAGAAATCCTGATTCTCTGGCACTCTTCAGGGCCTATGTCCCCGGACTGAAACGATGTGCATCCGGTGTCGAGTGGCTCGGACGCTGCCCGTACTTGGATTGCAGCGATAAAAAGGCTCCCAAGTTTTACGTTAATACTGGTTCTGGACAATATCACTGCAAGCGATGCGGCGCAAAGGGCAACGCTGTCACATTCGCCAAACACTTTGGGGATGATCCCCGCCCCTTCTACGACACGCCAGGGAATGAACCGACTTCTAGCCTCAGCCTCATTGACCCTGGTAAAGTTGACAGCTTCCATAAGGCTCTTCTGGGTAACAGAGCGCTATGGCCATTGCCCTGGCGAGAAGAAATTATACGGCGACTCGAGGTCGGTTGGGATACCAATGAAGAGAAATTGCTATTCCCCATCTTTGATGAAACGCGGCTCATCGAAAATATTGTCCGGCATAAGGGACGACAGCTCCGGGGAGCCAGAGTATCCCTTTATCCGGCGCACCTCCTGAATTCCTACGCCGCTCCTTACCTAGTTATCTGTGAAGGGATGAAAGATTGCGTTTCTCTACTTTCTGTTGAAATCCAAGCTGTCACCTCCACCGGCGGGGCATCGTCAATCCCCAATGATATTTCGGTCCTGCGCCGGTTTGAGCGGATCTTCCTGTGCTTGGATAATGATGGGTCGGGGGATCGAGGGACCGATGGATGGATTAACCGCATTCAAAGCGAATTCTCCAAAGTGAAGGTTCGAGTGTGCAATCTGTCATCATACGTAGATGAAGCCGGCGACGTGTCCGACTACCTCTCACTGGCTGGCAAGAATAGAAACACCTTCATTTCGGAAGTCTTGGAGCGTGCCAGGGTGGGCAGGCCATTCTCGGATGTGCCGGATTTCGTCCGTCAAATCATCCTCTCCGACAAATTTACGAGCCTTGACCCCCGTGACCGTTTTATCTACTCGACTTTGGTGTTTCGCGTCTCTCGATACAGATTCCGAACAGCAGAGATCAATGGTCTGCGCGTGTTGCTTCAGCCCGGTGAATTCGTCACCTCTTACGAGAAACTGGCAGAGATTTGTCCTCCCTATTCCACTAAGATGATGAGAACCTCTCTGAGAAGGCTTCAGGACGCGCGTTTCATCCGGAGGAGGGATCTGCGGGAGCGGCGGGGCCAAGTCATCGCCTTGATTGGTTGGTGTGATGGGCATACCGATAGGCACACCGAATCGGTGAAAATAGGCACACCGAATTTTCCGGTTTTCTCCTTAGAGGCCTTGCCGGGTAGACTACAGGATGGGCACGCCGATCTCGCAGGATTGGGCTCGGATGTTGGGCAGGTAAATAGCTTTAACTCTGGGGAGGAAGAGATACAGCTGGGAGAGAACAGTTGGGAAGAGAGTAATGGAGGTATTGAAAATGGAATGGAAAAGGTTTGGACGCAACCGCGCTCGAAGCTTATTTGTTGCGGCGACTGCCACCACATCATCCGCGACCCGGCGAATCATAAACAGGGCTGGGCGCGCTGCCAAGTGGGTATGCCAGCTTCCTGGCCAATGACACTTCACCTCTGCGCCAAGTTCGAGCCCGCGCCTCAGCAGGAGACCTGGGAGCTGTGAACGATCTACCGGCCAACATGGATCTAGTTCTTGCTCGCTTGGACGACCTGAACCGCCTGCTGGGTGGGAAGGTGGTCTCTCCCTGGCTCACCTCTAGGGAAGCTGCAAGCTACCTCAGGTGCAGCCTCAGGAAAATCGAGAGCCTGACCAGCAAAGGTTTATTGCCGTATTGCCGCCAAGACCCAACCAGCCACAAGGCCCCCCGGCTCTATCACCGCCGGCACCTCGACACTTATTTGATAACCGGTATAAACGTCCAAATCCAACGCCTTTCTCCAGAGGAGAAAAGGCTGGTTAAGCAGTTGGCTGGATGACCGTGTCCTCCCAGAACCCGATACTCCACAGGGGAGACTTCCTCAGAGAGTGGCAATCCATTGAAGATAGCAGCATTGACCTCGTCATCTGCGACCCCCCTTATGGGGAGCTCCGGCGGGTTCATGAATGGGACCAGAAGCCAGATTTTTCCGTCGTATCCTGGATTCTGAGTCAACTCCTTGTGCCAACGGGCCAGATCGCAATATTCAGCTCATCCAAAATGCTAACCGAAGTTGAGCTGGCCTTCTCAACGTACTTCGAGAGGCGCTTCATTCAGGTCTGGCATAAACCTAGCGCTCAAGTCCTGCATAAAGATCGTCCCAAACCAGACGTGGAGTTTGTATCGGTGTTCCACAGGAAGGGATGTAAGAAAGCTCTGAGAGTATTTAACTGGGAGGACATCGCCGAACAGGGTGAGCCGTACTCCAGGGAGAATAAAAACCTACAGCAGACCAGCCTGCACACTGAAAAGCGGGCCATCGATGTGAATGTAACCGGACTCCGCCACCCTTCGAGCATCGTCTATCATCCGAACCGCCCAGCCATGAGTTCGGCAGAGAAGGCTAATGCCAAGCACCCGACGCAAAAGAGCCTCAGGCACATTATGAACCTGATCCGACTATTGAGCAACGAAGGCGACACAGTGCTGGACCCCTTCATGGGCAGCGGAACGGCGATTCTGGCCGCCATCCTGACAGGCCGGCGGGCGTTCGGGTGGGATATACTGGAAGATTTTGTGGCCATGACAAAGGAACGGATCGAAAAGAAAACCGCCCAGGGGATATTGGTATGAGCCTTCAAATGCCCGTTCGGTGGCCTACAATGCCCCAGAATCGCGTAAGCCACTCTCATTGGGGGTAACTACTGATAACGCAGAGATACGGCCGTACAACGAGTCTTAAGCATATGTTCCGTATACGGATAGAAATATTAGAAAGAGTGGATACGGGATGATCCGTATGCTAACATACGGAGAAGGCTATGATGAAACCCACCATTAGCGATAACACCTTTGGCCGGGAATCTGTGGCACGTACCGGGATCATCATAGCCGATAACCCGCCGCTACAGGTGACCGGCCATTTCTATTTGGAGCAACGATGGCAGGCATGAGAAAGCTCAAAGGTAGATGGTATATCAGGGTCTTTCTGGAGGACGGAAAGGAGAAGCTGCTCCCGACCCGGACAGGTGACAAGAAGCGGGCCGAAGCCCTCAAGCGGCAGATTGAGGAAAAGGAGTTCCTGGTGCGGGCCCGGCTGGCAGAGCAAGTCGACCGAGGCTCCTGTCAGCTCCATGATTTCGCCGATGAGTTCCTGGCTGAGTGCAAGACCCGCCTCAGGCCCTCGACTGTGGACTCCTACACAGTTTCCCTTGAGAACTTGAAGGACTGTTGGGGCAATCTTGATCTGCGGCAACTCACGGCCCGGCATCTCAGCTTGGTGAGGGCGTACCTCTCCTCTAGGGTCAATCCCACCACCGCCAATATCCGCTTACGTTCTATCAGGGCATTCCTGAACTGGCTGGTATCGACTGAGAAGATTGAGCGGCTGCCGGGAAAGCTTGCGCTGGTCAAGGTGGATGAAGCCCTGCCCAAGTTTTTCACACCTGAGGAGATTGCCAAAATTTTCAAGAAGGTCAGTGACCCAAAGCTTAAGTCGGCCTTTAAGGTACTGGCAGGAACGGGCATGCGCCGCTCGGAGCTGTTCCACTGCGAGCTGAAGGATGGCTATCTACACCTGCATCAGACCAAAGGTCGGCGGGACCGGTTAGTGGCCCTGCCTCCAGCCTTGATTGAGGATTATCTGCTGGCCACTGAGTACCCCTACCGGCCCAATACACTTACTCAAGCCTTTACTCGGGCTGTAAGGAAGGCTGGAGTAGATCCAAAGGGCAGGTCACTGCACAGCCTCCGCCACACCTTCGCCCTGCAGGAGTATTTCCGGACGGGCGACATCTACTTCGTGAAGCAGGCGCTGGGTCATTCCCATGTAACTATCACAGAGCGCTACCTGAAGTTCCCCATCGATTATCTCCAGCAGGTCTTTGGAGAATCGATTACCCCATACCATGCCGATCAGCGCTGGGCCAATCTGAGCGAGGGCAAGCCCGCTTTTCAGGCCTGAGATACCCTCGCAAGCGGATACATAGCGGATACGCAGACTAATCCTCCGTCGAGGATGTGCTGGATTAGGAGTCCAGTGCATGCATATCGAAAGAAAAATATTCAACGAATAATGCGGAGCTTGAGATCGAAGGCCCGGAGGCAGGTTCGTTAGAGTTGGCTGACTCGCATTGCTAGATTATATTGGACAAGCGGGAGAAGATCAAGCGAAGGACGCTTCAGATGGGGCGTCAATTAAACCTTGGATACACCGAATGTGTCATTTAGTTTAGAACTCAGGTAGCTTACAATGCTCTGACGCCGAACACCAAGAATTGACGCCGATCACATTAGCCGCACGGCGGATTGCTTAGTTTTCAGCCGGTTAGAAGAATCTAAACCGTTTCTGTCATAATGTAAGGAGAAAATGATGCCTAGAACTTTGACATTATCATTGCTGGCCGTCACCCTAGGGCTGGCCGGCTGCTCCAGCCCAACCGAGGGCGAAGAAAATGTGGCCTCCGCCACGCTCAGCTTCGTGGTGGGGGATAATTCCCTCCTGGCCAAAGCCCTCTCGGGACACGTAACGGTGAGCTCGGCGAAAGTGATGCTGAAAACCATCCAGTTCCATAGCACCAGCGATACCGATTCCCTTGATTTCAACTCAGAGCCTCTGGTGGTGGACCTCGACCTGACCGGCGGAGTGACTACTGTCGGACCCGTCGATATTCCTGTCGGCTCGTAGGACAAGGTTTCCTTCCGCCTACACAAACCAGATGACACTGAAACCAATCTAGACCCCGATTTTTACGAAGTCGGCGGTAGCGAACGCTACTCTGTTGTGGTGGCCGGTACCCACGCCAATGCAGCGTTCACGTATAAATCCCAGCGCGGCGAGAAACAACGGCTGGAGTTCGATCCACCCATCGTTGTCACCGATACGACCACCTCGGTGAATGTTACCTTGTCGGTGGATGTGGACAGCTGGTTTGTCAATGTTGAAACCGGTGCCGACCTGAATCCCTCCGACACCAACGATGAAAGCGACATAGATGACGCCATCAAGGAGTCGTTTCGTGGCTTTGAGGACAACGACAAGAGCGGCAACTGATCCGCCATCACACTGGCCTGCAAAAGGCCCCCGTGAATATGGGGGCTTTTTGGTTTTATCGCCTCGGGCTGGGGGACAAATCGGGTCTTGGCAACTATCGATGATGATGCGGATTTTGGCTATGCCAACATGCTCCAGTCCTGCTGTTGGGGCCACTTCTGCGTCGTTTGTCAGTTGACTTCTGGGAAGTCCCGGCGCCGGCGGATCACGAAGTCTCGGTAGCCTACATTGTTGAACCGTACGAACACGTCGGCAATGTCATCTTTGTCAGCGCGGAAAACCTCGGGATCAAAGGCAGCATGGGTGATCTTCCGGCCCCTGGCACTGGAAAAGATCGCTGCAGTTTCCTCGTATGTCAGCTCATCAACCGCAATGTCGTACTGTTGGTTCGGCGTCAAAGTAATGTGGACCACTCGTTTTGTTGCTAAGAGACACCCTTGTAAAAGCGCTTACGTAGCCCGATTGCTGACACCGGCGTTCACCAAGTCCATCAAGCTGGTGCTGCTGAAGTAGGGAAAAGTCAAACCCCGCCACGGAGTCTTCCTCTACGGTAAAGCCCTTCCATCGTAAGCCCGGGCGGAGCGGGCCAGGCGGCGGGCCTGGCGAAGAGGTTCTGGGGTTCGCATGCCGGTAGAAGCTGCGAGGACCACTTCCACGGCGGTATCCAAATCGGTGCGCCAGGCGGATGGATCACCAAGGGCCGGGCGTCCGACCGTGTGCGCAGCCAGGCGCCCCCCAGTTCATCCTCGAGCTGTAGGGAACTGACGCTCCCCCTTGGCGGAGCTGGCCATTCCCCTCGGGCGAGGAGGGGACGATGGGTAACGCCAACTGTGGGAACATCCAGGACGGCCCCCAGGTGAAGTGCCAGGCCAAACCGGCGGGGATGGTCACGGCCGGTGGCGTTGATTAAGAGCACATCCGGACGTTTTGAGAGCGCCTGTACGGCTTCCTCCAGGAGGGGTCCTTCCCGGCAGGGCCAGCAGCCCCGGTTCGTAGGGCGACCCCGCCACGCCCCGTACGACTGCGCTGGCGATGACCCGGCCTTCGCACCATACGGCCGCTCCCGCCCAGCCGGGATCACCGCGGGCACCCATGGGTGAGGGACTCGCTCCAAAGCAGATAAGACAAGCTCCCACGTGAAGAGGCCGGTCCCCGGGCTTCCAGCTTGACGGTATCCGCCTCCTCAGCTGCTCCTGAACCTCTATGAGCTCCTCAGCTGTGGCCGGCCAGCCGTTCACCAGGCCTAGGATTCCCTGCCTGTTTTATGACGGAATTGTGAGACGGATAGTCGCATCTGTGCTCTCTAGTCATCTCCGATTACATGGCGCCAAATTAACAACCGGTGCGATCCGGGTGACCTGCCCCCATTGTTTGGACCACTTTTAGAGTAAGGATTCAGGGTAGGTTGAATATGTAGTATTCCCATCCTGAGGACTACTTGGCTGCTTGGCAGAACGGTTTCCGTAGCGATCCCCTCGCCCCCTTCGTACACTTAGCCGCCCAGGGCCCTATTCCTCCCGGCTTCTGCTGGCGGAGACTTTCTCAGACTGTAAGGAGCCCTGGGCACTTTTGTCGATACCCAAGGGGCAGTTAGGCCCTATCAGCACGGGGTCGTAAGTTAGGGCGTCAGGCGTGGAGGATTCTGCCCGTTGGGCAACGCCCAGAGGGGATTGGAGTCGGCGACCTTAGCCAAAACAGAATGGGCGGTAAGCACGCATGTTCCTTCATCAAGCGGGTGGCAGCCCCATCAAAATCTGGGCCCTACCGGGGCAGGTGGAACCTCAGGCTGTGCAGCAGCTGGAGCGCACATCCCGGCTGCCCTTTCTGTTCAAGCATTTAGCGGTCATGCCGGATGTTCACCTGGGCATGGGGGCCGCGGTGGGCTGCGTGATGGCAACTACCGAGGCTCTCGTTCCAGCCGCGGTGGGAGTGGATATCGGCTGCGGCATGCTGGCCGCCCAGCTGGACTTGACCGCCGGCAATCTGCCCGATTCGCTGGAGCCGCTGCGGGCAGCCATCGAACGGGCCATCCCCATGGGCAGCGCCTGCTACCCGGACGAGAGCAACAGCGAGGCGGTGGACTTCAACGCCCTGCGATGCCGGCGGGAGCTCCCTGATCCGGCCCTGCGCCGGGCGGCAACCCAGGTGGGCACACTGGGCGGCGGCAACCACTTCATCGAGCTGTGCCTGGACCCGGAGGATAACGCCTGGATCCTGCTCCACTCCGGCTCTCGATACATCGGCAAGACCGTGGCCGATCTATACATCGGGAAGGCCAAACAACGGGCGCGGCAGCAGGAGGTCAAGTTGGAAGACCCCGACCTGGCGTTCCTGACAGAGGGTTCGGCCGATTTCGACGACTATGTCCATGACCTTTTCTGGTGCCAGCAGTATGCTGCCTTGAACCGGGAGACCATGTATGCCATCCTAAGGCGGGTGGTTCAGTCAGTTGTCGTGGGGGAATCGAAGAGGGAGTTGAAGGTGGTGGGGGAGGTGATCTCGTGCCACCATAACTACGTGGCTGTGGAGAGGCATTTTGGCAGGAAAGTGTATGTCACCAGGAAGGGAGCGGTACGGGCAGAAAAGGGGGATCTGGGCATTATTCCCGGTTCCATGGGTACGAGAAGCTACATCGTCCGGGGCAAGGGTAATCCCGAGTCCTTCAACTCCTGTGCCCACGGGGCCGGCCGGCGGATGTCCCGGACCCAGGCCCGCAAGCAGTTCAGCCGGGCGGACCTG
>SCKI01000012.1 GCA_004124295.1 Fidelibacterota bacterium
GCGGGGCCGGCGCCGGGGGCGGGGGGCGGGGAAATGGGCCGCCCTCCGGGCCGGGGGGTTGGCCCCCGCCGATGGCCGCCGCACAGGCCACCACCGACCCGATGAAGATGGCTGCGGCCGGACCTACGTTGGCGCCGCCGTAGACCTTGAGGAAGTAGAGCAGCAGGGCAGATGAGAGGATGGTGGCGATGGTGACGCCCGAAATGGGATTGTTGCTGGAACCGACCAACCCGGCCATGTAGGCGGCCACCGCCGAAAAGATGAATCCCGCCAGCAGCATGAACACGACCATCAGGGCGGAGATGGCCACGCTGTCGACCACCGTGATGTAGATAGCGAATATCGGCACCACGGATACGCCCAGCGCAATGATCACCCATGGCAACGGCGTGTCCATCTCGGTGCGCTCGATCGACGCGACGCCCTTGCTGCGGATGTTGCGGTAAACATCCATGCCGGAGCGGATGCCCCGGGCCAGGGACGACCGTAGGTTGATCAAGGCCCACAGACCGCCGACGATCATGGAGCCGACGCCGATGTAACGGACCAGGTTGCCGTGCAGGTAGTCCACCGACGCGATGGCTCCTTCAGCCAGAATATCCGGGGGTATCTCAGCAGTGGCGGCCAGGATTGGCAGGGCAATCCAGCGGCCGATTACAGCGCCGCCGAATATCAGCGCCGATATATTGAAACCGACGATATAGCCGACCGAGATCAGGGCCGGGGAGAGGTTGACCTGGAAGGAGAGGAAGGAGCTGCCCACCGCTTTGGCCCAGGCCACTTTGCCGGCCCAGAGGCGCAACCCCTCCGCCATCAATTTAAAGACCCCGCCGATGAGGGCAGCCTGCACCAGCAGTCTCAATTTGCTGGCGCCGCTTTCGCCTGATTTCAGCACTTCCGCCGTGGCGACACCTTCCGGGAATTGCAGATTCTCCTCGATAATGAGGGCCCGCCGGAGGGGGATGGTAAACAGCACACCGATGAGTCCGCCGGTGGCGGCGATGCCGGTGATGATCCAGTAATGCTCGCTGAAGCTGAACTCGGTCCACTCGCCCATCAACAAGAGGGCCGGAATGGTGAAGATCACGCCGCCGGCCAGCGATTCACCCGCCGAGGCCGCTGTCTGCACAATGTTATTCTCGAGTATGTTGGATTCGCGGAACAGGCGCAGGATGCCCATTGAAATCACGGCGGCGGGGATGGATGCCGAGACGGTGAGACCGGCGTACAGGCCCAGGTAGGCGTTGGCCGCGGCCAACACCACGGACAGGATTATCCCCAGCAAGACCGCCTTGACGGTGATTTCCGGCAACGGCTTCATACGCGATCCTCTCAATTACATTGGCCCGAAGGTAACCCCTGCCCTCGAGAATTTCAATGGCTTTGGGGGCGGCAGGGGGCCGCTTCCCGGCTCGGGCAGGGCGGAGCCTGAAAAGGGCAAAATTTGAATCCCCGCCCCCTTGCCGGCCCTCCAGCGCCTTTGAACGACCGGCCCGGCAGTTGTAAATTTCGCGTCACAGGGGTGCTGCCGGTTGCACAGGTGTTCCGGCGGCTGAGAAAAGACCCAACGAACCTGAACTGGATAATGCCAGCGGAGGGAAACCATGAAAGCCAACCGAACTGCGGGACCGCAACTGCTGTCGAGCCTGCTCAGTCTAGCCATCATCTTGTCCGGCCGCCTCGAGGCCCAGACCAGCGCCATCTACGGCCGCATCACGGATATCGAGACGGGGCTGCCCGTGGCCGGGGCCAACGTTATTATTGCGCGGCAGGGCCCCGATAAGGAGGCCCGTGGCGCGGTCTCGGCCGGGGACGGGCGCTTCAGCATCACCGCCGACACGCTCCCTGTCGAGATGGTCTTCAGCCGCATCGGCTATGCCGACACCACCCTTATGGCGGCCGCCTCCGGAGCCCTGGCCGTGCGCATGCGTCCGGTGGTACTGACCGGCGAGTCGGTGCAGATCGAGGCCCTGAGGGCAGTCCGGGGCGATAGCCCGGTGGCCTTTTCTACGCTGGACCGCGAAACCATCGAGCGGCGCTACAGCCACCAGGACGTGCCGATGATCCTGGCCAGCCAGCCGGGGGTCTATGCCTATTCGGACGCCGGCAATGGGGTCGGCTACACCTACCTGAGCATACGCGGTTTCTCCCAGGACCAGATCGGTGTCTACCTCAACGGCATCCCCCTTAACGATCCGGAGAACCACGCCGTCTACTGGGTCGACCATGGCGACATCCTGGCCGATGCCGGCGATATCCAGATCCAGCGGGGTGTGGGCAACTCGCTGTATGGCAGCGGTGTGTTCGGCGGCTCGGTGAACCTCTCTACTGGCAGCGCCGGCAGGTTGCCCGGCCTGAGGGTCACGACCGGTTGGGGCAACTACACCGACAGCGCCCTCAATCTGCCCAGCCGGAAGGTGTCGGCCGCCTTTTCCAGCCGCGTGGCAGCCTATCAAGGTTGGCAGGTCTTTGGGCGGATCAGTGCCCTGAACAGCTCCGGCTACCGGATAGGCAGCGGCACGGACCAGCAGTCGCTGCACCTGGGCGCTGAGCGCAGTTCCGCCACCAGCCTGACCCGCCTGGAGGTCCACTGGGGCCATGAGGAGACCGCCTTTTCGTGGGAAGGGGTCATACCGGCCTACGGGTACGATCTTGACGACCGGGAGGATCGCCGCTATAACTTTTATGCCGACACCCTCTTCAACGCCGGACTGAATAATGCCAACAAGGATGTTTTCACCCAATCAATCATCTCCCTGCAGCACAGCCGGATGTTTGGCCCCCGGCTCGCCTCGGTGACCATTTACCGGGTGCAGGGCGACGGCTATTACGAGCAGGTGAAAACGGACCGCAATCGCGAGGAGTACAATATTGCGGGGATCGTCCTGACCGAATCTCCTTATGCCACTCTGATCCGGCAGCGCTGGCTGCGCAACGGCTACAGCGGGGCCGTGGGGCAGTTGACCCTCCCTGCAGGGCGGCTCCGGGTGACAGTAGGTGGCGATGCCCGCTTCTACCGGGCCGAGCACTACGGCAAGGTGATCGAGCTGCTCTCGGATCCGGCCAGTGTGCCGGCCGATCACCGCTACTACAGCGACACCAGCAGGAAAACCAGCTTCTCGCTGTTCCTGCATTCCCGCTGGGACATCACCCCTGCCCTGCGAGCCGTGGCCGGTCTGCGCTACCTGGGCCATCGCTACGCCTACCGGCAGTCGGTGCTGGGGGCCTTTACGGAGGGCTACTCCTTCGACCTGCGGCATGATTTTATCGATCCCCACCTGGGCCTGATCTTTGAACCCAGCCCTGGGCTGTCCATCTTTGCCAACGTCTCCACGGCCCAGAGGGAACCGGCCAACAGTGATATTTACGATCATGATGATCCGGCGGCCGTGCCGGCTGTGGCGGACATGTCGGCCCAATGGGCCACGCCGCTGGTCCGTAGCGAGGCCCTCACCGACTACGAGCTGGGCCTGAGCCTGGAGCGCCCGGCCTTGAGCGCCGAGATCAACCTTTACCGCATGGACATCCGGGACGAGCTGATCCCGGCCTTCTATCGCTACACCGACGCCGACGAGGTGTTCCATGCCAATGCTCCCCGGACCCGGCACCAGGGGCTGGAAGGGAGCCTCCGCCTGGCGCCCCGGCACTGGCTGCAGCTCAGCGCCAGCCTCACCTTTGCCGACAACCGCTTCCTCGAATTCAGCGGCGACAGCCTGGGCTGGGGCGGCTACGGCGGCATTGCCGACTATGCCGGCAAACAGGTGCCGGCCTTTCCCCGCTGGCAGGGGCATATTGAGATTGTCGTCCGCCACCGGCAGCACAGTGGCTGGCTGGATCTGCGCAGCATCGGCCCGCAGTACATCGATTTCCTCAACACCGAGGCGGTGGCCATTGCCCCTTACGGCCTGGCCAACCTGGGTGTCAGTCTGGCACTGCCGACACGGGCCGGACTGTCGGGAAAACTGACCCTGAGGATCAACAACCTGGGCGACCGGCTCTACGAAACCTTCGGCTATACCTATTTCGATGGGGACCCACCCCAGCAGATCGCCGCCTATTGGCCCGGCGCCACCCGGAACTATTTCCTGGAACTGGAACTGCGGCGGTAGGAGGGTGGCAGTGGCAGTGGCAGTGGCAGTGGCAGTCGCAGTTGGCAGGGGGGTTCAGGTTTCAAGTCCTTGGTCCTTAGGCCTTAGTCCTTAGTCGTTACCCTGAGCTGCCGAAGGGCCGGGGGGTGAGTGTTTCCTACCTCTATCCTGCGGCGGGGCGGAACATGCTGGCGACGGTGGCGGTGGAGCTGTAGCAAGACCTAACTCGCCCCCGAGATTCCATCTCTCCCTGAAGTTGCTACCTTTTTGCGGACAGTGTAAAAAGTCATAAATACGACCAAGGCTGGTTCAATTGATCGATTCCTTTTTGATCAGGACATTTGTGATATAGTAAAGCAACGAAATCGATTTTAGGCTGTTGACTTCTGTGCCGTATTGAAGATTGACTCCATGCAGCACTTCATGGCGGTTCAATCGCTGGCTGTCTGCCTTATCAGGCTCTTTAGAGTCTAAAATGGGCAAAATGATGCTAAGGGGGTACAGGAATGCAGCTCTCAGACTATCCTCATCTGCTAGGTCATAAATTCTAGCAGTTACCGGGCGACCGTGTTCCTTTTTAAATAGTTCGAATCCTGTGTGCTCCTTACAGATGCCGTCCGCTTGTGCAAGCAAGACGGGCACAGAGAGATAGAATTGCTTTTTCTTATGTGCAACGGCAGCCTGATTAATGATCTTGGCCCGATGGGGGTGTTTTTCTGTAAGCTTGGTAAATATTTCCGGGTATCGCCTTCTATAGTGCGTAACCAACGCCTTTTGAGCCTCGTCATGATCATCATTGTCGATGGCCCGGGCAAATTTCCAAGTTTCTGCGGGTGTGGTATCATGGTCTAGGTACCATCCTTGCTCGCCCAATTTCCTCAGGGCGGATTTAGTCTCTCGCGAGAAGTTTTTAGAATTTTCCCGCATTTGTTTAATCGCTTCAATGTTCGGTCGGAATTGCTCGAATATTTGCCTAGTCAGTCTTGCCTGCTTCTCCACGTGTTTTCGAAATTGCTCAAATGGTCGATGAGCATTTAATATGGCAGCGGTTATTCCTGCCATTTGGCTAGTCATAGTTCGCGCAATAGACTCATGCAATTTCCTCTGAGATATGAATTGTTTTTCGATCTGCTCTCGAAGGGTTTTCTCTATGTTCTTCATACTTGAATTCCGTAGTTCGATGGTGTGGTAACCAAGATCATGCTGCCATGACCGGCAATTTACTGGCCCACAGTGTTGCCGCAGTATGAAGAAAGCGCCGCAATCTCTATGGTCGACGCACCAGAGTAATATCCTCTTATCCCCTTGTATATCGCATTACCCCCCTCGCCGGGCAGGGTGGTCGGTGCCCTTGCAAAGTCGCCACTGCGCCGCCGCCGTTCCCTACCCAACCCCATGCTCCTCTAGCCAACGTGCTTCTGCGGCCGAGCCTGCGACGATGTGATCGGGCGCGCAAAAGACACTCACCCCCCGGCCCTTCGGCAGGCTCAGGGCAGGCCCCCTCTCTCCGGAGAGAGGGGGAGTCTGGCGCAGCCGGCCGGGGTGAGTGGTAGCAGCGGCTATCCACCATCCATTATCGGAAATCCGGCACCAGTGGCGGAGGGGACAGGCTGGATTGGGGGTGCCCTTGCAGAGTCGCCACTGCGACCCACTGCGACCCCTTGCAAAGTCGCCACTGCGACGCTAACATGACCCTCAATCATGCCCGACCGTCAGCGTCTATTCGTCCTGGATGGCACGGCCCTGCTCTACCGGGCCCATTACGCCATGATCAACAATCCCCTCGTCACCTCGGAGGGGTTTGTCACGTCCGGCATCTCCGGCTTCATGAACTCCCTGGTCATGCTGCTGAAGGACGAATCGCCCGACTACCTGGTGGTCACCTTCGATGACAAGGCCAAGACTTTCCGCCACGAGATGTACACCGAGTACAAGGCCACCCGGGAGAAGATGCCCGACGAACTGGCCGCCCAGATCGAGCCGCTGGATGAGGTCCTGAGGGCCCTCAAACTGATCATCCTGCGCATCCCCGGCTACGAGGCTGACGACATTATGGGCACCCTGGCCACCCAGGCCGAGGCCCGGGGCTGGGACACTTACCTGGTCACCGGCGACAAGGACATGATGCAGCTGGTCAACGACCACACCTTCGTCTATGCGCCGCAGAACCGGGGCAAACCGGTCACGATTTACGACCGCGACAAGGTCACCGAAAAATGGGGCGTGCCGCCGGAGAAGATCGTCGATCTGATGGGCCTCATGGGGGACAGTTCGGACAATATTCCGGGGGTCTCCGGCGTCGGCATCAAGTCTGCCGCCAAGTTGATCGGCGAGTACGGTTCTCTGGAGGAGGCCCTGGACCACGCCGATGAGGTGGCCAACAAGCGGGTCCGGGAAGGTCTGCAAAACGACCGCGAGATGGCCCTGCTGTCGAAGGAGCTGGTGACCCTCGATTGCGCCGTGCCGCTGGGGCTCGAGCTCGAAACGCTGACGGTCAGCAACCTGGACGCCGCCGCCGCCGCCGGGCAGCTGCAACGCCTCGAGATCAGGGCCATCGTGCCGGCCCTCATGGCGCTGGTTGGGGAGCAGGTGGCGGAGCAGGCCACCGAGCAGCCGGAGAAAACCTACCGGGCCGTCACCACATCGGCCGAACTGGACGACCTCGCCGCCGCCCTGCAGGGGGCCGACTGGATATCTTTCGACACCGAGACCACCGCCCTTGATCCCCTGCGGGCCGAGCTGGTGGGCATGTCCTTTTCCATCGCGCCGCACTCGGGCTGGTATGTGCCGGTCCAGTATCCCGCATCAGAAATCAGTGGCAGTGGCAGTGGCAGTGAAGAAAGTCACCCTGAGGTTGCCGAAGGGGGCAGTGGCAGTCATCCAACATCCAACATCCAACATCCAGCATCCCCAGTCGGCTTGACCCTCGAGCAGATTCTGGCGGCGCTGGGACCCATCCTCGAGTCCCCCGACCGGCCCCTCATCGGCCAGAATATCAAGTACGACATGCAGGTGATGGCCCGCTACGGGGTGCAGCTGCGGGGTATCGCGTTCGATACCCTCATCGCCGCCCATCTCCTCGACCCCGACGGCACGGCCCACAAACTGGACGACCTGAGCCTCAAGCACCTCAATTACCGCATGGCGCCCATCGAAGATCTCATCGGCAAGAAGGGCAAGGACCAGCGCTCCATGGCCGAGGTGCCGCTGGAGCAGATCACCGCCTACGCCAGCGAGGATGCCGACGTGGTGGGCTCTCTCTATCCCCTGTTCCGCAAGCCGCTGGAGCGGGACGGTCTGCTGCCGACCCTGGAACGGATCGAGCTTCCTCTGATACCGGTGCTGGCCGGGATGGAGCGCCAGGGCGTCTATCTCGACATCCCGTTCCTGGAGCAGATGTCCATCGACCTGGCCGGGCAGCTCGAGACGCTGCAGCAGCAGGTCCACGAGGCGGCGGGCGCGGAGTTCAACATCAATTCGCCCCAGCAGTTGGGGGTGATCCTGTTCGACCAGCTCGGCCTGCCCCAGATGCGCAAGCGCAGCACCGATGTGAACGTGCTGGAGCTGCTCCGGGATAAGCACCCGCTGCCGGGGCTGGTGCTCGACTACCGCCAGGTGAAGAAGCTCAAATCGACCTACATCGACGCCTTCCCCGAACTGGTCAACCCCGACACCGGGCGGGTGCACTCCACCTTCAGCCAGACCGTCGCCGCCACCGGCCGCCTCTCCAGCCGCGATCCCAATTTCCAGAACATCCCCATCCGCACCGAGCTGGGCCGGGAGATTCGCCGGGCCTTCCGGGCCCAGCAAGCGGGCTGGGGCATCCTTTCGGCGGACTATTCGCAGATCGAACTGCGCATCATGGCCCATCTGGCCCGGGAGGAGACCCTGCTGGCGGCCTTTGCCCAAGGGGCCGATGTGCACACGGCCACGGCGGCCATGGTGTTCGGCGTGGACCCGGCCGAGGTGTCGGCAGACATGCGGCGCAGCGCCAAAGTGGTAAACTTCGGCATCATGTACGGCGCCGGCCCCTACCGCATGGCCCAGGAGCTCGACATCCCCATTCAGGAGGGGCGCGAGATCATCGACCGCTACTTCGCGACCTACCCCGGCATCCGCCGTTTTGTGGATGACCTGCTGGCCAAGGCCCGGGAGGACGGCTACGTGAGCACCCTGCTCGGCCGCCGCCGCAAGGTCCCCAACCTGAACGCCGGCAATCACAATCTGCGCACAGCCGATGAACGGATCGCGGTGAACATGCCCATCCAGGGCACGGCCGCCGAGCTGATCAAGATCGCCATGCTGGCTGTTGACCGGCGGCTGAAGGATGAGAATTTCGAGGCCCGGATGATCCTGCAGATTCATGACGAACTGCTGTTTGAGACCCCCGAATCGGAGGTGGAGCGGCTGAGCGCCATGGTGGTGGCGGAGATGGAGCAGGCCATGTCCCTCGATGTGCCCCTTAAAGTTGACTGGGGCTACGGCCCCAGCTGGTACGAGGCCCACTGATGAGCCAGGGCCCATCACAAGGCCAGGCCCGCCGCATGAGGGCAGCCCTGTTCGCGCTGGTCCTGCTGGGGGCTACGGCCGGCTGTGATGATGGGGCCGCGGTGGAGGGGCTGGTCCAGGATAACAACACTGATGATCCCATTGCCGAGGTGGCCGTCGGATTTTTGCAGGTCCAGGGGGGCCGCCTGGAGCTGCGGGCCGATTTCAGCGCGACGACCGACACCGACGGGACCTGGGGCATGGCGACCCAGAGCGGTCCCTTCCCCGAGGGATTCTTTACTTTCAGCCACGAGCTGTACATCAGCGACACGGTCCATTTTTTCGGGGCCGAGCTGGGCGCCACCGGACAGGTCAATCTGTTCATGATACCGCTGGACGAGAGCACCGCAACCGGCCCGCCACAGCCGCATATTCGATGAAGATCCTCAGCATAGATGGGGGGGCCTCACAAACCCGGGGCGTCATTTTCTCCCCCTCCGGCGCAGTACAGATATTCCGCAGCACCGATCCCACTTCCCTCAGCCGCCCCGGTGGCGTCGCCATCGAAAAATTGCGGCATTTTATCCCGGCCATAGTGGAGGAGGCCGGCCTCAAGCTGCAGGATGTCGGCCTGATATGTCTGGGCCTGGCGGGGGCCTCCAACGAGGCCGCCCGTGAGACCCTTTTCAAGGAGCTGGACAAGCTCGATCTGGGCGGCCGGCTGATTATCACCTCCGACGTGGAGGCGGCGTTCGAGTCGGTGTGGGGCGGGGAGCCGGGGGTACTCATCAGTGTCGGCAGCGGGGCCATCGCTTGGGCCAGGGACGAGCAGGGCAGCAGCTACCGGGCCAGCGGCCGGGGGGCTCAACTGGGTGGCGATCCGGGCAGCGGGTACTGGCTGGGGAAAACCCTGCTGGTGCGCCTGATCATGCTCGAGGCCGAGACCGGCCCGCAGCTCGATGCCATGCGGCAGCTGGTCATCAATCATTACCAGGCGGCAAATTTCGAAGATGCGGCCCGGCTGGCCGGGGAGTCCGCCGATGACATCAAAAAACTCGCCGGCCTGGGGCGTCCGATCTGCGAAGAGGCCGAAAAGGGCAACCAGATTGCGCTGGCCATTGTCCAGGAGGGCAGCATGACCCTGGCGGAGGAAGTCATGGACATGCTTGACCGGGCCGGTATGAAGCGGGACGTGATGACCTTGGGCATGAACGGCAGTATCCTGGTCCGCAACAGGATCTTCAGGCAACTGCTGGCCGAGGCTATGCTGTACGAAATACCCGAAATTGACTGGAAAGGTCCCGCTCTGGACCCGGCCTTCGGCGCAGGGCTGTTGGCCGCCAGATTGCGGGACATTTCCCTGGATACGGAGGCCTTGAAGGCGAGCTGGGAAGCGCTGGATGTACCGGCCCTGGGCTGAGATTCACCATGATCGGCTGCGGGCCAATTTTGCGGGCCTGGCGAAGCATGTGGGCGGCGCGAAAGTGCTGGCGGTGGTGAAGGCCGACGGCTACGGCCACGGCATGCTGCCCGTTGCCCGGACCCTGGCTGATGCCGGCGCGTTCGGCTTCGGTGTGGCCATCCTGCCGGAGGCGCTGACCCTCCGCGAAGGCGGGATCGGCAATCCCATCCTGCACATGGGCCGCTTCGATCCCCGGACGCTGGCCGACTTTACCCGCCACAACATCACCCTGTCGATCCACAGCCTGGAGGATATCGGCCACCTGGAGACCTTTCACCAGGCCACTGGCGAGGATGTGACGGCGCACCTGAAGATCGACACCGGTATGGGCCGCCTGGGTGTGTCCTACGCCGATGCGGTGGAGGTGCTGGAGAAACTGCGCACCTGCGATTTCATACGCCTGGAGGGGATCTACTCCCATTTCGCCACCGCGGACGAGGAGGAGCCGAGCTTCATGCGCTACCAGCAGGTACGCTTCGCCCAGTTCGTGCATATGGTCCAGAAACTGCGCCTGCCGGTGGACTACTTCCACATCGCCAATTCCGCGGCGGTGGTGCGGGAGGCCGAGAGCCATTTCAACATGGTCAGGCCGGGGCTGCTGCTGTACGGGGTCTCGCCTTCCCCTGCGGTGCAGTCGCCCTTTCCCCTGGCCCCGGTGATGGACCTGAAAGCGCCGCTGGTGATGCTGAAGTCCATGCCGAAGGGAGCGCCGGTGGGCTACGGCCGCACCTACCGGGCCACCCGGGCCACCCGCATTGGCACCCTGCAGATTGGATACCACGACGGCCTGCCATTCAGCCTGGGCGGCAAAGGCTATGTGGGGCTTGACGGGGCGGTCTACCCTTTGGCGGGACGGGTCTCCATGGACCTCTGCGCCGTCGATCTCGCCGATGCCGAGCCCCCGCTGGGCAGCGAAGTTCTGATCTGGGGAGAGGCCGACGATCCCCGGCTGAATGTGGCTGCGCAGGCCCACCTGGCGGGATCAAATTCCTATGCCCTGCTGACCCAACTTGGAAATCGCGTGGAGCTTCAACATGTCAATGCCTGACCGCCGCTGGACGGCCATCCTTACCCTCATTGTATTCGGGGCCTGTGCCTCAGGACCGGGCCCGGATTCTGAACCGCCAGTCGTTAAGCAGTTCCGCCGGCCGGTGAGTGTGGCCGACCTCACCCTCCGGCAGCAGATTGCCCAGCTCATCGGCCTGCGCATCGAAGGCAAGTATTACAGCGCTGACCACAGCTATCGCCAGGAGCTCACCCAGTTGGTGCGCGATGAACAGGTCGGGGCCCTGATCACTTACCGGGGCAGCGTGGAGGGCACCTTTGCCAACCTGCGGGAGTTCCAGGCCATGTCCGCCGTGCCGCTGCTCATCTCCGCCGATTTTGAACGGGGCGTGGGCCAGCAGATCGTTGGGGCAACCCAGTTTCCCAGCAATATGGGCATCGCCGCCACTTTCAACGAGCAGAACGCCTACGAGCAGGGCCGCATCACCGCCCTGGAGGCCCGGGCCCTGGGTATCCACGTCACCTATGCGCCGGTGATGGACGTGAATAATAATCCCCTGAATCCCATCATCAATTTCCGGGCCTACAGCGATGACCCCGGCATAGTGGCCCGTTTCGGCACGGCCTTTATCCGGGGCGCCCAGGAGCACGGCCTTATCGCCACCGCCAAGCATTTTCCCGGCCACGGCAACACCGGTACGGACAGCCACACCAGTCTGGCGATCATCCCCGGCGGGCTGGCCGAGATTGAGGCGGTGGAGTTGCCCCCATTCCAGGCGGCCAGCGATGCCGGCGTCGGCATGATGATGGTGGCCCATATCGCCGTGCCGAGCCTGGATGAAACCATCCAGTCCGCAGTCATGTCTGCGGCTATCACCCGGGACCTGCTGCGCGGCAAGATGGGCTTCACCGGGATCACGGTCACCGATGGCATGGAGATGGGCGGCGTGACGGAGGTGGCCTGGACCGGCGAGGCAGCCATCCGGGCCATCGAGGCGGGCAACGACATGATCCTGCTGCCGCTCCATCCTCCCGGCACTATTGATGCCATCGAGCGGGCAGTCCTGGGGGGCCGGATCAGCCGGGAGCGCATCGCCGAATCGGCCCAGCGCATTCTCGATCTGAAAGCGAGGCTGGGGCTCTACGAGGAACGGAACACACTGACGCGGAAAAACTTCCAGGCCAAGGTCGGCACCCAGGAATCGCTGGCTATCGCCCGCCGTATCGCCGCCGAGTCCATCACCCTGGTAAAGGACGAAACCGGCCAGGTGCCGTTCAGGCTGCGCCGCAACCAGACCCTGACCCATCTCATCGTCTCCATGGATCACAACGTCCGCGAGCAGATGGCGCCGCTCTGGCAAAATATCGAGTCGACGCTGGGCAAGCAGCGGGTCACCACCCGGTTCATCAATGACGATCTGGGCACGGCCCGCATCAACGAGCTGGTGGCCCTGGCCCGGAAATCGACCAAGGTGCTGGTGTCATTCCTGATCCGCATCCACATGAACAAGGGCGAAAGCAGCATTGACTCTTCGCACCAGCGCCTGTTGGATGCCTTGAAAAAGGCCGGCATCAAACCCATTGTGGCCAGCTTCGGCTCGCCCTACCTGCCCGATTTCGACACCACGCCCACCTATCTGGCCGGCTACTACTATGGCGCCGTCAGCCTGCGGGCCATGGCCGACGCCCTGTTTGGGCGGGCCGACATCAGCGGCCGGCTGCCCATTAATCTGACGCCCGAATTTCCCCGGGGCCACGGCCTGCAGCGGACCGCCATCAGCGCCGCCTTTACGCCGGAAAAGGAATCACCGGATTTCTCGGCCGCCTACGACGCCCTGCAGCGGGGCATCGCCGACCAGGTGATGCCGGGCGCCCAGGTGTTCATCGCCAGGCAGGGCCAGGTGCTGGCCGATACCGCCTTTGGGCAGCATACCTACGAGGCTGACGCCCTGCCGGTGACCACCGCCTCGGTGTACGATCTGGCCAGCGTCACCAAGGTGATGGTGGGGACCACGGTGGCCATGAAGCTGGTGGAGCTGCGCTACCTGGTGCTGGACGAGCCGGTCTGGCACTACTTCCCCGAATTCACCGGCGGCGGCAAGGAGCAGGTGACCATCCGCCATCTGCTGACCCACTCATCCGGCCTGGCGCCATTTTTCCAGTTTTGGACCCTGGGCATCGAGCCGCATGAGGTGCTGGAGACGATCCTGAAAGCGGACCTCGACTTTGCCCCCGGCACACAGTACCAGTACAGCGACCTGGGCATGATCCTGTTCACGGCCCTGGCGGAGCGGGTCACCGGGCGCTCCTTCGAATCCCTGGCCCGGCGCTGGGTGCTGGGTCCCCTGCAGCTCCCCAGCAGCACCTATAACCCGCCCAAGAGCTGGCGGGAGCGCATCGTGCCCACGGAGATCGACAAGCAGCTGCGCAAGGGGCTGGTCCACGGCACGGTGCATGACGAAAACACCTACTTCATGGGCGGCGTGTCGGCCCACGCGGGGGTCTTTTCCACGGCCCGGGAGCTGGCCCGGATCGGGGCCATGATACTGGACGGCGGTATGGTGATGGGCTGGCGGGTGATGCGGGAGGGCACCATCGGCCCCTTTCTGAAGGACCAGCGTTTGCCCCCCGGCAGCGGACGGGCCCTGGGCTGGCAGATGGCCACCGTCAGCGACCATGCGGGCGAAAAATTCTCCCCGGCGACCTTCGGCCACACCGGCTACACCGGCACCTCCATCTGGATCGACCCCGAGTTGGGCCTGGTGACCGTGCTGCTCACCAACCGGGTCCATCCCACCCGGGAACGGGGCGGCATCAAGGCGGTGCGGCTGGCCTTCCACAATGCGGTGGCCGATGCGCTGGGGGGAGCGGGGGCGGTGGTGGAGAAGTAGCAGTAGCAGTTGGCAGTGGCAGGGGCAAAGGGCAGTGATGGGTTCTACAACCACATGCTAATCCCGGTATCCCACTCACCCCCTTCGCTGACGCGATGCCCCCTCTCTCCCCGACACACAGGTCGGGACAAGCCGGAGAGAGGGGGAGTCCTGGCGAAGCCGACAGGGGTGAGTGCTTCCGGTGCCGTCACCTTTCGGTAGGAGGCGTTATGGCCGTGACACTCCGAGCCCGGACCATTGACCACGTGAATCTGACGGTGAAGAACCTCGCCGAGAGCGTGGCCTTTTTTAAGGACTTATTCGGCTTTGAGGTGTTGCGGGACCAGCCGGAACAGACCTCCCAGATCATCGGCAACGCCCACATCAAGCTCTGCCTATATGAAGATCCGGCGCTGGAGCTCGGCGCCGGCATCAACCACTACGGTTTCGACATCGAGAACTTTGACGAGGTGGTGGCGGCCTGCGAGGCGCTGGGCATCCGCATGCCGTACGGGGTGGTGGACTGGGGGCCGTCGCGGTCGGTCTACATTGTCGATCCCAGCGGCTACGAGATCGAACTCAGCGAGGTGGAAGGTGGGGGACTTTAGGGGAAGTTGGCAGCTTGCCCGGCGTAATCTGCCAGGAGGCAGATGTAGACGGGTGGCAGGGAGGGAAGGCAAACGATGGCCAAGGCATACCTGGATAAACTGTCTGCATACATTGAAAGGGTCACGTCTGGCGGTTTTGATGATGTGATGCTTGACTGCCGGCACTTTTTCAGTGGCGCCGCCCTGTATGCCAATGGAAACATATGTATCACCTTGACTCCCGTTGGACTGGCCCTGAAACTGTCCGAGGAAACCAGAGATAAACTGCTGAAAAACAGGTCGGTGGTAGCGCTGAGATATTTTCCGAAAGGACCCATCAAAAAGGATTATGTCCTTTTCCCCAAGGGCGTCGATGATGGTCGGAAGGGTTTACATCAATATGTGCAGGAGAGCATAGTCTATGCCCTCACATTGCCGAAGCCCCAAAGAAAGCGGCGCTGAGCAATAGCCCAACGACAAGGGCATATTCGCACGAGCCTGAATTAGCGCTGCTCGCTGCTTGTCCAGCGGCGGGGCCAGTAGCTGGGGCGAAGATGCCGATGATGGGTTTTGGGCGCAAACACTACAAGGGCCATTAACATTAGCGAAGCATTGCTGAAATTGGATTGATACCCCACTTTCCATTCACGCTTGGTTGGTAAGGTGCAATTTCCCGTATTACACTAGCATTCATAGTTTTCTTGCCTAGTTGAGTATCTACTTCAACGGTTACCGTGTAAAATGTATCACTCCGCTTTGATGTGGATAGTATTCTCCAACCTTGAATATTAAAAAAGTCGTAATTCCAAGAAATCTCTTCCGATGCTTTTGAACCTTTTTTGCTAACCCAAGTTAGTTGTGCTATTTTTACCATCTCTTCCCATTTTTCTTCTTGAGCAAATGATAACCATTCATTCACAATATCTTCTGGAGTCTTTTCTTTTTGATCTAGTGCAGTTTTTATGGTAGTTGGTATATCAACTACACTAGTTGTTGCACAACCAACGACAATAAACATGCCCAAAAGAATATATCTATTAGGGAATCTATACACTATTTCATCTCCTTTTTATAATCATGGTGTGAATAAGACTACCCATCAATCTAAAAATTTGGCAACTATCGGCAAAATTTAGATGGCCAACCAGAATTTACGGTCTTATTACACATCTCATAAGCCTTTATACCTGCTATTGCTCATAGATGATTCCCGCAAAGCGATTTTGGGCGCAATCCGAGGCTGGGCCACGACCGCCAAGCCTGAGCACTTCATGCGCCCGGCAACATGAGCACAGACTCTAGCGAAATGCCGTGCGGCACACGGCAGGCACCTCTCCCTGCTGACCACCCGTCTTCACTCCATTAGCCCGGGCAAACTGACCACTGAGTCCCAGCCCCCAGCCCCTAGACCCTTCGGCTTCGCTCAGGGCAGGCAGGCTCAGGGTGACGGGGTGCCCTCCCTGTCCTCTGGACCCTGTGGGTCTCGCTGTGGTTCTCTCCCCAAAACGTGCTTACTTTCGGCGACCTTGTTCTCCATCAGAGCCATTCGCTAGCGGCCGTGGATCGCGTCCCCACCGTCGCCCCTCTCGATCTGACGATCCTGGTCCTGTTCCTTGGCGGAACGATGGCTTACGGGCTCTGGCAGGGCCGCCGCAACCGCACCACCGCCGCCTACTTCCTCGGTGAGCGCAACCTCCCCTGGTGGACCGTCATGCTGTCGGTGGTGGCTACCGAGACTTCGGTGCTCACCTTCATCAGCGTGCCGGGGCTGGCCTACCGGGGCAACTGGCACTTTTTGCAACTGGCCCTGGGTTATGTGCTGGGGCGGGTCGCCGTGAGCTACATCCTGCTGCCACTGTATTACAAGGAGGGGGTCACCTCCATCTACCAGTTCATCGGCGAGCGGTTCGGGGCGCTGGTGCAGAAGGTCACCTCGGCCATTTTCATGGTAACCCGCATCCTGGCCGACGGCGTGCGGTTTTTCGCCACCGCCCTGCTGGTGCAGACCCTGCTGCCGGTCAGTCTGCTGCAGGCGGTGCTGATGATGGGAGGCGTGACGCTGGTCTACACCCTGGCCGGCGGCATCAAGGCGGTGGTCTGGATGGACAGCTTCCAGTTTGTCCTCTACCTGGGCGCGGCGGTGATATCGCTGATCTATCTTCACGGCCTGCTGGACGGCGGCTTGGCTGGCGGCTGGGCGGCGCTGGGTGCGGCGGGCAAACTGGAGCTGTTCAATTTCCGGTCCGACGGCGCATTTTTCTCCGCCTCTAACGCTTACCTGTTTCCGGCGGCGGTCATCGGGGGCGGCATCCTCTCCTTCGCCTCCCACGGGGTCGACTACATGATGGTGCAACGGGTGCTGGCCACCCGGAGCCTGAAGGAGGGCCGCATGGCACTGGTGGGCAGCGGTCTGTTCGTCCTGTTCCAGTTCAGCCTGTTCCTGCTGGTGGGGGGGTTCCTGTGGGTGCTGTTTGCCGGCGCCGACCTGGGGGTGGACAAGGAGTTCCCCCGTTTCATCGCCGAATACCTGCCGGTGGGACTGAAGGGGCTGTTGCTGGCGGGCGTGCTGGCGGCGGCCATGTCCACCCTGAGCTCGTCCATCAACTCTCTGGCCTCCTCCACGGTGAACGACTGGCTGGCCCGGAAGGACGACCTGCGCCTCTCGCGCCTGGTGAGCCTCGGCTGGGGCCTTGTACTGATGGGGGTGGCCCTGCTCATCGACACCCGGGACAATCCGGTGGTGGTGCTGGGGCTGCAGATCGCCTCCTACACCTACGGAGGGCTGCTGGGCCTGTTCCTGCTGGGGCGGCTGGAGGAGGAGATTCATCCGGCGGCGCTGATCAGCGGACTGCTGGGAGCGGCGGCGATGGTGCTGTGGCTGCGCAGCTTGGGTATCGCCTGGACCTGGTGGATTCTGGCGGCGACACTGTTTAACATGGCTCTGGCCTTGGGCCTGAACCGGGTGATAGGGGCGGTGAGGGGGAGGCGTGGGGAAAATGGAGGTGGACAGTAGCAGTGGCAGTTGGCAGGGACATCCAATATCCAACATCCTATATCCTGGATCCAGTTGCCGGTTACCGGCTGGCGAAGGGATTAGGGTCTGTGCGCCGGAAGGTGAATGGTATCCTCCCGGCCCTAATGGTCCTCCTGCTGGCCGCCTCTGCCGCCGGCCAGCAGAAATGGCGCTACTCCCAGGTCTACCAGCCGAGGAATCCCACCAGCCAGTTCTACACGGCCCTGCCGGGCCTCGATCTGTTGGTCAACGATGAATTCAGGTTGCTGCGGGGAAAAACGGTGGCCGTGGTGACCAACCACACCGGCCGGGACCGGAAAGGGCGCCACATCCTCGATCTGCTGACGGCGGAGGGCATTGATGTGAAGGTCGCCTTTGGTCCCGAGCACGGCCTCACCGGGCGCATCGAGCGGGGCGAGCGGATCGATGAAGAGGTGGAGACCGCCGCCGGCATTCGCATCTACAGCCTTTACGGCAGCTCCCAAAAACCGACGCCGGACCAGTTCGCCGGCATCGATGTGCTGCTGTTTGACATCCAGGATGTCGGCGCCCGCTACTACACCTTTGTCAGCACCCTGACCCTGGTGATGGATGCCTGCGCCCGGGACCGGATTCCGATTTTGGTCCTGGACCGGCCCACCCCGGTGCGGGGCGATTTCATCGAAGGGCCGCTGGTCCAGCCTGACTACAGCAGCTTCATGGGGCTCCATCCGGTGCCCATCCGCCACGGCATGACCATAGGAGAACTGGCCATCATGATTAACGAGGAAGGCTGGCTCAGCGAGCGCCGCCATGCCAACCTGACGGTGGTGCCGGTGCTGAACTGGTCCCGCTACGACTGGTGGGAGGACACCCAGCTGGAATGGGTGCCGCCGTCACCGAACATTCCCACGCCCGAAACCGCCCTGGCTTACCTGGGTACCTGTCTATTTGAGGGCACCAACGTCTCCGAGGGCCGCGGGACCATGACACCGTTCCTGCTCATCGGGGCGCCGTGGATCGAGCAGAAATCGCTGGCCGCCAAGCTCAACCGCTGGCAGCTGCCCGGCGTCAGCTTCGCCGATACCACCTTCATCCCGGTCTCCATCGTCGGCATGGCCGAGAAACCCAAATATATGGGCGAGACCGTCGGCGCGGTGCGGCTGGTCATCACCGACAAGGCGCGCTTCCAGCCGGTGCATACGGTGGCGGTGATGATCCACACCATCCGCGAGAGCTATCCCCACCATTTCGAGTGGATATCGCCGCACATCGACCTGCTGTGGGGCTCGGACAGTTTCCGCCGGTACATTGATAATGGCCGCAATATCGAGGCCCATCCGCAGACCTACGGCGCCGAGCGGGATGCCTTTTACCAGCGCCGCAAGCCGTACCTTATATATCATGACTAGGAGCGTGCCATGCTGAAACGGCCGGCCGTCTGGGCCTGGGCCATGTATGACTTTGCCAATTCGGCCTTCACCACCCTCATTGTGACCTTCGTTTACGCCACCTACTTTACCCAGGCCATCGCTCCGGATGTGATCGCCGGGACGGTCCTGTGGTCCCGGGCCGTGACTATCTCGGCCCTGCTCATCGCCATTCTCGCGCCGCTGCTGGGCGCCCTGGCCGACCAGGGGGGCTACCGCAAGCGGTTCATGTTTCTGATGACGGTCATTGCCGTCGGCGGAAGCGTGATGCTCTACTTCCCGGAGCCTGGCGATGTGCTGCAGGCGCTGTTCTGGTTCGTTATCGCCAATGTGGCCTTCGAAATGGGCATCGTCTTTTACAACGCCTACCTGCCCGATATTGCAACCGAGGGTGAAATCGGCAAAGTGTCGGGCTTTGGCTGGGGCCTGGGCTACGTGGGGGGCCTGCTGGCGCTGTTGCTGGCCCTGGTCGGCTTCGTGAATCCTGATGTGGCCTGGTTCGGCTTCACCCACGAGGCCGGCGCCAACATCCGGGCCACCAATCTGCTGGTGGCTGTCTGGTTCGGCCTGTTCAGCATACCGCCCCTGCTTATGCTGAAGGACCCGCCTCACCCTGACCGCCAGCCCCTCACCGAAACGATAAAGGCGACCCTGCGGCAGTTGCAGACCACCCTGCGCAGCCTGCGGAATTACCGGCAGGTCGCCCGGCTGCTGCTGGCCCGGATGATCTATAATGACGGCCTCATCACCATATTCGCCTTTGGCGGCATCTACGCTGCCGGCACCTTCGGCTTCACCTTTCAGGAGATCATGATATTCGGCATCGTCATCAACATAGGGGCCGGAGTGGGGGCCTTCATCGCCGGTCCTATTGATGACAGACGCGGGGGCAAGTGGATCATCATGGTCAGCATCGTCGGGCTCATTGGCGCCACCTTGCTGGCTATGACGGCCACCAGCAAAGCGATGTTCTGGGTGGCGGCGATTCTGGTGGGACTCCTGGCGGGACCCAATCAGGCGGCCAGCCGGTCCCTCATGGGCCGCTTTACGCCCAGCCACCTGAAGAATGAATTCTTCGGCTTTTACGCCTTTTCGGGCAAGGCGACGGCCTTTCTGGGGCCCCTGATGCTGGGCATCCTCACCGCTATGTTCCAGTCCCAGCGGGCGGGCATTGCAATTGTGGCCGTTCTATTTGCCATAGGCGGCTGGCTACTGCTGGGCGTAGATGAGGCCGAAGGTATACAGGCTTCCGGAAACGCATGATCTGTCTTGGTTTAACGAATTTATGGCGTCGGCCCGAATGTCTTTCACCACAATATCTTGTGGCGGGAATCGCCGCAAGTGCTACAAGTTGTAGTTGGCCGCCTATTTATAGTACTACTTGATCCGGTTTACTTAAGGTGCGGTTATTACTGCGCTAACCGTTGATTGTCCAAAGATAATGTTATATATTTAGGCGCTACTGGGGGCGCATTAAATAAAATAATGAAATTCTTCGGACTTGCCATCATAGCCGTCGCCTTTTTCTCCATCATGGTGGATGGCACCTACAGTCGTAGTGAAGTGGTGGAGGTCACCCTGCAGCTGGTTCCCTCGCCCATGGCCCAACCCGATCTGGTGGAGCGCAGTCTGGGTGAGTACAACGGCGTGCAATCTGTGGTCCTCGACCGTGCCTCCAGCCGGCTGTCTGTCCGCTATGACAAGGCCCGCATCACCCTAACCGACCTGGAGCACCTGCTGACGACGCTCGGTTATCGTGCCCTGGAGCTGCAAACGGTGCAGGCGGCGCAGGCTTCCCTCTAGCACTCGCGGCTGAACAAATCTTGCCCCAAGCCCGGCCAGTTCCGGGCTTTTTTATTATTGCTGAGAATGAGCTGTCGGTGCCCGGGACTGGAGTCGAACCAGCACATCCATAAGGACACTAGACCCTGAACCTAGCGCGTCTACCAATTCCGCCACCCGGGCGTGGGGTGGACCACCGGTGGCCCGGTGCGGCCCGAGCTTAAGCCGCGCCTAATTCCGAGTCAAGGGGATAGTCCCGGGGGCCTGTCCCCAGGGATAAACCTTTGAGGCCAGTCCGGGCGGCGTCTAAATTTGCCCGGGAGGTACCGTGCATAAACAGGTTGTCGCCACCCACCGGAAAGCACGTCACGAATATCACATTCTGGATACCTATGAAGCCGGCCTGGTCTTGACCGGGACCGAAGTCAAGGCGCTCCGGGAGCACAAGGTTTCGTTGACCGAAGGGTATGCCCGTTTTGAAGGAGCGGATCTCTATATGCTCAGCATGAACATCGGCGAATATTCCCATGCCGGCAACGCGGGCCACCTGGGCACCCGGCCCCGGAAGCTGCTGCTGCACCGCCGGGAGCTGAGCAAACTGCGCAAGGCAGTTGAGATCAAGGGACAGACCCTGATCCCCCTGTCGCTCTACTTCCGGTCAGGCTGGGCCAAAGTGGAACTGGCGGTGGTCAAGGGCAAGCAGCACCGCGATAAGCGCCGCGATATTGCCGACAGGGAGGCCAAGCGCCAGCTGGACCGTCTGCGCAAGGTGCGCCGGACCCCCTGATGCCAACCGCCGCCGGCAAGTCTGCCACCTTCCCCCCGGTCGCCGAGCAGTTGGAGCTGCTCATGCAGGGCACCGCAGCCGTGATCCCGGAGGACGAGCTGGCCCGGAAGCTGGAAGCCGCCGCAAAGTCGGGCCAGCCGCTCAAGGTGAAGCTCGGCTGTGATCCCAGCCGCCCCGATCTCCACCTGGGCCATGCGGTGGTGCTCCGCAAACTGCGCCAGTTCCAGGACCTGGGCCACCAGGCCATTCTGGTGGTCGGGGATTTCACCGGCATGATCGGCGACCCCAGCGGCCGCAACAAGACCCGCCCTGCCCTCACCATGGAGCAGGCCCGGGCCAACGGCCAGACCTATTACGACCAGGCCACCCTGGTGCTGCGGGAAGAGGGCCTGCGGATCGTCTATAATTCCGACTGGCTGATCAAACTCGATTTCGGCGAGGTGATCCGCGAGGCGGCCCACATCACCGTGGCCCGGATGCTGGAGCGGGACGACTTCAGCAAGCGGCTGGCGGCCGGTACGCCGATCTCACTGCATGAGCTGCTCTATCCCCTGGCCCAGGCCTACGATTCAGTGGTCCTGGAGGCCGACGTGGAACTGGGCGGCACCGACCAGACCTTCAACCTGCTCATGGGCCGCGATCTCCAACGGGCCCACGGCCAGGCCCCGCAGGTGATTATCACAACCCCGCTCATTGAGGGCACCGATGGGGTGGAGAAGATGTCCAAGTCCCACGGCAACACCATTGCCCTGACCGATCCCCCCGGCGAAATGTACGGCAAGGTGCTGTCCATCCCCGATGCGCTGATGGGGGCCTACTACACCCACTGCGCCTGGCTGGAGCCTCCCGAGCTGGCTCCGATTCTAACGGACCTGGAGGCGGGGGCGGCGAACCCCCGGGACCTGAAACGGCGCCTGGCCCGGCAGATCGTGGCCCAGTTTCACGATGTTCAGGCCGCCGAGGCAGCCGAGGCCGCTTTTGACAGGCAGTTCATCCAGAAAGAGGTGCCCGACGATATTCCCGAGTACCGGGTCACGGCGCCGGAGATACTGCTGGTTCAGGTGCTCCATGATGCGGGGCTGGTGGCTTCCAACGGCGAGGGTCGGCGGCTCATCGCCCAGAGAGCAGTGAAGTGGGATGGCGAGCCGGTTACGGACAGGGACCTGCTGGTGCGCCAAGGCGATGTGGGGGTCCTCAAGGTGGGCAAGCGCAGATTTCTCAAACTAACCGAATGAACCGAACCTGGGGAGAGTGATGCTAACGATATTCCTGCGGAGAAATGTACCCCTGTCGATCCTGGCCCTGGCGCTGCTGACGGCCTGCGGCGGAACGGGCGCTTCCGACGACCCGGTGGCGGCCAACCTGAACGCGACCCTCTGGATGCAGCAGTCGCCGGAGTACTGGGCCCTCACAACCCAGACCTACGCCATGGCGGCCGACCGCCTCAATGAGGCCCTGGCCGATCCATCCTGGACGGCGGCCCTGGAGCAGGGGCCCGGTTACGAGGGCCTGCCCCCGGCTGTCATTCTGGATATTGACGACACGGTGCTGGAGAGCACCACTTATACCGCCGGGCGAATGCAGGCCGGTGTGGGCTACACATTGGAAACCTGGACAAGCTATCTTGAGGCCCATGCCAACCGGCCGGTGCCCGGCGCGCGGGCCTTCTGCGACTATGCCCTGAGCCGGGGGGTGGCGATCTTTTTTGTCACCGGCAACCGGGATAACCTGAAGGAAATTCTCATCGCGGACCTGCGCTCCCACGGCTTTCCCGCCAAGGAGGATGGCAGCAATCTCTACACCCGTAGCGATGTGCGCGACAAGGGACCCCGCCGGGCGCTCATTGCCCGGGACCACCGCATTCTGCTCATCATCGGCGATGACGGCAACGACTTCGCCCCCGGTCTGGCCAACGGTCCTCTAGCTGACAGGCAACAGGCTGCCGAGGCGCAGCGGGACTTCTGGGGCAGGCAGTGGATCGTGCTGCCCAATCCCATGTACGGCACCTGGGAGAACAGCCTGCTTGGCGATCCTGCCCCCGATTCGCCTCAAGGGCGCTACCAGGCCAAATTCGACCGGCTGGAATCGGAATAACGCCGGCCCCAACCGTATCGCCAACTATAAGGACAACACGATGCTAACAGTCGATAAGCCCAGCCTGCGCCCCAGCCGGTCCGGACCGGCTCTGCCCGTCAGATTTCTCCTGGCCGGCCTGCTGCTGACAGGCTGGGGCAATGCCCAGGCGCCGCCTCCATCAGTGATCCTGGTCGTCGCCGACGGGATGGGCAGCGGCCAGCACGCCCTGGCTTATTACTTTACGGACAATTACCCGCTGGTCCGCTTCAAGCATGTCGGTCTGATGACCACTCATCCGTTCCGTAAAGATCTCATAACAGACTCCGCTGCATCAGCCACCGCTTTGGCCACTGGGCACAAGACCCGGAACGCAGTCATCAGCCAGGACGCCAATGGCCAGCGTTTGGAAACGGCGCTGGAGGTGGCCGAAGCGCAGGGAATGGTAACCGGTATCGTCACCACCGCCTCCATCACTGATGCCACACCGGCTGCCTTTGCGACCCACCAGCCCAGCCGGAGCAATCATCGGGAGATCGCCCGGGAGATAACGGCGGCTGGTATCGAGGTGCTGCTGGGGGGCGGCAGAAAATATTTTGGGCGGGGACTGCTGCGGGAGCTTGAGGAGCAGGGCGTTCAGGTCATCACCGATTTTTCCGGCTCGCTGGAACCCAACCGGCCCGTGCTGGGTCTCTTTGCCGCCGATGAGATGGAGACCTTGCCTGACCGGAAACCGACCCTGTTGGACATGGTTTCTCTGGCCCTGGGGAGATTGGAGAATCATCCCAGTGGCTTCTTTCTGCTGGTCGAGGATGAAGGGGTCGATACGGAGAGCCACCGGAACAACACCGCAGGGGTTCTGGCCGCCCTGCGTGATCTCATGGCCACCATGGACTACCTGCTGGATTACCAGGCCCAGCACCCGGACATTCTACTCATATTCCTGGGCGACCATGAGACCGGCGGCCTGATTTTCGAGCAGCGGCGCGGCCATGTAGGCAAGCTTAAGTGGACCACCGGCGGCCATACCGGCAATTTTGTGCCCGTATTCGCCAGCGGACCCGGCAGCGAATTCTTCGATGGCATCCTCGATAATACCGACGTTGGAAAATTCCTGATCGATCATCTGCGGGACCGCTGATGCTTGAGGTCCAGTTGCCGGGCCTGGAGATATTGGGCCTGCGCAAGGCTTCCAACGGGGCGGCTGCAAATCGACGACACTGCGCACGATCATGGGCATTCCCGGCGCGGACTGCGGCATATCCTTGTGACGGGGCAGAAGTTTAGCCTGCCCGAAATCCAGCGCTGGACCGGGGCTGGCCAGGAATTTGGTCCTGAATATCCGTTTGCTTCCCGCCCAAATGCCTCACTAAACACACAGCCATACAGCAGTTATAATCGCATAATCAACTAAGATCAATTGATTGATCTTAGTATTTAAACGCTGTAAATTAGAGTCAGTCGACTGATCTTAGGAGGATTCTATGCGGGAAGTGACGGATGTAGAAATTTATGATCGGCTGGCCTTTGATAACCCCTGGTGGGAAGAAAATGGCGGCGTCGATGGCGTCTATATCGATTATCCCCGGCGAACCTATTTCGATCCCTTCCAGAATTTAGTCACTCAATCCGAGGTCAATCGGGCTATTATCCTTTTCGGGCCTCGCAGGGTCGGCAAAACAGTGATGGTTTATCACACGATCCATGAACTTTTGGAGCAGGGCGTACCGGGAGAGAACATACTCTACCTTTCATTGGATACGCCTATTTATACGGGCATCAGCCTGAACACCTTCATCCAACTTTTTCAATCACGATTCAGCCACAGCCGAAAAGCGCAGCTGTACATCTTTTTTGATGAGATACAATACTTGAGAGAATGGGAGGTTCACCTGAAGTCATTGGTGGATTCATTCAAAGCCTATCGCTTTATTGCCACGGGATCTGCGGCGGCGGCCTTAAGGCTCAAAAGCACGGAGTCGGGCGCAGGGAGATTTACGGAGTTCATGCTGCCCTCACTTACATTCGCAGAGTATCTCCGGTTTATTGAGCGAGAAGTTGAATTACTGCATCCGGCAGCTGATCGCACTTCTAGGTATTGGACAGATGATATCCAGGCGCTCAATAAGGAATTTATCAACTACTTGAACTTTGGCGGCTTTCCGGAGGCGGTCTTTTCGCCGGCAATCCAAGCGGACAGCGCCCGTTATATCAAGAGTGATATCATCGATAAAGTGCTGCTGCGTGATCTGCCCAGCCTCTATGGCATCAGTGATATTCAGGAGTTGAACCGGCTGTTTACGACACTGGCTTACAACACCGGGGAAGAGGTCGGTTTAGAGGGACTGTCCCAATCATCCGGGGTCGCGAAGAACACCTTAAAGCGGTACATCGAGTATCTCGAAGCTGCTTTTTTGATCCGCCGAGTTCGGCGAATTGATGGGCATGCCAAACATTTTAAACGCCTTGTTACTTTTAAGGTCTACCTGACTAACCCCAGCATGTGGGCAGCCCTGTTTGGCCCGGTGCATGACAAACACGGGGCAATGGGGGCATTGACCGAAACGGCCATCTGGGCGCAGTGGTTTCATCAGCAGAATTTTATCACCAACCTTCACTATGCCCGGTGGCCACGAGGTGAGGTTGATATAGTAGGACTCTTTTCCTCAGGCGGCGAAAAAAATATCTTGGCGGTAGAGATCAAATGGTCGGACCGCCCGGCAACCCACTCGGGCGAGATTAAAGGGTTGGTTTCCTTCGCTCAAGCGAATCAGTTGATGCATGGTCCCCTGGTAACGACCAAAACCGTATCTGGAGACAGAACCGTTGAAGGCGTAACTGTGAGATTCCAGCCCAGCAGTATTTATTGCTACACCGTGGGAAAAAATCTTCTTGGCCGGATGGATTGGCTTTGATAGCCCTGTGGAGGGGGTTCGTGAATTATGCGCATAGGCCCGGCGCATGTTGGCCCATCTGTAACCTCCGCCGACCTTTTTACATCCAATCGGTGGCAGGAGGATGCTACCCTTTGCCTGTCCCGCTGAGCATGGGGTAACTTGGGGGCTGATTGGAAATGGATTTTTTTAAACCGCCCAAACAGGAGAAACTTGATGGGTGATAACATGCAGAAGTTTTCCGATGACAATTTTGATGAACAGGTCATCGCTTCCCAGCAACCGGTCATGGTCGATTTCTGGGCCGAATGGTGCGGTCCCTGCCACATGATAGCCCCGGTCGTCGCAGAGATTGCCCTGGAATACAAGGACCGGGTGACGGTAGGGAAACTGAACGTGGATGAGAATCCCGGCATCGCGGCCAGGTATGGCGTCCGCTCTATTCCCAGTATTCTTCTTTTCAAGGATGGGCAGGTAAGCCAGCAGATTGTTGGCGCTGTCCCCAAACTGCACTTGACCGAAATGCTCGATCAGGCGCTTTAACCATTATCAGATGAAAATATGTCTGTGCCTCGAAAGGTAGTGATTATCGGCTCCGGCCCGGCCGGCCTGACAGCGGCCATCTATGCGGCCCGGGCTAACCTTGAACCGTTGGTTTACGAGGGCTCCCAGCCTGGCGGGCAACTGACCATCACGACGGACGTGGAAAACTATCCCGGCTTCCCGGATGGGGTTCTGGGGCCGGAAATGATGCAGTTGTTCCGGGCCCAGGCCCAGCGCTTCGGCGCCGAGACCATGTTCCGCCACGTAACCAAGGTCGATTTTTCGGAAAGGCCGTTCAAAATCTGGGACGGCGATGAACTCACGCTCGCGGAGACCGTGATTATCAGCACCGGCGCCAGTGCCCGGCTTCTGGGCCTGGAAAACGAGATGGCCCTGATGGGCCACGGCGTGTCGGCCTGTGCCACCTGTGACGGCTTCTTCTTCAAGGACCAGCACGTCTTGGTGGTTGGCGGCGGCGATTCGGCCATGGAGGAGGCCAATTTCCTGACCCGTTTCGCCTCCCAGGTCACCCTCGTCCATCGCCGGGACTCCCTGCGGGCTTCCAAGATCATGCAGCAGCGCATCGCCGACAATCCCAAAATCGATGTGCGCTGGAACTCGGCTATCACCCGCATGCTGGGTGATCCCGCCAACGGCGGACTGACCGGCGTTATCCTGAAAGATACCCAGACCGGCGCCAGTGAGGAATTTCCGGTGGGGGGTGTTTTCATCGCCATTGGCCACAAGCCCAACACCGACCTGTTCGTCGATCAGCTGCCCCTGGACAAGCGGGGCTACCTGATAACCGAGGGCAAATCATCGCGCACAGCCGTGCCCGGGGTGTTTGCCTGCGGCGATGTCCAGGACGCGGTCTACCGGCAGGCGGTGACTGCCGCCGGGTCGGGCTGTACAGCCGCCCTTGACGCCGAGCGATTTCTGGAGAATCTGGCCTAAAGCCGCTACCTTTTCTGCGAGGCGCGACGTCCAAACGCCGTGCTGACACGACACCACAACCGCGCTGCCCGTGCCGCAAACCGCCATGCTGAAGGAGCAGAACGCCCATGAGCGATCTGCCCCGCATCGACGTCCTGCTGACGGGCCGTCCGCCGGCCAGTATTGCGGACCGGTCCAGTTTCGAGCATTGGTTCCAGGACCAGGCCGGGGCTGCCGCCCGCTACCGCCCCATCGATTTGACCGCTGGAGAGGCCCTCCCGGACAGAGCCGAATCGGACGGCTGGATTATCTCCGGTTCGCCGCAGTCGGTGTACGCTGACTTGCCCTGGCTGAAGCCTGCCCGGATCGGCCTGGCTGCTGCGGTGGCGGCGGGTCATCCCCTGCTGGGGGTCTGTTTCGGCCATCAGCTCCTCGCGGTGGCGCTGGGGGGCCGGGTGGCCCCCAATCCGGCCGGCTGGGAAATCGGCCAGATAAGCATCACCCTGACGGAGGCCGGCCGCCAGGCCGCCATTTTCCAGGGGTTCGACTCCCCCTTCAGCGCCTACTCCACCCACGGAGATGCGGTCCTGGAACTGCCTGCAGGGTGCGAACTGCTGGCCCGGAACGACCGGGGTGTGCAGTCCTTCCGGGCGGGCGCCCACGCTTACGGGGTCCAGTTCCACCCCGAATTCACGACCCGGATCGCCCGGGAATACGTCAACATACGCAAACAACATGCCGTTGGTGAGATTGTCTGGCCCGATGAGGCCGGAGCCCTCACCAGCCGCGTATTAACCCAATTTATTATTAATGAAATCGGAGGTGCCCAGAATGGCCCAACCGCTTTTTGAGATCCGCAACCTGACCTACTCGAGAAATAAACGGAAAGTGCTTTCAGTATCCAATTTTGAAATTCACCGGGGGATTATTTATGCCCTTGCCGGGCAGCCCGGATCCGGCAAAACCGCCTTTCTTGACATCATCGCCGGCGTCCGCAAGATGGACAGCGGCACCCTGACCTATGAGGGGGAGGAGTTGACCTCCTCGGAGATCAAGCGGAAGTACCGGGAGGAAGTCTTCTACCTGCCCCAGGAGGTGAAAAGGGGCCGGGGCGAGGTAAAGAAGTACATGCTGCGCAATATCCGCACCACCTCCTGGTCCAATGAGACAGGGGAGCAGCGCCTCGACCGTATCGTCAAACAGATGAACCTCGCCGAAAGACTGACCCGCAATATCAAAACCCTCTCTCCCGGCGAACGGCGTTGGGTGGACCTGGCCATCGCCCTGGCCAGTGATACCCGGGTCCTGATCGTGGACGAACTGGAGCAGCATTTGGGCTATGACGACCTGGAGCTGGTCAAGCGCATGATACAGCGCAAAGGTAGCAACGAGGGGACCACCATCATTATCAGTACCCTCACGCCCATGACCATCCGGCGCATGACGGGTGTTTCGGTTACACTGGACAAGGGCCGCATCGCCATGATCCGCTCTATCCGCGAAGGGACCAAGCCACGGCGCAGTGATGGCCGGGGCCGGGGCAATGGGAGACGCCGGGGCGGACGGGGCCGGGGATCGCGTGCGCCCGAATCGGCCAACGGGAAAGATTAATTGCCCCCGGAGACGCCGCTGCAGGTCTACTGGAGTCCCGACTTTCTTGAGCACCGGGTCAGCCCGGGCCATCCCGAATCGGCGGCCCGGCTGGAAGCCATTATCGCCGGGTTACGGGCGGCAGGACTCTGGGACCAGGTGCCGAGAATCGACGCCCCTGCGGTAGCGCTGGAGCGCCTGCAGCTGATCCATCCGGCAGGCTATGTGGCCCGCCTGCAGGCAGCCATCGACCGGGGCGCCAGAGTTGTCGATTCCGCCGACACGGAGGTTTCGGCCGGTTCCTTCCAGGCCGCCCTGAAGATGGCTGGCGCCGGCATGCAGGCGGTGGACGATGTCTTGGGAGGGAAGACAACGGCCGGATTCGTTTTGGGCCGGCCCCCGGGGCATCACGCCCTGCCCGACCTGGCCATGGGCTTCTGCCTGCTGGCCAACCTGGCCCTTGCCGCCCGCCATGCCCAGACGGCCCACGGGCTGGAACGCATCGCCGTCATCGACTGGGACGTGCACCACGGAAACGGCACCCAGGCGGCATTCTACAACAGCGCGGCGGTGCAGTTCATCAGCCTGCATGAATATCCCCTCTATCCGGGCACCGGGGCAGCCGATGAATCCGGCAGCGGCGCCGGGCTCGGTTTCACCTGCAACATACCTCTTGCCGCCGGCGCCGGTGACGAGCGCTACCTGCAGCTGCTGGAGGGACCGGTCACCGATATCCTGACCGGCTACCGGCCTGACATGATTTTTATCTCCGCCGGTTTCGACGCCCATGCTGCCGATCCCCTGGGACACATGCAGATTTCCAGCGCCGGCTTCGCAGCCATGACCCGGCAGATCAAGCAGCTGGCGGGGGAACTTTGCCATGGGCGCATCGTCTCTTTTCTTGAAGGTGGCTACAACCTCGATGCCTTGGCCGAATCGGTCGTTGCGCATGTGGCAGAGCTGGCGCATCGTGCGAATACCGCCTAAATTGGAACATGCCGTATAACAAAGGATGACTAACTATGAAACGGTTGTATAGGTCACGGGATAATCGCATCATCGGCGGCGTGTGCGGCGGCCTCGGCGATTATTTTGATGTCGATCCTGTGATGGTGCGGCTGATCTGGATCATTTTGATCCTGTTCGGCGGTATCGGCCTCATGCTCTACCTGGTGGGCTGGTTTATCATTCCCGGGGCTGACCCGGATGCCAAGCCCAAGCGCAAAACCAAGGCAGCCGGCGAGCCCAGTGGAAAGGGGCGCTTCTGGTGGGGCCTGGCGCTGGTGATGCTGGGGGTCTACCTGTGGGGCAGCAGTCAATACACCATTTACTGGCCCACGATCCCGGGCAGCGACATTTACTCCCGGGACATCGTGCCCTTTGTGCTGATGCTGGTGGGCATCTATGTGCTTTACACCTTTGGGCGCCCCACGGCCGGCCACGGCCACCCCAGCCACGCTATCTACCGCAGCCGGAGCGACCGCAAAATCGGCGGCGTCTGCGGCGGGCTGGCCGAGTATTTTAAGGTCGATCCCACCGTCATTCGCGTGCTGTGGGTCGCCGGCGTATTCTTCTACGGCGCGACCGTGCTTATCTACCTGATATTGCTGGTAGCGCTGCCCGAAAAGCCCCTTGAAGCCGATCCGGAGCCGTCCGAAGTTTGACCTGATGCGAAAATTTGTGCTGGTCATCCTGGACGGATTCGGCCTCCGGGATGCCCCGGAAGGCAACGCCTATCTCCTCGCCGAAACACCCACCCTGGACCGGCTCCTGCAACCGCCGGCCATGATTCCCCTGCAGACCTCCGGAGCCGCCGTCGGCCTGCCCCCGGGGGTGATGGGTAATTCCGAAGTGGGCCACATGAATATGGGCGCCGGGCGGGTCGTGCCCCAGGGTCTGGTGCGCATCAACGCCGCCATCGGGGACGGCTCCCTCGCCCGGCACCCCGATCTACAGGGTCTCCTGCAGCGGACTGTGAGCAGCGGCGGGACCCTTCATCTTCTGGGCCTGTGCAGCGACGGCGGGGTCCACAGCCATCTCGAGCATCTTGAAGCGACCCTCAGTCTGGCCCGGCAGGCCGGTGTCAAACGGCTGGCCTACCACGCCATCATGGATGGCCGGGATACCAGCCCCAGAGCCGGACAGGGCTATCTGCGGCAGGTTGCCGGCTGGATGGAACAGATCGGCCTGGGCCGGATTGCCACCGTCAGCGGGCGCTATTATGCCATGGATCGTGACCGGCGCTGGGACCGGGTTGAGCGGGCCTACCGCATGCTGGTGCACGGCGAAGGGGCCCGCTATGACGATCCCCAGGCGGTGCTGGAAGAGGCCTACGGTCAGGGCACGGGGGACGAGTTCATTCTTCCGGCGGTCGTGGATCCCGGCTTGACCCTGCGCCCGGGCGACGCCTTGCTGGCCCTCAATTTCCGGGCCGACCGCATGCGGCAGCTGCTGCGGGCCCTGACCGATCCGCGCTTTGCCCCCTTCAAAACCGATCTGCTGGGGCTGGACGTCGTCACCATGACGTCCTACGAGCGGGCCTTTGACTTCCCGGTGCTGTTTCCGGCCCCGCAGCTGGACAACATCCTGCCCGAGCTCCTGGCCCGGGCCGGCTACCGGCAGATACGTATCGCCGAAACCGAAAAGTATGCCCACGTCACCTATTTCTTTAACGGCGGCCGGGAGGAGCCGGTGGCAGGGGAGGACCGCCATCTGGTGCCCTCTCCCAAGGTGGCCACTTACGACCTGCAGCCTGAGATGAGCGCTGCGGAGGTGACCGGCCACGCCTGCGCGGTGATGGAGCAGGGGACCCATGAGGCGCTGATCATGAACCTGGCAAATCTTGACATGGTGGGGCATACCGGCGACCTGCAGGCCGGCCTGCGCGCGATGGCCACGGTGGATGCCTGCGTCGGCCGCTTGCTGGCCGCGGCGGAGGCCGGTGGCTATGCCTTTTTCCTCACCGCCGATCACGGCAACATCGAGATGATGATTGATCCCGACACGGGCCGGCCCCATACCGCCCACACCACCCTGGATGTGCCCTTTGTGATGCTGACGCCGGAGGGCGACCGCGGTCTGCAAGGGTCCGGCCGCCTGGCGGATATCGCGCCCACTATCCTCGATTACCTTGGCCTGGATATACCGCCGGAGATGAATGGCCGGAGCCGTCTGGTGGCGCTTCATGCTGCCGATTAGCCCTTTCATGCCCCTGGCATGGCAAGGCCGCCGGTCATGAATCCCGGCTATCGGGCCTGGCGGAGGACGGGTCGGAAGCTTGCGCTGATCCTGCTGCTGGGGATGATCTCCCTGCCGGGCCAGCAAGTGCAGTACCGTGAGGGGGATTGGGACTACCTCCCGTTCATGGCCGCCATCACTTCCGCCTCGGACGGGGATGAGCAGCTGCTGTTCAGCACGCTGGACGGCCTGTTGGGATACGACTATTTCGCCGGCAGACTGGCCCCGCTGATCAGGTTGAACGCCGGCCTGCCCGATAAGGCTATCCACCATGTTTACCAGGATTCCCGGACCCGCGGCATCTGGGTGGTCCACGAGGCTGGCGTCTCGTTCCGGTTGGGGGTGGGTGGTGGCTGGCGGCATATATCCCGGGCGGCCCTGCCGGACTTTTTTGTGGCCCGCAGGGTGCGGCGGCTGGGCGGCAGTCCGGCAGGCATATGGCTCGATAGCGATGGTGTGTATACTCTGCTGAACAGCTTCACCGGCGCATTTATCAGCCGGGATACGGCTCCGCCCCCCGGTGCGGTTGACTGGAATGTCAGCCCATTCGATTTCCCCTTTCCTATCGTGCTGACCACCTGGTTTGGAGCCGGTGACTGGCTGGTAACCCTCGATGGATTCGAGGGGCCCGGCCTGGTATCCGCAAGGCCTGTGTTCCAGATTGAGGACCGGCAGCGCTATACCTGGCTGGCCACCGATCTGGGGCTGCTGTTCCGCGGCGATCCCTACTCCCGGCAGTTCAGTGCCCTGCCCGGCGGCATTGCTCCTGCCCAGGTCACCACGATCTACAGGGACGGCGATCTTATCTGGTTTGCCGACAACCCCTTCCGCCGCACAGGCCGGCCCGCGCAGCGCAGCGATGACTATTTTCTCTCTGCCTGGGACGAACGGGCCAATCGCTGGCGCTACTACCGGGGCAGCGAATCGGAGTCCATCGCCGGGACGGGAGTGAACAGCATGCTCAGGGTCGGCCGCGAACTCTGGCTGGCGACCATGCAGGGGATCGTCATATTACACACCCGCTCAGGTGAATGGCGTTCTCTACGGGCAAGTGCGGGCCTTAACGATGCGGCAGTCTGGGACCTGGTGCTCCACGACGGCCTGGTGTTTGCCGCCACGGCCCGGGGCATCAACCGGATTGATCCCCGGAGGCGGATTATTCTGCCGGCGGACAGTTCACACCGTGCGCCGCCGGTGGCGGTCCATACCCTGACCAGCACCGGCACACGCCTGCTGGCCGGAACAGAAGCCGGCATCTACGAGTATAACGGCGCACTAGGCCCAGGTTGGCGCCGGGCGTCAAACCGGGCCGTGACCGCTATGGCGGCTGGAACCGCTGGCCTGTACGCCGCCGGGGGCAGGCAGATTTTCGTGGAGCGGCGCCCCGGTGCAGGGTTTGAGTTACTGTTGCTTGGCCTACCCATCGAAGGCAGGATATTGGGAATGGGTGGTTTTAAATCGTACATTTGGCTGGCGACCACGGAAGGCGCGCTGGCCTACGATGAACGCACAGGCAAGACAATTTTGCTGAAGTCAGGTTTGGGAAGTAGGGCCGGCGGACTGCCCGATAACTTTGTGTATGAAGTTCTGCCCGCTGCGGATAGGGTCTGGTTCGTGACCCGCGGGGGCGTCGCACGTTTTGATTGGAGATTCTATTTTGAATAGCCGTGTTGGCGCCATGCTGTTAATCGCAACCCTTGCGCTGGCCGCCCCGGATACCGTTTCGGGTCAGCCCGGAACCCGCCGGGACCCTGATCGATTCGGACGGGAAGGCCGCGGCTCGCGCAATCCTTTCAAAGTAAGCATCAGCCAGCAGCCTGGCTTGTCAGGTGATTCATCCCTGGTGCATTTCTACACCGGAATCCCGCTGAGCCGTCTGGTCTTCATCCGTGCGGGCGGCGTATTTCAGGCCACCTATGAACTGTCCGTATTCGTTTTGAATGAGGACGAAATGGTGGTGGCCACCCGCATCTGGAATGAGTCGGTGGAAATGGAGCACTTCGCTGAAACGCGGGCGGCGGGGGAAAGGCACACCTCCTATCTTGCCCTGCAGCTGCCTCCGGGCGAGTATAAGGTCGTGGCCCACCTGGTCGACCTGGATAACCGGGACCGTCTGACGGTGCGCAAAGATCTGCAGATCGAGGAGCTGGAAAATGACAAGCTGGCCCTCGGCAGACCGCTGCTGATCCCCGCATTGACCGTGGGTGAGATTGACATGGCCACCCTGCAGCCGGTTTCCGAAGGACGCATTGTCAACACCAGTGACACTTTCTTTGTGCTGGTGACGATTCGTCTTGCCGACTCCGAGCCTGTGGAAGCCGTGCTGAAGTATTCCGTCAGCAGCGGCAAGGATGTCGTTTTGGAGCATGAAGTCCCCATCGCCCTGGAGCCGGGACTGTCCCAGCATCAGCAGGCGCTCCCCAGCGGCGCCCTGACGGGCCGTAAATACACCCTCAAGGTGCGACTGGAGGGCGCAGGCGAATCGGTCACCCAGTCTATGCCGATCCTGGTCGAGTGGCTGGGCTTCTCCGGGGCCATTGGCGATATCGACGATGCCGTTGACCAGACCCGGTATGTGGCCAGAGGCAAGCACATGAAGGCGATGCGCATTGCGAAAGGCGAAGAGAAAAAGAAAGCTTTTCTGGCCTTCTGGGATTCCCTCGATCCGACCCCGGGGACCGAGCGCAACGAGTTGATGGACGAATATTATTCCCGCGTGGCCTATGCCAATCTCCATTTCGAAACCTACCAGCCGGGCTGGCAATCCGACCGCGGCATGGTCTATATCATCTACGGGCCTCCTGATGACATACAGCACAATCCGGGGCGGTCGAACCGGCAGCCGTTCCAGGTCTGGAGGTATTTCAACAAGCAGTGGCAATTCGTCTTTGTAGATGTGAACATGTTCGGCGATTACCGCCTCATGTCACCCCTTTATCCGACCGGTGTCTCCCGCTAAACCGGCTGGCGGTTCGACCGAACCGGTCCGCTTCTCCTATTCCCGGCTGCAGTCCTACGGCAACTGTCCGGCCCAGTACCGCTACCGTTATATTGACCGCCTGCCGGAGCAGGGCCTGTCCATCGAGGCCTACCTGGGACGGCGCCTGCATGAGGTCCTGGAATGGCTCTACGACCCGGACCGGTCCGCTGCCCAGCCATCTTTTGACGCGCTCCTGGCCCGGTTCCGCGAATCCTGGGCAGCCGCCTGGCAGCCGGACATCATGATTGCCCGGCCCGCCTGGCACACGGACGATTACTATCAGCTCGGTCAGCGGGCCCTGGCCGGATTCTATCGCCGCCATGAGCCATTTAATGCGCCGGTGACGCATGTGGAGCGATCCTTTGCCCTCCCCCTGGAGGGGCTGCCGAACGTGGAGATCAGCGGCATCATGGACCGCACTGACCGCCTCGCCGAGGGCCATTGGGCCATCCACGATTACAAATCGGGGCGCCGCATGATATCCGAGGCCAAGGCCGGCAGCGACCTGCAGATGCGCATCTACTTCTGGGCCCTGCAGCAGCTGGAAACCGGCATCGAGCAGGTTGACATTGTCTGGCACTTCCTGCAGCACGGCCGGTCGGTGACCTTGCCCTCGGTCGATTGGCAGATTGCCCGCATTGCCGCGCAGCTCCGCCGGAAGGTCGAGCCGCTGCTGGCGGTAGAGGAGCGGGCCGGGGCCCTGGAGCCGAAGGAATCGCCGCTCTGCGGCTGGTGCCATTATTGGGCTGCCTGCCCAGCCAAACGGGGCCAGACTCACCCGGCAAGGGTGGCGCAGTAAGCGGCCCCAGCGCCACCAGATATGGGGGTACCTGGCAATCACACCGCTGTATCATGCCACTTTATCGTGAAAGTCATTTCCATCCTCGACAGAGGCTGGTAACTTTGCCGAATCAACCGGGTGCCGCGGGCACCGTTTCCGCAGAATCATTTTTTGAGGCGTCTGGGTGCCGAATTGGGTTATGTGAATACTGATCTGAACGAGGGCGCCGTCCCTGCCGAGACCGGAGCAACCGGTATCCGGCGGGTCAGCTTCCATACTCTCGGATGCAAGCTGAACCGGTCCGAAACCGACGCCCTGGCGGCCCAATTTGCTGCCCGGGGCTACCAGATCGTTCCCTTTCGGCAGCCTGCCGACCTGGCCGTCATCAACACCTGCACCGTCACCGGGGAGGCTGACGCCAAAAGCCGCCAGGCGATCCGCCAGGCTGTGGATCAGTCCCGGGCCACCCGCGTCGCCGCCATGGGCTGCTACACCCAGATGCACCCGCAGGAGGCCGCCGGGCTGGAAGGGATCGACCTGCTGCTGGGCACCCGCAACAAGTTTGAACTCATCGATCTGCTGCCCGAACTGGAGCGCCGCCCGGCCGGGGCCCCCCTGGTGCGTATCACCCCAACCGGTGAGGACCGGGTGTTTGATGAGGCGCCCTCCATTTCCGCCACCGACCGGACCCGGGCTGCCCTGAAGGTCCAGGACGGTTGCGACTACGCCTGCACCTACTGCATTATCCCGGCGGCCAGAGGCGTCAGCCGGAGCCGGCCGTTGGCGGACTGCCTGGCCGAGGCCCGGGAACTGGTGCAGCGGGGTTATCGGGAGATCGTGCTCACCGGCGTTAATCTGGGCGCCTGGACTGCCGGAAACCTGGTTTTCGACGATCTCCTGGAGGCGGTGAGCAATGTGGCCGGACTCCGGCGCATCAGGATCAGCTCCATTGAACCGAACCTGATCACCGAGCGGACCCTGCAGCTGCTGGCGGACAGGGAGAATATCTGCCACCATCTGCACCTGCCGCTGCAGCACGCCTCGGACCGGATACTGGGGGCCATGCGCAGGCGCTACAGTTTCGCCGACTATCGCCGCAAGGTGGACCGGGCCGTGGAACTGTTGCCCGATGTGGCCATCGGCGCCGATGTCATGGTAGGGTTCCCCGGCGAGAATGCGGAGGATTTCGAAGCACTTGCCCAGGCGTTGGCTGACCTGCCCAACAGCTACTACCATATTTTCCGCTACTCGGAGCGGGCGGGGACCCTGGCAACGGCCCTGGCCGGCAGCGTTGATCCCCGGGTCCGGCGGGAGCGGGCGCAGGTCCTGCGGGAGATCGCCCTGGAAAAGCAGCGGGCCTTCGCCCGGCGGTTTGTCGGGCAGACCCGCACGGTGTACTTCGAAAGCCGCACTGGGGAAGGCCGGTGGAGCGGTCTCACCGGCAATTACCTGCGCGTGCTCGTCTCTTCCAGTGATGATATGGCCGCCCAACTGCGGCCGGTTGCCTTGCTGCGCGAATCCGGCGGCAGCCTTCATGGCGCCTTGTTGCAGGGCACTTTGTCGCGCGGCGCATCGTTGCCCGGCGCATCGTTGCCCGGCGCATCGTTGCCCGGCACAGTGGCGGCGTGAACAGCTTCATAGGCATCGCCGGGAATATCGGTGTGGGGAAGACCACCTTCACCGAACTGGTGGCCGAGCATTTCGGGATCACCTCCTACTTCGAGTCGGTCATCGACAATCCTTATTTAGAAGATTTTTATGGCAATATGGATCGTTGGAGTTTCCAGTTGCAAATATACTTCCTGCACCACCGCTTCCGGACCCATATGGCCATGTCCGAAAACAGCGGCGGCACCGTCCAGGACCGGACCATCTACGAGGATGTGGAAATCTTTGCCCGGAACCTGCATGAAATGGGCTACATGTCCGATCGGGACTGGGACAACTACCGGGAACTGTTCGCCATGATGACCTCCTTCCTGCGCAAACCCGATCTGATCATCTACCTGCAGGCCTCCACCGATACGCTGCTCTCCCGGATCAGGGGCCGGGACCGGGATTTTGAGCGCTCCATCGACCCCGAGTACCTGCACAGCCTCAACGTGGCCTACGACCGCTGGATCGGCAGCATCCGGGAGACGGAGCCGGTGATGCTGGTTGACACCAACCGGCTGAATGTCTTCACCGACAAGGCGGCGGTAACCGAACTGCTGGAGGAGATCGGCCAGCGCCTGGCTGCCGGACAGATGTCTGGCCGGGAGGGCTGAGCCGTTGGCCCGGCAAAAGGACCGGCGGCTGGCCGTATTCGTATCGGGCCGGGGCAGCAATTTCAGGGCCATTCAGGAGGCCATCGAGGCCGGGGCCATCCCGGCGCAGGTGGTGCTGGTGGTGACCCACGATCCTTCCTGCGGCGCGGCCGGTTACGCCCGGGAGCTCGGTATTGAACTGCTCCGCTACCCCGCCCCTGGTGCCGGGCCGGCCGATCTGGCCGAGGCCCTGGGCGCCGCCCGCATCGACTACGCCCTGCTGGCCGGCTACCTTAAACGGGTGCCGGAGGAGGTGGTCCGGGCCTACCGGCGCCGGATGCTGAATATCCATCCGGCCCTGTTGCCCCGATACGGCGGACCGGGTTTCTATGGCCGCAGAGTGCACGAGGCAGTGTTGGCCTCCGGCGATGCCAGCAGCGGTCCCAGCGTCCATTTCGTCGATGAGGAGTATGACCACGGCCCCATTCTGGCCCAGGCGACCGTACCGGTCCTCGCCGGCGATACCCCGGAGAGCCTCGCCGCCCGGGTCCTGCAGCAGGAGCACCAACTCTATCCCGCGGCCGTGGCGGCCCTCTGCCGGGGGGAGGTGGTCTGGTCCGCAGCGGGACAGCCCGCGCTGAAAACAGCAGGCCGTCTGCAGATCGCGCCCGATTGAGCATGGCCGCAGCCTCCAAGCGGGCCTTCATCTCCGTCTGGGACAAAACCGGGTTGCCGGAGCTGGCCGTCTATCTCCGCGAGCAGGGCTATCGTATCGTCTCCACCGGCGGCAGCGCCCGGGCGATTGAGGCGGCCGGTGTGGCGGTGGAATCGGTCGAAAGCATCGTCGGGCAGCCGGCCCTGATGGGAGGCCGCCTGAAGACCCTTGACGGGCGCATTTTCGGCCCCATCCTGTTCGACCGCGACCAGGCCTCCCACCGGCAGGATCTGGAACTGCTGGGGCAGCCGCCCATCGACCTGGTGGTGGTGAATCTCTATCCCTTCGCGCGATTGCTGAACGACGGCCTCAGCCGGGCAGAGATGATCGAATACATCGACATCGGAGGACCGGGCCTTTTGCGGGCGGCGGCCAAGAATCACCGCCATGTGCTGGTGGTGGGCCAGACCGGCCACTACGACCGGCTCCGCCAGCTCATCGACACCTACGGCGAGGAGATTCCGCTGGCCCACCGGGAGGCGCTGGCGGCCGAAGTTTTTCAGCTCACCGCCGCCTACGATCAAGCCATTGCCGGCTATTTTTCCGCCGCTGATGATCCCCTGCCGGCAGCCCTCAATATCCATGCGCTGCTGGAGCAACCGCTACGCTACGGCGAGAATCCCCACCAGCAAGCCAGCTTCTACCTGCCCCCGGGCAGTCCGCTCCCCTGGAGACAACTCCACGGCAGTGAGCTGTCGTTTAACAATTACAGCGATATCGATGCGGCCCGGGCCATAGTGGCCGAGTTCGCCGAACCGGCGGCGGTCATCGTGAAGCATGCCAATCCCTGCGGCTTTGGTCTGGGCGGGACTCCGCTGGAAGCGTGGCGATGCGCCCTGAGCACCGATCCGCTAAGCAGTTTCGGGGGCATTGTGGCCTTCAACCGTCCGTTGGATGCCGCCACGGCCGCCGCGTTGGCGGAGCTGTTCCTGGAGTGCATCATCGCGCCGGGATTCGACGCCGAGGCCCTGGAGCGGTTGCGGAAAAAGAAGCCCCTGCGCCTCTTGGAGGCCCGGCCGGTAGAGGCAGACCGGGCCGTGGATATCCGCAGCGCCGCAGGCGGTTTTCTGGTCCAGACCCGGGATGCCGGCGAGGCAAATCAAGACTGGAGCCTGGCCACTCAACGGGAACCGGAGCCCCAGGAAATGCAGGCCCTGCGTTTAGCTTGGAAAATGGTTAGATTTGTGAAGTCAAATGCCATCGTTTTTGCCAATGACGTGCAACTGCTGGGCGTTGGCGCGGGGCAGATGTCGCGGGTGGATGCGGTTCGGCTGGCGGGCCTGAAAGCAGGCCAGGCCGATCTGGACCTGGCGGGCGCAGTGATGGCCTCGGATGCCTTTTTCCCCTTTGCCGACGGGGTCAGTCTCGCGGCGGAGATGGGCATCAGGGCGGTGGTGCAGCCCGGGGGCAGCATCCGGGATGCTGAAGTCATCGCCCAAGCCGATGAATTGGGGCTGTCGATGCTGTTTACCGGCAGGCGGCATTTCAGACATTAGGATGAAGTATAAATATGGGAATATGAGAAATCATGAACAGTAACGGCCAGCCGCGCGGGCGCTTTGCGCAGATATTCGCCAAGGACATTGCCATTGATCTGGGTACGGCCAACACCCTTATCTGGGTCAAGGGGCAGGGCATCCTGGTCAATGAGCCGTCCATCGTAGCCAAGAATCTGGACACGAACAAGGTTATTGCCGTGGGCAACGAGGCCAAGGAGATGCTGGGCAAGACCCACCACAACCTGACCACGGTGCGGCCGCTCAAAGATGGGGTCATCGCCGATTTCCAGATGGCGGACGGCATGCTGCAGGGCTTTATCCGCAAGATGCGGCTCTCGCGCATCGCCCGGCCCCGGATGGTGATCTGTATTCCCTCGGGAGTGACGCCGGTGGAGCAGCGCGCGGTGCGGGAATCGGCGGAACGGGCCAACGCCCGGGAAGTCTACCTGATTGAGGAACCGGTGGCCGCGGCCATCGGGATCGGCCTGGATATCTCCAAGCCGGTGGGCAATATGATCGTCGATATCGGGGGCGGAACCACGGAGATCGCGGTCATTGCCCTGAACGGTATCGTCGCCAAGGAGGCCATCAGGGTGGCCGGGGATGCGGAGGACCAGGCCATCATCAACTGGTTCCACGACAAACACAAACTGGAGGTCGGCTATGCTACCGCGGAAAGGATCAAGTTGGAAGTCGGCACCGGCTACAACAGCGACCTGACCGTGGTGACGGTGAAGGGCCGGGACATGGTGTCAGGGATTCCCAAAATCATTGAAGTGGGGCCGGAAGAGATTCGCAAAGCCCTGTGGGACACCTTGCAACAGATCATCGGCGCCATCCGGCGGGCGCTGGAAAGGACACCTCCGGAGCTCAGCGCCGATATCCTCGACCGCGGCATCATCCTCACCGGGGGTGGGGCGCTGCTGAAGGGACTGGATGAGATTCTCCGGGAAGAGACCAACCTGCCGGTCCATGTCTCCGAAGAACCGCTGCTCAGTGTGGTCCGGGGGACAGGGATGGTCCTCGAGGATTTGAAGAAGTACGCTTCCGTTCTGCTCTGATAAGCCGTTCGGCTGTGCGCAATCTTTTCGAATGGATCTACTACTTGCGGGAGCTGCTGCTGCTGCTCCTGGCAGTGCTTATTTCGGTCACCCTGCTGCTGACCAACGAGTCCCGCCAGGCCGTCTTTCTGCAGTCAACTTACGCCGGGATTATCGGCGCCTTGCCCCGGCTCAACCTGGGCCTGTCGGACATGAGCAGCTACCGGGAGGAAAACAGCATTCTGCGGGAGCGGCTGATTCAGTATGGCCTGCTCAACGCCGAACTTGCCGAGACGGCCCGGGAGAACGCGCAGCTGCGCCAGATGCTGGCCTTCGCCCGGCGGTCGCCACACCGGCTGCAGGCGGCCGAAGTCATCAGCCGGGGGGCTGCCAGCCTGCTTTCCACGGTCACCATCAGCGCCGGCACGAATCAGGGCGTCAGGATCAATGATCCGATCCTCTCCCTGGAGGGATTGCTGGGTAAAGTCCTGTCGGTAGCCGCAGATGCGGCGGTGATCCATCTGGTCACGGACCGGAACTTCAGGGTCTCGGTGAAACTGGGCGACACGGCCGTGCGGGGCATCCTGAGGCCGACCCAGGCGGGCCGTGGTATCGTTGACGGGGTGCCCCCCAACAGCCGGATCGGCGTGGGAGACCCGGTACTCACTTCGGGGTTTTCCGACATTTTTCCCCGTAACCTGCCGGTGGCGGTGGTGGAAACCGTAGAGGACCTGCCGGGAGAGAATTTCAGCCGGATTACCGTTCGGCTGCATAGCCAACCGTCCGCAACCGAACACGTTTTCGTTCTCATGGAGGGCTATGCCGGCTCTTAAGGCCGCCAGCTGGGCGCTGCTGGCCTTCGCTGGCCAACTTCTGCTGGCTCCCCTGCTCAGCGTGGGGGAGATCAGGCCCGACTTTATCCTCATCCTGCTGGTTTACCTGTCGGCCAGATACGGCCGGGTAACCGGTATCCTGGCCGGGTTCACCCTGGGCTTACTGCAGGACGCCACAGGCGCTGTGAGTGTGCTGGGGATCAATGCCCTGAGCAAGTCGGTGGTCGGTTATGTGGCCGGGACCCTCAACGGCAACCTGTCGATCTGGACCCCCCGGGTCGTCAACCTGTATATCTACGGCAGCTTTGTGGGCCATGCCCTGATCTACCAGTCGGTGATGGCGCTGGGCCTGGACTCCACTGCCGGCTTGCTGGCCAACCATATGGTCACTGAGGCGTTCATGTCGAGCCTCATGATGACCGGCCTGCGTTATCTGGTGCCGCTGGTACGGAGTCCCTTGTGATCCCCTCCGGCGCAGTCGCGCCCCTTTTCCGGCGCAATATGCTGGCTGCCGCTACAGTCGTGGCGCTGGCGATTCTCGGGATCCGTTTTTTCCAGTATCAGATCCTCAAGCATGACGAGTTCCAGCTCTATGCCGAGAAGAACAGTATCCGCTCCATCAGGATGCCTGCACCCCGGGGCCTGCTGCTGGACCGGAACGGCCAGTTTCTGGTCACGAACCGGCCCTACTACGGCCTGGCGGTGGTGCCGGCGGAAGTGCGGGGATCGCTGGAGCAGCTCCGCGGACTGAGCCGGTATATCGACCTGACCCCGGAGGAGATAACGGCGCGCATCGGCGCGGTGCGGGGAGTTTATGAACAGTACCAGTCCCTGCTGCTCTATGATGACCTCAGCTTCACGCAGATTTCCCAGATCGAGGAGCACCGCCTCGAATTTCCCGGCATCTTTTTCCTGGACCGGACCATCCGGCACTATCCCAGCCGGGCCCGGGCCACCCATGTCATCGGCTACTTGCGCTCCCTCTCTGCTGAAGATATGATCAAATATAAGGACCGGGGCTACCGGCCCGGCGAGCAGATCGGCGCCGTCGGGCTGGAAAGATATCTGGAGGACCGGCTCCGGGGGCAGGATGGCTACCGCTATCACCTGGTGGACAACCTGCTGCGGGACCTGGGGAGCCTGCCCAACAAGCCGCCCCAGCCTGCCCGGCCGGGCGAGGCCGTGGCTCTGGCCATTGACATCAACCTGCAGGCCTTGGCCGAGCAACTGTTCGAAGACCGCCGTGGGGCCATGCTGATGATGGATCCGGGGACCGGAGAAATATTGGCTTACGTCAGCGCACCCGACTATGTGCTGGAACCGTTCACCGGGTCGATACCGGTATCTCTATGGGAGCAGTGGCGAAACAACCCCGATAAGCTGTTGCTCAACAGGCCCATCAACGGGCTCTATCCGCCCGGCTCGACCTTCAAACTGCTGGCGGCGGCGGTGGCCCAGGCGTACAATTTGATCGGGCAGGAAGATACCCTCAGCTGCGCGGGCAGGTACTTTTTCGGGGATCGCTATTTCCGCTGTAACGTCCTGGCCGGGCACGGCGCGGTAAACATGGAGCAGGCCATCGCCCAGTCCTGCAATATCTATTTCTACCAGCTCATCCAGCGTATCGGCTTTGACCGCTGGCGGGAAATCGTGCTGCTGTTCGGCTTTGGTGAACCGACCGGTATCGAGGTGCCCCAGGAGTCTGCCGGCCTCGTGCCGAGCCGCCCCTACATGGACCGCAAGTATGCCGATGTCGGCTGGACGGCGGGGCATATGCTCAACCTGGTGCTGGGCCAGGGGGATATCCTGGTGACGCCGTTGCAGCTGGCCCGCATGACGGCCGCCATTGCCAACCGGGGCTACCTGGTGAGGCCGACCCTGCTGCACCGGCCGCCCGGAGCTGCGCCTGAGGGCCGGCTCATCGAGCTGCCCGATGCCGTCTGGGACAATCTCCAGGCAGCCATGTACCAGGTGGTGTATGGCTTCAGGGGAACCGGATTCCGGGCCAAGGTGCCCGGCGGCCGGATTTATGGCAAGACCGGCACGGCCCAGAACCCGCACGGCGATGGGCACTCATGGTTCACCGGCTATATTGTCGCGCCGGGCGGAGAGCGGGCGGTGCTTACCCTGCTGGTGGAACAGGGGGGCCTGGGCTCCCGGCTGGCGGCGTCGCTGGCTGCCACGGTTTTTGACCACTATCTGAACCAATATCTGCCCCGCCAGGATCAGGATCTTGCCCAGGTTCCTTAATTTTAAAGCCTACCCGGTCTCTTTCGATGGGCTGACGGTGGTCCCGGTGGCCGGACTGATCCTGTTCGGGGCGCTGGGGCTCTTCAGCACGGCCCAGGGCGGATCGCTTCAGTCGGCATCCCTATTCCGGCAGGGCATCTGGCTGCTGGTCTCCCTCGTGGCCGTCGGCGCCCTGCGCTGGGTCCATCCGCGGTTTTATTACCAGCATGCCTACCGGCTGTATGCCGTTTTTCTGCTGCTGCTGGTGGTGACCTTTTTCATGCCGGCTGTCTCTGGCGGACAACGCTGGATCATGCTCGGCGCGCTACGCCTGCAGCCCGCTGAGCTGGGCAAGATCGTTCTCGTTCTGGCCCTGGCAAAGTACCTCACCGACTACCGCAAACAGCTGGCTGAATTCCCCTACGCGATGGCGCCCCTGGGCATCGCCATTCTGCCCACGCTGCTGATTATCGGCCAACCCGACCTGGGCACCGCGCTGATTTATCTTGTGGTCACTTTTGCCATGATGTACTGGGCCAACATCTCCTCTTTCTACCTGTTTGTACTCATCGCCCCGGTGGTCAGCATTGTCAGCGGATTCGAGTTTTACGCCTTCTCCGCCTGGATGCTCTGCTTGATTGTGGTCCTGACCCTGGCCCGGGTCAAGCTGCGCTGGAAAACGGTTCTGTTTGCCGTCAACGCCCTGTTTGGGACCTTGGCCCCAACCCTCTGGAACAGTCTCCAGCCGTACCAGCAGCGCCGCATTCTGACCTTGCTCGACGCCACTTCCGATCCCCATGGCGCCGGCTACCAGGTGCTGCAGTCCCGGACGGCCATCGGTTCGGGAGGCCTGTTCGGCAAAGGGCTCGGTGAGGGGACCCAGACGCAGCTCCGTTTCCTGCCTGTCACCGACACAGATTTCATTATCGCCGTCATTGGAGAGGAGCTCGGCTTTATCGCCATCCTCGTGATTCTGATTCTGTTCGCCTGGCTCCTGCTGCGCCTGCTGGACCGGGCCTCCACGACCCAGTATCGATTCGCCAGCTTGTGTGTGGTGGGCTTTGCGAGCGTTTTCCTGGTCCATGTTTTCATCAACATGGGCATGGCCACCGGGCTGATGCCGGTCACCGGCCTCCCGTTGCCGTTTCTGAGTTACGGAGGCTCCTTTCTGCTGACATGTATCCTGATGATAGGTCTGACAAACTATCTTTTGGCCGGCGAACCGCTCTGAAACCTGCAAAAAAAGGAATTTGGCCCCTTGCGGCTGGTGCGTTGCCGCCAGAGCAGCTACGGCTTAAATTCGGGCACGTTCTGAATACTCAGGCGCAATCTTAGTGGAGGTTGAATGAATCGCCAAAAGGCCGGAATATGGATAACGGCCGCTGTGGTATGTTTCGCCACCCTGGACTTTTCCAGTGGGGCGATCCTGCCCGGTTTCCTTGAGCCGGGCGCAGCCGAACCTCAGCAGAGGGCTCAGACCCGGACGCGCAACAGTCAGCAAGCCCGGCAGCGGCCCTCGACGGCCCAGGAGCTGCGCCGCTTGAACGGCCGGGTGGCGACCCTGACGGCCCAGAACGATAGCCTCAAGACCCGGGTCGGCGACCTGGAGAGGGCCTTCCAGTCCTTCGCCAGCGTGGTGCCCGATCTGCGCAATGCCCTGGGGGAGACCCTGAGGACAAAGACAGTCATGGACAGTGCCGAGATGGCCCTGGTGAACCAACTCAGCCTGGTGCTGAACAAGATCAGCCTCCTAGAAGACAAGGCCGCCTACATCGACAGCACCAATTTTGAGATACTTTCGCAGCTGGTGCTGGTGGAAAACAAGATCGTCTCCCTCACGAACAGCTTCAACGACATCATGGGTGCCCGGCAGCCGGGGCGGGTGGTGGCCGAAAACAAGCTGAGCGATGAGGAATTCCGCAGCCGGTATATCAAGGCGCTGACCGCCTACCAGAACGGCCAATACCGGCAGGCCCGCGAGATGTTCACCGTGCTGATCCAGCAGGGCGGCAACCACGAGCTGGCCGATAATTCACAGTACTGGCTGGCGGAGAGCTATTATGCCAGCCGCAATTTCAAGCGGGCCATTAGCGAGTTTGAGCGTGTTTTCTCCTATCGCGGCACCGACAAGGCTGACCATGCCCAATTCAAAATCGGCCGGAGCTACTGGAATGCGGGCGACTACGCCACGGCCCGTAGCGCCATGCAGAAACTGCTCGCCGATTATCCCGAGTCCAGCCTGCGCGAAGAAGCCCGGCGGTACCTGCAGTAGCGTCCGGCCATTCCATTGACCCCAACAAATAAAGTAGTTACATGGCACTGAAAATATACTATCTGGCATCTGAAATCTCGCCCTTCTCCGACACCTATGGCCTGGCCCGGTTTTCCCGGGAAATCTGCTCGATATTCCAGGAAATCGACGATTTTGATATCCGCCTCATACAGCCCAAATACGGTTACATCAGCGAGCGGAAGTTCATCCTGCGTGAGGTCATTCGGCTGCGCAATATGCCCATCGAATTCGCCGGTGAGGGGCGCCGGGGCAGCGTCAAGTCAGCCTTCATTCCCAACAGCAAGGTCCAGGTTTACTTCATGGAGGACGATGAGTTTTTTAAACCGGTGACCAATCTGCTCTATAAAGCCCGCAACGGGCGTATGCTGAAAGATAATCCCCAGCGCTACGCCTACTTTGCCCGGGTGGCGCTCGAGAATCTGAAGCATCTGTTCTGGAAGCCGGACATCATCATCGCCAATGACTGGCAGATGAGTTTCGTGCCGGCCCTGTACCAGCTGCAGTACGCCGGGGACGAATTTTACAAGGATATAAAAACCGTGTTCCTGGTGCACTCCTCCAACGGCAGCGCCATGTTTTCCAAGGAGTCCTATGACGCCGTCAATTTGTTGGATGTCAAAGACAAGCGCTTGCCGAAAATCGCCGCTGAAATGAACAACATGGAGCTGGCCGTCAAATTTGCCGACAAGGTCATTTCCATAGAGCATCCCGACGGCCGGTTAAAGGCCGCCCTGGCCGAAGATAAATCCACGGCGAAGCTGCTCAAGAGCAAGCGCGGCAGCAGGCGTCTGGTCATCAAGGAGGATACGCCAGCCCAATGGGCCGAGGTTGCCGGCACCCTCGAGGGCATATTGAGGAACCTTTAGAGCCCCTCTCCGTTCTCCCATTGCATTATGCCTGTCAGCAATTCCCCATGAGGTCTATCAGACTCATCCGCCCGGTGGCGTTTGCCGTTGCCCTTGTGCTGGTTTTTTCCGCCTGCCGCAACGACCCTGTATTCGGTCCGTTTAACGGGGCGGACTGGTCCATTGAGGAGGTGACCATCGACAGCATGGCCGTCGAGCAGTCCAGTGAGGTGGTACAGGCAGGCGGGAGCAAAACCCTGTATGCGGGCCAGATACCCACTGCCGGCGCCCGGGAATCGGCCATCCTGCTGAAGTTCGATGCCGTTGAGAGCGCCCTGCTGGACACCATGCTGCGGGCCGAACTGCTGCTGTTCCGGCGCGGGTTTCAGGACAGTATACCCGATCCGTACAGCCAGTTTGAGATGGCCGCCATTGTGGCCGATTCGAGCATCTGGGCCGAAAGCGATTCCGGCCTCGCCATCAGCGACTTCCCCGACACTCTGCTGCCGGTGCTGGGCTTCATGAATACCGATCCCATCGCCTTGGCCCGCGCCGATTCCGCTTCCGGAGCCAACGGCGCGGAGCATTTGGCCCTGGGCGTGCCGGACACCCTCCTGCGCGACTGGATTTCAGGTGATCTGTTCAATAACGGCATTATCCTGCGGCAGGTCGGCGGCAGCGGGCTGACCGTGTTCAATGCCCGGGGGGCCGACCTCGCCCCGCGCCTGATGATCACCTATATCGATTCGAACGGGGCGGAAGCCTACCTCTACCCGCCGGTGGTGGCAGACCTGAGTATCTATCCCGCCTCGAACCTGCCGGTCCCTGATGATGCGGAGCTGTTCTCCCTCAATTATAGCGAAGGATGGCTGATCAACATCGATTTCAGCAACACCTTCAGCCCCGATTCCAGCAAAATTATTCTCGCCGCCCGGCTGATCCTGACCAGCCCGCAGGTGCCGGCAGACCTGGTCAGCAGCGTGATTGACCTGGAGGTTGGCCGGACGGCCAACAGCGAAGGAGATTCGACCTTGAGCGCGGAGGCAAGCCTCGCCTATAATGTGGAAGCAGGCGCGGCGGTCTTCAACATCGGCTTGATCCTGGACGGCTATAACAAGGGCACCTATGAAAATTACGGTATCATCGTCGGCGTCGTGCCGAATCAGCATGATTTCGATACGATCCAGTTTTACAGTCCCGCCGCCGATTCGGCCCTGAGACCCCGGCTGGAACTGGTCATCGGGCACTCTTTCGAGGGGCCGCAATGAGGTGGCAGCGTGCCCTGGTATTGCTGCTGCTGGCGGTTGCATCACCAGCGGCCGGCCAGTCTATGCTGGAGCTTTACGGACTGGGCCTCTGGTCGCCGCCCAATGACGTGATGGGCCAAGGCGCCGGGGACATCCGCAGCCTGCCACTGGGGCCGGGGCAGGTGCTGGCCACAAACGTGGCCTCCTGGTATGCGTTGACGTCCACCCAGTTGCGCGCTACCCTGGGAACCCGACGGACCAGCAGCGGAGACGGGCAGGTACGATCCCGCGCCGGCCTGCAGCAGGTTCACTTTCTGGCGCACCTGGATAATCGTACAGCGGTCGGCGTGATCCTGCGTCCGCTGACTCGTACGCAGATGACTCTGACCGATACCACCGGCTATCTGAGACTGGCTGCCGATACGCTTCGCTACACCCAGACCCGGCGCTTGGAAGGCGGCGTGTCGAGTCTGCAGCTGGGTCTGTCCCGCCGATTGGGCGGATCCACGGCCATCGGATTGACGCTAGGCATTATATTCGGCGCGATACTGGAAACGGACACCCTCGCCTTCACCGACCATGGGGAACGGATCGATGTGCTGAGCTGGGCGCGGTTCACGGGGCCTTTTCTTTTGGCCGAACGGAGCACCTCTTTTCTGGGCCGGACCGTAGGCTTCGGATTCCAGACCGGCGCCTGGCCCCGGTCCCGGAGCATGCTGGGCCTGCAAATCGACTGGCCCCTGGCCGTCAGGGCGAAGGTGGACACCCGCTATCAACCGCTGCCGGTCTACTCAACCGTCCGGGAGCAGGACCTGCAGCTGCCCTCAACCATCAGCGCCAGCTACGGGCTGGATTTGACTTCCCGGCAACGCCTGCTGGCCGAATGGACCGTGCAGCAGGAAGATACCACCGGCAACAACCGGCTGATCTTCGGGCGGCAGCTGGAACGGATCAGCGCGGCGAAGTTCGTTTGGGCCTTATCGCCGGCCGGTCCCACTGCTCCGGAGCCGGGGAGATTTGCTTATCGTGTGGGATTTATATTCAGACAGTATTACCTTTCCGACTTGAAAAATGAGCCCCTGAGTGAAATGGGGATCACTTTGGGACTGGGAGTACGATCACTGAGCTTCGGTTACGGGCTCGATCTGGCCCTGCAGATAGGCCAGCGGGACACCGGCACACTTCCGGGAACAAAAAAAGAGACGTTTTTTCGATTTTCAATTGGCGCCAGAACAGGAGAATTGTGGTTTGCTAGACCCAAGAAAAATTGGCAATGATTTGGGCAAGAAATTGCCCGGAAAATTGCACCGGAATAAGTATTCGCGGATTGGCTTGATCCTGGCCTTTGGCCTGGTTGCCGGGACCGCTCAAATGTGCGCCCCGCCGCCGCCGGAGGCAATTTCCCGCGGTATGACCGTGGAGGAGCGTCGCCAACGCGACCGCCAGTGCGCTATCGCCCTGTCCAACGCCTGGGAATATTACAAAAACAGGGATTGGGATTCCTCCATCCGCAATTACCGCAACCTGGTCGATTTAGGCTGCGGTAATGAGTATGCCAGCGACGTGTACCTCTACTTCGGGCGGGCCTACCAGGAAGTGGGCAAGGTGGACAGCGCCATCTGGGCCTTCCAGCAGGGCCTGCGTTATATCCCCCGGAACAAGGACCTGCTGCAAAATGTCGCCTACACCATGGGCCGGCAAAACCGGATCGACGAGCAGATCAGGTATATGGAGCGCTGGATTGAGGTCGATTCGGTCAACACCAAGGCCTACGGCGAACTGGCTGCCCTGCTCAGGGGAGAGGAACGGTTTGACGATCTGCTGCATGTGCTTAATGACTGGGATAAGATTGATCCCAACAACAGCCGGATCCAGACCGAGATTATCCAGGTTACCGAACTCAGCGGCAGGGACCCTCTCGATGTTCTGCGCAACCGCTGGCTGGACAATCCGGACAATTACCAGTACGGCTATGACTATGCGGCCGAGCTGGTCAAGCGGAGCGAGTATACCAAGGCCTTCCGGGAACTGGAGGCGGTGATTCAACGCTTCCCCTCATCGGTAAGCGCCTACGAGTTGCTGGCCATATCAGCTCTGGACAACGATGATACGGACCGGGCTATCGCGGCCTACGAGCGGCTGTTTGCCCTGAACCGGACCAATTACAGGGTGGCCGTCGACCTCTCCAAAACCTACCTGCAGACCGGGGAATATGAGCAAGCGCTGGAGTGGGCCGAGACGGCCATGCGGGCCAGCAACAGCAACGGCGAGGCCTACTACGCCCGAGCGGAAGTCTATTATGCGGTGGGCGATGATTGCCTGGGACAGCGGGAAAGCGGTGTCGCCCGGTTCGATGACAAAATTGTCTTCATGATGGCCTGGGAAGACTACTCCACTTCAGTGGAGCGGGGCAACCGGCGAGGTAAGGCCCGGGCCGATTTCCTGGAGAAAAACCTGATTCCCAGCAAAGGCGACTGGTTCCTGCAGCCTGCGGACATCCGCGTTTTCAAGCCCCAGGGCAGCTGTTACACCTGGATCAATAGGACGGTGAGGAGGCAGTAGTCAAGACCATCTCCGTCGGCGCAGATCACGCTGGTTTTCATCTGAAGGTCCAGCTTGTCCGTCTGCTGAAGGAGCGCGGCTTCCAGGTGCTCGATCGCGGCACCGATTCGGAAGCGCCTGCCGATTACCCCGAATATGCCCACGCCGTGGCCGGCGATGTGACCGGCCATGCTGCGGAGCTGGGACTGCTGGTCTGCGGCAACGGCTTGGGTGTGTCGATGGTGGCCAACCGGCACGCGGGGGTGCGCGCTGCCCGCTGCCTGACGACCGAGGATGCCCGCTCTAGCCGGACCCACAACAATGCCAATATTCTCTGCCTGGGTGGGCGCATTACCGCTCCGGAAGAGGCCGCCGCAATCCTGAGCGCATTTATTGACAGTCAATTCGAGGGCGGCCGCCACGCCAGGCGCGTGAGCCAGTTCGATCTGTGACCCAACTGCTGGAGCAGCAGGACCCGCAGCTGTTCAGCGCCATGCAGGGAGAACTGGGGCGCCAGAACGGCACTCTGGAAATGATCGCCTCCGAAAATTTTGCCAGCCCGGCGGTCCTGGCAGCGGCCGGATCGGTATTGACCAACAAGTATGCTGAAGGTTACCCCGGCCACCGCTACTACGGCGGCTGCGAGTATGTTGATCAGGCCGAAAACCTTGCCCGGGAGCGGGCCAAGGCGCTGTTTAAATGCGACTATGCCAATGTCCAGCCCCACTCGGGCAGCCAGGCCAACATGGGGGTCTATTTTGCCGCCCTGCAACCCGGCGACACCCTCATGGGGCTCGATCTGGCCCACGGGGGACACCTGACCCACGGCAGTCCGGTAAGTTTTTCAGGGAAACTTTATCAGGTTGCCGCCTATACCGTTTCCGCACAGACCGGCCGGGTCGATTTTGACCGGCTGCTGGAGCAGGCCCGGGAGAGCCGGCCCAAGCTGATCGTCTGCGGCGGCAGCGCCTATCCCCGGCACATCGAATTCGAGCGCTTCCGGGAAGTGGCCGATGAGGTCGGCGCCCTGCTGATGGCCGACATTGCCCACCCCGCCGGGTTGGTAGCCAGCGGCCATCATCCCTCGCCCTGGCCCTGGTGCGACTTTGTCACTTCCACCACCCACAAGACGTTGCGCGGCCCCCGGGGCGGCCTGATCCTGATGGAAAAGGACCGGGAGAACCCCTGGGGCGTGGTGGCGCCCAAGAGCGGCCGGGTAAAACGGCTGGGGGAGATCATCGACAACACCATCATGCCCGGCATCCAGGGTGGGCCGCTGATGCACATCATTGCCGCCAAGGCGGTGGCCTTCGGTGAAGCGTTAAAGCCCGAGTTCGCCGCCTATTGCGGCCGGATCGTCGAGAATGCCGCCAGCCTCGCCGACCGTTTCCTCTCCCTGGGCTACCGGTTGGTCTCCGGCGGCACCGACACCCACCTGATCCTGGTCGACCTGAGCGACCGGCAGATCACTGGCAAGGCCGCCGAGGCGGCCCTGGAATCCGCCGGCATAACCGTCAACAAAAATATGGTCCCCTTCGACCAGCGCAGCCCCTTTGTCACCAGCGGCATCCGGGTCGGCACACCGGCCCTCACCACCCGGGGTATGGGACCCGATGATATGCGCCACATCGCCGATCTGATGCACCAGGTGCTCACGGCCCCTGGGGACGAGACCGTCAGCGGGCAGGTCCGCGAGTCGGTGGCCCGGCTATGCCGCCAATATCCCCTATACCCGGAGATGACATTATGAATTGCCCCTACTGCCATTCGTCCGAAAGCAAGGTGGTGGACAGCCGCACCGTCAACCGGGACGGCACCATCCGCCGCCGCCGGGAGTGCCTCAGCTGCAGCCAGCGCTATACGACCTATGAGTATGTGGTGAGCCAGCCGCTCCTGGTCGTGAAAAAGAACGGCACCCGGGCCGAGTACGACCGCCAGCGGATCGAGCAGAGCATACGCATCGCCTGCAACAAGCGGCCCGTATCGGCAGAGCGGATCATGGAGGCCGTGGCGGCGGTACAGCGACAGATCGAGGAGCTGGGCAAGGCCGAAGTGCCCAGCGCCGTCATCGGCGATCTGGTCATGGCGCAGCTGAAGAGCATGGACAATGTGGCCTACATCCGCTTTGCATCGGTCTACCGCGAATTTGAGGATATCGGCGCTTTCCGGGCAGAACTGGACGAGCTCGAGGGGACCCAATAAATCTGCTCAAGATTTTCCCGAATCTGCCGATACTGCTGAAAATAGTGTGCCCCTAACCGGCCGGAACCTGTAATATGATGGCGGTCACAGACCGGTCCCAATGGGCAGCGGCTGACTTGACAAGTTAAATTGGCCGCCCGTATATTCAAGCGGTTGCAAAAGGAGCAGGCCAGAGTTAAAACGTTAACAGGTTGAAAACAAGGCGGTAAGCAGTATCGCCAAGTACATAGAAAATCGACTCCGCCCTACCAGGCAGCGAAAACCTGTCGGCGGGACGATGCGGAAAGGACCTGATCTCATGAGACGTTTGACTCGAATTCTGGCTGGGCTCACCCTCCTTGCTTCCGGTTTACACGCCCAAAATCAAGCCAGCGCCATATTTTTGCTGATCGCGCCCGGCGCCAGCGCCAGCGGTACCGGCGAGGCCGGCGTTGCGGCTGCGGATGACGCCTATGCCAGCTACTGGAATCCCGCCGCCCTGGCCTATATCCCCGGCCGGGAGGTGGTCTACCAGAGGGCCAGATGGCTGCCTGGCCTGGTGAACGATATCAACTACAATTTCCTCGGTTTACGCTACCAGATTCCTGGCGTGGGGACCTTCGGCGCCCACCTGATCTACCTCGATCTGGGGGAGCAGATTCAGACCACTGAGGAGGCCATCGAACTGGGTACCTTCCGCAGCTATATGGCTGCCGGTGCCATCGGCTTCGGCACCCAGCTTTCGCCCCTCTCGTCGGTGGGTTTCAATGCCAAGATCATCCAGCAGAAACTGGCTGATGTCGGCACCGGCGCTGAGAAGGGCAAGGGGGTTTCCACCGACTTTGCCTTCGATGTGGCCTACTATCAGAAGCAGTTTCTGTTCAATTCCGTCGACCTGGGCCTGGTCATCGCCAACATCGGTCCCAAGATCGCCTTCATCGACGAGCGCCAGGCCGATCCGGCGCCGACCAACATGAAGATCGGCTTCAAGTGGCACATCATCGAATCCGAGCACAACCGTCTGTCGCTGTTGTATGACATCAACAAACTGCTGGTGGCCTCCTGGCTCGGCGTGGACCTGGACTCCGATGGCATCATCGGCGGCTACGACGATGCGGGTATCCAGGATGGGGCCGGGGACTTCAACAGCAATGGCGATATTGAAGCGCCCCATACCGATCCCTGGTACTTGGCCCTGATCACCTCCTGGCTCGACGACTCGCGCTATCTCGGCGATGTGGATGTCAGCGGCAACGGCTTTATCGAGGCCGACGAGGAAGGGAACAGCAAAAACTACACCTTCGCCAACGAAATCAGATCGCTGGTGCACAATATCGGTCTGGAGTACTGGTATTCGGAGTATTTCGCCATCCGCTTCGGCTACATAGACGACAAGGTAGGGAAGCTTTTTCACACGACCTTCGGGGCCGGCATCCACTACGGCGACTACGGCTTTGATTTCGGCTACATCTATGGTGAGCAGGGGCAGCCGCTGACCAATACCATGCGCTTCTCCCTGAACATCGCCTTCTAACTCCCCCTGATGGCCTCCGCTACCATCCCGCGCTGGCTCCGCTGCGGGATGCTCGCCATAATATTGCTGGCGCCTCCGGCTCTGCGGGCCCAGCTGGGCGCCCATGCGCCCCGCGCCGGTCTCCCGGCTGCGCCGGAACGGGTGGCCGCCGCCCCTGCACTGCAAGATTTGCGGGTGCTGGCCCTGCGGATCGCCTTTTTGCCCGATGAAAACCGCTCCACCACCGGCGACGGCGGTTTTCTGATGTCCCTGGACGCCCTGGCAGTGTCGCCTGTGCCGTGCGACGGATTCCTGGTCGATCCGCCGCCCCACGATGCGCTCTATTTCGCTGACCAGCTGCTGGCAGTGGCCAACTATTTCGACCAGACCACGGCTGGCCAGGTCACCCTGGACCTGACCGGCAGCCTTATCTACCCCGCCGGCGATCCCATCAGCATTGGCCCGATGGCGGTCTACCGGCCGCTCGATGACGATCCCGACAGCTCCGACATCCTGCTGGTGGGACTGCTGGAAGAGGCCCTGGCGGCCGCAGAGAACGGCGGCCTGTCGCCGGAGGATTATGATCTGGTGATCCTGTTCCACGCCGGGATCGGCCAGGATTTCAACTACGACTTTATCGATCCTACGCCGCTGGACATTCCCAGCACCTATTTTGATCCCGATATGTTGCGCCGTGTCACCGGCAGCGTCGGCCTGCAACTGCCCAGCGGCGCCATCTTCAGCAGGCCGGCCATTCTGCTGCCTGAGTCCCAGAACCACATCTATTACGGCATCGCGGCCGATCTTTTTCCCGGCCTGGTGAGTTTCTGCAATGTACAGACCGGCCTCACCGGCACCCTGGCCCTGCTGATAGGCTACGCCCTCGGCTTCCCGCCCCTGTTCAACACGGCTGAAGGCACCACCGGCGTGGGGGTCTTCGGCCTGATGGACCTGGGCTCCGGTAACGGACTGGGGGTCATTCCGGCGCCGCCGTCGGCCTGGCTGCGCAGCTATCTGCTGGGGGAGATGGCGCTGGAGTTGTCCGGGCCGGCAAGCCTGGCTGCCCGGCACCTGCCGCAGGGCAGCATCGGGCGGGTCACCCTCAGCAGCAGCGAATACCTGCTCATCGAAAACCGCCTCAACTGGCTGCTGCCCGGCGTCGATATGGACAGCCTCCGTTTCCGGAATATCTTTACCAATGCCGGCGGCGACCTGGAGTTGCCCGGCTACTTTGACATGCTGGTCGATTCGGCCTGGGTGACGGTAAGCAGCCGGGGGGTCATCACAGCCGTGCCCAACTATGACCTGGGCCTGCCCGGCAGCGGCCTGCTGATCTGGCATATCGACGAGGAGCGCTACAATGCCGGCATGAGTGGCATCAATAACGATCCCCTGCGCCGGGCCGTGCGGGTCGTGGAAGCCGACGGCGCGGTGGATATCGGCTGGCCCACCAGCACCATCTTTACCGATCCGGGCAGCGGCTGGCGCTGGGACCTGTGGTATGCCGGCAACCCCGTCTGGCTGGAGGCCAACCCGCGCGTCTCCACCGGGCCTGGCGAGTTCCTCAGTCTGGCCGCCGGCACCCATCCGGCCCTCAAACTTTCATCGGGCGGCGCGACGGGCCTGGCCCTCTCCGGCATCGGACCGGCCGGCAATTCCCACAGCTTTAGCGTGGAGGTTGACGCCGACATTACCCGGTTGCCCGCCGGGAGCCGTTTGCTCGGCTTTAACGGCAGCGACTGGATTGTCAGCCGGAACGACTCCCTCTGGCTGGGAGAGCAGTTCCTGGCCCTGCAGATATCGGAGACCCTGCTGGTGTTGAGCGAACATGACGCGGACAGCGGGCCGATCTCAGATGCTTTTTGGGTAGTGGAGATGCAGTCTTCAGGCTACGTTGCCCGGCGCTTTCTGGCCGACGGCTCACTGGATGTGGCCCTCAGCGATACGGTGCGATTGTATACGCTGCGAGGATTTCCGGCAGCACGGTTTTCAGCCCGAATCCTGACACTTGGCGTTGTGGGCAACGGCAATACCCCCGATACGGCGTTCATCGAATATATCGATTGGCGGTCGTGGTCGATTTCGTGGAACGGTCTGGCCCGGGGTGATCTGGATGGCGACGGCACTGAGGATGCGATTACCGTAAGGCCTCCGCCGCTTGAGGTCATAGGTAGCGACTACCTCCTGGTCGGTACCGGCGATGGGGGAATCCTCCTTGATGGTTTCCCTGTCTATGGGCATTTCACCGGAGCGGCCCTGATGGCCAACCTGACCGGCGATGTCCGCCCGGAGCTCGTGGTGGTAGAGAGCGGCGACCTGGTGATCCTGTCGCCGGAGGGGGTGGAGGAGTTGCGCCTGGGGCTCCATGCTAAGCCGACAGAAATACTTCTGATGCACGTGGCCGACGGCCGGGTGGGGCTGGGCAACGGTGACCGCATCCACTGGTTCACCCTCAAACCCGAGGAGCAGAATGCCCAGTGGGTCACCCTCCAGGGGCGGCACAGCCGTTACCCCGCCTCTCTTGGTGACGGCCAGGTGAAAGTGGCCCAGCCGGACATTCTGGACCTCTCCCGGGTCTACAACTATCCCAATCCGGTCACCGGAGAGAGGACCACCATTCGTTTTTACACCGGCGCTGCCAGCCGGGCCAGCATTCGCATCTACACGGTGGACGGCCTGCGGGTGGCCGGGGAGGAGATATCGGGCCTGATCGCCGACGGCTACAACGAGTGGATCTGGGATGTGGGGGATAATCCCGGCGGCCTCTATTACGGCGTCGTGGAGGTGCACGGGAGCACAACCGTGTCCGCCCTGATCCGCATCGCCGTCATCCGCTAACGAGCCATGCTGCGCAAACTGGCCTCCGCCACACTTCTGCTGACGCTGCCCCTGGCGGCGCAGACCTGGCACAATAACCCGGCCCTGCAGTGGCGGACTTTCGAGACGGCCCACTTCAGGATCCATTTCCATGCCGAGACTGAGCGCTCGGCCCGGGAAGTGGTGACGGTGGCCGAGAAAATCTACGGCCCTATAACCCGGCTCTACGGCTACGAGCCGCCCTTCAAGACCGATATCATCATTAAAGATGTGGATGATGTCTCCAACGGTTTGGCCTACTATTACGACAACAAGATCGAAATCTGGGCCCGGCCCCTCGACTTCGATCTGCGTGGCAGCCATCGCTGGATGCAGGATGTGGTGACCCATGAGTTCGTCCACATTGTGCAGATGGGTACGGCCATGAAGTTCGGCCGGCAGGTGCCCGGCATCTACCTGCAAATGCTCAGCTACGAGGATGAAAAGCGGGACGATGTGCTGTACGGCTATCCCACCGGCCTGGCCTCCTATCCGCTGGCGGGGGCCAACATACCGCCCTGGTTCGCCGAAGGGGTGGCCCAGTATATGTATCCCGGCGCCGGCTACGACACCTGGGACAGCCACCGGGACATGCTGCTCAGGGACCGGGTCTGGCATGACAACCTGCTCAGCTTCGAGGCCATGAATACCTTCGGCAAGAGCGGCATCGGCAATGAGAGCGCCTACAATCAGGGCTATGCCTTCGTCAGCTGGCTGGCGGCCCGGTTCGGCCCCGATATCCTGGGGCAGATATCCCGGGCCATGTCGGCTCCCGGTGCGGTCTCCATCAGCCGGGCCATCGGCAAGGTCACCGGCAGCACAGGCCGGGGCCTTTACAACGAGTGGAAGCAGGGCCTGGCTCGCGACACCCGGCGGAAGATGGGCCGCGTGGTCCGGCAACCGGCCGCCGGCGAGTTGTTGGCCACCGAGGGTGTGGCGAACCTGCATCCGGTCTGGCACCCCCGCCAGCGGCGCTTTGCCTACCTCTCCAACAAGGGGGCCGATTTCTTTGGCCAGACGGCCCTCTACATCCACGATCTGGAAACCGGCAAGGAGACCCGGGTCGCCCGGCAGGCTATCGGCGCAGCGGCCTGGTCCGCAGATGGGGCGCAGCTTTTCTATGCCGGCCGCAGCAAACCGGACCGCGACGGCGCCCGTTGGTACGATCTGTCTGTCTATACGATTGCCAACCGCAAAAGCCGCCGGTTGACGGTGGGAGAGCGGGCCACTTCGCCGGTGCTCCTGGACAGCCTCACCCTGGCCTACCTGACCGTCCGCGACGGCACCTCCAATGTCCGCCTGCTGAGCTTGGACGACGGCGCCATCCGCAACCTGACCGGGCTGGAAGACGGCGCCTATATCCACTCGCTGGCCTTCAGCGCCGGTGATTCCCTGTTGATTGCCGATGTGACCCGGAACCACGGCCGGGAGCTGCTGGCGGTGAATCTCGCGGACGGGACGGTCCAGGAGCTGCCGCCGCCGCCGGAACTGGGAGGAGACCGCCGCGATCCCGAGCGGGCCGGGCCGGGGCTGATTATCAGTACCGATGCCAGCGGTGTGTTCAACCTGTACCGTATGGGTGGCGAATCCGACGGCCAGGCAGAGGGCTACCTGACCAACGTCATCGGCGGCGCGTTCATGCCCTCGATCAACGGGCAGGGGGAGCTGCTCTATGCCGAGTACCGCGACGGCGGCTACCGTATTGCCCTGCTGGCGGCGCCACTCGTGATCCCCTCCGACTCGGTCGGAATTGCCAGCGGCCACTGGCGGGAGCGGCCCGCCTCGCCCCAGGAGGCGCCAGACCTGCAGGCCGAAGCGATACCTTATGAGGAGGTCATGTCCAAACTGTTCTTCCTGCCTCGGCTGGTCCTGGACTACGGTACGCTGAAGCCGGGCTTTTTCGTTTACGCCAATGAAGTGCTGGACCGCATGAGCCTCTTTGCCGGGGTCAGCCTTAACCGGCGCGGCGACGCCGACTATTTCCTCTCCAGCGAGTTCAAAAAGTTCCGGCCCACCCTGTACGCGCAGATCTATGCCGCCCGGCGGCATGTCAGTCAGGACTTCGACTACTACGACTACCAGGGCAAAAACGACCTGCGCTTCGATTTGCTGGAAGGCATTATCGGGGCCCGCCAGTCGGTGCGGGGCCAGCGTCTGTGGATGGAGCTGGTCCATAGCCGTTACCGGGTGCAGATAGACCAGACCCTGGAAGGGCAGGAGACCGGCGGCTTCAGCTACGATTACTACATCGGCACCGCGCTGGCGGCCCGCTGGCAATACAGCACCCGGCGGCCCGAATATGGCGGCAACATGTTTCCCCTCCACGGCAGCGACCTGGAGGCCGAGCTGCGGGTTGAATGGAATCGGTTGGCCGACGGCATCGGCATCAGCCGCTTTGCCACCCTGATACCCCTATTCAAGCCCCACAATACGCTGCGGCTGACCCTCTCGGCCCGGAAGTTCCTGCCCCTTTGGCCGGCCCGGCGGATCGGCCTGGCCTACGCAGGACGCCTGGGCTGGTTATCCAACACCGGGGTGGACGATTTCTTTTACTTCTTCGGCGGCGGTCCACCAGGCATGCGGGGCTACACATTCTACGACAGCACTGCCCAGGGAACCAACCTGATGATTCACACGTTGACCTTGCGATTACCCATTTTTATTGAACAAAACTTCCCCCTGGGGCAGTTAACTTTTCAGAACGCTTCCGTTGGCGTAGTGCTCCAGATAGGCGATGGTTTCAACGGTTCCTGGGTCCGTCACCGGTATCGGCAATCGGCCGGAATGGAATTCAGGCTGAGCGGATTTAATTTTTACGTCTTCCCCTTTGCCATCTCCTATGAGCTGCATCGGCCCGTGGGGCAGGACCGTGGAGGTTGGAGGCACATGTTCACTTGGTTGTTTGATTTCTAGCGGACCATAGAGTAATGCACAGCAATAATGTGATAATGAAATATTTCCTGGGACTGGCCCTGATCCTGCTGGCGGGTGTCGGCCCGGCCGTCGCCGGTGAGGGCCGCAAAGCAGACCTCTCACATCCCCTGGTCACCGGGTGGCTGGCCATCCAGGGCCAGTGGCCGGCGGCCGGCGGCACGGCCGACAGCATCATTATTGATACCTCCCATCCCGACTATCTCTACCCGGGCCGGGCCATGATTTTCTCACTGTTTATTCCCGGCGCCGGCCAGGTCTACGTGAAGCGCCCGGTGCGTGGTCTGTTCTATCTGGCCACCGATGTGGCGGCCTATTATGTCTGGCGGGATTATATCGGCCGGGGCAACACCATTGAAGACCTGTGGGAGGCCTTTGCCGATTCCAGTTGGTCCTTTATACGCTGGTTCACCGAGGCGGGCCTCTACCGGGGCGGCGAGTGGGACAGGGTCGGCGTCGGCATCACCGGTTCCCATAATCTGGAGTACTTTGTGGCCGATATGGATGGCGATGGCCTGCCGGAATTATTCGGTTCCACCAACGATCCCGGCCGGCTGGCAGAGCTGATTGCTGACCAGGACACGTCCGCATTCCTGCGGGTCCGCCGGAACGGCAATTTCTACGAGAACATAGGCAAGTACAACCAGTTTTTCTCCGGCTGGTCAGATGCTGATCCCAACAACCCCGATATCGAGGAGACCCTTTCGGGTCCCATTGCCTGGTCAGACTACCGCCGGTGGTATGTCGAAACACGGGGCGAGTCGAACCGCTTGCGGGGGTTGGCCGGCTATGCCGTGTCGGCGGCGCTGTTCAACCATGTGCTGAGTGCTGCCGATGCCCTGTTTTCCGCCAGCGCCTGGAACCGCGGCCATGCGCTGAAACTTAGTGGGCGTCTGCGGCACGATCCCCTGATGCCCTACGGGGTTGGGGGCGTTGAAATAAGCCTGGGATGGTAGGCCTGCTGCGGAAACGGCGCTCTGCCAGGCTCTGGCTCGGGCTGCTGCCGGTCATGTTGATGTTGGCCCCGGGCTGCTCGGGGTCCCGGGCGCGGCTCAGCGGAACGGCGGAAAGCCACTTTGCCGATGGTGAGATGCTTTTTGCCCGGGGGAAGTGGGACAACGCCGCCGAGGAGTTCAATTGGGTCGTGCTCAATAATCCCGCGCACGATCTGGCTGCCGAGGCCCAATACTTTTACGCCGAGTGCCTCTACCAGCAACGGCTCTACGTGGAAGCGCAGCTGGAGTTCGAACGTCTGCTGCGCCGCTGGGCGGCAGGCGGCCGCATGGTGCAGGCCCGCTACCGCATCGTGCAGTCCCTGGTGGCCCAGTCGCCAAAGTATTACTACCAGCAGACGGCCACGGAGGATGCCCTGGAGGAGCTGCAGGCCTTCATTGACGAATTCCCTGAGAGTGCCCAGAAACCTGAAGCCGAGCAGCTTATTCTGGATTTGCGCTCAAAGCTCGCCCGGAAGCTTTACGAGTCGGGGCGCCAGTACCTCAAATGGCGGGTGGGCCAGTCGGCCCGGCTCTATTTTGAGCAAGTGCTCGACCGCTACTATGATACGCCCTACGCCAGTCAGGCCCTGACCGGCATCGTCATTTCATACATTGTGGAGGAGGACCTGGACGGGGCGGAAGCCTATCTGGCCGAGATTTCCGACCAGTATGCCGACGCTGCCTTGAGGGAACAAGACGCGCAATTCATTGCGGCTGCCCGTGAAGGTAAGTTTGACCTGGCCCTATTTTTTAAAATTTACCAATGAGGCAGATGGGCATTCTGGGCGGCAGCTTTGATCCGCCCCACCGGGCCCACCTCGCCATGGCGGCCTTGGCCACGGATCAGATACCCCTTGACGGAGTCTATTTCGTCCCCGCTTACCAGGCGCCGCTCAAGGACAATCCGCCGGTGACTGCGCCGGAACATCGCCTGGCGATGCTGCGGCTGGCCCTGGAAGCCGAGCCGGCCTGGCAGGTGCTGTCCTGGGAACTGGAGCAACAGCACCCGGTGGCCACTGTCGAGACCCTGCAGCATATCCAGAGCAGCGCCGGCGGCACCCGCTTTTACCTCCTCATCGGCGGCGACCAGGCCGCCAGTTTCCACCACTGGCAGGATTGGGAACGGCTGCTGGACAGAGTGGAGGTGGTCTGGTTCACCCGTGCCGGATACGAGGCGGCGCCCGAGCTGGCCCGGGCAGGACGGGAAATTGCCCTGGACACGGATATCTCTTCCACGGCCATCCGCAACCGCTTGGCCCGGGGCGATGAGGTTTCCGAATGGCTGCCCGCGGCGGTGCTCGATTACATCAACGCAGAAGGTCTTTACGGATGCTGATGGACATCATCTGGCTTTTTATCGGCGGCGGCCTCATTTATGTGGGGGCCGAGTGGCTGGTTTGGGGCGGCAGCCGGCTGGCCCAGAAGTTTCACGTTGCCCCCATCGTCATCGGGCTCAGCGTGGTGGCCTTCGGCACCAGCCTGCCGGAGTTCACCGTCAGCCTTTATGCGGCGGTCAATGATGTCCAGGATATCGCCATCGGCAATGTGCTGGGCTCGAATATCGCCAATGTGGCCCTCATTCTGGCCTCCAGCGCCTTGATATTTCCGGTGGCAGCCCGCTATAGCGAGGTGCGCGATGACGTGCTTCTGGTGATCGGCATTACGGTCTTTTTCGTGCTCCTGGCCCTGGACGGGGTCCTCTCCCGGGTTGACGGCATCCTGATGTCGGCCGGCATGGTGTACTACTTGTGGCGGCTGGCAACCAGCAAGCGGGTGGAGACCGCAATCGCCGACGGGACCCACAGCGCGTACCGTTTTGCAGCCGCCCTGGTGGCCGGGCTTGTCCTGCTTGTCTGGGGCACGAGCCGGTTCACCGAATCGGCCATTGACATCGCCCGTCTATTCGGGATCCCGGAGCTGGTCATCGGGGCCACCATCGTGGCCGTCGGCACATCCCTGCCGGAGCTGGCCACTTCCATGGTGGCGGCGTTCCGCAAACAGTCTGGGATCGTGCTGGGGAATATCCTCGGCTCCAACGTATTTAACCTGTTGGCCGTGCTGGGCACCATCTCGATCTATAAACCGATGGAAGTGGCCCGGCAGGCCATCATTGTGCAGATACCCCTCATGCTGCTGCTGACCGTCATCCTGCTCCCTGCCTTGAAGTATCAGGGGGGCATCAAGCGGGGGCTGGCCCTCGCCCTGCTGCTGGTCTATGTGGCCTTCACCCTGTTCGTCTATATGAACGGGGACTCGGCCTGATGACCGAAGTGGCAACCAACCTGCCCGTGGATGAGCCGATCATCCGCCTGGACGATGTTACCTTGGTCTACGACCGTGGACCGGGCGTATTCGATATCAATATGAGCATCGATCCCGGCGATCTGACCTTTCTCATCGGTCCCTCCGGCGCAGGCAAATCGACCATTTTGAAGCTGCTCTACATGGCCCTGCTGCCGGGCAGCGGCGAAGTGTGGATCAACGGCTTTCTGACCCACCGCACGCGCATGCGCCAGGTACCCTTTCTGCGGCGGACACTGGGGCTCATATTCCAGGATTTCCGGCTCCTCCCGGACCGCAACACCTACGACAATGTGGCCCTGCCGCTGCATATTCTCGGCCTGCCCCGGCGGGACGTGCGGGAGCGGGTTTACAGCGTGCTGGAGGATGTCGGCCTGGGCGACCGGAGCCAGCACTTCCCCAAGGAGCTCAGCGGCGGCGAGCAGCAGCGGGTCGCCATTGCCCGGGCCATCGTCAAGAATCCGGCCATCATTCTGGCCGACGAACCGACCGGTAATCTGGATGCCAGCACGGCCTACGAAGTGCTCGAACTGCTCACCTATCTGGCCGAGGAACATGGCAGCACGGTACTAGTGGCCACCCACGATTACAACCTGATGGCCCGCAAGAACGGCCGCCTGATTGAAATCCAGGAGGGCAGGTTGGTGGGATGACCGGGAAGCTGTTCTATCTGCTGGGCGAAGGACTGCAGTCGTTGTGGCGGGCCCGCATACCGGCCCTGGGGTCGATGCTCACCATTGCCCTGACCCTGATCATATTCGGCTCCGCCTACCTGGTGCTGAGCAATTTTGACCGGGCCACTCGGCGTCTGCAGAGCCAGTACCGCATCGATGTCTTTTACAATCCGCTGTTGAATAACCAGGAGGCGTTCGAGATTTACAAGCGCCTGAAGGATATCGAGGGGGTGGCCAGCACCGAGTTCATCAGCAAGGAACGGGCGGCCACCATATTCAAGCAGGAGTTCGGCGAAGATGTCGTCGATGTGCTGGGCACCAATCCGTTGCCGGCCGGGGCCGTGGTGCTGGTGGCCCGGGGCTACCGAACGGCCCGGCGCATCAACCGGATCGCCGATGAGATTCTCAGCTACGCCAACACCACCGACGTGAGCTACCGGGGTGAGCTGGTGCGGATCCTGGAACGGTACCTTCAGTTCGCCCTCTACGGCGGCCTGATTATTGGCCTGGCAACCTTGCTGGGGGCCTTCTTCCTGGTGTCGAACACCATCAAACTTTCCATTTATGCCAAGCGCGATTCCGTCGATACCCTGGCCCTTCTGGGGGCGTCACGGCAGTTCATTCGCATCCCCTTTCTGGTGGAGGGGTCGATCCAGGGGTTGCTGGGGGCGATGCTGGCGCTGACGGCAATCCTCGGTATCCTCGATGTGATCAACTACATCCTGGAGCAGTTCGTCCTCTACCGCATTATCCGGCCGCCCTATCTGACCAGTGGAATGCTGCTGTTTGGCCTGGCGCTGGGCCTGGTGGGCAGCTATCGCAGCATCCGAAAATTCATCCGGCCAGGCGAACTCGGCGCGATCTGAGCAGCGTGCGGGCTGCCTTGCTTTGGCGGGGACCGTTCGGTAATTTTTCGGCATGAGATCGCAGACCCTAAACCCGCGCGAAGAGATCATTCTGACGGCCATAGTGGAGGACTTCATCCAAACCGCCAGGCCGGTCGCCTCAAGGCGCGTCAAGGTCCTTTCACAAATGTCGGTCAGCTCGGCCACGATCCGCCAGACCATGGCCAAACTGGAGCGCTCCGGACATTTGAGCCATCCCCACACTTCCGCGGGCAGAGTGCCTACCGACAAGGGCTACCGGGCCTACGTGGATGATCTCATGCCGACCAGCCCGCTGGAGACAGAAGCCTCGACCCTCATCCAGCACTGGCTGGAGGAGGTCTCCGGCGACGTTGACAGCCTGCTGCAGCTGGTCTCGCACATTATTGCCCGCCTCACCGGCAGCATCGGCGTGGCACTGGCGCCGGTCAATACGGCGGTCCGGCTGCAGGGCATCAATCTGCTCTCCGCGGATGGGGATCGTGTGCTCATGATCCTGGAGACAGACAGCCGGGAACTCCGCACGGTGGCCATACCGACCGAGAAAAGTATGACCGATCAACAACTGATCACGGTGGAGGATATTTTACGGGAGCGCTTGTGCGGACTCACATTCGAGGAGATTCAGGCCACCGCCGGAGACCGCCTGGTCGGGACCCTGGCCGATGATATCGGGCTGTTCGGCTATATCCTGGAGCATGCCGGCGAACTGTTCTATGGGCCGGCGGACCGGCTGTTGTACAGTCACGGACTGAACCGGATTCTGCAGCTGCCTGACTTCTTCAATCATGCCAATGTGGCCAAGTTGGCGGGCCTCATCGAGGATATGGACCGGCTCCGGAGCCTGGTGGAAACCCGTTCGGCAGCAGGGAAGCCGGTGGTGACGATCGGCGCGGAGCACGAGGATGACCTGCTTGACATGCTGGCTGTCATCCGGCGCGGCTACTACGTCGGCCGGAATTTTGGAACCCTGGCGGTTTTGGCCCCCAAGCGGGTCGATTACGCCCATGTTTGCGCGGTCCTCGATTATCTTTCCACCCGCATGCCCGAACTGTTGCGCATCGAAGGCTAGCGCATGGCAACCAAAGCGGCCCGTAAAACCAAGCCCAAGGGCGCTCCTGCCAAGCGACCGGTGCAGACCACCTTTGATGATCTGTACACGGAGGAAGGGGTAACCGGCCGGGGAGCGGAAGAGGCGTCGGCGGCAGCCCGGGAAACCGGCGTGGCGCCCCCCGAAGCAGGTGTCCCCGGGCAGGCTGACTCTGAGGCCGCCGCCGGATCAGGGCGTGAGCCGGGGTCCGCCTCGACCACCGGGGAAAGCGAGCCGCCACCGGGACCGGCCGCTGCAGCGCCCGCGGAAACAGTGCCCGCTGATACGCTGGAGGAACGCCACCTGCGCCTGCGGGCCGAGTTCGACAACTACATCAAGCGGACCGGCCGGGAGAAGAGCGAGCTCACGGCCTACGGCGGCATTGCAATGGTGCGGGCCCTGCTGCCGGTGCTGGATGACCTGAAAAGAACCGTAGCCCATGCCCAGGAAGCGCACCACGACAGCGCCGATCCGTTGCTGCAGGGGGTCGTCATGGTCCTGGAGAAATTTACCCGCTTATTGGAAGCCGAAGGAGTGCGGCCTATCGAGGCCCTCGGAAAACCGTTCGATCCCCTGCTCCATGAGGCGCTGCTGCGGCGGGAGTCGGCGGATCATCCTGAGGGGATGGTGCTGGAAGAATTTGAGACCGGCTACCTCTACCGGGACCGGGTTATACGGCATGCCAAAGTGGTGGTGAGCGGCTAAGTATGCCGGACCATTACACCACCCTGGGCGTGGACAGAAACGCCACCCAGGACCAGATCAAGAAGAGCTACCGCCAGCTCGCGCTCAAGTACCACCCTGACAAGAATCCCGGTAACGAGTCTGCGGAGCAGAGTTTCAAGGATGCTGCCGAGGCTTATGAGGTGCTCCGGGACCCCCAGAAGCGGGCCCGCTATGACCAGTTCGGCGAAGCCGGAGTGAACAACGGCGGCGCACCCGGCGGCGGCTTCGATTTTGACCTCTCCGATGCCCTGCGCACATTTATGTCCGGGTTCGGCGGCATGGGCGGGATTGACGATCTGTTCGGTGGCGGGCGGAGGAGCCGCAGGCGGACTGCCAGAGGCAGCGACCTGCGCGTCGAGCTCACCCTGACCTACGAAGAAATAGCGACAGGGACGGAGAAAACCATCCGCATTAAACGCTTTGAGGCCTGCCCCACCTGCAAGGGCAGTGGCGCGGCTGAGGATGGGGGGCTGATCACCTGCCCGGCCTGCCATGGGGCGGGCGAAATCCGGCAGGTGCAGCGTTCCCTGTTGGGCCAGATCGTGAATGTGACCCAGTGCCGGAATTGCGTCGGCGCCGGACAGGTGGTTGACAAGCCCTGCCGCAGCTGCCACGGTGACGGCCGCGCCAAGCAGTCCCGGGATATCAAGATCAAGGTCCCGGCTGGCGTAGCCGCAGGCAACTACATGACCCTCGAAGGAGAGGGCAACAGGGGCCCCCGGGGCAGTGCGCCGGGCGACCTGCTGGTCCTGTTCGAGGAAGCCACCCACCATATATTTACGCGCCACGGCAACAGTGTCCTGCTGGCCATCAACATCACCTTTTCCGAAGCGGCCCTGGGGACCACCATCGAGGTGCCGACACTGGAGGGCAAGGCCAAGCTGAAATTCCCGCCGGGAATCCAGTCGGGCCATATTCTGCGCATGCGCGGGAAGGGGTTCCCCGGGATCAAGGGCCGGGGCCGGGGCGACCAACTGGTCAAGATTCAGGTCTTGTCGCCTGAGAGGGTGTCGGCAGCCCAAGAAAAGGTTTACCGGCAGTTGCAGAAATCCGAGTCACCGATCACCGGTTCGGGGCGCTTTACGCGCTTCAGCGAATAGTTGACCCTCTTTACTCAAGTTGAGCGGCGCGCCCTGTGGGTGCTGGTGGGTCTGCTGGCCGCCGGACTGGCCGGACGCCAGTTACGCCGCGCTCTGGCTGCCCGCACGCTGGAACCCGACCCTGCAAATCAGGCCGCATTCGAGGCGGGCGTCAGGGCCTACCGGGCCACGGGCATCGATGAGCCCATTGAAGTGATCGATCTGAATGTCGCTTCTGCGGCCGAACTGCAGCAACTTTCCGGCGTAGGGCCGGTGCTGGCCAAAAAAATTATCGACTATCGCCGGAAAAACGGATATTTTCCGACCGTCGAAGAGCTCTTGAATGTAGATGGTGTGGGGCCCAAGCGTCTGGAACGCTGGAAGAGCGTGCTGATGGTGCGCCCCGAAACGGTCTACCCGGACACGGCAATACTCACTGAACCTGGAACATAGTTGGAGCGGTAATCAGGCCTTATGGATCGACTTAAAGCATTGTGGGACGCATATCGAAGCTGGTGGCAGAGTCTGCCCGATAAGGTGGTCGCACTCATTCTGGACTGGCTTATCGTGACCGCCTCGCTCGTTCTCATCGCGGTGATCTATATCCCCCAGGGCATTTGGGCCGAGGAAGACAGCGCGACCGAGCGTAGCCGCCAGCGGATGATTGTGATTCAAGATAGCCAGGATTTTTTCCATACCATCGTGGGCGAATATGCCCTCGACGGCCGGTTTCTGTTCAGTATGATCAGCCAGGCCCACGATACCCTCATTGGCGACAGCACCTTCATTGGCCGGCAGACAATCATTATAGATGGCAGCCCCCACGCGGTGAATATCCCCGAAGGCATGGGCTGGCGGATGGACACCACCTATTCCGTGGGCAGACCGGTTCGGCGGGAGGTGCTGGATACCACCTATACGGTCGTGCTGTTCGACGCCGAGCTGGCCGCCAATGATACCATCTACCTCGTCGGAGTCGCGGCCCTCAGCAAGATATTCGACGATCCCGGCTACAGGGGCATTCCCGACACTGCTTACAGCAGCCATACTGAAGTGATCACCGATTACACCTGGAACCGCTACAGGCTCAGCGCTGACCTGCTGTTGAACCCGGTGAGCGGCGAGCCTTTCCGCATGGACCTGGACAGCACGCTCAGTGAATTGACGATCACCGATCCGCTCAGCTTCGACCATTCCGAGCGGCGTTACCTCTTTTTCAGCTTCAAACCTCCCAACGCCGGCCGGATTGTCGCCGGGGACCCCAGCTGGAAGGGCAATTGAGCGCCGGCAGCGCCTGATCCGCACCATGCTGGCCATTGCCGTTTCAGGACATGAGATAAGGTATTTCATCTGGGACCGTAGCGGAGAGGAAATCATTCTCAAATCGTGCCAGGTGATTCCCTGGGAAGAGGATGTGGACGGATTCCATAACGTTGCCAGCATCCGTGAAATGATCCAGCGCCTCACTTCCGAGGTGGATGAGGCCGACCGGCAGACCACCTACCTGACCCTGGACGCCGGCTTTTGCCAGTACTCGATCCTGCAGGTCGATCCAGGCTGGCCCGTCCAGGAACAGTTGGACTATCTGCAGCTGTCCAGGGTCGGTTCTGCGCCCCTGTATGACAGCTATCAATACCCCCTCGCCGGCGGTACGGGTCAATACCTGAATATTGACTGTCCCCTGGTGCTGCGCCGGGCCGTTACTGCAGCGTTGCCGGCCGGACGCCAGGCCAACACCTTTCTTACCCTGGGCCTGTTCTCGGCCTACAGTTATGCCACCCGGGTGGTCCCTGCCCTGGATCGCGGCCGGCGCCTGTTCTGGCGGGCATCGGGCTCCGGTAAGGACCAGCTGCTGGAGGTGGAAGACGGCGAGTTCCGGGCCCTGCATCTGCTGGACCGGAGCCAGGAAAACGTGCGGGTGCAATCGATCGGTGACGCGGAGCTGCAGAAGCCGATCATCTCCCTGGTGGAGCAGCTGCTCGCCGGGGAGGATGCCCCCTTCCCTGAAGTGGAAAATATCTTTGTCTACCAGGGTTCCGGCAACAGCGACTTTCTGCAGGGCGTCTTCCAGCGCGAGCAGTCCAGTCTCTCGCTGATGAATCCATTCTGGCGTTGGAACTGGCCCAATGTGCCCGATGCGGACAACCGCTTCAGCCAATCGGCATTTGCCGAGCTGGCTGATGCTATCTGGGCGCTGCAAAGTGTTTGAGATCGACCTGCTGGCCGACCCCGGCCTGCAACAGGACAAGGCTGCGGCTGAGCCGGAGGACCCCGAAAGGGCCTTCGAGGAAGAGCTGGCCGACAGGTTGGCCTCCCGGGGGGGGGCCATGCCCACTCAAATCGTGCCGACTATCGAAACCCAGGTAAGCGGCGCCGGAAAAGTGCGCGGGGTGACCCGGCTGGTCTGGATCGCCATCCTGGCCGGGGGAATCCTTGCCGGGTACACGCAGAGGGACCTGTTGCGCCCCTATCTCGATCCCCTGCTGCCCCGCAGCATGCGCTCCACACCGGCTGCTGCCATCGAGACTCCCGTACCACGGGCGGTCAGGATCGCCTCCCGTTTTCTGGCCACGCTGCCCGGTGAGGCGTCGCTGGCCTACCTGGAGGCCGGGTCAGGGTTGCTGCTCTACCGCATGCAGGGCGACCTGACCGCCGAAGCCCTGGCCTCCCTGAACAGCTCTGTGGAAGGTTTCCGTATCGGCGATAACCTGGAAGCGATAGCAGGGGAGCGCTCGGCCTGGCTGGGTGTGGTCTCCTACACGGACCCCGGCCAGGGGCACGACCCGGCCGCTGCCGGCCCTGACTATGACGATTTTTTCAGCGCCCTGCGGCGGAGCGTCAGCACCAGTGGCGCGGAAGTGACGCGCACCTCGGCGGGGCTCCTGGAGCCGGGGGAGTATGTTATTGCAGGCAAGTTGGCACAGGTGCGCGCCCATCTCGACGCCGTGGCCGAGACTCCACCGCCCGCCCGCTACCATCGCGTCAGCCTGCTGCGGCTGGACGGGGCGGATGAGGACCGCTACCGCATGCGGGTCGTGTTCAACCTGTTGAAGGACGAAAGCCCATCGCCACAACCATCATCGCCGGCCGGTACCGGGGCCTGAAGCTGGCCGAGAGTCCGGACCGGCATGTCCGTCCCACCCAGGCCCGGGTCAGGAAATCGCTGTTCCAGCGGCTTGAGCCGTGGACCGGCCGCAAGGTATGCGATCTCTATGCCGGTATCGGTTCCCTGGGGCTGGAAGCCCTGAGCCGGGGAGCGGGGCCGGTGACATTTGTGGAAAATGATCCCCGGGTCCTGTCCGTTTTGCGGAAAAATCTGCAAAAGACCGGCGCGGTAGCGGCTATCGTGGCCGGCGATGTTTCCACATTTCTGGCCGGGGCCAGCGAAACCTTCGACATTATTCTCGCCGATCCGCCTTATGGCTCGCTTGACTGGAGCGGGCTCTGGAAGGAAGCCCACGGGCTGCTGGCCACCGGTGGCGAACTGGTCATGGAGATGGGCCGGGAGGCGGAGTTGCCGGCGGGCTTGGATGTGCGCAGCTACGGCCGGACGAAAGTCGCTATTTGGAGGCAGACGGCATGAAAACGGCCATCTATCCCGGCTCCTTCGATCCGGTTACCAATGGGCATCTGGACGTTATCGGCCGGGCCCTGAAGCTGTTTGACAAGGTCATTGTCAGCGTGGCCGATAACCCGGCGAAAACGGCCCTGTTCTCCATCGCCGAGCGCCAGGAAATGATTCGCCAGTCCTGTGCCGATTTGCCGGGGGTGGAAGTGGATACCTTTGCCGGTCTGATGGTGGAACACGCCCGCGCGAACGGCGCCGTGGCCATTATCAGGGGGCTGCGGGCCATCTCCGATTTTGAATTCGAATTCCAGATGGCCCTGATGAACCGTAACATGGCCCCCGATATCAATACGGTCTTTCTGATGCCCCACGACCAGTACACCCACTTGAACTCGTCCATTATCCGGGAGATAGCCAGTTTCGGCAAGGATGTGTCCAAATTCGTCCCGCCCATCGTCAGCCAGTATCTCCGGGACAAATTCGGCCATGGCTGATCTCCTCGCCGATATCCGCGCCCGGGCCGCCAAAGCCCAGGCCAGCATCGTGCTGCCCGAGGCCCGGGATGCCCGGGTCATGCAGGCCGCCGGAGCCATCGACACAGCGGGCCTGGCCCGGGTGATCCTCATCGGCCAGCCGCTGGCAGCGCAGTTGCTGGCAGACGACCACAATATCAGTTTGGCAAACATTGAGGTGCTGGAGCCGGCCAAAGCCGCGCTGCGGCCACAGGTTGCGGAATATATCGGCAGCCGGAAGTTTGCGGAGCAGCTCTCCAGCGGCGAGTTGGAATCCTACATCGATGATCCCCTCCATTTCGGGGCCGCCATGGTGGCCCTGGGCCACGCCGGGGCCTTGGTGGCAGGAGCAGCGACCGCCTCCAGCGAAGTGGTCCGGTCGGCCATCCGGTTGGTGGGCGTGGCGCCCGGTTCCGGACTGGTCTCCAGTATTTTCCTGATGGTGACCCCGGATGGCGAGAGCGCCCTGACCTTTGCCGACTGCGGCGTTGTGCCCGATCCCGATGCGGGGCAACTGGCCGATATTGCCGCCGATGCGGCCCGCTTCCACCAGCTCCTCACCGGTCGGAGCGCCCGGGTGGCGTTTCTCTCCTTTTCCACGCAGGGCAGCGCCCGTCACCCCAGGGTGGAGAAAGTGCAGGCGGCCACCCGGCTGTTCAAGGAACGCTGGCCCAACGTGACAGCCGACGGGGAGCTGCAGCTGGACGCCGCCATCGTGCCATCGGTGGCCCGGGCAAAAGCGCCCGATTCAGCGCTGGAGGGTCAGGCCAATGTGCTCATTTTTCCCGATCTGGATGCCGGGAACATCGGCTACAAGCTGGCCGAGCGGATAGGCGGGATGACGGCCCTGGGTCCCCTGCTGCAGGGGCTGGCCCGGCCGATCCACGATCTGTCGCGGGGTTGCTCGGTGGAGGATATCGTCCAGGTTGGCGCTATTGCGGCCCTCCAGACGGCAAACTCTGCTTAAGTTTTGGCCCGCGCCGGGAGAGCGGCCGGTCATATACCGCACCATCAAGTTCAAGGAGAGCAGGCTTGCCGACTTACAGCTACGTGTGTGATGCCTGTGGGCACGGATTCGAACGGTTTCAGTCGATGAACGATGATCCGATAACGGTCTGCCCCAGTTGCGGGGAAAAGCGTGTGCGCCGCCTCATCGGAGGTGGGGCGGGCCTGATCTTCAAGGGATCGGGCTTTTATATTACCGACTATGGCCGAAAATCGGACCCCGGCGCCAAGGCCAAGGAGGGCGGTAAAAAAGAGACCAACGGCCAGAGCCCGTCCGGTGGCCAGAAACCGTCTGGCGGCCAGAAGCCGTCCGGTGGCCAGAAGCCGTCCGGCGAGAAGGGCAGTTCCTCCGGCTCCGATGGCGATTGAGGCCGGCCAACCTAACCGTTAACAGCCAGGAATCAGGATGAGTTCAACCTACCAGCATATCATTGTCCCGGAAGGGGGCCGGAAAGTGGCCCTGGAAGGAGCCCGCCTGGTGGTGCCCGACCAGCCCATCATACCCTTCATCGAAGGCGACGGCACCGGTCCCGACATCTGGCGGGCCACCGTGAAGGTGCTGAATGCCGCCGTGGAAAAGGCCTATGGCGGCGGGCGCAAAATCGCCTGGATGGAAATATATGCTGGAGAAAAAGCGAACCAGGTCTACGGCCCCGACACTTGGCTCCCGGATGAGACCCTGACGGCTATCCGCGATCATCTGATCGCCATCAAGGGACCCCTCACCACGCCGATAGGGGGCGGGATCCGCTCCATCAATGTGGCCCTGCGGCAAAAACTCGACCTCTACGTCTGCCTGCGGCCCGTGCACTGGTATAAGGGGGTGCCGTCGCCGGTGAAGCATCCGGAACTGATCGATATGGTCATTTTCCGGGAAAACACCGAGGACATTTACGCCGGTATCGAATTTGAGGACGGCAGCGCCGACAGGGACAAACTGCTGAGCCTGCTGCAAGAGCATTTCCCCGAGCGCTACGCCAAAATCCGCTTCCCCCAGACCAGTGGCATCGGCCTCAAACCGATCTCCCGGGAAGGGTCCAGCCGGCTGGTGCGGGAGGCCATCCGCTATGCCCTGGAGCACGGCCGCAAAAGCGTGACCCTGGTGCACAAGGGCAATATCATGAAATTCACCGAAGGGAGCTTCAAGACCTGGGGTTACGAACTCGCTGAAGATCAGTTCGGCGACCAAGTCTTCACCTGGGCCGAGTACGACCGCATCAAGCACACCATGGGCGCTACCGCCGCCGATAATGGCCAGAAGGAGGCCCTGGCGGCCGGCAAACTGCTGGTGAAGGATATTATCGCCGACGCCTTCCTGCAGCAGATTCTTACCCGTCCCGCCGAGTACGATGTGGTGGCGACCATGAACCTCAACGGCGACTATATCTCCGACGCCCTGGCCGCCCAGATCGGGGGCATCGGCATTGCGCCGGGCGCCAACATCAACTACGACACCGGGGCCGCCATTTTCGAGGCGACCCACGGCACCGCCCCCAAGTACGCCGGCCAGGACAAGGTCAATCCAGGCTCACTGATCCTTTCGGGCGAGCTCATGCTGCGGCACCTGGGCTGGGACGAGGCGGCCGTCCTCATCGTCAAGGGGCTGGAGGCGGCCATTTCCGACGGCCAGGTGACCTACGACTTCCACCGGCTGACGGAGGGCGCCACCCTGCTCAAGACCTCCGAGTTCGGCGCGGCGGTCATCCAAAGGATGTAGGGGATAGCACGCCGGCCCCCATAGCGCCTCACCCCCCGCTCCTTTATGAGAGGGACAGCCCTGCCGCCAGGCGACCAGGGTAAGTGTCCAGTATAAACCGCGGGGCTGGGCCGAGGGGTATAGGGGTTGGGGACTGGGACTCAGTCCGCAATGGCAGTGGCAGTTGGCAATGATCGAACGATTCTAGTAATAGCGTAGCGGCCATAATCCGACCAAGATCTTATAATTATTATTGGTGATTAGCCTAGCTTCAACTACTAAGTGCAACTCAAGTACTTTTAAAGAGGGACAAGCTGTTGTAGCATCCCTGCTTCTCAAATCAAGCAAGAAAGAGGAGCACTTATGGGACACTACCGACAGCTCACTCAGAAGTAAAGGTACGGTAAATATGTTGCTGGAAACAGGCCATAATCAATCAGAGATCGCTGATGGGGTCGGCGTTCATCCCTCAAACTTCGTCCTTGCCCCGGAGTTCACGCAGGCCCCCCTTCTGCCGTAACTTAGCGTCGCCATGTTCATCGACTCGGCCACTATCCATGTGCAGGCTGGCGCAGGCGGCCACGGCATCGTCGCTTTCCGGCGGGAGCGCTTTCTGCCCAAGGGCGGCCCGGCCGGGGGGGACGGCGGCGCCGGCGGTGATGTCATCGTTGCGGTGGACCCCCAACTGGGGACCTTGCGGGACCTGCATTACAAGCGCCACTACAAGGCCCGCCGGGGGGGCCACGGTTCCGGGTCCAACAAGCACGGCGCGAACGGGGAGTCGGCGACTATCCGGGTGCCGCCGGGGACGATGGTCAAGGATCACGCGACAGGCGAACTGCTGGCCGACCTGGTCTCCGACGGCGATAGAGTGATCGTTGCCCGGGGCGGCACGGGTGGCTTCGGCAACGCCCATTTCAAGTCGGCCCGGAACCGCTCGCCCCAGGACGCCACCGATGGGCAGCCGGCGGAAGAGCGGCAGATCAGTCTGCAACTCAAGCTGCTGGCCGATGTGGGTCTGGTGGGGCTGCCCAACGCCGGCAAAAGCACCCTGCTCGCCGCCCTATCCGCAGCCCGGCCGAAGATCGCCGACTACCCTTTCACCACCCTCGAACCGCACCTGGGCATCGTCAAGTACGGCAACTACAAGAGCCTCGTCATGGCCGACATTCCCGGCCTCATCGCCGGCGCCAGCCAGGGCAAAGGCCTCGGTCTGCAGTTTCTGCAGCACATCGAACGGACCCGCCTGCTGCTTTACCTGATAGATGCGGTCGACCCGGAGACTGTGGCGGAGCAGTTGCAGACGCTGCAGGGCGAACTGGCCGACTATAGCCCCTTTCTGCTTGACCGTGAGGCGCTGGTGGTGCTGACCAAGCGTGATATCTGGCTGGAGGAACCGAATATCACGGCCCTCACGGAGAACGGCCACCGGGTCGTCTTTATTTCGGCGGTCACCGGAGAGGGGCTGGACGAACTGCTGGCGATCGTTGCCGCAGCGCTGGCCGACACCGAGGCTGCTCTGCCGACGCCTGCTGATGGGGAATTGGGCTGAGCACAGCCATGATACTCCCTGAAGTTGTGCTGACCCTGGGGCAGGTCCCGGGACTGGGGCCCCGCAAGGTGCGCAACCTGTTGCTGGCCCATCCGGGGTTGACCCGCTGGGCAGATTTGCAGGCTGCGGACCTGCGCAGCATAGCTGGCTTCTCAAACATTCTCGTTGAACGGGTCCGCCAGGCCAATCCCGACGAAGCGTTGCGCATCCTGGAGCGCTGCGCGGCCAACCGCATCCGCTACATCACCATTGCCGATCCCGACTACCCGGACCTGCTGCGGGAGCTCTACGATGCGCCGGTGGGGCTGTTTGCCCGTGGTGACGGTCCCCTGGGCGCTGATTGCCTGGCGGTGGTGGGCACCCGCCGGGCCAGCGATTACGGGCGCCGGCAGACCCGCCTGCTTTCGGCGGCGCTGGTAGCGGCCGGTCTGGGGACCGTCAGCGGAATGGCCCGGGGTATCGATACGGCCAGCCACCAGGCCACCCTCGATGCCGGTGGACAGACGATAGCCGTGCTGGGCTGCGGGGTGGATGTGGTCTATCCGTCAGAAAACCGGCGGCTGTACGACCAACTGCTGGAAAGAGGCCTGCTGCTCTCAGAATACCTGCCGGGGACGCCGCCGGACGGGCACCATTTCCCGCAGCGCAACCGTATTATCAGTGGTCTGGCCCTGGGCACACTGGTGGTCGAGGCGGGCCTGGGCAGCGGCGCGCTGATCACCGCGCTCAGGTCGCTGGATCAGAACAGGGAAGTCTTTGCCGTACCGGGCCGGGCCGATGATAAACGGTCGGCGGGGTGCCACGGGCTGATCCAGGATGGGGCCAAGCTGGTGCAGCGGGTAGAGGATATCCTCAGCGAATTGCAGCAACCCTATTCCGCCGGGCCGGGGGAGCAGCTCGATATGATCAGAGATCTGCCCGAGCCGGAGCGCCGGTTACTCGAATATCTCGGCCCGGAGCCGGTGCTGGTGGACACCATCGCCGAAGAGATGGAGTGGAACATTTCGGAGCTGCTGAGCCTGCTGGTCACCATGGAGCTGCGCGGGTTGGTCATGCAGAGCGCCGGCAAGCGCTACGCCCGGGCCTAGGGGGCCGGTGAACTTCAGGCAGTTGGCCATCCGGCGGCTGCTCAACGGCCTGCAGCAGGGGCCAAATCTCTGGCGAGCCGACGGGCCAGGGCCTATCTTCCGTCCATGAGTCCGGCTCAGCTGCTGATCATGATAGCCGCCCTTTTGACGGCCTGCACTGCCGGCAGGAACGCCGCGAGGAATGCCGCAGCCAACGCCGTAACCAAGGGGAACCGACTATGCAACTCACCTCCGCCGCCTTTCAGGAAGGGGCCGACATCCCTTCGAAATATACCTGCGATGATAAGGATATCTCGCCCGCTCTGGCCTGGAGCGGCGTGCCCGAGGGGACCCGCACGTTGGCGCTGATCTGTGATGATCCCGACGCGCCGATGGGTACCTGGGTGCACTGGGTAGCCTTCAATATACCGGTCACGCGGACGGGCATCGCCAGCGGTGAGGCCTCGGCGGCACTGGCGGCCGACGGCATTGTGGAGGGATTGACCAGTTTCGGGCGGACCGGCTACGGGGGACCGTGCCCCCCTTCCGGCACACATCGCTATTACTTCAAGCTGCTGGCATTGGACACGGCGCTGGCCCTCGATTCAGGGGCCACAAAGGCGTCGCTGACAGCCGCTATGGAGGGCCATATTCTGGCCCGGGCCCAGCTGATGGGACGCTACAGCCGGATTTAGCCGGCGCTAGGGGTGCTGCGGGTGGCGTAACCCTTCTCGAGCAGAGCTTCGATAACGTCCACCGTATCGCCCTGCTCGGTCACCACGATCATCTCGGCCGAAAGCCGGGCCGGCTGGGTACGGCGGTCCTTGATGGTGTGCAGCAGGACCTCCCGGTCGAGGATGAGGGAGCGGAGATAGTCCCGGGCCTCGGCGGCCAGGTCCCGGTCCTGGGGGCCCCTGAGTCGGTGCAGAAGGACCTCTTCGCCGCGGGTCCAGACGCCCATGCCCAGATCGATATCCACCAGGCAGGTTTGTCCGGACGGCACCCGAGTCACATAGGCCTTGTAGTGGTACAAGTCGGCTGGCGACATTTTCCCGTTCCCTGTGTTTGCGGTTTTTGCCAAAATTAGACTCCCGGTTGTGTACCCGATTACCGTGGATGAATGAATGTAGGCAAATGGGCCTGTTTTGCCAAGGGAAAGGGGACGGCCCAAAGCTTTATTCTCCCGGCTTGGCGGTCTAACTTTGCCGCGGATAGAAGGACTTGGAGAGGTGGCTGAGCGGCTGAAAGCGCCCGCCTGCTAAGCGGGTATAGGGTTTATAGCTCTATCGAGGGTTCGAATCCCTCCCTCTCCGCAGGAATGCTCTGGGATGAGAACCCTCTCTTGAGGGTTCGAGCCGGAGTGCCGGGTCATCGGGACGGAGACCTGCGAAGCCTGATCCCTCCCCGGCTACTCCCGAAATATCGGGATACGCCGGGTAAACCTCTCCGCTCCACCTTAATGGTCGTGTGGGTTCTTGCTGCCAACGGATGCTGGGCTCCGGAACCTGACTCGGGCGGTTGAATATTTCAATCAGTGCCGAAGTACAGAAGGGGGCCATACTGTTCCCAATTTAAATCTGGCGAAAGAGTTTGTGGATCTGACGCCTGGGTATTCATGAGAATGGGGATGAGCGATGCCTTAAAATCTCAATATTTTTTTCATCACTATTTGATACGGATTATTCTGCCCCCTCATACAATTTCAATAGTCAGTACATTCTCATAATTTGGATTTCAGATAGTTCACGAATGATGTACATGAAAGGAGGAAAAATTTTGCATCCTCCGTGTGCAGATTAGGTTCATCTATCATTGCATGCCTAATACCATCCTTATCGTTGGCATACCCATAAAGGGAACTGAATCCAGCTTTTAGTGCTGGGTGCAACCCGTGTTTCGATTCTAGAACTTTTATGGCGTCGCCAAGTGTGGCACGCTCCAAACCTGTGATAATCCTACACATGCTTTCAACCGCTGATATTGACTCCTTAATAGAATTGCGGTAATCTGGATTACTTCGATCACTCAATAACTCAAGCGCTCGCTGCAGATGGCTGGTGACTCCCTTGAAACTAGTGTCACTAAGTGCATCCTCTAACATCATCACTTCTTGCTCATCAGTGATATCGACAATTCTGTCGGAGATTATCCTATAGCCTGACAGTTCCCGAGAAAGGATCTCATTTAGGGCCTCAGACAGCCTAGTAGAATTAAAATACTCGACAGTATATTCTATAAAGTCATATACTTCGTACCATTCAAAGTCAAAGTATCGATCCCGAACGAACTTGAAAACCTCAGTATTTCTCTCGGAAAGCGTATCTCTGGGTTCTTTAAAAAAATCCGCTAAAAGGGCTCGGGCAAATTGCTTTATACCTGATTCTCCATACTTCCCTCCTAAAAAGTCGCCATTTGCCCATACAAGAAGATCCAGTACATTCCACACCGAATTGCGGAGGCTATCATCCATCTTTTCGATTTGAATGATATCTTTTACCGGCCTATGCCCTTTTATTTCGCTAAATCTCTTCATTTGTATCACCTACCTAGTTCATAATCCAAGTTTGAAGTTAGGCTTTTGGAAATCGGTTGGCACCTCTCGATCCTTCAGCAAGTAATTACTTAAGCCTTTCGTAGTACTGTCGATAATACCCATTGAATTGGAAGGAATACGGCCGTTTTCTTTGCACCCCCAGTCTCCTTCCTTCCAGCCCAACATATGACGCCCTGATTTAATTTATAAAGTTACCCCACCTCCATACACCCCCAGAGCCCTCACGAGAGCAAGGCCGATTCGGCGATCAGAGCCTCTCCCCAGGAATATCCACGGATTTGCGGCCCCATCCGGGGTCGAGGCGCTAAATTGCCCCCCGAGGCAGGCCGGATGAGGCCCTGCAAAAGCCACCGCTTATCACCAGAGGGGATCCACAGGCCGCCATGACATTCCTCGATTGGGCCATCATCGCGACCTACATCCTGGCCAGCACCGGCATCGCCCTCTACTACTCCCGCCGGGCCTCTTCCAGCACCAGCGAATTCTTCCTGACCGGCCGGAACCTGCCCTGGTGGCTGGCCGGTACGACTATGGTGGCCACCACCTTTGCCGCCGATACGCCCCTGGCCATCACCGAACTGGTGGCCGACCACGGCATCGCCGGAAACTGGCTCTGGTGGAACATGCTCCTGGGCGGCATGCTCACCACTTTCTTCTTCGCCCGGCTGTGGCGCCGGGCCGGTATCCTTACCGATGTGGAATTTGTCGAGCTGCGCTACGCCGGCCGGCCGGCCGCATTTCTGCGGGGCTTCCGGGCCCTCTACCTGGGGCTGGTGATGAACATGGTCATCATCGGCTGGGTCAACCTGGCGTTGGAGAAAATTCTGCGGGTCATGTTTCCCGGCCTGACCCTTTTCGGCGTGGCGGAGCTGACCTTCCTCGGGTTCACCTTCAGCGCCCATCTGCTGGTGGTGGGGATGATCCTGGCGCTGGTGGCGTTCTATTCCTCAATGGCCGGCCTGTGGGGCGTCTCCGTTACCGATCTGCTGCAGTTTGTCCTGGCCATGGCCGGCTCCATCATCCTGGCGGTCATCGCCCTGCAGATACCCGAGATTGGCGGCATCGCCGGTCTCAAGGCCCAACTGCCCGAGTGGATATTCCGCTTTACGCCGGAGGTGGGGGGCGGCGGTCTGTCCGGCGGGCTATCCCTTAGCTTGACGGCCTTCATTGCCTACCTGGGGGTCCAGTGGTGGGCCACCTGGTACCCTGGCGCCGATCCGGGCGGCGGCGGCTACATCGCCCAGCGGATGATGTCGGCCAAGGATGAAAAGCATGCCCTTTTCGCCACCCTCTGGTTCACCGTGGCCCACTATGCCATCCGTCCCTGGCCGTGGATCATCGTGGCCCTGGTCTCGGTGGCCCTCTATCCCGACCTGCCTCCGGAGCGCCAGGGCGAGGGCTTCGTCATGGTCATGCGGGACTACCTGCCGAGCGGTCTGCTGGGCCTGCTGCTGGCGGCATTCCTGGCAGCCTACATGTCCACCATCTCCACGCAGCTCAACTGGGGTGCCTCCTACCTGGTCAACGATTTCTACGGCCGGTTCATCAACCGCCAAGGGAGCCAAGCCGATTACATCCGGGCGGCCCGGGTCGCCACCGTGGTGAGCATGGTGCTGTCCCTGTTCGTCACCGCCAAAATGGATCGCATCAGTGATGCCTGGGCGTTCATCATCCAGGCCAGCGCCGGTATCGGGCTGGTGCTCATCCTGCGCTGGTTCTGGTGGCGCATCAACGCCTGGTCGGAGATTGCCGCCATGCTGGCGCCGCTGCTGCTGTTTCCCTTTGTCCGCCAGACCGTTGCCTTCCCCAATTCGCTGTTCATTCTCGTCGGCTGGTCAACGGTGGTCTGGCTGGCGGTCACCTGGCTCACCAAGCCGGAGGATGACGCCACCCTGGACCGCTTCTACCAGCGGGTCCATCCCGGCGGCGTCGGCTGGCGGCCCGTGGCGGAACGCTTTCCCGGTCTGGCCGGCGATACGGGCTACGGGAAGCTGTTCATCGACTGGCTGGCCGGCTGTGTCATGGTGATTGCCGCCCTGTTCGGCATCGGCCGGTTGGTGTTGGGCGATTATGCCGCCGGCGCCGGTTACCTGGCTGTGGCGGGACTGGCGGCGGCCATCATCTACTGGCACCTGTCGCGCATCGGTTGGGACCGGGTGGGCAGCGATTAGGTGCGGCTACTCCAGCGGCAGGCCATAATCGGCCCAGGCAACGTCGGTTTTCAGCCGAAGGGTTGGCGAAAGGGCGTGCCGCAGTCCGGCCCCCCAAGGCCCAGCGGCCGCAGGACCGGAGCCCGGGAAGCCGAGGGCGATCACTGCTTGTACTCGACCAATACAGCTCGAAACACTGTATCCCCCACGTTCTCTGTCCAATGCCGTTTAACGGGATCGAAGATGAGGGTTTGGCCACGCTGAAAAACAATGTCCTCCGATTCTCCCTCATCAGGGTGCACGCGTAGGGTCCCTGCCTCCAAAACCAAACCCATGTACTTCGGATGTGAATGTGGAGCGTCCCGCTCTCCGGGCTGATAAGTCAACTCCATGACACGGATGTCATCATTTTCGAAAAGAATCGTATAAGCCTCCGGGCTAACTGCCACAGCATCCTGCGCATGAGACAATCCTACAGCGCAGAAAAATGACGCCATAAGCACGATCAAAAAACGTCGATTATTCATTTTTCCGTTACCCAATTGTTTTCAGATGGCTCGCATTCGTTGGCAGACCTCAGCCCGAATCTACACGGGAGATCGCCTGCCCAACTATTATTTATGAAGAAACATTCCAGCCCTTTTGAAACCTGATAGGGTGTCTGGGCACGCGATATAATGTAATTCTGCCTGCTGGTTAATCTAATAAAAACATTAAGATGGTTCAGTACCCCAGGGTAACCGTCAGCATATTCACCGGCAGCAGCAGGCCGTAATCGGCCCAGGCGACATCGATTTTCAGCCGCATGGTGGGTGAAAAGGCGTGCCGCAGTCCGGCCCCCAAGGCCCAGCGGCCCCCCTCGGCGCCGGCCAGCAGGAGGCCGTGGATACCGGTCCGCAAAAACAGCCGGTGCCCGAAATCCAACTCCGCCCCCAGATCAAGGTACTCCCCGTTGTCGCGGGGATGCAGGCCGTCGATGGCCCAGGAGAGGCCCAGCTGCCCGGATCGCCGGGTTTCGCCGGACAGACCGATGCGGAAGGTCAGCGGCAGGGGCCAGCTGCCCAGCTCGTAAGCCGCCGGTACCGCCCCATTGCCGAGGCTGGCGGAACCTTCCTGGAAGCTGACGTTCCGGCCGGCCAGCCGCATGTCGGTGCCGAAGTTGGTGATGGCCATGCCGAGCCGCAGGCCCTTCAGCGGCGTCAGAAACACGGTCCCCACATCGATGGCGACGGCCCGGGATGACATCTGCCAGATGCGCGAGCTGAGCAGCTTCACCTGGGCGCCCAGCGAAATGGTCGCGGTCATATTGTGGGCGTAGGCCAGGCCGATGCTCAGGTCCTGGGCCGTGAAAAACTCGCCGGTGCCGTCCTCCTGGGTCTCCGTGCGCACCGCCATTTCACCGTAATCGAGGCTGGTCGCCTGCAACGCCAGCACGCCGGAAGGGCCCACTTTCCAGCCCGCCGCGAAGTGGAACAACCGGGTGCCGGCCAGCCACTGGACCTGGGAGAAGACCGCTTCCTGCACGGCGAAACGGCTCAGCCCGGCAGGATTGAAATGGATGGCGCTGATGTCGCTGGCGCTGGCCGCCGAGGCCTCGCCCATGGCCAGCACCCGGGCATGCACGCCGATCTTCAGAAACTGGCCGCTGGTTGTGCCGCTTTTCGTGCGGGTCTGCCCATCGGCCCCGGCGTTCCCCAGTGCGGCCAGCAACAGCACCGCCCGCCAGTGGACATTCACTTGATCACCGCAAATTTGCCGATCTTCTGGCCCAGACCGGAGGCCCTGGCGTCCACATGCCAGATGTAGATGCCGAAAGCAATCTCCATCTGCTCCCGGTTCAGCAGGTCGTAGGATTCGCGGCCGTTCCAGAAATCGGTGTTGTGCTGGATCACCCGCACCAGATCGCCGGCGATGGTATAAATGCGGATCACGCAGCTTGGCGGCAGATTGATAAACTGTACCTCCCGGTCGCCCCGGCCGCCGGCAAAGCCGCTGGGCAGCTCATAGGCCGACCGGGCCAGGTAGGGGTTGGGCACCACGGCGATCCCGGCCAGCGCGTCGGTTAAGGTCTGCGGAGCGTACCGGCCGGCGGCGGTGGTCAACAGGAATTCGTCGGCGGAGGAGAAGGGCCGGTCGATCTTGATCTGGAATATGTCATCCGGCCGGGGCGCAACAGGGTTTGCGGAAGCGGGGGCGACAAATTCGAGCTCCCAGGTCTTGTATTCCGGTCCCACAAAGGGGGCCGACAGGATGCCGATGCGGGTCTGCCCAAGGACGAACTGATTATTTACGGTAGCGATAAGCAGGTAGGGGGCCACTGTCACCGCGGCGGGATCGGTGACATCGTAGAGGACAAACGGCGCCCGCTGGTTCGGATCGACACCGGAGGCGACCGGTTCGGACTGCCAGTGCAGCTCATAGCTATGCGGGTAGGGGAATCCACTGGCGCTGCTGCCTGCGTCCCAGAGCGAGACGATGCCGGTGTAGTTCGCACTGCCGGTGAGCCAACCGGTTTCGTCAGATACTCCCAGGGGACGGTCCGCGACGACGAGCCGGATGCCGTCGAAGGGGGCGTTGGCGTCCTCAGCGTTGGTGTAGCGGCTCTGCCACAGCGGCACATGCAGGTAGCTGATAACCACCGAATCCCCATCGAGGGTGGCGGAAAAACGGATCGTGCCGGTGGTCGCATTCAGCGAGAACAGGCTGTCGGGAACCGCAGTGCCGGCAGGCCCGTTACCGGTCAGCCGCAGCACCTGCTGCAGGGCCACATGCAGGTGCCGGTCCGAGACCCTGAACCAGCTTTCGCCGATGACGCGATGGCCGGCGCTGTAGGCGGTTTGGTCCGTTACGGTCAGCAGCGTATCGCCGGCGCCGCTGAGGGGAGCGCCAAAGGTGATGCTGTAGCTGACGCTGTCCCGCACCAGCGGGGGATCAAGGATGCGGGCCACAATGCTGCCGGTGGCCGGGCCGCTGTGCTCCAACGCCAGCAGTTGCGGCATAACGCTGCCCGGCGCCGGACCTCGGGGCACCACGATGGCCACGTTGGGGTCCGGCTGGAGGATGCCGGTCAGGCCCACTTCGCGGACCCGCTTGGTCGCTTCGGTAGGTGGTATCCCGGTCAGGCCGGTGGTATCGCCGAAGTCGTAGGGCACCACGGCATAGAAGTAGCGCACACCGTTCGTCACGGTGCTGTCCACATATTCGTGCCGCAGCCCCGAGTCGCTCCCCAGATCGAAATGCAGCCCCCTGATACCGGCGGGCGCCGGTCCCTTGATGCCGTCCACCAGATCGAAACGGGCCAGCGGTTTCCAGAGGGCCGCATTGCCGGCGTTGTCGGTGATGGTGTGGATTTCCTCGAAGCCCGGATCGGTGGCCCGGTAAATGGAGTAACCCTCGAAGTCGTAGCCGAAGGCCGGGTCCCAGGAATCCTCGGCCCAATCGTCCCAGTAGAGGGTGACCCTGCCATCGCCGGGGGCGGCCGACAGGGCCGGCAGGTCCGGGGCGCGGGTAAAACGGTAGCCGCTGTTGTAGATGTTCTGCACGATGCGGGCGGTCCCCAGCAGGTCCTGCTCGTTTTCCCCAAGCAGGATGGCGATGGAGAAGCGGCGGGTCTCCCCGGCCTGCAGGGGGAAGTAGCCGGACCCGAACAGAAAGACGGTATCGCTGTTCTGGTTGATGTCGCTGAAGGCCTGGGCCGAATCGACCACGCCCAGCGGTCGCAGGCGTTGCCAGATGTCGGCATCATTGTTGATGGCCACCGCGCCGCGGTTGATGGCGTTGAAACTGGTCAAGCCGATCATGTCCGCTTCGTCCAGGTCGGTCCCCTCGAAATTGGGCTCGCCCGGCGCGAGCGGATTGTAGGGGTCTCCGGCCGTGGGCAGGCCGTCCCCTTCGCCCTCATCGGGTCCGGGATAGATCAGCGGCGTGCCGGGGCCGATACCGTCGATGCCCACATCATCGCTGGCCGGATTCCAGTCGCCGTCGTTGTCCAGCCCGTCATCCATAGACTCATCCACCATGCCGTCGCCGTCGTTGTCGATGAGGTCAGTGGCATTGCCGGGGCTTTCCAGAAACATGTAACCGAGCCACCCGGTCGGGCCGCCCCATTGGCTTGTATTGTTGCCGTCAAAAGCATAAACCATGTCGATCTGCCGGTCGAAGCGGGCCCAGTCGTCGTTCGCATCCGCAGGGCCGCCGATGTGCGGATCGCCGAACATGCCGAAGACCACCTTCTCATAATCGTTGGCCGTCGTATTGGTAATGGCGTAGAAAAAAAATATGGCATCGTTGGCCAGGATGTTGGACCACTGGTAGGCCCGCACTTCGACCCGCAGCCCGAGCCCCCCGATCGTCGTGTCCCCGGGGAAGGGATAGTAGGGGGGCACCCGGTCGCTGGAAAATTCCAGGTTGTGGCGGTCGTCCATGACGAAGTAGGCGGCCTGGTCCGCAGTGGCGGCGCCGACCTGATAGGTCCCCGGCCAGGCGGGCCAGTCGCTGGGCCAGGTACTGCTGTCATCGGATACGGCCAGGCTCGACTGGGCCGGATTGGCATAGCCGGGCAGCGGCTCAAACTGCCAACGCAGCCCGCTGACAGGGTCCTTCTCGACGCTGGAGTCGCCGCCGCCACCGTCGCTCAGGCCATCGGATATGATGTGGTAGGTCGCGGCCCAGTCCGGGTTGGTCGAGTCATGGGCGATGGCATTTCCGGAGGCGTCGAAGTAGGGCAGGAATGATCCGTCGGCCCGCACCGGCACCTCGACCCCGATCAGCGGCCCGAATTCGTAGGCGTAACTGAGGCCGGAAAACACGGGCCATTCCAGGGATGGCTCCCGTCCCGGCTGGCCGATGGAACCGTGGTCCCAGATGATGGTGCGGATCTGGTTGCCGGCCAGGATGGCCGCCCGGCGGTCAGGGAGTGTGGGCAGCGGACCCTGCGCCTGGCCGGCGGCCACAACCAGAAGCAGGGCAATGACGGCAGACCGCCCCACGGGCCAGCGCTAAAAGCTCCAGCCCAGGCTGACCAGTACCTGCCGCGGCGGCTGAAAGTTCAGCGGGGAGTAGAGGCGCTCCTCCAGCGCATAGACGCCGGCCCCTGCAAGGGCGGGGAACAACTCGGCAGGATCTCCGCCCTGGGCCGGCCGCAGGGAGTAGGAGGCCCGGCCCGTTTCGGGAAACACCGTCCGCTCGTTCCGGCGGTCGAGGAGATTATAGATCTTCAGGGTGGCCGTCAGGTGCTGGCCGCCGATGTTGAGCAGCTTGCTGGCCCGCAGGTCGATGGTGAACGTGCCAGGAGCCCGGGCGCTGTTTTCAGCACCGAGGCGTTTCCCCTGGGCATTGGCGGGGGTGTAGGGCCGGCCGCTGGCGAGCTTGCCGATCAGCCCCAGCAGCAGGCCACCCGGTGTCCGTCCGCTGAGGGTCAGGCCGCCGCTGTGGCGGATGTCCCAATCGAGGGGGACGGGAGATTTTTCGCTGATCACGGGCGGCTCGCGGAGATTGTCGTAATAGATGGCATCGGGCGAGGAACTGTTGCCCCGGGCGTCTTGCAGGGTGTAATCGAGATAGAGATTCAGCCCGGCCGGGTTGCGGCGCGCATAGGAGGCGGTAAGGCCCCGCACACTGCCATAATCCCGGGCCACGTAGCGCGTGTAGCGTAGCTCGTCGTCAATAAAGTTGTACTCGGAGCTGAGCCAGTTGCTGATGTCCCGGTAGTAGAGGCTGACATTGAGGGTGGCGGTGGCGGAAAGCATCTGCTGCAGGCCCAGTTCGTACATGATGGTACGCTCCGGCTCCAGGTCAGGATTACCGAACTGCAGGGTGCTCCCGGCGACCCTTTTCAGGTCCGGATTGCGGTATAGCCGGGCCATACCGGGCATGCGGAAGAAGTGGCCGTAGGAGAAGCGGATAAAGCCACGCTCCGAAATGGGAATGCTGATCCCCAACCGGGGACTGAGCTGCATTTTGGGCCGGGCCGGCGTGTCCCGCAGCGGATTGGCCGGGTCGGAGAAAGTGCTGTCGGCGGGCTCGAAATAGTCAAACCTGATGCCGGCCTGCAACACCATGTTCTGCAGCTCGATCTTGTCCTGCAGATAGGCGGCAATATCGTACGGTCTGCGGGTATACTCCAGATGCCCCAGCCCGGGCTCGCTCGCCGCCGGGACCCAGGGCTGCCAGCCGCGGCCTTCGGTGATGGATATCAGCATATGGTTGGCATGCAGGCGGTACCGATTCAGTTCGGCGCCCAGGCGGAGTTGATGGGCCGGGTTGATCTGGCTGGTGAAACTGAACATCAACGTGCCTGTCCGGGTGTCATCGAGGCGGTAGTTGTCCTGCTGGCTGCCGTAGATAAAGTGTCCCGCCGGCACTGTCGACCGGACCTGTGACGGACCCCAGTAGGGGACATACCTGGGAACCCCTATTTCCGCCACGCTGGAATCGGCATTCCAATCCAGCACCTCGTACCAACCGGCAAGCTCATCGACATACTCCCCGGGCACCTGCAACCTGTACCACAAGTCATTGGGCAGATAGGCCCCGTACCGGCGGATGAAGGCCCAGTCCACCGTCACCACGGTCAGCCGGCCATCGCCGTTCAGGTCCCGGCCGTAGAAATTTTCATCCAGCTGGTAGGGCATCTGCAGCTTGTGGACGTACTGCTCCGCCAGCGACTTGCGGCTCGCCAGCCGGAGGCTGAATCTGCTGCGGGAGGAGAGGGCCTGGGAGAACTTCAGCGATTGCAACGTGCCGCTGCTCTCGTAGGTGGTCCGGCCGTCAGGATTGAATTTCCAGGCCTGCTCATACCTGCGGGTCAGCGACTGGAAGCGGTGCAGTTGGTACGTGAGCTTTGCGCTGGGCCACGGCCTGAAGCTGAGCTTGGCCATGAGGGTAACGGACTGGCGCGGATTCAGCCCTACCCGGGCACTGTCGCCGGTGCGGACCACAAAGGGATCGGAGCCGGTTTCCAGCGAGGCGAAGTCCCAGGTATTGTGCTCCCGGTAGCCGAACAGCCAGCCGTCGTTTGCCTGCAGACTGCCGACGGCCAGAAACGTTCCGCCGGGAAGCAGGGGGAGGGGGCCTTCCAGACTGAAATCGGTGCGGCTGAAAGTGAGCGGCTCGAACTGGTCAACAGCATCGAAGATATCGGTCTGCGTAGAATACATGTCACCGGATTGCTGGCTGAGGGAACCGCTGAACTGCCTCCCGCCCTCGCGAGTCACCAGGTTCACCACACCGCTCATGGCCCGGCCGTACTCTGCTGAAAAGGGGCCCGTCACGAGGTTCAGTTCGGCGATCATGTTGGTCGCCAGGGGCAGTCCCAACCGGCCGGTAAATGGATCGCCCACCGGCAGCCCGTCCAGCAGGTACACAACTTCACCGGACCTGCCGCCACGGAGGTGCAGGCTTCCATCGGCTCCGGCAACGGCCCCAGCCATGGTCTGCAGCAGGGCCGTGATATCTTCCGCCGGCAGAGCGGTTATTTCCCTCCGGGCCAGGGACCGGCGGGTGGCGGTGAGGTCGGGCTGCAGCAACGTTTCCGGCGCGATCACCACCACCGGGACGGCCTCCAGCGGGGCCAGTTCCAGGCTCAGGTTTACGATGGTGGTCCGGTCGATGGAGACGGCAATCCCCTGTACCGTGACAGTGCCGTAGCCGATGAGGGAGGCGCTCAGGCGATAGCGGCCCGGGGGCAGGCCGAGAATGGCATAGTGGCCGGTGGGATCGGTGATGGCGCCCGTTTCCAGGGCTTGGAGATAGACATCGACGCCAGCCAGCGGCGTGCCGTCGAATGCGGTTATGCGGCCGGCGATTTTGCCATCGGCGCCACCCTGCAAAGGAGCAGACAGTAATAGCAAACCGGCTACCAGGAGCCGGATTTTAGCTGGACATGGAAACAGTAGAGCAGCCCCCCCAATGGCTTTATCCGGGTCTTATGCGGCGAGCAATTTAAACGGCTCTGTCGACGGGGTCAAACCGAATCAATCAGGACCGTGCCGGATGCCACCAAGGCCTGCTAAATGGAAGCCGGACCCTACCAAATACCGGTATTAAGTTCACTTTCCGTTAGATGATCGATAGCGGATGTTGGATGAAGGATAAGGGATGAAGGATGAATGCTGATTGCTGAAGGCTGAATGATGTTGGATGTTGGATATTGGATGTTGGATATTGGATGTTGGATCGAAGCTGACTGCTGATCGCTGATGGCTGATGGATGCCACCGCCTAGGGCCACTTCTTCACCCCCGGCTGCTGCGGCTTTCCAGTTTTCCCCGCCAGTCCAGTATGCCCAGCCCGGACAACAGGGCCAGGTTCGGGAACAGCAGCGGGGCCATCACCGGCGGTCCTGCAATGACCTTCTGCAGCCACCCTTCTGACGCCCCGGCCAGGGACGCCTCCATGTGCAGGATGAGTCCGGCCACGCCGATCAGGGCCTGCAGGGCGAGCACCCCCAGGCAGATATTCAGAAAGGCCGTTGTCGGCGGGCGGAAGAATGCCATCAGCAGGAATCCCAGACCGTAGGCCGAGGCCACCACCGGCAGCCACTCCACGGCGTAGAAAAAGCCGTTTTGGGCATGATCGGCGAGGGCCAGAACGAAGATTCCGACGAAGCCGCCCAGGCCCAACAGAAGCACCCACTGGCTCCACTCGATGGTGTCGTCGGGCACCATGCGGTTCAGCAGCAGCAAAAAGCCGAGGCCGGAGTAGGCCAGGGGAGCGACAAATGGCGCCGCATAAATTAGGCTCCGCAGGGTATAAAACTCGAAAAACTGGCTACCCAGGTGATAGATCATGCCGAGGATGCCCAACACGATGGCCCCCCAGCCGATGGCCAGCCCCACGGGACGGGACCGGGATTCACTGCCGCGCCGGTGATAGTGTTCCCAGGCCAGGAGGATCGGCGCCGCGATGGAAAATATTACCGGCAGCCACTCAGCAGGCGCCCGGAAGCGATTGACCGCGTGGGCCAGGGTGACATCCAGCGCCAGGAAGGCCAGGTTGGCGATGACAAACAGCTCGATGATCAGCCAGCGCCGGGCCGGCCAGATGTGCTGCCACACCGCTCAGCGGTCCCCTTTGCGCAGCTCTGCTGCCAGTGCCTCCATTTCGGTCATCACCAGGAGCAATTCGTAATTGCCGTGCCACTGCACAAAGTCCGCGCCGCCCATGAACGCGCCGTGCTTGGCCGTCCGGCCGTAGTAGTGCCACAGATCGAAGGCCAGGAACTCCATCGGCTCGTCGAACGGCTCGGGCGTCAAGTGGCCTTCCCGGCGGAGGGCGGCCACCAGATCAAGGCCCGCCTGCACCTTGTCATTGGTGGCTGCCAGCACCACTTCGGCTTCCCTGTAGAAAGCTTCGAATGTTGGTTTGGCGTGGCATTTTGCGCAAACCTCCTGCATCTGGATCTGTCCCTGTATGAAGCCGGGCCGCTGCTCTGAAATGGGAGCGAATAGGAACCATGAGAGGCGCTCGGTCACATCGTGGGTCACCTTCAGGCCGTCCAGTCCGCTCATATGGCAGGTTGCGCAGGTGGGTACCGGCATGTCACGGGTCGTCAACGATTTGGAGGCCGCCGTCATATTCATGCTGCCTCTCTGCAACCCGAAAAGCACGCCGTGCTTGGACTCGGTGTATATCTCAAACTGGGCATGGTCGGGACCCATGTGGCACTGGCCGCAGGTCTGCGGTTCCCTGGCCAGGGCGACCGAGGCCGAGTGCCGCGAGTGGCATTCGGTGCATGTGCCGATAGAGCCGTCACTGTTGGGTTTGCCCACGGCATGGCATTTAAGACAGCCCATTTCCAGCGAGCCGGCGCCTTGACGCATGGCCAGGGTATTCGGAGGCCGCTCAACCGTGCCAGGGTGGTAACGCTCGGCCGCTTCGATCTGCTGGGGGGTGAAATCTGCCGATCCCAGCACCGCTGCCCAGGCCGGGGCCCCGTGCCGGCTGCGGACATACTGGTCGTACTCGGTCTGGTGACACTGGGAGCAGTTGAGGGCCGTCAGCGCGTCGGCGATGGTGAAGCCGTGGTGCTCCGAGCCGGACTGCTCCGCGACAGTGCGGTGGCAGTCGTAGCAAGTGGTGCCTACCTGGGCATGGCGGCTCATGGAGAACTGGTGCACGATTGCGGCCGTCTCCCGGATGTGGCACTGGGCGCACTTTCCGGTAGCCCGGATGTATTCGGGGCCTGGCTGGGCGACCTCAACAACCGGGCGGGAGTAGTTGATCAGCAGCGCCGCAAAGATAATCGCCGAGCCCAACAGGACGGCATTGAATACTGATTTGAACGTCACGGTAACAACCCTCCCCAAGGCCGAAGTTACGATGCGCTGGCAGTGGCGGGG
>SCKI01000013.1 GCA_004124295.1 Fidelibacterota bacterium
GCCGCTGGTTCGGCCTGGCGCTCGATCTGGTCTATCCTCCGGTCTGTGCCTACTGCCGTGACGCAATCGAACCTGGTTCGCTGGCCTCTCTGTGTGCGGCCTGTTGCGCCACCCTCGTTGAAACCCGGCCGGCTTGTCCGCGTTGCGGCGCGTTGGCTCGCGCGGGCGGCCCACAGCCCAACTGCCCGTCGTGCGACCACCGGCGATTTCAATCCTGGGCCTGGCATTCATGCTGCCCCTGGTTTTCAGCGCGTGCAGCAAAGGAACCGAAACTGCCGCCAAGGGCCCCCAGGTGGCGCAGGAGGCGGCCGCCCTTTACACCTGCGGCATGCACCCCCACGTCCTCCATGAAGGGCCCGGCAATTGCCCCATCTGCGGCATGGACCTGGTGCCCATTATGCAGACGGCCGCTGTGAGCGCGGTCAACGCGCCGGCCCAGTCCGGCGGGGAGCGCAAAATACTCTACTGGCGCGCTCCCATGGATCCTAACTACATATCGCCGGCACCGGGCAAATCGCCCATGGGCATGGACCTGGTGCCTGTCTACGAGGGCGAGGAAGCCTTCGGGGCCACCGTCAGGATCGATCCGGTGGTGGTGCAGAACATGGGAGTGCGCACCGCCCCGGCCGAGCGGCGCGACCTTTTCCAGACCATCCGCACCATCGGCAGGATCGACTTTGACGAGGCCCGGGTAGCCCATATCCATACCAAGTTCTCCGGCTGGATCGAAAAGACCTTCGTCAACACCACCGGACAGCAGGTGAAACGGAACGAGGCGCTGCTGGAGATTTACTCGCCCCAGCTGGTCACGGCCCAGGAGGAGTATCTGGACGCCACCCGGAGTCTGCAGCGGCTCGGCCAGAGCGCCTCTGCGGCAGTCCGTTCGAACCTGGAAGGGATGATCGCCTCGGCCCGGCGGCGGCTGGAAAACTTCGATGTCTCCCAGCACCAGATTCAGGAACTGATCAAAACGGGAAAGGTCACCAAGACCATTACCCTGAACACCCCCTTTCCGGGCGTGGTGATCAAGAAACATGCCGTGGATGGCATGGAGGTGCGCTCGGGGATGAATCTTTACACCATCGCCGACCTGGACCGGATCTGGGTCTTTGCCGATATCTACGAGTATGAGGTGCCCTGGCTGGAGACCGGCCAGAAAGCCAGCATGACCCTCTCCTACAATCCGGGCAAGGTGTACCTTGGCGAAGTGGAGTATATCTACCCCTACCTGGAGGAGAAAACCCGCACCATCAAGGTCCGCATGTCCTTCCCCAACCCTCGGCTGGAACTCAAACCGGGCATGTACGCCAATATCGAAATCCAGACTTCACCGGTGCGGAATGCCATTGCCGTTCCGGCGGAAGCGGTGCTCTTCTCGGGGCAGCGGAATCTGGTGATGGTCGCCCTGGGCGGGGGGCGCTTTGTTCCGCGGACCGTCACCCTGGGCATCGAGAGCGGCGACGGCTACTACCAGATCATAAAGGGGTTGTCGGCTGGCGAGGAGGTGGTCACCTCAGGCCAGTTCCTGCTGGACTCGGAAAGCAAACTGCAAGAGAGCATTGCCAAAATGCTGGGCGTGAAAACGCCTCCTGCGGACGGCGACGAGAAGATGGACATGCAGATGCCCCCTGCCGACCCTGGCAGCGGCAATGGCCAAATGGAGATGACTCCCGGCCAGACCGGGGGGCAGGATGACGCGCACGAAGGCCACGACCACACCATGCAGGGAGCCGCCTTGCAAACGGCCGTCGTCCCGGTGGGCACCCTGGCCGATGGCAATCTGACTTTCTACGCCTGCCCCATGGAATCCCACAGCTACGTCAAGCTGGATGCCGAGGGGAACTGCCCCGACTGCGGCATGGTTCTGGTGCAGAAGACGGTGGCTTTCAACGCGGATCAGAAGTACTACACCTGTCCCACGGAATCCCACGCACATGTGGTTACCGAGGCTCCGGGCGCCTGCCCCGTCTGCGGCAAGGCGCTGATCGAATCGAGCATATAAACCTGGCAGTGTTACCTGCAAGGATGAATTTTGAGGGGCGCCGGCTGGCAACCTGGCTGCTCCTTATGGAGATGTAAATGATAGAAAAAGTAATTGAATGGTCCATCAACAACCGCTTTATTGTGGTACTGGCCACAGGATTTCTGGTGGTCACGGGCATTGTGGCCCTCTCCACGACCCCCCTGGACGCCATCCCCGACCTGAGCGATGTGCAGGTCATTATCCAGACCGACTATGCCGGCCAGGCCCCCCAGGTGGTGGAGGACCAGGTCACCTACCCCCTTACCACGGCCATGTTGTCGGTGCCCTTTGCCAAGGTGGTGCGCGGGTACTCCTTTTTCGGGGTCTCCTTTGTCTACATCATCTTTGAAGACGGCACCGATATGTACTGGGCCCGGAGCCGGGTCCTGGAATATCTGAGTTTCGTATCCAGCCGCCTGCCTGCAGGGGCGACTCCCCGGCTGGGTCCCGATGCCACCGGTGTCGGCTGGGTGTATGAGTACACCGTCGAAAGCGACCGCCACGATCTGCAGCAGCTGCGTTCCATCCAGGACTGGTACCTGCGCTATCAGCTGATGAGCGTCCCCGGCGTATCCGAGGTGGCCAGCATCGGCGGCTACGTCAAGCAGTACCAGGTGGAGGTTGATCCCAACAAGCTCATCGCCTACAACATACCCCTGAACAAGGTGAAGCAGGCCATCCGGCGCAGCAACAGCGATGTCGGCGGCAGCCTGATTGAAATGGCGGAGACCGAGTTCATGGTCCGGGGTTTGGGATATATACAATCCATTGACGACCTGAAAAAAGTGCCTCTGGGGGTAGATGAGAACGGCACGCCGATCCTGCTGCGGAACGTGGCCAACATCCACATAGGGCCCGAACTCCGCCGGGGGTTGGCCGAGCGGGACGGCATCGGCGAGGTGGTAGGCGGCATTATCATAATGCGCTATGGCGAGAACGCCCTGGAAGTCATCCGCAAGACCCGGGAGAAGATCGAGGAACTCAAGGCGGGTCTGCCGGAAGGGGTGGTTATCCTGCCAGCCTACGACCGCTCCCTGCTCATCGAGCGGGCCGTGGCCAACCTGAAAAGGAAACTGATCGAAGAAAGCCTGGTGGTGGCCCTGGTGACCATCGTGTTCCTGCTCCATTTCCGCAGCTCCCTGGTGGCCATTTTCACACTCCCCGTCGGTATTCTCATTGCCTTCAGCGTGATGCGCTTACAGGGGCTCAATGCCAACATTATGTCCCTGGGGGGCATCGCCATTGCCATCGGCGCCATGGTGGACGCGGCCATCGTGATGATCGAAAACGTCCATAAACATATGGAGCGCAGCCGGGGGGAGGTGGACCACTGGCAGCTCATCCTCAACGCCTCCAAGGAGGTGGGGCCGGCCCTGTTCTATTCCCTGCTCATCATCACCTTTTCCTTCATGCCGGTCTTTACGCTGGAGGCCCAGGAAGGGCGGCTATTCAAACCCCTGGCGTTCACCAAGACTTATGCCATGGCCGCCTCGGCCCTGTTGTCCGTAACGATGGTGCCGATCCTGATGGGTTACCTGATCCGGGGAAAGATCATACCGGAAAAAAGAAACCCGGTGAACCGGTTCCTGATTTATGTTTACCGGCCATTCATCAAGTTTGTGCTCAAGTACCGGCGCACCACCCTGGCCCTGGGAGGACTGGCCCTGGCCGTCACCATCATACCGCTGCGCAACATCGGTTCGGAGTTCATGCCGCCATTGAATGAAGGTGACCTGCTCTACATGCCCACCACCGATCCGGGCATCTCCATTTCCAAGGCCCGGGAGATCCTCCAGCAGACGGACAGGATCATCAAGACATTCCCGGAGGTGCAGCGGGTGTTCGGGAAAATCGGCCGGGCAGAAACCGCCACCGATCCCGCGCCGCTGAGCATGATCGAAACCACCGTCACCCTCCATCCCGAGGAGAACTGGCCCAAACGGAAAACTGTCTCGCGCTGGTATTCAGGGCTGCCCCTGCCCGATTTTCTCAAGGGGGGACTGGCCCGCATCTGGCCCGAGCATCGGTCGGTGACCCAGCGCGAACTGATCACCGAGCTCAACGCGGCGATACAGTTTCCCGGCCTCACCAACGCCTGGACCATGCCCATCAAGACGCGCATTGACATGCTCAGCACCGGCATCAAGACCCCGGTGGGGATCAAACTGATGGGCGACAATCTGGACACCCTGAACGCCCTGGGGGCCAAGGTCCAAGCCCTCATGCAGAAACTCCCCGGCACCCTGAGCGCGTACGCCGACAAGGTCACCGGCGGCAACTTCCTCGATTTCGTCATCAACCGCGACGAGGCGGCGCGCTACGGCCTGACCATCGGGGATATCCAGGACATCATCCAGTCAGCCGTCGGCGGGATGAACGTGAGCTACACGGTAGAAGGGCTGGAGCGCTACCCCATCAATGTGCGCTACCCGAGGGAACTGCGGGACAGCATCAGCAAACTGAAGCGGGTCCTGATTCCCACCCCCTCAGGCGCCCAGATTCCGATCAGCCAGGTGGCAGAGATCCGCATCAGCAAGGGGGCGGCGGTGATCAAAAGCGAGAACTCCCGCACCACCGCCTGGGTCTATGTGGATATTACCGGCATAGATGTGGGCAGCTATGTCAAGATGGCCCAGCAGACCTTGCGGGAGGAACTGACGCTGCCGCAGGGCTATTCCATCGTCTGGAGCGGCCAGTACGAGTACATGCAGCGGGCGGCAAAAAAACTGAAACTGGTGATCCCTTTTACCCTGATGATAATTATGTTGCTCCTGTTCCTCAATTTCAAAAACCTTACCGAGAGCATGATTATCATGCTGTCGTTGCCTTTCGCGCTGGTGGGAGGGCTTTGGTTCATCTACCTGCTCGACTATAATTTCAGTGTCGCCGTCGGGGTCGGATTCATCGCCCTGGCAGGGGTAGCCGCCGAAACCGGGGTGGTGATGCTGATCTACCTGGATCTGGCCTACAAGGAAAGGGTGCGGGAGGGCAAGATGAACACTACCGCCGACCTGTATGACGCCATCATGTCGGGGGCTGTGGACCGGGTACGGCCGAAGATGATGACGGTCACCGCGATTATGGCCGGCCTGCTGCCGATCCTCTGGGGACACGGCACCGGCTCCCAGGTGATGAAACGCATCGCCGCGCCGATGGTTGGGGGCATGGTCACCTCCACGGTGCTCACGCTGCTGGTCATACCGACGATTTACTATATTTGGCGGGCGATCGAGATACGCAAAACGGAAAATGAGGCCGCTGACAATCAGTTGGATCCCGCCGGTAGCGGCTGAGACCTTTTCTGTGCAAGCCGACCCGCTTGCGATCCGGGGAGAATGAACATGCTAAGGAGACAGGCACGATGAGTTACACGTTCCACAAGATAACCTCGCTGGGCTTTGACGACGCCATCGGGCAGACCACGGCAGCGCTCAAGGAGAGGGGCTTTGGCATCCTCACCGAGATTGACGTCACCCAGACCTTTAAGAACAAACTGGATGTCGACTTTCGCAACTACCGCATCCTGGGGGCCTGCAATCCCTCCTTTGCCCTCCAGGCCCTGGAGGTGGAAAACAAAATCGGCGCCATGCTGCCCTGCAGCGTCATCGTGCAGGAACTGCCGGACGGCACGGTGGAGGTGGCGGCGATTGATCCGGTGGCATCCATGCAGGCCATTGGAAATCCCGAGCTGGATGCCATCTCCAGGCAGGTCCAGGCACTGCTGAAAGAGACCGTAGAGAGCCTGCCCGCAGATTGATGGCATGCCCAGGGATTGTGAAGGGAACAGGGGCATGACGACAAGACAAGGCGCAGCCATCGTCGTAGGCGGAGCGGTGGTTTTTCTGCGGTTGGGCAGTCTGGCCACTTGGTGGATGACCCCCCGCCCATCCCCGTCTCGAGAGGAAAAGCCGGCGCTGGCCATTAAAGCCCTGTCGGCGGCTGAAGTTGAAGGCTTCCTCGCCGGTCACGGCCTGGGCCTGGCCAAAGCCGCCGAGCTCAACGGCTACCCCGGCCCCAAGCATGTCCTGGAGCTGGCCCGCCAACTTGACCTGAATGGTAACCAAACGCGCCGGACGCAAGTTGTTTTCGACAAGATGCAGGCTACCGCCCGGACTCTCGGCGCCGAATGGGTGGCCCGGGAGGCGGCTCTGGACAGCCTCCTGTCGCGGCAGGCCATTATGCCGCCTGAACTCGCCGGCCGTATCGATGCCATCGGCAGCATCAAGGCCCGGCTGCGGTTTACCCACATGGCCGCCCATATGGAAATGATGGAGATTCTCACAAGGGAACAGGTGCAAATTTACCAGGACCTGCGGGGCCTCGATCCGGGCGGAAACGGGGCACATCATGAACACAACCAGCATGCAGCATCGGCAACCTGAGCAGGTCGCATAAGATGAAGTTCCTGATCGCCGCATCGAGAAGGGGGCAATCATAGAAGTCCGATCCCTACACATCAAGAACATGGTCTGTGGCCGTTGCATCAGGGTTGTCCGGGAGGAACTGCTGAACCTGGGCCTGCAGGTGGGCAACGTGCAGCTGGGCACGGCCGTTATTGAGACCGCGGGCGGCATATCCAATGCGGACATCGCCGCCGTGCTCTCAGCGAGCGGCTTCGAACTCCTCGAGGACCGCAAGGCCCGGTTGGTGGAGCGCATCAAGAGCACGATCATTGACCTTGTACAGAATGACCGGCTGGCTGAACTGGAGGGGAATATCTCCGGCCACCTGGCCCGGGAACTGCATCAATCCTATTCCTCCCTGAGCCACCTATTTTCAGCGGTGGAGGGGCTCACCATCGAACGCTTCGTGATTTTGCAGAAAATTGAACGGGCCAAGGAGCTCATCGTCTATGACCTGCAGAACCTCAGTGAGATCGCCTACCGGCTGGGCTACAGCAGTGTGCAGCATCTTTCCAGCCAGTTCAAACGGGTCACCGGACTGACCCCCTCCCACTTCCGTGAGCTGGGGTCCCAGCGGCGCCGGTCTATCGACCAGGTGGCCCGATAGCCGAAATGTGTAACAGTCAAGCGCTCAGGTATGAAGGGCCCGGGGAGCCCGGGGGCTAGATTCCGCCCATGTCGCCCTGGACCCGCAACCCCTAGCCATCCCAGACCATAGCCATGCAAAACTCCCGGCCCGAATCTGTCGTCTCCCGTTCCAGCCCCACCCCGCAGCCCGAGGACCCTTCGCCTGCCGTGTGGACCTGTCCCATGCACCCGGAGGTGCGCCAAAACGGTCCCGGTTTGTGCCCCGATTGCGGCATCCACCTTGTCCGGGAGGGCGCCAGCGCCGGTGGGCAGTCCACCCCAGGGCCTTCAGCGCCACCCCCACCCGCAGCAGCCCAACCAGCCGCCGACCAGGCAACGGCCGGGGCCGATTACACCTGCCCCATGCACCCGGAGGTACGCCAGCCGGGACCGGGCTCGTGCCCCATCTGCGGCATGGCCCTGGAGCCCTTTCATGTGCAGCAGGCCGACACCGAAGACCCCCATCTGGCCGACATAACCCGGCGCTTCCAGCTCAGCGCCGTCCTGGGTCTGCCGCTGCTGTTACTGACCATGAGCGAGATGTTCACCGGCGGGCCGCTGATCCCGGCCCTTGCGGGTACGCTGGGCAACTGGGTGCAGTGGCTCCTGGCAACGCCGGTGGTACTCTGGGCCGCACAACCGTTCTTCCAGCGGGCCTGGGCGTCGGTGATCATGCGCAGCCCGAATATGTACACCCTGATCGGACTGGGCACCGGTGTGGCCTACATCTACAGCGTTGTCGCCACTGCTGCCCCGGGGATATTTCCGTCCGCATTCCGCGCGCCGGATGGATCGGTGGCGGTCTACTTTGAGGCGGCCGCCGTCATCGTGATGCTGGTTCTGCTGGGCGAATGGCTGGAGCTGCGGGCCCGGTCGCGCACCGGGGAGGCAGTTAAAGCATTACTTGATCTAGCGCCTGCTAATGCCATACTGGTTGGTCCTGACGGTGTGGATAAAACCGTACCCCTGAGCGCTGTGAAACCGGGCGATCTGCTGCGCGTGCGGCCAGGCGAAAAAGTCCCGGTGGATGGCGTTATCGACTCCGGCAGCAGCGCCGTGGATGAATCAATGATCAGCGGCGAGCCGCTGGCCGTGGAAAAAGGCCCCGGCGATTCCGTCACCGGCGCTACCCTGAACGGCAACGGCAGCTTCATCATGCGGGCCGAAAAAGTGGGCGCCGACACCCTGCTGGCCCGGATTGTCAGCATGGTCAGTGAGGCCCAACGGAGCCGGGCGCCCATCCAGAGCCTGGCCGATAAAGTGTCGTCCTACTTCGTGCCCGGAGTCGTGGGTATCAGCCTGTTGGCCTTTGCAGTCTGGGCGCTGTGGGGTCCCGAACCTGCCCTGGCCTACGCCCTGGTCAATGCCGTCGCCGTGCTCATTATCGCCTGCCCCTGCGCCCTGGGGCTGGCCACGCCCATATCGATCATGGTGGGTGTCGGACGGGGCGCCCGCGAAGGGGTCCTGGTCAGGGATGCCGAAGCCCTTGAGCTGATGGAGCAGGTGGATACCCTGGTGGTGGATAAGACCGGTACCCTTACCGAGGGTAAACCGGCCCTCGCCCAGATGGCCCCGGCTGATGGGGTCAGCGAGGATGATCTGCTGGGTCTCGCCGCCAGCCTGGAACGGGGCAGCGAGCATCCCCTGGCCGATGCGGTTGTGGCCGCCGCCCACGACCGGCAGATCGCTTTGTCGGAGGCGGCCGAGGTCGAGGTGTGGCCGGGGATGGGCATATCCGGGAAGGTCAACGGCAGGCCGGTGCAGGTAGGCAACGACGCCTTGCTGGAAAAATTTGCCATCAGCCCATCCGCTCTGGCCGCCACGGCTGCGGACTACCGCCAATCCGGCGCCACGGCCCTTTTCGTGGCTATCGACGGGCAAGCCGCCGGGGTGCTGGCTATTGCCGATCCCCTGAAGGCCAGCACGCCCGCCGCCATTAAAAGTCTGCACAAAACCGGCCTGCGTATCATCATGCTGACCGGCGATCATGCTGCCTCGGCACAGGCGGTGGCCGACAAGCTGGGCATTGATCAAGTCATCGCCGGGGTGCTGCCGGACGGTAAAGCGGATATCATTGCCGGACTGCAGGCTGAAGGCGCCATCGTCGCCATGGCCGGAGACGGCATCAACGACGCCCCCGCTCTGGCGCTGGCCCAGGTCGGTATCGCCATGGGCACGGGCGCCGACGTCGCCATGCAAAGCGCCGGGATTACCCTGGTCAGTGGCGACCTGAGCGGCATTGCCAAGGCCAGGGTGCTAAGCCGGGCCGTCATGCGCAATATCCGGCAAAACCTGGTCTGGGCCTTTGGCTACAACAGCCTGGGCGTACCGGTCGCCGCCGGGGTGCTGTTCCCCTTTTTCGGCATCTTGCTCAGCCCGATGATTGCCGCTGCGGCCATGAGTTTCAGCTCGGTGTCGGTCATCGTCAACGCCCTGCGCCTGCGGAATATCAAACTGGCGGCGGCATGATATGGCCACCACCCACAACGGCTGGCAGGCCGGGACCGGTAACCTGGCCTGCACAATCAGCCCCTAGATAAAGGAAAAGCCATGCCTGGATTGGAATCTGTGCTCAATATCCACCCCCTGTTGGTCCACTTCCCCATTGCCCTGACGCTAACCGCGGCCCTGCTGGTCGGGGTGCACTTGCTGATACGTAGCGAGGAGTGGATGCGCATGGCAGCGGTGCTTGTTTACCTCTCGGCTGCGGCGGCCCTCGTTGCGGCTGCCACCGGCCTCATGGCCAGCGATGGCCTGGGCCATGACACGCCCGGCCATGAGCTCGTGCATGAGCACCGCGATATCATGCTCATCTATACGAGCCTCATTCTCGGCTTGGCCCTGCTCACCGCTCTGTCCCGCAGCAGTATGACCGGATGGATAAAACATGCCAGCATGAAATTTATTCGTCTTGGAATTCTCCTGGCCGCCTGCGCCACGCTGATTGTCGGCGCCGACCGGGGGGCCCTGCTCGTATTCGGGCACGGGATCGGTATGCGTACGCAGCAGGGGACCGAGCCCCCGCCATCGGAGAGCACCGAAACGGGAAAGGCGGATGATCATGATGACCATGAGCACTGATTCCCGGCGGATCACTCCATGAAGATTTTCTCGGTCCAGTCGAGGGCGTCAAAGTAGAGATCGGGGACCTCATCCCCGGGTAGCCCCAAATCGCGCACGTAGTTATGCAGGGGGTCCCAATCGCCATCCTCATAGGCCAGCACCATGTTGAGCAGGGTGTTGAAGGTCCCTTCCTCGCCCAACAGGGCCGCCCTGATATCGGGGCGCAACGGCAGGTCGCCGAGAATCTCCTCCTTGGGACGGCCCATGAACAGCTCGATCATGGAAAAGATACCCATGAAAAACAGGTCGTCCTTGCGCTCCTCCTGCCCCATTTCGACGCCCAGGGTCTCCAGAAACCTGCCCCGCAGCACGCAGGCCACCAGCGCCTCCTCGGGCAGGTCTTCCCCCATGCTGGTCATCGTTACCAGGGTGCTCCACTTACGGACCTCCCGGGTACCCATCAGCGTGAGGGCCTGGTGAATGGATTCGATCTCGCTGCGCAGGCCAAAGGCGGCCGAATTGATATATTTAAGCAATTTGAAGGTCAGCGATACGTCCTGCTTGATGACCTCTTCCAGTTTGTCAAACTCCATATCGGGACTGTTGATCTCCTGCAGCAGCCGCAGGTAGTTCAGTTTGAAACCGGGCACGTCAGTCTTGTCGACAAACTCTGCCTGGTAGGCGAAGGGGCCGTGAAAATAGCTGTAGCCTATGTTCTTGGCCAAGGTGAAGGCTGCCTTCGAGGGCACATTGTAGGCCAGCGCCTGGGCCTTACGGGTCTGGCTCCAGATGGGGGCCATGCGCTGGTGGCTCTGTGAGGCTTGCTCAAAATCAATGCGCAGGATATCGACCAGCGGCGCCAACTGGCTGAATCCGTCCTCCAGGATAAAGTCCCCCAAGGCCAGGGTAAAGCCCGACTCCCGGACCGCCTGGCAGCCGGCCATCAGATCGGGGGTCATCTCCGCCGCGTGAGATACCTGCAGGACCACCCGGGCGGCGGGGAGTGATCCGAGCCAGTCGGCGCCCAGCTGCTCCGCCGTCACTTCGAGGAAAACCTTTCGGCTGCCGTGGCCAGGCCCCTGGGTCCTCCCGACCAGCTCTGCTCCCCCGTTGCCTCCATCCATATCCCTCAGAATGGTCTCCAGACTCTCGCTGGCGACCATTTCATAGGCGTAAACTTTTTCGTCGGGATCAAATATGGGCTGCCGTGCAATTAAAGGGCGCATGTCAATCTCCGGGTAGCAGAAACTTCATTTCAACTGGCTTGTCCACAACACTGGCCCGTAGATACCAGCGCGGAAAAGTACATTCGATTCCCGGTGCTGGCAACAGTTTGTACGGCCCTGAAAGGTCTCCCCGCTGCGGCCTTTCCGGAAGGATCGATCAGGTCCCCGGCAGGGTCTTGAAATACCGGGCGTAGCGGCGGATATACAGGTACCAACTGGCCAGCATGAGAGCAGCAGCCAGCGCCAGGACCCATTTTCCCAGCGTCAACCAGTTGACCACATAAAGGGTCATGGCCGCGGCGGTGATGCCGATGAACCACTTGCCCGGCAAGTTGGTCTCAAAGACCTCCTGGCGCCGGTCCATCAGGTACAGGGCGATATTGGAGACAGTGATGTCGCGGACACCGAGGAGCACGAAAAAGAGCAGCGGAAACTGGCGTTCCGGGTCCATGATCAGGAATACCATCACACCCAGCAGGATAAACTTGTCCGCAATGGGATCAAGCAGTTTGCCTATGTCGGTGATCTGGTGGGCCCGCCTAGCCAGGTACCCATCCAGGAAATCGGAAACAACCGCCGCCACGATGATACCGACGGCCAGGGTCAGGCGGTCCGTCTCCAATGCCCAGACCAGGGGCAGGGTCAACAACGCCCTGGTGAGGCTCAGGGCGTTGGCGATCGTGACTATACGTTCACGTACCGGTTTGGATGATGAGGCCATTTTCGAGTCGGAGAATCGAGTTGCAGAGCTTATCGAGAAAGTTACTGTCATGGGATATGAGGATCAAAGGATGTGGACCGGCCAGAGCGATGAAGCGCTGCAGGAGATGGGCCACCTCGGTGGCCGCGAAGCCATAGGTCGGTTCGTCGAGAATGACCAGGTCGTATGTCCCGGCCAGCAACGCCAGCGCGATAAGCAGCCGGTTTCCCTGGGCCGCGTCGGTCGCCCGCAGCTGCTGGTAGCCCGGATCGTTATCCAGGAATTCCCGCAGACGCCGCAGCTGGCCAGAGGTCAGTTTTCCCTGCTGCACGAACAGGTCCAGGAGATCATCCTGGCTCATCCCATGGGTGGGATGGGACTGTTTTTGGGTCAGGTAGCCGATGCCGGGTTCATCCACTGAGGGCAGATCCAGGCTTAATTCGCCTGTGTAGGTGGCCATTCCTGCCAAGCAGTCGGCCAGCGTCGATTTGCCCGATCCGTTTTCACCGGCCAGTCCCAGCACCTGCAGTCCGGCATAATGGCCCTCGTCGATGGAAAGAGCGAAGGCGGATATCTCATAGGCCTTGCGGAACCCGGATATGTGCAGCGTCCAGGCTGGGAATGCGCTCCCCACGCCCGTTGTTCCACTGGCCCCTGTGGCCTCATCAGCCGATTCAAGGACCCCACCCTGCCAGCGCCACAATTGGCCGGAACTGCTGGCGCTGAGGTTCAGGACTCTCTTCCCAGCCTGGATGATGGCCGCCTCCAGATCACGCCGCCGGGCGGGACTCAGGTAGTCGGCCGCGTAACTGGACAGCAGAAAATCGGCCGGCTGGGCCAGGGCCAGGGTCAGGGCCAGCAGTTGGCCCTCACCCCCGGAAAGCGTTTCGGTAAGTTGCTCCTTCCGGCCGGCGAAGGGCCCCCCATCCAGGGTCAGAGCCAGGCGCTGCTCCAGCACCTCCCCCGACAGCCCCAGATTCTCCAGGTCGAAAGCGAACTCCCGTCGCAGGGTGGCGGCCACGAGGAAGTCGGTGACCACCTCGGGCAGTTCCAGTACGCTGCAACCCCGGCTCTGTAACGATCGGGCCAGGGCAGGTCTCAGCCCCGGGACCGGGACGATATCATGCAGGCCTGGCGGCAGATCTGCCGGGGCGCTGCTAGTCGCCAATAATAGCCTGCAAAATACGGGTCGAAGCGCCCAGATTGTCCGCAATGACCTGCAGGGCCGCGGCTCCACCCGCTTCCCGGGACTCATGGTTGCTGAAGTAGTGGGCCAGCCGGTCGCTGAAGGCCTCGCTGTCGGCCACCACAGCCCCACCGCCGGCGGCCAGCAACTGTTCCGCTTCATCACTGCGGTTGTAGCGGGGGCCAAAAAGTACCGGAACGCTGGCCATGGCCGGCTCCATCACATTATGGACATTGCTGCCGAAACCGCCCCCCACGTAAGCCACCGCGCCCGGGTAGTAGAGTTCCGCCAGGTAGCCCACACCGTCAACAATGAGCACTTGAGAGCCGCTGAAATGTCCCCGGTTGGAACCGTAAGGCGCCCAGGCGATGCCCGCCGCGCTGAGGCGCTGCCCCAGGCCGGCCACGGTTTCCGGCTCCGGATCGTGGGGCGCCCAGAAGACCCTGAAGCGGTCGTCGGCCCGCAACATCTCCATGACCGGCGCTTCGATCACCTCTTCATCGGCGGCATGGACGCTGCCCAGGACCAGTGTCCGGTCCCGGTTATGCCCGTTGGAACGGTTGTTTTTCCGGCGCTCCATGACCCGGTCGTAGCGCGGATTGCCGAGGATTTTAACGCGCGTGCCGGAGTCCGGCCCCAGGATGGCCTGGAGGCGCTCCCCGTCCCCTTCCGACACCGTATATATGGCCTGCATGGCCCGGTAGATGTTCCGGTAGAAGCCCTTCAGCAGGGGCCATTGCTTGGTGCTTCCCGGGACGACACGGGCGGCGAAAAGCACCGTCGGAATGCCCTGCCGCTGGCAGGCCCAGATAAGATTGGGCCAGATGTCGTAACTGGCAAAAATGACCCGATGAGGCTTCAATATCCTCAGCAGTTGATTCATGGACCAGGGAAAGTCGAGCGGCAGGTAGAACTTGAAATCGATATCCGGGTGGTGGCAGCGCTCATAGCCGGAGGGCGAGAAAAAACTGACCACGATGATGGTGTCCGGTGAGACCTCCTTCAACCCCTCGATGATGGGCCGGGCCTGTTCGAACTCGCCGTGGGAGGCGGCATGGAACCAGTAGAGGGGTCCGTAGCTATCGATGATCCGTTCGCGGAAACGGCGCGCCCGGGGAATGGTTTTGCGCCGGCCCCGCAAACCGCGCCGCACCTTCCGGTTGAAGACCGTCAGCACGTATGCGATAATAACGGCCGGGAAAAAGATAAGATTATAGGCCAGGCCCCAGAGTCTGCTCACGCCGCCGGCTCCCACAGCCGCAACAGGCTTTCCGACACCGCTCCGGCCTGTGTGCCGGTCAGGCAGTAGCGCTCCCGGCGGTAGCAGGGCCGGCTGCCGTTCTGGCTGCAGGGCCGGCACCACAATGGGGACTGATGCACCACCGAACGCTCATCGTGAACCCGGGCGCCGGTCTGCCAGGAGGTGGGTCCCTGGATCATCACCACCGGCACACCCAACGCCTCGGCCGCGTGGACCAGCCCCGTATCGGCGCCCAGCACTGCCCGGGCTCCGGCCAGCACGGCCAGGCTCTCCTCCAGGCTTGTGCGGCCCTTCAGGTTGACCAGCGCGCCGGCGGGAAAATGGACCGCAATCCGGTCGCAGACAGCGTCAGCGTCTCCGCCCAACATCACCAGCCGGATGCCGGGGTGCTCCTGCAGGCGGCCCAACAGATCGCGGTAACGTTCCTCCGGCCAGATCTTCTGGGACCAGGCGGCCCCCGGCACCATGGCGAAATAGGGCCGCTCCAGACCGAATTTGGCCTGCACCGCCGCCAGCTCCTGCGCAGGTATGGCCATCCTTGGCCGGGCATCGGCTGGATCGGCAGTCAACCCGGCATAACGCAGATATTCGCCGGCGACCGAAAAATCGGCCGCGAAACGATCAAGCCAGAGATAGAACAGGAGCCAGCGCTTCAGCCTCGGCTTCCGGTAGACCCGCTTGGCGCGGGCCGAAATCAGCCGCCGGAGCAGTTTGCTGCGGAGGGAATCGTGCAGATCAATGAGCAGGTCGTAAGGCTGCCTGGACAGCCCCCGGGCGAAGGCCGGCAGCTGGGCCGCTCCTATGGCCGGGAAAGGGATAATCTGGTCGGGAACGGGATTAAAAGCGCGCACGACCGGGGCGTAGCGGGCCTGCACCAGGAAGTCAATTTGCGCTTGGGGATACTCCCGGCGCAGGGCCTTGACCACCGGCGCAGTGAGCACAACATCCCCCAGGGAGCTGAAGCGCAACAGCAGAATCCGCTCCAACGTTCACCACGAGCGCTGGGTGTTGAAGTGGACCATATTGGTCAGCGCGGTCTTGTAGGTTGAGTCGGGGAAGAAACTCAGATCATCTATGGCCAGGCGGCTGAAGTAGTGCATCCGCTCTTGGGCATAATCCATACCGCCACTGTCCTCGATAGTCCGCCGCAGTTCATCCAGCCGGCCCCGGCGGGCATGGGACTTGAGGGCCTGGAGATAGGTCCGGCTTTTGGCGGCTGATTGCTGTTTCAGCGCGTATATCAGCGGCAGAGTGCGCAGGTTCCGTTTGACGTCAAAGGCCACCGGCTTGCCCACCGTGTCCACTTTTCCCAGCAGATCAAACAAATCATCCTTGATCTGAAAGGCGATGCCCAGGTTCTCGCCGTAACTGCGCAGCTGCTGCCGGGGAACCTCGTCGCCAGATGCGGTAATGACGCCAAGCTCACAGGCCGTGCCGAACAGGCTGGCCGTCTTGTCGCGGACCATGGCGTAATAAATCTCCTCGGTCATGCCGCCCAGCAGGGCCTTTTCGAGCTGCAATATTTCGCCGCTGCTGAGCCGCTCGGCGGTCTTGGAGAGAGCCTCCAGGGCGGTAAAATTGCGCAGGCTGATGATGTTGGTCAGCGCCTTGGCCAGGAAATAGTCGCCGATGAGAACCGCCTTTTTGTTGTTGAACATGCGGCGGATAGAGGGCCAGCCGCGGCGCAGGTCCGAGCCGTCCACCACATCGTCATGCACCAAAGTGGCAATGTGCAGAATCTCCACCAGTGAGGCGGCCCTGATGCTGTCCATGGTGACGCCCCCCGAGATGCGGGCTGAGAGGATGGTCAATATGGGCCGCAGATGCTTGCCCCGGTTGCGCAGGATATAGCGCACCATCGTGTTGACCAGCCGCACTTCCGATTTCAGGGCATTCCGGAATTCGGTCTGGAAAAGCTTAAAATCGTCCAGAATCGGTTCGACGATATCTCTAAGGCGGAGGGGCATCACAAAAACTTAGGTGCGCTGGTGAAGCAAATCAAGCACCGCCGGACGGGCTGAATATCCTCGAGATGAGCACCGCCACCTCGTACAGCCCCAGCAGGGGTATGGCCATCAAAATCTGGCTCAGGGGATCGGGCGGGGTCAGGATGGCCGACAGCACCAGGATTCCAATCAGGGCAAACTTGCGGTAATGCCGCAAAAATTCCGGTGTCAGCAGGCCGACGCGGGTGAGAATAAAGGAAATGACGGGCAGCTGGAAGATGAGACCGGCGGATAACAGGATCCAGGCCACATAGCCGAAATAGGCCTGTATGCTGTAGTTGCTGGCCACGCTGCCATCCCCCAGGCTGCTGAAGAACCGCAGGCTGAACGGCAGGATCACCAGGTAGCCGAACAGGACGCCGGTGACAAACAACAGCGTTCCGGCCACCACCACCCAGAAACCGGTGGTCCGGGTAGGCTTCTCCAGGGCCGGCCGTATGAAGCGCCAAAGCTGGTACAGAATCACCGGGGTGGCCAAAACCAACCCGGTCAGGAAACTGGCAATGATCTGTACCATAAACAGATCGGAAACCCTGATGGCTTGCAGCTGCACCGGAATTTCGAGCTGCTCGGCGGGACGGGTCAGCAGGCCCATGATCAGGTCACTCTCGATGAATGCCAGCACCGCAATGCCCAGCACGGCCGCCAGCGCCTTGATGATCCGCCAGCGCATCTCCTCCAGATGCTCCAGAAATGTCATTTCGTCTTTGGCCATCGCCTCAGTCGAGCTCCAGGATGGTCCGGGCCAGCTCGTAGGGCGAAACGGCCTCCAGGCGGGATTCCAGCAGATGGCCCCGGGCCGGTGTCCAGAATTTCCCCATCACCTGCGACGCCACCTGGCTCTCCACCCGGCGCCGGTAGCGCTGCTCCTGTTTCCGCCGGCCCGCGCCGCTCTCCTGCAGGTGCGCATGGTGCTCCAGCAGGCGGCCATACAGTTCATCCAGCCCCTCATTGCGGGTCGCGCTGGTCTTTTCCACCGGCACCTGCCAGCCCCCTGCGTCCGGTTTCATGGCCAGCATCTGCTCCAGGAGACTGGCCAGCCGGCCGGCCCCCTCCCGGTCGGCCTTGTTGATGGCAAATACGTCGGCAATTTCGATGATCCCCGCTTTCATCAGCTGGATATCGTCCCCCGACTCGGGCACCAACACCACCAGGGTCGTATCCACCGCCTCCATGACGTCCAGTTCGATCTGGCCGACGCCGATCGTCTCGAACAGCAGCACGCCGAAACCGGCGGCATCGAGGAGGTCCCCCACCTCCTGGCTGCGACTCGCGAGGCCCCCGCTATGGCCCCGGGTTGCCATGCTGCGGATGAACACATCCCGGTCGCGATAGTGGCGTCCCATGCGCAGCCGGTCACCCAGCAATGCGCCTCCGGTAAAGGGACTGGTGGGATCGACGCTGATAACGCCCACCCGGCGGTCCGACTGGCGGAAGCGGGTTATGAGCTGATCGACGAGGGAACTTTTGCCGGCGCCGGGCGGGCCGGTAATGCCTATGCGGTAGGCGCTGCCGGGATGGGGATAGATAGCTTCCAGCAGAGCTTCAGCCCGGGAAGATTCATCCTCCACCAGGCTGATGGCGGCAGCCAGCGCCTTGCCGGAGCCGTCCAGGAGAGACTGAATGGCTGCATCAGGCAAGAGAGTAACGGGCGCCGGGCGCCGGGTCTTGCGCGGCGCTACCCGAAGAGCCGGGTAAAGGCGGCATAGTCGTGGATGGTGAGACGGCGACCTTCCCGCTTCAACAGGCCCTTCGCCTCAAGATTCTTGAGCATCCGGGAGACCGTTTCCCGGCTGGTGCCGGCCATGTTGGCGATATCCTGCTGGAAGGGAAGTTTGCCGATAATCACCTCACCCTTCCTGAAAATGCCCATCTCCTCAGAAATGCGATGCAAGGTGATACCGATGCGGTGCTCCGCGTCGGACAGGGAGAGAGACTTGATATGCTGGTCCGATTTGCGCAGGCGGCCGGTCATCTCCTTGAGCAACTGAATCGAAATGGAGGGGAAGCGGTGCAGAACATCCAAAAAGTCCCGCCGGGAGAGGGTCAACAGCTGGGTGTCCTCCAGCGCCATGACATTCGCCGACCGGCCCTGTCCATCGAGCAGGGCCATTTCGCCGAAGAATTCCGACGTGCCGAGCATGGCCAGGATCACTTCGCGCCCTTCGTCATTCAAGCGGGTGATCTTGACACTGCCGAACTCGATGATGTAAAGGGTCTCGGCGTGACTCTCTTCCAGGACGATGAGGGAGCTCTTCGAGAAAGACCGCCGTACCGCCATATCAACGATAACATTGATCTCGCTTTCGGAAAGATCGCTGAATATGGGAACCTCTCGAAGAAGATTCAAATCAGTTGAGGGGTCCATATAGCAAATTATGGTATGATTTTGATGCAGGCAATTTTAATTCCCCCCAGGCCGGACATTGCAAAAGCGGCATGTCGCCCCTAACTTCAGCGCCGTTAAACGACAGGAATGAAGCTATAAATGGACCGACACCCCTCGACAATTAAACGCCACCGCCAATCACTCCGCCGGAGAGAGGTGAACAGGGCCGCCCGGTCACGGGTGCGGACCTCCATTAAAAATGTGGAGAAGGCCGACTCCAAAGAGACGGCTGCGACTGCCCTGTATGATGCCATCAAAGTGCTGGATAAAGCCACCGGCAGCCATTATTTCCATCGCAACAAGGTGGCCCGCATCAAATCCCGGCTCAGCCGGCTCGTTGCGATACGCTTCGCTTCCTGAACCTGCCCGACCGACCTTTCCCATCCACCGATTACCCAGGCCTGCCTGCCAGCGCGTTGCGCCCTCACCGGGAGTAGTTGGGCGCTTCGTGGGTCACCGTCACTTCGTGAGGGTGGTTCTCCTGCGCTCCGGCCGGCGTAACCTGCATGAACCGGGCCCGGGTCTGCAGCTCGGCGATGGTCGGGGCGCCGCAATAACCCATCGCCGCCCGCAGTCCTCCGGTCAGTTGGTGCACGGTCTCCGACAACGGCCCCCGGTACGGCTTCAGCCCCTCAATTCCTTCGGGCACCAGTTTCGACTCGGCCGTCCCTTCCTGGAAATACCGGTCGCTCGAGCCCTTGGTCATGGCCCCGATGGAACCCATGCCCCGAAAAGCCTTGAAGCGGCGCCCTTCGTAAAGAATGGTTTCGCCGGGACTCTCGTCCATGCCGGCGAAAATGCTGCCCAGCATCACCGCTGAGGCCCCGGCCGCCAGCGATTTGGCGATATCGCCGGAATAGCGCATGCCGCCGTCGGAAATGATGGCGATGCCGGCCTTCTGACCCACTTCCGCCGCATCCATCACGGCCGTCAGCTGCGGCACGCCGATGCCGGCCACGATCCGCGTGGTGCAGCTCGAACCGGCGCCAATGCCCACCTTTACGCAGTCCGCGCCGGCATCGATAAGCGCCTGGGCGCCCTCGCCAGTGGCCACATTCCCGGCGACGATATCCACCGCCAGCTTCTGCTTCAGCCGCTTGACCGTCTCCAGTACAGATTTGGAATGGCCGTGGGCCGTATCAACGAAGATGACGTCCACGCCGGCCTCAACCAGGGCGTCGGCCCGATCGGCAGTGTCGGCGCCGGTGCCTATGGCAGCGCCGACCCGGAGTTGGCCGCGCTCGTCGAAGCAGGCGTTGGGGTGATGTGCCTTTTTCTGGATATCCTTGACGGTAATCAGGCCCGACAGCTTGCCCTGGCCATCCACCACCAGCAGTTTTTCGATGCGATGCTCCTGCAAGACCTGCCGGGCCTCCTCCAGGGTGGTCCCCACCGGCACCGTCACCAGATTATCGCGGGTCATAACGGCGGCAATGGGCTGGCGGAGGTTCTCGATGAAACGGATGTCCCGGTTGGTGAGGATACCGACCAACTGCTCCCCATCAACGATGGGCACACCCGATATGCGGTAGCTGCGCATCACCTCTACCGCCTCAGCAACGGTTTTGTCCGGGGGCAGCGTGACCGGGTCCATGATCATGCCGCTCTCGGACCGTTTAACCCGGGCCACCTCCGCTGCCTGCAGTTCGATAGGCATGTTCCGGTGCAAGACACCCAGGCCCCCCTGCCGGGCCAGGGCGATGGCCATGTCCCCCTCCGTCACCGTATCCATGGCGGCGCTGAGAAAGGGCAGGTTCAGCGCCAGCCGGGGCGTCAGCCGGGTGCTGAGGTCGACCTCCCGGGGCAGCACCTCGGAATAGGCCGGGACCAGCAACACGTCGTCAAAAGTCAATCCGGATCTGAATTCTCTGCTCAAGAGTGGCGTTCCTCATCGTCTATTTTCTGGATCTTGTCGATCCGGCGCTGGTGCCGGCCCCCTTCAAACTCGGTCTGTATGAAAATTTTGACGATTTCGGTCACCGTGCCCTGCCCCAGGTATTGGCCCCCCAGGGAAAGTATGTTGATGTTGTTGTGGGCCCGGGCATTGACGGCGGTCAACGTATCGTAGACCATCCCGGCGCGGATGCCGGCGAACTTGTTGGCGGTGATGGCCGAACCGATGCCGGCGCCGTCGATCACCACCCCTCGCCAGTAGGTCCCCTCCTGCACTTTGCGGGCGATTTCAGCAGCCTTGTCGGGGTAGTCGGCCGTCTCTCCGGCACTGTCGACGCCGTGATCCCGGTATTCGATGCCCAGGTCGGCCAGGGTCTTGCAGACCCATGCCTTCACCATAACGCCCCCATGATCGCAAGCCACCCCCACGACCCGGAACGCCGGCACCCGGGGCGCCGTCCCCTGCACTCTTCCGGGACGGCGCAGCTCCACACCCAGGTCCCGCAGGGCATCCCTGGCGGAAGGGGTAATGATGGCGTCCTCTCCGGCCTGCAGGATTCCCCCCTCGCGGGCGGCCCGGCGGACGGCATCCTCGGTGATGACCTGCCGTTTCACGATAGAGATACCACTGCTTCCACAGCCTGCACCACCGCACCCGAGCGGATCAGACGCCGCGCTTTCTGTATATCGTCTCCCAGGTAGCGGTCATCTTCCAGGCCCGGCACCTCGCTGCGCAACAAGCGGTGGGCCGCCATGGCTGCCCGGCCCCCTTCCAGCCCGCGGTGGAAGTCAATGGCCTGCGCAGCGGCCAGGTATTCAAGGGTCAGAATCTGTTCCAGATTATCGGTAATCTGCAGCAGTTTCCGGTTGGCCCAGGTGGCCATGGGCACGTGGTCTTCCTGGTCCGAGCCGGTGGGAATGGAATCGACGCTGGCCGGATGGCACAAGGTTTTGTTCTCGGATACCAGGGCGGCGGCTGTCACCTGCAACAACATGAAGCCCGAATTTAGTCCGGGGTTGGCCACCAGGAAAGGCGGCAATCCGGCCTGTCCGCTCAGCAGGGCAAACAGCCGGCGCTCACTGATGCTGCCCAGCTCCGCCGCCCCGATGGCCGCCACATCAGCGGCAATGGCCACCATCTCACCGTGGAAATGGCCGGCGGAAACAATTTCGCCGGTGTCGGGAAAAATGAGCGGATTATCGCTGACGCTGTTGGCTTCGTTCACCAGTCCGGTCGAGGCAAAGGCCAGCGCCTCCCGGCAGGCCCCGTGAATCTGCGGCATACAGCGCAGGCTGTAGGGGTCCTGCACCCGGTCGTCATCCTCCCGGTGGCTTTCGCGGATCGTGCTCCCCTCCAGCAGGCTGCGCAGGTTGGCGGCCACCACCCGGGCCCCGGCATGGCGCTTGAGCTCCTGGACTTCAGGCCGGAAGGGGGCCGGCGTCCCCCGCAAGCCATCGACGGAAAGCGCCCCCACAATATCGGCCACCTTGATGAGGTCTGCCAGCCGGGCCATGGCCACCAGACCGATGGCGGTGGATATCTGGGTGCCGTTAATCATGGCCAGGCCCTCCTTGGCCTGCAGGGTCAGCGGGGTCAGGTTCAGGGACCTGAGCAGTTCGGAGGCGGGCTGGCGCTGGCCGGCATGGTCGAGCTGCCCCTCACCGATGAGCGCCAAGGTCATGTGGGCCAGCGGGGCCAGATCGCCGGAAGCGCCCACCGATCCCTGGGACGGCAGCACCGGAAGGGCATCGGCATTGAGCAGATTTACCAACAGCGTGGCCAGCTCCGGCCGCACACCGCTGTAGCCCCTGGCAAAGGAGATCAGTTTCAGCAGCATGGCCAGCCGGACGATTTCCGGCGGCAGGTCCGGGCCTACCCCTGCGGCATGGGAGAGGATCAGGTTGCGTTGCAGTTTGAGCAGATTCTGGGGCTCGATCCGCACCTGGCTCAAGCGTCCAAAACCGGTGTTGACGCCGTAGATGGTGGCCTCGCCATCAGCCATGCGCCGCTCCAGGGCCGCCCGGCTCCCGGCCAGCCGCTGCAGGGCGGCAGGGGCCAGCTCCACCTCCGGAGAGATGCTTAAGTAATACTTGAAGTCATCCAGGCTATAGTCTTTGGGCTCAATTATAAAGGTTGGCATGAATCTACTTATCCCTCACCTTCAAATTCCCGCCGACGGTGTCTGCAGATGCTGGAAAATGCGGCTGCCGGCCACGCTGATGATGGTCTCAGCCGAATGGAAAGGGACGGCCTGAACCGGCAGGGAATCGAGGAAAACCTCACCGTAGCGCCGGCGGCTGACCCGGGAATCGGCGATGATAAATATGCCCTCGTCATAGCTGGAGCGGATCAGGCGGCCAAAACCCTGGCGGAAGCGGGTTACCGCATCGGGTATCTGGTAGTCCATAAACGGATTCAAACCCAGGTCGCGCAGGTATTCGATGCGGGCCTCCACCACCGGTTCGGCCGGATTGGCAAAGGGCAGACGGGCCATGATCAGCACCTCCAGCAGATCGCCGGGCAGATCGACCCCCTCCCAGAAACTCGATGTACCCAGCAATATCGCCCGGGGACTGTTCTTGAAGGCGTCCAGCAGGGCCCAGCGGCTGCTGCGGGCAAATTGCGTCAACAGTTTGCGGTCCGTGCGAAACAGGCGGTTGTGTAGGACCTCATGCACCGCCCGGAGCTGGGCATAGGAGGTAAACAGCACCAGCACGCGGCGCTCAATGCGGTCGGTCAGATCGTCAATGAGCTCGGCCAATTCACGGGGATAGCTGTCATCGCTCACATCGGTGCTGGTGTCCCAGTGAAAGGCGGCACATTGCTCCTCGTACAGGAAGGGGGAGGGAAAATCGAGCACCCGGACCTCGCAGGCGTCGAAGGCGCTGTCGAGGCCGATCTCTCCGCGGAAGTAGTCGAAACTACCGGCTGCCTGTAACGTGGCCGAGCAGAGGATCGTGCCGGGACGCTGCTCGAACAGATGTTCACGCAGAAAACCGGCCACTACCAGCGGGGCCGCCTTGAATTTCAGCAGGGGCCGGCCGGAACTGCTGCGCACCTCACGCCACAGGACATAGTCCCCGGTGGGCGCTTCCAGGGCCACCCGCTGGAAGGCCTTGAGGACCGCGCCGGTGTCATCCAGATCGGCTTCAACATTGTTGAGCAGACCCTCCGGCAGGGCCATATCAGTGGTGGAGAGCAGCTTGTGGATCTTGCGCAGGCTGGTCATGAAGCCGCGCAGCTCCTTTTCCATCGCCTGCACTTCTATTTCCAGGCCCCTGAACTCGCTGGCCGGATCGATATACCGGCTCTGCTGAAAACGCTGCCGCTCATCCTCGGAGATGAGAATCCGGCGCTCTCTCACGTAGGCCCCGAGCAACTGTCCGGCGCTGTCCCGGACGGTTTTGGCTTCGCTCTCGGCCCGCTTGGCCAGCCCCCCATCCTCGTCCAGTATCAGCAGAGCATCCTGGAGTTGCCGGCGGAAGATGCGCCGGTGACGGCCGGCGATGTAGTTGTCGGTGAGGTCGCGGACCACTTCCGCGCTGAACTCGGTGGTCAGCTGCTCGGTGGTCACCTTGGGCAGGTTGTGGGCCTCGTCCAGGACCAGGCGGTAATCCGGCGGCAACAGACCGGCATCCCCGGCGGCATCGGCCAGCAGCAGGGCATGGTTGACCACGATGATACCGGCCTGGCGGACGGCCTTGCGCAAGGGACCGACAAAGCACCCGTGGTAGCGTTGGCAGAGCTGCCCGACACAGTACCCGCGCTCACTGCGCAGCAACAGCCAGAGGCGCGCGTTGCGGGCCGCCAGGAAGCCGGGGCACTCATCAACGTCCCCCGAACGGGTAAAATGCTCCCACAGAATGATGGGCAGGATTTTCTCGCAGTCATCTGGACTGAGCAACCGCCGGGCGTTTTCCAGGGCGAACTGCAGCCGGGTCCGGCAGAGATAGTTGCCCCGGCCTTTCAGCATGACCGCCTGCACGGGTGCATCGAGCAGTTCCGCCAGCCTGGGCAACTCCTGCCGGAAAAGCTGGTCCTGGAGATGCTTGGTATGGCAGGCGATAACCACCGGCTGCCGGGTGCGGTAGGCCGTATTGATGGCCGGGAGCAGGTAAGCCATCGATTTGCCCAGTCCCGTGCCCGCTTCGGCCAGCACGATATGGCCCTCATCGAAGGCCTCGGCAACGGCCGTACTGAAGGCCTGCTGCACCGGCCGCAGTTCCGCGGCGTCCCACTTGCGGGCCAGGGTGCCCTCAGCGCCAAAGAATTGCTCCGGCCCCTGGGGACCATAATCGTCCCCTGCGCCCGCGTGGACATAGATCGAGTCGGGCAGGCGGATCTGCTGCTGCGACTCCGTCAGGCCGGCAGTGCGGCCGCTGGAGGTCATGGCCTGCAGCAAGCGGGTATAGAGGCCCTTGTTCGGCAAATTGACATGTTCCTGCACACCGGCCAGGGCCTGAATGACCGGCAGGGGGTAGCTGCCTGCCTCGGCCACCAGGCGGGTGAACAGGTGGCCCGTATTCAGGGCATCCTGGGTGGCCCGGTGGGCCTGGCTGTGGTCAAACCCGTAGTATTCGCAGAGGGCCGCCAGGGAATAGCCGCTGCGGTGGAACAGGAAGGTCCGGGCCAGGGGCAGGGTGTCATAGAGCTCCTGGGCCACTTCGTCGCTCTCCCCCATCTGCCGCCGGAGGTCCTTCAGAAAGGCCAGGTCGAAAGCAATATTGTGGGCCACCAGCGGACTCGCGCCGATGAAGTCGAGGAAATCCCGGCCCACGTCGGTCAGCACCGGCTCAGCGGCCACCATATCATCGGATATATTGGTCAGATCGACGATTTCCCGGGGAATGGGCATCCCGGGATTGACCAGCTGGCTGAACTCGCCGGCAGGTTCCCCTCCGGCAAAGCGGACGGCCCCAATCTCGATGATGCCGCAGTCGGCGGGGGAGAATCCGGTGGTCTCGAAGTCGATGACGACGAAATCGTCGAGTTGGAGCGATGTCAACAGTTCAGCAGACGCCATGGATCGAACCTGGTTCACCTGTGTGGCCTATAGCTTGACGGCAACCGTTGGAGAAAGAGTCCCGTTTCAGGAGGGTTCCCGTGTAAACAGGGGGTACCCCACACCATAACGGCGCTTGAAATAGAAGCGGCACAGGTAGAAATTTAACAGGGTAGCCGGATAGATGAGGGGGTACCTGGCCCCGACGAAAAGTATCAGCATGAGCACAGAATAACGGATGGTGCGGGCAATATCGGATGGGCGCCGGTAGAGCAGATTGACGGCATAGAATGGCAATATGAGGCTGCCGGCCGTCGTGATGACCGGATCGTTGCCCCTGTAGCCGGCGTAGACGGCGGCCAGGATCAGGGCCGTGGACAGCAGCATGGCGCCCCAGCCGGGGGCTGATTTGGGTACGATGGCGGGGGCATCACCAGGGGCATCGAAGGGAGCCATCAACAGCATGAATCCGACGGCCAGATAGGCCATGAAGTAGGGCCGCAAACCGTTCCAGGCGCCGTCCAGGGGGCTGCCCGATGCGGCATATCCCAACAGCAGCATGAGAATCCCGCTGGCGAGGTATTCCAGCAGCCGGGGCAGCCGCCAACGGTTGCCGCGCAGCCCGGCCACTCCCTCGGCCCCCCCGGAGGTCAGAAACAGGCCAAAGGCGAACAGGACTCCCCAGGGGCCGCTGGGCAAAATGGCCAGCAGACCGGCAGCGGCGAGCAGCCAGGCCACTTTGTCCAGGTGCCCCCCGCTCCGCTCAAGGTGCGCCAGCCGGTTTGCCGGACCTGGCGGATCGTCCTGCCCCAACCGGGCGACCTGGCGCAACAGTGCCGCCGCCGCCAGCAACAGGGTTACCCCGGCAAACAGCAGGAACGGCTCCCGGGCCGGTGACCAGCGCCAGAACAGCTCCGCCTCCACAACGCTTTTGCCCACGCCGTAACCTGCCGCCAGAACCGCCCAGGAGACGATCCAGCGGCCCGGTTCAGTCAGAAACAGGTTGTCCCAGACCGGCAGCAAGCGCTCCATCAAGCGGAGTATCGCGGCCCGGAACCGGGCGCTGCCCGAGGTTTGCTTTTCAGCCATCAGCTCCGCTCAGCCTGCCGGCAGTTCAACGGATGCCGGGGATGAGGATGTCTCAAACATGTCCTTGCGGGGAACATCGTGAATCTCCACCGGGTACTCGCCGGAGAAACAGGCCGTGCAGAAGTGGCCCGGATCATGGTCCATGCTGGCCAGCATCCCGGCCATCGAAAGGTAGGCCAGGGAATCGACCCCCAGAAAGGTGGCGATGGCGGCGCTTGTGCGGGTGCCCGCAATGAGCTCCTCGCTGGTGGGAAAATCGAGCCCGAAGTAACACGAGTGGTGGATGGGCGGGGAGGAGACCCGCACATGCACTTTCTTCACCCCCGCCTGCCGGAGCAGTTTCACCAGGCTCCGCATGGTCGTGCCGCGGACGATGCTGTCATCGACAACGACCACCTCCTTGCCTTCCAACACCCCCCGGACCGGGTTGAATTTGAGTTTTACGGTCAGATCGCGGAGGTCCTGCTGGGGCCGGATGAAGCTGCGCCCCACGTAGTGGTTGCGGATCAACCCGATGTCATGGCGCAGGCCGCTTTCCTGGGCATAGCCGATGGCGGCGGTGTTGCTGGAATCAGGCACGGCGATGACGATGTCGGCAGTGGGGGCCGGCGCTTCCCGGGCCAGCGCGTTGCCGAGCCGGCGGCGCATCTTATCCACGTTGGCGCCGTAAATGCGGGAGTCGGGCCGGGAAAAATAGATGTACTCGAAGATGCAGTGGGCCAGCTGCCCGGGGGGCAGGTGGGTCACGGTCCGCAGTCCCTTGCCATCGATGACCAAGATTTCGCCCGGCTCAACCTCGCGCAGCTCCTCGGCCCCGATGAGATCGAGGGCGCAGGTCTCCGAGGCCAGCACCCAGGTCTCCTTCAATTTGCCGATGGCCAGGGGCCGCCAGCCGTGAGGGTCCCGGGCCACCAGCAGCCCTTCCGGCGACAAAATCAGCAGCGAATAGGCCCCCTCGACCTGCTCCAGCGCGCGGGGCAGCCGGTCGGCCAGGGCCTCTTCGGGGCCCCGGGCCAGGAGATGCACCAGCAGCTCCGTATCGGTGGTGGTCTGAAAGATGGCCCCTTCGGCCTGCAACTTGCTGCGCAGGGCGGTGAGGTTCACCAGATTGCCGTTGTGGGCGATGGAGACCGGCTCATTGCGGACATTGAACAGCAGCGGCCCGACGTTCTTGGTGTCGAGGCCGCCGGTGGTGGAATAGCGGGTATGGCCGATGGCCGAGGTTCCCCGCAGCCGCTTCAGGTCCGCCGGATCGTGGTACACCTCGGAAACCAGACCTTCGCCCATATGGCGGTGCACGACCGCGCCGTCCATGCTGACAATCCCGGCCCCTTCCTGCCCCCGGTGCTGCTGGGCATAGAGCCCCAGATAGGCCAGGGTGGCCGCCTCGGGATTGCCGTAGATGCCGATGATGCCGCACATGCCCGGGTTCCCCGCCCCTATCCTGCGCCAAACATGACCTTGAAGACCTCATACAGCAGTATATAGGCCACCACCAGCCCGGCGAAGCCGAATACTGCTATGGCAGGTATCAGGGGGATTTTCATACCAGCGGCTCCCGTCTGCAATTCCTTGAGAAATTCTGGAACCCCCCAACGGGTGAGGACGAATACCGCCGTCAGGAAGCCGCCAATCGGCAACATGTACTTGGAGGACATGTTGTCCATCAATGAGAAGAAGTTCATTTCACCGAACGATTTGAGCACGTTATACTCCCCAAACGACAGCGAGACAAATATGCCCAGCATGGTAATGATGCCTCCAAATGCAAGCGTGGCCTGGGTGCGGCTCCACTGCTTCTCATCGATGAAGTAAGCGATGACGACTTCCAGAATGGAAATGGCGGAGGTTAGGGCTGCTACAAACAAAAGGGCGAAAAACAGGAATCCAAAAACAGCGCCTCCAGGCATTTGAGGAAAGATGGTAGGCAGCACCACGAAGATCAATCCCGGTCCCCCGGCGGGATTTTGCCCCAGCGCAAATACGGCCGTGAAAATGGCCACACCGGCCAGCAGGGCAATAGCCGTATCAATAAATATGACCCACAGCCCTGCCCGCAACAGGTCCTGATCCTTTCTTAAATAGCTGCCATAAGTAATCATGGTGCCCATGCCGAGGCTGATGGTGAAGAACGAATGCCCCAGCGCCAGTACCACGCCTTCGGTAGTAAGGTCGCCCCATTTGGGTGAAAAAAGAAATCGAATCCCCTCCATGGCGCCATCCAGGGTAACTCCCCGGATCACCAGCACGATCAGGATTCCCAACAAAATAGGCATCAGGGCCTTGCTCCACTTTTCGATGCCGCCCTTGACGCCCTTGAGAATGATAAGTACCGTAAGCCCCATAAATATCATATGCCAGAAAATGGGCTCCACGGGGTTGGCCACAAATTGATCGAACTCCGCTTGGGCGCCCCCCGCTGAGGAGGCAATATCGCTGAACGACCCGGCCAAGGCCAGTAAACTATATTTAATGGTCCACCCGCCGATTACGCCGTAGAAAGAGAGGATCACAAAGGCCGATGCCACCCCCAGCATGCCCAGCCATTTCCATCTGCTGCCGTCGGAAAGTGCTGAAAACGCACCCACCGGACTTGCTTGAGTGCGGCGCCCCAACGTGAATTCGGCCAGCAAAATGGGCAGCCCAACGACGAGAATGCAGATCAGATAGATCAGCGTAAAAGCCCCACCGCCGTTCTCCCCGGCCATATGAGGAAATTTCCAGATATTGCCCAGCCCGACTGCCGAACCCGCAGCAGCCAGGATAAATCCGAACTTGCTGCTCCACTGTTCGCGCCCATTGGTCATGGTTTCTCCTCAATGGGTGATGGCAATTTTTGCGGCCTGACGCTGGCCGTATCAGGGGGAAAGGGGGCCAGATGGGCGTCTACGTAGGCGTCCAGCATGCCCATGATGTAATAGGCGGCGATCCACCAGGCAAATTTGTTGCGATTCTCAAGGTACTTGTTCCGGGAAAAGGGCAGTTCATAGTCATCGTAATTCACGAAGAACTCACGGCTCTCCTGCCAGCGGGAAAAATAGTAGGCCTCAACGCCCACAAACAGGGCCGCCTTCAGCCATTTGCCGTTGTAAATCTGGCCACCGCCGGGTAACAGTCCGGCCAGCAGGGCGGTCCCGGGGTCCGGAAATGCTTCCTCCGCAGCGGCGCTGGCCACCGGGGCGCCGGCGCCGGTAGCTGGAGTCGCTTCCGGAGCATTGTTCGCCGCAGTGGTAGAGTCGGCCTCCTGGCCCCTGCCAGGCGAGGCGAGCATCAGCAGGAGCGCCACTGCCGGCCAGGCCCGTAATCCGGCGCCGGTCACCGGTCTTCAGTGCGTGACAGCAATGGCTTCGATTTCGACGGTTACGCCCAACGGCAGGGCCGCCACCTGCACCACGGACCGGGCCGGGGGATCGGCGGTGAAATAGCGGTTGAATACGGCGTTGAGTCCCGCATAATCATCCAGACTGGTCAGGTAGACGGTAAACTTGAGCACATCGTCCAGGGAGCTCCCTGCCGCCGCCAATATGCCCGATATGTTACGCAGCACCTGCTGGACCTGGTCCTCAAAGGAGCCCACGGCCAGCTGGCCCGTATCCGGGACCAGCGGTATCTGGCCGGCGGTAAACACCAGGTTGCCCCAGCAGACCCCCTGGCTGTAGGCGCCGATGGCCTGGGGCGCCTGGCTGGTATGGATGATCTTGCGTGGGTGCTTGGCGTCCCGTGTCATGGCCCTAGCGCTCCAGGCCCAGGTTGATCAGCAAGGAGGAACCATAGTTGTAGGTGGTGAAGATGCGGACATCAGCCAGTAGAGCGATGCTTCCAAATTTTGCAAAGCGGATTTGTCCGCCTAACGTGGTGACGGTCTCTGATGAGTCATCGAATTCGGTGCCGTATAGATCGGTTTCCTCATAGTACTCCCCTACGCCGCTGGCAAAGCCCATATAGACTCGCTTGGGAAAGGCGCCCCCACTGCTGGCCGCTATGCCGAAGCCAATGCCCCCTCGGAGGTCATCATAATACTCGTAGGGATCGAGTTCTTCGTAGCTGCGAAAAGCCAGTGATAAGTTGAAATAGAGCTGCAGATCCATACCGCTCAGGGTCAATCGGAGCCCGGAGAGGCGCATCATATCCACAGAATAGCCCCCTTCGCCCAGCGGTGTTCCGGCTGTGGCGACCCAGGCACCGGGAAGGCCGGTGGGCAATACTTGTGCTGGTGCCGGCGTAGCGGCTCGAGCAGGTATGGCCGGGGGGCTGGCCTGACCACCCAGCAGCCGGATCGCCACCTGCCGCATGCCCGTCGTCAGCATATCGTCCACTTCGCCCCGCAGGTCAAAATCGGCGACCTTCAGCACCTCGCCCGTGCCCACGTCCACCAGCCTGGCCGAGACGGTGTAGGTGTTGCCCACCCTGCTGATGCTGCCGCCGACCATGCGGGTCGCCCCGAGAAGCTGGCCCACCTCCACCAGGCAGTCGTTGGAGGTGCAGCCGCTCAGCTGAAAGTCCTGTTCCGCCAGGATGTCCTGCATCATGCCCCGTTCCACCACCTGTGAACCGGTCTTGAATATTTCGTTGCGCAGCCGGTTGGTGAGGGCCAGCACCTCGTTTTCAGGGATGCCGATGCCGTCGAAATCGAGCACGGCGATGGCCTCCTCCTGGGCCGAAACGGTGTTCAGTAGCAGCAACAGCAGAGGGAGCGCCGCCAATGCCCGTCGGGTCCGAATACGGTGTGCATGCATCCTGATGAAGCCCCTTTTAATCTCTACTTGACGGTTGGGAACCACAGAATATACGGCGGCGGGGCGCCACAGCCCCAACCTCTTGCATCAGCTCTTCACCCAGCGCAAATCGAGTTCCCGGTTGGCCTTGGTTTCGTCCAGCCGGCGGACCGGCGTGTTCACCGGCGCATTGCGCAACGCCTCGGGATCGCTGTCCACCAGGGCGTCAATCTCATGCAGCATGGCGGCGAAGCGGTCGAGGGTCTGCTTGGTCTCCGATTCGGTCGGCTCGATCATCAGCGCTTCGGGCACCACCAGGGGAAAATAGACCGTCGGGGCGTGGACCCCGTAGTCGAGGAGTTTTTTGGCTATGTCCAGGGTGGGGATCCCACGCTCCTTCTGGCGCCGGCCGGAGAGGACAAATTCGTGCATGATGCCGTCCCCATAGGGCAGGTCGAAAACATCCGTCAGCAGGGACTTGAGGTAGTTGGCGTTCAGCACGGCCCGGCGGCTCATGCTGCGCAGTCCGTCCTCGCCCAGGGCCAGGATATAGGCATAGGCCCGCACCAGCATGCCGAAATTGCCGAAATGCCCGTGCATGCGGCCGATGCTCTCCGGGCCACCCGGCTCCCAGGCGTAGCTGCCGTTCGATTCGGTCACCAGCGGTCCCGGCAGGTAAGGGGCCAGCTGGGCCGTCACCCCGATGGGGCCGGCGCCCGGGCCGCCGCCGCCGTGGGGCGTGGAAAAGGTCTTGTGCAGGTTGATGTGGGTAATGTCGAAACCCATGTCGGCGGGCCGGGCCAGGCCGATCAGGGCATTCAGGTTGGCTCCGTCCATGTACATCAGGCCCCCGGCAGCGTGGATCATGCCGGTAATCTCCTCGATATGGTCCTCGAACAGACCCAGCGTGTTGGGCTGGGTCAGCATCATGCCGGCCACATCGGGGCCCAGCTTGCTCTTGAGATCGGCCCGGTCTACCCGGCCCTCCCCGTCCGTGGCCACCTTCACCGTCCGGTAGCCGCCCATAATGACGCTGGCCGGGTTGGTGCCGTGGGCCGAATCGGGTATCACAATGGTCTGCCGGTCCGCCCCCCTGGAGGCGTGGTACTTGCGTATCATCAGCACGCCGGTGAGTTCCCCGGAAGAGCCTGCCGGAGGCTGGAGGGTGAAGCGGTCCATGCCGGTGATCCCCTTGAGAGCCTGCTCAAGCCTGGCCATGACCTCCAGCGCCCCCTGGACCTGATCGGCCGGCTGCCGGGGGTGCAGCTGGGCAAAGCCGGGCAAGCTGGCAATGGCATCGTTGATCTTGGGATTATACTTCATGGTACAGCTGCCCAGGGGATAAATGTCCCGGTCCACATGATGATTGCGCACCGACAGCCCGATGAAGTGCCGCAGCACCTCCGGCTCGGAGACTTCCGGCAGTGGCGCCGGCTGCTTGCGGAGCAGGCGGGCATCAAGCACGGCGGCCGGGTCGGTGGCGGGCACGTCGGAGGCCGGGGGACGGTGCCCGATGCGGCCCGGGACCGATTTATCGAAAAGTGAGGCCGGTGGGGCCGTCGCTGCGCTCATGATTGGGTCCTTTGCAAATAGGCCGCCAGCAGATCGGGAACTCTGGACATGGCCATATCCAGCAGGGCCGCATCCTTGCTGCCGGCTGTTGCCAGCGTGGGAGAACCGCCGCCGCCGCCGTTAATCTCCCGGGCCACCGTCTTGATAAAATCGCCGGCCGGGATTTTGCCGCTGAGATCATCGCTTACGGCCACCACCAGGCTCGGTTTTTCCTGCAGCACCGTGCCCAGCACCACCACCGCCGATTCCAGGCGCCGCTTCACCGCGACGGCCAAGTCCTTGAAGGCATCCATTTCGGGCACCTCCACCCTGTCGCTGAGCAGGGTGATCCCGTCCACCTGCAGCGCCTTGGCCAGCAGCTCGCCGGCCAGATCCCGGTTGGACCGGTCGGCGGCGGACCTCAGCTGCTGTTCCAATGTCTTGATCCGCTCCCGTTGCTGGCGCACCATCCCGGTCAACTGGGCCGGCGGAGCATTGAGTTCCCCGCTCAGTTCGCTGAGGAGCGCTTCCTGCCGCCGCACATAGGCCAGGGCCCCCTCGCCGGTGACCGCCTCGATGCGCCGCACGCCGGCTGCCAGGGCCGACTCGCTGGTGATCTTGAAAAAGCCGATATCGCCGGTACGCTCCACATGGGTGCCGCCGCAGAGCTCCCGGCTGAATCCGGGCACGTCGATGACCCTCACCCGGTCGCCGTACTTCTCGCCGAACATGGCCACCGCGCCACTCGCCTTGGCCTCATCGAAGGGCATTTCTGTCGCCGAGACTTTGCTGTTGTCGCGGATAACATCGTTAACCATTCTCTCTACGTCGGTGAGCTGCTCCAACGTGACTTTCTCATAATGGGTTAGGTCAAACCTGAGTTTATCGGAGTTAACGTGCGATCCGGCCTGGTGCACGTGGTCCCCCAGCACCACCTTGAGGGCCTTGTGCATCAGGTGCGTGGCGGTGTGGTTCAGGCGGATGGCCTGGCGTCGGGAGGCGTCGACGGTGGCCTCCAATTCTATTGGACCAGCGATGGTCCCCTTTATTGGATGGCAGCGGTGCACGATTTCGGTGCGCCCCTCCACTACTTGCTTATTTGTGTCCATGACATGCAACTCCAGCCCACCTCCTGTCAAGGTACCGGTGTCGCCTACCTGCCCCCCCGAATTGGCATAAAATGGGGTACGATCCAGGACAACATCAATCCACTTATCACTGATAATTCGGTACTTTAAGATTTGCCCGGTGGCTGTGGTAGTCTCGTAGCCGAGGAATTCCGAACCAGTTCCTTCCTTCACAGTAGTCCAAGGCACCTCCTCCTGCTGAGCCGCTTGTCCGCCCCCTGCTCTGGCTTGTTCCCGCTGGCTGGCCATGGCTTCGTCAAAACCGGCGCTATCGACTTCCAGATCACGCTCACGGGCCATCAGCTCGGTGAGGTCCAGGGGAAAACCGTAGGTATCGTACAACTTGAAGGCGTCGGCTCCGGGGATGGTGTCGCCCTCAGACAGGGGCGCGGTGATTTTCGTGAACAGCTCCAGCCCACGGTCGAGTGTCTCGCCGAAGGAAATTTCCTCGGCCTGGATCACCTTCTTGATATGTTCCTGGCGCTCGACGATTTCCGGGTAGGCGGCGCCCATGATATCCACAACCGTATCGACCAGCTTGTAGATGAACGGCTCGTGCTGGTCCAGCATGCGGCCGAACCGGGCCGCCCGGCGCAGAATCCGGCGCACCACGTAGCCCCGGCCCTCGTTGCTGGGCAGGGCGCCGTCGGCCAGGGAGAAAGTGAGCATACGCACATGGTCCGCCAGGACCCGGTGGGGGGTGCCGCTGTCGTTGACGCTGTAGGCCCGGCCGGTCTGCTGAGCCACCTGCTCAATGATGGGCGCAAAAAGATCGGTGGAGTAGTTGGAGGTCTGTTTTTGAAGCACGCCGACGATGCGCTCCAGACCGGCGCCGGTGTCCACATGCCTGGCCGGCAGGTCTCCCAGCGAGCCATCCTCCAGACGGTTATTCTGGATGAAAACCAGGTTCCAGATCTCCCGGTAATCCGCCTCGGCGTTGACCCCCACCGCCTTCATCCGGCCCAGGTCCTCACCGATATAGTAGTGGATCTCCGAGCACGGCCCGCAGGGACCGGTAGCCCCCATCTCCCAGAAATTCTCCTTGTCGCCGAAGGCCAGTATCCGCTCCGGGGCGATGTCGGTCACCTCCCTCCAGAGCCTGGCCGCCTCGTCATCCGTGTCGTGGACCGTGGCCCAGAGGCGCTCCTTCTCGAAACCCCATACGCCGGTGAGCAGCTCCCAGGCCCACTCGATGGCCTCGGCCTTGTAGTAGTCGCCAAAGGACCAGTTGCCGAGCATTTCGAAGAAAGTGTGGTGGTAGTGGTCCGCCCCGACCTCCTCCAGATCGTTGTGCTTGCCGGAAACCCGGATGCACTTCTGGCTGTTGACCGCCCGGGGCTGGGCCGGCTCTGCCTGTCCCAGGAAGATCGGCTTGAACTGGTTCATGCCGGCATTGGTGAACAGGAGCGTGGGATCATCCAGCGGCACCACCGGGCTGGAGCGCACAAAGGTGTGGCCCTTCCCTTCGAAGAACTCGATAAAGTCCCGGCGGATATCCTGGCTGGTTTTCATGCTCAAAATGCCTGCTTGCGTGTCACTGGAAACAGGGAAGTTAGCCTACCTCTGCCGGGGGAGCCATAGCCCAATCGAAAGCTCAGGCAAGTTTGTCCAGGACGGGCCCGATCACCTCCCAGCCGTAGCCCCGGCGCTGCAGAAATCCGCTCAGGCGCTGCCGCCGCTTTTGATCCGGCTGACCGGCGCTGCTGCGCCACTGCTTTTGGGCCAGGGGCAGAATGGCCTCCACCAGGTCCGCTTCCCCGACCGTCTCGCTGATCACCCGCTGCGCCAGATCGGGAGCGATGCCCTTGCTGGCCAGCGCGTTCTGCAACCGCCGGGGACCCCAGCCCTTGTTGCGCCATTTTTCCCCGGCGTACTGGCGGGCAAATTCTTCGTCCGACTGGTAGCCTTTCTCGCGGAAGTCGTCCAGGGTCTGGGTGATCAGGTCGCCATCCAGCCTTTTCCGGCGCAACCGTTGCTCCAGCTCCATCCGGCTCCGGGCCCTGACGGCCAGCAAGCGAAAGGCCGCATCGCGCACCTTCTGGCGTTCGTCTGCGGCCTGACTAATCGCGGTTTCCTATGCGGGCAGCTATCCGGCTCAGGTCTGTTCAACCTCCGGCGCCGCTTCCGCTTCCGCTTCCGGCTCAGGTTCAGCCTCCGGGCCCTCTGCGTTCAGACCCAGGAAGGCCCGTACCTCGACATCAATTTTAGCCCGGGTTTCAAGCTCCTCGATCAGGAACTGCTTGGCATTTTCCCGGCCCTGGCCCAGGCGCAGATCGCCGTAAGAATACCAGGAGCCGCTTTTTTGCACCACATCCGCTTCCAGGCCGATATCGAGCAGTTCACCTTCGTAGGAGATGCCTTTCCCGAACATGATATCGAATTCCGCCTGCCTAAAGGGGGGCGCCACCTTGTTTTTTACGACCTTGACCCGGGTCCGGTTGCCGACCATGAGATCGCCTTCTTTCAAAGCGGCGATGCGGCGGATATCAAGCCGTATCGATGAGTAGAATTTGAGTGCCCGCCCTCCCGGCGTGGTCTCCGGGCTGCCGTACATGACCCCAATTTTCTCCCTGATCTGGTTGACGAAGATCACCGTCGTGTTCGACTTGGAGACGGTGCCGGTCAGTTTCCGCAGGGCCTGGCTCATCAGTCTGGCCTGGAGGCCCACATGCGTATCGCCCATTTCGCCATCGAGCTCGGCCTTGGGCACCAGGGCCGCCACCGAATCGATCACCACCACGGCCACCGCCTTGCTGCGGACCAACGCCTCCGTAATTTCCATCGCCTGTTCGCCCGTATCGGGCTGGGATATAAGCAGGTTCTGAATATCGACACCCAGGTTCTGGGCATAGCCTGGGTCCAGGGCATGTTCGGCATCAATAAATGCCGCGTAGCCGCCGGCCTTCTGGGCCTCGGCGATGGCATGCAGGGCCAGGGTCGTTTTCCCCGACGACTCGGGGCCATATATTTCCGCCACGCGTCCCCGGGGCAGGCCTCCCACACCCAAGGCCATATCCAGCGACAGGGAACCGGTCGAAATGACATCCATGGGGGTCAAGGCCTTGTCACCGAGGCGCATTAGGGAGCCCTTGCCGAACTGGCGGTCAATATAGGTGATGGTCGACTCTATGGCCTGGAGCTTATCCTGATCTATCATGATCTCTCCTGATCACTGCTGTTCAATTGAAATGAAGCCAAAGGGACATAGGAAACTCCCCTTTCCCCCACCCGGCTCTCGTACAAATGTAATACCTCCAACGAGCAATCAACAGGCTGATACTCGGCCTGCAGAAACATGCTCACATCCGGCGGCAACTTCTGCGGGTAGCGGACCCTGCCCAAGGTCACATGGGGGATGTAATCCCGGGGCTGTTGGGGAAAGCCCAGCGGCTCCAGCAGGCCGTGAATGGCCCCCTCCATCCGCTGCACCGCCGCGATGTCCCCCTCCACCCCCATCCACAGCACCCGGGGCCGGGTAGGGGCCGGAAAGACACCGGTGCCGGCCAGATTGATCTGCATGGTCCTAAAATCCGCCAGGCCGCTTTCCGCCGCAGAGACGATCCCGGCCACCGCCGAGTCAGGTGTCGGGCCCAGGTAGCGCAGGGTCAGGTGGATGTTTCGGGCCGGGACCCAGCGCACGGTCTTCTTCGGATCCCCGACCAGGGTGCGCAGTTCCCGGCTTATCCGGATCACCTCCCCGGGCAGCTCGAAGCCGAAGAACAGCCTGACCAGATCATCCATGCCGTTGCAGCTCCAACCTGAGCAGGTCGAGCACACTCTGCGCCGCCGCCCGGCGATGCGGCTCACGTTCCGCAATCAGATGGGCTTCCCGCACCTTCGTCGCGCCGGATCCTGCCACCGCCAGGTAGACCAGCCCTACCGGCTTGGCCTGTGACCCACCTCCCGGGCCGGAAATGCCCGTGGTGGCCAAACCCCAATCGGCGTGCAAAGCCGCGCGAACCCCGGCAGCCATTTCGAGGGCCACTTCGGCGCTGACCGCCCCGTGGGCTGCGAGGGTCTCTGCCCGGACGCCGAGCAGGTCAATCTTTGAGCGGTCGCTATAGGCCACCACAGCGCCCTGAAACCAGGCCGAACTGCCTGCCTCAGCCGTGCTGGCCGCCGCCGCCAGGCCCCCGGTGCACGATTCGGCGATGGCCAGGCTTTCGCCCCGCTGGGCCAGCAACTGGCCGACCCGCCGGGCCAGGCTGTCGCCATGGGTGCTGTAAATCTTGTCGCCCAGGATGCGGGCCAGATCGTCGGCAGCCCGGTCCACCGCTGCGCTGCCGGCGGCGCCGGTTGCCCCCGCCCGAATCCTGATATCGACGCCTGTGACATCGGTGAGCAGCCCGACCTGCACCCCCTCCAGGGCCTCCAGGGCCGGCCCCAGTTGCTGGGCCAGGGCGCTCTCAAACAGTCCGGTGGTGCGCAGGGTCCGCAGCGGCAGTTCAGGCCCCTCCAGGCTGGGCAGCAGCGAGCCGGTAACAATAGCCTCCATTTCCCGGGGGACGCCGGGCAGAAGGATAAAGGTGGTGGCAGCCGAACGGAATTTCAGGCCCAGAGCGGTCCCCGCCGGGTTGGGCAGGGTCTCGCAGGCGGTGGGGATTTCGGCCTGGGAGCGGTTGTTGTCCGGGATGTCATAGCCGCGCGCCTCGAACCGCGAAACCAGCTCCGCCCAGTAGGCCTCATCGAAGCGCAGACCGCAATCGAAGTAGGCACAGCAGGCCAGCTTGGTCACATCGTCGTGGGTGGGACCGAGTCCGCCGGTGACCAGCACCAGGTCGAACTGCCCATCCCAGCGGGCCAGCGCCTCCACGATGTGCTCTTTGACGTCACCTACCGAGGCCTTGGCGGCGACAGAGACCCCCCGCGAGGCCAGTGCACGGGCCAGCCAGGCGCTGTTGGAGTCGGTCACATAGCCGTCCAGCAGCTCATCGCCGACCGTGAGTATGGCGGCCTTCATGCCAGGCGGCCCAGTCCGTAAACCAGGGGCCAGGCCAGCAGACCTGCGGCCACATCATCCAGCATGATGCCCCAGCCGCCGGGGAGCCCCTGCAGGCGGTTGATGGGACCCGGCTTCCATATATCAAACAGCCTGAAAAATAGAAAGGCTGCCGCCAGATGCAGGTTGCCGGTTGAGATTCCGGCCAGGGCAATCCAGATGCCCACCACCTCGTCAATGACCACTTCCGACGGGTCGGAGTTGCCGCCGGCCGAGGCCATCCGCTGGGCTGCCCAGGTGCCGGCCGCGGCGGTAACCAGGATGAGAGCGGCCTGCCCATAGAGCGGCAGAGGCGTCAGGGCCCACCAGATCAGCAGACCCGCCAGGGAGCCCCAGGTGCCGGGCGCAGGCCGGAGGTAGCCGATCCCCCCGAAGGTGCCGATGGCTATGGCGAGGATTCTAATGGAACCGGTTCAGTTTGAGCGGGCCAGGGCGCGGATGGATTCACGGTTGACCACCAGGTAGTCAATGCCGGTGTAGACGGTGAACAGCATGGTGATGAGCATGACGATGGCGATGGCGTTGGTCTGTTCGATCAGGCTGCTGAGCCAGGTAAGTTCGTAGGCCTTGAGGCTCAAATAGCCCAGCGTGATGATTACGGCGCCCACCTGCATTCCGGTCTTGCCCTTGGCCCAGTTGCTGGTGGCCATCGGCATATCCCGGTACTCCAGGGCGAAGCGCACAGCGGTAACCACAACATCCCTGAGCACGATGAGGGCCACGATCCAGGCATAGACCAGGTCCAGGGTGATGAAACTGACCATGGCGGAGAGGACCAGTATCTTGTCTGCCAGGGGATCAAGCATCTTTCCCAGGCGGGACTCGACGCCCAAGGCCCGGGCCAGCCGGCCGTCGATGATATCGGTTATGCCGGCGATAATGAAGATGAACAGGGCGATGGTATAACCGTGGCCGTTGCCCCAGAACAGGAAATATATAAACAACGGCGTCATGCCGATGCGCAGGATGGTCAGCAGGTTGGGGATTTGGCGCATCACAGTTCCACCCGTCCGCTGTAGGCATTGGCCAGGGTTGCCTCGTCGGTATATTCCAGGTTCGAGCCCATGGGCAGACCACGGGCCAGCCGGGTGATCTGCAGCGGCAGGTTTTCGGCCAGTCCGGCGATGTAATGGGCCGTGGTATCCCCTTCGATGCTGGGCGGGGTGGCGATAATCAGCTCGTCGATATCGGGCAGCCGGGTGGTGAGGTCGTCCAGATTAAGATCGGCCGGGGCGATACCGTCCAGGGGTGAAATAATGCCCCCCAGCACGTGATAACGGCCCCGGTACTCCCCCATCCGCTCGAACATCAGGATATCGATGACCCGCTCGACGACGCAGACCGTGCGGGGGTCGCGAGCCGGATCGGCGCAGACGGGGCACAATTCATCCTCGGCGATATTGTGGCACAGGCGGCACTCCCGGACCTTTTCCTTCAGGTCGGTGAGAGCGCCGGCCAACTCGGCCACCGCAGCCGGGGACACCGTCAGCAGATGGAACCCGAGGCGCTGGGCAGTTTTGCGGCCTATACCGGGGAACTTGCCCAATTCCTGGATCACTTTCTGCAATGCGGGGGGCAACTGCTCCAGTTAAACCTCCGGCAGGTCGAGGCCGCCCAAAGCGGACCCGGTCAGTTGGTTCATGCGGCGCTGGGCCTCGTCACGAGACTTCTGCAGGCCCTGGTTGACCGCCGCCACCACCAGGTCTTCCACCATTTCGGCATCATCCCGCAACAGGGACGGATCAATGGTCACTTTCAGCAGCGCCTGCTGGCCGTTCACCAATGCCGTGACGAGTCCGCCGCCGGCCTGGCCCTCCATCTGCAGCTGGCTCAGTTCGCCCTGCAGCTCTTCGATTTTCTTCTGTACGTTCTGGGCCTGCTGGAGCAGGCCACCTAGTGCAAATCCCTTGGGAAACATGGCTCAATAATCCTCGCCGTTAAACGTTTTGATCAAGTATGAAATGGCCTCATCCGCCGGCGGCGTGGCCGTCTGCCCGGCTGCCGCCTGGGCCGATTCCGGTATGGTCGGCACCATGGACAGCCGCTGGCCGGTCTGCTGCTCAATGATCTCTTCCACCAGGCCCTTCCGGGCCATCAGCATATCCAGGTGGATGGCCTCACCCGCCCGGAGATGGATCCCCAGGCGGTCATCCTCAAGGCTGGATATCTGGGCCCCGTCCAGGATGCTGGCGGTGGCGGCACTGCGCGATTCGATTGCCGTCATGATATTTCCCCCTTTAGCCTTGACCGCCTCAATGTCGGCCCCCGTCGATTTGGCCTGCGGTTCGGCGGTGCTGGCGGCCCCGGGATTGTCACCGTTCTGCCGGCGGAAGGAACGGCCGGGCGGGGGCGCGGTCGCGGGCGGCTGCAGCGGTTGGGCCGGTTCGGATGGTCCCGGCGGGAGCGGCTTGGGCTCGGCAACAGCGCCGGGGGCGGCCGCCTGGCGGGGGTTCTCCGTGGCGGGCTGGGCGGTCTTGGCCGGGGCCGGGGTCTGGGCTGGGGCAGGGGACTGGGCTGGGACCGGGGACTGGGCTGGGACCGTAGCACCTTGGGGGCCGGGGTCCAGCTTGCCCAGCAGCTCCGCGATGGAGACGCTCCGGTCGAGGCTGGCCATTTTCAGCCACTGGTGCTCCAGCAGGACCCTGGGCTGGCGGGCGTAACGCATCTGGTTTTCGGTCTCCATACCGATCTGCAGCAGGGCCAGCAGGTCGGCGGTTTGCAGGTCGCCGGGAATTTCCACCAGGGACCCTTTGGAAGTCAGTGTTGGGTCGCCGGTCTCTATCGTAAGCAGCGCATCCCTCAAGTACAGGTTGAAGCCCTGGGCAATCTCCTGCAGGTCGTAACCGCGGTCAAAGGTGATCTCGATCTGGGCCAGGACCGCTTTCATATCGTGCCGGGCAATGGCGGCCGCCAAGTCCCTGAAATAGTCGTCGTCCACCAACCCCAGGATATCGGCTACGGTGGCCTCGTCCACCTGCTCAGTCTGATAGGCGATGACCTGGTCGAGGAGGCTCAGGGCGTCCCGGATACTGCCGTCGGCCTTCCGGGCCAGGAGCTGCAGGGCCGTTGCAGTGCTGGCGATATTTTCGTGGGACAGGATTTTTCCCAGCAGCCCGGCAATCTCGGTGACCGACACCCGCCGGAAATCGAAGCGCTGTGTCCGGCTGAGAATGGTTTGGGGCACTTTCTGGGGATCGGTGGTGGCCAAGATGAAGACCACATGCTGCGGCGGCTCTTCCAGCGTCTTCAGCAGGGCATTGAAGGCCTGGGTGGTGAGCATGTGCACTTCGTCAATGATGTAAATGCGGTACAGGCCGGCCGTCGGGGGATATTTCACCGCCTCGCGCAGCTCTCTGATCTCGTCGATGCCCCGGTTGGAGGCGGCGTCGATCTCCAGCACGTCGAGGTTGTTGCCCCGGGTGATCTCCGTGCAGCTGGGGCAGGTGTTGCAGGGCACAGCCCCCTCGCGCTGGCGGCAATTAAGGGTTTTGGCCAGAATCCGGGCCGCCGTGGTTTTACCTACCCCCCGGGGACCGGTAAAGATATAGGCGTGGGCCACCCTGTCGCGCTCAAGGGCGTTCTGCAGGGTCCGCACCACATGCTCCTGTCCCAGCACGTCGGCAAACTGCTGTGGACGCCACTTTCGGGACAGCACCTGATAGCTCATTTGGGATACCTGCCGGTCATCTGGCTGTCTGCCTCATTGATCCTGTGATACGTTTTGCCAGGGGCCCTATCCTTGGCCGGCCGGCCATGTCGGCGCAATTGTTCAAGTTCAAGCTCCTGCTCCCGCCCGGGCCGTCACTTTCGTGGAGTTGAAGGGGATCGAACCCTCGACCTCAGCGTTGCGAACGCTGCGCTCTCCCAACTGAGCTACAACCCCATAGTTGGGCCATCAGGCGCTAAAATTTAGAGACCTGACTTCGGCATGGCAAGGCACGAAGGCAGAGCGGCGGCGGAAGTTCCCCTAGCCGGCCGCCTCGCTTTCAGCGGCATCATTTGACGCCGATTCTTCAGACTCCAGCCGGCGCTCAATCTCGCTCATATCCCGGTCCTCAGGGGGCGCCTCCGCCTCAGCAGTCTCGGTGCCCCCTTCGTCCCTGTCCAACAGACCGCGCAGGCGGCCATGGTCTTCCTTGGCCTGCTCCACCAGACCGGTAAACAGATGCTGTACCTCGGCGGTATACTCGTCGATCACCTGGTTCAGGCGGCCGAGGATTTCCTCAAAGGCCGCTTCGCCGTACTTCTCCAGAATCGGCAGGGTGAGTTCCTCGATGCGCCTGATCACGAGGGCCCGGTTGGCTTCCTGGGGAGTCAACTCCGGCGCGGCGGTTTTTTTGTCGGTACTGTTTTTGCTGCCTCTGCGGCTCTTGCGTTCAACCATTGTTGCCCTCTGACGTGTGGCTCTCGGCGGCCTTTTTTGATTGGCTTGACAGGGTTCCGTAAGCGGCAAAGGCGCTGCCCAATCCCATAAACGGCACCGCCAGGTAGGCCCAACCCCGGTTGCCGGTCCTCCACTGGAGATAGATACCGACCACCACACCAATGGAAAATCCCAGCAGGGCCATGCCAAACAGGATGGATGAAAATGCTCTAAAGTTCATGCTTCCCCGAAATGTAAGAATAAATAGGTGCGGATTTTATCCTGGACATCACGCTCGATCTTAAAGCCGTGCAAGGCGGCACGGCGAATCCGGACAATCCGTACCGGCAGCGGCGAAAGGGCCAGACCCAGCAGCGCCCCCTTGAAGTTAAGGCTGGCCCGGGCTTCAAATCCGCTAACATTCCACAGCGTGTTCCACAGTACTCCGGCGCCCATACCGGCCAGGGCGCTGGCCATATAGATGCGACGGTCCCCCAGCAGTTCGGCCACGGGGGGATCGCGGTATTTGAGATGGGTCACTTCACCGACCGATATCCGTTGCCGCCCCCGCTTGCCCCGGCCGCTGAGCAGGAAGTGGTGGCCGTCGAACCCGGTGTAGGTCCCCCGGACCGCCTTGCCTGCCCGGCGATAGAGGACCATCTGGACGCCTGTGGGCAGGGCCTGGATGTCGGCCACCGTCTGGTGATAGTCCGTCTCGCCGCTCAGCTTGGCCAGGACCCGTGGATCAATCTCACCGGCCAGATCGATGGCCAGCCCCAGGTCGTAGAACTGGCGGGGAGTGTAGCGCCGCCGCTGCCAGCCGTCCCGGGTCCGTATGCGGGCCTCAAACGTGGCTCCCACCTGCATGAACTGGGCCGTGAGAAAGCCTTCCAGCTCTCCAAAAATGCGGTAGTATTCCTGTTCGGGAATTTCAATGCTGGTCCCCACCAGCTTGCTGATGACGGGAATCTCCCAATCCACCGGCTGCTGGGCGGACAGCGCCCCAGCCAGCAACAGCAGGCTAGCCGGCCTCAATAAGGGCGAATACCTCCTTATCTTCGGGGAACCGGCCCAGGTCCTTTTTCGAGAATTGCAACTGACCATTGACCGCAATTTCGAAGACACCCCCTTGCCCTGGAATCAGCGTAAAGTTTTCGATACGTTCCGAATATATATCCAGCACCCTTTCCGCCAAACTGGCGGCTCTAGGAAGATAGTTTCATTGCTGGCAGTATTCCAACTCAATCTTCATGGCCCCTCCTTTCAGCGCCTTTCAATTCAGGCCGCTTTAAAATATTCAGCGGAAAAACGTAGACCATATAAAGAGCGCCCCCAGACCCGCCACAAGGGCGGCCACAAAGACCAGCAGGATGGCCGCGCGTTTGAAGCCGCGTCCGCCACTGTCGTACCGGTAAATATCCCGGGTATCGCCCGGCCCCGTCTCAGGCATGGCCGGCCCCTATCAAAAACGGAACGCCGTCTCAATGAGCAACAGGCGCACCTCCTCAATCTCTCCGGCCACATTCCGGTAGGAGACCTGCTGATTATAGACCATATCGACCCCTGCCGCCAACTCATAAGCCACCCGGAATCCCCAAGTGGTGTTCACGCTGGGGTTGGCGAAATCAAACGGGTTCTCATCGTTGGTGCGGATATAGTAGGCCATGGCCTCGGATATCTTGGGGATCGGATCGGTGTTGATGGACAGATTGACCAGGAAACTGTTGCTCGGCCCGGAGGACGTATCCGGCGGCGAAAGCTGCTGGTAGGCGGCTCCGAAGGTGACCAGGTTAAACAGGTTCGCCGAAGCGGAGCCGTAGATACCGGACAGCCCCACAGGATAGTTCTGCATCAGCACCTGATCCTTGGTGGACACCGAATCGGCCACGACGGCGCCGATCTGCGCCCGCTCCAGGTCATAGGTGGCGTTGAAGAACCCGTGCTGGAACAGGGGCGAGGTGGCGCGGTACTCGAAGCTTATGTTCAGGAACTTGAGAATCTGCGCCCTGAGGCCGGGACCGATCAGGCCGAACCCGGTGCTCGAACGCGTCACTTCACCCGTGGTACTTATCGCCTCCAGCGTGTCGTTATAACTGAGAAATGCCGCTTCCGTATAAACCATCAAGTTAAGGAGCTTGTTGCTTATAATTGGGTAGCTCAAATCAAAACTCAGCCCCGTGATTGCGCTGTTGGCGAGGGACTTGTTGAACGGCGGTGGCTTCAGGTCCCAACCATCAATATCGTTATTGGGCTGAAAGAGGGAGTCCGGTGTTTGGTCCGTGAAACCGTCACCATCCCTGTCGAACTCGTTCTCCTTATCATCGTCGGCCCAGCCGTCGCCATCGGTGTCGACGGACCACAGTTTATCATCGGGGAAGTCGTCCACCACGTCGGGGACCCCGTCGCCGTCCTTATCCTTGAGTCCGCCATACTGATTGAGGTCGGTGACGAGATTCATCCCGAGGGTCAGGGGAAAGGCCTCGGACAGTTGGTAGGTCCCCCGGAGGCCGATCAAACCACCCCCGCCGCTGAATTCCTTGAGATCGGCGGCAAAGCCCTTCAGCCTGAATTTATTGCCGATGGCGCCACCCAGTTCAAAGCCGACCCGCCGGACCTGCGGGAACTCGGCCATATTGGAGTAGTTGCTCATCAGGCCGCCGAAGCCGTACTGTACTTGCGGCAGCGCTCCCACCTGGAAAAAGAACGGATCCTGCTCCGTGCCCCAGCGCAGGTACATGATCTTGTCCAGGTAGTCAGAGGGCTCGTCCCACTCATCCGGGCGGAAGTCTCCCTGCGCATCCATGTAGCCGACCAGGTCCAGGCCCACGGCCAGTTTGCCGATGGAGAACTCGGGCCGCAAGGCCAGCTGGTAATAGACCTTACCATCAATGGTTACCGATCCCAGGCCCAGGCCCAGGCCCGGTCCCGTTGCTTCGGCCGCCTCTTCCTCGGGTGGTCCTTCCTCGGTGCCGGCGGTATCGATCAGCACCGGCTCAGTAGTGCTGGGGGTGGCCTCGGTCAGGCCTTCAAAGATAGACTCGCTGGGGACTTCGGGAGCGTCCGGCGCCGGTTCGGCCGGGGCCTCCTCAACTCCTTCGGCCGTGCCTTCCTCGGCGGGCCCCTCGTCATCACCCTCCGGCTCAGGCTCTGGCACCGGCGTCACATCATCCGGATCGACCGGCATTTGCTGCGGCGATACCGGCACCGGCGGCGTAATCAGCCCTGTGGCAGTGGAGGTGATCATCGTATTGGCGGTCAGGTTCTGGGTCAGACCGCTGACGATATTCAGAATCTCCACCACACCTTCGATACCGTAGGCCACGTCAATGCCGACATTGGGATCGGAGACCAGCCAGAAATCGGTCCCCTTCACCGATGCCACCGAGTTGGGCGTCTCCACCCGAAAGTCCTTGATGGGCTCGGGCAGGTTGGACCGCAAAGTGCCGAAACGGAGGTCCACCGTCCGGACACCCGTGGATTCGACGAGCTGTATCTGGCTGTTTTCTTTAATTTTCAGGAGCGTTCGATCATCGAGGAAAATAAGCGACGCGAAGCCGCCAGGGCCAGACTGCACGGCATCGCCATCGAACAACTGCATCTGTGCGGCCAAAGGTGTGTTGAAATCGGAATCTACCAGCCGCTTGAGCTGCACCGATCCCAGGGTCCTGATGACCTGAGCCAGGGGAGCTTGCGCCGCTAAGGGCGTCTGGATGGAAGTCAACAGGGCGCCCACCAGCAGGTGGACAAATAGAACATTTCTGCGACGCTTGGTTGGCTGCATGATGGTCCTCTCGATTATATACTGTACTGGCTTTATCCGCCTGAGGATTGACTCGATGGCGACGAATCTGGCGCCGCCGTTAAAATGCTGTCCGGCAGGGCGTACCTGCGATCCGGAATCGGCTGGGCTGCTATACCGGAGCCGCACCGTTCCCGATGTTTTGAAAACGTACGCGGCAGGATTATTTTATCCAAAAGATGGCCTGATGATCGCGGCGACCCGCGCGCCGGTGCAGAGCCGTAGCCTTAAAAAATAATATCCTGGTATGCTTATGCTGTCGACGCATATACAGCCTGGTGATTGATAAATATTTATCTGCTTCCATGGGCCCAATTACGCACCGGTTGGCCGGTTTAGCCATGATGCTCGTCACATTAATAACAATTGCGCCGTAATGACGCCTGAACGACGGGGCGATTCAGGCGCGTCCTAATTTACCATCCAGAGGCAAGGATATACGACGAATTCGGGAACCGGCGATGGACGGCGGTCCCGGCGCCCCAGCCCGACATTATATTTTAGGCCGCGCTGCTGTGGGCAAGCAGTTCCGGCACATGGTAGACCCCTATGCCTGCTTCAGCCGCTATTTCGCACAATCTTGCGTTCCAGATATCACCATCTTCATCGTGCAGCTTTCCGCTGGCGATTATGGTATTAAAGGCCTGTTTTCTGATGATAAAATATTCCGGAATGGCCACAGGGACCGGCTTCATTCCCCGCCGGTCAAATTTCCTTTCAACCAGGGGTATATACTGGCCGCTGCTGTTCGTCTCATACCCAATCCTCAGCTTTTTGCCATCGCCAAGCAGCATGCTGCCGCCCAGGATACCCACTTCCGCGATCTTATTGAAAAGCAGACTCGACAGTTTCTTTGAAATTTCGTAATCGATGTGCGTACTCATGGATACGATGCAGGCAACCTCCGCGCTGCACTTGCCCATGGCCTCGACGATGCCTCGATTAATGGTTTGCGCGACCACCACCTCGGCAACGGATTGGAGTTTTGAAATCTGATCGTCTGTGGCGGTTCCCTCAGGCAGCACCAGCACGAGCTGATAGTTATAAAGCTCGCCTTCCGGGATGATAAAGTCGTGCAGGCGCTCAAAGCATTGCCGGTATGAATCGCTGCCATAGATGATAATACTGAGCTGACTTTTACTTGAAGCAACCGGGCCAATATCGAGCGAGTGTTTGGTCAAGTTGGACTTTATTATTTTCCGTTGTTGAACGGACATCTGCTTCCGGATATAGCGGCCCTTGATGAGTCTGGCTGTTTCTCCGGCACCATGCACATCGATATACTTGAGCAACAATCCTGTGGACCAATGATGCCACATAAGGTTCTCGTAAGCGGCGAATAAGCGTTTGCACACCACCACCGTTTCCTGCTCGACTCTATCCAGTTCGCTGACCGGTATTTTTTGCACAAAGGCTTTTTCCCAGGCCGTCTCATAACCCTTTTTCCGGCCCAGCAGATCTTGCTCCGTTTCTTCCACGGATAGCCAAAGGTGGTCCAGGTAGACCTGGGAGAAGGAGAGATTGTAGCTTAGAATTCTGTCAAAAAAGTGCTGAAGCGCCTCATAGCCGGGATGCTTTTCGAGCAAGGTTACCAGGCTTGCGCCGACGATCTCCTGCCGCTGGCAAAAAGATCGCAACTCCTTTACATCATTGTGGTAGCCGATGGCGTTGGCGTTGTACTCGAACCGGATTCCGCTGTTCGCCAGCCGTATGCCGAGCTCGGTATCCTGGTAGCCGAAGGGAAAATCTTCGTCAAAAAGTCCCACTCGCTCCAGCACGCTTTTCTTGACGGAGAAATTTGGCGCGTATAAAAACTGCGGAGGAACGTTCAAGATATCCTTGATGAGAAAATGTCCAAATTGCCAGCCCCCGGTGACCAGGTAATACATAAAGGGGGTAATATTTACGTCGGGGGCGTAGGGCAAGGAGCCCAGCACAACGATATCCTCGCCAAGCTGTCGCTGGTGCCAGGCCAGATGCTCATTAAACAGGTCTCGATGAAAAATAATATCCTGGGCAGACGAGAAAATATACTCCCCCCTGGCCTGCCGGATCGCTGCATTGGTGGCGGCTGACTGCCCCTTGTTGGAGGATTTCAGGATCGTGAATCCATACGGGTACTGATTTTCGGCAAAGGCCTCGTAAGTGCCATCCGTGGATCCGTCATCGACCACAATCACTTCGATTGACGCCATATCAACATCAGCCCGGGCGATGGAGTCGAGGGTCAGCGCGAGGGCGTCGCGTCCGTTATAGGCCGGAATGACGACGCTGAATATGGGGGTATGGGTCATGGCATCGTGGCCATGTTAGGTCAAAAGTTGCCAGCAAGGTTGGATTAATTCCCTCCGTTCACCGACGGACATCCGCCAGACCATCGTGGCCAGGCCCATGATGTAAGCGCCCATGGACCGTTCGGCCGTGAGGGCAGCCCTGCTCTGCTCGGCGCCCGCCATTATCGCTCGATGGACAACTGCGGCCAGTCCGCCGAGGAAGCCGCATCCGGCATTGACTCGTAGCGCAAGTTGCGAGTTCAGCAGTTCTCCTCTGGTTGGCGACCGGCCAACAGCAGCCGGCCGGCTACGCTATCTCGTGCGCCAGGGCAACGGAAGCGACTTACATCGAATCGGCTTCGTATACCTTTATGCTGGTGATCATCGGGCAGGTTTTGGCTATAGATTCTGCTGCATCCATGTTTTCAGCGTTAATGAGGGAGTAGCCGGTTAATGAATCGGGCTGCAGGGGCAGTTCACGGGTCCCATCAGGGGCGATTTCTCTTCCGTAACCGAACGGGCTGCCGCTATCGACAAACCTGTCCCCCACCGATTCGAACCACTTGCCCCAGGCTTCACCTATTTCCTTGGTGGGCGTTACAAAGCCGTAGTATAGGAATAAATATTTCTTCATTATTGCTCCTTTTTTTTGGTTTTCGATCTGCTTAAAAACTGGGCATAGTTTTCCAAGGTCTCCTCGTCGCTACCCCAGTAAGTGTGATATTGCATAAGCCAATTTTGCAGCCGGCGCAACGCATGCCGGTTGAGGGCAAGGTAGTTTGTCCGGCCCATCTTCCTGCGAATGATCATGTCTGCGTCCTCAAGAATCTTGATATGCTTATGAATCGCCGGCAGGGAAAGCCCGCGCATTTCAGCCAGAAAACTGATGGAGCAAGGTTGCAGCCCGAGCACGTAAATGATGTCACGCCGATGCTTGTTGGCAAGTGCCCCGAACACGGCATCCAAGTCCTGGGGTATGTGGATGTCAGTCATAATAGTTAATTTCTAGGTTAAGTATAGTGAGGGGCCAGATGCTTGTCAACCGATAAATTCTACCCTGGCGGACCGGGGCAAAACCATGCTTTTAGCACATCGCCGCGCCGCTGCAAACATTTTCAGCAAAAAAACCCCTCATTCGAGGGGGCTTCACGTCGGCCACGGCGGAGAGGGTGGGATGAGGAAGAAATTGGCAGTAGCAGTTGGCAGTGGTACCCTTTGGTTCATCCCGACAGAATCGTCGGGACTCGAACCCAAAGATGATGGGTCCTCATCTGCCGCCCTGAAATAGAAAACCCTCCACAGAGGGTTTATCTATTTGCGGAGAGGGTGGGATTCGAACCCACGAGGCGGGAATACCGCCCACTCGCGTTCCAGGCGAGCTCCTTGAGCCACTCGGACACCTCTCCCGGCAGTCAATTTACCGGGCCGGCCAATTGTCTGTCAATTGCCCCCGGGCAGCTGTCCGCCGGCACTGTCAAGGGCGCCGAAAGGCGCCGATTCATTCCAGCGGCTCCGGATCTGCTGCAGCCGGCGATGTCCGGTCATAATATCTTCAAAGTGCTCTAGGTGCATGATCTCCGGCTGGCTGATACGGTTGCCGCCGTGCCCGTTAAGCAGGGTGTCCAGGCGGGCTTGCAGGTTGGTCGTCACCCCCATGCTCTGATTGCCGGTGCGTAAGCAGCGTAATATGTAGAGTGTGCACTTCATCGTTATTGCGGAGGAGGAGGGATTCGCCTCGCTACGCTCCGCAGGTCTCCGTCCACCAGCTGGCGGACTCCGGCTCGAACCCCCGATGGGTTCTCATCCCGAGCTTGCGGAGGAGGAGGGATTCGAACCCCCGAACCGGGAATGCCGGTTAACGGTTTTCAAGACCGCCGCTTTCAACCGCTCAGCCACTCCTCCAACCCAGGTTGCTGAGCATGTTTGGCCACGCCTGAGTGCGGTATCCGCCGCGCCAAATATACCCACCGGGACGGCTACTTGGGAGGGTTGCGTGCGGGCGATCCCAGCCAGGTGCGCAGGTCGTCCAACTGGGCCTGTACCGATTTGAGGGACGTCCCTCCGCTCACCCCCGCACCGGGGACGGTCCAGCCCCCCTGCAAAATATCCTGAACCTGCTTGTCAAACTCCGGGCTGATCTCCAGCAATGCTTTCAGTGACAGTTGGTCCACCCGGAGGTCTCGCTCCCCGGCCCCCTTCACCAGCCGCTGCCCCAGCCGGTAGCCTTGTCTGAAGGTCAGGCCGCGCTCCACCAGCAGGCCCACCACCTGCTCCACCTTGAGCTCCGGCCGCAGGCTGGCCTCAATGCGCGTTGGGTCAAAGGCGAGCTCCTGCACGGCCAGGGTCATCGCCGGCAACAGCAGTTGGAGCGTATCCACTGCGTCGAAAAGCGGCTCCTTGTCTTCTTGCAGGTCCTTGTTGTAACCGCTGGGCAAACCCTTCAGCATGCCCATGACGGTGGTCAGGTTCCCGGTAAGCCGGGCGGCCTTTCCCCGGGCCAGCTCAAAGACATCGGGATTCTTCTTGTGCGGCAACTGGGAGCTGCCGGTGGAACTGCTCTCCCCCAGCGTGGCGTATCCGAACTCCTGGCTGGACCAGAGGATCACGTCCTCGCCGAGACGGCTCAGATGGATGCCCAGCCGGGCGGCCAGGTAGAGAAAATCGAGCACTTCATCCCGGCTGCCGACGGCTTCGATACTGTTGGCCGCAGGTGCATCGAAACCGAGCTCCCGGGCGATCCAGGCCACATCCACCGGCGCCGCCGAGCCGGCCAATGCGCCCGCACCCAAGGGGCATTCCGTGATGCTTCCGGCCAGCTGGGCCAGGCGCTGGGCATCCTTCCTGCAGGCGCTGGCATGGGCCAGAAGCACATGGGCCAGGCTCACCTGTTGGGCCTGCTGCAGGTGCGTGTAGCCGGGGAATGACGTCTCGCGATGGCCGTCGGCCTGGTCCGCCAGCGCTTTAACCAACCGTCGCACGGCATTCTCCAGCGCCGCCGCTTCCGCCCTGATATAGAGGCGCATATCGGTGGCCACCATATCGTTCCGGCTGCGGCCGAAGTGGAGCCGCTCGGCAGGTTCGCCGATGAGCTCTGTCAGGCGGCGTTCGATGCCCATATGGATGTCTTCATCGTCCGGCTGCAGGAAGCCGGCGCCGGCAGCGTCCCATTCCTCAGCGATACGGTCGAGGCCGTCCAGGATGGCCTGCAGGTCGGCCTCTGTCAGCGCCCCCCCGCGATGGAGCGCCCGGCTCCAGACCCGGGAGACCTGGATGTCGTGGGGACCCAGCCGCCAGTCGAAAGGGGCACTGCGGTTGAGGGCGTCCACTTCGGCCGCCAGTGGCGTTGCAAACCGCTCCTCCCAGACTTTACCCTGCATGGTCAGTCCCTCTTGAAGGTCTTGAAGTAGTCCGGGGCCCGGTACTGTCCCTTTTTGATGCCCACATCCGACAATAGCGCCTCCACTTTCCCCGGCAGCCCGAACAGGTTGATAAAGCCCTCCGCGTCGCTCTGGTCGTAAACATCTTCCTTGCCGAAGGTGGCCAGGTCCTCCCGGTACAGTGAAAAGATGGACCGGCGACCGGCGACCAGGCAGTGGCCCTTGAACAACTTAACCCTGATCGTGCCGCTAACATATTTCTGAAAGGCCGCCAGGAACGCATCCAGACTTTCGCGCAGGGGCGTGAACCACTGCCCTTGGTAGACCAGGGCGGCATATTTCTCCGCGATGATATCCTTGTAGTGCTGGGAATCCTTGTCCAGCGTGAGGGCCTCGAGTTCCCGGTGCGCCGTGGTGATGATGGTGCCGCCGGGCGTCTCGTAGATGCCCCGGGATTTCATCCCCACCACCCGGTTTTCGACCATGTCGATGACCCCTACCCCATGCTCGCTGCCGGCCCTGTTCAGGGCTTCCAGCAGTTCTACCGGCGCCATGCGCTCGCCGTCCAGGGCCACCAGGTTGCCTTCCTCGAAGGTCAGATCAACGTAAAGCGGCTCGTCCGGGGTCTGGCTGATCGGCCGGACCCACTTCAGCAGGCCCTCGTCCATCTCGTTCCACAGGTCCTCCAGCGGTCCCCCTTCATGGGAAATGTGCCAGATATTCTCATCGTGGCTGTAGATCTTCTCGACCGTCGCCTCGACGGGAATGTTGCGGGCCCGGGCGTAGGCAATGGCGTCCTCCCGGGAGGCGATCTCCCAGCGCCGCCAGGGGGCGATAATCTGCAGCTGCGGCGCCAGGGCCATGTAGGCCAGTTCGAAGCGCACCTGGTCGTTGCCTTTGCCGGTGCAGCCGTGGGCCAGGGCATCGGCCCCCACCTCCTGGGCCAGTTTCACCTGCTGCTGGGCGATGAGCGGCCGGGCCATGCTGGTGCCGAGCAGGTACTTGCGCTCGTACACCGCCCCGGCCCGGATGGTCGGCCAGACAAAATCTGTCAGGAACACCTCCCGGAGGTCCTCCACCACCACCTTGGCCGCCCCCGTGTCGAGCGCCTTTTTGCGGACGGCGTCGAAATCGTCCTGCTGCCCCACGTTGGCCACGTAAGCGATGACCTCACAGTCATAGTTCTCCCGCAGCCAGGGGATGATGATGCTCGTGTCGAGGCCGCCCGAATAGGCCAGGACCACTTTCTTGACGGCTGGTTTCATGTCGATACTCCCCCTTGAACCCTGAAATGATGGACCCAAAAAAACCCCAGGCCGTTCAGCCTGAGGCGCAACCTCCAGCTCATGACCGGCAACAGTTACATGGCATAGCGCCCCGTACGGCGGACGCCAGCGGCTCGTCGTCGCAATCTATCGGGCGCTGTATGAATGTTGATCATGACCGCGAGAAATTTAAATGCCTCCGCAGGTAGAAGGAACCAACATTAGCCTTAAGGTACTGCATAGAGGTTTACCTGGCGTATCCCGAGGTTGAGTGTATTCAAGGCGGGCTCCAAATGGCACCTCTATTTTTTTCAGGACGGGTTGGGGGTGATCCGGGCATCCGGCAATATCATTGGTATATTACAATGTTCCTCCGAGCAATAGTACGAGCGTGGACAGGAGCACGATCCCTGCAAGACCCGTCCCCAGTATTTGCAATAAACTTCCTTGTAGTCTGACAGATACCATTGGTGAAAAACCTGTGTATGGCGTTAAGTGGAGAAGACCTTGAAATGTTGGGTCAGCAAATAAACGGGCATTATAACTTATCCCAATCCCACCAGATAATAGCGGAATAATACTCGCCCCGTCCGCTCCCAGGCCAAGACCAAGTGACGTAGAAGTTTTCCACCGGCTACTGAGTAATTTTGATTTTTCCAAGCCAATTTGGCTGTACATCCCTTCCCAAAAATCCATCTCTAGAAATCCAATGTCAATATATAGACGACTTTCCGCCACCTTGAGCGGTTGATATAATCGAACTTTAATCATTCCAGAGTAAGGGCCAGCGTAAGCGAAAGTACCCGCTAGGGTTCTTCCTGCAGCCTCGCCAACTATATAAGTCGGTGATAGCGAACCGCGCTTCGGGTCCTCCACATCGATCTTGGGAGGCGATTCGGAAATATTTGCTTGACCTTCACCCTCTACAATCAAGGGTTCTTCGTCGCGGCCATCTGCCACATCTGTAATAGCAGGTGAAAACATGCCTGCGACTTGGCTCATCCCTATCGTCAACAGTTCCTCCAGCCCCCCGCGTATGTCATAATCCGAGACCTTAATAACTCTGCCCGTCTCCACATCGACCAACCGCGCAGAGACGGTATACATCGAGCCGATCTTCGTTATGCTGCCGCCAATCATCTGTTGTGCGCCCAGCAGTTGGCCCACTTCCACCAGGCATTCATTTGAAGTACAGGCCGATAATTGAAAATCCTGCTCGGCCAAAATGCTTTGCATCATGCCGCGATCAACCACGTCAAAGTGGCCATTCCTGAAGATTTCATTTCTGAGGCGATTCGTGAGGCCTATGGCCTCCGTGGGTGATACGCCGAACCCCTCAAAATCGACGATCGCCAGGGTCGGTTTGTCTTCCGCGCCAGCGGAGCCTATCAGCAGAATGAATAGCAGGCTGGGCAGCTTGGCAATGTGAGCTCTATATCCGAAGGTCTTCATCAATATTATCAGTCAGCATACTTCACCAATAAATCCTTGTACTTGGGATGATTGCGCATCGGCTCCAGCAGCGGATCCGCTTCCAGCCAGGCCAGGGAAGTATGCGACGGTATCGACAGTAGCAGGTCAAACTCTTCCAGTGCCGCCTCGTATTCACCTACCATCGTATAAATATAAGCCATGACCATGACCGCATTGGGTCCTCACCAGTGGCAGGCTGAAATCGGCATCAAGGTTTTTGAGCGCGTCCCAGCCTCAATGGCCTTGTCCTTTTCACCCAGCAGCGCATAGGCCAGCCCAAGATCGGCCTGCAGGGCAAAATTGCCGGGAGAAGATAAAATTTGGTCTTGCAGCCACATCCGGGCAGAGTCGTAATAGGCCTCACCCATTGAGGGTTGCTGTGAAAGATCGTAGAGCTGGCCAAGGGAGAAAAAATATTTCTGCCGGCCGGTTTCGGAACGGCGCGCGGAGTACGTCGCGATGGTGTTCTCTATATTCTCTTGCTGTAGTCCAAAGCGCCAATAACCCAGACGATGGATCAATTGGTTCCCTTGTATCATAACCGTGACCGGATCGACATATGCGGTCGCCTCCCGCACGATTGACCCCGCAATCTCAACATCTCCCTTTTCCAACAGCGCCAATTCAACTTTGGTGGAATACATAGCTGGATCATCCGGGGTCAAGGATTCCAGGTTTTTAAGAGTTGCCGCTGCGTCCGAATAATTACGTACGTACAGATATCCGTTGACCAGCCGTTGATTTATGGCCGGTGATCGCGGATCGATTTCGGCGGCCCCTTTAAAATTGCTCAAGGCCTGCTCCCATTTCCCTTGCCGCATCTGAACCAGGCCAATCTCGGACAAGAGCTCGCTGTCGTTCTGGAGGCCCCCTTGAGCCCTGGAATAGGACTGTAACGCGGCGTCGAAATTTCGCTGCACTAAATTCTGGTAATAGCCCATCGCCAGATGTCCTAATGCAAGATCAGGATTCAATTCCAAGGCCCTGTCAACCGCCTGTTGAGACTGCTCTGCCAATGGTGGGCGGTTTTCATGGAAAAAATAAAGGGCGGTCAGGGCATAGGATAACCTGGCATACGCGGCGGCAAATACAGCATCCAAATCAATGGCACGCTGGTAAGCCTTCACGGCCAGTCCGAGCTGGGACTTGCCGCCAGCTACCGTAAAAGATCCCTGCCTGAGGAATTCATTCCCCCTCAGGAACCATTCGTAGGCCTCCAGGTTCTCAGTCGGCTTTATCTCCATACTCCGCTGGACTGCGGGCAGGAGTTCTGCTTCCAGGGCGTGTGCGATTCTCCGGGCCACGTCGCTTTGCAGAGCAAAGATTTCGGCCTCATCGACTTCCCGGTCATAGGTTTCGGCCCATAGGTGCTTCTCGGTCCGGGCATCGATCAGCTGGGCCACGATGCGGACCTTGCCGCCGACCCGCCGGATGCTGCCCTCCAGCAGGGACGCCACCCCGAGCTCCTGCCCAATATCCCGGAGGCGCTTGGTCGTGCCCTTGTATTGCATTACCGAGGTACGGCCAATGACCAGCATAGCGTCGATTTTGGCCAGATGGGCCATGATGTCTTCAGTGATACCGTCGCTGAAATACTCATCCTCCCTACTGTCGCTGAGGTTCGCGAAAGGGAGCACGGCGATGGATAGAACAGAGATAGGATCGTCTTCCCGGCCGGCGCCCCCCCAGCTCCCCCAGATGCCGAAGGCGATGGCCAACACCGTGATAACTATCAGCGCCCTGTTGGAAGTGAGCGGTTTGGCCTGTTTGGTGGTGGTCTTGGATTGGGTGCGGACGATCCCCTCAGGCGTGATATCGAATACCCAGGCCAGACCTATCGCCACGGGGAAGCCGACGCCCAGCAGGATGATCAGCAGGCGGCTCACCCAGGCCGGAATGCCCATGACCTCGAAGGTACCATCGATGATCTGGATGATAACGAAGGCTATACCGCCGTAGAACGCCGCTACCCGGAAGACCCGCCGGCGGCGGAGCTCGTCAATGAAGGCCGATAGGCTGGACTTTTCTGACATCGTACTGGTTGAGGTGATCGCGCGCAAGGTAAGGGAAATGGAAGCGGGATAGCAAAAGTATCTAGCCCGATGTGCGAGTATAGCCGAATGGCTCAAATCAATCGCAGGGTGGGAGCTGAGACCCCGTTGGACCAACAACCAGGGACCCAAGGCAGGCTGTCTGGACGATCCCCCAACTATGATAGGGGAATGATGCAGCCGCTGGCAGAAAGAACCAACAATACCTCTTAGGTAATGTGGAGAGGCTCTGCCCGGGCTCTGCGCCGGCGGCTACCCTGGGCGTACCCAACGGGGAGTCCGCCGAGGCTTGAGCTACCTGCCGGTCAGGACGCCCAGAGCGGAGGGATGACGATTTTGAAGTGAATGCAGTTGATTATCAAACGGAGGGTTTGCATAGCAGGAGTATTTCGCCCAAAAATTATAATCTTAGTCCACGCCGTCCCCCAGCACCTCGCACCCCGGATAAGTGGCTGAAAAGCCGTACCAGCGTGTGAAAAGCTGCATGGGCCGGGTTCCGTCAGTCCACTCGGCATGGGGGACATGGTCCGGTCCTATGGACAGGCGGAGCACGGCGCCGCTCCAGTCATCTTCCACAGGCTCGGCCAAAGCAGCAGTGGAATAAAACTTGGCGCGGCCATCCACGATAACACCAAGCCCTTGAGTCATCTCCGGGAATCGATCATCAGTGTCGTGCATGGTCCGGCGAAAAATGAAGGGTATAAACCCGCGACGGCCTATTTTCTTTCTGTGCACCAGCCGAAAAAATAGGGCCACAGGATTGAGGCTTCTCTCCCGGATCACCGGTATTTCCGGCCACCGCTTCAGCGCTTCAACCACCGTCGTGTAGGTCAGGGGCCATGCTTCCATCACTTTGCCCTGCAGCGGGCCATGTACTGCCGCACCCGTGATGTGATCCCAGTACGTGCCTGATTCATCATCCACCAGAAGTACTAGCCCGTTGTACAGCCCGCCTGCGCTGAAGTGGTGAACCTGGCCGTCAATGATGGGAGTCAGACCGATTCCACTGTTGCAGACACCTCAGAAGCTGACCAGGTAAGGCACCCCGGCAAGTGTGCCTTGGGCAGTATGCGGCCGCGCCAACTCCCGCATCACGAAGGCCAGAGCCTGGTCCCCTCGCTCCACAATAAGAAGCTCGGTGTCGCCTGTAAGTCTGGCTCCGGCTAACGGTTTTCCATCACCCTTGACTGTGAGCCGCTTGAAGAAGTCCGGTCCCCTAAGGAACGCTTTTTTTACGTCAAACTGTTTTAATGGCATACCATTTATCCTCCTCGCCTAATAGTCGCTTGCCCGCCCCAACAATCCAGCGGAGAGGGAGGGATCAGGCTACACTCCGATGCGCCTGACAAGTTGGCTCGCTGCGCTCACCGGTCTACGGCCCGAACCCGAATTTTCGGGACGGGACTCCGGCTCGAACCCTCAAGAGAGGGTTCTCATCCCTGTAAACCCCTGCGGAGAGGGAGAGATTCGAACTCTCGATCCGCCATAAGACGGATGCCGGTTTTCGAGACCGGTGCATTCAACCGCTCTGCCACCTCTCCAACAGTGCCGATATTACCCCTGGCTGCTCCCCCCCCTGCCACCCTCGCCACTGCGGGCCCGGGCAAAAAATGCCTTCAGCAGGTCCTGGCAGCGCCCCTCCAACAAGCCTCCGGATACGTCCAATTGGTGGCTGAAACGGGGATCCCGGCAGAGCTGGTAGAGCGACCCTGCGCAGCCGGCCTGCTCATCCCAGGCCCCGAATACCAGCCGGTCCAGGCGGGCGTTCACCAGCGCGCCACTGCACATGGGGCACGGCTCCTTGGTGACATACAAGGTGCAACCGGTCAGCCGCCAGTCGCCCAGATGGTTGGCCGCCGCGGTGATGGCCAGCAGCTCGGCATGGGCAGTGGGATCGTTCAACGCCTCGCGGCGGTTATGCCCCCCGCCGATGATCTGGCCCTTATGCGCCACCACGGCCCCCACCGGCACCTCCCCCGCCTCGAAGGCCCGCTCGGCCTCGGCCAGGGCCTGTTCCAGGAACTGCACATCAACGGATTTGCCGGGAGTAGTCGTCATAACCTGACTCGGTTTGATTATCAGCGCCGCGCGATGAATGCCGTCCGCAGCAGCCGCTGCCTGGGCAGTTTCGTACGCCCGGAGGGACTCGAACCCACAACCTCTTGGTCCGTAGCCAAACGCTCTATCCAATTGAGCTACGGGCGCATTATGTAACTAAAAAAGCCCGCAGAAGTTACGAGCCGCCTTCTTCGCCTCACAACAGGTTGTAGCGCATAGGGGAGTCGAACCCCTGTTACCGACGTGAGAGGCCGGCGTCCTAGCCACTAGACGAATGCGCCAGAGCCGCGGCCAATTTAGGCCGCCACCGGGGGGAGTGTCAATTCCGGCAGTGGGACAGCATGAACGAAAATATCATTTGGACTGATCGTTCTATAATTCTAATATTGGCCTGATTATGGCCCGGCCAAAATCATTCGATACTGAGCAGGCCCTGGATAAGGCCATGTACCTTTTCACGCTTAAAGGTTATGCGGGCACCTCTATGCAGGATTTAGTCGTGGGGATGGGTATAAGCCGCCAAAGTATCTATGACACCTTTGGCAATAAAGCAGATCTTTTCGGGCAGGCATTGGAAAAATACGGTTCCATGAACCAGATACACTTTTCCGCGCCGTTGTCGAGTCCGCAGGCAGATATGGATACCATCCGTGATCGATTTGATCTGCTGATCCTTGAGGCCACCCAGGATAAGGCGCATAAGGGCTGCATGCTGGTAAACTGCATCGTCGAAATGCACCTGTTGGATGATAAGGCGTCCAGCAGGGTCAGTTACTTCCATGGCCTGTGGGCAGAAGCCTTCCTGAATGCGCTTAACAATGCGGCCACCAAAGGTCAAATTCGTGCGGAATTTGCCAATGAAAACATGTCTCATCTGTTGGCCACACTCACTTCCGGACTGTTGATCGACGCCAAAGCGGGCACTTCAGCCAAGACGTTATCCGCAGTGGTCGATATAACCTTGAGCATATTTGCCTGATTTTTTTTGCTTATTTATTGAACGATCGTTCCATTACGATTTAACCAACACAGGAGAAAAAGATGAATGAAATCTCACTAACAACTCTCGTCCCTGCCGCTCCAGAAGTTGTCTGGCCGCTTCTGGAAGACTTTTTCGGGATTGGCAATTTCCACCCCTACATCACCTCCGTCGATGAACTGACTGATGGCAAGATGGGTGTGGGCAGTTCGCGGCGCTGCCATTTTAATGATGGCACCCATGTTGTAGAAACCATCGCAGAATGGTACGATAAAGCCGGATATAGAGTCGATCTCTCAGACTATAAATTGCCTTTAAAGTGGGCGCAAGCGGAGTTTCGCATATTGGAATCAGAAACCGGCAGTGAAACCACTGAGGTGAGAATGACCATGCGGTATCAAATGAAATTTGGTCCCTTGGGCACGCTGATGCACTACGTCATGTTGCGCCCTATGATCACTTCGCGCTTCAGGAATATTCTCCGAGGCCTGGCGGATTACGCCAGCGGCTTGCCGGTTGTTAAAGTTGCCACTTGATCATTGCGCCAGCGCACCGCATTAACGGGCCTGGTAGAGGCGAGCGGCGCTATCGAGATGGCGCGCGTGACCCGTAGGGATCATCGCAGCCGAAGGAGGAAATACGCTGGCCGCCGGACGGAGTGAGGGTCAATCCCGGGCGCGGCAGACTAGTAGCTCGGCGATCTTGCTACCGCCCGGTCGGGGCAATCCTCCGTCTGGCGCGTGTAGGCGATACTCAGGATGAGCCACTGGCCATCGATTCTGGCCAGATCGACCAGGTCCACCCCGCAGTGGCTGAACTCGCCGCCCAGGTGGAAATCGTAGGGCGCCCAGACCATGGCCATGTCTCCATCGATGCGCACCTCGGGGTCGAACATCTCCTCCAGCAACTCCCCGGGAGCGGCCGTGAGGTTGGCGGCAAAATCGGCGGCCGGCACCAGATTCGGCGAACCACCCGCGCCATCTCGGGGGAAGACTATCAGCCGGGCATCGGGCGTGAACAAGGCGGCGGCAGCGGCGCCGTCACCCGCCAGCATGGCGTCAAAGAGTCCCTGCACGGTCGCCAGGACAGCGTCACGGTCCGGATGCGGCGTTGGGGCGCAGGCCAAGGCCAAACCGAGGCCCAGGATAAAAAGGACAGTTCGTTTGGTGCGCATGGCAATGCTCCCCACAGATGAAGGTCCAAGCGTGGAGTCGTAAAATAAATGCTGGCAAATCTAATAGAGATTAATGAACGGGAACAGCGCTTTTTACTAAGAATCAACTACCCAAGCACATGGGCTTTTATTGCCTCAAAGTTTGTGAGCATATCTCCAGTGATGTCGTCATCTGAAAATATTCTCATTTGATATCTCGCTTCCATCGAATCATTTTTTAAATCATTGTATGCATCATAAATGTCACCCATCCGGGTGTTAATCTCTCTATCTCGTTGTCCATGATTGGAGCAGTGAATATGCCATCTTGCTAGAGAAGCCTCAACATAATGCAAAGCTGAATAAAATAGGGCCATTACGGCCCAATCACGGAATTCCGTAGACACTAGATCAAACGTCCTAAAAAAGTCTTCGTTATGCTCAGCTTTAGAAAGATGCCTTGCCCTTGTTGGCATGATATAGTTTATTGCTTAATAAATTAATCTTCGCGCTTGTATAGAGAGATTAAGTCCGATACCATCGACTCGGGTTTCTGGCCGTTCATAGCAACAACATAAAAGTCAAAATTGAATTCCGGGAAATTATTTAGTATCTCCCGCTGGTAACGATACACAGAACGCCTGGCCTCCTTATCGTATTCGTCCAACAATGTGATTATATAAATATTCGCATCCTCCATTTTTCCATAAATCAGATTCACTTCAGGTACTTCCCTGATGGTTTTCGCTATGTACTTGCACATCCCTTCATAGTGGGATAAAGGGTTGGTGATCTCAGCTAAATCGCCTACTCTCTCCCATGGAGTTCCCAGGTTGAACCATTCACTGGGGTTTACATCAAGGGAAATAGTATCTGCAATAACAGATATTGGCACGTCACTACGAACTTCTCGTGAATAATGGTTAAGACTACCAGAGTAAATTCCCATGTTCAATTTACCTCACTCTTGGGCCTGGGTAGATTCCTTAAATGCTCAGGGACATCTGCCTCAACAATGTTTGTAGATTTTACGAGATAGACTGGATTACCGTCATCCCCAGATTTCGGCAGCCTCACTATATCAGATACAACTGTTTTCATCTTCAACTTTGTCCCGTCCTCCAGCTTGTACTTGTTCCAGCCCTCTCCTTCTCCTTGTGTATCGAAATCGACTCGCTCCCCGTCGTACTCTTTACCTTGAAACGTTACTCTGACTTTTGAACCCATTAGTAGCTCCAATAGGATTTTATTTTTGTTTTATTATTCGCACCGAGAGGCTGGCACGGTGCAATTCGCCGCAGTTGGGAGTACTTTACATAGATTCATAGAATCCCTCCCTATAAGCAAGCTGAAGATATTGTCAATCTTATGAGTAGAAGGGAGGAAGGTCAAGGTAATATCCACATTTCTACGAATTCATATTGCAATATCCATGCCGATTTCTATCGGGGCTGCCCAATTTTTGGTTTATGATAGCACGATTATTATGTTCTGCTGAATCCCTGTCATCACAGCGTTTTTGTTGCTCCCATGTCACTCTAAACTACTTCGATCTCATGTCGGGGCCATTTCGCCTAGGTTTCTGATCTGGGCACTTCCCCCCTACACCTCGTCCTCCAGGGTCAGACTCAGGCTCCAGGCCCCGTAGGCGGTCTCGGTGAAGGTTGGCCTGCCCATGACCCGGGCCGCCCGCAGGATCGGATCCGCCCCGCTGGCCTCCTCGGCATAGTAGAGAGCGTACAGGCTCGGTCCCTCCTCCGCCACGCCGATGTCATCAAACAGGGCCTCGAATTCGGCCCGGTCCGCTGCGGAGATGTACGACCAGGCCAGCTCCCGGCGGTAGCGGGGATCGAACCGCCGTTGCACATACTTCTGGCCGCCGTAACTGATCCGGCTGGTCGTGCCGGTCCCGCTGCCGAAAGTCCCTTCCAGGTCCGGAGACACTGACGGGGTGAAGGCCTTGCCGATGACCAACTGGCCGAACTTCGGATTGGCAGTGGCCGTCAGGTTGCCGCCGTTGATCTCCACGAACCAGTACCGGGCGTTGGTCTCGGCGAACTCATATAGCAGAAACCCCCGCTCGCTGCCGGCGGGCGTCTGGCGGTAGTCTGCCCCGGTGATGGCGCCATCGAGATCGTTATCACTGCTGTCGTGCCAGGTGGCGGCGGTTTTGCCGATGCCGTCCGGGGCGTACTCGGCCAAGCAGCCGACTTGAGATTGCCGGGCATAAGCCAGGTAAATAATGTCATCACCGCCCGTATCATCGAACGTTTCAGCGGAGCCGTCATGGGGATATATCCGCAGATCGTCGGCCGCCCCGCTATCGGGTGTGTAATCGAGCACCAGTGATGTCCAGGTTCCGATTGTGGCCGGGGTCGAACCTGTCGAGGTGGCATCATGGATGACAGCGGACGAATTGCTTTTGACCTTGAACCCATCCACGTTGCTCTGGCCGGAGGGGATGTAGTAGAGGAGTTCAATGCGGGTCTTGTTGCCGGTATTCGCTACCTTGTCCAGTATGCGGAAGTGGTGGGCGCTCGATCCAGCATTTATCGTTGCCCGAAGGCAGTTATCATAAGGGGTGGCCCCGTCCGTAATGCCGTCAATGTCCCCCGCCAGTGTGATATTGCTGCTGCTCCAGCCGTCCACTCCGGCAGACCAGTCGCTGTCATAATAGACCTGCCCCCACTGATCCCCAGCGGGCACACCGCCACCGTTGAAATAGGCGGTCATTTCGGCATCGGTCAGCGCCTTGTTGTGCAGCCGCACCAGCAGCACATCGCCTTTGGCATAGGTGCTCGACCGCAGCATGAAATTCAGCGCCACGGCCAGACTCATGTCCCCGCCCGCGACAGTATTGGCCTGATCAAGAGTGACGGCGGTATCGTTGATCTTTATGGTGTTCGTCGAGCCGTTCTCCACCTTCCAGAAGATGTGGTACCGGGTATCGACAGACGGATTCCAGGTCCCTTTCGCCTCGTGGAGCACCGTTCCCCCAACCTGAAATCGGCAGTCAACGGCCCCGCTCGCCTGATTGTAGCGGAGGTAGAACCTGTTGTTGGCGTCGGTCTCACGCGACAGCCAGAACACGGTCTGGCTCAGGTCCTTCGGGCGCAGGATTATCTCAAAGGTAAAGTCCCCGTAGCCCGGATCGAGGGCGGCGGCATCGACCACCTGCACATAATCATCTACCCCGTCAAAGTCGAGGTAAGGCCGCCCCTTGCCCGGCAGTCCACCGTACACTTTGGTGGGTGTCAGGCGGGTGGCCGAACCGAAGTCATCGCTGGTATGGTGATAAAGGTCAACCACCGACCGGGCTGCCGCCGGGAAGGCGTCCAACAAATCGGTATTGTCAATAATCAGGCACCCGGCATCTATGCGCAAATCGGCAGCCAGCTCAAAGCGCAAATCCAGCGCCTTGATGGTGACGTCGTCTATTTTCAGGTCGCTCACGTTGGCGGCAGTGAAGGTGAGGGTTGTGTTGCCGGCGGCAGTGATGTCCTCCGTAAAGGTGCCGTTTGCCGCCCGGGCCGACCCTGCCGATGTACCCAACTTGACCGTCACGCTGCCGGAACTGTATTCGGATACTGTGAAGGTTACCCGGTAAAGTGAGCCCAGAACCACAACACTGCCCTGGGTCATGTCGGCGCCGCCGCCGCCACCGGACGTGTCCCCCTGGGCCTTGCCCCCGGAGATGCTCCACTCGGCCGGGGTGGTCCAGTTTGAGGTGTCATCGAAGCCGCCGTTGGCGACCAGCTCGGTGAATGGCGATGCGCTGAGCAGCGTGTGGCGGTTGCCATCCATCAAGTCGGCAGCCTGGCCTCCGGCGCTGATGGCCCGGCTGAGAGAGTCTGTGCCGGCCTGGGCCTCAATGGTCGGCTCGGCAGTGGTATTCATAGCGGCCCGGTTAAGGTTGCGGTAGAAGGTTATGCTCATGATAAATCGTGGAGTTGGATGGCCTTAATCTGGATGTGGGTTCCGGTCCGGCGGACACGATATATCCACCAGTACTTGTAGATCGTCTGACCGTTGCGGGTCTGGTTCTGGGTGATATCTTCGCCATGCACATTGTAGGGCACATTGTTGAATTCGATGACGTCACCGATGTCGAGATCAATATGATCAACGGGCAGGCTGCCCTCAAAAAGATTGTGGGGCTGCTTCCACTGGCGCAGCAGGTAGTCCCGCAGCTTGCCGGCGGTGGGGGTGTCACGAATGGCATCGGCTTCGAAAATGGCCGTGGACTGGGCCTCCGTCACATTGTAGCGGCTCTGCTGGGTGCTGTCGCTGCCGGACACCTGGTTCTCATAGGTGCCGGTGGCATAGTTCAGCCCATACTTGACCACCACCTTGGTGATCAGATCGTCCAACCGGGTACGCCTGAAACGGGGTTCCCCGACAATGTCAAAATCGATGCTCCGGTTTGACGAACTGTACGTATCGGCGATGGTAGCGACCGTAAAGTTTCTGTCCGGCCCGAAATACGGGAACGACTTGGCCTGTCGTCCAAGGGTGGTGAAAAGTTCTTTCGAACTGCGCACATCGCTCCAGGCGAAAGCATGCTTCCAGCCGGACAGGACCGTCCGGCTTGCGCTGAAGGCGGCCGTATCAATGTCCGTAATGGCCACGTCACTGGCGGCGATCTGATGGATGATGTCGGTGGGCAGTTCGATGAGCGCGCCGGCGGTGCCCGTGTAGGTGCCCGAGCCATCGTCTTTGCGGCCGTCCACATTGGCGAACCATTGCGGATTGGCGTGATCGCCCTCATTAATGATCAGCACAAGGCCCAGTTCATAGGGACTGAGGGAGACATTGTAAGCGCCGCTCCCTGACTTCACGCCCCGCAGCTCATAATGGAACTCCGCATCGCCGGTAAGTCTGTAGGTACCCAGATTCCTGTCCGAGTAGCTATCCGGAGGCGGATCGGTCATGTTGTTGAAAGTGGACGTGGTCGCTGCCGGCAGGTTCAGCACCGTCACACTGTTGCCGCTGCTGTCGAACAGTTTTAAGGTGCCCGTGCTGTCGGCCTGGGTGGTTCCGTCAATGCGGCAGAAAGCATAGACCAGGGCATCCTTTGAGGCGATATAATTGCCCAGATCATCAATACGCAGATTAACGGTCCGGGTCCACGGCGCGTTGGCCGATTTGGTCGATAAAAGCGCACTGCTGCCATCGGTCACGCGGGCCGAATTGGCGCCGTCCCAGGTGGCAGATGCGGTGGATGGATAAACCTCCATCAGCAGATTGATGGCGGACTGGTCGAAATCCATGCGGCAGTCGGCCAGTTGGGTGGATCCGCTGGTATAGCGCCGGTCCGTATCGGTGCGCGCCGGCACAAACCGCTGGCCGGACCAGGCAAACAGGGGTCCTTTGGCATAGGGCGAAGACGACACCGTATTGTACCCCTTGAGTCCGTTGGCGGCGTAAGTGGTGTCGTCAAACCGCACCAGCGGGTAACTGCTTGTCCACAGATCGACGGTGTTGTCGGTGATGATACCGGGCGCATAATCGATGCTGCCCATGCAGATGGGCAGGTAGCGGCCCAGAGCGGTTGTCGGCGCAGTGGGATAGGCTGCGAGGGTTACTTCAGTGCGCGGCAGATCGAGATGGGCCAGACGGTCCTGGCTCTCAACCTCAACCACCAGATCACTGCCATCATGTTCAAAATGCCGCATGATCCCGGAATAGTAAAGCAGGCAGTTGTCCCAATTATTGATACCGGCGGTCCACAGGCGCAGTTCGCACTTGCGGTTTTCGAAGCCTGTATCGGAGCCGCTGCCCAACAGGGGATCGGCCAGCAGATCACTGACCCGCTGGTTAATCAGGCGCAGGCGCAGATTGCCGATTTCAGCGGCGTGGGTGACCGGATCAACGCCATAATCCACGCTGGGAATGTTGGGCATCACGGGAATGTATTCGTCCCCGCCCAGGCTGATACCAGCGCTGCCCACCGGCACGTAGTCAGTGCTCCCTTCGGGACCGTAGTAGAGCCGGGCCAGGGCGACGATGCGCCGGCTGACTGCTGCCGATTCGCGCCAACCCGCCGGCATGCTAATGGGCATCGACGCTGCTCACAAGTATGCCGACTTTGCCCAATTCACGGGCCCTCACGATGGCCGGACCGATGATGTCGATGACGGCCTCGTCCACCAGGGGGGCCTGAATGTTCACCGTGATGTTCTGCTGCGAATTAAAGGCCTGCTGGTTGACCGGGGTCACCTGGACACGCTCCCGCCCCGATGGATTGTCTCCCACCAGAATCAGCTGCGGCCCGGAGGTGACGAACTCTCCGCCCTGGGCAAAACTGGGCAGCCGCATCCGGGAAACCCCCGCCAGGGCGGCATCGACTGCCTTACCCACCACGACCTCCGCACTGCCGGCCAGGGCCAGATTCAGCGGGAAGGGGACGCTGGCGAACACGGAGGCGATGTAACCGGCCATGGCTTCCATCAGTTTGGCCCGGACCACCGTCAGGGCAGCCGATTTGGCCGAACCCTGCTTGATGCCGGCAGCAATGACAGCGTTGGCCAGCTCCGTGGCTTGCAGATCGATGCCGGTATCCAGCGCCGCATTCAAGGCGGACTGGGCCTGTTCCGCGGAACCAATGGCCTGGGCGATGGCCTGGTAGCCCCCTTCAATCCTGGGCAGTTGCCGGGGCAGATCGCCGGCCTGCTCCTCGAGGCGGTCCATTTCGGCGTCGGCCCGGGCCAGTTCATCTGCCCAGCGAGCGGCACTCTCCTGCGCCTCGCTGCCGGGGATGCCTTCAAGCGCCGCGATATTTTGATCAATCGATTCTGCCGAACTCTGCAGGGCCAAGGCCAGTTCGACTGCCGCCTGGGTTTGACCGGCAGCCTCCTCACCGGCGGCCCGGAAGCCGGCGATCAGACCTGCGGCGCCAAAGTAGATGTTTTGCAGCTCGACAGCCGCTGCAGCCAACGACCGGGTGGCCCGGTCAAGTTGGGCCAGATCATCTGCGGCCATGGCGAAGTCCGCCGCGCCGGCGCCCGATAATCCCGCCCGGCTACCCATTGCGCCCACCTGTGCAGTAGGGGCAACGGCACCGGGCCACGGCCGCCAATTCGGTCTGGATAATGCCCACCGCGTCGAGCCACCAGGCCGGCAGGTCATCGAAGGCGCCCCCAAACGCAGGCGTGCCCATATCCCGGGAATGGACGAATCTCCTCAGCACGCGGTATGCCTGCGGATCATAAAGGCGGCCGATGCAGGCCAGTTGGGGAGCGAGAAAGTAGAGCTGCTGTCCAATGGTAAAACGTTCCGGGGCGGCAGAAATGATGGCACCAAGCTGCCGGTCCAGGTCATCATCGGAGGCAATGGTAACTGTGGCGCCGCTGGAAGGAATGACCGCTGTATAGGGGTAGGCATCCCGGGTGCAGCCGGAACATGACGCATGGTGCCAGGAAAGCCAGACATACAGCGCTAGCTTTCCTGCCCGGTAGGGTCCTGGAACTGCCCCGCCCTCCGGCGCACTTCAAGGGCCAGTTCGTTCAGTTCCGCGGAGGTGTACTCCAGCAGGGCCTCCAGGTCGCTGCCCAGTCCCTTGCGGCACCACAGGTTCCGGGCCCGGGAAAGACCTTCCAGAATCAGATTGCCCTCCCCGTCATAGCGGTGGCTGATAGCGTCGGCGCACTGTTCGCGGTCGGCCATCGTCAGATGCCGCAGCTGCACTTCCTTCCCGGTAGACAAGGTGAAGGATGGTGATGGTGACTGGCCCATTTCAGGCGATTACCTGGAGCACGTCGCCGCTGGTTGAGGCCTTGAACACGACCGGGATATCAATGCCCATACCGGCCTCGGCGGCGGATAGGCTGGGCAGCTCCAGTTTCCCGAAATCTCCCTTGAAGCCGAAGGTACTGGCCGAGGACCAGGTGGCATGATTGCTGAACTCCACCGTGGTGGTGGTCCCGGCCTCATGGCTGCCGAACAGGCCCGCTGTGTTGCCGTCATAAACCACGTTCAGTTTGCCTGCGGCCCGGATCCCAGGAACGCCCCGGCTGATGATTTCCGGGTCGCCGTTGGAGCCCTGGGAGCCGCGATAAAATGACGGGTTTTCAATATCGAGATCAAACTCGTTAAGCACGATATCGCTGGCGGCAACCTTGCGGGTCGTGTTCATATCGTAGATGAAATAGTAGGTGGCCGGGTAGGCGGTCATACCGGAGGGGCTGGCCTGATCGTCGGATACCTTGTAGCCGGTGATGACCGTGGCATCGAAATGGAGCCGCCCGCCATCATCCTGGTGGCGTCCGTTGATGGTCAGCCGGGTAACCACGCACCCGGGATATATCTTGCTGCGGCCGGACTCGGGGCTGATCCAAGCGAAGGTGAGGGTACCGGTGGCATCGGAAAAGGTGGCCCCGTGGGTGAGGGCCGGCGGGGCATAGTTCCAGGGAATATCGTACGAGGCCGGCGACGCGCCCACTGCCACCGACATGACATTGCCCAGCAAAATGGGCAGCACCGACTGGTCGGCGATACCGCTGAAGGAGAACTGTTTCCGGGCCCCCTTGGTGTTGATGTAATGGTCTGCGGCTTTCTCGGTCCGTCCGATGCCGGAGCGGACGGCATGTTCTTCCACACCCCCCACCACCGGGCTGTAGATGCCGTCGTGATTAAGCAGCTGCATGGAGGAGGTGTTGGCACTGCCCAGCGCCGTCTCCGCCTTGAGCGCCAGCCGGAACTCATGGGGACTGTAAAATGTGCCGTCAATTGCCATGGGTATGAATCTCCTTTAGTGATGCCGTTTTGGGGCAGGTCAAGTTTTGGGCCGGGGAACAGGGCGGCATCAGAGCACCTCGGTCACCGTGACGGTGTATATGAAGCGCTGGCCCTCTTCCGTCTCCTCCAGGCCATCGGTAAAGCCGCCGTGCCACTGGTAGGCGCCGCCGGAGGAATAGGCTGAATTATTATTGAGCACCCGCATGGTCCGGGAGACCAACTCCCGGCGCTGGTCCTCAAGCTTCCGCCGGCTCCGGCCACCCGGCTGCAGGGCGGTGATAACCTCTACCGGGTAGTTGTGGGTTATCGCCCCGGCGGGTCTGGCCACAAATTCGCTGGTCAGCGGCCAGATGCGGATGGAACGCCGGGAGCCGAATTGCCGGGGCAGCCGATCCAGGTAGACAGCGGCGCTACTGCCGAATTCGGCCTCCAGCAGCGTTTCGATACCTGCCGCGACCCGGTCGTAGACCACATTTTCATACGTCGTGGCCATCAGTAACGCTCCGCGGGGAGGGTGGCCAGGCCGCTGTTTTCAACCTGCTGATCGGCGCTGTAGACCTCCACCTCCCATTCGTCGTCCACGGTGGCGCTGTCGCCGTCATCGCCCTCAAACAGCAGATAGAGACCGTTGCCGATAGCGCAGCGCTGGTAGAGTTTGAGGAGCTCTCCACCGCTGGCGGTCAGTTCCCTGGTCTTGGGTGTGTCGGTACCAGGGTCGTAGCCATAAACCTTGAACCTGGCGGTGCCGGCCCCGCCGCCGGTGGAGATGACCACCTTCAGCCGGTCATGGGCTGCGCCCGTCCAGGCGCCAAAGGTCCGCGTGAGATGTATGCCGCCGGCGATGGCTCCCATTTCGCGGATCTCCCCAGCCGCCGAGTCAGCGTCAATCTCGCCGGCCAGCTTGATCCAGCCCCCATTAATGCCGTCAATGATGCCGGTTTTGTCGGCGTTCATCAGCCGCTCCCTGAAGCGGTCGGCCAGCTGAGGATCCCGGCCCTGGGCAATGATGGCCCCGAGCTGATAAGCTGTGGCCTGCTTCACCACCTCATCGTAGTTGCCGCTGCGGTCACGGGGTATAGGCGTGGGATGGGAGGTGTCGATGAGGGCATCCAGCAACCGTGAGGCGGACTGAATAACCGCGCCCACATAGGTGCTGTGATCCTCCCCGGCATGCATGTCCAGGCTGTTGGGATCGTTGGTTGACTGGAGATATAGGGTGTCGCTGGCGCTGTCATAGAACCACTCGCCGTCCGTATCCACGTCCACCAGGGCCGCTTGGGCGCTGCCGAGGTCCTCGCCGTCCCGGAAGAGCACGGCCAGCGACCCGGTCTGGTAGGCCTTGTAGACGCTCCCGGAGTGGACCGTCCAGCCGTAAAGGGGCCGCAGACTGCTGAGCAGCGGGGCCGCTTCCGGGGCATAGCGGTAGAACTCGGCTTCGGTAATGTAGCTATGCGCCATTTTTGTCCCGCCGCTCCCAGAGCCGTCTCAGGCCCCGGACCACCAGGTTATCGAAGGGATTGGGGGTCCCGGTGGCGATGGCGTCCAACAGATAGAGGGCCACCAGGACGATGGCGCCCTGCAGTTCGGCCGGCAAGCTAATCCAGAATTCAGGCATGATTCCTCCGCTTAATTTGGATGATGGTGATGATGCCAATGGCCAGCGTGATGGCGGCCCCGCCAATGCGCAGCCCCATGAGGACCGACTCCGCGAAAGTGAGGGCGGTACCGGCCGCTGTGGCAACCATGGCATAAAAAGGTCTCGGGGCCATTTAAGTGACCTGAAACAGGAGCGACAAGTACGCTGTCACCGCCGACCCGTTCTCGCCGCCCACGTCAATCTGCAGCTTCTGGCCGGCGCTGAAGGTCTGGTTGGCCGTAGGGCTGGCGCTGTCGATGTCACCGGCTGCCGAGCCCGATTGGGTCACGGTAATCGTGCCGCCGGTCATGGCGCTGCCGGCACTGTTTTTGAGGGTCAGGGTCTCGTCGGCTGTGGTGAGCGCGCCGTTGATAACGCTGTAGGCGCTGGCCAGCCGGCCGCTCCAGGGGACGACCACATAAGCTGTGGCGATGGTGCCGAGGGTCAGGGCCAGGTTGAGCACTTTCTGGTCAAGTTCTGCGGCGCTGGATGCAGACTGTATGCCGTCGATTGTGAGGGCCATTAGCGGCCTCCTTTCTTGGATGATCGTTTTTTTGTGGCCGATGCGGGGCGCAGTGGCGGGCGCAGTGGCGCCGGGTGTTCTGCCCGGGTCAAACCTTCCTGGTCATCGATGAGCTCGCATCCGTCAGCCAGGTACTGATCGATCTGCTTTTGGGGGATGGTCGCCAGCTTGTTGAAGCGGGTACCGTCCGGTCGTCTAAATTGCAGGTAGTTGATTTCCATGGCTTCCTCCGAGGCGAAGGGGGTGGGCAATCCCACCCCCGCGCTCTGCCGGTTACGGATTGTTGAAGTTGACGATCTGCCCGGCCGCATCGCCTGCGCTCTGGGTCAGGACCGCCCCGAACAGGGTGTCGGCCACCACCTTGGTGCCCAGGTCGTCGATGGAGTATTCCGACTGCACCCGCAGCAGCTCCTCGGCGTAGAGGACCGAGTCCCGGGTGAAGATGGAGGCGGTTTCCTCGCCGGTACTGCCGCCGCTGCCCCAGTCAGTCGATTGGGCGGTGGGGATACCGTAGACTTCGCCCACGATGCCGCTGGTGTTGCCGCTATCCTTGGACGGCCCCACCTTCTGCCAGGAGACAAACTGGTCGAGGCCCAGGATGCTCAGGTAGGCCGCCGGTGAGGCGTAGAGATAGACGTCCACGCCGGGGGAGGTGTGATCGACGCCGATGTCCATGAGGGCCTGGATGCCGTCGCGGAGTTCGGCGGCGGTGAGGGTGTTGTCGGCAGTCAGGGTCTGATCGTGGGCCGACGCCGACTGGATGATATCCACGGCCAGGTAGTTCTCGATCTTCTTCCCCAGCGCATAGCCCATGGAGCGGGCATACATGTTGAACAGGTTGGCCGATTCCTGCACCGCCACGATGTCCTCGATCAGTTTGGCGCTGTAGAAGTGCTGGTCGATGGCCAGGTCGGTCTTGGCGTCGGTGTTGGCGGCAAAGGTGACGGCGGTCCCGGCCGATTTGGCCGAGGCGGTCTCCTCATCCACGCGGGGGATGTGCAGAATATCGCCGCCGTTGGCCAGCTCCGATGAGAGGTCGGTGACCTGATGCTTCAGGCGGAAGGTCCGCTCGGCATAGTCCAGAATGGCATCGCGCCAGAGTTCCGGAATAAAGTTGGCGGCAGTGGTGGGTGTAACGTTTGGCATGGGGTTCTCCTGAGTGTGGATTGTTTCCTAGCGGTACTGGGCCAGCCGCTGCTGATGGCTGCCGCGAACCTCGGCGGATGTCATTTCGGACACCGGCTTCAGGCGCGGGGCAGGTCCCCCAGCCGATGGGCGGCGGCTATCGGTACCGGGTTGCTGAATGGATTCCTTGAGATAGGCTGCCACCGTCTGCTCGGCCTCGGAAAGGGGCTGGCTGTCGATGGCGGGGTGCAGATAGGCAGGGACCTGCTCCTTGAGCATCACCTGCCGGGCCACGACATAGCTGCGCCACTGATCGGCGGCGGGCTGGGCCTTTTGCAGCTGGGCGGTGGCCTCCTGACGGGCCTGGTCGGCCACAGCCAGTTCCTCCTCCAGGGCGGTGATGCGGGCGTCCCGTTTGGCCAGGCGCTTCTTGAACGCCGGATAAGGAATGGAAGGTGGAGTGCCACGGGGCGCAGTGACGGGTGCAGTGGCACCCACGGTTGGCTGCGCTGTGCTGCCATCGCCGGTGATGGAATCTTTGTCGGCAGATGCGCCGGCCTGCGTTTGACCCTCAGCAAGATGGGTGTCGGGCTGATTAGCCTTGGTCATGTTTACCTCGTGTGTGAGTCGGTTGGGGATGGTGGACAATGCGTATCATCAGGGTGTGTCGAACTCGCCCCGTTTGTAGGCGGCCTCATAAAAGTCGGGACCCATGCGGAACTGTATCCGCCGGGGGAACTGCCGGTCAGCGGGTCCACCGCACTGCTGGCAGGGAATTCGCCGTGGCCGCTGCGAGCCCTGGCGGGCCTGTGTGAAGTCGCCTCGCAGGTCGAATCGACCCTCGAAGCGGTGGCCGCAGGACTGGCAGATGAAGTCGTAACGGGGCAAATCGTCTCCTATGGTTAGGGACAAAGAAAAAGGTCCACAATGGAGAGGTTCCAACTCCATCATGAACCTTTTCGATGTCGTGGCCCCGAAGCTTCGGGACCGAGACCCGGGGGCCTACCGGGTCAAACTCGCAGTGGCGAGTCTACAAGCCGTAGACCATCACCACCATAACTGCCACGAACTTGGCGGGAGGTCGAATCAGTGTCAATGGGGAAAGTGGGACGCAGTGGCGACTTAACACAAGCCTACCAGGATTACAGGGGGTCGCAGTGGCGACATCACAATAACCAAGTGACTGCAAGGTTGATCTGGATTACTTCGGGTGGGGAACTATCGTATGGATGTGAATGCTTCTCCCCTTGCCGTAATACCAGAATATCCGGTAAGGATTGGGCCGTTTGCCCTGAACGTAGGACGCAAACATCTTCTCACCGCCGGGACCGGTCCGGGAATAGTACTGGTGGCTGTTGAGGCTGTTGTGTCTGGGGTTAGTGCTGAGGTATTTGAGCGCTTTAGCCGTTGCCTTGTACTCGGTGGCACTCGACAAGCTGGATTTTAACTTTTGGAGCTGCGCCAGGCTCGTCCTGGTAAAGATAAGTTTGAACAGACGCTAGAGTTCCCTAAAGGGAATCCAGGAATTGATCAAGATCTTCAACCTCGGTGACATCACCCTGGGCCATGTTTTTATCTGCCTGCTCGAAACTTTTGCGGACCTTCCTGTTTTCCCAGGTCCACATTTCATTTAGCGGGACGTGGGACATGGGCACGAGAAGTACCCGGCCAGATACATCAAGGTAGATGTTGAAGGAGCTGAAACTGCCCAGGGCCTTGAGGGTTTGCACCAATCGTTTGCCCAAGCTGATACGGTATTTGGAATCAAAGGGGCGCGACTCCATGAACTTGAATGTGCCGGCGATTTCCATCTCTTCAAATTGTTCACCAGCCTCAACTGGCTTTACCGATGCCATGTCAACCCCCTTTCATTTCGTTACGGCCAAAACTTAAAACATGTGCAATGATGGGACAAGCGAAAAGTGGGAATATCCCACTGTGGGATAAACCTACCATTCCTTGTTAGACAATCCGTTAGTTGCAGGATGGGCTTGGCGGGAGGGGCGAATCAGTGTCAAGGTCGCAAAGCGATTCAACACAAGCCTACCAAAAGTGTAAAAGCGAGAGTGTGGACCTGCGCGGGGGCAGGGGGATGTAATCCCACATGGTGGAACTGTCCACCGGCCCATTCATATATCCAAGCTTAGGTTTGTTCCTTTTGAGGATTCTCTGCCTTGAGATTACATATTATATTTCAGACTCACTTGGAGATATGGTTAGGAACAGATATGATTCAAGCTATTGGCTCAACTGTCATTGGGGGCGTTCTACTCGCTCTCATATTTTTCTTAGCGAAAGAGTTTGTTTTCCCATTTCCGAACTTGTCCGGCCTCTGGAACTTCGTGGAACATACTGCGAAGACCTCCTACCGACCCTACGAAAATATGAAGATGACCTACCACGCACTTCTCGGCCAAGAGGGGCCCGTAGTTTACGGAAGTGGAGAGAAAGTATATTCAGCCTCTGATAACAAGAATGAAGAGTATACAGGTGCTGCCAGAGTTAGAATTGAGATCCGGGGGTATCTGACTAAACGATATTTTCGGCCCTCGATATTAGAAATATACTACCTTGAGAAAGGGAAGCTTAGGGAGAGCTCTACGATCCATAATCTCAGGATTAGGAGCAAAAAGGAACTCAGAGGCGCATTTACTTCAACGATTGCCGATTCCACAGGTACCGTTGTGTGGGCTCGGGGGCCACGTGAATCTAAGGCCGGACCGGATTCATGAATGTGAATCTGATACATGAAATCGCCTCCTCAATCATAATGTCGATTCCAAAACTAAGCAGTGATTATTCTAGAATATTAGAGCGATTGGCGAAAACAAAGACCTTTGCAATCTCCAGCAACTTCTACATTTCTCTTGTTGCTGCAGAGGACCATCGCTACTGGCAACACTGCGGGATTGACGTGATATCAATAATTAGAGCCCTATACCGCACAGTTCTATGTAGAAAAATTGAGGGGGCCAGCACTATTGAGCAACAATTGATACGAACTCTGACATTTCGCTATGAAATATCCATTCAAAGAAAGTTGCGAGAAGTCCTATTGGCACTGGCAGTAGGGAAACTTTTCAAAAAAGAACAAATTATTTTATTCTACCTCTTGCTCGGCAATTATGGTTGGAAAATGAATGGCCTTGTAGATGCCTGTAATGAATTACACGTTTGTATTGAGACCGCCTCCTTGGTTGATGCTGCAAATGTAGTTGCCCGACTGAAGCGGCCAGAGCCAAGCGTGTTCTCACAGAGCCATACCAAAGCTGTTGCTATTCGTTCAATATATATCTTGGGAAGAGTGGACAAACATTACCAGCCCATTTGGCGCTCCCCGTATATAGCCCAGCCTCGTGTGCACCACTATCCTACCCCATTCCCCCACCCCCCGGCCACAGTCCTTCGATAGCCCCCCCCACACTCGCCGGCTGATGGCTACTCCGAGGCCCTCTCTCTGTGGAGAGAGCCTGTCCTGAGCACCTCGTTCGCTTGCCAGCGATCTCTGCGCAGGCTCCGCCGAAGTGGGGATAGCAAGATAGTCTTGGATGTACATATCTACATATGTATATTTGTATGGCTGTTATGAAAAAGACTGAATTTGAATGGGATGATAGTAAGGACTAGGAAAATCAGGAAAAGCACCAGGTATCATTTGCCGATGCCCAGCATGCTTTGGCTGATCCAGACAGGGTGATTTCCGAGGATATTGGGCACAGTCACAGTGAAGAACGCTATCAGTGCATTGGCATGGTTGGGCAGGGTGTCCTGACTGTTTGCTTCACTTACCGCAAAGGTAGGATTAGAATAATCAGCGCTGGGCATTGGAGAAAAGGAAGGAAACTTTATGAAGAGCAAAACCCGGTACACTAAAGGCCCACTAGGAAAGCTACGTGCCGTCGAGGACTTTCTCCCACCTCCGGAAAGCCTGGTGTTTAAGGAAGAGACGACTAAGGTCACCATCAGGTTAAGCAAGCACAGCCTTGACTATTTTAAACGTGAGGCCAAAAAGCACAACGCCAGCTATCAGAGGATGATACGCAATCTATTGGATAAGTATGCCATGCGATTTGAATCACGATAATTCGGTAACAATCACCGGCCTCCCCCCTGCCCGCCCCTCACTCCCCATCCTCCTCAGTCGCCTGACTTGGCCAGTGCCACGTCGCCAGGGCGACTGGCCCGATGAGCTCCTCGGCCTGCTCCACCGTCGGCTCCATGCGGTCGTGGCGGCCTTTCTCGCCGTCCCAATACGCCGATTCATAGAGATTTTCCAGAATCTCACGTAACGTCAATTCCATAGATTCAACAGATTCGGGATAGCTTCTGCGAAGTCGCTTCGCGACCGGCCTCGTAGAGCTGTTCGAGGATGTCCCGGAGGGTAATGTCCATCATTTAGGGATCGCCTGTTAAGTCGCCGCTGCGACCCTTGGCGCCTTGGCGGTGAACCTCTTCAGTCAGCCTTCGACCTTTCGGCTTAGCTCAGGGCGGGCGGGCTCAGGATGACTGTCTCCTCGCGACTCACCACTGCCACTGCCACTGCCACTGGTCAGCGCCAGGTTGGCCTTGATCTGCGCCAGCGCCTCCTCCACGCTGCCGAAGCCGTCCGGGTTCCGGGCGATGAGCAGGTCGGTGATGGCGGTCAGGCCCCGCTGCAGCTCCCAGTCGTGGCGGGCCCGTTCCTCCCGGGGCGGGACGGGGAACTCCACTTCGGCGAAATTGATCCGCCGGTCAGGGAGCTCGCCGGGCAGGTTGGCGGCCTGCCAGACCAGACGCTCCTTCTCGTACAGTTCTTCGTCCACCTGGCGCCAGAGGGCCACGTCATCCTCCCGGCGCTCCAACAGCTCCAGGTTGCGGATCTTCAAACATTCGCCTGACGGCTGGTCGCCTGAATCGCCAAACTGTACGGAGAGGCCGATGTTCTGCAGGGCATTCTCCAGTTCGGCCCGCACGTAGGCCACCGCCTCCCCCATCCTGGCCGGGGGCGCGATGGCCTCCAGGGTGGCGCCAGCCGGGAGCTTGATGGTCTGGTCCACCCCCTGCACAATCTTGGTGTCATCGCCGACACCGGTCACCACCCACTGCCCCATCATGGAATAGCGCACGCCCAGGCGCATCTCGGTGAGGGCCACATTGATGGCGGTGTTGGCGTCAAGTAGCGGTTGGCCGTAGCCCCAACGCCAGTACTCGCGCCCCGGCCGCAGGTTCACCGTTACGAAGGGCAGCTCGCCGCCGGTGAGGGGATTGACGTTGTCCGGGTTGTCCGGATTGTGCTTCGGGCGGCCGTGGATATCCAGGATGGCATGCTGCTCCCGGCTCCACAGCACCCACTCGATCTCGGCGTCCCGGCTGGGATCGGCGGAGGGAGCCGCCACCTGGTACATAATTGCCGTGGGCCGCAGGGGATCGTCATCGAAGAACGGCAGGTAGTCCCAGATGAGGTCGTAGTCGAGCCGGCCCTGCCGCACCACCGGCTTCAGCAGCAAGGTGCCGATAAGGTTGGCCAGCCGCTCGGCTCCCTTCATGAACAGCCAGCGGCGGTTGGCTCCATAGCCTTCGGGCCAGGCGGCCACGCCGTAGGTCGGCTGGCGCTTGTAAACCAGTGCCATGCGGCGGATGGCCCGGTCGATGAGGTTCTGTTTGGCGTTGGGCACGCTCGACTGCACCACCCCCTTGGGATTGGTGAAAAATCCCCGGGTGATGGTTTCCAGATTGTTGCCTTCGTAGGCATCCAGCAGGGTGCCCCGGGCCTGCATAAAGGCCTGGTGGTGCTTGGCCTTCTGCAGCAGGGTCATATCGCGGAGCCACTCCCGGGGCAGCCGGGGCAGGGTGTTGATGAATGTTATCATGGGTCCTCTACAGGTGTGTTACCAGATGGGCGCCGGATCGTAACTGACCTGGCGCCGTGTGATGGGGAAAAGATATTCGGTGGCATAGCCGGCGGCGTCGGCGGCATGGGTCCGGGCGGGATCGCTTTTGTCGATATGGTCCGCGGTCCAGCGGCAGCGCTCGAAATCCTGCAGCAGCTGCGGGCAGCGCCCCGGTTCGATGGTCATACGGCCATCCTTCAGCATCCGGTTGACGGCGTTCACCCGGGCCCGTACCGGGGGCTGGCCGGGGTGCGCCCGGATGGTGAAGCCGGCCTGCCGCAGAATCTCGTGGTCCGAGCCGGTGGCGCTGGTATGCCGGGCCTGGCCGCTGGGATCAGGATAGATGGCGATGCCCGGATAGTGGGCCTGCAGGATATCGGCCAGCTCGAATGTGGTGGCATTGGAGAGGCGGATTTCATCAAAGAAATGGAGCCAGTTGGGGCCGCTGACGAACAGCTCGGCGGTAAGGTAATCGACATTGAAATCGACGCCGCAGGCCGGTATTAGCCCGGTCACCTCCAGGTGCGCCAGGTGGCGGGACCGGTCAAAGGGGGTGTAGACCCGGCCGGTGGCCAGATTAACGAAACGCCCCTCGAGGTAGGCGGCCTGGAGATCCTCGGTAAAGGCCGACTGCAGCGTGGTGATGTAGTCCGGGGGCAGATGGATATTGTCGGCGGTGCGGGCCAGCACCACGCCCACATCATAGCGGCCCTCGTCATTGGTGGCCAGCTCGTAGCCCCAGTTGAGTTCTTCGGGTGTGCCGGTTAGGAAAATTTCACGCTGGCGGGCCTGGGGATGCCGCACCCGGGCAAGCATCTGGTTAAATACCGCCCGGGGCTGGATGAACGGTTCGTCGATGCCGGCCCAGGCCAGGTTCGGCCCTTTCAGGCTGTCGGGGCTCTCGCCGGAGCCGATCCATATATGGCCGTCCCAGTTGCGGATGTGGAAGGTGTGGTCGGTCTGGTGATGGGTGACATCGAGGCCTGCCCGCTCGAACATAGCCGTCAGGGTCGGGATGATGGTCTTCTTGGCCATGGGGTAGGACGGGGAAACGTACTGGCCCGGCAGGCCGGCATTGAGGTAGGAGAGCGCAATGGCCCGCAAGGCGCCGATGTGGGTCTTGCCCGAGCCGTAGCCCCCCACCAGCAGGCGGATAAAGTTGGGCAGCTCCCACCAGGCCCGCTGAGGTGGCAGCATATGGCGCTTGTCGAGCAAATATTTCAACCAATCTCCACGACCTCGTCGAACTCCCGGGGAATAGTGTCCACGGCCTGCCGCGGTTTACCCTCCAGCCGGTCGAGGATCATTTCGATGGCCCGCTTGTCGCCTTCCATGGCCAGGCCCACCAGTTGGCGGGCGATAGTCTCCTTCGCCGAGCGCCCTGCCCCGACGGCTTCCCAGCTCTCACCGGGCTCCTCCAGGGCGGCCGCCAGCAACTCCGACCAGGACGACCCACGCAGTCCTTGGGGATGGTCTGCGCGGCGCTGCGGAGGGTCGGCGGGAGCGGGGCTGGATGCGGGGTTGGACATGGGGCGATCCTAGCACCCCCTCGAATCAGTGTCAACGGCCAGAGCTGTCCCGGCCCATATCGCCGGGCGAGCGGCTATTGCCTGAGCTGGCCCCTGTGCATACCTTCACGACAGGCCTGTCGGTGGAATCCGCCGCTGCCGGCTCCAGATACCATGACGGCTCAACCCCACATCCCCTGGCCGGATGGCAAGCGCTTCGCATTCACCATTTTCGATGATACGGATCACCAGACCCTGGAGAATGTGCCGCCGGTCTATGATTTCCTGGCCGATCTCGGCCTGCGAACCACCAAGTCGGTTTGGCCGCTCAATGGGTCCGGCCAGCCGGCAATCGGCGGTCTGACGGCGGAGCATCCGGACAATCTGGCCTGGCTGAAGCAGTTGCAGGCCCGGGGCTTTGAGATTGCCCTGCACAACGCCACCTGGGAGACCTCCCGCCGGGCGGACACGCTGCGGGGACTGGACAGGTTCCGGGAGCTGTTCGGCCACGAGCCGGTAGCCTTTGCCAACCATGCCGGTTGCCGGGAAGGGTTATACTGGGGTGACCGGCGGCTCAGCGGCTGGAACCGCCTCGGGTACAATCTGCTGACCCTGGGCCGGAACCGGGGCCGCTTCCAGGGCCATGAGCAGGGCAGTCCTCTCTTCTGGGGCGATGCCTGCCGGGAGCGGATCACCTTCGTGCGCAACTTCGTCTTCCGGGATATCAACACCCTGGCAGCCTGCCCTTCCATGCCCTACCACGACCCGGACCGTCCCTACGTGCGCTACTGGTTCGCGGCCTCGGAGGGGCCAGACGTGGGGAGCTTCAACAAGACCCTGTCCGAGGCTAACCAGGACCGCTTGTCAGCGGCCGGCGGCGCCTGTATCATGTACACACATTTGGCGTCGGGCTTCTATGTGGATGGCAAGCTCAACACCCGCTTCAGCGAGCTGTTGGAGCGGCTGGCTGGGGCGGGCGGCTGGTTCGTCCCGGTATCGGAATTGCTCGAGTTTTTGCTCCGGCGCAATGGCCACTACGAGATATCCGCCACCGAGCGGAAACGGCTGGAACGGCGCTGGCTGCGGGACAAACTGTGGATCGGGGGCAGCAGCTGAGCGGGATCACCTGCCGGCCCCTCACAGGCGCGGATATTCCGGACCTCGTCGATCTGCTGACGCAGCTGCGGCCCACCATTCTGCGGCAGAGCGGCCGCCGCGGCTATCGCGCACTCCTGAAGCATATCCTAGCTAATCGCGACGGTCTGGCGATTGTGGCCTTGGACGGCGGCCGCATCATCGGTTATGTGCTGGGCGCCCGGCACTGGTCCCGGTTCAAGGGCCGCTTTGTGCTGCGCCACCCTCTGCTGGGTATCGGATCCTTTGCGCGCAGACGCCGCGACAGGGCAGATGATGTGGGGGAACCGGATTTTCCGGAGCGGTCGGACGGCCCGGAGAGCGGGCGGATTATTCATGTAGGCGTGGCCTCCGGAGCCCGGCGGAGAGGCGTCGGCGGGGCATTGTACCGCGCGATGGCCAGAGCGATGAGCGAACTGGGGCTGGCCCGGATGGTGGCCCATATCGATCAGGGGAACGAGGCCTCCCTTAGCCTGCACCGGGCTGCCGGCTGGACTGTGACCCCCGCCCCAGACGGTTTTCTGGCCACCCGGGGCCTGCACGAACCGGCTGCAGACGATGGGTAACCTGAGACTGACCCGGATTGATGCGGACCAGGTTCCAGACCTGGAGTCCTTCGCGGACCGGACCCTTTTTCAGACCGCGCCCTGGCTCCGCTTTATCGCCCTGACCCAGAATGCCGAACCGGTGCTGGCCCGGCTAACTGACGATGATCAGACGGTCGGCTGGTTCACCGGCCTGACGACCCGCAAGTATGGGCTGCCCGTACTCGGCTCCCCATTCCCCGGCTGGACGACGGCCTATATGGGCTTCAACCTGCTGCCCCATATCTCCCGGCCGGCGGTGCTCCCCGCACTGGAGACATTTGCCTTTAGGGAGCTGGACTGCCTCCATTTTGAGCTCATGGACCGGCGCCTCACGTTCGCTGATATAGCGCCAGCGGCCTATGCGCACAGCTCCCACCACGGCTTCGAGGTTGACCTGAGGCCCCCAAGGGCCGATCTATTGGCCGCCATGACCCCGGCCTGCCGGCGCAACATTCGTAAGGCGGAGCGTGAAGGTTTGCGGGCCGAGGCCAGTGTGGAGGCAGGATTTGTCAACGAGTACTACAGCCAGCTTGAAGGGGTTTTTGCCCGGCAGCGGCTGGCGCCCACTTATCCCCGAAGCCGGGTCCGGGCACTGCTTGAAAATCTGCTGCCGGGCGGCAACCTGTTGCTGGTGCGGGTCCGTACCCGCTCCGGGGAGACCATTGCCAGCGGCATTTTCCCGGCGCAATTCGGCAGCATGTACTTTTGGGGCGGGGCCAGCCGGCCGGAGGCCCAGATACTGCGGCCCAACGAGTTGCTGCACTGGTTCGCCATGTGCTACTGGAAGGAACGGGGCATGACCCGCTACGATATGGGCGGTGGCGGCGAATATAAGCGGAAGTACGGCGGTCGGGAGATTGCCGTGCCGTGGATACGCCGCTCCAGGTACCCGGGGCTGGGTATGCTCAGGCAAACGGCCCGGGGGCTGTTCAGATTCCGGCAGAGGCTGAGCGGACTGCTGCGCCGTTAACGGTCCGGCCCGCCAGCGCTGGATCGTGGCCGGCTACAGACCCAGTGAAAGGGTGATCCCGGCCCGGCCTTGCTGAAGGTCGAAGTCGGGCCTGAGGCTGACATTCCCCAGCAGCTGGCCGTACTTGTAGCGCACCTTATCGCGCTTTTGCTCGATAATCATAATGCCATGCAGAAAATCGTACAGAATATCGCCGCCGATGAGGACCACTCCGGCCAGGACCAGCAGGGGCCGGGCCGGCTTGGCATCCCTGAATATCTCCCGTAACTGATAGGTCGTATCCGCTCCGGTGATGGCGGTAGGAATCTTTTTGTAGCGCCGGTCGTTAACCGCTCCCGGATTGAGAATCAGCAGTTGGAAGTCCGAGTCGGGGAAATCGCCGGCCGCACTGTTAACCGTCCCGGCCACGATACTGGCAACCCCCAGCGCGGCCGTTCCCAGCAGTAGCCAGCCGGTCCTTTTCTCGCCAGCGTAAAAGTGAACCATGCCCGGCACGGGCAGCGCCGACAGGGCCAGCCCGATGGTAAGGCGCCGGTTCATGTCCTGGTATTCCTTGAAGGTCATCTCTGCCGGGACGGATGTCAGCGGCGCTTCATTCAACAGATCACCGCCGGTGATTTGGCCCTTCAGCCCCTGGCCCGCCCCCAAAGCCAACACGCCTGCCATTGCACCCAGGAAAATCTCTCTTGCGTATCCCATGCCAGCCTCCTGATGTAAGCTCCTCGCCAGCCCCTTGTCACGACTGCGTGAATGTTGCCTAAATCTATTGGAGCTAAAGGTTTAACCCAAGGGATGCTTGCGGGCGGAGGGCAGCCTGCCGACAATCGGGCGACAGCCACGGGCAACTATTAAGCGACTGCCGAGCGCCGGGTAAGCGGCTCAGGCTTTCGGTGGTGATGCCGGTAGTGCAGGTAAAACCCGCGCAGCTGCAGCTGGCTGCCGCATAACAGGGCCGGTCCGGCCCGCATGTGGCTACGCTCTCTGTTCTGCGAAGGAGTAGTAGTCAGATGATGGCTGGCCGGCAGCAGCACCGGCTGTCAGTTCAAATGTTCGATGGTGCCCAAAAACTTGTTGGGCGTGATTTTTTGCGCCACCAGATCGTTCAACTGCACGGCAGTCGCGGTGGTGACCACCGTCCGGCCTCTATCGTTAACCACGACCGCAGAGACATAAACTCTCTTGACCAGCAAGCCGGTCCGGTCGATGGCATAGGCTGCCGACAGATAGCCGGCCATCAGCACCTCTTCCACATTGTTCCGGCGGCTGGGAAGGGTCAGGTTAAAGGCCAGATTACCCTCTTCGGACCGATCCAGATTCATGCTGACCTGATCTCCCGTCACACGGTAGTGCTGCAGATTGCGCATCACTTGCAGAAAGAACCGGACGTTGGCGCTGGCGAAAGTCACTGACGCCAATACCAGCAGAACGACGAGCCAGTGTGCACGTTTCCATCTTCGGCTACCAGATCCGGTCATGATTAATCCCCTCCATTGAAAGGCATTTTTTCCACGGGGCGATGGCCCCCTGCGGGCTCAATCCTTAGCCAATTATTCCGGCCTCGCCAGTCCCCGAATCTACCCCATCTACCGGGAAAATGCCAATCCCGATATCGGCCTATTCCATTCCAGATATTTCTGAGGCTGCGAAACCATTGGGGATCATTTGCCCTCATCCCGGCAGCGGTACGGAAATCTACTGTCTCGATCGGCCCGGAGTCACATGAAAATGGATTCCATCTGCCTGCCGCAGCTCGGCAGAGGTAATTTCCGGTATGCCTGCTGGAAGCCGATCAGCGCTACTCTTGGGGGCCACCGGGTTGGTCGGCCGGCAGTGCCTGAAGCTGCTGCTGGAAGGCTCCGCCTATGACCGCATCGCTGTCATCGCCCGCCGGGATGCCGACCGGGAACATCCCCGGCTGAACTGGGTCAGCACCGATTTCGAACATCTCCCCCGGCACAAGGAGCTGTTCAGTGGGAGCGATGTTTTCTGTTGCCTGGGCACGACGATGGCCAAGGCCGGGTCTCCCGAAGCGTTCCGGCGTATCGACCACGGCTATGTGCTGGCGGCAGGCCGCCTGGCGGCCGGGCAGGGCGCCCGGCAGTTCCTGGTGGTCACGGCTGCGGGGGCGGCGCCTGACTCCCGGATGCTCTACATGCGCACCAAAGGCCAAGTCGAGGCTGACCTCAGCGAATTGAACCTGCAGGCGCTGCATATTTTTCAGCCCAGCATGCTGTTGGGGCAGCGGGCAGAACGCCGCCCTGCCGAAGCTGTGGGCGTATTTCTGGCCCGTTTGCTGAGGCCGCTCTTCGGCGGTCCACTGCGGAAGTACCGGCCCATCGCCGCTGCCACGGTAGCCGCGGCCATGCTGGCTCAGGCGGACCGCCAACTTGCCGGGACCCACATAATTACGTCTCAATTGATGGAGAAGCTGGCCCGCTGATCCTGCCCGGCTGCCCGGCTCGGGAAACGGAAAAGGCCCCGGCAAGTTGGCCGGAGCCTTTTCAAGCGGTCAATTCAGGCCAGCCCTACCAGATGCGGACCCGCTCATCCTTGGGCAGGTACATGCCGTCTCCCGGCTGTACATCGAAGGCCTTGTAAAAAATATCCATGTTGGATACGATACCGTTGACCCTGTATCGGGACGGGCTGTGGGAATCGATAACCAGCCTTCGCCGGAGTTCGTCATCCCGGTAAAGACGACGCCAGATCTGGGCCCAGCCGATCAGGAAGCGTTGGTCCCCTGTCAGGCCGTCCAGTACCGGCGCTGGCATGCCTTTCAGGCTCGACCGGTAGGCGCTGTGGGCGATGAGCATGCCACCCAGGTCGCCGATATTTTCACCCAGGGTCAGCCGGCCGTTCACATATAGGCTGTCGATGGGATTGTAGCGGTTGTACTGCTCAACCATTACGTCGGACCGGCGCTCGAATTCGGCTTCATCCTGCGGGGTCCACCATTCGCGCAAATTGCCGTTTCCATCGCTCTTACGGCCCTGGTCATCAAAACCGTGGCTGATCTCATGCCCAATGACAGCCCCGATGGCGCCATAGTTCACCGCATCATCCGCTGCCAGGTTAAAGAACGGCGGCTGCAGAATGGCGGCGGGGAAAACGATCTCGTTCATGGTGGAACTGTAGTAGGCATTGACCGTCTGGGGGCTCATACGCCATTCGTCACGGTCGATGGGACCGCCCAGCCTGTTGATCTGCCGCCAGTGCCCGAACTGGTTGGCCCGCACGACATTGCCGATCAGATCACCGGATTCAATGGTCAGGGCCGAGTAGTCGCGCCACACATCGGGGTAACCGATTTTGGTGTTGAACTTGTGCAACTTGGCCCGGGCCTCGGTCTTGGTCTCCGCGCCCATCCAGTCCAGGCCCTCCAGTTTGTCAAGGAAGCCATCCTTGAGATTCTCGACCAACTGCACCATGCGGGTTTTGGCTTCGGCTGGGAAGTACCGCTCTACATAAATCTTGCCCACCGCCTCGCCAAGGATATTTCCGACCAGATTGACCCCCCGCTTCCAGCGCGGCGAGTTCTCGGCGGTGCCTTGCAGGGTGCGCCCGGAGAAATCGAACCTCGCCGCGACGAAATCGGAGCTGAGGTAGGGAGCCGCGCCATGCAGCAGCTTGAAGGTCAGGTAGACTTTCCAGTCCGCGACCGGCACCTCGCCGTAGATCGCGTTGAAGCCGTCCAGGTAACTGGGTTGGCGCACGATGACCGATGTGACCGCACCGGCTCCGATGGCCTCCAGGTAGGCCGGCCAGCCGAAGGCGGGCGTTGCCGCGGCGAGTTCCGCCAAGGTCCGTTTGTTGTAGGTCTTGTCCCGGTTACGATTTTCGGCCCGGCTCCAATGATGCCCGGCGAGGTTTTTTTCGAGGGCCAGAATCATTTTTGCGTTTGTCTTGGGTTGGTCCTGGCCGGCGAGCGCCAGGAGCGTCGCGATATATTCCTGATAAGCCTGCCGTATCTCCTGGAACCGTTCCTCCTCCTTGAAGTAGTAGTCACGGTCCGGCAGCCCCAGACCTCCCTGGTTTACGTAAAGGGCATAATTTTCGGCATCCTTGGCATCCTGGCCCACGAAAAAACCGAGCGGGTTCTGGAGACCGTTGATATCGTGATCGGCCAGCAGTTGCAGCAGCTCATTCCGGTTACCCACTTCGGCGATGGCTGCCAAGGCGTCCCGCAGCGGCGCCAGCCCCCTGGCCTCGATAGCCACCGTATCCAGAAAACTGCGGTAAAAATCGCCCACCTTCTGGCCCTCGGAGCCGGGCGCTTGGCCCATGGCGGCAGATTCCTCGATAATTGTCCGCAGCCGGCGCTGGGACAACTCGGCCAGGACCGTAAAGGAACCGTAATTGGAGCGGTCGGCAGGTATTTCGGTCGTCGTCAGCCAGGCGCCGTTCACGTAGCTGAAGAAATCGTCCTGTGGGCGGATGTTGGTGTCAAAGTTGCCCAGCTCCACACCCGATTCGGCGGCGCTATAATCGCCCGGCGCGGAGGCACAGCCCCCTATGAGCGCGACCCCCAGCAGCACAGCCATGAACATTAATGAGGTGGTTCGGCGCATCAGCAGTTCCCCTTTGTTAGCGACAGCCCTCCGCCTGGCCTTGTCATTGGTATTACAAGTTTGGTCCGGAGATTACTACAATGCCCGAGGATTTACAACGGCGCAACAGGGAGGCTACAACGGGTCCGGGCCTGCCAGCCAACGGGGGGGGGCGCCGGTCAATAACAAAGGCGCTACGCACTGCGCCGGGCTTGGGCGAGTCGTTCAACCTGCCCACTAATGACACAGGGGCCAGGCGATGTAAATGTCCCAGCCGGGGTGGCCGGAATTTGTGACGAAGGACCGCTAGCCGTTCCAGTGGATTGTGCGGGCCACGGGATCGTACACCAGCAGGTATTTTTTCAGATGTGTTTCATGGTTGTTGAATGTGTATTCAATCTCCTCCTCCGACAGGCCGGACAGGCGGGATACATCCGAAACATGCCAGGCATGCCGGGCGCGTCCGGAGGAACGGGAGGTCAGCATGTCCTTGCGCAACACCCGGCGCATACGCAGGTAGGTGGGGCCGACACTCATGGGCACCACCCCCGGCAATAGCTGATGCCGCCGCAGATGTCGCATAACCGGCTGCGATGATAGGCGCAAAGTGACCGCTGGGCCCCTTCCGCCTCCGCGCAGGCCGGGCAATCAGACGGGGGCCGGAGAGCCCCGGTAACAGCCGGGGTCCACAACTGGGTTGCAATCTGCTCGGGAATGAAAGCAGCATCACCATATAGCCGGACAACATATTCCCAACGATCCGCCTTGCTCCAGCGGCGGATAGTCTTGAATGCCGGCAGGATGTCCGGCAGCGCCGGGGATTGTCGCAGGGGAGCGTTGAGGGGAACGTTGCGGGGAGGCTTTCGGGCTGGTGAACCGGCCGGGGAGCGGTTTAATGAGGGAGCGATGCAGGGAAATTGCAATGTCGATTATCCTGATTTAAGTTGTTTATAGCTGTGGATAATTGTACATTATGATAGAATTATAGTCAAGAGGAATTTACATGAATGAAGGCGAAAAATCTGCAGCCGGCCTCGCAGAACGGATCAGAGCGGCGCGCGGAACCAGGACCCAGGCACAACTGGCGGCAGAGGCAAAATTATCCCGCCAGTCCATCGTGAACTACGAGAGCGGCCAGACCATGCCATCCGCGGATGCGCTGGCCCGTATCAGCAAGGCCACCGGCGCCTCCCTCGACTACCTGGTCTGGGGGACCCCGTCCGCACTTGAGGGACCCGTTCCCGAAGGGGCCTTCCACTCCCCGCCGGCGGACACATCACTGCCGCCTATCCCGGTGATCGTGCTGGGCCGGGCCGGGCCGGAAGGGGCCAATCCCTACCAGCTGCGCCCCATACCGGTGGACTATAATCAGCGTCCCAAAGTAGGCGACTACTGGCGCGGCGATGGCGACGAAACCCTCACCCGGCCGGAAGATGTCAAGGACATTACCGCCTACGCGGTGCTGGTGGAGGGCGACAGTATGCTGCCCATGCTGAAGCCAGGGCACCGGGTCATCGCCAGCCCCATCAAACAGGTGGTGAACGGCGACGCCGCCGTGGTGCGCACCCGGGACAATCAGACCATGATAAAGATTGTGTACTTCGAAGGTGATTCCGTCCGCCTGGCCTCACTCAATCCCGCTTACGAGGACCTGACCCTGCCGATGTCGGATATCGACTTCTGCCATGCCGTGGTGTGGGCGAAGATTAAAAGATAGGAGGTAAAATGAAACGCTTACTACCGTTACTGCTGCTGCTGGCCCCGCTGCTGGCGCAAAACAGTACAGACTATTATTTTGAAGGACAGGCTGCAGCCAACGAGGATTACACGGGTGACGGGGTGTTGCTGGCTGGCCTAACTGCCGGCCTATTTACAGGATTTATCGGGTGGGGCATCGGGTATGTAATGCTATCCTACACGGCTATTGAAGTGCCCTACCTGGGGTATCGGGACCTTAATGAGCAGGGTCGCCTGGACTACCGGGAGGGATACCGTTTTACCGTGCTCAAAAAGAGGAGCGAAAAATTTAATCTTGGGGCGGCTTATGGCTCGGCGGTACTTCTGGTGGTTTACCTCGTCACCAGATAATTAAAGATCGCCTCCGCTTCAATGGCCTCCATCCACCCCTATCCCAAAATCCAAGTGATCACCTCGTGATCATTCGGGGGGTATTTGTAGCAGACTGAAGCGGTTAGCCGTAGCCAAAAACCGGTCCATCAGGAGCCGGTTTCTCGTCGGAAGGTTCGTTTTTCATCGGGTGTTGGGGAACAGGGATTCGAACCCCGACTTTCTGATCCAGAGCCAGACGTCCTGCCATTAGACTATTCCCCAGGCGTTGGCCTTACCGGCCGGCCGGTTCAGGCGCTCTGCAAGCTGGCCTGAATTTAGCGGAAAAGGCCCGGTTCAGGCAACCGCCCTAGCCCCGGGGCAGGGACCGCAGGAACCTGAGGAGCTCTTCCTCCTTCATGAAAACGACCGCCACCCTGGCCAGGGACGGCAGCACATTCACATCCACATCGAATTCGTACTTCGTTTCCAGGTTCACCGTTTCCATACGCACGTCGACGCTGAAGCCGCTGGTGGTGATGGCCATCATCGACACGAACCGGCGCTGACGGACCACCTTTACCGGACCATCGGGGAAGTAGCGCTCCCAGGACATATCGGGCGAATCGACGATGGCGGCCCGCAGGCGGCCTTGTTCATCCAGCATCTGCACCACCGGGATCACCCGGAAATCACCCCGCGCGATACTGCCCAAAAGGGCGGCCGAGAAATTGAACTTGCTGCGGTCGTAGCGGATGAACCTCAGCCGTCCCTGCTCGCGGGTCGAAACGTAGGGCAGGGCATAGAGCATGTCCTCCAGCAGGGTCTGCTTGATCCGGTAGGTAACGGGAATGGTCAGGTAGACCCGTTCATTATTGTAAGGATCGACCTCGAGTCCCAACTCCCCAAGCTCAGCGGCATAGGGATTCTGGGCGACCCTTTTCAGCATATCCTCGAAAAGCGCCGTGTGGCGCGCCCTTTCCACCGGGAGGGCGCCTGAGCCTTCCAATTTAAAATCCCGGAAATATCTGTCGCCGTCCTGTTGCGTGCTGGAGGCCGGTTGCCGGAATCCCGAATAGACATCCATCGCTTCCTCAAGATCATCCAGGGCATGCAGCATATCCCGGGAGGCGGCCGGCGCCTGGGTGCCATAGCGTTGGGCAGGAGCGAGCAGGGCCAGCTCCTCTTCGGCGGCGGCGATTTCCTCACGTGCCAGGGGGGCTTCCAGGTCCACACCGCTATAATAGTCCAGCCGTTTCAGCATCTCGACTACCCGGCCGGTGAGCACCGAGTTGACCTGCGGAATATTGCCGTAGGGGGCCTCGACCCGCCCCAGCCCGAGACTGCTCCAGTCCCGGAGATCAAGGAACTGGATTTCCATCACCAACAGGGCGCCTTGCCGGTGGTAGGAGCCCATCAGGAGCAGGGAATTGCTGGCCAGAGCAAGTTTTCCGGGCCGCCCCGATTCCCTGGCCTCCAGGAACGGCCGGATGGAACCGGCATCTTTGGCGATGATGCGCTCCTCCGGCTCCATGCGCAGCAGAACCATATCCTTCAGCGCCTTGGAGAGCCAGTCGAGGCGGGCATCGCCTTCCAGATTATCGAAGTCGATGACAAACAGGGTCACCTTTTGCTGCTCGGAAGGCAGTTGGCCCTGCAGGGGCAGGCCCAGCGCCGCCAGCAAAGCCAAAAACAGCCCCCGCCGGCTCAAGGAACTTGAACCGCAATCAGTGGCGCGCATCAGGTCTGCGTAGCTCCCCCACCTTTGTCTTTGGTATGTTTGATGTTCCCCGGCACTGTTACGACCTCCGTTGCTTCGACGACTCCAGCGGATTGCGAAATCTCCAGATCCTCCAGGGGCCGGCTGGAAAATGAAAATCCACCGCCCACCTGGGCCAGCAAATTATAGCCGGCCGCAGCCAGCACCGAAAAGAAGGTGGCGAAGATGCTATAGATAAAGCCGGTGATGATGCTGGCCAGCAGTGCGGCAAAAATACCCACGCTCCCTGCGGCTGGCGGCACATCATAATATTCCGAGGCCAGGCTCATCAGCAGCGAACCCGCAAGAAGATAGACCAGGAACAGCAGCACGGCGCTCACCGCCCAAGCCAGGGGGAAAACGGTCCGGGCGACAGACCAGGCATCGATATGGGTCAACAGATGTCGGGGCATGGAGTTAAATATAGACCGGTGGGGGTTATGGTCTCAACCGGTTTTCGGGCGGAGAGCTGGGGCTTGATAATGATCGCCGCAAGTTGGGGGCATCAACCGGTGTCTGGATGATATACTCTGTCTTGTCCGGCACTAAACCTGGTATGAGCACGAATGGGCTAAGCGCGGCGATAAATTGGGACGCGGGGTAAGATATCAGCTTATACCCGCCTCCAGCGCAGCCAACCGCTTTATCGCGTCATCTACCATGGGTTGTAATTCCGGATCACAATTTTTCCATAGTTCTATAAACCTGGAGTAATGCCTCGCCGCCTCCCCGTACTCTCCCAGCCGCTGGTAAATCTCGCCCTGCCGGAGGTGCGCCAGGGGCATATGCACTTGCTCATACACCGATGTCCCGGCCAGGCTGCCATACCATCGTAGTGCTTCGCGATCCCGGCCTACCTCACGCAACAGCTCTGCTCTGCTGAAGCGCTCGTAAACCTGGGAGCAGAATGGAGAGCTATCCGCCAGATTATACCACATCTCAGTGCGAATCTGCTCCAGCGATTGGAGCGCCTCGTCAGTATGGCCTTGAAATAATT
>SCKI01000021.1 GCA_004124295.1 Fidelibacterota bacterium
CGATCTGCCCAAACAGCGGTTGCCCTAAAACCATCAACAGTGCCGTGCCGGCTAAAACCGGTCCCATCCAAGATTCGTCGTGGCGCATCATCGGCTTCCTTTACCTAACCGCCGTAGTGCCAGGGCGTATCCCCGAGGGCCAGCGGGCCCGCCTCCGGGTCCTGGATGCCTATGCCGATGACATCGGCGACAATGACGCTGTGGTCGCCACCCTCAACGCGCCCGACCACCTTGGCCTCGAGCCAGGCCGGCACCGCGTCCAGTATGGGCGCCCCGCTGGCCTCTCCGTCGTGGAACGGGTAACCGCCGATGTTCCCATTTTCCAGCACCGGCGCCTTGAAGAACATGGCCGCCATCTCCTGCTGATCATCCCCGACAAGCAGCAGGGCGCAGGTGCCGGCGGTCTCCAGGAGGGCATGGCTGCGGCTGTCCCGGTTGACGGCCAGCATGATCCGCAGTGGATCGAAGGAGGCCTGGGATACCCAGGTGACGGTGCTGGCGGCCACCTCCTGCCCGCTGCGGACGGTGAGCAGATAGAGGCCATAACTGAACATGCGCATGACCTTTTTGCGGATTTCGGGATCCATGAATTGCTCCGTGGTGCGCTGGTTAAATAGGGTCTGAGCACCTGAACGGGCCCTATCGTGGCGTAAGCCCCGGTGTGAGATTAAGGTCGCCCGGTTCGCCGGAGCAATAGGGATCATGGGGGCCGCTGCGGCTTTAAATGCCTGTCCGGGGGCCTCCGCTGCCCCCTGCCGCCTTCAGTGCTGAAGGATGAAGAATGAAGAATGAAGAATGAAGAATGAAGGATGAAACCTGACTGCTGATCACTGCTGGCTGATCGCTGATTGCCGAACGCTGTTGCTGTCGGAACGGCGGGATTTGAACCCGCGACCCCTTGACCCCCAGTCAAGTGCGCTACCGGGCTGCGCCACGTTCCGCCGGTAGCCTGAATTTAGGCGGACCGTTCCCGACCCGGCATCATTTTTCCTTGCGCACCAGATCGAGCAGCTCCCCCAATGACGTGTGCAGTTCCATGAGCACCTGCCGGGCCTCATCACGGGCCCTGATAGCGCTTGAGCCGGTGAGGGGCGCGCCATCGGCCCGCGAACTCTGACGCCCCTTGAAAAACTGCCGGGCCCCCTCAATGGTAAACTTTTCCTGGTACAGGAGCCGCTTGATCTCCAGGATGGTATTGATATCCTTTTCGGTGTAGGCCCGGTTGCCGGCCGGATTCTTGCTTGGCGACAACTTGGAGAATTCGGTCTCCCAGTAGCGCAGCACATACGCCTTGAGACCGGTTATCTCACTCACCTCACCGATGGAGTAGTAAAGTTTTTTTACGTCAAGTGCCAAGTGGCCCCCTGTTGACGGCTGAAATTAAAGTACTACTTTAGTCTAGGAACAGATTTACGTTGATGCAAGGACTAATTCATGCACCGCACCAGAAGGTCGGCAGGTGCGATGCAGACTAGCTAATGGCCGTTTGGGGGTCGATAAAATCGAAACCGAAAGCGTCGGCCACACCGGCATGGGTGATCTGCCGATGGTAGGTATTCAGCCCCTTGAGCAGGGCCTTATTCTGGCGCATGGCCGGCAGACATCCCAGGTCGGCCATCAGCACGATGTAGGGCAGCGTGGAGTTGGTCAGTGCCAAGGTGCTGGTGTTGGGCACGGCGCCGGGCATATTGGCGACACAATAGTGGACCACCCCATCCACCACGTAGGTGGGGTTTTCGTGGGTGGTGGGATGGCAGGTTTCAACGCAGCCGCCCTGGTCCACGGCCACATCGATGATCACCGACCCAGTGCGCATGAAAGAGAGCATTTCCCTGGTCACCAGGTGCGGTGTTTTGGCGCCCACTACCAGGACCGCCCCGATAAGCAGATCGGTGCGCGGCAACAGCTCGCGCAGCGTTGCCGGGCTGGAGTAGAGGGTGCTGACATTGGCCGGCATCACGTCGGACAGGTAGCGCAGCCGGTTGAGATCGATATCAAGGATAAAGACGTTGGCCCCCATGCCGGCAGCGATCCGGGCCGCATTATAGCCCACAGTGCCGCCGCCCAAGACGGTTACGGTGGCCGGCTCTACCCCGGGGACACCACCCAGCAGAACGCCCCTGCCACCGTGCCCCACCTCCAGGCTCCGGGCCCCCTCCTGTACCGCCATACGGCCGGCGACCTCCGACATGGGCGTCAGCAGGGGAAGTTCGCTGGAACTGTTCTGCACCGTCTCATAGGCCACCGCCGTGGCGCCGCTGTCCCGGAACCGCTCGGTCAGCTCCCGGTCGGCCGCGAAATGGAAATAGGTGAAGACCACCTGCTCATCATCCAACATGTCGATTTCAGCGGGCTGGGGCTCTTTGACCTTGACGATAAGGTCGGCCCGCTCGAAGATTTCCTCCGGCGATGCCAACAGCTCCGCGCCGGACTGGCGATAGTCTTCATCATCGAAGCCACAGCCGATCCCCGCGTCCTGCTGCATCAATACATGGTGCCCGTGGCTGGTGAGTTTTTCGGCCCCGATGGGGGTGAGTGCAACCCGGTTTTCCTGGGCCTTGATCTCCTTGGGAACGCCAATGACCATGCTGCCGGTCCTGCAAGCCACAACCGCCTGACTAGCGGCGGCCACCCCGGCCACCCCGGCCACCTACCGGACGGCGCGGCCGTCCACCTTCAGGGCGGCCGTTAGCGGAGCGCTCGTTGCCCCGGTCCTCTTCCATGTTGGCCGGCCGGGGCAGCAACGCCTTGCGGCTGAAATCGAGGCGGCCCAGATCGTCGATTTTGATCAGCTTCACCTGCAGTTTGTCGCCCATCCGGAGCACATCCTCAACCTTGTTGACCCGCTCGTGCGCCAGCTGGGAGATGTGCACAAGGCCCTCCTTGCCCGGGGCGATGGCGACAAAGGCGCCGAAGTCCATGATCCGCACCACGGTGCTGTCGTAGGTCTCCCCTACCTCGGGATCGGTGGTGATCAGTTTCACCGCGCGAATGGCGGCCTCAAGATCGTCCTTGGCGCTGCCGCTGATCACAACCATGCCATCGTCATTCACGTCGATATTGCAGCCTGTCTCGGCGGTGATGGCCTTGATGACCCGTCCGCCGGGTCCGATGAGGGCGCCGATCTTGCTGGGATTGATGGTCGTATGGTGGATGCGCGGCGCGTACTGGCTCACCTCCGCGCGGGGCTTATCGAGTACGGCCGTCATCTTGCCGAGGATATGGATGCGCCCTGTGCGGGCCTGTTCCAGGGCCTCGCGCATGATATGGACGGAAATACCTTCGGTCTTCAGGTCCATCTGGATGGAGGTGATCCCTTCGGCGGTGCCGGCCACCTTGAAGTCCATGTCGCCCAGATGGTCTTCGGTGCCGAGAATATCGGACAGGATGACGTATTTGTCCCCTTCCTTGATCAAGCCCATGGCAATGCCGGCCACGGGACTGAGGATGGGCACGCCGGCATCCATCATGGCCATACATGCAGCGCAGACCGTAGCCATGGAGGAACTGCCGTTGGATTCCAGGATTTCCGATACCAGGCGAATCGTGTAGGGGAAGTCCTCGAAGTCCGGCAGCACCTTGGTCAAGGCCCGCTCGGCCAGGTTGCCGTGGCCGATCTCCCGGCGGCTGGTACCGCGCATGGGCTTGACTTCGCCCACGGAGAACGGCGGAAAGTTGTAATGCAGCATGGCGTTCTTGTACCATGATCCGTGCAGGTCGTCGATGAGCTGCTCATCCCGCTTGGTCCCAAGGGTAGCCACTGCCAGGGCCTGGGTCTCGCCGCGGGTAAACAGGGACGAACCGTGCGTCCGGGGCAGGGTGCCCACCTCAACGGTGATATCGCGGATTTCATCAGGCTTGCGCCCGTCCGCCCGGATTCCGGCCAGGGTGCGCTCGCGCAGGTCCAGCCGGAGACCCTCCTCAATCTGCTTGCCAATGGCCTTTTCCTGGTCCGGGTAGGCTTCGGCCAGTTCGGCCCGCAGCGTGGCCTTGAACTCGTCGATGGCGCTGTAGCGGTCGTGCTTGTTTTTCGGGCGGTTCAACTCCTCAAGCTGGGGTTTGAGCCGTTCGTCAACCGCTGCCAGCAGAGCCGCATCGACCTCGGGCAGGTCAAAGGTGCGCTTTTCCAGCCCCACCTCTTTCTGCAACTCTTCCTGCAGGATGATGATATCGGTGATGACCTCCTGGGCATATTGGAGACCGGTGACCAGCTCGTCTTCGCTGATCTCGCTGGACTCGCCTTCCACCATGACAATGGAGTCCTTGTTGCCCACCACCACGACCTCCATGATGCTCTCTTCGAGCTGCTCGGCGGTGGGATTGATGATCAGTTTCTCCCCGATCTTGCCGATCCTTACGGCGGCGATGGGGCCACTCCAGGGAATATCGGAAATAGTGAGGGCCGCCGATGTGCCGATGATGGCCAGGATATCCGGAGCATTGTCCTCATCAGCGGAGAGGACATTGGCGATGACCTGGACCTCACTCATGAATCCCTCGGCGAACAGGGGCCTGATGGGCCGGTCTATCTGCCGGCAGGTGAGGACTTCCCTTTCATTGGGGCGCCCCTCGCGCTTGAAGAATCCGCCCGGTATCCGGCCGGCGGCGTAAGTCTTTTCCCGGTACTCGACCGAGAGGGGAAAGAAGCCCCGGTCCGGGGCCACGCTGCGGGAGGCGACAACGGTAACCAGTACCACTGTATCGCCGCTCCGCACCACCACTGAACCGTGCGCCTGTTTTGCCATGCGTCCCGTTTCCAGCGTCAGGGTTCTGCCGGCTAATTCCATTGATTTTATTAGCATTTGGTAATTCTCGTTTCTCTTTTATGTACGGTGTTTGTTCGTCTTCTGTAGGTTTAATTATAGCTTAGCCGCGCAAGCCCAAATCCTTAATCACCTTGGCATAGGCTGCCCCATCGGTGCGTTTCAGATAGGTCAGCAGGCGGCGCCGCTTGCCGACCATCATCAGCAAGCCGCGCCGGCTGTGATGGTCCTTTTTGTGGGTCTTAAAGTGGCCGGTCAGTTGGCTGATGCGCTCGGATATCAGCGCCACCTGTACCTGCGGCGACCCGGAATCGTGTTCGTCCTTTCCGAATTTTCGGACTATTTTCTGCGTCGTTTCACTCGACAGTGGCATGGATCGGATTTCCTTCCCGGTATTGTTTCATCCATTGTAAAGTTTCTTTTCGGTCGGTCTGCAACTGCTCGCGCAATGCCTGTGCATCTTCAAATTTCTGTTCATCCCGCAACCGGCTGTGGAAGCGGATGCGGAGCTGCTGCCCATAGAGTTCCCCGTCCGGCGGATCAAAAAGGTGGGCCTCCAGCCGCAGTTCGCCGCTGCCGAAGGTAGGCCGGGTGCCGATATTGGCCATGCCGACGCTGGTCCAGTCTTCCCCCTCCAGGGCCACAATATACACGCCCTGCGCCGGCAGGAGCTGGGTCGCCTCCACAGGCTCCAGATTGGCTGTGGGGAAGCCCAGTTCCCGGCCCCGGCTGTCGCCTTTGACCACCCTGGCGGTCAGCCCATAGGGCCGGCCCAGAATGGCCTCCGCCTCGGCGCACAGGCCAGCCTGCAGCAAGGTCCGCACCCGGCTACTGCTGAGGGGGTCGGCAGACTGGGAATTGACGGCCATCAACTCCACCACCGAATAGCCGAAACGGTCCCTGTGCCGGCGCAAAAAATCCGCCCCCCCTTCGCGGTTATGGCCGAACCGGTTGTCGTAGCCGACCACAATGGAGACGGGATGAAAGCGGTCCACCAGGTAAGTTTCCAGAAATATATCGGCCGGGATCCGGCTGAAAGGGAGGTCGAATTCCAACACCAGAGCCACATCGACTGCCATCCCTTCCAGCAGGGCCAGCTTGGTTGGCAGATCAAGGAGCAGCCCGGGCAGCGGGTCGTTCCCCCGTCCCCCGAGAATGTACCGGGGATGGGGTTCAAAGGTGACCACCACCGACGGCACATGCCGCTTGCGGGCGGTATCAACCAGATGGCTGATCACCGCCTGATGGCCCAGGTGGAGTCCATCGAAGGTGCCCACCGTCAGCACCGAGGCATCCAGCCGGGGGGTGTCGGTCAGGCTTCGATAGGTATCCATTGCTCCAGCTCACTGACCTGTACTGCCTGCTCTTCCGAATAGGGGCCCACCCGGGTGCGGGTCAGCGCCGTCAGGTGGCCCACCGTTCCCAGGGCGACGGCAATATCCCGGCCCAGGGCCCGGATGTAGGTACCTTTTCCGCAAGTGACCGAGATGCTGAACCGGTCGGGCGGTTGCCACCCGGTGAGGGTGACGGCATCGATTCGGACAGTCCGCGGCTGGAGCTTGACCGACTGCCCCTCGCGGGCCAATTGGTAGAGCCGCTGACCACCCCAGCGCAAGGCCGAGAACATGGGCGGTATCTGCTCCACGCTGCCGGTAAATCTATCCAGAACGGCCTGGATGGCGGCTTCATCGAGAGCCGGCACCGGACGGGTCAGCTCCACTTTGCCAGTCGGATCGAGAGTATCTGTCTGCTGCCCCAAGGCCACCTCGGCGAGGTAGGTTTTATCGTGCGCCATAAACTCTGCGCTGCGCTTTGTGGCCCGGCCAAACAGCAGCACCAGCACACCGGTGGCAAAAGGATCAAGAGTGCCGGCATGGCCGATTTTCCTGACGCCGGTGCTGCGCCGCAGAGCCCGGATAACATCAAAGGAGCTCCAGCCGGCCGGTTTCCAGAACGGCTGCACCCAATCGCTCAAGTCAGTCATGCTGCGATTTCTGCTCAAGTTCTTCGATAATGGCATGAATCCTGGCCGACTGCTTGATCGATTCGTCGAGGAAAAATTTTATGGCCGGCACATACTTGGACTGCAGCTGGGAGCCGAGCATATAGCGCAGCTCCTTGTTGTGCCCCCGCAGCGAGCGGATGACCGTCTCACTATCGGGCACGGGATTGAGCAGGCTCACATAAATACCGGCATGCTTCAGATCGTTGGACATTTCCACCCGGGTAACCGTAAGCATGTCCACCTTGGGGAGTTTCACCTCGTGGTCCAGCAGATGGCCGATGATGCGCTTGATCTGGTCGGCCACACGCAGGGAGCGCGGGGCGGGCCGTTTACTGTACTCAGGCAAGGGTCCGCTTGACCTCTTTCACATCGTAGATCTCGATGATGTCGCCGATCTCGAAGGCGGCGAAGCCGTCAACGCCGATGCCGCATTCCTGTCCGGAGGGGACCTCCTTCACATTGTCCTTGAAGCGCCGCAGGGAGGTCAGCTCCCCCTCATGCAGCAGTTCGCCGTTGCGCTTGACCCGCAGGTAGGCATCGCGGATGGCCTTGCCCTCCCGCAAATAGCAGCCGGCGATGGTGCCCAGAGCCGGTACGCGGAACGTGGCCCGTACCTCAGCAATGCCCAGGGCGGTTTCCACCCGTTCCGGTTCAAGGAGACCCTCAAGGGCCAGCTTGATCTCATTCACCGCATCATAGATGACATCGTACTGCCTGATTTCCAGGCTCTCCTGCTTGGCCAGCGCCTTGCCTCCGGTGGAGGTCGATACCCGGAAGGCGATGATAACCGCATCGGAGGCTTTCGCCAGCAGGACATCGTTCTCCCCTACCATGCCGACGCCACTGTGGATAATCTTGACCGCCACTTCATCGGTGCCCATCTCGGAAAAGGAGTCCACCAGGGCCTCCACCGAGCCGTCCACATCGCCTTTGATCAGGATGGTAAGCTCCCTGATCTGCCCTTCCAGAATCTGTTTCGATATCTCGTCCAGGCTTTTGACGCTTTTGCGGCGGTAGTCCGATTCCCGCTTGGTGCGTGAACGTTCGTCACTGATGCGGCGGGCCTCCCGTTCATCTTCAAAGACGATAAACCGGTCACCGGCCTGAGGTACCGATTCAAAGCCCAGAATCTGAACCGGATCGGAGGGACTGGCAGTCTTGATGCGGTTGCCCCGTTCGTCGATCACGGCCCGGACCCGGCCCACCTTGGTGCCGCAGAGAAAACTGTCGCCGATGCCCAGAGAACCCCCCTGGATCAGCACCGTGGCAACGGCCCCCAGGCCCCGGTCAAGCCGGGAATCAATCACGGTGCCGTTGGCGGAACCACCGGTGGTGGCCTGCAGGTCAAGGAGCTCTGCCTCCAGGAGAATCTTCTCCATCAGTTCGTCGACCCCCTGGCCCGATTTGGCCGATATTTCGGCGCACTGGTATTTGCCGCCCCAGTCTTCGACCAGCAGCCCCTGTTCGGACAGCTCCCGCTTCACTCTCTCCGCATCGGCTTCAGGTTTGTCAATTTTGTTGATGGCCACCACTATGTTGACGCTGGCGGCCCGGGCGTGGTTGATGGCTTCAATGGTCTGGGGCATGACCGCGTCGTCGGCGGCCACAATAAGAACCACGATATCGGTAACCTGGGCGCCCCGGGCGCGCATCGCGGTGAAGGCCTTGTGTCCCGGTGTATCCAGGAATGTGATCTGCCGCCCTTTGCCGACATCCACTTTATAGGCGCCAATGTGCTGGGTGATGCCGCCCGATTCGCCGCCGACGACATTGGCCTCGCGGATACGGTCAAGGAGGGAGGTCTTGCCGTGATCCACATGCCCCATAACCGTGACGATGGGAGGCCGGGGTACGCTCTCGCCCTGGTCAGACTTGCTGGCCAGTTCCTGTAAAATGGCCTCGTCGTTCAGCACCGTATCCTCGGTGACGTCGAAATTGAATTCCTGCGCTACCAGAGTAAGCGTATCCATATCAAGGCGCTGGTTAATGGTTGCCATGATGCCCATCTGCATGCAGACGGTGATGACTTCCATGGGATTGGTATCCATGGCTTTGGCCAACTCATGGATGGACATGTATTCGTGGACGTGAATCTCCGGCCGGCCAGCGGCAATGTCGGCCTGTTCTTCGCCGGCACTCTTCACCCGCCGGGGAGGACGGCGGCGTTTATCCTTGCTGGAAATACTGGCCAGCGTTTGCCGCAGCGTCTGCTCCACCGATTTAGGCTGCGCCGGGGTTTCCTTGTCTTTGCCCTTCCGCAGCGGCCGTTTGCGGCCCTGCTCAATTTTTGATTCGATATCGCGGATGTTGATCCGCTTCAGCCTGGCCTTTGGCTTGCCCGGCTCAGAGCCAGCCTGCGAATCCTGGCCGGCTTTCGCGGTGGACATTTCCGCTCCGTCCGAACCATCGGTTTCCTGCCGCTGGAGTTCCTCAATGGCCAGCTGCTTGAACTCCTCTTCCTTCATGCGCCGCTCTTCATCCGCAGCCTTTTGGCGGACTTTCTCCTCAGCCTCCAGCTTGAGTTTGGCGGCCTCCTCCACCTCCAGCTGGCGCTGCTCTTCGAGGGTCAGGATACGGTCGAAGCGGGCCTTCTTGCCTACCCGCTCCGTGCGCCGGGCAGCCTCGATATCGATGCGGTTTTTCTCCTTCTGGCGACGTTCGACCAGCACTTTCTCCTTGGCGAATTCGCCTAGGATGCGGCCGTACACATCGGACTCCACCGGCGACATATGGCTGCCGACGCCGAGCCCTTCACGCTCCAGGAACTCCATGATCTCCGTATGGGAGATATTGAGCTCCTTGGCTATCTGGAAAACCCGCTTTTTTTTGTCAGCCATCTGCCCCGCTGTTCCTAGGATGGATCTTTTACCATGTCTGCCGGCTTATCCGGTAGAACTTTCGGGTCCGTTTCCTGCTGAGCCTCCGCCGGCGCCTCAACTTCGGGTCCGGTCCCGTTTTCGTCCCCGGGCTCGGCGTCAGTATCGGATACTCCCGCCTCTGCTTTGGCCGCCTCAAGGGCGTCTGCAGCCAGACCACGGATTTTCTGCATAGTCTTGGGACCGAAGCCTTTCAGGCCCAGCAGGTCTTCGTCAGAGGTCTGGGCCAATTCGGTGGCGGTATGCACTTCGATCTGGGCCATCGCATCCACCTGCGCCTTGGAGACCCCGGAGAGCTCATCAAGGTAGATGGTGATCGTTTTCGGCGCTTCGTAATCGGACTGCTTTACGGCGTCGATGGTGTAGCCGGTCACGATGGAAGCCAGGCGGATATTCTGGCCGCTGCGGCCGATGGCGGTCGGCAACTCGTCGTCACTGAAAACGGCCATGATGTAGGACCGGTCCTCCATCAGCAGCAGGTTCACCGGTTTGGCTGGGGCGAGGGCCCGGGAGACGAGGATTTCGGGCTGCTCGCTCCACGGTATAATGTCGATTTTTTCGCCGCTCAGCTCCCGCACGATGGACTGAATCCGGCTGCCCCGCATACCCACGCAGGCCCCCACGGCGTCGATGCGCCGGTCGTGGGAATAGACCACCACTTTGCTCCGGTCTCCCGGCGCCCGGGCCACGGCCTTTATCTCGATAATGCCGTCCTCGATCTCCGGCACCTCCATCTCGAACAGGCGGATCAGGAATTGGTTGTCGGCCCGGGAGATGACCACATCGGGTCCCTTTGGGGTCAGCTCCACCGATTTGATGAGACCCCGTATAGTGGCGCCCCGGCGGTAGCGTTCATTGGGAATCTGCTCCGACCGGGGCAGGCGCAGCTCCACCTTGTCGATATTGATGTAGATGTTGTCCCGGCGGATCTGATGGATGTCGCCGCTGGCGATGGTGCCGATGAGTTGGGAATACTCGTCGTAAATGTACTGCTTTTCGATTTCACGGATTTTCTGGCTGAGGAACTGCTTGGCCGCAGATATGAGCCGGCGGCCGAAGCCGGCAGGATCGATAATCTCGATGAACGGGTCCCCCACCTCCAGGTCCGGTTCGATCTTTTGGGCATCGGCCAGCAGGATTTCCGTCACCTCGTCCGTCACCGTCTCCACCACCGTTTTCTCCTGGTAAATCTCGATGGTGCCTTTGTCCATGTTGACGATGGCGCTGAAATTGGAGTACTCTTCCCCGTAGCGCTTCTCGATCAGGGTCATGAAGAGTTCCTCGATGATCGCACCCAGATGGGTCCGGTCGATATTTTTCTCCCGGGCTATCGCCGCAAAGGAATCAATAATTTCTTGCTGGATCAAGGCCTTCTCCCTGTTTACCAGTCGATTAAAACCACTGCCTGCTCAATGTCCTGCCAGTGCAAATCCAGCAGTCCCTCCCCGGTCCGCAGCTGAATTCCGTCGGCGCTGCTGCCGGCGAGGACGCCCGTCCGGGTGTCATTCTCCGAACCCTCCGTTTCGTCCCTGGCCAGGGTCACTTTCAGGCGCCGGCCCATATGCCGGTCAAATTGCCACGGTTCCCGCAGTCCGAAATGGTCTCCCGGCGAGGTCACCTCCAACCGGAACTCATCCGCGCTCAGCGCGTCGGTGACTGCCGCGTCCCGCCGGATGCGCTTGCTCAGGTTGCTGATCTCCCCGATGGTGATACCCTGGGGCGTATCGACGACAACCCTCATATTGGGGGCGCTACCTTCGGCGGATACAGACAGATCGAGCAATTTCAGTCCCGCTTCGGCCGCGAGTGCCATAATGACCTCATCCAGGCTGGGCATCGGTCAGGCTCTCCTCAATACAAAGAAAGTGGGCCGCCCGGCCCACTTTCCACGCCCGATTTTAGCGCTATAGTCCCTACTTCGCAAGATGTTATGCACCGTCACGCTGGCGCAATTCCGCTTCCGCCCGGGAGGCCAGGGCATGGGCCCGATTGCTGGTCTGCAGGTCCAGGTCGTTCTCCTCCAGCAAGGGCCGCAACAGTTTGAGGGCCTCGGCGGGCCGGCCTGCCAGAATAAAACAGCGCCCTGCAAAAATGGCATTGCTGCGGCGTAACGACCGGGTAGGGGCCTTCCGGTAGGCCTTATGATATTGCTTCCCGGCCTCGGCAAACTGGCCCCGGCCCTCGGCAATAACAGCCAGACCGGTCCAGGCGCCGCTGGTCAAAACCGCGTTGGCCCCGTAGTCGTCCAGGAATAGCTGAAAATGCTGCCGGGCCAGCAGTGAATCACCCGACAGCAGTTCGGCCCTGGCCAGCAGGAATACTGCGTCTCCGAAGGCCGGCAATCCACCGAACTCTTCCAAGTTCGGCGTGACCTGATTGATCACCTCCCCGTAGCGGCCCTGGCCGAAGTCCATGGTGGCGATACCGGCGAGGGTGGCCGCCTGGTCATTTTTAGCGCTGCGCCATCTGCCGAAGACGAGGATCAGCACTATCCCGATCAGGAGTCCGACGGCATAGCGATTGAGCCGGCGCTGGTGGGCGGACCAGAAATGCTTGATATTGTAAATGGTCTCCATCAGGGGATCGCGTTTCAATTCGGCGCGAGTAATTTTCTTACGGGGTTTCAGCATGTCAATCCTGTTTAATTTCAGCTTGGTAACTTAGGGCCGGGGCTGGATGCCAGCCAAGGATTTGGCGCATACACCCCGATATCACGGGAGTCCTGTCATGCCTTATCTCATCGGCGTATTTGTCACGGTTCTGTTGGCGGAGCTGGGCGATAAAACCCAGCTGGCGGTGCTCCTGTTTGCCACCCGGCCGGAGGCTTCCAAGCCCGCTATTATGGTCGCCGCTTCCGGGGCGTTGATCACCGCCACCGCCATTGCCGTGCTCATCGGTGACCGGCTTGGGCAGTGGATTAATCCCAAATTCCTGGAGCCGTTGGCCGGCGTCCTGTTCATAATTATCGGCGCAGCGCTGCTCATCAACGGGTTAAGAGGCGCCGAATAAGATAATTAGCTTAAAGCGGACTTTTTATATCGACTTGCCGGAACTTTATTTCTTTTCATAACTTTACCATACGATGAAGACCGCTAGAATCATCCTTGGCGCGCTCTGGCTTACGACTGTGGTGCTGCCCTACTTTCCGGGGCAGACCGACGAGTGCGACGTGGTCTGCTGCCGTGAGATGGTTGAGGTCTGCCCGGCGGATACAGCCAACGATTGCCCCACACTGCAGGCCCGGAGCGGCATTGATCCCCAGCAGCTTTCCCTGGCCGGAACGGCAACCGTTGACCTGCCATTGGTCAAGGATGCTCCCGCTGGGGCCGTTGACGACCCGGCAAAGTCGGCCGATCCGGTCTTTATACAGCGCCACCTGCCCCTGTTGCTTGCGCCACCCGGCGTCTATCTCCTCATTTAGCCCCCCTCGCTTGATCTGATGTGACGCCGGTATCGGACCGGCGTTGACCGTCGAATTGTAACCAGCCTAAGCGAGGCAATATGAACATGGATGCGCCCCTGGCGGCGAACAGACCTGCTCCCCGAACCCCGGAGAGTCACCACTTATTTTCCCTGCGCCCGACGACTGCACCCGCCGGGCAAGGCCCAAGGCAGCTGCTGAACTGGTCGCTCCTGCTGGGACTGGCCTTGTCACCGGTCACCCTGCAGCCCCAAACAGCGGGCGCTCTGCCGCCGCCGGTGCAGCTCCTGATGGAAACAAACCGCGCGGTCGCCGCTGCCCAGCAGGCCCAAGAGGCAGCCCTGAGCCGGGTCAAGTCCCGGGGCACCCTGCCCGATCCCAAGCTCGACGCCACCCTGTTCATCAGCCCCATCGAGACCCGCAACGGCCCCATTGAGGCCCAAATCATGCTGGCACAAGCGATCCCCCTGTGGGGCAAACTACGCCGGGACCGGGACCTGGCCCGGGAGAGCGCCGGCATCGCCGGTTGGCAACTGCGCCGGATACGGGTGCAGGCCACTTACAAGATGTGGAAAGCCTGGGAAACTTTTACGAGCAGCAGAAATTCGCTGGCGATCCTGCGGGCCTACCGGCAGGAGTTGGAATCGTTCCGGGCCATATCGCTGACCCAGTACGCCACCGGTAGCGGCATGACCCAACACCCGGTGTTGAAACTGCAGATCGAAATATCGCTCATCGAGAGCCGCATCAACGGTTTTGAAGGCCAGCTGGCCAGGGCCGAAAACGATCTGCAGGCCCTGTTCGACGACCGGTTCACGGCCGATATTTTTGCCGGCCAACGGACTCCCCTGCAGCCGCCTCTTCCAGCCGGGACCTGGCTTGAGCGGGCCCGGGGGCTCAATCCGGCCTACCGCATTGCCCTGGCTCAGCAGCGGATGGCCGTGCTGCAGGCCGAGCTGGCGGTACGCAAAAATTACCCCGACCTGATGGCCGGCATCACCTATTCGGCCGTGGGAGAGGCGGGCGCCGCTTCGGCGCCGTCCCTCGGGGCGGATGTCGTGGGGGCGAAAATCGGCCTGAACATACCGCTGTGGCGGGGGCGCAACAAGGCCCGGGTGCAGTCCACCAGGGCCATGGTCCGGTCCAGGGATGAGAACATTGCCGAGGTCTGGAACCGGGTAACCGCAGAGATCGGATCGGCCCGGGCCGAACTGGCGGAAATTGGCGCGACGGCCACCTTGTACGAGGGCCAACTGGTGCAGGAATCGGAGCAGATGCTGGCCTCCGCATTCGCCGCCTACGAAACGGGGAAAATCAGTTTTCTCGATCTGCTCGACAGCGAACGGATGGTGGTACGGGTGCGGCTGGAGTTTGAAGCCGTCTCTGCCCGGCGCCACATTAGGGCGGCGAAACTGATAAAAAATATAAGCGCCCTCCATTGGGGAGAGGGGGCACCCGAGATGAAGTAACAAACG
>SCKI01000002.1 GCA_004124295.1 Fidelibacterota bacterium
CCAAGCATCCGGAACTGCTGCTGACCCGCCAGTGGCGCGCTCTCTGGCCGCGAGGATTTAACGAAGGGCACAATGCAGTGGCCGTGGTCACCAGCTGCAAATCGGGTCAACATCTGGTGGCTGAAGCGAGCTTCGTGCTGCCCTCATCGATGGAACTTGACCTTGATGCCCTGGAACTGTCGCTCAAGGATGAGGCCTACGCTCCCGGTTCACAGGAACTGATTGAGCCCACAGCAGGTAATCCCCTGGAAACTCTCTCCAGTTTGGTGCAAGGCATCAACGGTTTCCTGGAGAGTCTGGCCAGCAAGCAGGCGCCTCTGGCTTCACCGGACCCATTCGGTAGTATCAAGCCGCGCCCATTGAGTCCGGCTTCTCCCCTGTCGATTCAGCGGCCGTGGGAGAGGCATGCACCCCAGGACATCACACAGGTGGAGGATATCCGCGAGGCGATGCGCAAAAGCCCGTTCCTGCCTGAGTGGTATGCCACGATCTCGAGCCAGAAAGTAGCGGATGATCTGCTCACCCGGCTGGCTGAAGGCTACCTCCATCAACGATCTCTGGGACGCACCAGCGGCCTCAAAGACTACTTCGAGCAGTACACAGCCTACCTGAAAAAAGAGAACAAGGTGCACGAGTTCTGCAGCTACAAAGGGAAACCGGTGAAACTCGACGACCGCAGTTTCTGCACTGAGAGCTACTGCAGCAAGAAACCGTTTCAGGCCGTCTGCCCCCGCTCGTCACTGCGCTTCGGTGCTCACCCTGATGACTAAACCAAATAACGAAAGGAGGCCTTTATGCTGGCCACACTCAAACGCCTGCTGCCCATGGCCGAGAAGGTCGTGGACCGCCGGTCACCACTATCCATTCTTAAGACCCTCTGCCTGGAAAACAAGACGGCTCGTGTCACCGATCTGGAGAGCACGCTGGTGGTGCCGATCGATAACGGCATGTCTGCGTGTCTGCCTCTTGATCTACTCAGGAAGCTGCTTAAATCAAAGCCCACCAATCTGCAGATCGAGCCGTCCGGGTCTCGCCTGGTGCTGGTTCATGATGGCCGGCGGCTGAGCTTCAAAGGGCTACAAACGGGCGATTTCCCGGAGATACCATCTGGAAAGTTCAAGGAGATCGGTAAGTGGCCCCAGGAGCTCTTTGGAGAGCTGTTGCTGCAGAGCCGGTTCACTTCGACAGATGATTTAAAACCGAGTCTTCAAGGCGTTCATCTGGTGCAGATCGGCAACGAGCTGGAGACGCAGGCGACCGACTCCCATCTCCTTCGCTTTCGCCGGGGCTTAAAAATTAGTGCCGGTAAGCCGTTTGAAGGGACGCTGCCGGTGAAGCCTCTGCAACTGCTGGCACGGATCGCCAGAGGCAACACGACAGTTTCTGCAACGAATGATCATCTGCGCTTCTCCCTCCCCGGCGAGATCACGCTCTACGTCCGCCTCATAAGCGAGAAATACCCGGATGTGGCCAGCGTCATCCCCAAGGCGTTCACCGGTAGCGCTGTTGTGAATCGGGAGGAGTTGCTGGCTCTGGTTAAAGCGGCCATGCCGTTTGCAGACCGGGAGACCAACCTGATGATGCTCGAGATGGGAGAAGGTTCAGCGATCATAACCGTTGAGGACCAGCAGGTAGAGACGAAGTGGGAGGCGACCCTGAAGCTCTCTGAACAACAAGGCGGCACTCTGCGCATCGGCTTCAACTTAAAACTGCTCGAGCGTCTGCTGTCGCTGCAGCAGTCGCCGACTGTTCTCTGGCAGTTCACCAACGCTTCCAGCGCCTCCATGTTCACCGAAATCGGCGAGCAGTGGCATTCCGGCGCGAAAACCATACTCATGCCTATCAGGATCAAAGAGGAGAAAACTCATGATAACCAAGAACGTGATCATCGACAAACCGCAGCGGCTTGAGGACGAGATCGAAGGGTTCAAGCTCGACGCCATCGACGAGGAAAAGAACTACACGGCGGCGCGACTGCGCCTCTGCAGAGACTCGCAGAGCCATGAGCCGGTGCTGTTCTACAGCCAGGAACTTTCGCGGAACTTCAAGAATCCGGAAGACCCGTTTGCCAGGCGCCACCTGATCCGGGCCTTTGTGCCGGGCCAGTTTGAGGCGGCGGCGGATGAGGTCATCACGGGCAAGTTTCAGGATGCCCTGCTGGCCCACAAACCGGCCATCTCTGACTACTCACCTCTCTCTGACATTCACTCAGAAAAGATGTCGCTCTTCATGGATGAGGAGACGGCTCAGTTTCTGGAGGATCAGGAGATCCGCATTGACGGCTTGTCTGAGGACTTCCAGGGAATCGAATCGGTCTCCGCCAACCCCTACATGGAGGGCATCGCCCTTGACGCCTCGCAGCTCAAAAAGGAGCTGGCCAAGATCAAGGCGCAATGCGCCGTGATCAAAGGCAAGATGGCCGATCACTTTGAGGAGCCGATTGAGCCCAATCTTATATCGGAAGATGTTTTCGCTGAAGCCCTTGCCCGGCAGACCAAAGTGCCGCAGGGGTTGGTGCAGTCCTATATGCTCGTTCGCGAGCAGATGAACGAGGTTGAGGCGCAGCTGGGCGAGTTTGATGCAGCCGTTTTCTCTGAAACAGCGAGCAAGATCAGACTGCCCAAAGCGGTCGAGTCATTTCCGCTCCTGCCGGCTCTGGCGAGCTAGAAAGGAGTATCATGGAACATGAGAATCTGCTCAGCCGGGTTTCGGATGAGGATCTGCGGGAGGCCTACTCGGCCCGCTTCTCCATGAAGATGGGCGAGGTGTTCACCGGCAGCGCCCAGGTGGCCGATCACCTGCAGGCCATGCTGGGCGGTCGGACCCGGGAGACCGTGGTGGCCATCTTCCTCAACGCTCGGAACGCCTTCATCGGCAGCGAAATCTGCTTCGAGGGGAGTGTCAGTCAGGCGGGGATCTTCCCTCGGGAGATCGTCAAGGTGGCGCTGCTGAAAAACGCCGCCTCAATCATCATCGGGCACAACCATCCCAGTGGGCAGACTCGTCCCAGCAAGGATGATCAGGAGATCACACGGAAAATCAAACGGGCCTGCGAATTAGTGGACATCCCACTCTTGGACCACGTGATTGTCGGTGATGGCTACTTCTCATTCGCCGACAGCGGCATGCTGTAGGCCTCTCCTTGTCCTAATTGAAAGTCACTCGTAACTTGGTGATGCGCGAACAAGCACGACAATTGTGTCATGCTACACAGGAGCATCCGCATTTGCGGATCAACTCGGGATGGAGTTATTACTCCCCCCTGAATTACATCCCTCGTGGATGCTCGTGTGTGCTTGTTTCCGCAAACGCCTCGAGTTTTCAGGGGGGATTTTTTTAGCTATCCTCTCGCTCTGTGGATCACTCGGGAGAGCATCTGACACAAGCATGGGGGGACTAATAATGGCAGAGCAGAAATCGGATCTTAGTAAAGAGTATTCTGATGATAGTTTCTGGAAAAAGGTCCAGAAGTTTGCCTTAAAAGCAGGCCGGGAAGTACTGGAAAAAGCGCTGGTCATGTATTATTGCCTGCAGGATTCTGATACACCCGCGAAGGCCAAAGCGGTGATTATCGGGGCGCTCGCTTATTTTATTTGGCCGCTCGATGCTATCCCAGACATGATAATTCCGAGTGGGTACGCTGATGATTTGGGAGTCCTTGCTGCCGCGTTGGTTGTCATCAGTGCTCATGTGAAGCAAGAGCATAGGGATGCTGCTGAAGAAAAACTTTTAGAATGGTTCGGCGATCTATCATCTAAAACCAAAGAGCAGGCGGGTAAACCATGACAGATTTACTCAATTCGCCAAGTTTTGATCCTTTCATGCTGGGATTCGGATCGATGATCGGGCTCTTGCTGATCTGGAAAGTCGTCCGGTACCTTTACTATTGGCGCCAAGCCAGCAACTATTCCACAGCTCTATATGATGTGCCCGATGGTGATGACAAATATGAAAGTGCCATTGAGGTCACAAAAGCATATAAAAAGAGGCTTCGATTCCAAAAGAGCATCAATCCCAAATGGGTTGAACCACTCGTAGTTGAAGTACCGGCCCTTATTAAGGATATTGCAAAGGTCTACTACCCTGAATCTTCAGACCCTGTCATGGCGCCAGGCATGAGTCAGTTTGCCAGAGCCGTTCAACTCATCGCCGGAGATATCTCCAACTTTCTTGAGGATACCTGGATTGGCCGGCGTATTGATGTCAGTGGTAATACAGCCAGGCAAATCACAAGCGGCGTGAATAAATGGCGGCAGAAGAAATGGCTGAAGGGATTCTTCAAAATTTATGAGAAAGTCAGCCCTGTTTGGCAGGCAATCAGATATAAATCTCCATTCATGTGGGCCGGCCTCTTGGGGAAAAATGCCGGAGTGCGATATCTGCAACCCAAGATAATCGACATAGTCGCGAGACGGTCCATCCAGCTCTACAGCGGGCAACTGAGCAACACCCGGGAGGAGCTCAAACAGTAGGGATGCTCAAATAAGGTCCACTAATGACCACGCATTAAAAGCCACTCGATCATTAGGTGGCCTTTTTTAGCTACCATCTCGGCTTCTGGCTAAAACCCAGTACTATGGGGTCAGAAACAGGTTTTGCGAGCGTACAGAGGTGCTGAGGGGATGCGTACGGGATTGTGGAGGATAGATTCACGCCGTCTCATGAGATATCGAGAATATCAAAGGTAACTATCTGCTTGATTGTGGCTCTGTAGGCCCTCGATGTATCTGGCTAAAGATCGACATGCCATCGGTCTCTGGCAGAGGAAATATCCCCCGACCCGGAAGAAAACTCCTTCACAAAAGTCTCGCGGTTAGATTGCCCAGTCGATACGCTAGTATTACATTTGCACAGTTCGTGAGAACAGTATTGAATCATCGTTATTAATCACCCACTTAGGCGGGCACCCAAAACTGTTCCGTCAGGGGGAGCGAGGCGCTCATTTCTAATGTTTTTCCGACGTTGCATGCCACTTCTCTTCATGCCGATGGTTCTGATCGGCCAAGAATCAATCGCGGTTTTGAATCTAGAGGGTACCGGGATATCAGAAAGTGAAGCGATAGGCCTTACAGATCGATTCCGGACCGACTTAGTCAGAACCAATCTGGTCACCGTTGTGGAGCGTGGTCAGATGGAGAGCATCCTTGCTGAGCAAGACTTTCAACTGGCAGGTTGCACTTCCGAAGAGTGTGCAGTAGAGGTGGGGCAATTGCTCGGTGTGACATTAATGGTAGCGGGTACCATTGGGAAAATCGGCTCCACCTACATCATTGACATCCGCATGATTGACGTTGAATCCGGGCGAATTAGAATGTCGCTCAAGAAAGACTACCGAGGCGAAGTGGATGGCCTGCTCCCTATCATCACAGATCTCGCGAATGAATTGGCTGGCGGATCTGGACGCGAAATAGTGCCCCCAACTCCTGTAGTGCGATCTGCGACCGTATCCATTAGTTCAGACCCTTCGGGTGCAGAAGTGATGATGGAGGGTGTCGAGATCGGTGTCACGCCAATATTTAATTTTGAAGTTATTGCCGACCGTCGAAACGTTATCTCGTTCGCTCATGCCGGTTATGCCGTACTGGACACAGCAGTCAATGCCGCCAGTGGACAGGATTTTCAGTTGCACGCTACCTTGATCCCAGTGGCGAGTTGGCTTTCTGTTTCGGCCACTCCTAAAAACGTAGCGGTGACTATCAGCGGTCGACGAGTACCCAGATTGCCTTTGCGCGATGAGATGCTTGAGGCGGATTCATCTTACGCCATATCATTCTCGAAGAAAGGATTCCAGTCATACGATACCTTGTTGTATGCTATTCGGGGAGATCATCATGAGCTAAATCCACATCTTGTGGAAAACTCATTCTTAACTGTCGGCACTGACCCATCTGGAGCCCAAGTTCTGATTAACGGTCGAGTATTCGGCAAGTCCCCTTTTCAATATCGTGAATTGTTATCCGGCGGCACCTACGCCATATCAATCCAATATCCTCAGTATCGAACGATCGACACCACCATTACGACTACGGCGGGGAGTAGGCATGAATTGTCGATACTGATGAACCGAATTACCAACTGGCTCTTCATCCAAGGAGATAAGGGTGCCCAAGTCATTATTGACAGTAAGAATTACGGCTATCTGCCAATCAATAAAATTGAGTTACCTACAGGTAGTTACCAACTCGATTTTACTAAGCCAGAGTATTTTCCCTATAGCGAACAGGTCCAGATCGAAGAGAACAATGAGTCGGTGCTTGAATTCAATATGAAGAAGAAACCAAAACTTCCAGCCTTGGCGGCATCCCTAATCCTTCCGGGTACGGGGCAGTTATACCAAGGCTACCGGAAAAAAGGGATTGTGATGTTTTTAGGTGTGGCAGGACTGGCCTATTTCGCCGCGCAAAGTGAGATCTCGTTTCGAGCAGATGTGGATACCTTCGAGGCGGATCGCGCCATATACCGGGCAGCTGGCGATTTAAATGAGATCGAGGCTGCTCGTCTCAATATGGAAACTAGCTTTAATGCTATGAAAGAAAGCGAGAGGTCAAGGAATACCCTTTGGGGTCTCCTTGCCGGTGCATGGACGATCAATATTCTGGATGTGGCCTTCTAGGGTAGATCGATGATCTTCAATCCGAAAACAGTCAAACCTGTATGGATAGCCTATCTGAGTCTTCTGCTCTGGCTAAGCTGCGGGTCCTCACCCGATGAACTGATATTTGATAATCCTCTTGATCCCGAAGGCGATGATTTCATCCCGCCAGTGACAACCATCCTCGCATCTCCGCCGGATACGCTCGCGATTGCCACCGCCCATTTTTCTTGGACTGGAAGTCACGAGGATTTGGAGTTTGCCTATAGACTCAATGATAATGATTTCTCAATTTGGACCCTAGACACTACAATTACCCTCGACTATCTGGACGAGGGGGATTATTCTTTCCAGGTGAAATCCAGGTATGCGACGGGAGTGGAAGAGGCTATCCCCGCCGAGGCGAATTTCACCGTTGATGCCGTGCCCCCTCAATCGCTTCTGCTCTACCCGTATCGTGTCCTGGCCACAGTGGGAGACACCATATCAGTTGAATTGCAGGCGCACGACATTATGGGTCTAACCGTGCTTGATTTTCGTCTCGGGTATGATTCGACTGCAATCAATCCAATTACATCTACAGCCGGGCCATTTTTGGCAAAGGACGGTGGATCTCTTATTATCATCGAAGAATTTGATCCCTATTGGCATATCAACATTGGGGTCGCGCAAGGTCCGGGCGCAGGTGTTTCGGGCACCGGCTCAATTCTCACTTTCCGATTTGAACTCGTTTCTGCGGCCGAGGATAGTATCTCTGTAATAATTGAAAGCGCGCGCGGGCCGACTGATACCGCCGTGGAAATCTTATCGACAAGGGGAACAGTTTTCCATTTCGTGGCAAACTGAACAGAGATGAATAAATACATCTACAAATTCATTCCAAACCCTATGATTGTGGTGGCGCTAATATGGCTGACTTTTTTGAGCGCGCTCTCTGCCCAGATCACCGAGGGCACCATTAAAACCATTCAGAAAATCAGTGGTACTGAAGGAAACTTCACCGGTTTGCTAGATGATTCGGACCGGTTCGGCATCTCAGTGGCCAGACTGGGAGACTTGGATGGCGATGCGGTACCTGATCTAGTCGTAGGGGCATACACTGATGATGATGGTGGTTTAGACCGCGGCGCGGTGTATATACTGTTCATGAATGTTAACGGTACAGTTAGGTCACACCAGAAGATCAGCGCCACCACCGGAAACTTCACCGGGATGCTAGATAATTCGGACCTGTTCGGCATCTCAGTGGCTGTACTGGGGGACTTGGATGGCGATTCGGTTCCTGATCTGGCAGTAGGCGCATTTGAAGATGATGACGGGGGTACCGGCCGGGGTGCTATGTATATACTGTTCATGAACGCCAACGGAACGGTCAAGTCGCACCAGAAAATCAGTGATACTGAAGGAAACTTCACCGGTATGCTAGATAATTCGGACCTGTTCGGCATCTCAGTGGCTGTACTGGGGGACTTGGATGGCGATTCGGTACCTGAGCTAGTCGTAGGGGCTTACAGGGATGATGATGGCGGTTTAGACCGCGGCGCGGTGTATATACTGTTCATGAACGCCAACGGCACAGTCAAATCGCACCAGAAGATCAGCGATACCGCTGGGGACTTTACGGCCGTCCTTGACAATTCGGACAATTTTGGCATCTCTGTGGCCGGACTGAGGGATCTGGATGGCGATTCGGTTCCTGATCTGGCAGTAGGCGCATTTGAAGATGATGACGGGGGTACCGGTCGGGGTGCTATGTATATACTGTTCATGAATGCCAACGGCACAGTCAAATCGCACCAGAAGATCAGCAGTACAACCGGGAATTTCAGTGCCATCCTGGATGATTTCGACAATTTTGGAAGATCTGTGGCAAGACTGGGAGACTTGGATGGCGATGCGGTACCTGATCTAGTCGTAGGGGCACACAAAGATGATGATGGAGGCACCAACCGAGGTGCCATATATTTTCTGTTTATGAACGCTAACGGAACGGTCAAATCGCACAGGAAGATCAGCGCTACTTCCGGGAACTTCAATCTGAGCCTGGATGAATTTGCCGTTTTTGGCAACTCCGTGACTGGGCTGGAGGATTTGGATAACGATTCACTCCCTGAAATTGCCGTGGGTGCACAAAATGATAATGACGGCGGAGCTGGTCGGGGAGCAGTGTATGTAGTGTTTTTGCAAACTGACCCGTCTCCGCCTTCAAACCTCACTGCAATCACCAGCGACGAGCAGATTGACCTCCACTGGTCCCCCAACACCGAGGCCGACTTCCTCCGATACCGCATATATGGCGGGACGGCCAGTGGGCCGACAGCAGTAGTCGACAGCACTGCAGGAGGCGACCTGAACGACACTACCGCCACCATAACCGGCCTCACCAATGGCACCACTTACTACTACCGCCTTACCGCGGTGGATACGGCTGGTAATGAGAGCAGTTATTCTAATGAGGTTTTAGCAATGCCATATGGAGGACCATTATGGCACATCGCTACTACTGGGTCTGATAGCGGGGGCAACGGATCGGTTGATTTACCCTTTGCGACAGTTCAGCACGGCATTGATCAGGCGGCTGCAGGGGACACAATATTAATTTCCCCTGGCACATATTTTGAAAGTCTCCAGATTACTACCGGGAATCTGACAGTTGCATCGAACTTCGCCATTAGTGGTGATACCTTGGCTATATCGGCGACGATCATTGATGCTCAGCCCTTATTTAGCCGCGTAATCCAAGTTACCGCTGATTCTATTCAAATTCTGGGTCTTACCATCGCAAATGGCTACGTAGATGGCAAAGGTGCTGGAATAAACATCAACGGGATCAGCCCTTATATTGACCATTGTATTTTTATAGGTAACTCCACTTCCACAAATTCAAATAATTGGGGCGGGGCTATCTATCTGACTCAAGGAACAATTGAGAACAGTCAGTTTCAGGACAATTTTGCCCGTGAAGGAGGGGCAATCGCAACAAGAGGCGATACAACATTTATTAGAGCCTGCATATTTAAAGAGAACAATTCTAATTATGAGTGTGACGATGTGATGCTAATTGGGCTAGGAACAGTTCTATATATTGATGAATCAACATTTATGAATAGCCCAAATAATTCGATAAGAGAGCAGCAAGAGGCGAATCTTTTTATCAGTTCCAGTGTGTTCGATTCGTGCGCCCGCGCCATTTTGATGGGGCAGGGCGATCTGGAAGTAAGGGGCAGCCAATTTCGCAATTGTGGTAATCCAACAAGTCAAGGCGGTGCGATTTGGACCGGTGAAGGAAAAGTAACTATCTCGAACACAATTTTTGATAATAATCAATCTGAGTTTGGTGGCGCCATATGGGTCAAGAACAGTGCGACTTTAAATTTTAACATATTCATAAATAATTCTGCGCCAACGGGTGGAGCCATCTACGGCAATCCAAGCAGCGATAGCCTGCGAATAAATAATTGCTCTTTTTATAACACAGGTGGGCCGGACAATAAGGCAGTTCATTATGAGGGGACACTCTGTTGGATTAATAATACTATCCTCTATGGTTCAACTGTGGGTGGCTGGTTAGATAATTACATCATAACATATTCCAACTATATCGATTGGACTGGCTTGGGCCACGGCAATATATCTTCCGACCCCCTATTCGTCGATCCTGCCAACGGCGACTTGAGCCTCTCATGGAATAGTCCGGCCATTGATGCCGGCGACCCATTATCGTCTTTGGATCCAGATGGCACCAAGGCGGATATTGGAGCCTACTATTTCGATCAAAGAGATTCTGAAGCGCCGGTAATTTCGATTCAGGGCGCGATCCCCAATACAGTTTTCACGCAGGATACCCTAGTGGTGAGCTGGTCGGCAACCGACAATGTGAGCGTATCCAGTGTAAATATATTGCTGTTTCATGAGGCGGCCGTATTGGATACGATCAGCGTGGGCGCGGATCCGACACAACCCTACTCATTAATGGTGCCCGATAGGCTATCCGCTTCTACCCGCATCATTGTTACCGCCGTTGACTGGAAGGACAATACGGCATCGGATACGAGCGCCAGTTTTGTTATCGCCGATGACATACCGCCAACCGTGCTGTCCATCGGTTCGGACAGTGGGTTTGTTGTGCCCGAGTATGAACAACTGGCCATTTCAGCAATCGCCCAGGACAATATTGCCGTTGACTCGATATGGGCAATGTTCGATAACGGCATCACTGCAAGACTGCTAATAACAGGCACATTCAACGATACAAGTTATGTAGGTGCAGTTACCATACCGTCGGGTGTGACAGATTCAGCGATCGTAATCGTTTTTGCGAGGGATGCTTCGGGCAATATCGACTCTCTGCGCTCTGAGTATATCACAGTCAGAGACAACACACCACCGGTCATTGCATCTTTGGATGCTGCGCCCAGCCTCGATATTGGTTCGCAAGCAACATTAAGCTGGTCAGCGGAGGATAATGTTGGCGTCAGTGCCAACGACCTGGCCTATCAGATCACCGGTGCGGGGACCTGGCAGACCATAGGAACGGGGATTGCGGATTCGTCTTATCTCTGGACTATTCCGAACGATCCCACAGACAACCTTAACCTGCGGCTGATCGCTTGGGACGCGGTCGGGCTGTCTGATACACTTTATTCCCAAGGACACGAGATTGTTATTGCCTACCCCAAGCTGGTCACCGCCCCAAATCCAATCAACCCTATATTCTGGCGGAGTCCGTTTCTGACCTTCGGATTTGATCAGATATTAGACACAACCCTAAATGCTGGATCCGCGTTTCAGGTGTCAGCGCTGTTCACTACTAACTTGCAGATGGGTGCCGCCTATTCGGAGGACCTGAGAAGCATTACCATGAGATTTGAACAGCCGCTGGTATCATCTGATACCGTCACGATTTCTCTAATTGCTGATTCTATCGCAAACCTATACGGATACCAGTTTGATGGCAATGCAAACGGTGTCCCTGAGGGTTCTCCCACCGATGATATCACCTACACGTATACAGTACTGCCATACGCAGACTTTGACTCCTCACAGACAATCGATTTCGATGACTTGACACGTTTCACGACTGCCTGGTACGCCAAGGATTATGCTTTGGAACTCGGGCCCTCATCGGGGACAGTGCCCTATCTGTTAATGGCTCCAGATACAACTTTCAACGGCAGGGATCTGATCACGTTCATCCGCATGTGGGATTGGTACACAGTGTTCGCAGCACCACTGGGGAAGGTCATTGCTGAACACCCGGTAGCCCAACCCACTATCACATTATCCGATGATAGGTTGAACAGCAACCTAGATGTTGGTCAACAAATGACGGCAGTGCACATCCAGATAGAGTTCCCGAAGGACAGAGCGAAGATCAATATTCTCAGTTCAGATTCTTCCATGTTCGGATTGCGATTTGTTCGTACTTGGCCAGAGCAGGGAATAATCGAAGTTGACTATGCGCTACCCAAGGAGTCGCTCCCTGAAATTAACCTATCGTCTCATCTCGTCATTGAAGGCCGCGATCCGGTTACCATCAATGTCTATACTGAAGCCTTGGGCAAGGATGGGGCGAGGCTCGGCGGCACGGTGACAACATTTGAGGCAAGGCCTATCCCGCATGAGTTTGGCCTGCACAACAATTATCCCAACCCGTTTAACCCGAGTACGACGATCCTGTTCGATATACCAACAGCAACAAAAGCGTCATTAATCGTCTATGATCTGCGCGGTAGAGAGGTGATTCGACTAGTGGATCGTGTCCTGGAGCCTGGGTATCATCAGGTAGTATGGGACGGCCGCGAGATCACGGGCCGGCAGATTGCTTCAGGGATTTATTTCGCCAGACTGAGCACGTCGAATTACAGCAAATCGGTGAAGATGCTGTTGTTGAAGTAAGGTTTAGCAATCGCAGAGTTTCCGGCGGACCAGATAGGGCTGACTATGATATTACTCCCTGAAATAATTGCGAGTTCAAAAAGTGGAGCGGAACTATTCCATGTTGATCAAACTCCACTGAAATTTTCGCTAAAGGAATTTTGGCGCTGGTCTGCTTCTGACTTGATGAGTAATGCGACTAGAGGAGTTCTTGCCGAGTTTCTTGTTGCTCGGGCTATCGGCGTTAATCCAGATGAGGTCCGGCATGAGTGGGATGCTTATGACCTAACATCTCCCTCTGGAATTAAAATTGAGGTGAAATCATCGGCATACATTCAATCTTGGTATCAGGAGAATTTCAGCGAAATCACCTTTTCGATTAAGCCAGCACGAGCTTGGGATTCAGAAACGAATAAGCTGTCAGAGAATGCGGGCAGGCATGCTGATGTGTACGTGTTTGCCCTTCTCGCCCATCAAGATCAAGATACGATCGATCCTATGGATGTATCCCAGTGGGAGTTTTACACCGTGCCGACCAGTGACCTCAACACTCGGAAGCGAAACCAACATAGCATCACTTTGGGACCACTGAAATTGTTAGCCGGGGAGACGCTCTCATATCACGATTTAGCGGCTGCGGTAGAATTGGCGGGCCAGCAGAACGGAAAGCCGAATTAATATGTTGCGCCTGCTTCGCTCGATTACTAGAGTCGCGCAACGATGATTGAGCCAAATTTCATTGCCCGGTCTGCGGTGAGTATATTCGCCCAATCGATTTGCTTATTAATTACTGCGCAGGGAGAGGTCAGTGGGTAGCCTCCTAGTCAGCGTTAGAGGTCCAGACGAAGCCGTTGAAGCCACAAGATACACGAATAGTGCCTCAACGGAGGAACTTCCCACTCTCTGGGCAACAGGGGTTGATGTGATTTGTGTTGGAGGTGCAGCTTGTGAGCAAGCAGCAGGCGAGGGCCGGTATGGCGCCGTTTCTTCGGAAATCATAACTGGCCTACTCCTGAGCAATTCTTAAACAAATATTGGGCAAAAAATGTATTACATCTCAAAAATCCAGTTAAAGAATACAAGGTGCTTCGAGGATATCGAACTTGAATTGGGGCCATACCAATCACTTCCCAGATGGAACGTCATTCTGGGTAATAACGGAGTAGGGAAAACGACGCTTCTCCGCGCAATCGCGATTGGATTGTGTGATGCCACCAGCGCCGCATCTCTCTTAGGAGATTTATATGGACCTTGGATTCGCCGTCAGGGGAAACAGAATAGTGCTGTTGTCCGGATAGATTTCGCCCCACTGAGTAAGGGCGCGGAATCAATCTTTATTGAGACAACAATCCAGCAATCAAAATCGGGATACTTGAAGGTAGACCAAAAAACTAACGCAAAAGACAAATCAGCATTGTGGGATAATATATTTGTTTGCGGTTATGGTGCGGCAAGACGATCATATGGCACACGCCATTACGATGAATATTCCGTCCCAGATGCTGTTTATTCATTATTTAATTATGATATTCCTCTCCAAAATCCAGAGTTAATGATTCGGCGTTTATCGTCGGTAGGTGTCAACATAGAAAAATTATTGAATTCGATCTGTACCATATTAGACTTACCGCCTGGATCGATCAGCCTTGATTTTGCCGGACTAACTGTAAGTGGCCCTTGGGGTAAAGCGATGCCTATGGGTGCCTTAGGTGATGGCTATCAGTCTGTTTTAGCTTGGATCATTGATTTCCTTGGATGGGCAATGTTATACGGCGAGAATATTTTTGATAAGAAAAATCTGGGTGGAATTATTCTGATAGATGAAATTGAACAACATCTGCACCCCCATTGGCAATCTTCTATTTTGAGACTGCTCAAGGAACAGTTTCCTCGGATCCAACTAATCGTTGCTACTCATTCGCCACTGGCAGTAGCAGGATTAAGCGAATTCAGCCAAGAAGAGATCAATATAACTTTACTCCATCAGCCAAAAAAGCGGAAGCCTGTTGAATGGCATACCATCACATCAGTAGATTCCATTAGTGTAAATCAAATATTTTCAACTGAGGCCTTTGGTCTCCCTGCCATTAAATATATAAAGTATTCCAAGGCTATGGAGAGGCTTAGCTATCTTTACTTAAAAGGGAGTAAGAGTAATACGGAGGAGGAGGAATTTAACAAATTAAGTAAAAAATTGAGAAAAGAAATACCAGAAATGACTGAGAGTATTGAGGATCGCAACATAATTAAAAAGATTGATAAATCGCTTAGTCTGATTGAGAAAAATCTATCCCGCTGATTGCGTTTTCGATGATAAAGCTCCGGAAACGACCGCCTGTACCTCCCGAATTGCTTCTCCCCAAAGTTTCAAAAAGGAAGAAATATCTTGAACAAATTATAAATAATGCTAATTATCCGAGTAGCAAGGACTTTACGCCTTACTGGCGCGGCCCGGTGAAGACAGCCATTTGGGGGCATCACAGAGGTAAGTGCTGCTACTGTGAACGTAAACGAGATAATAATCGTGAATCTGATGTTGAACATTTTCGCCCAAAAACAGAGATAAAGGATGCTGGAAAACCGGGCTACTGGTGGTTAGCATATGAGTGGAAGAATTATTTATTTGCCTGCAAAACATGCAATGAAGATCACAAAATAACTCACTTTCCGTTATTGCCCCATGGTCAGAGATCCACTGGGGAAAGAACTTCGCTTGCCGATGAGCATCCTATTCTAATTAATCCTATTGATGAGAATCCCGAAGATTTTATTGAATATAGCTGGTTCACCATCGGTAAAAATGGGCTTCTCGTAAAGATGAACGGTACTGATCCTGACGGGAGGGGCGAGCAGACTATAACGATAGCAGGACTAAATCGCACACCTTTAATGAGGGAAAGAGCTACTCGTATTCGTAGGATGGATCTAATAATTGAGATGGTGAAAATAGGTCAAAAGCACCCTGATCTTAGTGTTGCCGATCTCGCCAGAGATATGATCCAAGATTTAACCTCAGGTGGGAGTAAATTTGCTGGTTTTCATCGGGCATATTTTAGGGCGGCAGGGTTTGATGCTTATGTTTCAACGAATTAACTCAAAGTATTGTCATGATTAACATCAATTACAGTCAAAGTGGCCTTCAAACGCCCGCTTTTTTACTTGATATTCATAAACTGGTAACCTCAGTAGAGTTCGTTTATAAGGTCGGAGAGGCTTCCCAATGCCAGGTTCTATATAGTCTAAAACCACTATCTCTCGCTGTTGCTTTGTCTCGACTGTCAGGAAAAATATTAGGATATTCAGTTAGTTCATATTTTGAGGCGAAGCTGGCACGGGAAGCATCCACCGAAATAGCATCTGTTCATATTACATCGCCCGGTATACGACCTGATGAAATTGAGCATATAACTGAACTGTGCGATTACATAAGTTTCAATTCGCAGTCCCAGTTTGCGAAATTTAGGAGTGTAGTAGAGGGCCGATCGCGGTATGGTCTGCGGGTAAACCCACAGATTTCCTTTCTAAGAGATGATCGCTACAACCCCTCAAGGCCGGCATCCAAGCTCGGCGTACCTCTCATGGATCTGGTTGCCACATTGGGCAACGGCGCTAAGGACACGTTGAAGGGGGTAAGCGGCATACACTTCCATAACAATACCGATTCTACTGATTTCAACCAACTCCTCCATACGGTTGAGCACCTTGATCAGCACCTGGGCAGTTGGCTAGGCACACTCGATTGGATAAACCTGGGCGGCGGTTACCTCTTCGATGAAGGCATAAATCTTGCGCCGTTTCGCCAAGCTGTCGATCTACTGAAATCCAAACACGATCTTGAAATTTTTATTGAGCCCGGCGCAGCCATTGTGAGAGATGCCGGGTTCATTGTCTCTTCGGTTGTTGACTTATTTATAAGTGATGGGAAACATATAGCAGTGCTTGATACAACGGTGAATCATATGCCCGAAGTATTTGAATATCAGTACGAGCCGGATGTTTTGGGGCATGTGGAGAGTGGTGAGTATTCTTATATTCTCGCTGGAGCAACCTGCCTCGCCGGGGATTTATTCGGTGAATACAGCTTTGAAGAGCCATTGGAAATCGGGTCTAGAGTAATATTCACCGGGGTGGGTGCCTATACGCTGGTCAAGGCAAATATGTTCAACGGCATTAACTTGCCCACCATTTACACCCTCACCAAAGAAGGTGAGTTAGTGCTTGAGAAGGAATTCACCTACGAGGATTTCGCCTCCCGAAACGGACTGGAGATACATGATCACGCTTGAGAAAGAATTCACGGCGCCAAGAACCGGTAGCGCCGATCTTTTGGCATACTTCAAACATCAGGTTCAGACGAACATCGGTGAGGGTGATATCCCTATCCGCTTCGCGGTGACGGCCACCACCGATGATGATTATCACTACGAGGTTGGTCTGCTCACAGGCCAGAAGGATTCCCGTTTTCAATCAGGGCCTTCGATATTCGAGTCGGCCAAAAGGCAGATTGAAAACACCCAACAGTTCAATGTTGTGCTAACCATACCCACAGGGATTGGGGCTGAGCTCGGCGGCCATGATGGAGATGCCGGATCCTTGGCCAAGCTAATCGGCGCCAACTGTGATCACCTCATTACTCATCCCAATGTTGTCAATGCATCGGATATCAATGAGCTGCCGGCAAACGGTTTATATGTTGAGGGGAGCGTCCTCAGCCGGTTCATGCTGGGTTCCATTGGTCTGCAGCCGGTTAGATCCAACCGACTGCTGGTGGTTGTCGATGCACACCCGGATCAGGCCTTTGTAAACGCTGCCATCAATGCAGTGAGTGCAGCCAGGGCATCCTATGGTTTGGAGTGCCCCCGGGTCGTTCAGATGGACCCACCGATAGAGTTGACGGCACAGTATAGTGAATCCGGTAGGGCAGTTGGGCGTATCGATGGCTTTAAGGCCCTCATAGATATCCTGGACAAGTACAAGGGCGAGTATGATGCTGTCGCCCTCGCATCGGTGATCTATGTCCCCTTTAGCTATCACACCGATTATTTCGATCAGAAGGGCGCGATGGTCAATCCCTGGGGCGGTGTCGAAGCGATGCTGACCCATACTATCTCGGAGTTCTATAACGTCCCCTCAGCCCATGCCCCAATGTTTGAGAATCAGCAGATAGCCAATATGGATCCCGGTGTTGTTGATCCCCGCATGGCCGCTGAGGCGATATCACTAACGTTTCTTCAGAGTGTACTCAAGGGCCTTCAGAGATCTCCCAGAATCGTGACCGGCCTGGATGCCATGAAGCACCATAGTGTCTTGTCGGCAGCGGATATCTCCTGCCTGGTCATTCCGGATGGCGTCCTTGGACTACCTACGTTGGCCGCACTTGAGCAAGGGATACCAGTGATCGCCGTCAAAGAAAATAAAAACCTGATGAATAATGATTTGACATTGCTACCTTGGGCTGCGGGTCAGCTACACATAGTTGAAAACTATTGGGAGGCCATGGGAGTTCTGTCCGCTCTTAAGGCTGGCATTAGTCCCGACTCAGTTCGTCGACCATTGGCCGATACCGAAGTGATTGGCGAAACAGAAGAATTGGCTAATGTCATGCTCGGTGCGAAATTGAGCGATTTATCTCTGCCCAAACCTGTGAAGGTCGAAGATTATAAATCTTGATGTTTTTTCAAATGCGCTAGAGGGTTTCCTTCAACACAATAGTAGATTATTTCAATTTCTCGGATATGCATTAAAATTTGCCTCAAATTCAGGATATCACCTACGAAACATAGTAGATGAATCTTTGAATGTCGCCTGAATACGTCATATTTATTGGACAAGGATCATGGGGGGGAAATTTGAGTGATCCCAAGTTACTGGAGAATCTCATGCAACTCGGAGCGGGGGTTCAGGCATGCTTGGATAAAAGACTTAGCATGCCTGCGCTGATACTCCTTTATTCAGCAATTGATATTACGAGCTGGTTAGCATCAGGTTATACCAGTTCGACAGTGCGAGAACGTTTCACATCTTGGGTCGACCAGTACCTCTTATCCGCTAAGCGACTTGGTTGTACATCACTTGAGCTGTATTCAGCCCGGTGTGGTATAGTTCATACATTTACGCCTGATTCCCAGTTAGCGAATATTGAGGGAATCCGACGAGTTGCGTACGCGTGGGGCTCTGCAAAATCCGTAGATCTGCAAACATTGATTGAAAAGACTAACTGGACGGATAGGCTTGTTGCGGTTCATGTGGAAGAGCTATTTGAAGGGTGGAGACTTGGGGCTCTTGCATTTGTCAATGAACTGCAGGAGAATCCCAAACGGGCTGAAATGGTAAAGTTAAAAGCCAGAAAGTTTTTTGACCACTTGGCGGCGGATTCAATCGAATCCCTACATCGCAAGGAATAACTCGTTTACCGGGAATCACTGTTGCTTGAAACCGAATTCCACTATAGAGCGCTACCTAGTTGTGATGTACATACTCTACTGGCAACCATTATCTCCTCCAAAACTCAGGAGATTACACATCGAATTCAGGAGACTACTGACTGTTTTAGGCTAAAACTCAGGACATTTCTGTTGTTATCTAGTGAGTTTTGCACGTCGGGAGAATATCCTGCACAGAACGCTTCAATTGAGGTGCCAGTTAATCCTTTGAAACGTGAAATGTGCCTCTTAGTTTTAGACCCAAGTAGCTCACATTGCTTTGACGATGTACAGCAAGTGGTATGACTTCGGACGCGGGTCTCATCGACATGGCATTGGAGCAGAGCATCCAAGCCGCTATTGCCAAACTCTACTCGGCGCAGACACTCTTAAATACTATTCACGTTGTTCTACATGGACTATCAACCCTAAAATAGACATGCTAGGCATGCTTGAGCCCATCCACGCGGACATGGTGGACATCATCGAGAACCTACAGCTATCACCGGCTGCTCCTGATGTAGAAGGGGCAGATCGCGCCGGAATCACTCCTGGCGGTTGCCGCCGAGGCGCTCACCAACGCCACCGTTGGAAACGGGGTGGGTAACTGGCACTTCCACAATGGAAGGACGGAACCAGCAGTGCAGGTGTTTCGGCAAGTGCTGGAAGGGAGTCGGTGGGTGGCGTTCGGATATATCGCAGCCGAGGCGGATCTGAGCATGCTATAACAAGGGAGGGGGGCAGCATATTGGCTGGCCAATACCCACCCAGCTATGAGGGGTCGGTGGAAGAAAATGGCTGCTTTTAAGCATCACAAATCACAGGCTATGTTATTAGTATTTCTTCTGGCATTTTTTATTCTGTTTAGCCTGGCGGGCTTCTTAATCTCGATTAGGCCCCCGAGAATTACTTCAAACGCCAGTCCCGCCGATTTTGGGTTACGATATGAGGAGGTTTCATTCCCGACCACGGACGGCCTCGAGCTGAAGGGCTGGTATATCCCCAACCGAGGGGACCAAGCCAAGACGGTCATACTCCTGCATGGCTATCCTGCCGATAAGGGAGATATTTTGCCCCTCATGTCCTTTCTAAGCGCCTATTATAATCTCCTGCTCTTCGACTTTCGCTATTTGGGGCAGAGCCAAGGCAGGATTTCTACCATCGGGGGGAGGGAAACAGAAGACCTCCTGGCCGCGATCCGCTTCCTCAAATCGCGTGGCATAGGAGAAGTGGGCGTGTGGGGTTTCTCACTGGGGGGCGCCGTGGCATTGATGGCGGCTAAGGAGGCGCCGGAGATTAAAGCCATCGTTTCTGAATCAAGCTATGCCCGGCTGGATCTCATGGTGCGCGAATTCTACCGCATCCCGGGATTGAAATACCCCCTGGCCTACCTTACCGGTCTGTGGTCGAAGATTTTCCTGGGGATTGACCTGAAAAACGTCTCACCGGCCGAGAGTGTCACAGGACTTGACATACCCATCCTCGTTGTGCATTCGAAAAACGACAGGGTAATCCCTTTCTGGCATGCTCTCCTGCTTCAGGAGGCTTTAAGAGATAACCCCAGGGCAGAGTTCTGGTTTGAGGAGAACCTGGCACATGGACAGGTCGGCGGAAAGTATCGGAAGCGGATCGAGGCGTTCTTCGAGGAGAGCCTGTGAGTGTTCACCGGCAGATCATTTGGATAGGCATCAAGGGCTGAGACTTTAATAGGGCTATCCGGGGGAGCACGGAGTCAGATGAAGGATGGGACTAGATGACTCAATTTTATTCTCTTTTCAGCCGGGGTACCCCTGCCGGGCTTCCTGGCTCACACATTTCCTCGTGATGAACTGTGATACTTCATACCCTCCCGGACTCTTATTGCTGATATTTAAGAGTAAAAATGGAGGGTTGTTCGATGGAGGGACTGGTTCAGAGATTGGTTCGAGATGAACTGAGGTTTAGAAAGAAGTTGATGGTGTTGGAGTATGCCCGGGGTATCGGCAGCAATGCTCAAGCATGCGGAGATTTTAATATCCCTGATTCAAGCTTCTGTGAGTGGAAGAAAGCCTACGAGAAGGAAGGTAAAGCCGGCCTAAGAAGGAAGAAGCCGGTGGCTTATTCGCATCCCAAGAAGATTTCCATACAAGTTGCTGAGAAAATTCTTCAGATCAGGCGAGCTTATCAACTGGGCCCTGAGCGTATCATGTGGTACCTGGAGCGTTATCATGGGATCTCTGTATCAGAATCGAGTGTCTACCGTATCCTGGCTCGCAACGGTCTGAATCGGCTGCCCAAAACAGCACCACGGCGGGCTCTGCACACCAAACGATATGCTAAAACGGTTCCGGGGCATCATATTCAGGTCGATGTGAAGTTCCTGACGCTAGAGGACTATGAGGGACACAAAGTCCGCCGCTATCAGTACACGGCTATCGATGACGCAACCCGTGTCAGAGCGCTTCAGATCTACCAGAAACATCATCAACAGTGCGCCATTCGGTTCGTCGACTATCTGGTTGAAAAGTTCCCGTTTAGGATCCATACTATCAGAACGGACAGAGGGCATGAGTTCCAGGCAAAGTTCCACTGGCATGTTGAGGACCAGGGGATGAAGCATGTCTATATCAAGCCTAGATCACCCCAGTTGAACGGCAAGGTTGAGAGATCCCATCGGACTGATCAGCAGGAGTTTTACCAGTTGTTGACCTACACCGGTGATGTTGATTTGAATAGAAAACTGGAGGCGTGGGAGCGGTTTTACAACTTTGATCGACCTCATGGTGCCTTTGCTGGAAAAACACCTTATGAAGTGCTGAGGTCTCTGTTAAATTAACTGCAAATCAGTCCGGCAGGGTATGGAGGACTACAATTGCAAAATCTGAGGAACGCGGCACTTATCGGGCCATATCAATAATATTCCAAGAACTTCTGTGGCCAATTCTATGGCAGTCCATTTGCATATTCGGAGGTCTTTCACGCCCATAATTCCCATAATTCCCACAATTCCGCTAACCTATCGGGCTTAGATCCCTTTTTATCCTGTCCAATGCTAAGTCGGTACAAACTGGTAATCTGGGAAATATGGACTTTATCTTTCTTAGCAGTTTTATTTTCCTCCTTTCATAATCGCAATTCGCTTTCATTTTATGGGTCAAGTGGAAGTGACTATTGGATTTGAAATTATCGGAGTTATTAATGAGCAAAAAAGACAAAAATAGGGGTCGCAAGCGGTCTGAGGAGTTAATGCGCTCAATTCAAGCAGAGCGAAAGAAGTCCTCCCCGCCTGAATGGGCATATGGTCTAGTTCGCAGCCCAGATGGTGAACTGACATATTTTCCGCCAAGTTCGATGCTATGGATCAACCCGGAGATTATTTCCGCTGAATTTCGCGACGCCCTTCGGTTTGCCACCAGGTATCTTAAAAATGAAACGAAGCTCAATATTGAGGAGATTGTAATAAAAATCTTGAATACAATCTACAGAGAGGACATGATGTTTGGCGGTCGGTATGATGCTGATGGTGCTAAGGCCTTTCTCAGAGGAAACATAAAAGCGGCCAAGAGCACATTGAAAAAGGTTGAAAAGGACTCCTATAACAATAGTTACGAATATGGACTGTATAGAATACGGCCTATTATCGAAGATAATATTAAACAACTTGAAACACTCTTGAAGGATCTCACGGAGATAAAAAAGAAAAGAAGTGATTACTCCGATGCTTCCGCGGCAATCAAGGATGCCGTTAAACAAGTCGCTGCTCTGGATGATGGACACCTCAAAACCCATGACCAGATTGGATTAGTCATACTTGCGTCCGGACTTTTTCAACATATCAGATGCATATTCAACGATGATTTGAAGATTGGACCGCGCATAGATGGGAACGGCCTTCAAGTCGTGCCCATCCCACTTGATAAGTGGCCAAATGACCTTCGAACTCAAACCCAAGCGTGCCAGTACCTCGAAACGAGCCCCAAGCATGAACCCCGGTGCTTATACTCCACCAAGGGATATGGCGTTAAAGCAACAGAGAGGATTCAGCGAATCCTGCCCTTAAAAAAATCCAATAGCTAAAGATTTTCCTCCTCCTTCGCGCAATCCGCATCTAAAACGGCACACCATCTGTTATATATATGAAGGATGGCTTCTTTCTATTCCTAGTGCGCCGGTCTATCTCTTGATCCTACGCCAAAAACATTTCTTGGAGGATCAAACTTAAACCTTCAATAATCTGCTTATTATTCTTCCCACCAAAAGGAGAATAATGAATGGATGAACTAAAAGTGGACCACGGCCTGACTCGAAAAGGACTGGTAGAAGAGACAAAATGCCAACCGTACATCGTTGATTATTTAAGATCCTGCGGCCGGTTACCTATCCTCCGCTCCTCCCCGGGCAGTGGTACTGCCATCCTCTACTCACCTGACGCAGTTGCAATAATAAATGACCATCTTGCCCGGAAACAACCCAAAAAGCCGGCCGATGAATGAAGTTTCGGATTTGTTCTTTGCCCATATCGGTGAGCTACGCCCCTCTGGCAGTGATGGTCAGTTTCAAGGACATTGCTGTTTCCATGATGACAAAACACCATCTTTTTCGGTCAACCTTGATGCCGCTTCCGAGTCGTATGGTCTTTGGATCTGTTTCGCCGGTTGCGGCTCAGGAACAGCCAAATCATTTGCCCAAGAAGTGGGTCAGCCGTCACCTCAAAAAGAAAATCATGGGCCGATGAATAAATGCAACAAACAGATCAAAACACCAATGGACTCGGGGGATAATAAATCCGATTCCAAAGAGCTGTCAAAGGACAACAAGCGGAAGGCAATGGGGTATCACCGGTATCTACTCGAACATCTGTTCGAGTTGCAAGCTGCCAAAAAAGTCCCTGACTGTTGGACACTAGACTTGATATCAAAAACCTTTACAGGTTATGATTGTGGGGAGGGCGCGATCACCTTCCTGCATACCAACGAAGACGGTCGTGGTTTAAACATCAAGTGGCATAAATCAGAGAAGGGCAAGCGGCCGCGAGGTGTCAGGGGACATAATAAAATACGATTATATCCCCAGCATTTGACAAATGAAGACGGAGCCGAACCGCTTTTCTTCGGTGAAGGTGAAAAGGATTGCCTGACTCTGCTTGCCCATAATATTTCGGCTGTAACACTTACGACAGGCGCGGATAGCGTTCGAGCGGATCTTTCATTAATTCGTAATCATAAAGATATTACAATCATTTATGACAATGATGCAGCTGGAAGGAAGGGTGCGATTAAACTGGCAGAAATTCTGTTGGAGGCCTGTCCAGAGGCAAACATCTACATATTTCATTGGCCCGCTAACCTGCCGAATGGCTTCGACGTCACAGATTTTTTCCAGGGTGACGGTACCTCTGATTCATTCAAAAAGATGGTCCGCGAGAATAGAACTCTTTTTCAATCTGAACTTCCTCAAGCCAAGCGACCAATGATCCCCTCTGCGGAGAACACTTTTCAACCTCGAATCAATCATGAATTACTCACGGATTCCCTCAAATTATACCTACAGGCAGTATCAAGCACCACTGATGCGCCTGACGAATTCCTGGTAGTTTCAGCATTACCGATCTGGGCGGGTATAGTTGGGCATCAATTGATGGGGCCAAATAATTTGCGGTCAAATATATGGGTGACAGTATTTGCTGATTCAGGTTTAGCGCGCAAATCAACGGCCCTGAAAATAGCAAGGCACCCCGCCGCGCTCATCCAACAGGAAGGCGATGTACAGTTTCGGAAAAGGTTAGCGCCGTATGAAAAGGAACTAAAAAAATGGGAGAAGGATGAGGGCGATGAAACGTCAAAACCGAGGCGACCAACACCTAATATAATATTATTGCCGGTCGACTTCAGCGATGCAGGATTCTACCAAATGCTAAAAGATAATGGCGCTGCAGGGGTAATTATCGCATCTGAATTTTCCGATTTTCATTCGAAATTGCATCGCAAATACACAAGTCAGGCCGACGCATTCTTAAACGCTTACGACAATGAACGCATGACGAGAATGACCCGCATGCATGGGATGGAGACCATTGAGGAACCGACCTTCTCTATTCTTGGCGCAACCACTTTTCAAAGTTTTAAAAACGTTTTTAAAGCCTCTGAACTGGAAAACGGCTTCTTTCAGAGGATCTTTCCAGTTGCCCTCGCAGCCCCCACAAAAGAAAGACTGGGATTTCTCCAACGATCTGAGGTTGAGCCAGCCTATGTGAAGTCGATTCAAGGAAAGATGCGGGATTGGATAGAGAGAAATAGCACGATGAAGGTAACAATATCGGATGATGTAAAAGAAGAATTCGACACTTGGGAGATGAATTTTGTAGAGGCAAGCAAATCATCCGGGGAGCGTTGGATAGCTCCACATATTGAACGATTGGTTCCTGGGGTTCTCAAACTGGCAATGTTGCTCGAATCAATGGAAGTGAAGTCCATATCCTGGTGCACGGAAATTACCATTTCCTCCAAGACTCTGCACTGTGCCATCATGCTGATCGAGAATATTTTTCTGCCTTCAATTCGTTACCTCCGTTATGAAATCCTATTTTCGGGCACCGATTTAACGCTTGAGAAAAAGATTGAAAATGCTTTGATGGAAGCTGGTGGATCTATCGCTCGGTCTGAGTTAACAAGGTCTATCCGGTCCTCGAAGTATGCCTTAGATGAGACCCTATTTGCGCTAGAGAGCAAGAATCTGATCCAGACGCTAAAGGAGGATGTACAGCGTGATCAGGGCGGAGGCGCCCCTGTTACAACCATTTCTTGGGTCGGGGATCACTGATGTATGCCATCGTAAATATGGGAAATATGGGAATTGTGGCAAAAGCGACGGCCTCCTGTTCAATCCTACTCTTGAAAATGATCCAGGTCCACCCCTAATGGTGCAATTTTTCAACTCATGGCTAAAATGAGCAAATCAGACACGCTCATTATTGAACGGATCGATGCCCTGGAGAAACTCCTGGTGGGCATGCTGATATCACATGCACCGTATTCCAGGGTTCGACTTGGCCAGCATAAAGTATCACAAATCTCGATCACTAAGATGTGCGGATGCGGTTGAGATCTTAAACCTATGCTCAAAATTAAAAACAAGCGTCGACAAGGCAAACTGTCCTGCAAGGAGCGCAAGCAGATGGTTGAAGCATGGGCTCGTTTGCTCGTCGATATTGCCCGGCGGGAGGCACTTCGCAAAAATGGGAACTGACGAAAAGGGATACGCCGAGATAATGAGTATATTTCGGCTAGGAATCGAGTAGCGTCAGAAGAACGTTTATTGGAGATAAGGATAAAATATGCATAAAATAATCGCATTCCTTAGACGATCGACGGCAGGTCAAGGCATGAGCCTCGAAGGCCAAAAGGCGTACCTAGAGAACTGGATGCCTACGTCACCTCTCATCAAAGATTTAGGAATTGAACTGAACATCTCTCGTTTCGTGGAATTCACTGGAAGTGGAGCCCGCATGGGGGCCGCACTCAAGGAAATATTGGATGATATTGATTTAGGTAAAAATGATTATAAGTACATTCTGATCGAGCGGCTCGACAGATTTCATGGCCGCATGGGATTAAAGCTGCTACCTCACTTACAGATGTTGGCTGAAAACGGAGTATTCGTAGTAATTGCCTCCGAGAATCGAATCTGCAACGATTTTTCCAGCCTGCTGGATGAGATTCTTACCCCCATTACCCTTGCGGTCTCGCGAGATGAATCGAGAAAACTGTCTGCCCGAGTAACAGAACGTCAAAAACTCAAAACTCAACGAGGTCGATGGAATGGAGGGATCCCCCTATTTGGATATGCCCGAATGGAGGTGTCTCCAAGCGGTGAGGATGTGGGAATTTTACCTCGTGGTACAAGCTCGCGAAAAGAATATGAAGTGCGATTGGTACTGGATGAGAAACGGAAAGTCGAAGCCATTCGGAAGGTATTTGAAAATTATGCCTACGATGGCTGTTCTTTGCGGGATTGTGCAAAATGGTTACATGATAACGGCTTTAAAACTTCCCGAGGAAACCGATGGAACGTAACCACTTTCCACGATATGCTTCGGAGTGTTCTTTACAAAGGCGATCAAATTTGGGGACGCCGTCGGCACGGAAAGTTTTCCCAGGACGAAAATAATTGGGGCGATGTTCAAGATTCATGGTTTCATGATGAATGTAAATGGGAGACCTACCACCATGAAGACCTGCGGATCATCAGCGAAGACCTCTGGGAGGCTACTCAGGCTCGTATTGCCCTCAAGCGACCTCGGCCTACAGTGTGAAAAATAAGAAACCTCAATACCCACTCCTGGGCGGTTTACTCGCCTGCGACGAATGTGGCGGCAGATTCTATCCTAGGTACGATCAAAGGAAAAATGGTAGAGTCCTGAGTTACCGTGACAGCAACCAAAATCGAGTCGGCTCATGCACAGCTCACAGCACTATTGGTGCTGATTCCATCCACAGGGCAGCTGAGGAAATCATTCTCGACACTCTTTCACCCGATATATTCGAAGATGCTTTGAGCAGGGCGCAGGAAATTCTTGAATCTGAAACTGGATTAGACAGGTCCATCGAGAAGGCACTTCAGAACGAGCTCCGTGATCTCACGATTAAACGGGATAACTTATTGGACGTGTTGATGAGTATGTCAGATTCCCCAGGTGTTCAGGATAGGCTCAGGAGCATTGAAAATGACATCGCCAGTAAAGCTGCCCAGAGCGATGATTTGCGCGATCAACTGCGTAAAGGAATTGAGCCCGCCATGGACTTTTTAGGCGGGGTGAAGGCGGGAGCCATCTCGCTTCAGAATGTATGGTCGAACGGCTCCGAAAAGGAGCGCCAAGGAGTCGCGAGATCGATTATCAACTGGATCAGGATTTCCTCAGATCGGGCCTCATTTCATGGTGAATTCTCGCCGGTCCCGACGGGACAATCTTTTCGTAGCGGTGGAGGGACTCGAACCCCCGACACGCGGATTATGATTCCGCTGCTCTAACCAACTGAGCTACACCGCCGCCCGAAATTACCGATCCCTCGCGGGCTTCGGCAACGGCAGTGTGTGCCCTATCCCCCGGCCCGCTTCAGCAAAAGATCGGTGATCAGCCGCACCCCGATGCCCGATCCGCCGCTGGGGATATAAGGCTGGTCCTTGTCCTGCCAGGCAGTGCCGGCAATATCCAGGTGCACCCAGGGGGACTCGCCAACGAACTCCTTCAGGAACACCGCTCCGGCGATGGTCCCCGCCAGCCGCCCCGCGCCGATATTCTTGACGTCCGCCACCTTGGATTTGATGTCCTCGGAATAATCGTCCCACAGGGGCAGTTGCCAGACCCGTTCTCCGGTCCGGTCCGCGGATGCCTGGACCTCCGCCAACAGGTCCTCATCGTTGCCCAGCATACCGCTGGCCCGGTGCCCCAAGGCAACCAGCACCGCCCCGGTGAGTGTGGCGAAGTCGATGATCGCCACCGGCTTGTGCTTATCCACCACATAGGAGAGGGCGTCGGCCAGGATCAGCCGCCCTTCGGCGTCGGTGTTGAGGATCTCGATGGTCTTGCCGTTGTAGGCCTTGACGATGTCGCCGGGCCGCTGGGCACTGCCGCCCAGCAGGTTTTCCGTGCTCGGCACCGCTGCCACCACGTTCAGCTTGGGCTGCAGCCGGGCCAGCGCCCTCATGATGCCCAGCACCACCGCCCCACCGGACATATCGAACTTCATCTCGTCCATTTTTGCCGCGCCCTTGATGGATATCCCGCCGGCATCAAACGTCAGCCCCTTCCCCACAATGGCAAACGGGGCCTGCCCGGAGGGACCGCCAGTGTACTCGATGGTCATGAACTTGGGTGGTTCGTTGGCCCCGGCAGCCACGCCGGCGAGGGCGCCCATACCGAGCTTGGTGAAGGCCTCCCGGTCCCACACGGTCGTCTTCATGTTGGCGCTCTGGCCGATTTTCTCCGCCTCCTCCGCCAGCCGGCTGGGCGTCATCACATTGGCGGGCTCGTTCTGCAGTTCCCGGGTAAAGCAGACCGCATTGGCCATAATGGAGCCCCGCTCCAAGCCGTCCTTGTCCACGGCGCCCAGCAGCGACAGCCGTTCGAGCTCCACCGCATCCTTATCGGGCTGCTTGTGGGCATCGAAGCCGTACGAGGCCAGAATCAGCCCTTCCGCCAGCGCCTGAGTGAGCTCCGCAGCCGGCAGCTCGGATTCAAAAACCAGCAGCTCGCAGGCGGTTGCCTTCTGGCTCCGGGCCGCCTGAACGGCGCTGCCTGCCGCCTGCCGGGCGCGGTCAGCGGTGAACTTGTCAACCTCCCCCAGACCGATGAGGGCCACGCGGGCCAGCGCTCCACTGCCATACAGCACCAGCGATTCCCCCTGCTTGCCCCGGAAATTCTTCTGCTCCCAGACTTTGGCGATCAGGCCGCCCAAGGCCTCGTCCACCCCCAGCTGGGCCGGTTGGGGACCTTGTTCCTGGAAGATGCCCAGGGCCAGAAAATCCCTGGCCTGGGTGAAATCGGCTGCGGTATCAATGGATATTTTCTCAATATGCGACATGTCCGGGTTCCTATATGGGTGGCGTCGAAGGTTGAAGTTACGTTGCGGCTTCGAGCGCTGGCTACGGCAGGTTGCCCGGGCCCGGCATCAGGTTGGATCGGCGATATGGGCAGTAGCAGAGCCGGCGGCAACCAGGCGGCCCGCACTGTCGCAGAGCCTGAAGCGCCCGAAACTGACGCTGACGCCGGGCCGCTCAAGCCAGGCCTGCCCGTAGATTCGGCCGGCCGGGTCCACACCCGACCAATCAATGCTATAGGATGAGAGCTGCCATTTGCCCTCAGGCAGGACGGCCTCCAGCAGCCGGTGAGCGAAGGCGCTCATCTCTTGAGGTCCGTCGCCGCCCTCAGCGGCTGGATCAAGCTCCCCTTCCGCCAGACCATCGGCAGGCACAAACAGGCCCGCCGCCGGTTGCCCTTGCCCCGGACTCATGCTTGCCGCAGCCGGGTAAACTGCCCCTGGGCGGTGGCGATGAGGCGGCCATCCCCATCCCGGAGCTCCCCGGAGGTCAGCAGGTAGCTGCCGTTGCCGGAAACCACCCGGCCCTCGCCGATCAGTTGGCCGCCGCTCGCGGCCTCCAGAAACTGGGTCGTCATACGGCTGGTGGCGAGGCGGGGCTGGCGCTCCTCCAGGGTGCTCGTCGCCGCGTAGCCCATCAGCGAATCGAGCAGGGTCATCAGGAAGCCGCCGTGGACCGTACCGGCCCGGTTCAGGTGCCGTGCCTTAATGGTGATTTCCACGCGGGTCACGCCGGGCCGCACCAAGGCCGGCTCGAAACCGGCCCATTCGTTGAACGAAACCATACCCGCTACGCTGTCCGGACCCCTACCACACCATCCGGGCCAGGGCCAGCCAACCGGCGATCAGCAGCAGCCCTCCCAGCGGGGCAACGGCCCCCAACCAGCGCCAGCCGGTCAGCACCAGCAGGTAAAGCGGTCCGCTGAACAGCAGTATGCCGGCCAGCAGCAAGCCAGCGGAGACCTCCAGCCACGTGGCATCAACAGCCGCCGGGCTTATCTGCAACAGACCGATGGCAATCACGCCAAGAGCATGGGACATATGGTAGCGGACCCCTGTATCCCAGGTCCGGAGACCAGCCTCGTCGGTGCGGTTTTTAAGGGCATGTGCCCCAAAGGCCCCCAGGGCCACGGCGGCGGCGGCCAGCAGACTGCCAATGAAAATGATGTTCATAAAGCCCCCAAAGTCTTATGGATGGTCCCTGACCAGCAGCCGCGCTACTGTCATGCTGTCACGAAGTTAACCTGCCAATCACCCTGTCTGTGGTGAGGCCCTGCCAGCAGGGACAGGCCTGCGGTTCAGCCGCAATAGGGACGCCCGGCCGCCGCCCGCTCCAGCAGGTCCGGGGCCGGTTCAAACCGTGTGCCATGGCTGTCCCGCAGCCTATTTAGTGCGTCCACCAGGGCCGGCAGCCCGATCCGGTCCATGGTCCAGAACGGTCCGCCCATGAAAGGGGGATAGCCAAAACCGTAAATGGCGCCGGTGTCGCCGGCAGCGGGGCCGGTAATGACACCTTCCTGCAACGCGTAGGCCGCTTCATTGAGGATGCCGTAGAGCAGCCGCTGGCGGACCTCGGCCTGGGGGACCTTGCGCTGCTCCGGCCGGTCGAAGAGCTTGTACACCGACGGGTCCTCGCCCTTGCGTCGCCCATCCGCGTAGGTATAGAAGCCCCGGCCGTTCTTCCGGCCCCTGCGGTCATCGGCGCTGAAGCGGCCGGACATGTCCTGAATCTGCAAGCGCTCACCAACAAAGGGCATCATCACCCCCAGGACCATCCCCAGCACGTCGATGCCGACCTCATCAATGAGCGTGCACGGCCCCACCGGAAAGCCCATCCCCGTCACGATCCGGTCCAGCTCGGTGACCCGGACGCCGTCGGCCAGCAGTTTGTACGTCTCGTTCAGATAGGGAGTGAGGATACGGTTGATGTAAAAGCCGGGGCTGTCCTTGACGACGATGATCTTCTTGCCGAGCCGCTTACCCAGGGCCAGGGCCGTGGCCAGGGTGGCCTCGTTAGTGGAACTCGAAGTAATGATCTCCAGCAGGGGCATTTTCTCCACCGGCGAAAAGAAGTGCATGCCGATGATCCGCTCCGGATGCCGGGCCCCTTCGGCAATCGCGCTGATGGGCAGGGATGAAGTGTTGCTGGCGATCATGGCGGTCTCGTCCAGAACATCCTCCAGGCCGGCAATCATCTGCCGCTTCAGGTCGAGGTTCTCGTATACCGCCTCCACCACCGCCTGGGCCCGGCCGAAACCGCTGTAATCTGTGCTGGGGCTGTAGCGGCTCAGGATCGCGACGGCGTCCTGGCGCTGGATAATCCCCTTTTTGACGCGCTGCCCTATATAATGATGTATGGCTTTCCCGGCCCGGCCCAGGACCTCCAGGCTCACATCCTTGTGGCGGACGGTGAGCCCCTTCTCCAGGGCCACCATGCCGATACCGCTGCCCATCAGACCGGCCCCGAGGATGCCCAGACGGGCCACTTCCCGGGGAGCAGCCTCCACCTCCGGGAGCCCGCTGTTGCCAGCCAGGAAAATATGCACCAAGGCCCGGCTTTCCGGCGACACGCCCAGGGGCCCGAAGGCCGCCGCCTCCCGCTGCAGACCCCGGTCAAGTTTCAGCCTCACGGTCCGGCGCAGCAGCCGCACTATCTCCAGCGGCGCGGGGTAGTGGCCACCGGTGCTGGCCAGCACCTGCTTCCGGGCTGCCCTGAAGATGACGGCTTTGAGGGGGCCATCCAGGAGCCTCGCCAGCAGCGGTTTGCGGCGCTTTCTCCCTCCTGCTTCGGGCGTCAGAATCTGCCGACGGGCAGCCGCCAACAGGGACGGGGGAGAGACAATGGCGTCGGCCAACCCCAGGCGCAGCGCCTTCCGGCCAAACACCCTCCGGCCAGTGAGCATCATATCCAGCGCCGCCCGGACTCCCACCAGCCGGGGCAGAAGTTGCGAGCCGGTGCCGCCCGGCAACAGGCCAAGCTGCACTTCAGGCAAGGCCAGGGCCGTCAGGGGATGGTCGCTGATGATGCGCTGGGTGCAGTTCAGCGACAGCTCCAGGCCGCCGCCGAGACAGGCGCCGTTGATGGCCGCCACGGAAGGGAACGGCAGTTTGGCGATCTTGCGGAAAATGGACTGCAGGTCGCTGCTGCCCCGGCTCGCCTCCTGCGCCGTTTCCCAGGTGACGAAATCCTTGATGTCCACGCCAACGATAAAGTTGTCCGCCTTCCCGCTGATGATGATCAGGCCCGCCGGAGCCGGATCACGAACGGCCAAATCATCGAGAATGGTGTTCAGCTCGACGAGGGCCGCGCGGGTCAGTATGTTCAGCCGGCGCCGGGGATCATTGATGGTGAGAATGACAATGCCATCGTCATCTGTGCGGGCCTGGAGCATGGCGGTCGCTGGATCGGGCGGACTCAGTTGCGCTCCAGAATCATGGCCACCCCCATAGCATTGGCGGTGCAGATGGTGAGCAGGCCCAGCTCCTTGTCCCGGCGGCGGAGCTCCTGCAGCAGGTTGATCAGGATCCGGCCCCCGGTGGCCGCAAAGGGGTGCCCGAAGGCCAGGGATCCGCCATTGACATTCAGTGTATCCCAATCGATCCGGCCTACGGCCTGGCTGCGGCCCAGCTCGTCCCGGGCAAAGCTGTCGGCTTCCAGTTTCTGGGTCACCGAAAGGACCTGGGCGGCAAAAGCTTCGTGAATCTCCAGCAGGTCAATGTCGGCCAGGGTAAGGCCGGCACGATCAAGGACCCGGGGCACCGCGTAGGCCGGACCGAGCAACAGTTGGGGATGGGGCGCTATGGCCACATAATCATAACCCCTGATAAAACCCCATATCTCCAGGCCGAGCTCCTGCGCCCGGCTCTGGCTCATCACCATGACGGCGCTGGCCCCATCGGTCAGGGCCGACGAATTACCGGCGGTGAGGCTCCCCAGGCGGCGGTCGAATACGGGCCGGAGGCCGGCCAGTTGCTCCAGCGTGGTGCCGGCGCGGATAAGGTTATCTGCGGTGAAGAAAGAGCCATAGTCCGGGGGCAGGGGCACCGGCACCAGGTCGCCGCTGATGCGGCCCGCGTCGCCGGCGGCGGCGGCCTTACGGTGGGAGTCGAGGGCGTAGGCATCCTGGGCCTCCCGGCTGATGCCGTTGATCTGCGCCATGAGCTCGCAATGCTGGCCCATGGAGAGGCCGGTGCTGGGTTCCTCGATGGCCGGGGGCCGGGGCAGGAAGTCGGCCAGTCTGACCTTGCCGAGGGCCTTGAGCTTGCTACCGGTTCCCCTGGCCTTTTGCAGCCCCCGCAGGGCCCGGACAAGCCGCCGGCGATAGGTCAGCGCCGTGTTGCTCATCGATTCGCTGCCGCCGGCCACCACGGCCCGGGCCTGTCCGCTGCGGATGTGCTCGGCCGCGCTGGTGACGGACTGGATGCCGCTGGCGCACTGCTGCCCGAGCGTATAGCCGGGGACCCGGTCCAGACCGATGGCCAGGGCTACTTCCCGGCCGATATTCAGGCGGTCCATGGTGGGCAGCACCGAGCCGAAGATCATCTCATCGACGGCGTCCGGGGGTAGTTCGCTGCGCTGGAGGAGCTCCTGCGTGACGGTGAGGGCCAGATCGAAGGCGCTGAGGCCGGCGAGGCCGGTGAAGGCTTTGGCGAAGGGGGTCCGGACCCCGCCAACGATTGCGATCTTGTCTACCATAGCTTAAACTTCCACTCGCCTTACCGGGCGTCCACTGGCCATGCTCATCCGAGAGCGCGCGGGACGACTCCAATTTAACGCCTAAAGCACTATGCCGGTTGCACGGATGGCGCGCAGCTGCCGCCTTCCGGCAGTTGCTGATACTGTTGAAAAAGGTTACGAATTATGATCTAAATCCCCTCGAGAGAAAAGAATTACAAAAAAAAGAGCTAAAGTTTTTCGGTGAGTGGCCGATATGTGACCCATCGCCAGTCTCCGCGCCCGGATCAAGTTAGTCATTGTTCCAACCAAACAGGCGCCGGCGCAGGCATTGCAAAGATGCAGACAAACAGCTTTAATTCAAACCAGCAATCCAACAAGAGGATAGTACCATGAAAAATTTGGTAAAGGTCAGTGCTGTGGCAGTTATCACCCTGTTGAGTACCCTTTCCGGGCAGGCGACGGTGGTTCTTACACCGAACCAGGTCCCGATCGACGCGTACGTCAACGGTTCTGATGGCAACCAGCACTTCATTCAGATGTTCGACTTCACCTTTGTCGGCACTTATAATGCCAACACCAGTGATATTATTCTCATCAGCCTGCCAGACGACATTACGGTTGCCAATGTGAACGTTGACGCCTCGTTTAATGATGAGATTGCCATGGCTTACGAAACCGCCAACGACCCCACCTTCGCCGCAACCGCCTCCGAAACCGCAGTAACGCTCACCGTCACTTCGACCTTATCGCAGGTGCTTGCCGCCGGTGACCGTCTCTGGGTCATGATACCTGTGGTCGTTGCCTCAACGGCCAGCGGCACGGCCAACTACACCGTCACATTCACCTTCGCCAATGATGGGGGCCTTGAGGGCGGACCGTTTTCGATCCCCGTCTCTTACAAGACCCAACTCAGCCTTATCGATTGGGACGACGGCTTCTTTGAAGATGCCGGTGGCGATGGCCGGGTGGAAACCGACGACCGGGGTAAATTTTTCCCTGACGGCGCCACCTCCACCGTTGTAGATCTGGCTACCCTGCCCGACTTCCTCATTGATGAGCAGCTTGTGGGCGGCGCGTTCCTGGTTGAACAAGGGACGATCACCCTGGCCAACTGGGACCTGTATACCACCAATGCCTGGGGCACCAACAGCGAGCTCAACGCGGGTGTCCCCACCACCACCAGCAACGAGGACGATATGGAATACTTGCTGTGGGCTTCCCAGGATGGCGATCTAGGCAAGGTCAACACCGGGAACGCTCAGCGGGTCATTGATTTCGATTCCGCGCCCGAGTCCCCTGGGGAATGGCCCCCGGCTTTCGAGACGAAGGACTTTTTCGATGCCAGCAACCCCTTGAACGCCACCGACCCTCAGACCGGTATCGTGTTCTCTGAGCAGCTGGCCGAAGGTGACTGGTATTTCTACGCCACCTCCAGCGCCACCGGCGACTGGGCACTGGGCCGTAGCGACACGATCGAAGTGCGCCATCGCCCCGTGTTTGCCGATTATGCGGCGCCTGCCGGTCAAGGCGTATCATTTGATGACGACTTCAACGGCATCTTCGATATGGGCACAGACGGCACCGAAACCTCCCTGGTCATCGAGTCGGGCGGTTCCCTGGACATCGCCGGCGCTTTCGACCCTGCCAACAACCGGTCTTCCGTGGATGTTTTCTGGGACATAGAGGACACGGACGATAACGCTATCGTCCAGGTCTATTTCTCCACCAACGGCGGCCTGACTGTCGACGAGCTGGTAATTTCAGGCACCGAGCCCGATGAAGTGGTCGACGCATTGACCGGGGCCACACGCCTCGATACGACCACGATCCTGGAGGAATCGTCAACGGTTGCACTGACGTTTGACAGCTTCACCAGCGCCAGCGATTTCGTGACCGCCGGGATTTACTTCGTTTACGTGGTATTGAACGACGGCAAAACCCAGAATCTACAGATCGCGAACGAGACCGCCGCGAACGCTGCGGTGCCGGTGACCATTACCCACGCGCCGTTCTTTGCTTTCCATCCCTATAATCCCGGTCTGGGTGGGGCCATAACCCTGGATTCGAAGGATGATCAGTTCTACACCATCAGTTGGGGCAACCCGCCGGTGAGCGGTCCCACCACCAATGTGGATGGTGACCAGGATGCAGACGCAGCCTCAACGGCAGTCATTCAGCTCTATTATGCTGAGAATAATGGTGGCGCGGGCCTGGTGGCTGGTATCATGGCCGACCCCATCGACAGAACGAATCTGGACGCTCAAGTCAGCGGGGGTACGGCGGCTCTGATCGCGACTATCACCGATGACGGTGACGAACGTTCAGACAACCGCTTCGAGTGGGATTTCCGGGCCGCGGCCCTGACCTCCGGCGGAGGCGAAACGTACTTCATCTATGGCGTGATGACCCATGGCAGTAACCTGATCATTGCCCAGCTGAACGAGAACGGCACGCCTCAGCCCGTCCTCTCCGGTGATAATGACGACTCCCCCATCACATTTGCCCATAGCGACTACCTGCGTCCCATTACACCGTATGATGGTCCGCCCATCGAGCTCGATGCCAACGACATATTCGAGCTGCGCTGGCAGGCCTTCAACCAGGACCCGACCGGTATCCAGGAAGTGCAGGCCGTGATGGTGACCGAGGGCGTGGCCAATCCGGGCAATGCCGATTACGTCGTATGGGTCGGCGCAACATACCAGACCACCGACTTCGTCTGGTTGTTGGACGGCAACGATGGCGGTATTCCTCTCGTAACTGACGGCGCCGCCGCTGCAGCCGGCAGTGCCACCATCCAGATCAGCGACCTTGACAACACCGCTGCCGGCGCCGGTGCGCCTGCTTCAGGCAATTACGAGGTGTACTACTTCTTCAATGACGACGGAGCCACCGGTTTTGGCGCAACCCATACGGCCGTCAGAGCACCGGGGAAGATATTCCTGACCGGGTCAACGACCGACCCGACGAACTTTGAGATTCAGCCACACAAGTCCCTCATAACCACCGGCGACACGCTAACTTTTAACGTGTTCGCCCAAGATGACGGCTCGGCTAATAATCCCAATATGGTCAGCATATTCATCGACATCCCGGAATCAGCCAACTTCTCAATCATCGATCAGGATGCGACCGCTGATGGCATCCAGCCCTTTATACGGAGTGGCAACTTCACTGCGGGAGTGGTTTTGATGAACACGCTGACTTCCAGCGGCTCGACCCACGAGCTGAACTATCTGGAGCGTATTCCCGGTGTAGTAACCGTCGACCTGGCCGGATTGACCCAGATCGCCCAGTTCCAGGTGGCCATGATCACCACCCTGAGCGATCCGTTCCAGGATATCGAAGTGATCTTTGCGTCGTCCGATCCGCGGGTGACCAATCTCTACGATGCTGACGGATCGGCCCAGGCCACCTCCATTCCGGCGGTCGGTATGACCCTCAGATTGACCCAGCAGGGCGCACTGGCCGGCTTCGTGGATGTGGAAGGGGTTGCGGATGCAGCTCAGGTGATTAACATCTTCCTGTCATCTTCCGGCGCCTTGGATCCTCTCACCGATGCGAACTATCTCGCCGCTAACGGCGATGCGGACGGCAGCGATGGGATCCAGGTTACCCTGGGTGCCGGCGGTTCCTACAGTTTGGTAGGTATCCCCAATGGAGAATTTGACGTGCGCGTCACCAAGTCGGGCTATCTCGACCAGATATCCAGCAACATCACCATTGTCGGTCTGGTGGAGAAGGACCTGCACTTCACTGGCGGCAGCAAGCTGTTCGGTGGGGATGCAGCCGGCTTCGACGATGACGGCGACGCGACCACCTTCTCGATACCTGACAACCGCATCGATTCAGATGATACCGATGCCATCTCAACGTCCTTCGGTTTGAGCTCAGGTGACAGCGACTTCAATGCCTTTGCCGACATCGACCAGGACGGTACGGTGGGCGTGAACGACCTGTTCCTGGCCTCCCGGAACCTGGGCACCGATGGTGATGGCGTCTTTTACAAGAATGCGCCGTACTTCGAGGGCAACAACGGGGATGCCGTGGTCTGGCTGGCCAGTGAAGAGTCGGCCTCAGGCGCGGTGACCTTCACCGTCCAGGCAACCGGCCTGTCCAGTCTGTCTGCTTACTCGGTTAGTATGGAAGTATCGCCGACGGATTGGGAACTGGTCGAGTTCAGCGATGAGCTCTCCACCTACATGTCGGTGATCAACCTGGGCCGTTTCAGCGGCTACGACGGTATTTTTGCGAGTGCCGCCGTGGGTGCGCGTGCCTTCAGGGGTTCAGAACTGGCCCTCATGGCCATCACCCTGATGCCCCGGGTGGAGGATCCGGCCGAGCCTGGCCTCGTGGCAGTTGCGATGGTGTCCGGTAACGGTGATCTTTCGAGCCCCGTTATCAGCGCCGAGGACGACATGCTGCCCATGACGTATACACTCAGCCAGAATTTCCCGAACCCCTTCAATCCGACCACAAGCATCAGCTTCGGTCTGCCTGCAAGCGGTTACGTGAAACTGGCCGTATACAACATACTGGGCCGGGAGGTCCGCACACTGGTGTCCAGCCCCATGGAAGCGGGCAGCTACCAGGCTGAGTGGAACAGCACGGACAACATCGGCAGAAAGATCAGCTCCGGTATCTACTTCTACCGTCTGATCGTTGATAATAAGGTCATCAGCACCAAGAAGATGATCCTGCTCAAATAAGCCGATTCGAAGAATGAACAGTCGTAAGGGCTCCGGGGCATGCAAAAACCTGGAGCCCTTGCGCTATTCGGATGTGACCCAGATCAAACCAGGGAGGTTAAACATTGATCCACGATAACGGTTGACCTATCTTTGCCAACAGGGCGAGCAGCCCGGCTGGCATGCAAATTGCACTTATTGGAACCAGTTGATGATATTGCGAATGAACCGTTACCCCTCCAGCACTCCCCAGCGGGCAATAAGGCGGACTGCCATAGCCCTTTTTATCCTTTCCAGCGTTCTGCTCTCCCAGAAGCCCAGCGTTTCCGTCCAGATCGCCAGCGGCGGCAATACGGTCCTGCTGGGTGACACGGTCAGGTTTCAGGTTTGGGTCAATACTGACGGCCTGACACTCACCGGTTATGAGTTCTATCTCACTGTCGATCCGGAGATATTCGAACCGCTCTACACCACCGAGCTGCAGGAGGACACCATTGCCATCTTGCGTCCCTTTATACCCAGCAACCTTCTATTGCCCCCTCCTGCCGGGCCGCATATCAATGATACCGATGGCGACGTCTGGAGCGATCCCTTCATCGACTTGAACAATAATGCCCTGTTCCAGATGGACTATGCCCACCAGACTGCACCCCTTACACCCGGTAACCCCCGGCAATCATTCAGCGGCGCGGGGGTGGCGGCCTATTTTGACATGGTGGTCCATCGTTTCCCGGCCAACCCCACGCGGTCATCCACGATCTGGCTCGACACCCAGTATGCGCGGCCTGGTGGGCGCCAATGCAAATACAACATTGCCGATAACTCGCCTGCTATCGGTTTCCAAATACTCAATCCCCTTACGGTGACGGTACTGGGCCTGGCCATCTTTCCGGATCTGCCGGACACCGTCCTGGCGCCTGGCGAAGACTTGCGCCTATCCCTCTGGGACCATTTCAGTGCCGGCCCGTACGACAGCAGCACCGTCAGCTGGAACCTGGCTCCGAACTTCATACCATCCGGGGCGAGCGCTGTGCCAATCGACCTGGAAAACCCCTATCGGGATTCGGTGATCGTCACCACCGGTTTTACTACCCAGGGCGTGATCGACTTGGACGTCACCCTATCCCCCAATGACGGCCTGGTTGCCGACTGGACCGATAACTGGCTCATTATCGTGGACCAGCTCCCGCTGATCGGGCCGAGCGTCCCCGCTATCCTGATGTTCAACGAGGACGACAGCGTGGGCGTGGCCGGCAGCGACCTGTACAGCGACGGCGATGATACGCCTGCCGAGATGACCCTGACTGTTGATCCCGATACCCTGATCCGGGTGAACTACGACACCGGAGCCGATATTGTCTATTTCGGGGCTGATCCGGACTGGTACGGGTCCGGTGCCTGGCGCCTGACGATTACGGACATGCTGGGACAGTCCATCGATACCTTGATCAACTTCGTCGTCAATCCGGTGAACGACGCCCCCATCGTGAACCTGGACAATTTTGCCGGGGTGCTGCGGGATACCCTCATCATGCACCGCTCCACGCCGGATACGGTGGATCTGTCGGCCTTTACCAACGATGTCGATGACCTGACGCTGGTCTGGAGCACTGACGACCCGAGTCCCGCCAACTTGACCGTCGGCACCCCGTCCGCCGGCGGTGTTTTGATCATGACCGTTCCCGATACGGCCATTTTTGCCGATTATCTCCTCATCATCACCGCCACCGATACGTCCAGCGCCACCGGCAGCGATACCCTCGTCGTGAGTATCCGCACCTGGTCCCCGGAAATCATTGAACCGCTGAGCGAAATTTTCGTGGTGGCCGGCGGTCCGGAGACCGTTTCCCTTACCGGCCTGGTCATTGATAACGACACCCCTGACGCCAATCTGACCTGGTCCTTTGAAGTGCGGGACTTTCTCCTGGATACCATCGATACTCAGGTCCTGTGGACCTACGACAACACGGCCCAGGAGGTTACCATCACTGCCCCTACCGGCTACGACACCCAGAACAGGCTCAATTTTTTCGTGGTCGACGACAGCAACAACCGGGACACCGCCTCGGCCCGCCTTGGTATCTTCAGTACCCTCAGGCCGGCCGTTTTCACCTTCCCCCTGGATACGCTGATCTGGAATACCACGACCGACCTCCTCGATCTGGACGACTTTGTCCTGGACCCCATCTATTCGCCCAACCAGCTGGACACGATAGTCTGGACCTATTTTGGCGGTACCCGTCTGGCCTCCGTATTCATAGACCCCAGCACTCACGTGGTCACCATTACCACTGATCCCAACTTCTTCGGCTGGGATACCGTCTCCTTCATCGCCACGAATCCCGAAAATCTCTCAGATACCAGCGCTCAGGTGCTGCGTATCCTGCCCGATGTGGATTTGCCGCCTGTCTGGCTGACCCTCGGCGATTTCGAGGTGGTTTTTGATGACACCACTGATTTGTTCCGCCTCACCGAGAGGGTCATCGACGATTTCACCCTCGTCGATTCGCTCAGCTTCAGCTGGGTGATCAACCCCGACCCGCTGAAACCGGTCAACCTGATCGTCGATTCCACCACCTGGGATATAAAGGTTACCGATCAGACCGGCACTAACTATACCACCTGGCTCTATTTCACCGCTACCGATGAGCAGAATCAGACCGCTATATCGGACACCGTCTTCATCGCGGTGAAGGACTCCTATTCGCCGGTCTGGTCCAACCTTCCCATCGTCCGCATGGAGACCTCCTCGCAGGCGCAGGACAGTCTCCGGCAGTATCTGAGCGACCGGGACACACCCTTTTCGGGCCTCACCGTGACCGTGACCCCGGCCGACAGCCGCATCACGGTGAACTATAATCCGGTCACCTCCATCGTCACTTACATCTCCAAAAGCATCCAGACCGAAACACTGGTCACCTATATTGCGTCCGACTCGGAGGGTAACGTCAGCGCCGCTGTCGCCCGGATCATCGTGAAGGAACCTTTCGATCCCATTCCGCCGGAAGGGGTGGTCAGCTATTATTTCCATCCGGTGCACGACAAGCGGATTGAGTATGTGGTGGTGGCAGACAGCACAACGGTGAATTTCACCAATACCTATGTTCTCAACAGTAGAGAGCGCACCCTGACGTTCACCCAAACCGACACCTTGCCCCCGACCTACACCTGGATCGCCCGGGACAAGTTCTCCGTGGCCGGCAACTATAAACTGTTCGCCGAAGTGAACGACCTGCGCAACAATGTGAACCGCATGAGCCTCGACCTGACCATCGCCTTCTCCAAGGCTATCGGCGGCCAGCTGGTCAGCCCGGACGGCAAACTCAGCCTGAGCTATCCGCCGCTGCCGATCCCCGAGGGCAACCTGATCATCCTCAGCCAGACTTTCGCCGCCGGCGGCCAGGCTGGGGGCTTGGTTTCCCTGAGCAAGGGGGCGCCCCTGCGGACTTACGACATCGACACCAATCTGCCCGAAGAGATTCTGATGACTGTTCATTACCGGCTGCCTGGCGACGATCCTTACCATGCCTTTTACGATCTCACCGACGGCACTCAGCAGCGTCTGGAGACGTACCTCACCGATGATGGCCGGTTTGAGGCCTATCTGCCGACAGGCCGCACGGTGGCTTTCGCCAAATCGGCTGTGCGGGCCAGCGCGCTGCCATCTGCCGGCCAACTCTGGACCCATCCCAATCCGTTCAACTCGACGCTGCAGGTCCGCTTTATGCTCCGGGTCCCCGGAACTGCCGGCATCGCCATTTATAATCTGCTGGGCCAACTGGTCTTCCGCACGCCCCGGAGCGAATACGCCCCCGGCATCCACAGCATTGCCTGGCACGGAAATGACCTCCACGGCCGAACGGTGCCATCGGGCATCTATTTTGTTCGTCTGACGACCAGCCGTGGTACTCCCCAACTGCAAAAGGTGACCCTGCTGAAATGAAACGATCCCTCTACCTCCTGACCATTTTAGCCCTGCTGCTGGGGGGTTGTAAAAAGCCTGGTCCCACCGCCGCCCAGCGCATCGCCAGCTTTCTCGAATCGGCCTGGGTCTCCTTTGAGGCTTCCCTCTACCCCGCGGCTATGCAGGATTTTCGTGACGTGCTGGCCTTGGACGAGGAAAATGTCGAAGCCAAACTGGGCGCCGGCTGGTCCCTGGTCATGATAGACGATGGCGGCCTGGACAGCGCCGCGGCGCTTCTCGATTCTACAGTCACCACCGACGTGGATTGGCAACAGGATGCCTGGGCGGCCCTGGCCACCATCCGCCTGTCCCAGCAGGCCTATGTTTCGGCCGACTCCCTGGCCGAGCTGACCCTTGCGCAGGACCCCAGCTATGTCTTCCTCCATGAGCCGACCATCGACTGGCATGACCTGCTGGTCTACCAGGCCCAGGCCCGTTTTGCCCAAGCGCTGTACGATTCGGCCTGGGTGGCCGTGGTGCCACTCCTGTCCGGGGGGTCGCCATTTGACAACATGTTGCGTAACGATCCGGCGACCTGGACGAGTGGCGGCGTGACCTATACCTATTTCCCGGAGATTCTTGCGCTGGCCATATCCTATTTTTCGGAACTGTATCGCAAAATCTGAAGGTTTGAATAGCCATGGCTAACACAACCATAACACCTCTCTGGACCCGGTTCAAAAACCTGCTTATGACGGCCACTGTCATGCTGGTGCTGGCCGGGTCGGGCTGTGAACTGGTCAACAATCCCCCGATCGTCAGCATTGTGGCCGAGGATGATTTCCCCATCACCGGCTCCCGGCAGACCCTGACGGCTGTCACCGAGGACCTGGATGAGGACCCTCTGCGGCTCTCCTGGCGGGCCAGCGCCGGGAAACTGTCCAAGACCACCGGTCCCGAAGTGCAGTGGACAGCGCCCCTCGATCGTGGAGAAGTGACCATAACAGTGATCGCCGATGACCGCAAAAGCGGTATAGACTCAGCCTCGATAGTCCTGACGGTGGTGAACGATGCGCCGGTCATCACCGCGTTCACCAGTTCGGCCAGCTTCGTCCTGCTGGGCAATGAGATCGGTCTGTCGGTCGCCGCCACCGATCCGGACGGCGAAGATATCACCTACACTTTTACCACCTCTCCGGTGGGTGTGGGTAGTTTTGTGGAATCGGCTCTGCCCACCGAGATAACCTGGATCGCCCCGACCGTTGATGTGACACCCTTTGCCCGGACCTACGATCTGGTGGTCAAGGCCCAGGACACCCGTGGTTTCTTCTCGACCGATACTCTCGAAATCCTGGTGTATGCCGAGTACGCCACCCTTTGGGTCATCGACAGCCGCCACGCCCGGGCAAGCAAGTACTCCCCGCGGGGCCATTTGATTTTTCACTCCGCCCACCCTTTCAACAGGCCGGTGGCGGTGACCAACAATACCCGGGAGTTTTTTGGCGCTTATGTGGCCGATGCCGGCGCCAACGAAGTGGTGAAAATTGACGAACTGGGCCTCAAAATCCTCTCCTACCCGGGCCTGCCCAACGTGAGCGATATCGCCCTGCATCGTGATTCAGGGACCCTTTGGGTGCTCAGCCTCGGCGACAGTTCACTGTCCGTCATCAACACCTTTACCGATATGGAAATCAAACGGGTGTACGGATTTTCCAAACCGGAGACCATCAGCATCAACCAGAGCAGCGGGGATGTCTGGATTGCCGACGCGGGGAATCACACGGTGGTCCAGTTCGATGCCAACCTGCCCACGGACCAACTGGCGGCAACCTTGCCCGATGTTATTTCAGCGAGCAATACGACCCTGTTTACCGGCCAGTTCAACACGCCGGTGGCCATTGCCATGCGCAATCTGATCCCCCCCGATGCGACCATATTCATCGCCGACAAGAATGACCAGGACGGCCAGATCGAGCGGTTGGTCTATAATCCCTTGTTAGGCCAGTACCAGATCAGCACAACCATTGATGGTTACGCCCATCCCTCACTGCTGGCCGCCACGGTGGAGTCCCTGCTCTGGGTGGCCAACGAGGAGGGCAGGGTGGTCCACTTTCCCCTGGCCAGCAATGGGCAATCGCCCACAACCATATTTTCCTACGATTTCAACAACCCCAGCACCATGGTTGCCGACCCCGTCAACGGCACGATCTGGATTGGCGATAACGGCAGCAACGAGGTGGTCAGTCTGGTGGCCCCCGATTCGGTGGATGTCATCATCAGCGGCTTCGGCTTCATCGAGGATATTATCGTCAACAAGTAGGCCCCCCGGACGGACGCGGTCAGTCCCGCTCAATGGCATTGTTGCCCCCCGGCCTCCGGCGGTAGATTCTGCCGCCGTGGCCACCCCTTTTCATACCCGCCTGCTGGCGGAAATCGAGCGCAAAGGCACCTGCCTCTGCCTCGGTCTGGACCTTGATCCCGGTCGCGATTCCCCCCTGCATGACAGCACCCTGGCCAGCCTCCGGGAAGCCGCGGAAAGCATCGTTGAGGCGACCTGGACGCAAGTGGCGGCCTACAAGCTCAATTTCGCTTTTTTCGAGCGCCACGGACCTGACGGTTATGCCTGGCTCGCCGAGCTGGCCGCTTTCATCGGCGACCGGGCCCTGATTATCGGCGACGGCAAGCGTGGCGATATCGGAAATTCCGCCCGCCATTACGCGGAGGCCATCTTCGGCGTTCTGGGGATGGACGCGGCCACGGTGCAGCCCATCATGGGGCACGACAGCATAGCGCCGTTCATTGCCGACCCGGCCAAGGGGGCCTTTGTGCTGTGCCTCACCTCCAATCCCGGGGCCGACGACTTCCAGCGCCATCCGCCCGGCGAACCCTTCTTCATGCGCGTGGCCGCCTGGGCCCAGAGCGCCAACCGGCAAAAAAATATCGGGCTGGTGGTAGGCGCTACCCGGCCTGATGACTTGGACCGCATCCGTAAGGTGGCCCCCGATCTGCCCTTCCTCATGCCCGGCGTCGGCGCCCAGGGAGGCGATCTGGAGGCGGCCCTCTCCGCCGGCCGGCCCGCTGCGCCGGTGCTAATTGCCGTCTCCCGGGGCATTCTTTATGCCGGCGACGGCAGCCTCACCAATATCACCGGGGCAGTGGCGGATTACAACACCGCTATCCGGGCAGCCAGGCGATGACACCCGCTGCAGCGCAGCCCGACATTCAGAAACTGCTGCAGGACTGCGGCGCCATGCTGGAGGGTCATTTCCGCCTGACCTCCGGCCTGCATAGCGACCGCTACATTGAAAAATTCAGGCTGCTGGAACAGCCCCGGGCTCTGCGCCAGGCCGCTGAGGCGATGGTCGAGGGCCTTGACCCGGCGGCCGTGGATGTGGTGCTGGGGGCTGCCGTAGGCGGCATTCTGCTGGCCGGCAGCGTCTCTGCCCTGCTGGACAGACGGACCATGTTCACCGAACGGGTGGATGGGGAGATGACCCTGCGGCGGGGATTCAACCTGCGGGCGGCTGAAAAGGTGCTCATCGTGGAGGATATTGTGACCACCGGCGGCTCCGTCAATGAGCTGCTGGCGGTGGTCAGGGCGGCCGGGGCCCAGCCGGTGAAAGTCGTCTGCCTGGTGGACCGCAGCAGCGCCGGCTTGAGCCTCGACCTGCCGACCCGGGTCCTGCTGCGGCTACCCATCTCCGCCTGGCCACCTGAGTCGTGCCCCCTCTGCCGCGAGGGCCGGCCCCTGCAGGAACCGGGACGGTCGGGGAAGCTGGCCGTCTGATCCAGACCGCGGCTACCAGGGCAGGGAGATTTTCAGCGGCGCCGCCAGGGGCTCCAGATCAGGGGCCACCTCCGGCTTCAGAACATCCAGCAGATACCGCTCGGCCCCGTCCCGCTGCGCCGGATCCAGGGCGGCCCAGGTGACATACACTTTGTTGCTCGCCAGGGACATAATATCCTGCTCCCAGCGGTGCTGGTGGAGCCGCTGCCTGAAATAGCCCTGGCCCACCCGCAGCACTTTCCGGGTCGGGCCGGCCTGCCGCCAGATAATGTAGATACCGGCCATGAGTTCAAAGTAATCCTCATTCAGGTTCAACTGGTTGAGCAGACACCACCGATCGCCAGCGCACTTCAACCATGTCAATTGCATATCAACCATAGTCCATCCTCTCAGCAGGTTCACCGTGTCATTGGCTAGCATCCCATCAGGAAAACCAGGCAAAGTAAGCGCATCTTGACGGCCCGCCTGTGTGATGTGTCACAACCCGGCCCATAAGCCGCCGGAGGTGGGGTCTGGATCACAAAATGGGATTCCTGGCCTTGTGCGAGGGGCTGGATATGGGCCTTGCAGCCACCTGACTTCGGCACTGTCGCCGGCCGCTGGGCCGGGGGACTGTTCTGGATTCAGACTAAACGGAACAGAGAGGTCACCTTGCAGCGCCGGATACGCCCGCAAATCAGTTTCACCCTGGCCGCCCCATTGTGGGCCGGCTGCGGCGGTTCCGCTTCCGAGGAGGCGCAGAAGACCTATCCCGACGGCAAGAGCCAGGAGTTGGCCTGGTGCGCGGGCTCGGTGAGCGATAGGATGATGACCGGCAACCATTGCGCCTGCCTGGCGCCCTGTTAACCCCATATAGAGAACTATCGAATCGGGACGGTTACTGCAGTTTCAACCTTGAGCAAAACGTCAATGGTACGGTTCAGGATTTCGTTCTGCATGTGCATACTCTCCTCGGCTTGCAGCTTGAGCGCCCTCTGGGCCGCCTGGCCCATCGCCACCACGGCAATGGCGACCACGATTGCCGCCACCGAAAGTGATACAGCCACGATAAAGCCCACCAGGCCGATGGTCGAGAAACTGACCATCTCGGCGCCCACCAGGTTTTGGAAGAGCAGACTGGCCACCACGCCCACGGTGAATGTGAGGGCGGTGATAACAGTCCTGAAGTAACCGAATCCGCCACCCGTCCGGGGCATTCTGGAAATCGACTCCACGCGGAACTTCCCATTTCGCTTCGTATCCATTAGATCAGACATCGTTCTCTCCTTTACATTTGGTACCTGTTTCACTCTAGGGCAGTTTTATCTTTGTGTAGCATTATTTTCAGGCTCAACACAATAGATAAACCGTCCAAAGTATGCTTTTTCGGGTGGCCTGCAAATGCACAATGTCACAAATCGCCCCAGGAACGGGATAAGCTATGGCAACCATCACAAATAATGCGCCGGGGCCGGCTCCTGCAGGCTGGAAATGGGCCTTGCAGCCACCTAAATTCGGACCTGTCGCCGGCCGCTGGGCCAGGGGACTGTTCTGGATTCAGACAAAACGAAACGGAGAAGTCAGCATGAAGCGCCGGACACGCCAGCAAATCATTTTCACCCTGGCCACCCTGCTGTGGGCCGGCTGCGGCGCTTCCGCCAGCGAGGAGGTACTGAAGACCTATCCCGACGGCAAAACCCAGGAGTTGGCCCGGTACGACGGCTCGGGGAGCGCCAGGGTGATGACCGCCAGGATCGGCTACTACCGGAACGGCGCCTCATCCTTTGAGGAGCTCTATCAAGAGGGCCGTGTGAGCAGCTACACCGGGTGGTGGCCCGAGGGGCAGGTGAAGGTGCAGCGCAAGTATAACCAGGGCAGCCTCGAATCGGAGCGCTACTTTGACTCCGACGGGGCCCGCCAAATTACCAGCACCGAGATCAAGGACATCATCGCCAAGCTGGCTGACTATCCCGGCGAGCCGGCCACCGCCCAGGATATCGCCGTCATCGAGACCTCGGCCGGAAGCATGACCTTCCGCTTTTACACCGACCTGGCCCCCCTGCATGCCAACAATTTCAAGCGGCTGGCCAATTTCGGTTTTTACGACAGCACCACCTTCCACCGGGTCATGCCCGGCTTCGTCATTCAGGGGGGCGATATCAACTCCCGGGACGCCAACCGCGATAACGATGGCAGCGGTAGCCCGGGATATACCATCCTGGCCGAGTTCAACCCCCGTCCCCACGTCAAGGGGTCACTGGCCATGGCCCGGTCCGCCAACCCCAACAGCGCCGGCAGCCAATTCTACATCGCGCTGGGACGGTTGGCAGGGCTGGACAACCAGTACACCGTCTTCGGTGAGCTGCTGGAGGGCATGGAGACGCTCGAGAGCATCGCCGCCTCGGCCACCGATTCGGGCGACAATCCGGTTTATCCCCAGCGCATCTTCCGGGTCCGGGTCGGGCCGGCAGAATCCGAATAAGGGCTGCTCCCCACACCACCTTCCAGCGAACCAACCCGTGCTCATCCGGGGAATGTTCATTTATGGTCCCGGCGATGGCCAGCCGCACAGGCGCTGGCTGAACCTGCAGGGGACCCCATTCGACCATATCGACGCTCGCATCACGGAATGAGCAGCGCCGGCCAACCGGCGAATTGTCGCCCTGAAGTCGAAACTCGCTTCCCGGCGGTGCGTAAAAGATGGGTTCCGGCGGCAATTTAAATCGGCCTGATCAGCGGGCTTGCCCGATGGTCGGGGCTGCCCGATATCAGGGCGCGGACCAGCCGCCGGGATTGAAACAGCACAAGGAACTGCTTTGAGGTTAAATTTATAGGATGCTACGAATTTCACGCTATCTGCCTGCCCTGATCCTGGCGGCGGCCAACTTGCTGCAGGCCCAGTTTCCCCCGGAGGTGGTCCAGGCCACCATCTCGATAGACCGGAACACGGTCAGGCCCGGGGAGCAGGTCGTGGTCAGCGCCGATATCTCCATCAATGAGGGCTGGCACATCTACTCCACTACCCTCACCGGATTCGGTCCCATACCGACCCGTTTCGAGTACCCCGTGGATGGCCTGGTTTCGGCCACCGGCGAAGTGCTGGAGCCGGAACCGGTCATTAGCTGGGATGAAGGCTTCGAGCGGGAGGTGGCCTGGCATTCGGGCCAATTCCAGATGAGCCAGGCGGTGCAGATCAGCGCCGATGCCGCCCCCGGGGCCGCCACGTTGACGGGTGAGTTCGTCTTCCTGGCCTGTACCGACCTGTTCTGTCTGTTCCCCTACTATCAGGCGTTCAGCATCGAACTGACGGTGGAAGAGGGACCGGTCCGGGAGGCTTTTGCGTTCAGCGGTGGACAGACCCTGGCGCAGGATAAGGAGTCCCTGGGCTCTATTACCGGCCTGGAGGGCACCGAGCTGCAGGGGGCCATCCAGGAGGGCTTCTGGCAGTTCATCCTGCTATCCCTGGGGATGGGCTTCATCGCTCTGCTGACCCCCTGCGTCTTCCCCATGATACCCATCACCGTCTCCTTCTTCATGAAACAGGGTGAAACCGGCGCCATCAAGCCCCTCAAGGCTGCCAGCCTTTACGGCGGCGGGATCGTGGTCATTTATACGGGGCTGGGCATCATTCTGGCCCTGACCCTGGGGGCCGCCGGGGCCAACCAGATGGCCGCCAATCCGGTTGTCAACCTCCTGCTGGGGGGCTTGTTTGTATACTTCGCGGGCAGTCTGTTCGGTCTGTACGAGATTCAGATGCCGTCGCGCCTGCGCCAGTTCAGCGTGGGCCAGGAATCCCGGGGCGGAACCATCGGCATTTTCTTTATGGCCCTCACTTTTACCCTGACCTCTTTCACCTGCACGATCCAGTTCGTCGGACTGCTGCTGGTGGCGGCCAGCCAGGGCCATTATCTGTGGCCGGTTATCGGCATGGTGGCCTACTCCATCACTTTTGCCCTGCCGTTTTTCTTCCTGGCCCTGTTCCCCCAGATGTTGACCCGGCTCCCCAAGAGCGGCGCCTGGATGAATTCGGTAAAGGTGGTCATGGGATTCCTCGAGCTGGCCGCCGCTTTCAAATTCGTCAGCAACAGCGACCTGGTCTGGGGCTGGGGCTTCTTCGACCATCAGCTGGTGCTGGCTGCCTGGCTGATCATCTCTGTCATGACCGGCTTTTATATCCTGGGCAAAATCAGGTTGGCCCACGATGCCGTGCTGGAGTTCCTCTCGGTGCCCAGGCTGTTTTTCGGCGCCCTCTTCCTCATGTTCAGTCTGCTGCTGTCTCCGGGGCTGATCGGCCAGCGGATTCCCAGCCTGGTGGAGGCCTACCTTCCGCCCCGGCTTGATTCGGAATCGGGGGGCGTGGCGCTGGGCAACAGCATGGCCCGGCTCAGCTGGTACTCCGAGTACCCCGATGCCCTGGCCGAGGCCCGACGCACCAACCTGCCCATCTTCCTGGACGTTACCGGCTACACCTGCACCAACTGCCGCTGGATGGAGGCCAATATCTTTACGCTGCCTGCTGTGGCGGAACGGCTGGGCGAGTTTGTGCGGTTGCGCCTGTACGTGGATGGCGGTGATGGCTTCAAGGATAAACAGCGTTTCGTTATCGAACGATTTGGAACGGCTGCCTTGCCGCTGTACGTGCTGATTGATCCCGCCGGCCGGGAGATTGTCCGCTTCCCCGGCATGACCCGTAGCGAGGAGAAGTTCGTGGATTTCCTGGACATCGGACTGGCCTTCTAAGAGGATTTGGCATGAATTGGCAACTATTCTTATACTGTGGCCGGCGCTCGGTGAAGGTGGCCCTGGTGGTCGGGACGCTGCTCAGCCTGGTCAACCAGACCGGAGCCATTTTCAAATTGGCCTTTGACACAGGGATCGTTGTCCGCATCCTGGCAAATTATCTGATCCCCTTTTCGGTCTCCACATATTCGCGGATGGCCATCATGAACGAGCAGGTTATGCTGGCAGAAAATGACACAAAGGAAGGGAACAGTTAATGAACGGTACTAGATATGTGGTTTTGGCCCGGCCCCATCCGTTTATCGCCGAGCACATGAAGAAATTCCTCTCTGAGCAGGGCTACACGCCCCTGCCCATTCAGCAAATCACCGAACTGGAGGGGCTAGCGGCCCAGGGCACCGTAGTCGGGGCGGTGATCTCCACCAGCCTCACATCGGTGAGCGGCGAGTCCTACGTGGACGATTTCCGCCACCTGCGTGATAAGTATCCCGATATGCGGGTGATGTTTGCCACCCTGGGCAACCCGAAGGATATGCTTAGACCCATCGCCCGGGCCATCTCCTCCGATTCCCTCGATGCCAATGTTTTGGAGGTCAAAGCCGCCAACCAGTATGATCCTTCGATCGGGGCCAAGGACACTTTTCTATTGGTACATAAAGATTGCGTAGCCAAACCGGAAGCGATCCGCATGACCGCTGCCATGGTGGGCCGGCATTTTGGAACTAAAGATTAGAATACCAGAATTGTGAGGAAGAACATGACCAGAATTCGCCGAAAAACAACAGCATTTCTGCTTGCGGCGGCCTTGTTGATGGGATTTACTGCGATGGCTCCCGGTGCTATTCCAGCGCCGGCGGACGGGGAGGACGAGGTCCTCTATGCCCCCGATTTTACCCTGAAGAGCCTCGCGGGCGAGACGGTAACCCTGAGCGGTCTGAGGGGCAAGGTGGTGCTGATCAATTTCTGGGCGACCTGGTGCGCCCCGTGCCGCTACGAGATACCCGATCTATCCCGCCTGCAGGATCGCTACCGGGAGCAGGGCTTGATGGTGCTGGGGGTTTCGGTGGATGAAATCGAGACTGTCTACCTGGAGAGATTCAAGGCAAATTACAAGATGAGCTACCCGGTGCTCCACGGCCCTCCCGCCGAGATCGGGCGTCTGGTGCAGCTCTACGGCGGTATCTATTCCATACCGACCACGTTCGTCGTGGACCGCCAGGGCGTCATTGTCGATATCTTCGTCGGTGCGCGCCGGGAAGCCGACTTTGTGGCCGCCATCACGCCACTTCTGTAGCCCCGACGCCGGCAGCAAACAGGTCCGTGGGCGGCAGGGCCATGAAATCGGCCGCAATGGCGTCGGCCATCAGCAGCCCGGCCCGGGTCAGACTCAGGTTCTCCTGCTCCAATACTACCGCCTCTGCCCAGCGATCCAGCAGTTCAGCGTAGTGGCCGGCGAAGGCGCGCTCATCCTCAAAACCGAGCGCTGCCGTGACACTGATCCCTTCCCGCAGGCGTAGGCCGAAGGCCAGTTTTTCGTTGTACCTCTCCTGTGCCGTCAGCAGTTCCCGGCCAGCCAGCGGTGACCGCCCCATTTCCAGCCGTTCCACATAGCCGTCCAGGTGGCGGATATTCCAGCTGCGTACGGCGCCATCGAAGCGGTGGGCAGCCGGCCCGAAGCCGTGGTACGGCTCGATGCGCCAGTAGTGCAGGTTGTGGCGGCATTGGCGTCCCGGGCGGGCATAGTTGCTGACCTCGTAGCCGGCGTAGCCCTGTGCGCCGAGGAACTCCCAGGTCTGGATCAGCATCTCCCGGTCCATCTCCTGCGGCGGCATGGCCACCTCTCCCTGGCGCACCTTGCGATCCAACTCCGTCCCCGGTTCCACCGTCAGCGAATAGGCGGAGATATGCTCCGGCTCCATCTCCGCCAGGCGGGCCAGATCGCTCTGCCACTGCTCACGGCTCTGCCCCGGCACGTTAAATATCAGGTCGGCATTGATGTTGTCGAATCCGGCCCGCCGGGCGGCATCGAAGGCGGCCAGGGATGTCTCCGGACTGTGCAGGCGGCCCAGAAACCGGAGCAGATCGGGCTGGAAGGACTGGAACCCCATTGAGAGCCGGTTGATGCCCAGGCTGCGCCAGGCCTCCAGGCTGCCGGGGGCGATCTCGCCGGGGTTGGCCTCCAGGGTCAGCTCGGCCAGGCCGCTCAGGTCGAAATGGTCCCCGACCGCTTTGAGGATCGCCTCCAACTGGCCGGGGGTAAGGAGGCTGGGCGTTCCGCCGCCGATAAAGATCGTATCGATTTTCCGGGGCGCCTGGGCGGGATCGCCGAGGGCAATTTCGGCAATAATGGCTGCCACCAGCCGCCCGATCATCTCCTCACGGCCGGCGACCGAGTAAAAATCGCAATAGTGGCACTTCGCAGTGCAAAAGGGGATGTGGATGTACAGGCCGCCGGGTTCGTCCATGTGCGGTATTGCCTCGGATTCGCGAATCTGTTCTATCGGCCGGAAAGGTCAGCGCCCCGGCACAACTGTCAGTACGCAGACAAATCCCCCATCACTGCCGCCGCTGGGGAACTCCACCCTGCGCCACAGGTAGAAGTTACGGGATTGGGGAACGATTTTGTCCACAGTAATTGTCAAATCTCACCTCCCAAGGCGCCTCTCGGGTAGAGGAGGCGCCCCTACTTGCACTGGCACAATCTACCTACTGAAGCTGAGGCGGTGATCACCCGATTGCCGCCTCGTTTCGTTCCAGGAACAGGCGGCTGCATGTCTGGTTGTCCGGACTGGTTTTTTGCAATAAGTTCCCGTCGCGGAAGTCACCACTTATGTATCGGAGGTTAGGGTAAGGATGCAAAAGCGCGGCTGGATATTGTTGGGGGTTCTGCTCGCCCAGGGGCTGTCCGCAGGGGAAATATCCGGACGGGTCAAAGTGAGTACCAGCAACGCGCCGCCGCCGGTGATGCTCAGTCCCTATAGCCGGAACCGGTACGCGCCACCGGGCAATCTTTCGGCAGTAAGCCAGCCGCCCGTCGTGGTGATCTATCTGAAGGCTCACGCCGGCCTGGGCTCTGCGGGAGGCAATTACCCGGTCGCCGTGATTGATCAGAAAGATCTCGCTATCTCCCCCCGGGTGACCATTGTCCAGGCTGGCACGGCCGTGGACTTTACCAACAGCGACGCCGTCTACCACAACATCTTCTCCCTCTCCCGGACCAAGCGCTTCAACCTGGGACGCTATCCCCGGGGCGAAAGACGCAGCGTCACATTTGAAAACCCCGGCACGGTGGAAATATTCTGCGACATCCACTCTGATATGAATGCCGTGGTGCTGGTGGTGCCCAACACCTACTATGCCATTGCGGACCAGGACGGCTCCTACAGCATCAAATCCGTTCCCCCCGGCACCTACACCCTCACCGCCTGGCGCGAGAATCAGGCCGAGCAGACCCGCCAGGTGGTCATAACTTCCGGGGATGATCATATCGTTCTCGATTTTGATCTATAGGCCACAGCTGGCCAGTGATGATTAGCCCGTGAGTCTGCGCAGCAAAATTTTCGCCACCATCATCCTGGTAACCATGGGAACCCTCATTCTGGTGGGGGTGCTGGTAACCCAGCGGCTTACGCTCCAGGTGCGCAGCAATCTCTTCGCCAGTATCCAGAATGCCGCCGATGTCGTCAACACCGTCTACGACCTGAACCGCACCCGGCTGATCGAAGAGTCCTCCCGCCTGGCCAATGATCCCCGGCTCAGGGCCAGTCTGGCCACCCGGGATAAGGAAACCATCGCCGAGACTATCGGCGCCCTGGCCAGGGCAGAGAATGCGCCCATGCTGCTGGTACTCTCCCCGGGCGAGGAATTTCTGGCCGGCCGCGGTTTACCGGCGGAGGATTATGGCCGCATCAGCAAGGCCGCAGTGGTTATTGATGCCCTGAACGGCTTCGAGTCCGCCGACTACTGGCTGGTTAAAGACCAACTGCTCGTGGTGGCGGCCACACCGGTCATCACGGGCTCGCGGATGTTTGGCATCATCATTCTGGGGCGGCCCCTGGGGGAAAACGTGCTTAACGACCTCGCCGGGATGACCGGCAGCCAGTTCGCCCTGCGCTACGGCGGGACGGTCCACCACAACACGTACCGGGAAAGCAGGCAGGCTATTGACGCCGCCCTCGCCTCCCTCGAACCCGAGGCGACACCGATGGATTTCTCCACCCGGAATATGCGCTTCATCGGCCTCAGTCAGACATTGCTGAACGCCGAGGACCAGCCGGTGGCTTCACTGGTTATCTACCGCTCCTACGACCAGGAGCTGGAGGCCCTGTCGCCGTTACGGACCAGCATATATTTGATCGCCCTGGGCAGTATCGGTATCTCCCTGCTGGCCAGTTTTTTCCTCGCTTCCGGAGTCACCCGGCCGGTCGAAAGGCTGGCCACCAGCATTCGCAATTTCGGCGGCGGCAACTATGCGGAGCCGATCGAAGTGACCTCCAATGACGAAGTGGGTGTGCTGGCTGCCTCCTTTGAGGAGATGCGCCAATCCCTGCTCATCGCCCGAGATGAACTGCTGCATGCCGAGCGGCTATCGACCGTGGGACGAATGGCGAACGGCATCATCCATGATTTCAAACAGCCCATCACCACCATCCGAGGCTATACCGAGTTGATTTGCGCGCAGGACATGTCCAGCGAGAAGCGCATGGAATTTGGGGCGATGATTCTCGGCTCGGTCCAGCAGATGATGGGGATGATCAACGACCTGCTCGATTTTGCCCGGGGCAAAGCGACGCTTCACCTGGAGCAGGCCGATCTGAATAAGGTTGTCCAAAACGCGGTCAGCCAGCTCCAGGCGGCCCTGGCCGAGCACCAGGTCGAAGTGAACTTCACACCGGGAAAGATTGATTCCCTCGGCCTGGACCAGTTGCGTATCCAGAGAGTCATCGAAAACCTGATCAGCAATGCCGGCGAAGCCATCAGCGGGGCCGGCAAGATCACCTTGGAAACCCGCACAGCCAACGGCGGTGTGGACCTGATCATCACCGATACGGGCAGCGGGGTCCCGGAAGAACTGCGGGAAACCCTATTCGAACCTTTCGTCACGCTGGGGAAACCGAGCGGCACCGGTCTGGGTTTGGCGGTGGCCAAAAATATTGTCGAGGAACACGGGGGCACGATCCAGTTCCAGAGCGAAACTGACATCGGCAGCACCTTCCGCATCCATCTGCCGGCCAACGGTGTCTGAGCGATAGTGTCTGAGCGGCGGCTGATCCCTATTCTGGCTATGGCGCTGGCCCTGGCCGGCACAGTACGGGGCCAGATCACCTGGGCCGGTGATATTGCCGTGACCATGAAGGGGCTGGATCAGCACCTCGTTGACAACACCAACATCCGGGGCGACAATCCGTTCAGCAACCTCCGGCTGCGGCTGTTCCCGCGACACTGGATTTCTCCCCGCGTGGCCCTGATCGGCGAACTGCTGTATGACAGCGGCGTCCGTGGCGGCAGTATCCGGGTGAACGGCGCCTACCTGGTGGTCAATGAACTCTTGGGCAAACCGTGGCTAAATATGAAGGCTGGCCTGATCCCCAGCCCCTTCGGCAATTATGGCCTGCGCAGCACCTACTTCAACCTGAACCCGCTCATCGGCGTTCCACTGCTGTGGCATCACCGCACGCCGCTGGAGACTGACGTCTATCCCCAGACCGATAACTTGCGGGCGATGCGGGCCGCGCCGCGGGGCTACATGCCGGTAGGATATGATGCCTGCTGGGAGATCGGCTGGGAGCTGTTCGGCGAACTGGGCCTGCTTGAATACAGCCTGGCCCTCACGGAAGGGACCCTGTCCAATCCCACTGAGCGGAACAATCTCGGGCGGCAGGTGATTGTCAAGGCCGGCCTCAATCCTCTGGCTGGCCTGAGGTTCGGTGGATCGGTGGCCTATGGTCCCTACCTGAACGCCGCCGCCGCCGATGCGGACAATCCCCGGGTGGAGGATTTTAACGCCACGGTGGTGGGGGTCTATGGGGAGTACAAAGCCAGATTCCTGCAGCTCCACTCAGAGGCCGTTCAGGCGACTTATGAATCCCCGTACATCACTGGCGAGGAGCAGCTCAGCATCTGGACCGGCTACCTGGAGGGACGCTTCGACATCCTGCCCGTCCTCTATCTTGCCGCCCGGTATGACCGCTTCCTCTACAGTGACCTGCTTAACGCCAGCACCGGCGATACGGAGCCCTGGGGCAATCCCGTGGATCGGATCGAGGCCGGCATCGGCTATCGTATTTCACGTGAGATGATGCTCAAGCTGGTTTACCAGTACAACAATCGCCCACAGGCGGCGGCCCTGGGCGGTCCCGGGATTACGCATGTGGCCGCCATGCAGCTGCACATGGTCTTTTGAGGGGCCATCGGGAGCGCTTTCAGGACCCTCAATCGGCCCCCCAGGTTCAGTCTTCAGCCGGCCGCCGTACCCAAAGCGCCGCCAGCAGCACACTGACCAGCAGGCCTGGCAGCATCGGCTCCAGGCCCCAGATATAGGCCCCTTGGGCCGCGCCCCCTGCGAATCGCGGAATAAAATACCATAGCGCCGACGTCGCCAGTCCGGCCCCGCCCACTAGCAGGGCCTGCCGGTCGGCCAGTTGCCAACGGTCGGAGAATGTCAACAGCACCGGCACCAGGATACCCGGCACCAGCAGGGTACCGATAGTGAACCACAGTTCCACCACCGATGGCAGGCCCCAGGCCAGCAGCACTCCCAGCGCCACCGCCAACGCCATGCCCCAACGGATGCGCCCCCGCTCGGATAATTTTGCGGCGCCGGCAGGCCATACATCCCGGCCCAGGGTCGTGCCGCCAATGAAAGTGTAGGAATCAATGGTGCTCATGATGACCGCCAGGAGGGTCACCAGAAACAGGCCCTTCAATCCCGCCGGCAGCACCAGTTCCGCCAGGGCAGGATAAGCCGCCACCGTCTGCCCCAGTGCCGGCAGATGCAGCACGGCATACAAACCGGCGGTGGTGGTCAACAGATCAAAAACAAACCACAGGCCAATGCTGATGAGGATACCCCGGCGGGCCGTGGCCGGATCGCTGGCAGCGGCACTGCGCTGGTAGAAACCCGGGTCTACGAAGGTCCAACTGGCGATCAGGAACCAGACCAGGATCACCTGCCAGGACATGCTATCGGCGCCCAGCGGGCTGCGATGGCCGTCCGGCAGGGCCTGCCACATGGCCAGGGGGGAGACCTCCGCGGCCAGCAGGAAAACCAGTGCTCCGAAGCCGGCGAACATGAGGGCCACCTGCAGCAGGTCGGTGCGCACCACACCGGCGAACCCGCTGCGCCAGAGGTAAGCCGTGCTCAGCATGGCCCCCAGAATCAGACCGAGCCCCAGGGGCAGCCCGAACACAAGATTGATAAGCACAGCCAGCATGAGCAGGTAGGGGGCCGGTGTGGCCAGCAGAAATACCAGCAAGGCCCCGAACAGCGCGGTCTGCGGGCCGAAGCGCCGGCGCAACCGGTCCGGGATGGTCAGGTCGGAACCGCTACGGATTTTCGGGGCCAGGTAGATGGCATACAGGAAGGCGAACAGGTAGTAGGGCAGGCCGAAGACCACCAGATTGATCAGGCCGTAGCGGTAGGTGAACTCCCCCACTCCCAGGATGCCGCCGTACCAGGTCGACACCAGGGTGGCGATGAACGGCACCAGGGTCAGTCGCCGGCCCCCCAGCAGAAACTGCTCCCGGCGTTCCTCGGCCGGGCGGCGCAAGAGGGCGCCGGCGTACAGCAGCCCCAGGAGATAGGCGGCCAGGATCACGGCGTCCACGGGTGCCAGGTGGTAGGACATGGCAATTACTCCGGACGGTGGGCCAAAAACAGCAGGGCCGGTCCGCCGGACACACCGATGGAGATATCTTCGCCTGCGCTCCGGTTCGAGGCCCCGCTGTGCAGGGCCGGCAACACTTCGTCGGCCAGGTCCCAGACCAGACCCCGGGTGGAAAACCGCACCTCTGCCGACAACGGAAACAGACCCACCGTCTGGCCGGGGTAGGCCTCCCGGCGGGTGCGCCCATCGACCCTGACCAGCCGTCCGGCGTCGGTAACCAGTTCCACCTCCACGCCGAAGTCGGTCCACAGCATGAACAGGGCGGCCAGGGTGTGATCGTCCCGTCCCCCCAGGGCGCCGGTAATGGCCAGTTCGGCAGCGCCTCGCTCCGCCGCCCAACGGATGGCCTTCTCCAGATCGCTGGCAGCCTGTCCGGGGAGGTCCACCAGGCGGTCACTCCAGGCCCGGCGGGCCTCCTGCGAGATTGAATCGAGGTCGCCAATGACGATGGCCGGAGTCAGGCCGCGATCATGGAGGCCGTTGGCGGCCCCATCGCAGCAGATCAGTGTACCGGCGGTACGAATACAGCGTAGCGGTTCAGGATGGGTGGGAAAGGGGCCGTCCGCCAGAATCACTACCGGCGGTTGCAGGGCCATAGCGGGTCAGTCCCAGGTGGTGTGCAGCCACTGCTCGTAGAGCTGCTTCTGCTCAGCAGTGGGTTCCTCCACCTGCTGCAAGGTCACGGTATCAAAGGGCGGCGTGATGGGCCGCACCTTGAGTGACTTGATGATGCCGTCACGGTTGACCAGAAATGTGGCGGAACTGGTCAGTGGCCGGGTTTTGAGCAGACCCTCCAGCGAACCCGAGGTCAGCCGGAAATTGTCCACCGCCAGCAGTTCGTCATCCACGCTCAGTCCCCCTGCGGCCGCGGGAGAACCGCTGGCAATATAATGGATCACCGGCGAGCCGCTGGCGCTGCCAGCCTGCAGACCGAACCAGGCCGCCGCCGAGTCCGCCGGGTCGGCATGGCTGCGCTGGACCCGCAGACCGAACGGCTCGAAAATCGGCGTCCAGTCTATCTCGTCCGTGCTGGTGATGTAGCGGTACTCGGCATCCAGCGGACGCCCCGCCACCGATTCACAGATGGCCCGGAATTCCTCGTCGGTGTAGCCGTTACCGGTGTCGTTAAAACCCTGCCACAGAATTTTGAATACATCATCCAGGCTTTTCTGCCCGGCGCTGGATGACCGGATAGCCAGATCGAGGAGCATGCCCACCAGGCTCCCCTTGCTGTAGTAGGAGATGGTGCTGTTGGGGCTGTTCGCGTTGCGGCGGTAGTACTTGATCCAGGCATCGAATGAGGCCTCCTGCAGCGACTGATGCAGCCGTCCGGGCCGGGCCTCCAGACCGTGGATGCGGTCGGCCATTGCCTCGATAAACTCGTCGGGGCTGAGCAGGTTCGTGCGCCGGAGCAAAACCTTATCATAGTAGCTGGTCAGGCCCTCTGCCACCCACAGCAGGGTGGTATAGTTTTCCTGGCCGTAGTCAAACGGTCCCAGCGGTTGGGGCCGGATGCGCTTGACGTTGTAGGTATGGAACACCTCGTGGGCCAATAGGGAGAGATAACTCTGATAGTTTTCGGCTTCAAAATGCCCCCGCCGATAGATGATATGGGTCGAGTTGAGGTGCTCCAGGCCGCCTCTGGCATCACCCCGCAGTTGGAGAAATATGGTGTAGTCGGCATAGGGCACGGACCCGTAGATATCATGGATTGACTCGATGATCAGCTGGGTGTCGGCCACCAGTTTCTGCCGGTCAAAGTTGCCCTCGCCGCTGATGGCATAGCGGTGGCCGATGCCGCCCACTTCAAAATCGATGACCTGATGCCTGCCCAGCATGATAGGCGAATCGACGAGCTGGTCAAAGTTGGCCGCCCGGAATACGGGGCTCCGGCCGCCGACATGGGTCATGCTGCTGGTGGCCTGCTGCCAACCCCGGGGCATGTTTATCACAACCAGATTTTCCTGGTTCTCCAGGCCCACGGGATAGATGAATATGCTGGCGCCGTTGAGCATGGCCATGTCGCCGTCAACATAGCTGGTGCGGACGGATACCTCGTAGGCGTACACCTTGTAGCTCACGGTGATCCTGCGCTGCCCGTTCAGTTCGACGCGCCAGGTGTGCTTGTCAATCTTCGACACCGGCAGGGCGGCCCGGCCGCTGGTCACGGCGAGGTCCTGCACATTGCGGGCGTACTCCCGGATCAGGTAGCTACCGGGGGTCCAGACGGCCATCTGCAGCTCGATGAAGGTCTTCTGCCGCAGGCCATCAATATCCAGGTCAACGTTAATATAGTGCTCGGTGCGATCGTTGAAGCTGAGGGTGTAAGTGATTTTGGCTGCCAGGTCGGTCAGCGCCAGGGTGCTGAGCAACAGGGCCATTGCCAGGGGGCGGTGGACCATTCCGGTCCGGCTGGCTCGCGGGCTTGGTATCATGGCTGAACTGCTTTTCCTTTCGCTGGCATAGGGCCAAAAAGTAGTGCCTCGGGGAGACAAAAACCAGCCCCTTGCAACGGTTGGCGCAGTGGCTTGTGTCCGCCGGTTCCGGCGGCTAATTTTTACAGCGTTACTGCCGGGACCCTATGCAATGACCCCCACCCCCACCCGCATCCGTATCTGTCTGGCTCTGGCCCTGCCCCTGGCTGTGGCCCTGCACGGGAGCCAGGACTCCGATCCCCAGGCTGTGGCCCTGCTCACGGCGGTGGCCCAGCGGCTGGACGGCATCGATCATCGCGGCACATTGCTGATTGTGCAGACCAGCGGCGCCGATACCCTGCGCACCCAACGCCTGCAGTTCTGGATGCACTTCCCTCCCGCCGGCGATTCGCTGCGGGTCCTCACCCATGTGGTCCGGTCCTCGGGCAGGAGCGGGGCCAGCCAGAAATTCTGGCACTGGCTGTATAGCGATGGCCGCGAGCGGCAGTGGATCTACCTGTCCGGAGTGGGGAAACTGCGCGAGATTGCCCGGCGACGGCGGGAACCGCTGGCCCTGTTCGACTTTGACGAACTGACCCTCAGCGAAGCTGATATCGCCGGCATGATCCATACGCTGCTGCCGGGGGCGACAGACACGGATGCGGGCACCACTGTGAGCCCGGCCAGGGGCATTTTGGATGGACTGTTGCAGATCCGCAGTGTGCCCCGGAAAGGGTACCGCCGCAAGGGCCGTCTCAGGCGGCCGGCCACTACCTTACTGTGGATCGACCCGGCCCGGCTGCTCATCAGGCAGGCGGAGTCCTATTCAACCAAGGGTAGCCTCACCAAGCGCATTGTGGTGCTCCGGACCATGCAGGCGGCCGGGCTCAGTTGGGCGGCTGAACTTGAGGTGCAGGATATCCGCCGGGGGACCATTACCCGCATCACCCTCAGCGACCTTGCCGTTGGGCAGGAGCCGGACCTGGGCCTGTTCCGGCCTCGGGCGGATGATCATTAGCCGGGCGGCCAGGCGAAGGGGCGGCCACCCAGCACATGGAAATGCAGGTGAAAAACAGATTGCCCTGCCTCGGCGCCTGAATTGACCACCACCCGGTAAGCGCCGGCGATCTCCTCCTGCTGCGCCAGTTTCACGATCACCATGTGGATATGGCCAATGAGGGGGGCATCCTCCGGCGTCAGATCCTGCAGCCGGGGCACCGGTTTCCGGGGCACCACCAGAAAATGAACCGGCGCCTGGGGATTGGCATCCCGAAAGGCGACGCAAAACTCATCCTCGTGGATGATGTCAGCGGGGATTTCCTTGCTGATGATGCGGCTGAAGATCGTATCGCTCACCTGGTCGCCTCCTTATCCTTGGTGTATTTTGTGCAGGGCTGACAGCAGCCGGTCCAGATCGCTGCGGTCGTTGTAGACTTGCAGGGACACGCGCAGCAGGTTGCGTCCCTCCCACTCCCTGATGATCACCTCGATCTGGTGCTCCCTGGAGAGTCGCTCCATCCACTGCGCCCGGTCAATGTCTGCCGGCAGTCCGACCGCTGCCATCCGGGCCAGCCAGTTCTCCGGTGGTTCGGCCAGGGGCGTTTCGCCAAACAGGGCCTGCAGCTCCTGCCAGGCCTCCACGGCTAACCGGTGACAGGCTTCCAGGCGGGCCGGATCAATATTGCGCTGGAACGCCACCGCATCGGCCACGGCCAGGTATGGGGATGGATCGCTGGTGCCGATCCAGCTGAAATAGTCCTGAAAAGTTTTGCCGGAGGCGGTGGGGCTGTCGTAACCCCAGCTGATGATAAGCGGCTCCAGCAGGGACTGCACCTCCGGCCGGGCATAGAGAAACGCCGCGCCCCGGGGGGTGCAGAGCCACTTGTGCCCGTTGCCGGTGTAAAAATCTGCGCCCAGCGTATCCAGGTTGACATCAATCTGCCCCGGTGCATGGGCGCCGTCAATAAGGGTCAGGATACCGGCCTCCCGGGCCCGGCGGCAGACCTCGGCCAGGGGAAAAATCAGCCCCGTGGGGGCCGTGATGTGGGACAGGGATATGACCTTGGTGCGGTCCGTCACCCCCTCCCAGAAAGCCTCCACAAATCCGGCGCTGGTGGTGAGGGGCTCCGGGAGCCGGTGAAACTTGACCACTGCGCCGGTCTTTCGCGCCACGAACTGCCACAGCCGCTCTACCGCGCCGTACTCGTGATTGCTGGTCAGGACCTCGTCTCCGGCCTGCAGATCGAAACCCCGGGCGACGAAATTCATGCCGAAGGTGGCGTTGGGCACAAAGACCAGGTTGCCCGCTGACGTGCCCAGGTAGCCGGCCAGGGCCTCCCGGGAAGTCTGCAGGTGGCCCTCCAGTTCGTGGAACATGAAGCGGTGGGGATTGGCCTCGATGCGCCGCTGCCACTGCTGGCAGGCTTCCAGCACCGGCCGGGGCACTGCGCCGAAGGAGCCGTGGTTCAGGTGGACGCGTCCCGGCTCGAGGAGGAATTGATCGCGGTAGGAATTGCCGGCCACCTCAGCCTCCCAATGGGTCAGCGGGAAGGCATAGAGGCATTGCGCAAACGGCTGGGCAGCAACTGCTCCAGGCGCCGGAAGGATAAGGTGAGGCCGTGGAAATTGGTACCGTCCAGTAACCCGCGGGCCCAGGTGCTGAAATCATATCTCAGCACGATATTGCCTGCCAGGCCCGGCGCGCCGAGACCGTTGGCCAGCATCACCACCAGTGGCGACAGGTCCAGACCGGCGCCGTAGGTCCTCTGAAATAGCCGTCCCGCAGGATCCGGCAGGTTACCCTGCCGCAGCGCAAGCCGGTTGAGCACATTCAGTTCCCAGCCCTCATGAAGGATGACAGGCGCGGCCGGATCGTAGGTGAACAGGTGGCGCGCTTTAATATCGCCCAGGGGGTAATCGACGGTCCATTTCCAGCCGGCATCCTGCTGGGCGCTGACCACCAGCACGTCGGAGACTTCACGGCCGTAAGTGAGCGAAAATCGGGGCACATCCCCTTCCGCTTCCAGGAAAGCCAGCGCCACGGACCAGCCAATCCTGGCGGTGGTGGGAGGCGGATCAGGGCCGAAGCCGAGATTGAAATCGATACCGTCGCCATCATTGAGCAGGCTGTAGCCAACAGCCGTACGGACCTTGAGCCGGTGCCCTGCCCCGTAGGCGGTTACCCAATGGACTGAGGCCAGGAAACCCGTATCGGTAAACCGGTTAAATGAGCGAATGTCGGGTCCTGTCCCACTGGAAAAACCGGTCGCAAGGTTTTGCACAACATCCTTCCTGGCGATTCCCAGGGCGACTTGGCCACTGAGCGACCTGAAGCGGAATTGCCGGCGGAGACCCAAGGTGACCACGTCCGCAATCATGTAGCTTTTGAAGGTACCGATGACATTCGCCTCCTCATCGGTGTTGATTTGCAGGCCGAGGTCAAGGAAGGTCTGGTAGTAACCGGCAGAGATTTCACCAATCAGCGGCAAGGCGGTCAGGCCAATCTGGAGCGCCTGGACGTGCAGCCCGATGCCCGGATTTAGTGCCTTTAACCAGGCCGTCCGGGAGGGAAAACTGTAGGCCACCTGCAGGCCGGCGGCGGAGCGGAAATTGGCTGGATTGTAATGAATGCCGTAGAGGTCATCGGTTGGGAGGGCTGTTCCGATCTCGCCCATCCCGTTCATAACCGGCGAGGGTGATATGAGCAGGAAGATGGCGCCTACCTGGTTTTGGGCGGACAGGGCCGATCCACCCATTGCCGCCAAAAGCAAACAGCGGCGCAAAAACCTCAATCGGGGCTTGATATTCAAAGGTCGCTTACCCGGTGGAGCTGTTTCCCTGCAGGCCCGGTAGACGCCTGCCCATCGACAGCACGAGGGCGGCCAGAATAATTTTCAGCGCCGCGCCGGGGAGGAACGGCACGAGCCCCAGGGCAAGGAGGTCACCCTCATCCAGATAGATGGCCAGACCGGCCAATCCGCAGAGGAAAATGATGGCGGTGCCCAAGGTCATGGCGGCGAGGGCGGACAGCAGACTGCGGTCCCAGCCCCGCTGGGCCAGGGCGCCCACCACTGCGGCTGCCCCGATAAATCCCATCAGGTAGCCGCCGGTAGGACCGAGCAGATGGGGCAATCCGGCCGCACCTCCGGCGAAGACCGGCCAGCCGGCCAGCCCTTCCATGATATAGAGCATGACGGCCGCCGCGCCGCGGCTGGGCCCCAGGAGGGCGGCCAACAGCAGGACGGCAAAGGTCTGGGCCGTTACCGGCACCGGCGAGAAGGGCAGCACTACCGCCACCTGTGCGCTGACGGCAAGCGCCCATGAGGCGCCCAATACCAGCAGGCCGTCGTAAACCCAGGCGTGGGTCTGGCTGTGAGGTCGCAGGCGCCCGGCAATGGTCATATCAGGCATGGGGGTCATACTCCTTTGCGGTCTGGACCGGCCTGTAATACCGGCGGCGAAGTTTCATCAATCACCTTCAGGGTCGAACCGAATTTAGGGGTGCGGCAGGAAGGGGCCAAGGGTCCGGTTTTGGGCTCCGCAGAGAAGCAATATTTATCTGGAAGGGGGGGAAGGGACGTATTATTTTCGGCCAGCGCGCAGGCGTTACCGCAAATGGAGCAGCTGACCCTCAATATTACCGAGCAGACCCGGTCCCGGATCATCGCATCCTCGCCCCAGGGATTCCAGATCGAGTTGATGGAACACGTGGGGGCCGAAGATGTGCCGGGGCTGATAGCCGTGTCGGAGGCCCTGGCGGAAGTGTATGGCGACTCTGCCCGGCTGACCAAGACCACCATCCGCAAATATTTCAACTATCCCAAAACGCTCCCCTTCGCAGCCCGCCTGCAGGGGGAACTGGTGGGCTACATCATCGGTGTGCCACTGGAATATTTCAGCCGTGACCCCTGGGCCCAGTTTGACCGGAACCTGGGATCGGCCAATACAATCTACACCTATGCCTATGTGATCCTGCGCCGCTTCCGGGGCAATGGATTCGCCCGCACGCTGAAGCGGGTCTATATCAACTGGTCAAAGAAGCAGGGCTACCGTTACGTGACCGGTCATGTGGTAGAGGGGATCGCCAGGACTTTTTCGCCGGAAACGTCCATCGTGAAGCGTTTCACCAACTGGCACGGCTCGGGCCGGACATTTGAATACTACCGCCGGCCGATCCAGCACACCAACGGGAGCCGGAGCGCCTAAAGCACGACCTTGATCAGCAACGGGAGGAGATCGAAGAAACCCTCCTGCTCATTCATTTTCTCCATATTCGCCTCCACCCTGACGGTCTTCCTGACCTTATTCTCAGGATATTTCCGGATCAGGGTCAGCGCATCGGTCGTTATGTCCGGGTGGCGGGTGAGCTTCAGGTAATCATTCGATTTCAGGACGATGAGGGTATAAAAGTAGTCGTAGCCCCAAAGTATATCGAACAGATGGGATTTTCCCTTGTAGTAGAAACGATAATACCAGTTGTTGTCGTTTTTGCTCCAGATCAATTGGGCATCAAAGCCCATGTTGACCGTTTCATTATAGACCGAATCGAACCGGCGAAAACGCCCGGGCCCAAGATAATCTTCAAGATCCTCCTTGGTGGGCTTTCTGGTTCCGTCTTGCAGCGGATTTTTAGCCATAGACTGTACCCCAAAAATTTTAGAAAAAAAAAGCGACTAGTTACCAAATAGTGCGTCAATCTCGTCCTGCGAGATGGCGTTTTCACGGTGAATTGTGTCGGTAGTATCAATTTCACCCTCATCATCAGCGGCATCGTAGTTTTCAAGGATCTTCTGGATGGCCTCATTTTTCTCGCCGATCTCCTGCAGGGCCTGGAACAGCTTCTGCATGCGCGTCTGGATGGCTTCTACGATCTGGGAGGCCTGCTGGAGATGCTGGGATGTGATATCCTGGTACTGCAGGGCCATATTGATATCATTGATTTTCAGGGCCACCGATTCCAGGGCCTCCTGGGTTTCGCCATCGGTTTTCTCGATGAGGGCGTCCAGCTCCGCGGAAATCTTGTCTGCGTTGTCCATGATAGTATTGGTTGCATCCTGAGCCATCATCTCGGCGCTGGCGATATTGTCCGAGGCGGAGGGCATCGACTCGGTGGTGCTGGCCAGCGCCCTGTTGGCGCGGGCAAGAATCGGCATGAGGTCGGTCAGGAACGCGAACAGTTCCTCCAGAAAGGGAGCAATTTCACCGCCGAACTCGAACAGCGATTCGATGTCCCTCAGGGTACTCAGCACCGTGCCCGATTTCTTATCCATCACAGTCTCCTGATACTTGCGGGCAAAATTTTATAGAACTGAATCCAGTTTTTGTTTCAATATTTCAGGCGTAAAAGGCTTGATCACATAGGCGTTTACACCCAGCTTCATAGCCGTTATCACGTCATCCTTCATGCCGCGAGTGGTGATCATGACAATAGGCACCATGCTGAATTCAGGCTTCGACCGCAGGACCTTCACCAGTTCAGCGCCGTTCATCTCCGGCATATTCCAGTCGGTGACAACCAGGTTGACCATGTTCCCTTCCAGCTTCTCCAGAGCATCGATTCCATTCTCGGCCTCGATAATGTCGGCAAAACCGAGACGCCTGAGCGAGTTGGCGATGATACGCCGCATGGTGGGGGAATCCTCCACAAACAGCACAGATTTATTTGATACATCCATTCAGTTGCTCCTTATTGCACCAATCTCGTGATAACCTCGGGCATATTGACATCGGCGGTGACAAGGTCAGCAATGCCGTCATCAACAACTGCTTTCGGCATGCCGTAAACCACGCAAGTATCCTCATCCTGTGCCACAATCGTTCCTCCCGCCTTGCGGGTATCCCGCAAGCCCAACAATCCATCCTGGCCCATTCCGGTGAGTATAACACCCAGCGTATGTGAACCATACATCGAAGTAATCGAGCTGAACAGCAAATCCACCGACGGAAAATATAGCAAGCCATCCGGGCGTTGGTTCATATCAATGCGCACCTTAGTGCCTTGCCGCTTGGCCACCATATGGGTGCCGCCTTTTCCAATGAGGACGGTTCCCTTGGTCACCGTGTCGCCATGGACGGCCTCGCGCACCTCCAGCGCAGACAGTTTGTCCAGCCGCTCCGCAAATGCCTTGGTGAAGGTGGCCGGCATATGTTGAGCCACCAATACACCGATGGGAAAATCCGCCGGTAGATTCTCCAGAATATGCTGCACTACCGGCGGGCCGCCGGTGGAGACCCCGATAGCCAGCACGGAGTAGGACTTGTCCAGCAGCGATTTTGCAATGGGTATGATGGTGCTTTCATCGCTGCCAGCCTCCATGGTTTCCTTCCGCTTGCGGCGGCGCTCCAAGGCAGCCATGAACGCCTTGCGTTTGGTCGGCGCCTGCTTGACGATGCTTTTGATCTTGCGGACCAGCTCCTCTTTTATGCTCGTAATATCAATAGCCACAAAAGACTGGGTCTTGGGTATATAATCCATCGCCCCTCTATCCAAGGCCTCGAGGGTGATGGCGGCGCCTTCGGTGGAGATTGAACTGACCACCAAGGTCGGTGTGGGTGTGTCGCGCATGATGATGTCCAGCGCTTCCAACCCGTTCATGCGGGGCATTTCAAGGTCCAGCGTGATACAGTCGGGCCGGAGGTTGCGGACCATTTCCACACCTTCCATCCCATCCCGGGCCATGCCGACTACTTTGATATCAGGATCAGATTCGGCCATCAGTTGAATGGCTTTCCGCATGAAGGCTGAATCATCAATCACAACGATTCGAATCAATTCTTTTAGCCTAATCCCATGTGATGGATAAGTTCTGGTACGTCCAAAATTAGTGTTATTTCTCCATCGCCGCCAATGGTGCCGCCGGCCACTCCCGGAATCCGTCCGAGGGACTGACCCAACGGCTTGATCACCGCTTCTTCCTGGCCCTTCATGGCGGTGACCACCAGAGCATAGCGGAATTGTGCCACCGAAACGATCACCGCATAGTGTTCCAGCTCGTCCTTATTCTCGGGACTTGGCACCTTGAACCACTCGTCCAAAAACAAGGTATTCACCACCGAGTCACGGAATCGGATCACCCATTTGTCTTCGACCTTGGTCAGGTCCGATGCCTGAAGTTTAATCGTCTCGATAATGGAGCCGAACGGGATGATGTAGTTCTCGCCCCACACACCGACCTTCAAGCCGGTCACGATAGCCAGAGTCAGAGGCAGCTTGATAATGATGCGAGTGCCTTCGCCGAGTTTGGTATCAATGTCGATGACGCCATTCAGCTTGCTGATGTTGGTATAAGCCACATCCATACCGACGCCCCGGCCCGATACATCGGTGACCTCGGCGGCAGTGCTGAAGCCCGGCTTGAAGATCAGGTTAAGCTTCTCCCGGGTGGAATAAGCTTCAGCTTCGCTGACGGTGATGATGCCCTTTCCCACGGCCTTTTCGGCCAGAACGTCACCGTCCATACCGGCGCCGTCATCTTCGACCTCAATTACGATATGGTTGCCCTGATGGGCGGCCCGCAAGGTGACAATGCCCACCTCAGGCTTCCCATTGGCCAGCCGCACCTCAGGAGGCTCGATACCATGATCGGCGGCATTGCGGACCAGGTGCAGCAGGGGATCGCTGATCGCTTCAATGACGGATCGGTCGAGTTCGGTCTCCTCACCTTCCAGCTGCAGCTCAATCAGTTTGCCCCGGTCCCGCGCCAGGTCACGGATCACACGGGGGAATTTCCGGAAGACATTGCTGATAGGCAGCATGCGCATCTGCATAACCGCCTCCTGGATCTCGTTGGTGATTCTCCCCAGGGCATTGTTGACCTGATCCAGGTGATCAATGGCCTGATCGCCAACCTTGGTCTTGGCCAGGGTAGAATAAGCCTGTCCCAGCTGGTTCCGGTTCAGCACCAGTTCGCCGGCCAGATTCATCAGGTTTTCCAGCCGCTCCATATCCACGCGGATGGTCTGTGAGGTCGTCTTGACCGCCTTTTCATCAGCAGGTTTTTCGGCTTTCTTGGTAGGGGTGGGAGCAGGTGCAGCCGGCTTGGTCACTGCGGCCTCGGCTGCCGGCGCTGCGGTGGTGGACGCCTGTCCATCGGTCCCGGCGGATGCCTGGCCGTTATCTGCCATTTCAGCCTCTTTGGCGGGTGCACCGGCCGCACCGTTGCCTACGGCCGGCTCTGGCCCCGCGCCCGCCTCGTTTTGCTCGTCTATTGACTTTAACAAGCCGAGTAATTCTGTGGTGTCATAGGTCGTGTCAACCCGGCCCTTGACATCCTCGATAAACAGGCTGAACCAGTCGCAGGTCTTGAGCAACGCGTCGGTCAGAACGCCATCCGGCGTTAGTTTGCCTTCGCGCATCTTGTTGAGCAGGTTTTCCGCCAGGTGCGCCACATCCTTGGCCTGGCTAAAGCCGAGAAATCCGCAAGTGCCCTTAAAAGTGTGGAATGCCCGGAATATCCGGTTCACCAGTTCCGGATCGCCGCCGGCCTCCAGTTGCACCAAATCCTCATTTACATTTTCGAGGATTTCGATGGTTTCGATCACAAACTCTTCCAAAATCTCTTCCATCCCATCCATGTTCTTGTAGACTGCTCCCGTGGAAGGGGTGTCGTCTGCGACGGTCTGTCCGTTACCATCGGCGGACGGTGGTTCCGAAGCCTCGGCCTTCGCATGGCTTTCGCCGTCCGCTCCGGCAGCTGCCTGTGGAGCTGCTGCCGCCGGTTCCTCGATTGCCTCCGCCGGGGCTGCTGCCGCCGGCTGGGTGACGGCCTCTCCTTTGCGGACTGCCGCCAGGCGCTCTATCAGAGAGGCAATATCATACTCTTTCTCAGCGCGCTCTTTCACATCCTCAGTGAACTGGCTGAACCAGTCGCATGCTTCCAGCAACAGATCAATGATAGGAGCGGAGGGGACCAGTTCGTTGTTGCGCATGGCGTTTAGCAAATCTTCAGCGACATGGGCCACATCCTTGGCCTGTTCAAAGCCCAGAAATCCGCAGGTTCCTTTAAACGTATGGAAGGCCCGGAAAATGCGATTGATCATATCCGGGTTCGGATCCGCCTCGAGATCAATCAGCTCCTCGTTCACCTCCTCCAGCAGTTCGGTGGTCTCGACGATAAAGTCATCAAGGACCTCCTCCATACCCACTAGATTATCATATACACTCATTCTGTCACCTCCTCACATTCATGTCTGCTGGTGTCGCCGAAAATATGGCCAATATGGCAGGCGCTAACGGCTCTGGCGAAATATGCCCCACTGGCCACATCACCATCGCGAGTGAACGGGATTTTACCACCGGAATCCTCTTACTTCAATGTTAAGTATTTAGAAACCTGGTACTTAATCTTATCCGCATCAAACGGCTTCTCAATGTACACATCAGCTCCAACTTCCTTGCCGCGCCTCTTGGACTCTTCACTACGCTCGGATGAGAGGATGATGATGGGCACATCCTTGTGAAGATTCGATCCGCGCAGGTTTTCGATGAATTCATACCCATCCATATTGGGCATATTCAAATCCACAATGACCAAATCGACTTTAGGCGCCGTAGATATTTTCTCTAAAGCATCCATACCATCAACAGCGGTGATCACTTCCAAGTTTTGGGCGCTTAGCGAAAAGGCGACAAACTTGCGCACAGTGGATGAATCATCCGCAATCAGTACCACCTGTTTTACCTCGTCATGCTCCCCATCCATCGGTTGTCAACCTCCTATTCTTTCTTGTAGGCAAATGCCCCCGAAAAATGCTCAACCTTAAAGGACGAACTGATGCCGTGGAGGGATTCAGCCTCCCCTAGAAAATAGTACCCGCCATGGTTCATAACACCGTAAACCGACCGCAACACTCTTTTTTTCATCTCATCATCAAAATATATCATGACGTTGCGGCAAAAGACATAATCAATATCGCGGAACTTGCGGATTTCTAAACTGTCATTCAGATTTAAATATCTGAATATCACCTGGTTGCGAATATCGTCGCGCACCTTGAAGCGGCCCTGCTCCAGTTCCTCAAAGTGGCGCTGCTTTTGGACATCCGTCATCGAGCCCCGGAAGGAATTCTTGGAATATATCGCCTCCTTGGCCAGCGCCAGGGCCCGGTGGCTGATGTCGGTACCAATCAGCTCTATATTCCAGTCGCGCAGCCGGGGACCCAGCGTCTCATGCAAAATAATGCTGATGGTGTAAAGCTCCTCCCCGGTGGAAGAGGCAGCGCTCCAGATCTTGATCTTTTTCCTGCCCTGGGCATTCTTGGCCACGATAAGCTTGGTCAACAATCCCCGGAAGGCTTCCAGCTGGGACTGGAAGCGGAAAAAAAAGGTTTCATTGATGGTGACGGCATTGTAAATCTGGTGGAACTCCTCGGAGTTGCTGGTCTGCGCCCTGATGTGCCTGATATAGGCATCGAATGATTCCATGCCCAATTCACGAATTCTCCGGCTTAAGCGGTTTTCCAGCAGATATACCTTATTCTCGGCGAAGAATATCCCGGTCTTGGTGTAGATGATATCCCGCAACTCCTGGAACTGTCTCGGCTCCAGGCTCAGGCCTGCCGTTTTCGTCAGTGCGGTCATATCAATATTGTCCGGCCAGCGCTTATCCGCCCAGGCAGTTTTCCCGTTTGCCCAGCGGGCGCGTTGTTACGCAGGCGGCCAAGTTCCTTCACGTGCATGGCCTATAAATCCAGGACCTGGCCGGCCAGGGAGCGCAAATCCTCATCATCGGATTCAAGGAACGGCTTCACCCACTCCAGGGCTTCCTCCACACCCAGCTCCTGCACCACCCGCATGGCAGCCAGCTGGGGCAGATTGCGGTCCCCCTCCAGCACTCGCTTGATCACTTCCGCCGCCTTCTTCTGGCCCAGTTTGGGCAACTGCTCAACGGCAGAGTAGGCCACCCAATCATCGGCATGATCAACCATCTTGAGGCAAAATTCGGCGAGCCCGGGCTGGTCGGTGACCGCCTTGATCAGCGCCACCAGAACGTGGGGATTCATGCGTTCCCGGGCCTGGGTGAGCTGCTGCAGCACCCGTACGTCCAGGGCCCCGTCAATATGATCGATCAGCAGTTGCTGATACTCCTCGCTCGAGTCCTCCAGACCCGCCACAAGGGCTTCAATCGGCGCCCCTGCCCGGGAAAGGAGATTGGTCCCGGTCCGTTGTGAAATTTTCAACATGGACAGCGTGGCCGCATCGCGTAGCGGCTTGGGCAGCTCCCCGATATGCTCCTCCAGGTATTCCAGCACATGCATGTCCCCGGCATTGCCCAGCGCGTCAATCATGGCATACTGGACCAGCAAATCGGTAGTATCGGCCAGTTTCCCCAGGAGATAGCGGGCTCCCTCGGGCTCCCCGATGAGGCCGATAGCCTCGGCACTCTCGCGCATCAGATATTTTTTGGTCTCGAAGGCCGTCTGCAGGTGGGGCAGGGCCTTTGCCGAGCGAATCTTCCCCAGTGCCTCGGCTGCCGAAACGCCGACATTTTCCACTTCGTCATACAGCGCGGTGGCTAGCGAATCGACGGCCAACTCGCTGTGGGCCAGGCCCAGTATATCGGCGCTGAATTTGCGCTCATCTTCGTTACCTTCCTTAAGGGCCTTGATCAGCGCAGGGGTCGCCTCAACGCCGAATTTGGAGATCAGGGCGGCCACCAGGTTACGCACTTCAATGCGCGCGTGGCCCAGCAGCGGCGTCAGCTTGGAAATGCTCACCGCCGTCGGCACCGATTCCAGGACTTCCGATGCTGCTTCCCGCACCGCCCGGTGTTCATCCTTGGTCGCCGTAATCAGGTAGTCCAGAATATCCTCGGCAGGATATTTCTCCAGGTCATAAACCGCCCAGCGCCGGGTATCGGAGTCCGCATCCTCCAATTGCCCTTCGATTGTGGTCAGCTCCCGGCGTTCTTCTTCAGTCAGAGCCATGACTGCGCTTCCCTCTATAAACATTACCCATTCCGGGAAAACCCCCCATCCTGGCCGCCGGCTTGGCTGCTGCGCTGGAAGAAGGCTCCCGAACTGCCGGCCGTTCGATGATGGTCCTCGCTCAGCAGCCAGCGCTTGCTAACCGGCGTGACGTGAAAAAAGCCTCCCGGCCTTACGCGTGATATCAACTTCCGGATTATTTCCTTCTGGTACTCCTGCTCGTAATAAAGCACCACCAGCGAGCAGACCAGGATGTCGACCGGTTCCCCCGGCTGATAGGCGATGATGTCTTCCACTTCGAATTGGATATGCGCCCGGATTCTCTCGGCCACCTGCAGACCCTTGTTGCCGGCGGATTCAAAATATTCGCCGTAATCATCCACGGCATCCTGATCATGCTCGGTTACCACGTAGACTCCGGCGCGGGCCTTGGCGATCTGGGGCCGGCTGAGATCTGACCCCCGGACCTGCCAGTCCCACCCGGACCCGTTGTTCCGGGACAGCCCCCGATGGGTCGACATGGCCAGAGAGTAGGCTTCCCGGCCATCCGAACAACCGGCGGACCAGACCCGCAGACGGCGGCTCGCGCGTGCGGGCCCCTGCATCAACATCGGTATCAGCACCTGCTCCAGGTCCAGGTACATGGCGCGATTGCGGAAAAACCGTGTGGCGGTGACCAGATTATCGCCCTCGAAAAACGCCTGCAGGTCAGCGCCCGAATGCAGGTTCGCATCATAGACGTGCGTTTCCGCTGCAGCTGCCATCGTTCTTATGATGCTGCCCATCTGCTTGCAGGCTTGTAGGATCTCGCCCGCAAGTACTGGCCTGAGTGCTCATTGATCCGGCCGGCCAATTGCTGCAATGTGAGGGTCCGGGCAGTGGGCACTGCCGCAGCTGCCGCCTTGGGCATGTCGCCAAAGAGGGCCGTATCGGGTATCTGGATGAGCGCCTCGCCCCGTCCCAGGAAAATGTCCTTGAGCCCCTGGGCGCCGTCACTGAGCATGCCGCTCATGATGGCTCCCGTCAGGCGGTTTGAAAAGCGCACCGCAGCAGCAGAAAAGACCTGATCGATGATGGGCCGGAAGCGTGACTTGATGGTCCGCGTACTGAGCTGGAATGAGGCGTTGCTCCGGTGGTACCCCAGGGTCATATCTCCCGGGGCAAAATAGACCTCGCCACTTTTGATTGCCATGTCAGTCTGGACCAGCACCGGTTTCTGGGTCAGGCCGTTGGCCAATTCGAAGCCCGCGATGAATTTGAAGCCGGGATGGTGATGCATAGCGATAATAATGGGCACATGGGGGTAGTTTATATGGCCAAATAGGGTGCGCAGGGCCACATCGCCGCCGGCGGAACAGCCCAGGATGACCAACCGATCCCAGGCGAGAACGATTCGTTCGTCGGATAAAATACGGGTAACGGCCAGTTTGATAGGATCTTCGCGATTAGTGAACCGACCGGCAACAGGGCGCTGGCGTGTGTGTGCGATATCATTGGCCAATCGTGTTAGTACAGGCCCCCAATCCTGTTCGCTTTCTTTTTCCAGTAATAATTTTATTGAGACTACCAGTGGATCAAGGTGCTGCCGCTGCTCCGGGCTCATCCCATCTTGAGTTCATCGACCAGCGCCCCATCCGCTTGAATGACACGCTCAAAATCGACAATCGTGATCAAATTATCTTTCATCTTGGCGATTCCCACAAAGTACTTGTGATCGGCATCGAGCCAATCCTCCGGCGTCGGCTCAATGGCGCTGGAGGGGACCGTAATCACCTCGCGCACCGAATCGACGATATAGCCCAGCAAGCCTTGGGCCGTGCGGGCAATCATGATTTGCTGGGAACTGGTATCGCCCAAACCATCGTCGATATTCAGCCGCAACCGAAGGTCGATTGTCGGCACAATGTTACCCCGCAGGTTGGTGACGCCCTTGATGTACTCCTTCACATGGGGCACCCGGGTGATATGGCTCATCTGGGTTACCTCCTGGATTTGCAGGATGTCGCCCCCGTAGGTCTGGTCCCCTAAAATAAAAGTAACCAGCAGATTCGTTTCCTCTGCCGTTTCACCCTGCCCAAATTCGGCGACCGTCAGCGCTTTGGGTGCCGTAGCGGTAGTCTGCGTGTCCGGGGTCCCTATTGCTTCTGCCATGTTCCCTCCTGCCTGGTCAGCCATCTCGTTAATGCTTGATAATCATGACCGCCGTCCCCCGACGCACGATTCAATCCGTGCTCAGTTCGGCGAGTTCGGCCTTCTCTTCATCACTGAACAGGCGGGATGGATCCAACAGGAGTATCAGGCGATCCCCCACCTTGCCGACACCTTCGATGAAATCAACATTCACACCGCTCGTAGCCATATTTGTAGCCGGCACCACATCTTTCGCAGCGAGTCTCAAAACTTCCGATACCTCATCCACTACCAATCCCAGGATATGGCCGCCGCTCTCAATGACAACGACGCGTGTATCCTTGGTAGATTCGGTCCTGTCCAGCCCGAATCTCATCCCGAGGTTGACCACCGGCACAATGGCTCCGCGGAGGTTCATGATGCCATCCACGTAATCGGGCGCCGTGGGAATTCCGGTAACCTGAGTGAGACGGTTTATCTCCCGGACAAATTGGATATCCAAGCCGAAGCTCCCTTCGGCAATCTTGAATACGACCAGTTGCCTGACATCGGAAGATTGCTGGGATTTTTTACCGGTACTGGTTTCAAAGCTTGACACCGACATACCTATCTCCTTCTACTCTTCGCCACCTGTGCGATAGTGGGCCAAAGTCCCAAAATCTAAGACCTTTCTATGCGGTTCCCACAATAAAAAAATAGGGTTGACTGCATATATACCGGAACTCGATTCCGGCTGGAGGCTCGGTAGCCACGCCAACGGGGACGGGAGAGGATGGTGTCAGGCTGGCAAATCGCCGCATAAAGGGACCGGCTACGCCCTGGCGAGTGCTGACCATAAGTTCGGGGGATACTCCATGTCTAACCATACTCTTAGCCAATCAAATTCCATATCGGGGCGCCACAAAGGCCACCCTCGAAAACATATCATTACCTGGTTTGCGTGGTATTGCCCTGACGGGCAACCGGTTTCAGGCTGGGGGAATGTACAACAAATAAGGGCGACTAGAAAGCGCCGATATCATTCAGAATATTTGTGGCCACCTGATCGAGGACCTGGTCACTCTCGAACTGGCCGGAGCGCACGCGCGTCTCAACGGCCACTAAGTCAATCGGTTCCCGGGGAATATCCTGAGGTTCATACTGAAGAGCGCGAAAATGGGGCAGGCTGCTGATGGTTTCGGCAACCGCGGCAGTAATTTCGGGGCGCTCAAACTCGCCTGATTCGATGCGCTCCCGCAGCACGGCGATCCGGGCTGAGTCCTCTTCGCGCAACGCGCCGAGTTGCTCCTGAATCCTGGATATCTCGCTGCCGCCGGCAGCCAGCTGTTGGGCCGCTGAGGAAATACTGACACTGTCACGGGGCGCTACCGAACTCTGGACATCGCTGGAAGCACTGCTTTTGCCGCCTCGCTGGCTCCGGGCAGTCTGCACCCGCTCCTGTTCTTTCAGGCGCTCGGCAGGATTGATATTATTGCCAATATTGTGGACGGGTGCCATAGTGTTACCTCACTACGTCCAGCACATGGCTCGCCATGTGGGAACGTTCTGCTTGGCTGTTAAAGTTAACACGGTTCCGCATCGAAGCCATACTATTAATGATGACCACTTGCCGACGGCGCATGATATCCTGTAGCAGGTTATCCACGCCCTCCAGTTCGGCCAGCGCAGCATCAAGCGCGGCATGGGCCAGCCGGGCGCCACTCTCGCCGTTCTCCTCCGTCAGTGCATGAAGTTCCTTTTCCAGGGCGGTAATCATTTCAATATGCCGGGCCCGCAATTCCAGCAGCGCGTCCAGCCCGTCGATGCTGAACGCTTTCGGATCAACCACCAAGGCTTGCGAGGCCACCAGGACAGCTTGCACGCTGTCGTGCTGCTGGTCCAGGATTTCCTCGATGCGCTGCTGTGCGGTCATTGCTGTGCTTGCCTTCCGCCCGGTTGCCCTAGGCTCTCTCACTGAAGATGAGCCCGGTCAAGTTCCGTAAGTTGGAAATCAGGCGCAACAGCTCCTTGGGAGGCACCTGCCTGATGACTTCGCCGGTCTCTTTGTTCACAACCTGCACGATAGCCTCTCCGGTTTCCACATTGACGTCGAAAGTGATCTTAGTGCTGGCAATCTGGCTCGCCAAATTGTTCAACTCCTTTACTACCACTGAAACGTCCTTGCCTTGTCCCGACAGTGCCGGAACCGGCGCCCGCTGCGCGGACCTATCTTTTGCTACGCTTTGCCCCCGTTTGGCCTGGCCAACTGCCAATGATTCAGGGTCCTGACCAACGGTGGCTGCCACGCTTTGTATGGTATCAACCATGATGACCCTCTGTGTTATTCCTTGTGCTCATATTTTTGTCTTACGACCTGAATGTCTGGAAAAATGCTGCCTGTGCCCGCACCTGCGCCAGTGCCGTTTGCAGTTTGACCATTTCCGATCTGAACCGAGCCACCCGGCGCTCCAGCCGGTCATCAAAAGTGTCCAGCCGCTCGTTCTGATGCCTGATCGTCGTATCGACGGACCGCTGGGAGCTGTTGATCAGCCCCGTAGTGCGCGTGTACGAGACCACGAAGTCGCGCAGCTGGGTGGCGATGCCGTCGCTGACATTGAAGATATCCGACACCAGCTGCGGATTTGCCGCCAGGGCCGACTCGAACTTTTCAGGGTCATCAAAAAACAGTGTGCCGTTGTTCTTGACGTCGATGCCGATCTCAAGCAAGCGGTCGTAATCGGTGGTCGAGGTGCCGACCACCCGGGAGCCCACAATGCTGCGCAACTCAATGCCCAGCAGGCTGTAAGTGGGGTCGCCTCGAAAATCGCCGTCGGCCAGCGTCTCGGCGCGGATAAATGTCAGCGCCTCATTGTAAGCCTCGATAAAACTGTCCACCTCGCTACGCACCGCTGCCGTATCGGCTTCCACCGTCAGGGTTTGATCGGAGGTGGTGGTGTTTAACAGCTGGAAAGTAATGCCGTCAAGCACATCGTCAATCGTGTTGCTGCCCCGGGAGAAGCTTAGGCCGTCCATAATGAACTGGGCGTTCAGATCGGCGCTGGCGGTAATGTAGCCGCCGGTTGTGCCGCTCGTCTGGGCGTTGGTTGTGAGGCCCAGCGTGGCCAGCAAGCCGTCGGTGTCGGTGAACTGCAGGGCGTTGGATTCGCCCGACAGCCCGGACCGCAGGATAAGCCTGGCCGTGCCGGATGACTCCTCCACTGCCGTGGCGGTCACCCGCTCCGTGGCCTCCAGGTTGCCGCTGGATACTTCCAATGCAATGGCATCGTTGATGGCGGAGGCGATGTCGTCAAAGAGCAGCTCGTTCGTCTTGGCAAAGGAGGCGGCGCTGATCGTCACCGTCACTGCCACCCGGTTGGACGGATCGTCGTCCGTGGGGTGTGCCACCAGGATGTCGAAACTCTGATCGGTGGTAATTCCGCTGAAATCCGAGTTGATCCCGGTCACCTGATCCGACACCCGGGTATCGGTCGATGCCAGCCGGCTGATGGAAATGGAGTGGCTGCCGACCTGGGAATCAGAAGTGGCCGTAACGGTGAATAAATCGGAGTCGCTGGTGATACCCCGGCGGCTGGCGAAAGGATCCGACAGGACGGTTTCGGCAAAACTGTCCGTTATGCGAAAGAGCGCGGAGAGCTTGGAGTCGAGGTCACTGAGGGCGGTTTTCCGGGTTTGCAGCTTTTCGAGCCGTGCCTCCAGCACAAATCGGCTGCGCAGCTCCAAGCCCCTGAACTGGGCTACAAGGCCCTCTATATCAATTCCGCCTCCGATTCCAAATGATGCTATCGACACAGCGTTTTCCTCAGTTAGTTAAGGTTCATGGCTTCTGACCATGCGGCCTTGAAACCGCTAATTAAACCCTCTACCTCAGTATAATTTTCTTTGCGCACCTGATCCAGGCAGTACTGATAAACCTGAAACATGGGCAGCGCAATCTCCTCGTGCTGGAAATTCAGTGCCTCGATCAACCCCAGCAGTGCTCTTTCGGCCCGGTCATAATTGGAGGATTTGCAGGCCGCCAGAACGGCGTCGTACATATAGGCAACCAACTGGACAGGGCTGGCGGACATGATCTTCTGCTTGAGATAAGGATCTCGCTCTGCTCTGGCCGCCTGATTTCCGTTCATTTGCACGCCCGATGCTCCTCTCACTCCCGTTTCATATTATGCCTCAAGCCCACCAAAGGGGCTCATCTGCATCTTATATCGGTCAATATAGCCTAATCTTTAACCTTTTCTGGCCTCTAATTTCAGTCGGCTAAATCACTTTTATTGCACAATAGGAAAGGGCCCGGCAAATGCCGAGCCCTTCCACGCGAAAGCCCAACTGGCTGCGCTGGTTTACCGGAAGAGCGATAGAACCAGCTGGGGTGCCGCATTTGCTTGCGCAAAAGCACTGAAAGCAGTTTGTTGGATGATCTGGTTTCGCACCAGGTTTGCCTGCTCCAGAGCAAAGTCGACGTCCTCGATTCGGCTTCGGGCTGCCTCGGTGTTGGTGATGGCTACCGACAGCGTATCTTCCTTGGAAGAGAGCCGCAGTAAACTTTCACCTACCGTCTGGGCCGCACTGTTCAGCGAGTCAATGGCTGCGTCCACTGCGGCAATCGCAGCAGAAGCGGTTGACGAATTGGACACGACCAGGGCATCCACGCCGATGGCCGCAGAGTCGGCATTCGCCAGGGTGACGGTGAAGACATCACCTGCGGCGGCGCCCGTCTGGAACTTGCTGCCGCTGAAGCTGCCGTCGATCAGCTGGGTGCCCTGGAACTCGTTCTCCGCCACGATGGCGTCGATTTCATCTACCAGTGCATCAATCTGACCCTGGATGGCCGTCCGCTGCGCGATATTATAGGAGTCATCCGCAGCCTGCACCGTCTTCTCCTTGATGATCTGGAGAAGATCGCTGATGGCCAGGTAACCGCCTTCTGCGATGTTCAGGACGTTTTTGGCTGTACCTACATTTGAGAGAGCCTGCTGCAGGGAGCGCCGACGCGCTTCCAGTCCGCGTGCCAGGGAGAAACTGGCGGCGTCATCGCCGACCGAGTTAATCCGTTTGCCCGTGGACAGTCTGAGCAGGCTTTTGCCAATCGTATTATTGACCTTGAGCAGTGCATTCAATGACTGCAAGGCCGCAATATTGGCGCCTATTCTTGTGAAACTCATTTCAACCTCCTTGTCTTACGCCGGGGAGCATCCTTGCTCCCTTCGATCACTCTTCCTCCAGCAAACAGCACTAAATTTTATCACCGCCTGCTGCTATCACATCACCCCTATCGGACCTATCCGCCAAAACTTTAGCAGCCATTCGCAGTAGCCCGTCAGTTCCGGTGGTTGACTTCAGCCCTTGCCAGGCCGTAGCATCCCGGCTGGATAAGGCTCCCCTGAATGCCAGCTGCACCCACCCCGCCCCTGCTGATTACCGGCATGCACCGATCCGGCACTTCCATGGTTGCCCGGCTGCTCAATATCTGCGGCCTCTCCCTGGGACCGGAGCAGCGCCTGATGCCTCCCGGTGAGGGCAATCCCAACGGCTTCTGGCAAAATTTGGATATGGACGCCATTACTGAAGAGGTGCTGGCCAGCCTCTCAGGCGAGTGGGACTTTCTACTGCCCCCCATGCCGGACGGCTGGGAGCAGGCCGACGCTCTGGCCGGACTCCGCCAGCGGGCCGAGGAGCAGGCCGCCGCCTTGGGGCGCAGATTACCCTGGGGCTGGAAGGACCCCCGGGCCAGCCTGACCATCCCCTTCTGGAGCCGCCTGCTGCCCGGTCTGCGCACTCTCGTCGTGTTGCGCCACCCGGTGGAAACGGCCCGCTCGCTGGTCAAGCGGGTCTCCAGCAGCCCCGCCATGGCCCAGCACCTGTGGCTGCAGTACTATCGCCGTATTCTGGCCCATACCGATCCCGGCTTGCGGATGGTGACCCATTACGACAGTTATTTCCTGGATCCCGGCGGCGAGCTGCAGCGCATTCTGGACTGGGCCGGCCTGGAGCCGGATGAGCAAACCAGGCAGGTGGCACTGACCGCCATTGCGCCTGATATCCGCCAGCAGTCCCTCATTGGCGGATCGCCCGGCCCCGTTGCCGCTGAGGGCGAGAGCGGGATTAAGGTTCCGGCCGAGCTGGCCCAGCTTTACGATCAGCTCTGCGGGGAAGCGGGTCCCGTGCTGCAGGCCGGCTTGGCCAGCGGACAGCTATCACGGCCTCAGGCCAGCCCCGATCCATCTTCCCCGCCCACCGACCCCGTACCGCAGGAGCGCCAGGCGCGGGCCGGGCAATCGTTCGATGCTGCACAGGTGTTGCTGGAGCAGGGCAATACGGAACAGGCCATCATGCGCTTTCAGGAAGCCACGACCCTCGACCCCTGGCGGGCCGATGCGCAGAATGATCTGGGGGTGTTGCTGTTGCAGGCCGGTGAAGCGACAGTGGCGGAGATTTATCTGCGGTTGGCTGTAGGGTTGCGCCCCGCCGACCCCGGCTTCAGCGCCAATCTGGCGGCGGCCTATATCCGGCTGGGCCGTACCGAAGACGCCATCAAAACCTACCTCGCGCTGCTGGAGCGCCAGCCTGATGACATCGGGAGCCTCAACTGGCTGGCTGCCGTCGCCCATGAGATGGGAAATGTCCCTACGGCGATTAAATATGCCGAGCGGGTGATCAAGGCCGATCCGGGCAACGAAACCGCCGGCCAATTGCTGGCTAAACTGCGGCCGTCCGCTTGACCTCCCGGTCAGGATCCGGTTTCCAGCGCCTCCGAATAACTGCCTGAAGTCGCCGCCCCATTCATCCGGGCCCGGTGGAGAAAGGCCGCCTGCCCGGCAGGCAACTGCTCGCTATTGCCGGACCAACTTTGCAGCGCCGACTGCTGCAGCGCCCGGCCGTAGGAGAAGGTCAGCCGCCACGGCTTACCAATATCCGCTATGGCGTTCATGGCCTGCAGGTTGGCCGTCGCTTGCAGCTCCGTCTGCCCGCCGGACAAAAAGGCGATGCCCGGCACCTCCGCCGGCACCTGGGCCGACAGCAGTTCCAGCGTCTGGCGGGCCACTTCTGCGCTGCCGGGCTGGTCGGGGCAATCGGCGCCGGCCACGACCATGTTGGGCTTCAGGATGATCCCCGGCAGATAGACTCTGTGGGCGGCCAGGGCGGCAAAGACGGCCGCCAGGGTCTGCCCGGTCACCTCCCGGCAGCGCTCCATGGTATGGCTGCCATCCAGCAGCACTTCAGGCTCTACGACAGGCACGATGCCGGCCTCCTGGCAGAGCGCGGCGTAGCGGGCCAGCGCCTCGGCATTGGAGCCGATACAGGCCGCTGAAGGGATGCCGTCGCCGATGGTGATGACCGCCCGCCACTTGGCGAAGGTGAGCCCCAGGGTGGCGTACTCGGCCAGCCGTTCCCGCAGACCATCCAGGCCCTCGGTCACCGATTCACCCGGATGGCCGGCCAGCGGCTTGGCGCCCCGGTCAACCTTGATCCCCGGCTGCACACCCCGGGCGGCCAGGTATGCCGGAAAGGGCGTCCCGTCGGCGGTACTCTGGCGCACCGTTTCGTCGAACATGATCACGCCGGAGATATGCTGCTCCATGCCCTCGGTGACAAACAGCATGTTGCGGTAGGCCTGGCGGGTCTGCTCAGTGCTCTCGGCGCCGATGGCATCAAACCTTTTCTTGATAGTGCCGCCGCTTTCATCGGCAGCCAGTATGCCTTTCCCGGTTGCCGCCAGGGCCCGGGCGGTCGCGGCCAGTATTTCCTGATTCATCCTGTTTGGTTGCTCCTTAAGCGTTCAAAAGTTCCAGGTCCGATATCCAATCCTCTCCCACCGTTTTGGTTTCGCCGGTGGCCTCGGCCAGCGGTACGGCCACAATCCGGTTGCCCCGGAGGGCCGCCATCTGGCCGAACTGGCCCTCGTGGATCATGCGGGCCGCGAAAACGCCGTAGCGGGTGGACAGGACCCGGTCTGCCGGTGACGGCACGCCGCCGCGCTGCAAATGGCCCAGCACAACATCCCGGGTTTCCAGGCCGGTGGCCTTTTCGATGGCCGCCGCCACCCGGTGACCGATGCCGCCCAGCCGGACATTTCCGAAAGCGTCGCTGCTTTCATCCTGGGTGGTATGCCCCTCCTGCTGGAGCAGCTCGGCCCCTTCAGAGACCACTACCAGGGCATAGTTCTTCCGCCCGGGACCGTACTCCCGCTGCAGCGCCGCACACAGGTCAACGAGGCTGGTAGGTTTTTCGGGGAGCATGGTGTAGTCGGCCCCTCCGGCGATGCCGGCATACAGGGCAATCCAGCCGGCGTGGCGTCCCATCACCTCCACCACCAACACCCGGTGATGGCTGGCGGCAGTGGTGTGCAGCCGGTCCACGGCCTCGGTGGCGATGGTGATGGCCGTATCGAAGCCGAAGGTGGCGTCGGTCGCCGACAGGTCGTTATCGATGGTCTTGGGAATGCCGATGATGGACAGACCCATTCCGGCCAGCCGGGTGGCCACGCCCAACGTATCGTCACCGCCGATGGCGGCCAGCACGTCAATGTGGTTGGCCGTCAGGTTGGCCTTGATCTGCTCAACCATGGCCGGGTCGTTCAGGGGATTGGTGCGGCTGGTGCCCAGGAGGGTGCCGCCAACGGCAACCTGGTCCCTCACGTCTTCTACGGTAAGGGGCCGGGAGAGGTTTTCCACCACCCCTTTCCAGCCGTCCAGAAAACCGGTGAAATCATAGCCGTACCGTTTCACGCCGGCCAACACAAGCCCCCTGATGACGGCGTTAAGGCCGGGACAGTCGCCGCCGCCGGTTAATATTCCAATGCGCATGAATCGTTGTCCCCTGGATATTGGGATGGTTGTTTAATGGATCGTTGGCCGTAGGGGAACACCTGCCTGGCAGCCCCCTGCCGGAGGTGGAAATTACAGCCAACCGGTGGCGGTCACAATTCCCCCCGTAGTGAACCCTTTTGGCCCCGGGGCGGTTTCCCGGTTGGTCCGGGAGCCCTTGTTCCCGCAACCTTCCGGGGGCTAAGTTTGAGCACGCAGAGCCGATTTCCCATGCCCCTTACCGCCCTCACCCACGATATATCCCCCGACATTGCCCTGGGCGAGCGGACCTGGATCGACCGTGATCCCATCGACCTGGCCCGGGCCGACCAGCAGCACCTCGGCTATCGCAAGGCCCTCTCCGGCCTGGGGGTGGAGGTGGTCAACCTGAATATCAACCGGGCCTTTCCCGACAGCGTCTTCATGGAAGACCCGGCCGTGGTGGTGGACGAAGTGGCGGTCCTGACCCGCATGGGCGCGCCGGCCCGGACGGCTGAAATGAAGGCGCTGGGACCGGTGCTGGGCCAATACCGGACCGTGCTGGAGATGCAGGCCCCGGCCACCCTGGACGGCGGCGACGTGCTGCTGATGGGCAGGCGCATCTTCGTCGGGCAATCGACCCGCACCAACCTGGAGGGCTACCAGGCCCTGGCCGATATGCTGACGCCCTACGGTTATGAGGTGATCCCCGTGGAGGTGTATGAAGGCTGCCTGCACCTGATCACCGGCGTCACCGCCCTGGATGGGGAGACCTTGCTGCTGGCCACGGGCAAATTCGACACTGCGCCGCTGTCCGATTATAAACGAGTTGAAGTGCCGGAGGAAGAGGCCTGGGCGGCCAATGTCATGGCGGTGAACGGCACCATCCTGGTACCCGGCGGCTATCCCCGGACGGCGGAGCTGGTGAGCGGCCTGGGCTACCCGGTGCAGGTGGTGGACAACTCGGAGCTGGAAAAGGCCGAGGGCAGCCTGACCTGCCTGAGCCTGATCTTCAAGACCTAGGTAAGGGGTACCGGGCAGGAGCAGACACGCACCCCCTCACTCCGTGATGCCCCCTCTCTCCCCGTCACATTGGTCGGGTCGGCCCGGAGAAAGGGGGAGTCCTGGCGCAGCCGACAGGGGTGAGTGTGGCTGCCCCAACCATCCGCCAGCCGCCCACCCGATGCATACGGACTCATGCGGAATAACCATACTATTTTCTGACTATTGTATACCTTGACACTATAAATTGTCACTCCTAAACTCCATTTAAACTCACCACCACGGCGTAAATGGAAACGTGGATAACGAGAAGCCGCCTTACTGAGGAGTTTCCAGGTTTTGAGCCCAGTCATGCTAAGGCTCGCTACAAGTGGTATACGCATCATGCACAAACGGAGGTACAATCATGGCGTCCATTGATCAGTTGACAGAGGAGCAATTTGTCGAATTACTTGATGAGTACTTTGCAGAACCTGTAAAAAGAAGCAAGATGACCGAGGAGGAAATCAGAGATTTGGCGCAACGCCTCAACAGCCAAATTAATGTGCCGATTATCAATGAGACCGGTGAGGAAAAAATATTCCTGAAGATTGTAATAAAGGTCGACACATTCTTATATGACAGCTTGCCAAATGAGTTCTATGATCTCGTGCGGAGCCTTGACAAGGGAATTAATGATGATGAGGCCAAACGGCTCATCAAAAGGCTTTCAAGACTCGCCAACGAGAAGATAGACATCCCTTACGTACCTGAACCAATGGAGTATGTTGCCATACGCTTCATCATTGCCATAATCATAAACGCTGCTAGGAAGGAATGGGATTTAAATATGGCCAAGAGCAATGTTGAGAACCTGAATATAACGGATAAAAAGAATCCCGCTGATAGCGAACTTGATGCAATGATAGCCTAGTAACGCAATCAAAAAATGCTGTTTTTTTAACAGGCGCCGGGATGGCACCCGAAAGAGTGCCCGGCGGCTATCCCCGGACGGCGGAACTGGTGACCGGCCTGGGCTACCCGGTGCAGGTGGTGGACAACTCAGAGCTGGAGAAGGCCGAGGGCAGCCTGACCTGCCTGAGCCTGATCTTTCACACCTAGCCGGCAGGCATCGGGCGGGCGAAGTCAAACACACACCCCACCAACGGAGCCGCTTCCAGGACGGGAGCCTGGTTGCTGCCAGGGCAACGGCGTGTTATATTGCCACGGGAAACATCACTTTGCAGCTCATGGGGATCAATCTAATTAGCGTACTATATCATGGATGAGATGCCCAATCGCCAGATAGTGATTTTTGATGGCCTATGTAACCTCTGCAACGGGCTGGTGAATTTCGTCATCAAGAGAGATCCCAAGGGAGTCTTTGGATTCGTTCCGTTGCAAGGTCAATTCGGGCAGTCTTTTATGCTAAAGTACAATATTCCCGAGAGGGAAGCGGATGCAGTGATTCTCATCAAGAACGGCAGGCACTATCTGCGCAGCGATGCGGTCCTGGAAATTATCAGGGACATATCTGGCCTATGGTTTCTGTTCCGCGTGATCAAGCTCGTGCCAAGACCATTGCGCGATGCCTTTTATAGGATATTTGCGAGAAATCGATACAGGCTTTTTGGCAAGAGGGATTATTGCGTGATTCCTGCCGATGACGTACGGAGCAGATTTATGAATGGCACGTCGCAAGATCATCAAGCCGGATTGCCCCGCAGCTCCCGGACCGGCCAGAACCTCGCCCCTGGCGCCGGAGTTTATCGTGAAGCCGTAAAGGGTGGCTGAAGGGGCAGGAATCCCCCGCTCCCCTGCTACGCCGGGCGGGTATCCAACCCGTCTACGGCTATCGCCTACGCCGGGCAGGCATCCACCATCCAACATCCAACATCCCCCCTCTCCCCGGCCTGCCGAACCGGCCCCTGCCGGCCTAACGCTGGCCGTAAACGATGATGGTTTCGTTGGGCAAACTCACCTGCCCGCCGGCATTGACATAGCTGCCCGCCGCCGCGCCGATAGCCTGCCATACTTCGGCCTGGCGCTCGGGGGTCTCCTGGGTCAACATAGCCCTGATTGGGGCCGCAATGTCCCGCAGAAATGAGACGTAGTCGGTAATGCTGTCGAACTCAAAGTTCACGATCAGCGCTTCGGTCCGGACATCGCCAAATCCCGCCCCTGACAGCAGGGCTTCCACCGCTCCGGGCGCGCCGAGCTTGAACATTCCGGGCGCTTCCGGTGGCGGGGGCGGCAGGTTCAGCATCTTCTGTACGACGCCCATCGCCAGACTCAGGCCGACAACTTTCTCCGGCGGACCCCAGACAGCGGCCACAAACCGGCCGTCCGGCTTGAGGGAGCGGTGAATCTTCTCCAGGGCAGCCTCGATATCGGGCATGAACATGAGGCCCCAGCGGCAGGTCGCGGCATCGAAGGCGCCCTCGCCGAAATCCAGGCCGCCGGCATCCACAACCACAAACTCGATATTCTCCAGCTCCGCTTCGGCGGCCCTCTCCCGGGCGATCTGCAGCATCCCATCGGACTGGTCCGTAGCCACCACCTTGCCGGCAGCACCCACGATTTTTGCGGCGGTCAGGGCTGGCTCGCCGATGCCGGTGGCGATATCCAACACCTGGTGACCGGCGCCAACACCGGCCAGCGCCATCAGCCGGTCGTTCACGTTCCGGCTAACCTTCTCGATAGTGGCCCACCACTTTCGCCAGCCCTGGGCAACAGAATCCCACTGCTGCCGTTGGCCGGCCTTGTACTGCTCAGCATCGAATGTTGGCACACTCATGGCATCCCTTTCATGTTAATGGATCGTGGTTCCAGGCGGGTGAATATAGGGCCGACCGGGCAGACTTACAGGCTTTGGAAGTAGAGGTTCAGCGAGTTGTAAGTCAGCAGCACCGGCGCGTAAAGGTAGGCAATTCTCAGGCCGTCGGGCGAGAAGGCGACCCCACCGTAGCCGGTGAACTGATTGCTGCCGTTGGCAATGAGCTCCCGGTCGCCGCTCTCCAGATCGACTACGTAGAGGTGGGTGCGGTGGAATATGGAAAAGCCATCATCCCCGGCAAAGGTCGCTTCGTGGAACCAGAGGGCCGCCTTCCTGAAGTCATGTGAGACGGCGGCCAGAGACCAGCCGTCCACGACCCCCTCCTGGGAAAGGACCAGGGTGCTGCCCGATTCCTGGGCATAGATCACCAGAGCCTCGTCGGTCTGTCCCGGCCAGTAGACAAGGCGGAAGCCGGCCGCGTCCCAGTGGGCCCGCATCTGCCTGAAGCTGACGTAGGGCAGCGACTCCACAAACTGGGTCGTTTGCGCCACGGCATCATAGATAAAAAGAAACAGGGTGTCAGAGGAGCCAAGGACCGGGTCGTAGCGCCGCTCTCCGAAAAGGAGCCGGTCGGCATCGAACGAGAAGGCCAGTGGAAAGGCTTCGCCAGCGACCTGCACGGTCAGGACGACGCTATCGGCGGGGATGTTTCGCACCACCAGACTCGTCTGCAGATCAGTGCCGTAGGTCCCAGTCCGGCCGGCGGCAAAAGCCAGCAGGGTGGCATCGGTAGACCAGGCGACGGGGCTGCCACTGACGACAGCATTGATAAGGGACAGTCCATTATACTGGGCCGGCGTCGCCAGGTAGAGAGCGCTGCTATCGCCTGAATTCCCGGCCACGACCAGGAATCCACTGCCGGGGGCTTCCCGGAAATCGGTAACACTGTTCAGGTCGCCTATGGGGTTCACCTGCCCGGTGGTAATGTCTACCCTGCGGACCCATTCCCCCTCCGTCCCGTAGGTACCGCCGGAATATAGAACCTCCTTGCTATCCTGGGACCAGGCCAGATCGCCCAGCATGAAGTCGTTGCCGTCGATGTTGGTCTCCGCCACCAGCAGCAGGGTGCCAAGACCGACGGTGGGCAGGGGTTCTTCCTCGGGCTGCAACAGAAAGGAGCATCCGGCGGCCAGCAAAAGGCCACCCGCTATCAGCCCGCCTGGCAGAAGACGCCTGAAGGAGGGCAGGGTGTGATATGGCGCAGACGGAAATCTCATGGCAACCGGTGGTTAATTTAGGCCTTTAACGACCCGGCGGCGCAATGGTTCATCCCGGGCAAAGCCGCCGGCCGGTGACAGCCGTCAGCCATCAGCCATCAGCAGTGATCCATTGCTCGGCGCAGGTCCTGGCTCTCCAAGTGGGCATTGGCGCATAGGCGCTGCGAGCCGGTGCAGCGCCTGTCGCCAGCCCCTGCCGTTAGTATCTTTAACAATGGACAGGGTACCCAGGAGCAATATTTTTCTTACCATAAAATGGGCGCGACCTTGAAAATATAAGATCTAGCAGTTAAACTCGAATGAAAACACCACGATGACCACGACCATACAGGTAACGATCATCCCGTGATTGCAGGCGGCGTTTTTTGAACGGCGCAGGGCGGCTGCCAGGGAAACCACCCGGGCGGGGGCCAGGACGACGAATCTCCGCATCGCAGCCGGAGTAATCCCTATTTTCTACATGACCAGAGGAGTATTGGCGATATGCTAGAGTCAGATGTTTTCGGCAGATCGGAGACCACCTCCAAGATTATTGGGGACTCCGCCTACAACCTGGTCATAGGCCTCGTATTGTTCTGGGGCTTTTTTGTTAATTGGGCAATGGTTCTTAATATTGATCCGAATTTTCTAAGAAGCATCAACATGTGGGTGTTCTTAATCGGTTACTTAGGGTCCGTCTTTTACGGCGTATATTTATTTAATAAATCTGATAAACCTCTTGTCAGTTTCATAGGCTACAACTTCGTGGTAGTGCCATTTGGTCTTATCGTTAACATGATCGTATCACAGTACGATAGTGAAATAGTTATCGAAGCCATAAAAATTACCGGCGGTGTTACGATTCTAATGATGATGTTGGGCACCATTTATCCTGCTTTTTTCAAAAAAATAAGTGGGGCCTTGACGGCGGCATTGCTAGCCGTAGTTATTATTGAACTATTTCAAGTTTTTGTGCTGGGAATCCACCATGATTGGATTGATTGGGCTGTCGCAGCTATTTTTTGCGGTTACATCGGGTACGATTGGGGCCGCGCAAATCAAATACCCAAAACAGTCGATAATGCGATTGACAGTGCTGCCGCGCTATACATGGATATTATTAACCTGTTCCTAAGAATCCTGCGTATTCTGGGGCGCAGAAAATGATGCCCGGCAAAGTGACCTGCAGCTGCGGCGGACATAACGGGCCGCTGCGCTTATGTTTATGACTCTAGCCTGAAATAATGCACCGACAGCCGGAGTTCAGGCAACCGTCAACGTCCGCCGCCTGAGCATCGCCTGCGCTGCTGCCATAAGCGCCTTGGCAGTCCATCCCCTGACATGCTACTATAGTCCCTTACCACGTACCGGAGGAAAAAATTAAGGAGAAACCGATGGCCACACTGTCACCGTTTACGCGGCGGATGCTTGATATTCAGGGCTACGAAAACGTCAGCGATGAAAAATTCGGGGGGACCGCCAAGTGGCTGAAGCTGGCCATTTTCGGCTGTGCCGCGGTCGTCGCCGTCGGTATGGCCATGGAATCAATCCCCATAATGTGGGCGATGGTCGCCATTGCAGGTGTCGCCGCCTTTACGCCAGTCCATCCCCTCGACCTGATCTATAACTATGGTATTCGGTTTATCACCGGGACGGGAAAACTGCTGCGCCGGTCGGGCCTCAACCGCGCCGCTTGCGCCCTTGGAACGGTCTGGCTGCTGGTCGCCATTGCCGCCCATAGTGCCGGCATGATGGTGGGGTACCAGCTGCTCGGATGGTCGCTGGTGGGCATAGCCGGCCTGGTGGGGACCCTCGATGTCTGCATGCCGTCCTACTTCTTCCGCCTTTTCATCGGCTACCCGCCGAAACGGAAGGCGGTATAAGCGCGGCGCTCATTCCCTGAGTCAGTGGCAGGAGCAAAGGAGCGCGATGAGGGAAGGCCTTCAATGCCTGACCCGCATGGCTCAGTTGGCAGCAAGCCGTAACCCGAAACCCGCAACTCTTTTCATCCCAGCCACAACTGCCGATCCAGCGACCGGTACTGAATAGCCTCGGCCAGGTGCTGGGTGGCGATCTGGTCGTCGCCTGCGAGGTCGGCGATGGTGCGGCTGACCTTGATGATCCGGTCGTAGGCCCGGACGGTGGATGAATTCCAGGTATGTATCAGTGGGTTAGAAATGAGTTTAATTCTCCCGTCCCAAATGCCATAGCCGCAAACGCCTCGAAGAGGTATAGCTCAGTGGGATTTTTGATTTCAATGGTAGCAATTTTGGAATTCCAAAGCCGCTTTTGGGCTTTTTCGAACTCAACTTCAAACTTATCATCGTGCATATTGGCTGTTCTAGAACTGCCCGGGTTGTATTTGCGTTTCGCGATCAAATAGGCGAGACTGGCTGAAAAGTGGGTTCTTGTTTTAAGATGTTGGTGGATCCGGCTTGCCACGCTGCGGGAAATACCGACATATATTGGCGTGTTTCCCTCAATGAAAACATAACTGCCCGAAAAATCACTCTTCCGATTAAGCAATTTGAGCAGCGCTGCCTTACCGAGGCCTCTGGGCTTTATACCCGCGGCTTCAAATGGAGTCTGCATCGCACTCTCCAACGTTTTGAGATACCCTGGCAATATATCGCCCGATAACTCTTCAAACGACCATTCGCATTCATTAACCGCTTTTTTCATGAAATCCTCCCTGCTATCACTTCCCTCACCCCAACCACAACTGCCGGTCCAGGCTCCGGTACTGAATAGCCTCGGCCAAATGATTAGTGGCTATGTGGTCGTCGCCTGCCAGGTCGGCGATGGTGCGGCTCACCTTGATGATCCGGTCGTAGGCCCGGGCTGACAGCCCCAGCCGGCTGATGGCGGTGGAGAGCAGCTGCTCCCCTTCGGCGGGCAGGGTGCAGAACCGGCGCAGGTCCTGGCTCTCCAGGTGGGCGTTTGCGAACAGTCGTTGCGAGTCGGCATAGCGTTCCTGCTGCCGCCGCCGGGCCTGCTCGACACGGCCCCGGATGGTCTCCGACGATTCCCCCAGCGCCTTGCCGGCCAGATCTTCCACCACAACCGCCGGCACTTCGATGTGGATGTCGATGCGGTCCAGCAGGGGACCGGAGATGCGGCTCATGTAGCGCTGGATGGCCGGTGGCGAGCAGCTGCACTCGTTGCGGGGATCGGTGGCGTAGCCGCAGGGGCAGGGATTCATGGCCGCCACCAGCATGAACCGGGCCGGGTAGGTGACCGATACCTTGGCCCGGGCGATGGTCACCTCACCCGCTTCCAGCGGCTGGCGCAATACCTCCAGCACGTTCTTGCGGAACTCGGGCAGCTCGTCGAGGAACAGGACACCGTGATGGGCCAGGCTCACCTCGCCGGGCCGGGGCACGGTCCCGCCCCCGATGAGGCCGGCATCGGATATGGTGTGGTGGGGCGACCGGAACGGCCGCTGCCCGACGATGCTCTGGCCCTGGGGCAGCTGGCCGGCCACGGAATGGATCTTGGTCGTCTCCAGGGCCTCGTCCAGGGCCAGGGCCGGCAGGATAGTGGCCAGGCGCTGGGCCAGCATGGTCTTGCCGCTGCCCGGAGGCCCCACCATAATGGCATTGTGGCCGCCGGCGGCCGCCACCTCCATGGCCCGCTTGGCCTGCTCCTGACCCTTCACATCGGCAAAATCAATGGCACTCCGGCGGACCTGGGCCAGCAGCCGCTCCCGGTCCACCTGCACCGGCTGCAGCGGCGTCCCGTTCTGCAGGTGGGTCGCCACCTCCAGCAAACTGCCCATGGCCCCTACCTGGAGACCGTCCACCAGGACCGCCTCGGCCGCGTTGTCAGCGGGGGTCAGCAGGGTCTTGTAGCCGCCATCCCGGGCCGCCACGGCAATAGGCAGCGCGCCGGTGACCGGCCGGAGGGCGCCATCCAGGCCGAGTTCGCCCACCAGTACGATGCTCTCCAGCGCATCCTGCGGCAGGTGTCCCAGGGCGCAGAGGATGCCAATGGCGATGGGTAGATCGAAGCCGCTGCCCTCCTTGCGGATGTCCGCCGGGGCCAGGTTGACGGTGGTCCGTTTCTGGGGAATATTGAAGCCGGAGTTTTTGAGGGCCGCCAGAACCCGCTCCTTGCTCTCCCTTACGGCCCCTTCGGGCAAGCCGACGGTGGTGAAGGAGGGCGGCACCACGTTGTCGAGGTGGCACTCGACCTTGACGATATAGGCGTCCACCCCGAGGACGGCGGCACTGAAAGCATGGGCGAGGAGGGGCGCAGCCATGCTATACCCCAGGCCCGGAGGATGTGGTCAGAAGTATGGCAATCGCCGCTAGGATGCAGGCCCCGGATGGTCTCCGACGACACCCCCGCCGCCTTGCCCGACAGTCCCTCCAGCGCTACCGATAATAACCCCCGCCTGAATAATCCCTCTGGTGGGATTTTCCCGCTGCTCTAGCTTGATTCCGGCGCAGCCCCGCTCTGGTACACCAGGGCAATGATCACCCCACCGACCCCTTGTTCAACGACGTGCCAGGCTGCATCAACCAGCACGCCAACCAGTGTGGCGTTATAAACGCCATGGAGAATCAGGTTAAAGGGAAGAAATGCCACCAACCCCATAAAAGCCCCAAATCTTAGACCTTCGGTTACTGGCGAGCCCCCTTTATAGCCGATGGGAAATGCGTAGGACATCAGGAGAGCGAGGACGAAAATCGCGAATACTACAAAGAGCATATTCGGCTCATCCCGACTAATCGCTGCACCCTGTTCAGCGTAGAAGCCACCCATGATAAACCGATGCCAGATAACGCCAAGTATGACCATACCAACTGCCCCTGCCAACCAGGCGTATAGCATTTTTGTCTTATTCACGACGCTCCTCCTATGGATTGGGTTGTGTCGATAACGGAAATGAACCCCGAATAACAAAGGCTGGTATCCGCCGGTACAGCCGTGCCTGTAAAGTTAGGTTAAGTCCGCGCACCCGCAAGCTCTTTATCCGATTCCTTGCTTGAAATAGCGCCCGGCATTCAGCAGGATGGACCGCAAGGGTGACGCTCCGGTCATGGTCGCCGGACCGCTTCGGCGCATCCGATCTCCCGATTCAGCCCAACCTGCCGGGGGGACCAACCAGCATGGCGTTGTGGTCCCCGGCGGCCGCCGCTTCCACGGCCCGCCAGGCCTGCTGCTGATCTTTCACACCGGAGAAACCGGCGGGTGAAGGTACCCGAGCAGGGCCGCAGCCATGCTACACCCCAGCCCCGGAGGAGGTGGTTGGAGGTGTGGCAAGCGCCGCTAGGATGCAGGCCCCGGGCAGCTGATGACGCCGGTGAGCACCAGGTAGGGCAGGATGATATACAAGGTGGCGTCCCGGACCAGGTAAAAGGCCACCACGAAGATAAATACCCATTTGCCGGGACCCTTGATGTAAGCCCGGAAGCCGACGGCACGAAACTGGATCAGCTGGTTGTGAATAAATGGGGGCACCAGGAATCGGCGCCGCTTGGGGGTCGCGGCGACCTGCGCTGGCTCAGTCATGGACAGTCGGCTTCTCCCTGGCCGGCTCCTCAAACCCGGCGATCTCCTCCATCAACCGGTCGATGGCGCCTTCCTCGGTCACCCGGCCCACCTTCTCGCCGTTGCGGTAGAGCAGCCCGCCGTCCTTGCCGAAGGCGATACCCAGGTCGGCGTCAGCGGCCTCGCCAGGGCCGTTGACCGCGCAGCCCATCAGGGCCACCGTCATGGTCTTGCCGATCCCCTCCAGCCGCTCCTCCACTTCGGCGGCAATCTTGAACAGGTCAACCTCGATGCGGCCGCAGGTTGGGCAGGCGATCAGGGTCACCCCCCGGCTGGCCAGACCCAATGATTTAAGCAGCTCGAAGCCCACCTGCACCTCCTTCACCGAATCGTCAGTAAGGGAGACCCGGATGGTGTCGCCGATGCCGTCGGCCAGCAGGGCGCCGATACCTACCGCCGATTTGATGGTGCCACTTTTCGGGGGACCGGCCTCGGTCACCCCCAGGTGCAGGGGAATATCGTGTTTCAGGGCGAAAAGGCGGTAGGCGGCCATCATCAGGGGCACATCGCTGGCCTTCAGCGACACCACCAGATCCTCGAACCCGTGCTCCTGACAGACGGCCATATGGCGCTCGGCGCTCTCCACCATGGCCTCGGGCGTGGGATAGCCGTATTTCTCGATGAGGTCCTTCTCCAGAGAGCCGGCGTTCACGCCGATGCGGATCGGCAGACCGGCTGCCTGCACCTTGCGGATGACCTCCTCCACCCGCACCTTGCCGCCGATATTGCCCGGATTGATGCGAATTTTGTCGGCGCCGGCGTCCACCGCGGCCAGGGCCATGCGATAGTTAAAGTGGATGTCGGCCACCAGGGGCAGGTCGGTCTCCTTGCGAATCTCGGCGAACCCTTTGGCCGCCGCTTCGTCCGGCACGGTGATGCGCACAATCTGGCAGCCGGCTTCCCCCAGCCGTTCCACTTCCGCCAGGGTAGCTGCCACGTCGTGGGTCTTGGTGGTGGTCATCGACTGCACCGGAATAGGCGCGCCCCCGCCGATGGGGACCCCCCGCACCGTCACCTGCCCTGTATGCCTGCGATTGATTAACTTCATGGCGTGGATATTACAACAGGCGGGCCGTCAGGTGCTAATCCAACCCTTCGCGGCCGCCCGCTATGGCAACCCTGTTCAGCTCTCGAATCTCTACCCTGAAATCATCCGGAAACCATGCCTGACGCCCCCCGACACGCCGACTGGATGGCCGCCCTGGCCGCCCACTACGACGACGCCCGGCAGCGCTACCCCGGCGAGCGCCTGCTGGTCATGTTCGACATTGACGGCACCATTACCGATATCCGCGCCATGATCCTCGACGTGCTGCGGCAATACGACCGGGCCCACCAGACCGAGCACTTCCGCCACCTGACCCTGGGCGATATCACCGTCAGCGATAACCGCATCGAGGGGCTGCTCAACTCCCTGCCCATACCGGCCCCGCAGCACGCCCAGATCGCCGACTGGTTCAGCGCCAACCGCTGGACGCCCGAAGCGATTTACCGCTCCCACCGGCCCTACCACGGTGTGCTGGAAGTGATCCGCTGGTTCCAACTGCAGCCCAACACGTTCGTGGGGCTCAACACGGGCCGGCCCGAAGCGGTGCGGGAGATGACGCTGCGCTCGCTCAACGCCCTGGGTGACATCTACCGGGTCTCCTTTCCCAATGAACTGCTGTTCATGAACCCCGGCGGCTGGGGCGGCGATGTCCTGGCCAGCAAAGTGGCCGGCGTGCGCTATTTTCAGGCGGCCGGGTACCGGGTTATCGCCTTCGTGGACAACGAGCCGGAGAACCTCGCCGCCATCGAGGCTGCCGATCCCGACCACGAAATTCTGCTGCTCCACGCCGACACCATCTTCGACTCCCGCCGGGAGCGGATGCCGTCCCAAGCCATCGGCGGCGACAGCTACGCGCTCACCTCCCTGCTGGAGAAAGGGGAGATTCCGGGCAAGATTCAACTGGTCTGGCACGCGGTGAACAGTGCGAGGCGGATCGAGGAATTCCTCCAGGCCCGGGTCCATTGGGGAGAGTTCGATGTCCGCCGGGACCCGTTCAGCGGCGCCCTGGTGACCCGCCAATACAGCTACACGGCGGTGCCCCCCGTCTCCCGGGAGGAGACGGCGCCCCTGCTCAGCGATACCCTGGAGCGCTTGAAAAAGGCCGGCAAAGGGGTGAAGCTGGACCTGCGGGCCGGGCTGGAGACAGTGGATGAGGTGCTCGCCCTGACCCGCGCCGCCGGGTTCGACGGGACCGGGCTGTGGTTCAACGGGCGCATCGAGCGGCTGCTGGAGGACGGCTTCCACAAACTCAGCGTGGCCTATCCGGCCGCCATCCTGCAGTGCTCCATCGACTTCCTGGCGCCGCTGATACTGGGCACTCCGGCCAAGGCCAAGGAGATCCTCGACATGCTCACCGGCTGGGGCCTCAACCGTTTCTCGGTGCGCTGGCAGACCCTCAACAAGCGGCAGATCATCCGGCAGATGGAAGGCTGGGGCCTGGAGGTCAACATTTTCGAGATACCCAACCTGGAGCAGTTCCTGAAGGCGACCCTGCTGCTGCCCCGGTCCATTACCGCCGATTTCATCCACCCCGGCTTGCAGGAACCCCCTGCCGCCCCCTGACCGCGGAGCTGTTCATGCCCCATCATCTTACCGCCACCCCCTTCACCGTCCCCACCGACGACGGCAAACTGATCCAAGAGCATTTCGGGCTGGCCAGCAGCGGCCACGGGGGCTTCAGCCTGGCCCACATGGTCGCGCCGCCGAATTGGTCCGAGCCGTGGCAGCAGCCCGACTTCGACGAAATGACCATCATGCTACAGGGCCGCCAGCAGGTGGAGGTGGACGGGGAGACGCTTGTCCTGGAGCCGGGCCAGGCGCTGGCGGTGCTGGCCGGGAGCCGGGTCCGCTACAGCAACCCCTTCGACGAGCCGGCGGAGTACTGGGCGGTCTGCATACCAGCCTTCACCCCCGATGGAGCGGGGAGGGAGGGGTGAAGGCGATTTGATTGAGAAGGAAAATACCAATCTTGAGAATCAGTAGCCCGATTTCCGTAAGATCGTTCTGAAATAAGTTAGGCTAGGTGCCTGTGGGATTAGGTATGAAGCCCTTCGACATAGCGCCCAATATGTACATAGGTACTTTGAACGGTTCCTGGCTAAGGCTGGCCTGAGACAGAGAAAATGCTTTGCTGGCATTTTGAATCTCAATTCCTAATACGACTCCCTCACTGCTGAGATCCAGCATTATGTGCTGCTCGATTTCAGCCCCCGTGCCAAAAATTGTATCTGAGAGATGCACACTTCGGCTGCACTCACCGTCTTCCAACTCCACGTAGGCAATATCTGCTTCCATGTCATAAGTATATTGAGGTCCGTAGTTAAGACTCATTATTTCCCCTCCGCATGTCTAGCCCTGTTTCCAGCCAGTTTTGAGAAAAGGCTTATTCTCAAAATCATTGACGCATAGCACCATAGTAAAGTTTCCACAATCCTTTCTTAGCACAACGCCACGGGGGTCAATTACATCCGGCGCTACCTCGTCCGGATTTTCCAAAGTGCTTCGTATATCGGCAATATCAAGATTTCGTTGAACGATGCGTCGCTCCATATGTGGGCCCAGGCGTACCTTATCCCCATTAGAGAGAATAATCTCTCGCATGGATTAATGTATGCAGGAAATCATCACTGGCGCAACTCAAGCGCGCAAAAGATTATGCTGGAACAGGGGCCTGTCTATCTCACCGCATCCTTCATCCTTCATCCCTCATCCCTCCCCGCCCTCCACTGCACCGGCTCCTTCTTGAACCAGGTGATCTGCCGCCGGGCGAAGTTGCGGGTCCGCTGCTGAATCTGCGGCAATGCCTCCTCCAGGGCCAGCGACCCCCGGACCACCGCCGTCAGCTCCCGGTAGCCGACCCCCTGCATGGGCTGGGCGTCCGCCGATACGCCTGAGGCCAGTAGACCCTCCACCTCCGCCAGCCAGTCGGCATCCAGCATGGCCTCCACTCGCGCGTCGATGCGGCGGTAGAGCGCCTCCCGGGGCCATTCCAGCCCCACGAGCTCGAAGGTCACCTCTCCCACGCCCTCGATGTTGACGGGCCTGGCGGCGCCGTCTGACGGCCACTGCCGTGTGTCGCTGGGCGGCCGGCCGGTGGCGGCCAGTATTTCGAGGGCCCGGCTCAGGCGCTGCAGATTCCGGGGATCGATGCCGGCGGCAGTGTCGGGGTCGGCCTCGGCCAGCCGTGCCCAGGCCGCCTCGGCCCCCTCCGCCTCGATTTGCGCCCGCACCCGTTGACGGAGCTCAGGGTCCGCCTCAGCGCTGCCGGACAGCCCCAGCCGCAGGGCCCGCAGGTAGAGGCCGCTGCCGCCGCAGAGGATCGGCTCCTTACCCCGGCCAACGATGTCCGCCAGGGCCTGCTGGACGAGTGTCACGTACCGGCCGGCAGTGATGATCTCTGCCGGATCGAGGAGATTGATGAGATGATGCCGCACGCGGCCCTGTTCGGCCTCGCTGGGCTGACCGGTCCCGATGACGAAGCCCCGGTAAATCTGCCGGGAGTCTATGGATATGATCTCCCCTCCGGCCGCCTCGGCCCGCTTGATGGCCCAGGCGGTCTTCCCCGCTGCGGTGGGCCCGACAACGGCAGTGATGGGCCGGGGAGCCTGGCTCATGGCGCGGTCAGTATTGTGCCCGGGTCAGTATTGCCCCAGGGTCCCTTTGCGCCGGGCCAGGCGCTCGCACCAGCCGAAGGCGGCCAGGCCCACCCCCACCAGCACCAGCGAGTGGATGATCAGGGGCTCCAGGCCCCCGTCGGACCAGACCTGGGACACGCTGGCGCCATCGATCATCATCCGGCGCAGAACGATGATCCCTTCGGTGGTCGGCAGCAGCCGGGCGAAGGTGGCCAGCCCCTCCGGCATGCGCTCCACCGGCAGCAGGGACCCGTTCAGGAACAGCAACATATTTACCATGATGCTGGCCAGTGAGCCGACCTGCTTGAAGACCAGTGTGGCGCCGGCCACCAGGTAACCGAAGCCGAACAGTCCCAGCAGGGTGAGCAGCAACGGCACAAGGGCCCCGGCCGGGAATATCAGCGGCGGTTTTACCAGCACAACCACCAGCAGGCTGGTGCTGCCCACCGTAACGATGCTGAATATGAAGCGGGCCAGCACACGCCCCAGCACGATGGCGCCGGTCGGGGCCACCGTCATGAACATCTGCTCCAGGGTGCCGGTCTGGGCCTCCTGCTGAAGGTTCCAGCTCATGTCGTTGATGGCCAGGGTGGCCAGGAACCAGATCATGTAACCGATCATGGCCGAGGCGACCCGGGCCGGGATGAACTCGCCATTGCCCATCATGAAGGTGATGCCCAGAAAGACCATGCCGAAGGTGACAATCTGCAGCAGCATGCTGAACTTGTAGTCCCAGATCAGCAGCAGCCCTTTGCGGACCTCGTTATAGATCGGCAGCAGCAGGGCGGTCATGGGTGCGTTTCCACCAGCCGGATGAATATATCCTCCAGGTCCTCCTCGTTCCGGGAGACGGATATCAGGGGCAGCCCGGCGGCGCGGTATTTCTCCAGCAGCGGATAGAGCTCCAACCCATCGTGCAGATGGCCGGTAAGGATGGTCTGGCCGTCCTCATAGTGGGCCGTGAAGGGGCCCAGCCGGGCGGCCAGTGCCTCGGGCAACGGGCCCTGCAGACGAATCTTGTAGTAATCGTCCTCGAACCGCTTGAGCAGCTTTGCCGTCGGTTCGTTTGCGATGACCCGGCCCTCGCGGATGATGGCAATGCGCGTGCAGAGCTGCTGGGCCACCGGCAGTTGGTGCGTCGTGAGGATCACCGTCTTGCCCTGCTCCCGCCCCAGCCGGAACACCCACTCCTGCACGATCCGGGAGGCCTGGACATCCAGGCCCAGGGTCGGTTCGTCCAGCAGGATGATGTCCGGGTCGCCAATGAGGGCGCAGGCGATGGCCACTTTCTGCTGCATGCCCCGGGAGAAGGTGCGCACTTTCTCCTTGCGCCGGTCCCACAGATCGAGCTCGCTCAGCAGCCGCTCGGCGCGACCGGCCACCTGCCGCCCGGGGATGCCCTTGAGGCGGGCGAAGTACATCAAATTCTCCCACGGCGAAAGTCGCCAGTAGATGTTCCGGGTCCCCTCCAGCACCACGCCAATGCGGCCCATGGCCTGCCGCCGTTGCCGGTTCACGTCGATATCGCCGATGCGCACTTCCCCGCTGTCGGGGAGTATCAGCCCGCAGATCATCTTGATGATGGTGGTTTTCCCGGCGCCGTTGGGTCCCAGCAGGCCGAATATGCCGCCTTCCGGTATGGTCAGGTCGAGATTATCCACCGCCCGCACCGGCTCCTTGCCTTTCCGGGGGTAAGTTTTGGTGACCGCCCGCAGCACGATGTCGTTCATCCTTGCCCCCGGATCATACCACCCTCTCAGATGCGCTCGAAGCGCCGGTCCAGCTCGGCAGCGGACAGGTGCACCACCGTCGGCCGGCCGTGAGGGCAGTAGTAGGGGTTCTCGGTGGCAAACAGCCGGTCCACCACATTGCGCATCTCCTCCAGGGTCAGGGGATCACCGGCCTTCACGGCGGCTTTGCAGGAGTAGCTGGCGGCCATCTTCTCGAAGACCTCGGCCCCCTCCATCCGGCCGTCGGTGCGATCCAGGACGTCGGTGATGATCTCCTGCTCGCGGCCCCAGGCCACATCGATAGGGAGGCCCTCAATAATGACGGTCTGGTGGCCGAATTCCCGGAGCCGGAAGCCGAGCCGCTCCAGGTAGGGGATCATGTCGATGAGGCGGGAATATTCATCGGTGGCCAGTTCCAGCACCTGGGGGAAAAGCACCGATTGGGAGGGCCGGCGGCTGCCGTTGAAGGCTTTCAGGGCCTCCTCGTAGAGCACCCGCTCGTGGGCCACGTGCTGGTCGATCATCACCACCCCCGATGCCACCTGGCTGAAGATATACTTGTTGTGCACCTGCCAGATCAGCTCCGGATTGTAAGGCGCCTCGGGCCGCAACGAGCGCTGTTCGCCGCCGCCGGTATCGCCCGGTTTTCCGGCAGTCCCGGCCCCCTCCCCGCCAGCGGGCTTGGGTGCCGCCTCGAACAGGGTCCCGGAGTCGACCGGCAGCGCCGGGGCCAGACCGGGCCCGCCTGCCGCCGGAAAGGGGGCCGGGCCAAAGGGCCGCTCAAAGTCGGGGATCATGCCGGGGATGTCCTTGATGGCCTCGGTGACGGCCAGCTTGAGGACGTGGTAGACCCGCCACTCGTCCCGGAAGCGCACTTCCGATTTGGCCGGGTGGACATTCACATCCACCGCCTCGAGCGGCATGCTGATATTCAGCACGAAAAAGGGATACTCCCCCCGGCTCACCAGCGACCGGTAAGCGCCATAGACGGCGCTGTTCAGCAGCCGGTCCTGGACGGAGCGGCCGTTGAGGAAAATGTACTGCTCCTTCGGGCGGCCCCTGACCAGGCTCAGGTTGCCCACAAATCCTTCCACGGTAAAGGGCTCCTTGGACAGCGCCACCGGACGGATGGCATTCTTATAGCGGCGGGCGAAGACGGCCCCGATACGTCCGGCCAGATCGCTTGCCGGCAGCCGGAACAGCTCCTTGTCGCCATGGGTCAGATCGAAGGCGATCTGCGGGCAGCACAGCGCAAAGCGCCGCACCACCTCAATAATGTGCTGGTTCTCCGTGCGCGGGGCTTTGAGGAATTTGCGCCGGGCCGGGGTGTTGTAAAACAGGTTCCGCACCTGGATGGTGGTGCCCCCCACAGGCGGGGCCGGTTTCACGGCGCCGGCCTGGCCCCCTGCGACGGTGATTTCATGCCCCTCCTCCGGGCCGGTGGAGCTGCGCGCCACGACCTTGGCCACCGAGGCAATGCTGGGCAGGGCCTCGCCCCGGAAGCCGAGGGTAGCGATGGCAGCCAGATCAGCGGTGCTGCGCAGCTTGCTGGTGGCGTGGCGTTCGAAGGCCAGGCCCAGGTCGGCCGCATCCATGCCCCGGCCGTTGTCGCTGACCTGGATCAGCCGCTGGCCGCCCTGCTCAACCAGCACCGAGATGCGGGTGGCGCCGGCATCAATGGCGTTCTCGATGAGCTCCTTCACCACTGAGGCGGGCCGTTCCACCACCTCGCCGGCGGCGATCTGGTCCGCCAGGGCAGACGGCATGCGGTGAATATCACCCACCGCGCGATGCTCCGCTATAATCTCCCGCAGCAGGCGCAACAGCCGGCCTGACCTGTGGCCTCATAACCTGATTTCCCGGGCGGCAGCGGCCCACGGTTCCCCCGCCCGGCGCAGGGCATACTCCAGAATCTGCTCCTCGGGCTCGAACGGCCGCACCGAAGCCAGACCCAAGCCGTCGATGGCTGCCTGAATCAATTCGTCCTCCTCTGTGGTCTCCCCCAATCCGGCCTGCGACCGGTAGAACTCACCCGCCGAGAGTATGGCCGCCAGGGGGGTCATCCCGACCAGTTCACTGCCGGTGACGGTAACGCCCCTGGCCAGCGCCTGGGTGCGCACGGCTTCGAGGGCGGCATGGGGCGGGAGCATGCGGAAGTTAACCAGATTCATGGAGACCTGGGCACAGCCGTAGGTTGGCATAGTCCAGCCGAGGGTCCTGAAGGCCGGCATCAGGGGCAGACTGCCGCCGCCCGGCGCACTCTGGCCGGCCCGCAGGTCACGGGCAATATCGCGGGCAATGCCGGGGTCGTCCGTGGACAGGTTTACGTTGAAGGCGATGAGCAGCTCCCGGGCCCCCACCGCCGTGGCCCCGGAGCGGGCGTTGAAGCGGGAGGGGCCGAAATCGGGGCGGCCATTTTTGGACTTGAGCCGGTTCGGGAGAGCCTCATACTCCCCTTCACGCACCGCCCGCAGCTGCATCCGGTCAGGCCGTTGGGCAGCCCGGCCGTAGAGATAGACGGGGATGCCCAGCCGCTCGCCGATGCGCTCACCCAGGGAGGCGGCCAGTTCGATGCAGGTCTCCAGCGATGCCCCGGAGAGGGGAATCAAGGGACAAACATCGCTGGCCCCGATGCGCGGATGGGCGCCGCTGTGCGCCGTCATGTCGATGATTTTGGAGGCCGCCGCTACCGCCCGGTAGGCCGCATCAGCCACTCCCGCCGGGGTCCCCACCAGGGTCATGACGGTGCGGTTGGCGTCAGCGCCCATGTCGGTGTGGAGCACCAAGGCGTCCTGCGCCTCGGCGGCGGCAGCTGCAATGCGATCGATGGCTTGCCGGTCCCGGCCCTCGGAAAAATTGGGTACACACTCGATCAGCTGCATCGCCGCCCCGGCCTCACATGACTTTCAGCATTTTGAAGATCAGCCAGACCAACACCAGCATGATGGCATAGCGCCAGAGGAGAAGCCGGTTCCAGCGGCGTTCACGCAAGCGGCGGAATCGGGTGCCTTCCGGATGCTGCTCCCATCGGCGATGGAAGCGCACCATCTCAGACCCCGGCAAAGATAGCGGAAAAATAGCCCACGAACGGACCGATGAAAGCCCACAGGATGGAGTTGCCGGTCAACATGCCGAACAGCACCAGCGCCATCCGCACACCGGGACCGTAGCGCTCCAGGTTATAGATCATGCGGTCATACTCCGGTGGCAGCAGTCCGTAAAGGATCTTGGAGCCGTCCAGGGGCGGGATGGGCAACAGGTTGAAGATGGCCAGGGCCAGGTTGATCTGCAGGCTGAGGATCACCATGGTGGCCAGTTGGGGACCGAAGGAGAGGGCCATCACCGCCCCGGGATTGGTGTTCATCAGCCGGATAACCAGGCCGCTTAGGAAGGCCAACGCCATGTTGGAGGCCGGTCCCGCCAGGGCCACCCAGAGCATATCCCGGCGGGGATTGGCAAAGTAGGACGGATCGACAGGCACCGGTTTGGCCCATCCGAAATGGACCAGAAACAGCATCAGGGTGCCCAGGGGATCCATGTGGGACAACGGATTCAGGGTCAGCCGGCCGGCGTACTTGGCGGTCGGGTCGCCTAGGCGGTAGGCCACCATGCCGTGGGAATACTCATGCACCGACAGGGCGAAGAGGATCACCGGAATCAGCAGAATCATTGTGCCGGGGTTTAACATCGGGTGCCTGTAATGTGTCCTTTCGTGGTGCCGTGCAGCCGAATCCAAGCCCGTCGGCGCGGGGCCAAAGCTAGGGCCTGCCGGAGCCCAATCCGGCAACTTTTTGGCGCCGGCATGGGGCCGGCCAGCTACCCTCGGGGGTGAAACTGGCGGTGCACCTGCTTGAGATACTCGGCGTCGAGGTGGGTATAAATCTCGGTGCTGGAGATATCGGCGTGGCCGAGCATTTCCTGTACGGCCCGGAGGTCGGCGCCCCCTTCGATGAGGTGGGTGGCGAAACTGTGCCGGAAGGTGTGGGGCGAGATGTCCTGCTCGATGCCGGCGGCCGTTTTCCAGCGCTGGACGATGTTATAGACGCCCATCCGCGATATGGGCCGGCCCCGGTTGTTCAGGTAAATTTCCCCTGAGCTGGCAGCGTTTTTCCTGTGGGTCAGCAGGGGCCGTGTATGCGATATGTAGGCTGCCAGGTCGGCCTTGGCATACTCGCCCATGGGTACCAGCCGTTCCTTGGAGCCCTTGCCGAAGGCCCGCAGCATATTCCGCTCCAGCAGCAGGTCCGACAGATGCAGACCGATGAGTTCGGAGACCCGCAGCCCGCTGGCATACAGCAGGGAGATCATGGAGCGGTCCCGGAGTCCCAGGGACGTGCTGGTGTCCACGGCCGCCAGGATGGCGTTTATCTCCTCGACGGCCAGGACCTTGGGCAGCCGCCGGGGGGTCTTGGGGGCCTTCAGGAAGGTGGAGGGATCGTTGCTGGCGTGGTGCTCGGCCACCAGGAAGCGGTGAAAGCGCCGCAGGGCCGTAAACATCCGCTGGATCGACGCCGGGGCGAGCCCCAGCTCCGTCAACTGTCCGGTATAGGAGCGGACATGGCGCTGGCGGACTTTGTCAGGGTCGCTGAGACCCTGCTGCTTCAGGAAGGCGGTGTAGCGGCGGATGTCCCGCTCGTAGGCCTCGAGGGTGTTGGGGGACAGATTACGCTCAATCTTGGCATACAGCAGGAATTCCTTGATGAACTGGTCCATCACCCCTGATGGATAGCATCGGCAAAGGCCTGCAACGAGGTGGCATCGGCGGACTCCTCGGCCACGCTGCCCGTTACGATAAACTTTGCCCCGGCCTGCCCCTTGGCAGCCGCCTGCCCGGGCGTCCGTATCCCGCCCCCGGCGACAACCGGAATATCCACGGCCCCGCTGACGGCCCGGATCACCTCATCAGGCACGGCTTGGCTGGCGCCGCTGCCGGCCTCCAGATAGACCAGGGACATGCCCAAATACTGGGCGGCCAGGGCATGGGCCAGGATGATGTCGGGTTGGTTAAGGGGCAACGGTTGGGTCCCGCTGATAAACTGTACCGCCGTCGGGCTGCCCCCATCCAGCAGCAGGTAGCCGGTGGGTATGGGCTCCAGCCCCATGTGGCGGACCCTCGGCGCCGCCTGCACCTGCTCGCCGATAAGGTACTGCGGATTCCGGCCGCTCAAGAGGGACATGAACAGGATGGCGTCAGCATGGCGACTGAGCTGGCTGGAGGCGCCGGGAAAAAGGATCACCGGGGCCTCGGTCCCGGCCTTGATGGCCGCTACCCGGTCATCGAAGCCGTCGTCCATAATCAGGCTGCCGCCGACCAGGATCGCATCGGCCCCGGCCCTGTTGGCGGTCTCGATGATCGCTTCCAGCCGGGCGGCGTTTTTGCGGTCAGGATCGATAAGCACCAGGTAGTTGGCCGCCTGGGATGAGAGCTTGTCCAGCAGGGACTGGAGGACGCTCATGCCGGGGCCTGCTTCAGAAATGCCACCAGCCGGTCCAGATCTGCCCGGGTCCGCTTCTCGGTGACGGCCAGTTGCAGCAGCGTTTCACCGGCCCATTCGGTGATCCCCAGGAAGAGGCCCTCCCCGGCGGCCCGCTCTGCCAGGCGCTCCGCAGCAACCGGCGTCCTGACCAATAACTCTTTGGCGTAGCCGAAGCCGAAGGGCAGTTCGTAGCCTGCCAGGGCCGCTATTTCCCGCCCCAGATACTGGCTTTTGTCGAAGCAGAGCCGGCCGATGTCCAGCAGCCCCTTTTTGCCGATGAGGGCCATGTAGATGGCCGCCCAGAGCGCCAGCAGCCCCTGGTTGGTGCAGATGTTGGAGGTGGCCCGCTCCCGGCGGATGTCCTGTTCCCGGGTCCGCAGCACCATGACGTAGCCGGGCCTGCCGTCCAGATCGGTGGTCCGGCCGATGATGCGCCCGGGCAGCTTGCGGATATGCGCGGTGCGGGTAGCCATCAGCCCCAGGTAGGGGCCTCCGAAGGAGAGCGGTATGCCCAGGCTCTGCCCTTCGCCGATGAAAATATCGGCCCCGGCGGCCCCGGGACTCTCCAGCAGGCCCAGGGTGAGTGGGTCGGCGGAGGCGATGAGCAAGGTCTGCCGATCGGCAAGGGTCTGCCGGGCGGCGGCCCAGTCTTCCACCAGCCCCAGCCTGTTCGGCGACTGCAGCAGCAAGGCCGCCGCAGAGCCGGCTTTGGCGGACAGATCGTCATGATCCAGCAGGCCGTCCCGGCTGGTCACGGTCACGACCTCGGCGTCGCGGTTCTGCAGGTAAGTCTCGATCACCTCCACTGTGGCCGGATAAACGGTATCGGGCACCAGAATGCGGCTGCGGCCGGTGATGGCCACGGCCATGAGGGCCGCCTCGGCTGCGGCAGTGGCGCCGTCGTACAGGCTGGCGTTGGCCACATCCATGCCGCTGAGGGCTGCCACCATGCTCTGGAATTCCCACATGGCCTGCAGGGTCCCCTGGCTCACCTCGGCCTGATAGGGCGTGTAGGCGGTGTAGAACTCCGAGCGCATGGCGATGGCCTTGATCACTTCGGGGATGTAGTGGTCGTAGGCCCCGCCGCCCAAAAAGGAGATGCCGGCCCCGGCGGGGCGGTTGCGGGAGCCGAGCAACTCCAGTTCCCGGGCCACCTCATATTCCGACAGCCCCGGTTCCAGGCCCAGCGATTCCCGCAGGCGCAGACCTTCGGGGATCATGGCAAGCAGCTCCTCGAAGGAGTCCAGGCCCATGGCCTGCAGCATCTCCTGTTCCTCGGCATCGGTGGCCGGAATGTAGGGGTGCTGGACGGTCACCCGATGAGCTCCTTATAGCCGGCCGCATCCAGGAGATCGCCGGTCCCCCCAGGCACGGAGAGCTTGACTTTCACCAGCCAGCCGGCGCCGTAGGGGTCACTGTTGACCCGGTCCGGCTCCTCGTCCAGGGCGTTATTTACCTCGATTATTTCCCCGTCCAGCGGCATAAACAGGTCGGCGACGGTCTTCACCGCCTCCACCGTGCCGAAGGTGTCCCCGCCGGAAAATTTTTGTCCCACTTTCGGGAACTCGACGAAAATGATGTCGCCCAGTTCGCCCTGGGCAAATTCGGTGATGCCAATGACGGCGTGGTCATCCTCGAGCCGCGCCCATTCGTGATCCTTGGAATACCATAGCCCGTCGGGAATACTCATGTCGCTCCTTCTGCCGGTTGATAGGTGAAATGCTCCAGAAACGCGGTTGTGAACTCCCCGGAGCGGAAGCCATCGGTATCAAGGACCTGCTGATGGAAGGGGATGGTGGTGGCAATGCCCTCGATGATAAACTCCTCCAGCGCCCGCTGCATGCGGTTGATGGCTTCCTGGCGGTTCCGGCCGTGGACGATGAGCTTGGCGATCATGGAATCGTAATAGGGTTGGACCTGGTAGCCGGCGTAGGCGGCGGTATCGACCCGCACCCCCGTTCCGCCGGGAATATGGAAGCTTTCAATCAGGCCCGGCGAGGGCCGGAAATCGTGGGCCGGATCCTCGGCGTTGATGCGGCACTCGATGGCATGGCCGCGCAGCTTGGCGCCGGCGACCCAGGCGGGCATGTTCTCACCGGCGTGGGCGCCAATCTGGGCCTTTAGCAGGTCGAGGCCGTAGACCATCTCGGTGACGGGGTGCTCTACCTGGATGCGGGTGTTCATCTCCATAAAATAGAAATTCCGCTCTGCATTCACCAGAAATTCGACCGTGCCTGCGCCGATGTAACCCACCTTTTCCGCGGCCTGGACCGCGGCGGCACTCATCTCGGCCCGCAGCTCCGGGGTCATGATGGGCGAAGGCGACTCCTCGATAAGCTTCTGGTTGCGGCGCTGGATGGAGCACTCCCTCTCACCCAGGGCCACAGCCGTGCCGTCCGGGTTGCCGATAATCTGAATTTCGATATGCCTCGGTTCGGCGAGAAACTTTTCGATGTAGATATCGCCGTTGCCGAAGGCGCTCTGGGCCTCCGCCTGGGCCTGCTGGAACAACGTATGAAACTGGTCCGGACTATCGGCCTTGCGCAGGCCCTTGCCGCCGCCGCCGGCCGTGGCCTTAATCATCACCGGGTAACCGAGCTGCCCGGCGATTTCGGCGGCCTGCTGCACATTCTCCACGACCCCGTCCGACCCCGGCGTCACCGGCACACCGCTGTCGATCATAGTCCGCCGGGCCTGGGCCTTGTCGCCCATCAGGCTGATAATCTGGGCCGTGGGGCCGATGAAGCTAATCCCGTGATCGGCACAAATACCGGCGAACTCGGCATTTTCGGCCAGGAAGCCGTAGCCGGGATGGATGGCGTCGGCGTTGGTGAGCTCGGCGGCGGCAATGATGGACGCAATGCGCAGATAGCTGCGCTTGGCCTCCGGGGGCCCGATGCAGACGGCCTCGGTGGCGAAGCGGACGTGCAGGGCCAACTCGTCAGCGGTGGAGTAGACGGCCACCGTCGGAATGGACAGCTCGTGGCAGGCCCGGATGATGCGCAGGGCAATCTCGCCCCGGTTGGCGATCAGCACTTTTTTAAACATGACGCTGGGCCGGGGACGGATCGGTGGGAATCTGTATCAGCACGGAGAACCGGGTCGCGGCACAGCCAGTGTCTAGCCGGGCCGCACGACGACCAAAGGTTGGTCGAACTCTACCGGCAAGCCGCTCTCTACCAGGATTTCGGTCACCGTGCCGTCCACATCGCTCTCAATCTCGTTCATGATCTTCATGGCCTCGATGATGCAAATGGTCTGTCCGGTCGATATCCGGTCGCCCACGCTTATGAAGGCGGGTGACTCCGGCGAGGGCGCTCCGTAGAAAGTGCCCACGATGGGCGAGCGGATGGTATGGCCCTCAGGCGGTGCCGCCGGGCTCTCAGCGATTGGGGGGACCGGGCTTGCTGCCGGGAATGTGCCGGGAACGGGATTGGGGCCCACAACAGGCCCACCGGAAGCATTCTTGACCACGCGGATTTTACGCCCCCACCAGGTGGAAATCTCCACCTCGTTGACGTTGCTCTCCTCGATAATGGCAATGATATCCCGGATGCGGTTTTTCAGGCCCATGGGCGCTCCCTCAGCTCCTAACTCTCTCGATATAGCGCTTCTCGCGGGTGTCGATGCGCACCTTTTCCCCCTCGTTGATGAACAGGGGCACCTGAATAGTGACACCGGTTTCCAGGGTGGCCGGCTTGCTCCCGCCGGTGGCCGTATCGCCCCGCAGGCCAGGGTCGGTTTTCACCACCTTCAGGTTCATGTGCTGCGGAATCCGCACCTCTATCGGGTCGGAACCGTTATAGGCGATGGTGACCTCCAGGTTGTCAATCAGGAACTCGGCAGCGGCCCCCAGCTGGTCGCCGGTGAGAGACAGTTCATCGTAAGTATCGTTGTCCATGAAATAGTAGTGCTGCCCGTCGGAATACTGGTAGGTGACATTCTTCGCCACAACCCGGACTTCGGCCACCTTTTCGCCGGCCCGGAAGGTCTCTTCAACCACCTGCCCGGTGCGGATATTCTTGAGCTTGGTGCGGACGAAGGCCGGACCTTTTCCCGGCTTGACATGCAGGAACTCGACGATCTTCCAGAGACCGCCTTTATGGTTGAAAACGAAACCGTTGCGAAAATCTGCAGTGGTGGCCAAAATGCTCTCGAATGGTATTCTGGAGTAATAAACAGCGCCGGAATTTAAGGGTCCCCCCCGATAGCCTGCAAGGCGGGTCTGAGAGGCTGGTGTGACGCCTGCCAGGCGGGAGCAGCCAAGGTGCGCGGCCTGTGCGATGCCTAGGCATGATTCAGCCTGCGGGGCCTAGCCAGCACCTGGGACCGGCAAGTCTCAGCAAAAAGCCCCACCTGGCAAGCGGGGCCTTTTTCAGTTGGCGCTGTGGTCCAGGCTGCTTAGACCACGCTCATGACCAGGAGACCGATCATGACGATGAGGGCCACGAAAATGGCTGCCACGCCGTAGTTCTGGTTCTTGATCTCCTGCCATTCGTCGATATCCACCGAAATCAGGCCAAAGATCCAGATCGCCATGGCTGTGCCCAGGGAAAAGCCGATGGATACGGCCAAGGCCCAGCCTATGGTCCGCAGATAAAGAATGAGGGTGTCACCGAATGTTAACACGTTTGGCCTCCTTGATTAATTCCACTGTAATTGACGCATAAAAGCAGACGACCTGATTTTGCCGACGCGCAACCGCTCCACCAGTTGGAACTCGGCAGTGGTCATGATCAGCATGTTGTCGGCTTTGGGAATCGACACGGTAATGTTGATAATGCTGACCTTGATGTCGGTTCGGGCTATGGCCTGCCCCACGCCGATATAGCCCACCATCATTACCTCTTCAAAATTGTTTCGCCGGCTTTCCAGAAACAGGTCAAAAGTCATACTGTCTCCGGTCGGGGTCAATTTCATCTTGTTCATCACAACCGGCACCCTGTAGGAATTGCACACCTGCTGAACGATGGAATAGAACCGGATATTCGCCTGCAGCAGGGTCACAAGCACCAGCAACAGCACTGGTACAGCTATAGCCAGGCGCTTTTTTCGCCCGTTTACCATCAACTGAATATCCTCCCTCATATCGAACTGTTGGATTGCAAATATATTGGCATTGGGATGCTTCAGCGCTGAGATTTTAAGGGCATGCCGGAGCGATAGCAAGGGTTACAGCGCTTAGCCGGTTTGCGCTGTCCCCCGCTATGCGGTCATGATTTCGGCTGCCCCCGGCCAACCATAAAGAAGTAACTTTTTATGCTCCCTTGGGCCCCCGCAGGGCCGCATTGGCAGAGCAATCATGCTGGCCGGCATTGACGGGCTGTCGTTAGCCGGCTGCAGAGGATGACGGGATTCAGACAAAGGATGGTGCTCCCCAGAATGAAGGCTGGTCCGACAGTGGCACTGCGCAGCAACAAACCGCGGCGGCAACGCAGCCAGCCGTTCCGCCTGCGTACATCCGCGTATCTCCTCGCCCTGGCTCTCCTGCCGGGCTGTGGCGGCAGCAGTCCGGAAGCGCAGCACCTGCTGCTGGTCTCCATCGACGGCTTCCGCTGGGACTACCTGCAGCGGGCCCATACGCCCCACCTCGATAGTCTGGCTGCCGCGGGCGTCCGTGCCGAGGCGCTGATAGGGGCCTTTCCCACCAAAACCTACCCCAACCATTACACCCTCGCCACTGGCCTCTACCCGGAGAATCACGGCATCGTGGCCAACACCATGTTCGACCCGGTGCTGAACGACACCTTCCGGCTGGCCGACAGGCACACCGTCCGCGACGGCCAATGGTACGGCGGAGAACCGATCTGGGTGACGGCGGAAAAGTACGGCGTGAAGTCGGCCTCCCTGTTCTGGCCCGGGACCGAGGCGGTCATCAAGGGCCGCCGGCCCACTTACTGGCAGCCTTACGATCATGAGTTGGCGCCAGCGGAGGTCGTCGGCCAGGCCCTGACCTGGCTTGATCTGCCGCCGGCCCAACGGCCCAACTTCATTTCGCTCTACTTTCACCTGGTGGATGACGCCGGCCACCGCCATCCCGACTCGGCCTGGGTGCAGGCTGCCGTGGAGCGCATCGATTCGACCCTGGGCCTGCTGTTCGCCGGGCTGGCCGCGCGGGGACTGGCCGCCAGCACCAACATCATCATCACTTCCGACCACGGCATGACCGGGGTGGACACCAACAGGATCATTTTCCTGGATGACTATGTGGATCCGGCCCTGCTGGGTGTGATCGATTGGGCCCCGGCCCTGGCCTTGCGTCCCGCGACGGAATTCCAGGATGCCGTCTACAGCGGGTTGAAGGGGGCGCACCCCCAGTTGCATATCTATCGCCGGGATGAAGTGCCCGCGCGGTATCACTATACCAGCCACTACCGCATCCCGCCCATCATCGGCATTACCGACCTGGGCTGGCAGGTGACGACCCGGGCCCGCTTCAGGGCCAACCCGGACGGCTTCACCGGCGGCGCCCACGGATACGACCCGGCGTACCCCGATATGCAGGCTATCTTTATCGCCAGCGGCCCGGGGTTCAAACGGGGCCTGCTGACGCCGCCCCTGGAGAACATTCACCTGTATGAGTTGATGTGCCGCTTGCTGGGGGTCCCCCCGGCGCCCAACGACGGCTCCCTGGAACGGGTGAGCTTGCTGCTCAGATAGCCGAGGCCAGCAGCCGGCGGAGCTGCGCGTTAACCGCCAGTGATCCGGCCACCTCCCGCAACCGGCGCAGCACTGCTGTCACCTCGGTGCCCTCGAGCTCCAACCCGGCCTCTCTTACCGGTGAGCGTTCCGCCACGACGCCGAGGCGCTGCAGGAGCAGTTTCTGTATGGCCACCATCTTGCCGGGAACCAGCTCCAGCACGCCCCGCAGGCGGTCCAGTTCCCGCTGACAGCCGGCCCGGGTATCCTCATCCCCGGCATTCCATACGGCCCTCACCGCCGAAGGGAACACATTGGCGCAGGCGGTGATGCTACCGGCGGCCCCTGCTGCCCGTCCGCCGCTGATGGCCTTATCGTGCCCCACGAGCAGCTGCAGGCCGGGCCGCTGGGCCAGGTAGCGGGAGATATTGGCCACTTCGCCAGTGGAGTCCTTGAGGCCCCAGAAATTTTCCGCTGCGGCAAAGACGGCGACCGTTTCCGGCGGCACGGGGGCCGTCACCGGCCCGGCAGGCGGCACGGGGACATTGTAGGCCAGGATCGGCGGCGCCAGATCCAGCCCCAGGAGACGGCCATAAAATCCGGCCACCTCGGACGGCTCCGCCCTGGCGCCCTGACGGTAGCGGCTGTAGAAAGGAGGCGCGGCCAGGAACCGGGCCGGCCGGGAGAGGCGCTCATCAAGCAGCCGGGCAAAGCGGAACGTTTCCGCCTCCGAGCCGGGACTGGTAATGCCGATGATAAAGGCCAGTTCGGGCGCGACGGCCGTGGCCAGATCGACCAGGGCCAGCTTCTCCGCCTCAGCCAGCCGGCCGAATTCCCCATTGGTGCCCAGCAGCAGCACACCATCCAGGCCGGACTGGGCCAGAAACGCCAGATGGGTCCGCAACGCCTGCGCATCGATCTGCCGGCGGTCCCGGGTAAACGGGGTCAGCAGCGGCGCATAGACAGCCCCGGGGGACCCGGCCGGTGTCCGGTTATCTGCGGGGACATTCATTTACAGCACAACTGTTTGGGGGCCATGCAGGGAGGTAATTTCCAGGCGGTATGGACTTGTCATTGGGCACCTATCTGGCACTCATCGTTCTGGCCGCTGCCGGCGGCGCGGCACTGCCCCTGTTGGGACGCTGGAGCCAGCGCCAGCTGCACCTGTTTGTGGCCTTCGGCGCGGGTGTGTTTCTGGGAGCCATATTCTTTCACCTGCTGCCGGAGTCTCTTGCCCAGGGTGATGACCGGTCAGCCCAATTCAGCATCCTGGCCGGATTCCTGCTCGTGTTGGTGGTTGACCGGGTGGCCGTGCCGCGCGGGGAAGCGGGCGCGGAGTCCCCCGGCGAACGGAGTGACATGGGACGCCACCGGGCCATAGGTTTCACCGCCATGGTGGGCCTCAGTCTGCACAGCTTCACCGCCGGCGTGGCCCTGGGGCTGGGCCATACCAACCCCCAGATCAGCCTGGTTATTTTCCTGGCCATCATCAGCCATAAAGCCGTGGCGGCCTTTTCACTGGCGACGGTATTCAAGCTGTCGAACCAGGCGCTGCGCCGCTCGTTGGTGCTGTTGGCACTGTTCGCCGCCAGCACCCCCCTGGGCGCCCTCATGGCCCTGCCCCTGGTGCCTTCCCTCAGCCAGTGGCAGCCGGCTGTGCCCCTGGCCCTGGCAACGGGAACCTTCATGTACGTGGCCACGGTTAATCTGCTTCCGGAGGCCTTCCATCAACCGTACCGGCGGGCAGGAACCTTCGCCGCACTTGGGCTGGGCATCCTGATGATGGCCGTCATCAGCCGTTTCGGGGGCTAGTCCCGGTCAGATTCACTTAGCGGTTGATGATCTTGAGGATGGGATCGAAGTGGGCCAGGTTCGTCTTGTGGGCATCGTATGAAAAAACGGCGATCCCCCCCACGCCGGCCAGGCGGGCCAGGCGAATCTTCTCCGCCGTCTCCTCCGCGGACTGATTATAGGTCGCCACACCCATCACCAGCTGGTCCCGGTTGGCATGGTGCAGCGCGCCGAGGCTGATCCGCAAATTGTCCAGGTAATCGCTGCGCTCGGGCGTATAATTCATCGCCACGGCGTAATCGAGGATGCCGTCTTCCAGCCACCGGGCCCAGTCCTGGAAGAACCTGGAACGGGCCACCTGGATGTTGGGCTTCACTGCTGCCGACAGCATCACTTCCTTGCCGCCGATGGTAATGATGGCGTGCAGGGCCGTGATCAGATCGCTGACCCGGTCGCGCCGGAAGGTGTTCCACAGTTCGACTGTTGTGCCGGCCTCCGCAACGCCCAGGGTCGCGCCGTCGCTGGCTCCCTGCAGCTGCCGGGGATCAAAATTGTGGCGGCGGCTGAGGGCCTCCAATCCCGCTGCGTTATAGCCGTAGTCCAGATCGTAGTAGCGGACGTAGTCCAGATGGAGCCCGTCTACCGCGTAATTGAGCAGGATTTCGGTAAACACGGCCTTGAGGTAGTTGTTCACTTCCGGGTGGCTCGGCGAAAGATAGATGCCCTCGAAGGTGCCGTCCCGGGGCGCCGAAAGGTCGAGGAACCGCTGGGCGCTGCCGTCGGCCCTTACCTCCAGCCATTCCGGATGCATGTGGTAGATATGGGCCCGGTTCGCCGGTGGCTTGCGGGCCGACCAGAGCAGGTAAGTGGTTACCCAGGCGTGGACATTCAGCCCCAGTTCGTGCCCCCGGCGGATGGTATAGGCCAGAGGATCGAGGTCCTTTTCCCGGATGCGCTCGCTGCGGGGCACGATGAGGGAACGATAGTAGGCGTCGCCCCGGCCCCGGACCTGCACAAACACATGGTTGAATCCACCCCGCTGGGCGAACTCCAGGGCCGCGTCGATCTCCGCCCGGCTGACCATGCTTTCCCGGACGATCCACAGACCCCTGAAAGTGACCGGGGCCAAGGCTTGGGCAGAGAGGGATGGGCTGATAAAAGAGAAGGCAGCCAGAACGGCTACCTTGCAGAAACGTGGGCGAAACTGGATCAAAACCGGGCTGCTGCCGGTCAGGCGGATTTTTCCGTGTCGGCGGCCTTGCGCTTAAGCCGTCCCAGACCTTTTTTGCTGGCCTTCTCAGCACTGCTCTTATCCTCGGGCTCCTCAATGGCCGGCGCGGCATCGACAAATTCGATCAGGGACACGGGCGCCCGGTCGTTGGTGCGGGGGCCCAATTTGATGATCCGCGTATACCCGCCGGGGCGGTCTGCCACCAGGGGCGCCAGTTCCTTGAAAAGCGCTTCGGTAGCCAGTTGGCCCTGCTTACCGGGCAGGGCCTTAAGCACTTGCCGGCGCGCATGCAGGGTGCCTTTCTTGGCGAAAGTCAGCAGCGGTTCCACAAACTTGCGCAACTCCTTGGCCTTGGCATCGGTGGTCTGAATCCGCCGGTGTTCAATCAGAGCAATGGTCAGATTGCGCATCAAGGCCCGCCGGTGGCTGGCAGTCCGGTTTAGTTTCCGGCCTCTTTTAAGGTGACGCATAACTGCTCCCTGACCTAGTTCTCGATGAGCGCCGGATCGATATTCATGCCGAAGTAGAGACCCATTTCGCCGAGTTTCTCCTGGAGTTCGGTGAGGGACTTCCGGCCGAAGTTCTTGAAGCGCAGCATCTCGCCCTCTTCCTTGGTGACCAACTCGTAGATGGTCAGTATACCGGCCGCCTGCAGGCAGTTGTGGCTGCGGACGGAGAGCTCCATCTCGTCGATGCTCTTCTTGAGCATGGTGCGCAGCTGGATGCCTCGGTCGTCGATCTTGTCCTCCACATCGGCAATGGGGGTAACGTCCGCGAAGGTGAACACGTTGGCCAGATCGTGGAGCATCCGGGCAGCATAGTCGACCGCATCCTTGGGGCTCGTGGAGCCGTCGGTCTGCACATCCAGCACCAGCCGCTCCTGCTGGGTCTTGGAAGCCGGCAGGGGCGTCACAGTGAAGGTGGCGTTGGTCACTGGATTATAGATGGAGTCGAGGAAAATGGTGCCTATGGGGGCATCGGGGAGCTTGTTGTCCTCGGCCGGCACGTAGCCTTTGCCCCGGCTCAGGCGCAGCTCCATCTTTAGCTCGGCGGTACCGTTCAGGGTGCAGATCTGCAGGTCGGGATTGAGCACCTCAACCTGGTCGGTCGCGGCGCCGATTTGCTTGGCCTTCACCACGCCCTTGCTCTTGAGAGTCAAGTTGATGGGGTCGGGTTTCAGATCCTTGAGTCTGAAGCGGACCTGCTTGAGATTGAGCACAATATCGGCGACATCCTCAATGACGCCCTTCAAGGTGGAGAATTCGTGCTGCACGCCGGCGATTTTTATCGACGTTATGGCAGCGCCGGGAATCGAGGTGAGCAGTACCCGCCGCATGGCGTTACCCAATGTGATACCGTAACCCCGATCCAGCGGTTCCACTGTGAACGTGGCCTGGTGCCCGTTATGAGAATCAATGTTAATAGTATAAGGACTATCGTTGCCTGACATTCAATCTTCCTTCCGATCCTGTTTACTTCGTATGATTTTATTTCGAGTACAATTCTACGACGAGCTGTTCGTTGACATTCTCGGGGATCTCGTCACGCTGGGGCAGGGCCAGAAACAGACCTTTCATCTGGGCCTTGTCCAGATCGAGCCAGGGCATGCTGGTCTCCTCCGTCACCCGCCGCATAGCGTTGTGGATGACCTCCATTTTACGGCTCTTTTCGCGCACCTGGATAGCGTCTCCGGGCTTGAGCAGGTAGGAGGGGATATTGACCACCCGTCCGTTGACCATCAAATGCTTGTGGCCCACGACCTGCCGGGCCGCGCGCCGGGTGGGCGCCAGTCCGAGGCGGTAAACCGTATTATCGAGCCGGCTCTCCAGCATGGTCAGCAAATTCTGGCCGGTGGGGCCGTCCTGGGCAGCGGCCTTCTTGAAATAGTTCCGGAACTGCCGCTCAAGGACACCATACAGGTGCTTGATACGCTGCTTCTCGCGCAGCTGCAGGCCGTAGGTGGAGACCCTCTGCCGGCGTCCCTGGCCGTGCTGGCCCGGGAGATAGTTCCGCTTCGGTGAACCGAATTTCGGACTTTCGAAGACCGGATACTCCAGTCTGCGGACAACCTTGGTGCGGGGACCGAGATAACGCGCCATAACTGCCCCTAGACCCGCCGCCGCTTGGGAGGGCGGCAGCCATTATGCGGAATGGGGGTGACATCCTTGATGGCGGTGATGACCAAACCGGCTACCTGCAAGGAGCGGATGGCCGCCTCCCGGCCGCTGCCGGGGCCGTTGACCCGCACCTCCACCGTCACCATGCCCAGGTCCATGGCCTCCTTGGCCGCCTTGGCCGCAGCCTGCTGGGCCGCAAAGGGGGTACTCTTCCGGGAGCCCTTGTAGCCACTGGTGCCGCCGGATGCCCAGGAAACCACATTCCCGTACTTGTTGGTAATGGTCACCTTGGTATTGTTGAACGAGGCCTTGACATAGGCCAACCCTTCGGGCTCAACAATAACCTTTTTTTTCTTCTTACGTCCTGTCGATCTCTGTGCCAAAGCTGTTTATCTCCTCTAGGAACTGGTCTTGCGGCCGCCGAACTGTTTCCTTTTGCCCCGCCGGGTGCGGCTGTTGGTATGGGTGCGCTGTCCGCGGACAGGCAAGCCCCGCCGGTGGCGCATGCCCCGGTAGCTGCCGATGTCCACCAAGCGCTTGATATCCAGGCTCACCTCGCTGCGCAGCTCCCCCTCCACATTGTGATTATCGGCAATGACATTGCGGATCGCCACCACCTGCTGCTCGGAGAGCTCGATTACCCGGGTCGCCGGCGGCACATCCGCTGCGGCCAGGATGCTGCGGGACTTGGCCAGGCCGATGCCGTAAATGTAGGGCAACGCATATTCCACCGATTTCTTGCGGGGCAGATCAACCCCGGCGATTCGTGCCATATATCAGCTCCGCTTCCCGTTTGGATGGCGCATCATGTTATCCCTGCCGCTGCTTGTGCCGGCCGTGAACGCAAATCACTCGCACCACGTTACGGCGGCGGATGATTTTGCACTTGCTGCAAATCTTTTTGACTGACGCCCTGACTTTCATAATGTTCCCGCTTTGGCCTGCAACTATTTGAACCGGTAAGTGATGCGGCCTCTCGACAAATCGTAGGGCGAGAGCTCCACTGTTACCGTATCCCCGGGCAGAATCTTGATAAAATGCATGCGCATCTTGCCCGAAACATGGGCCAATACTTCGTGGCCATTTTCGAGCTTCACCCGGAAGGTGGCATTGGGCAATGTTTTCACAATCGTACCGTCTACCTGAATGGCCTGTTCTTTTGCCATAATACCTATGCGTCGTATGCCGTCAGGATCTCTGGGCCGTTGGCGGTGATGGCGATGGTATGCTCAAAGTGAGCCGAAGGTGCACCGTCCGCGGTCTTCACCGTCCAACCATCAGCCTTGGTAAAAATTTTGTCCGACCCCATGTTGATCATCGGTTCGATCGCCAGGCACATGCCCTCCTGCAGGGCCGGTCCGGTCCCCGGCTCGCCGTAGTTGGGAATCTGCGGCTCCTCGTGGAGGCGCGTCCCTACGCCGTGGCCCACCAGGTCGCGGACGATGCCGTAACCGGCCGCTTCGGCGTGCTGCTGGACCGCATGTCCGATATCGCCGACCGTGCCCCCCGTGCGGGCCGCCTGGATCGCCAGATCGAGGCTTTCCCGGGTCCGGTCGATAAGCCTCTGGCGGTCTGCGTCGATCCGCCCCACGGCGAATGTGCGGGCATGGTCGCCGTAGTAGCCCTCCGTTATGGCCCCCACATCCAGGCCTATAATCTGGCCCTCCTCCAGCGGGGTGTCGGAAGGGATGCCGTGGACCACTTCATCCTCAACCGAGGCGCACAGCGTGGCCGGAAAGCCATACAGCCCCTTGAAGGCCGGATCGGCCCCCTTGCTGCGGATAATTTTCTCCGCCTCGGTGTCCAGCTGGCGGGTGGTCACGCCGGGCTTGATGAGCTCCTGCAGCGCGCTGAGGGTCTCGGATACGATCCGGCAACTGTTGCGGATTTTCTCAATCTCCTCGGCACTGCGCAGGGGAATCATAACCGGTTCCGGGCCGCTAGAAGCGGCGCCGCCCCCGGATTTTGCCGCTTTTCAGGAAGCCGTCGTAGTGGCGCATCAGCAGGTGCGTTTCGATCTGCTGCAGGGTATCCAGGGAGACACCCACGATTATCAGCAGGCTTGTGCCGCCGAAAAAACTGGCCAGGTCATAGTTGATGCCGGTCGCCGACATGAGCACGTAGGGGAATACCGCGATCATGGCCAGGAAGATGGAGCCGGGCAAGGTGACCCTGGTCAGGATATTGTCGATATACTCGGCGGTCTTCTTGCCGGGCCGGACGCCGGGAATGAAGCCGCCCTGTTTCTTCATGTTGTCGGCCACGTCCACCGGATTGAAGGCGATGGCGGTGTAAAAGTAGGTGAAGAAAATAATCATCAGGCCGAAGACGCCCCAGTAGAAGGGATGATCTACCGAAAACAGCCCCATGAGCCATTGGACCGTTGGACTGTTCTGGAAATAGGTGCCCAATGTGTTGGGGATAAACATGATGGCCTGGGCGAAGATGATGGGCATTACCCCGGCCGTGTTGATCCGCAACGGGATGTGGGTGCTCTGGCCGCCGTAGACCTTGCGCCCCACCACCCGCTTGGCATACTGCACGGGGATGCGCCGGGTGCCCTGGGTTATCGCCACCACTGAGGCCACAATGACGAACATGAGGCCGATCAGGATCACGTCCAGCAGGATGTTGCGCAGCTGCTGGTTGATGAGGGTGATCTCGTTGAACAGCACCGTCGGCACGCGGGAGATGATCCCGACCATGATGATCAGGGAGATGCCGTTGCCGATGCCGTGCTCGGTTATCTGCTCGCCCAGCCACATGACAAAGACCGTGCCGGTGACCAGCGTCAGCATGGTAATCATCTGGAAATTGAAGCCGGGATCCAGTACCACGTTGCCCACGGGGGTATTCAGGCCCCGCAGGAAAATGCCCACGCCGTAACCCTGGACAATCGAAATCATTACGGTTCCGTAGCGGGTGATCTGGGTGATCTTCCGGCGGCCCTCTTCACCTTCCTTCTGCAGGCGCTGGAAATAGGGCACCACGGCCCCCAGCAGCTGCACAATGATGGAGGCGGTGATATAGGGCATGATACCCAGGGCGAATATCGTCGCTTGGGCAAAAGCGCCGCCGCTGAACATGTCGTACAGCCCCAGCAAGGTATTGGCAAAGCCCTGCATGGCCGCCGCCAGCGCCTCGGAGTTGATGCCGGGAACCGGCACATGGGCGCCGATGCGGTAGACGACCAGCAAGGTCATCGAAAAGAATATCCGCCGGCGCAGCTCGGGAATCTTGAAGCTGTTGACAAATTTATCGATCACAGCTCGATGACCTTCCCGCCGGCTTGCTCAATTTTCTGCCGGGCCGCCTGGCTGAACTTATGCGCCGATACTTCCAGCGCCTTGTCCAGCTCCCCATTCCCGAGAATTTTCACCGGCACGGAGGACTTATCCACCAGTCCTTTGGCTTTGAGCAGTTCCGGGCCGATCTTGTCGGCATCCAGCCTGGCCAGGTCGGACAGGTTGACAATCTGCACCTCCTTGCGGAACAGATAATTGCTGAAGCCCCGCTTGGGTATCCGGCGCTGGAGGGGCATCTGTCCGCCCTCGTACCAGGTCATCCGCTTCGAACCGGACCGGGAATGGTAGCCCTTGTGGCCCCGGCCGGCAGTTTTGCCCAGACCTGAGCCGTGGCCCCGGCCCCGGCGCTTGCGGTTCCTGGTGGAGCCTTCTGCGGGGGTCAGTGTGTGCTCACTCATGCCGGATCCACTTTCACCAGGTGGCGTACCGCCTTGATCATTCCCCGGATGGCCGGATTGTCCGGCTGCTCCACAGTCTGGTGCATGCGGTGGAAACCGAGCGCCCGGAGGGTGTCCTTGGTGCGCTGGCGGTAACCGATGCCGCTTTTAATCTGCGTAATTTTGAGGGTCTTGGCAGCCATCAGCCGAACAGTTCCTTGACGGTCATGCCCCGCCTGCGGGCAACCTCGATAGCGTCCCGCAGCATACCCAGGGCCTTCTGCGTGGCCCGGACCACGTTGATGGCATTGGTCGAGCCGGTGCACTTGGTCAATACATCGGTATAGCCGGCCTGCTCGAGCACGGCCCGCACGGCTGCGCCGGCAATCAGGCCGGTACCGGGAGAGGCCGGTTTCAGGAGCACTTTGCTGGCGCCGAACTTGGCCTGCACCGCATGGGGCAGTGTGCCGTTGATCACCGGGACCTTGCGCAGGTTCTTCTTGGCATTTTCCTTGGCCTTGGAGATGGCCGAAGCCACCTCTTTGGCCTTGCCAAAGCCGACGCCCACATGGCCCTTGCCATCACCGACGGTAACGATGGAATTAAATCTGAATCGCCGCCCCCCGGTGACCACCTTCGCCACCCGGTTGATCTTGATCAGGGTCTCTTCCTTCAGGTCCAGTTCTGCTGGATTTATCGCCATCAGTTTCCTTGCCTTAAATCTTCAGGCCCGAGTCGCGGGCCCCTTTTGCGAGGGCTTTCACCCGGCCGTGGAACGCGTAGCCGTTGCGATCGAATACGACCCGCGAAATATTCTTTTCGGCGGCCCGTTCCGCCAGCGCCTTGCCGATCAGTTCGGCCTGCTCAGTCTTGTTCTTGATCCCCTTGAGCCGGGGCGCCAACGCCTTTTCCATGGTGGAGGCGGAAGCCACCGTCCGGCTCTGGGCGTCGTCCACGATCTGACCGGTGATGTGCCGGGCAGAGCGGTTGACCACCAGCCGCATCTTGCCATCGAAGCGGTCGAATTTTTTCTTCACCCGCCGGCGCCGCCGAGCCCTGAGGTCTGCTTTTTTCTGCTGTCTGTTAATCATCTGCTATGCCGCGCCTGCGCTTGAACCGACCGTCTTGCCGGCTTTCCGCCGGACATATTCATCGTGATAGCGCACCCCTTTGCCCTTATACGGCTCCGGTTTGCGCAACGACCTGATTTTTGCCGCCACCTGGCCCACGGCCTGCTTGTCGATGCCTTTAATCAGCAGCGTCGTGTTCCGGCCCAGCACCTCGAACTCGATCCCCGGAGGCGCCTGGAAATAAATGGCGTGCGAGAAACCGAGATTCAGCAGCACATTGGCCCCTTTCAACTCCACCGTATAGCCCACGCCTATCAGATCGAGCTGCCGGCTGAATCCTTCGGCCACTCCGTGGACCATATTGGCCACCAGCGCCCGGGTCAGGCCGTGCAGGGCGCGCTGCTCCTTCTGGTCCGAATCCCGGGTCACCACCAGGCTGCCGTCAGCCTGCTTCACTTCCAGGCCGGGATTGTGCCGGTAGCTGAGCTCGCCCCTGGGGCCCTTGATGGTAACGAGCCGGTCCTTGACCTCGACGGCGACGCCCTCGGGCAGGGGAATGGGTAATTTGCCGATGCGGGACATGCTGGCTTACCAGACCTCACACAAAACTTCACCGCCCACTTTCAGCCGCCGGGCGATCTTGTCGGAGATGACGCCCCGGGAGGTGGTCAGTATGGAGATGCCCAGTCCGCCCCGGACCCGGGGGACGTCGCGGGCATTCACGTAAAGCCGCCGGCCCGGCCGGGAAATCCGGTTGATGCCTTCGATGACCGGCACGCCTGTGTCGTCATAGTTCAGGAAAATCCTGAGTATGTTCTGCTTGTCATCCTTCACCTGGATCAGGTCGCGGATAAAATGCTCTTCCTTCAATATCAGGCAGACCCGTTTCTTGAGGTTGGATGCGGGGATATCGACCCAGCGCTTATCGGCCTGCTGGGCATTGCGGATGCGGGTTAACAGATCTGCTATGGGATCGGACATGGACATGCTTGCTTATCCTTTACCAGCTGGCCTTGGTGATCCCGGGAATCAGACCCTGCAGGGCCATCTCCCTGAAACAGATCCGGCACAGGCCGAACTTGCGCATAAAGGCCCGTGGCCGGCCGCAGTTACCGCAGCGATTGTAGCCCTGGGTAGAAAACCTGGGCTTGGCTTGAGCCTTGATAATCAATCCTTTACGCGCCATTATTCGGTTGCTCCTTCCGCTGGGGCCTGGGGTCGGGCACGAAACGGAAAACCGAACGCGCTGAGCATATCATAAGACTCCTGGTCGGTCTTGGCCGTGGTCACGAGGGTGATATCCATGCCGCGAATTTTGTCAATCTTGTCATAGTCAATCTCGGGAAAGACGATCTGCTCCGTGAGACCGAAGCTGTAATTCCCCCGGCCGTCAAAGGAGCGCATGGGCAGTCCGCGGAAGTCTCTGACCCGGGGGATGGCCAGGCTCATCAGGCGGTCGAAGAACTCCCACATCTGGTTCCGGCGCAGGGTCACCTTGACCCCCACCGGGTCCTTGGCCCGGATTTTGAAGTTGGAGATGGGCTTCTTGGCGTAGGTCACCACCGCCTTCTGGCCAGTGATCACCGCCAAGTCGTCCAGGGCGCCCTTCAGCGCGTTGCGGTCCTCACGGGCATTGCCCAGGCCTATGTTCAGCACAATTTTATCAAGCCGGGGCACCTGCCAGATATTCTTGTAGCCGGCCTTGGCCTTCAACTCGCCCAGCACCCGGTCGTAGTAAACCTGCTTGAGCCGGGGCCTGCTGCGGGCCGGCTGCGCTTTGGCCTTGGCCGCCTTGGGGGCGGTTTTGCTCTCAGCCGGTACCTTGGCCTCAGCGGTCTTTTGGGCCGCCGGCTTCGCTTTGGCCGCAGACTTCCCGGCCTTGGCGGCAGCCGGTTTGCCGCTGGCCGGCGCCTTGGCCTTGGACTTGGCGACAGTCTTGGGGGACTTTGCCGGAGCCTTTTTCACAGGCTTCGCCGGAGCTTCGGCCTTGGTCTGGGCAGCGGTTTTCTTGGGTTCTTTCTCAGCCATAGCCAGTCTACTCGTTCAATGTTTCGCCGGTTTTCTTGGAATAGCGGACCTTCTTGCCGTCCTCCAGGCGCTTGGTGCCGATGCGGGTCGCCTTGCCGTCCACCACCAACATCAGATTGGACATCCGCACCGGCGCCTCGCGCTCGATAATCCCGCCCTGGGGATTCTTCTGGGACGGCTTGGTGTGGCGCTTCATAAAGCGGATACCTTCCACTATAGCCCGATCCTTCTTGGGATCGACATGCAAAATTTTTCCCGTCTTGCCCCGGTCGACGCCCGTGAGCACCTTGACCGTGTCGCCCTTGCGGATACGCATTTTTAGAGCACCTCCGGCGCCAGCGATACAATTTTCATATACTGCTTTTCGCGCAGCTCCCGGGCCACCGGACCGAACACACGGGTGCCTGCCGGTTCGAGCTGGTTATCCAGCAGCACGGCGGCATTATCATCGAAGCGGATATAGGAGCCGTCGGCGCGGCGCACTTCCTTTTTGGTCCGCACCACCACCGCTTTGGAGATCTCGCCCTTTTTGATGACCCCGCCGGGAATAGCCGATTTCACCGTCACCACGATCACATCTCCCACGCTGGCATAGCGCCGCTTGGAGCCCCCCAGGACCCGGATGCAGAGCACCTCCTTGGCGCCGGTGTTATCGGCAACTTTGAGCCGTGATTCCTGCTGGATCATGCCGCCGACCCGCCCTTGGCCGACCCGATGATTTCCAGGATGCGCCAACGCTTGGTCTTGGAGAGGGGCCGGGTCTCTTCGATGATGACCTGGTCCCCCGCCGTGGCCGCATTCTGCTCATCGTGAGCATAAAATTTCTTCATGCGGGTCACATATTTCTTGTAGACCGGGTGCGGGAACCGGCGGGTCACCTGGACCACGGCGGTTTTGTCCATAGCGGTCTTGATAACCTCGCCCTTCATGCGGCGCCGGTTGGATGCTGCAGATGCCATGACCTACTCGGCCTTCCTCTCGCTGATGCCCAGTTCGTATTCCCTGAGCAATGTTTTGACCCTGGCTATATCCTTGCGGGTCCGTCCCAATTGATGTGTGCCCTGCAACTGCTGGAGGGCCTTCTGAAAGCGCAGATGGGTGTGCTGGCCGCTGAGCTCCTGCAGCTGCTCAAGCAACTGCTCCGTGGTCAGGCTGCGCATGTCCTCGCTGATCACTGGCCGCCCTCCCGGCGCGAAACCAGTTTGGTCTTGATGGGCAACTTGTGGGAGCAGAGCCGGAAAGCCTCCGCAGCCAGGGCCTCATCGACCCCCTCCACCTCGAACAGAATCCGCCCCGGCTTGACCACAGCCACCCAATATTCCGGCGCCCCCTTGCCCTTGCCCATACGGGTTTCGGCCGGCTTCTGGGTGATGGCCTTGTCGGGGAATATGCGAATCCACATACGGCCGAACTTCCGGGTGGCACGGGTAATGGCCACACGGGCCGATTCAATCTGCCGGCTGGTGATCCAGCCATTCTCCAGCGCCTTGAGTCCGTAGGTGCCGAAGGCCACGGTGTTGCCCCGGTTGGCCATGCCCCGGCGGTTACCCCGGTGGGGCTTGCGATATTTTACTTTGCGCGGCGCCAACATTCGCTATACTCAGCCTTTTCCCGACATCCGGGTAGCCTTTTCTCCGTTACAAATCCAAACTTTTATGCCGATCTTGCCGTAGGTGGTCTGGGCCTCCACCATCGCGTAATCAATGTCGGCCCGCAGAGTGTGCAGCGGCACCCGGCCGTCGCGGAAAGTTTCGCTGCGGCTCATCTCCGACCCGCCCAACCGGCCCGACAGGCAGATCTTGATCCCCTGGGCGCCCATGCGCATGGTGGACTGGATCGATTTCTTGGCCGCCCGGCGGAACGATATTTTCTTGATCAGCTGCTGGGAGATGCTGTCCCCCACCAGCCGGGCGTCCAGCTCCGGACGCTTCACCTCGCTGACGTTGAGCTTGATCTCCTGGCCCAGCAGGGCGTGGATCTCGTTGCGCAACCGTTCCACTTCCTCCCCGCCCCGGCCGATGACAATCCCCGGACGGCTGGTGAAAATCGTCACGGTCACCTTCTTGGCGGTGCGGCTGATCTCCACCCGGGATATGCCGGCATTGCTCAGGCGATGCTCGATATAGCGCCGCAGAACGATATCTTCCCTGAGTTTTTCGGCAAAATTGTGCTCGTCAAACCAAGTGGAAAGCCACGGCTTGTTGATCCCCAGCCGGAACCCGATAGGATGTGTTTTCTGGCCCAAATCGGTCCTCCGTTCCCTCTCAGGAACCCTTTTCGGCCACCACCACGGTCAGGTGGCTGGTCCGTTTAAGAATGCGCGTCGCCCGGCCCTGGGCCCGCGGCCGCCAGCGCTTGAGCGATGGTCCGCCATCGGCGAAGGCCTGCTTGATATAGAGCTGGTCGATGTCCACCTCCTTCGCCTCCGGCGCGTTCATGATATTGGCGATGGCCGAACGGAGCGTTTTCTCGATAAATACCGACGCCTTGTTGGGCGTGAAATGGAGGATGTTCAAGGCCTTGTTAACATCCTTGCCGCGCACCTCATGCAACATCCGGTTCAGCTTGCGGGCCGACTGCCGCAGATAACGCGCCCGTGCAATACTCTCCACCGCGCCTAGCCCTTGCGCTTATCCGCATGACCGCGGAAAATCCGGGTCGGTGAAAATTCGCCCAGCTTGTGGCCCACCATATTCTCGGACACGAACACCGGGATAAACTTGTTGCCGTTGTGTACGGCAAAGGTATGGCCCACAAAATCGGGCGTGATGGTGCTGCGCCGCGACCAGGTCTTCAGCACCTGCTTTTTCTTGGACTTGTTCAGGGCGGCCACTTTATTGAGCAGCTTCTCCGAAACATAGGGTCCCTTTTTTATCGAGCGTGGCATAGGATCACGACCTCCGCGTTACGATGTAGCGGTCCGACTGGTGCTTCTTCTTGCGCGTTTTGAAGCCCTTGGAGGGGATACCCTTCGGCGAAACAGGATGGCGGCCGCCAGAGGACCGGCCTTCGCCGCCACCCATGGGGTGATCCACCGGATTCATGGCCACGCCCCGGACTTTGGGCCGGCGTCCGAGCCAGCGGCTGCGGCCCGCTTTGCCCAGATTGATATTCATATGGCTTTTGTTGCCCACCTCTCCCAGCACGGCCAGGCAACTTTCCTGGACCATGCGCACTTCCCCGGAGGGAAGCTTGAGCGACACCATGTTCCCGTCCTTGGCCATGATGCGGGCGGCGGCGCCGGCGGAGCGGGCCATCTGGCCCCCCTTGCCGGGCTTAAGCTCGACATTGTGCACCATCATCCCCGGCGGAATCATCGACAGTGGCATGGCGTTCCCCGGCCGCAGGGGGGTGCGCTCCCGCGAGGCGATAATTTCGTCGGCCACCTTGATGCCATCCGGGGCCAGGATGTAGCGCTTTTCGCCATCCGCGTAATGCACCAGGGCGATGCGGCACGACCGGTTGGGGTCATATTCGACAGTCTTGATCACGCCGGGCACATCATACTTGTTGCGCTTGAAATCGATGACCCGGTAGCGCCGCTTGTGTCCCCCGCCCCGGTGGCGTGAGGTGATCCGGCCGTTATTGTTCCGGCCACCGGTCTTGCGCAGGGCCTCGGTAAGGGACTTTTCCGGCTTATCGGTAGTGATCTCCTCGAAGGTGGAGACCGACATGAAGCGCTGGCCGGGAGTGTTGGGTTTCAGGTTGCGTACCGGCATGGCTAGGTGGCCCCCTCAGTTTCAAAGAGGTCGATTTTCTGGCCTTCGGCGAGGGTTATGATGGCCCGCTTCCAGTTTGCCCGACGGCCCTGGGTGCGGATCGTGTGGCCGCCGCTGCGCATGCTTTGGCTCTTGGCCTTGCCGCGCCGGTTCTGGGTCGCCACCTTGCTCACCTGCACACTAAACTGGGCCTCAACGGCGATCTTGATTTCATGTTTGTTGGCGGCAGGATGCACCTCGAACGCATATTTGCGCTCGGTATCTTCCAGGCGGCTCATCTTTTCGGTGAGCAGGGGCCGGTAAATAATATTTTGCTTGATCGTCATATTCAGTTCAGCGCCGACTGCAGGGCTTTCAGCCCGGCCTTGTCTAACAGCAGAAAATCGGTGGACCAGAGGTCCCAGCTCGATACGTCTGTGGCCGGCTTGATGGCCACCCAGGGCAGATTGCGGCTGGCCCGCCACAGCGTCTCCGAAGGTTCGGCGGTAAGAATGACCAGTTTGCGACCCTCCAGACCCAGTGCGTCCAGTGCCTGGGCCATCAATTTTGTTTTGGGCTCGGCGAGCTCCAGGGTATCCACGAGAATAATGCGGCTGTCGCGCTGCATGCTGGAGAGGAGCGACTTCCGGGCCAGCAGCCGGGCTTTCTGGTTCACCTTTTGCCGGTAGCTGCGCGGGTGGGGACCGAAAGCCACCCCACCACCGTAACGGATCGGGCTGGCCGCGTCACCGACCCGGGCCCGGCCGGTGCCTTTCTGGCGGAACAGCTTTATACCGCTGCCCTTGACCTGGCCACGCGTCAGCGTCGACGCCGAGCCTTGCCGCTTGTTAGCCATTTCCGCCTTCACCGCCAGGTAGACCACATGCTCCCGCGGCTCGATGCCAAAAATGTCCTTTTTCAGTTCAACCTGGCCTTCGGCCTTTGAACCATCCATTTTCAGTACGCCGAGCTTCATGAATTTTTGGTCAGGTAGACCGTTCCGTTGCGGGGACCGGGAACGGCGCCCCTGACGAATATCTGGTTTTGCTCCGGGTTGATCCGCGCCACTGTCAGGTTGGGGATGGTCCGGCGGGCGTTGCCGCTACGGCCGGCCCCCTTCATGCCGGGGATAACCCGCGAAGGATCGGAGCTGGCGCCGATGGAGCCGCCGGCCCGGAGTTGGTCCTTCTTCCCGTGCGAAGCCCTGCCGCCGTGGAAGCCCCACCGTTTCATGCGGCCGGTGAAGCCCTTGCCCTTGGTGGTGCCGGCGACATTGACTTTGTCACCGACCTTGAAAATCTCCACCGTAATCACGTCGCCGACTTCGTGCTCCCCATCGGGAGGGAACTCCCTGAGCACCTTCGCCGGGGGCATGCCGGCCTTGTCAAAGTGGCCCTGGAGCGGCTTGGTGGTGTGCTTCAGCTTGCGCTCGCCGAAGGCCAGCTGCACCGCACTGTAGCCATCGGTTTCGGGGGTCTTGACCTGGCACACCGTGCAGGGACCCGCCTCAATGACGGTGACGGGAATATCCCGGCCCGACTCATCGAATATGCGCGTCATACCCCGCTTGATGCCGATCAGGGATTTCATGCTCAGGCCCTGATCTCGATGTCGACGCCTGCCGGCAGATCGAGCTTCATCAGCGCATCCACCGTCTTGGGGGTCGAGTTGTGGATATCAATAATCCGTTTGTGCACCTTGGTCTGGAACTGCTCCCGGGATTTTTTGTCCACGTGGGGCGAGCGGTTGACCGTATAGATGGTCCGGTGCGTCGGCAACGGAATGGGGCCGGACACCAGGGCGCCGGTGTTCTTGGCGGTACGGACGATTTTCTCCGCCGATTTATCGAGCAGGATATGATCGTATGCCTTCAGGTTGATGCGGATTTTCTGGCCGGCCATGTCGATACCCTACTCGATGACCTCTGTGACCACGCCGGCACCGACCGTATGGCCCCCTTCGCGGATGGCGAAGCGGAGCTCCGTGTCCATGGCGATGGGCGTGATCAGCTCCACCTCCACGTTCACGTTGTCACCGGGCATCACCATCTCCACCCCGCCGGGCAACTGCACCGCCCCGGTCACATCGGTGGTGCGGAAGTAAAACTGGGGCCGGTAGTTGTTGAAGAACGGCGTGTGGCGGCCACCCTCTTCCTTCTTCAGCACGTAGACCTCGGCCTTGAACTTGGTGTGCGGGGTAATGCTGCCCGGCTTGGCCAGCACCATCCCCCGGCGCAGGAATTCCTTGTCGATGCCCCGCAGCAGGAGACCCAGGTTGTCACCGGCCTCGCCCGAATCGAGCAACTTGCGGAACATCTCCACACCGGTCACCACCGTCTTCTCCTCCGCGCCCAGGCCCACGATCTGGACCTCGTCGCCCACCTTCACCTGGCCCTGCTCAACCCGGCCGGTGCCAACCGTGCCCCGGCCGGTAATGGAGAACACATCCTCCACCGGCATCAGGAACGGCTTGTCGATCTCGCGCACCGGCAGCGGAATAAAGTTATCGACGGCATCAAGCAGCTCGTTGATGCTGGCCACCGCCTCGCCGGTGCCGTCGGAGTTCAGCGCCGCCAGCGCCGAGCCCTTGATAATGGGGGTGTCGTCGCCGGGGAAGTCGTACTCGTTCAACAGGTCGCGCAACTCCACCTCCACCAGCTCGATGAGCTCCTCGTCATCCACCTGGTCGATCTTGTTCATATAGACCACGATGGAGGGGACATTCACCTGCCGGGCCAGCAGCACATGCTCACGGGTCTGGGGCATGGGGCCGTCGGCCGCGCTGACCACCAGGATGGCCCCGTCCATCTGGGCCGCGCCGGTGATCATGTTCTTGATATAGTCCGCATGGCCGGGGCAGTCCACGTGGGCGTAGTGCCGCTTGTCGGTCTCGTACTCCACATGGGCCGTCTGGATGGTGATGCCCCGCTCACGCTCCTCGGGGGCGTTGTCGATCTGGTCGAAGCTCACCATCTGGGCCAGGCCGCGCTGGCTCAGCACGTGGGTAATCGCCGCAGTGAGGGTCGTCTTGCCATGGTCCACATGGCCGATGGTGCCGACGTTCACATGCGGCTTGTTGCGTATAAATTTCTCCTTGGCCATCAATAATCTCCGAAATTGCTGCTGTTGCTGCCGCTATGAGGCGACTTTACCCTGAACCCTGTCCAGAATCCGATCCTTGATGGATTCGGGCACTTGGACATAATGCGAAAACTGCATGGTAAAAACGGCCCGGCCCTGGGTGAGGGAGCGCAAGTCGGTGGCATAACCGAACATCTCCGACAGTGGCACTTCCGTATTGATGACCTGGGCGTCTTTGCGCTTTTCCATACCCTTGATATGGCCCCGGCGGCTGGTCAGATCACCCATGACCTCGCCGAGATAGTCATCCATCACCACCACCTCTATGGCCATCATCGGCTCGAGCAGTACGGGGCCGGCTTTGCGGACCGCCTCCTGTATCGCTATGGAGCCGGCGATCTTGAAGGCCATTTCCGATGAGTCGACATTGTGGTAGGAGCCGTCGAAAAGCTCCACGGTCACGTCCTCAATCGGGTAGCCGGCCAGTACGCCATTTTTCAGCGCCTCCTGGATGCCGGCGTTCACCGAGGGAATATATTCCCGGGGTATGTCGCCGCCCTTGATTTTGTTAATGAACAGGTAACCTTTGCCCGGCTCGCTCGGCTTGATCCGAATCTCACAATGGCCGTACTGGCCCCGGCCGCCGGACTGGCGGACAAAACGGCCTTCGGCCTCCGCTTCCTGGGTAATGCTTTCCTTGTAGGCCACCTGGGGCGCGCCGATGCGGGCATGGACGTGGAACTCCCGCTTCAGCCGCTCCACCAGCACCTCCAGATGCAGTTCGCCCATGCCGGCAATGATAATCTGGCCTGTCTCTTCATCGAGATTGACCTGGAAGGTGGGATCCTCCTCGGCCAGCTTGGCCAGACCGGCGTTCATGGCGTCGCTGTCAGCCTTGGAGGCCGGCTCAACCGCCACCCGGATCACCGGCTCGGGGAAATCCATTTTCTCCAGCAGGATCGGCTGGTCGATATCGCAGAGGGTGTCGCCGGTGCGGGTATTCTTGAGCCCCACCACTGCGGCAATTTCCCCGGTGGTCACCATGCTGCGCTCTTCGCGCTTGTCGGCATGCATCAGCATGAGCCGGCCGACGCGCTCCTTTTTCCCGGTGTTGGCGTTGAGAATCGTCTGGCCGGTTTTGACCTGTCCCGAGTAGACCCGGAAGAATGTCAGCCGCCCCACATAGGGATCGGTCATAATCTTGAAGGCCAGGGCCGAGAAGGGCGCATCGTCCCGGATTTCCCGGGAGAGGGGCTCCTTGCCGTCAAGGTCATAGCCTTGCACGTCACCCATGTCCACCGGTGAGGGGAGGTAGTCGATGACCGCATCAAGGAGCCGCTGGACGCCCTTGTTCTTGAACGCCGAACCACACAGGGTAGGCACCAGGGTGCCATCGATGCAACCCCGGCGGATGGCATGACGCACATCGTCGGGGCTGAGGGTCTCGCCGGCCAGATATTTCTCCATCAGGTGTTCATCGTAGGAGGCCACCTCCTCCATCAGATGCAGGCGCCACTTGTCGGCTTCCTCCCTGAGGTCGGCGGGAATATCGCCATACTCAAAATGTTGGCCGTGCTCATCCACATAGAGAATGGCCTGCATGGCAATAAGATCGATCAGGCCGGTGAAGAGTTCGCCGGCGCCGATGGGCAGCACGATGGGCACCGGATGGGCCGACAGCCGGTCCTTCATCATCTCCAGCACGTGGTAGAAATCTGCGCCGGTGCGGTCCATCTTGTTGATGAACGCCATGCGCGGGACGTCGTACTTGTCGGCCTGCCGCCAGACTGTCTCCGACTGTGGTTCGACCCCGCTCACCGCATCAAAGATGGCGATGGCGCCGTCCAGTACCCGCAGAGAACGTTCCACCTCGATGGTAAAATCGACGTGGCCGGGGGTATCGATAATATTGATCCGGTGGCCTTTCCAGAAGGTCGTGGTGGCCGCCGAAGTGATGGTGATGCCGCGCTCCTTCTCCTGGTCCATCCAGTCCATGGTGGCGGCCCCATCGTGGACCTCACCGAGGCGGTGTACCCGGCCGGTGTAGTAAAGGATGCGCTCTGTCGTGGTGGTCTTGCCGGCATCAATGTGGGCCATGATGCCAATATTACGCACGTGCTCTAGGGTGACTTTTTCCATCGCTGTGGTTTGCTGTCTATCTCGGCTTCCTGGTCACCCGGTCAACGGAAATGGGCGAAGGCTTTATTGGCCTCCGCCATCCGGTGCGTGTCTTCGCGCTTCTTGTAGGCGCCGCCGTCGTTGTTGGCCGCGGCAATTAATTCAGCCGCCAGACGGCTGGCCATGTTGGGTCCCTTGCGGGCTCGGGCAAAATGGATCAGCCAGCGCATGGCCAGGGCCTGCCGGCGCTTGGACGAGACCTCCAGCGGCACCTGGTAAGTGGAGCCGCCCACCCGCTTGGACTTGACCTCCAGCCTGGGGCCGACATTTTCCAGCGCCTGCCGGAAGATGTCAATGCCTTCAGCCTTGGCCTTGGTCTTGACCCGGTCCATGGCCCCATAGAAGAGGGACTCGGCCACCGACTTCTTGCCCTTCTTCATCAGGTTGTTGATAAACTTCGTGACCACCATATCACCATACACGGGATCAGGCAGTACTACGCGTGATTCCGGGCTGCGGCGGCGGGACATGCTCAGTCCTTCGGCTTCTTGGCGCCGTAACGGGAGCGGCTGGTTCTGCGCCCCTCCACGCCGGCCGTATCGAGCACGCCCCGGACAATATGGTAGCGGACGCCGGGCAGGTCCTTCACCCGGCCCCCCTCGATCAGTACAATGGAGTGCTCCTGGAGATTGTGACCTTCACCGGGAATATAGGCGGAAACTTCGATGCCGTTGGTCAGACGCACCCTGGCAACCTTCCGCAGGGCGGAATTGGGCTTTTTGGGCGTGGTAGTATAGACCCGTTTGCAGACCCCCCTCATCTGAGGATTGCCCTTCAGAGCGGGTGTCGAACTGCGCTTTTTGATACGCTTGCGGCCCATGCGCACAAGCTGGTTGGTCGTAGGCACGATTTCTCCAGTATGCCTGTTATAAAAATTGCTACCGAGTATAGCTTCGTAATTTATAGAGAGGAGCGCTGGGAAGTCAACGCCAGAAAGGCCACTTCACCGACGGGTCCCAGATAATTTTGCCGGGGCTTTACACCCCCGCCAACGGCTCTGCGGCCAGCGGTTCCGATTCGGCCGGTTCCGGCAGTTCCAATTCGGGATCGGGGTTCATCACCAGGATGTCCTGGAAGCGCGGCAGGCCGGTTCCGGCGGGAATCAGCCGGCCCATGACGATATTCTCCTTCAGGCCCCGCAGAACGTCCGTCTTGCCTTCGACGGCAGCATCGGTGAGGACGCGCGTCGTCTCCTGGAAGGAGGCGGCCGATATGAAGCTCTCCGTATTCAGGGACGCCCGGGTAATGCCCAGCAGCAGCGGCTGGAATGTGGCCGGCTTGCCTTTGCGGGATTTGGCGGTGGTTTTACCTTCAGCCTTTAACTCCTTGTTGAGGGTGGTCACCTCCACTTTCTTATGCAGACGCCCCTCCAGCAACTCCGAATCACCGGGATCGGTAATCACCACCTGCACTTTCATCTCCCGGTTAATGCGGGCCAGCTCCCAGCGGCTGATGCGGTCGCCCCTGAGGACATCGGCGTCACCGGGGTCGCTGATCTTCACTTTCTGCATCATCTGGCGCACAATGACCTCGATGTGCTTGTCGTTGATCCGCACGCCCTGGAGACGATAGACTTCCTGAATTTCATTCACCAGATATTCCCGCACCTTCGACGGGCCACCGATGGCCAGAATATCCTGGGGGGCCACCGAGCCGTCACACAACCGGTCACCGGTGACGACGGGGTCTCCATCGTGCACGATGACGTGCTTGCCGTAGGGAATGTTGTATTTCTTGGAGACGCCATCCTCGCCGGTGACAATAATCTCGCGAATGCCCCGCTTGGTCTTGCCGAAGGAAACCAGGCCGTCAATCTCGGTGACCACGGCGGGATTGGACGGCTGGCGCGCCTCGAACAGCTCGGCCACCCTGGGCAGACCACCGGTGATGTCCCGGGTCTTGCCGATCTCCCGGGAGATCTTCACCAGCACATGGCCAGCCTTCACGCTGTCGCCATCGCGCACCATCAGGGTCGACTTCACCGGCAACACCGAACCGCCGCCGGTAATGATTCCGCCATCCTGATCAATGATTTCGATATGCGGGCTCAGGTTACGGTTTTTCGATTCGCTGATGACCTTCATCTTCTTGCCACCCTCGACGGCTTCCTCCTTGTAAGTCTCCCCTTCGATCATATCGACAAAGAGCACCTTGCCATCGCCCCGGGCTAGAATCACGTCCGTGTAGGGGTCCCAGGCAAACAGCGCGTGGCCGGCCTTCAACTTCTCGCCGTCCTTGACCAGCACCCGGGCTCCATAGGGGATGGTGAAGGTAGTCAGGACCCGCTTATTGTTGTCCATCACCTCGATTTTCCCATTGCGCACCAGGGCCACTTTATGCAGGCCGTGGGTCTCATCCTTGATCATCGCCGATTTGAAATTCTTGCTGAACCGGGCGATACCGGGCTTCTTGGTGGTCATCTCGGATTGCTCGATGACCCGTGACGCCGTGCCGCCGATATGGAAGGTCCGCAAGGTGAGCTGGGTGCCCGGCTCACCGATCGATTGGGCGGCGATGATGCCGACCGCATCCCCCATGGTGGCCAAGCGCCCCGAGGCCAGATTGGTGCCGTAACACATCTGGCACAGACCGTATTCGGCTTCGCAGGAGAGCACCGAGCGCACCATCACCTGGGTGACGCCGGCGTCTGCAATCATGCGGGCGATCACACGGTCAATAAGGCCGCCGGCCTTGAGCAGAATCTTGCCACTGTCCGGATGCACCACCTCCTCCAGCACAGCCCGGCCGATGATGCGATCTTCCAGCGGCTCGACAATTTCCTCACCGTCCTTAAGGTCGGTGGTCGCCTGGCCCTGGATAGTGCCGCAATCGTGGAGCGAAATGACCACATCCTGGGAAACGTCAACCAGCCGGCGGGTCAGATAGCCGGCGTCGGCCGTCTTCAGGGCGGTGTCGGCCAGACCTTTCCGGGCGCCATGGGTGGAGATGAAGTACTCCAGCACCGACAGCCCCTCCTTGAAGTTGGAGGTGATGGGATTCTCGATGATCTCATCCTTGGTGCCGGTGAGGCTTTTCTGCGGCTTGGCCATCAGGCCCCGCATGCCAGCCAGCTGCTTGATCTGGTCCTGGCTGCCCCGGGCGCCGGAGTCGGCCATCATGTAGACCGGGTTAAACCCGTCCCGGTCGGCTTCCAGATGCTTCATCATACTGGCCGCCACGGCATTGGTGGCGTGGGTCCAGATATCGATAACTTTGTTGTAGCGCTCCCCTTCGGTGAGAATCTGCCGCTCGAACTTGTCCTGGACATTGGCCACCTCTTTCCGGGCGTTGGCAATAATCTCGTGCTTCTCCTCGGGAATCAGGATATCCGAGATGGCGATGGAGGCGCCGCTACGGGTGGCAAAATCGAAGCCCATGTCCTTCAGGCGGTCGAGGAACTGCACGGTATGGTAGTTGCCCAGCTCCTGGAAGCATTCGCCGACGATTCCTTCCAGCCCCTTCTTGGTAATCATCTGATCGTAATAGGGCAACCCCGGGGGGACGATGGAATTGAAAATGATGCGGCCGACGGTGGTATCGCGGTGCCATTCGCCGTCCCGGCGCAGGCTGACCAGGGCATGCAGGTCCACGGCGCCGTTTTCGTAGGCCAGCTTGGCTTCATCGTAGGAGTAGAAGTTCTTGCCTTCGCCCTTGGCCCCTTTCCGGCTGCGGGTCAGGTAGTAAAACCCGAGCACCATATCCTGGGAGGGAATGGCCACCGGATTGCCGTGGGCCGGATGGAGAATGTTATGGCTGGAGAGCATCAGCACCCAGGATTCCACTTTGGCCTCGGCCGAGAGCGGTATATGGACCGCCATCTGGTCGCCGTCGAAATCGGCATTGAAGGCGGTGGTCACCAACGGATGCAGCTTGATGGCCCGGCCATCCACCAGGATGGGCTGGAAAGCCTGGATGCCGAGGCGGTGCAGGGTCGGCGCCCGGTTCAGCAGCACGGGGTGGTCCCGGACCACATATTCCAGCACTTCCAGCACTCTTGGTCCCTTGGCCTCCACCATCAGTTTGGCGCCCCGGGGGGTCTTGGCAAAGCCCCGGGCCATGAGGTCGCGGATGATCATCGGCTTGAACAGCTCCATGGCCATCTCTTTGGGCAGGCCGCATTGGTGCAGCTGTAGTTCGGGACCCACCACGATTACCGAACGGCCCGAATAGTCGACCCGCTTGCCCAGCAGGTTCTGCCGGAAACGGCCCTGTTTGCCGCGCAGCATATCGCTGAGGGATTTGAGCGGCCGGCGGGTACCGCTACGGACGGCAGTGCCCCGGCGGGCGTTGTCAAACAGGCTGTCCACGGCCTCCTGCAGCATGCGCTTCTCATTGCGCAGGATCACGTCCGGCGCCTTGATGGCCAGCAGCTGCTTCAGCCGGTTGTTGCGGATGATGATCCGGCGATAGAGGTCGTTCAGGTCGGAGGCGGCAAAGCGGCCCCCCTCCAGGGGCACCAGCGGCCGCAGCTCGGGGGGAATAACCGGCAGAACGGTGAGGATCATCCAACCGACCCGGTTGGTGACCTTGCGCTCGATCCGGGCATCAAATTTTTTCAGCACCCGCAGGCGCTTGAGGGCGTCCTCGGCCTTGGCCATCGACTTGGACTCGTTGGCCACCAGCGTCAGCCTGTCAACCAGCTCGGGGATATTGAGCTTCTCCAGCAGGGCCTGCATGGCATCGCCCCCCATGGCCGCATGGAAGAAATTGCCCTCATCCCGCTCGCCTTCGGATACCGCTTCGCGGCCGAACTCCTCCTCCAGACCCATGTATTCTATCTCATCGACCAGTTCACCCTCTTCCTTCTCGGACTGGCCGGCCTTGAGAATCACGTAGGATTCATAATAGATAATCTTTTCCAGGTTCTTGGTGGAGTAGCCCAGCAGATAACTGAGCTTGCTGGGCACCGACTTGAGGTACCAGATATGAGCCACCGGCACCGCCAGGCTGATATGGCCCATCCGTTCCCGGCGAACCTTCTTGCGGGTCACTTCCACGCCGCAACGGTCGCAGATGATGCCCCGGTAACGGATGCGCTTGTACTTGCCGCAGTGGCATTCCCAGTCCTTTACCGGACCGAATATCCGTTCGCAGAACAGTCCATCCTTCTCCGGCTTATAGGAGCGGTAATTGATGGTCTCAGGTTTGAGCACCTCGCCGTGGGAGTGATTAAGAATCATCTCAGGGCTCATGATGCTCAGCGTAATGGACTTGATGTCGCGCTGCGACGTGCTCTGAGGGGGTTTGATATAGACCAAAGTGACCTCCGCTAATCCAGGGTTACGTTTAGACCGAGACCCTGAAGCTCCTTCAATAATACGTTAAACGATTCCGGCATGCCTGGTTCGGGGGAGTTCTCGCCCTTCACCAGGTTATTGTAGAGCCGGCTGCGCCCTTCAACGTCATCCGACTTGACTGTCAACAGCTCCTGCAGCGTGTGGGCCGCACCGTAGGCTTCCAAGGCCCACACTTCCATCTCACCGAAGCGCTGGCCGCCGAACTGGGCCTTGCCTCCCAGCGGCTGCTGGGTGATGAGCGAGTAGGGGCCGGTGGAGCGGGCGTGCATCTTGTCGTCCACCTGGTGGCTGAGCTTCATCATGTAGATGACACCCACCGTCACCGGGTCCGCGGTGAGTTCGCCGGTCCGGCCGTCGCGCAGGAACACCTTGCCTTCGGAGGCAATCCCGGCCTGCTTCATCTGTTCGAGCACATCGGCGTGGGTGGCGCCGTCAAAAACCGGCGTGGCATAACGTTTGCCGAGGCGCTGTCCGGCCCAGCCCAGCATCGTTTCGTAGAGCTGCCCCACGTTCATCCGCGAAGGGACACCGAGGGGGTTCAGGATGATGTCCACCGGGTGCCCGTCCTCGGTGAAGGGCATATCCTCTTCCGGGACGATGACCGAGACGATGCCCTTGTTGCCGTGGCGGCCGGCCATCTTGTCACCCACCGAAATCTTGCGCTTGTTGGCGATGTAAACCTTGCAGAGTTTGATGACGCCCGGTTGCAGCTCGTCTCCCACCCGAATCTTGAAAATGGCCTGCTCCAGGGTCTCTTCCACTTCGAACAGACCGGCCCGGTAGCTGTGCAAAATCTCTTCAATATTCTGCCAGCGCTTCTTGTCCTCGACCCAGGGAGAGCGCATGCTGAGCCGGTCGAAATCGAGGGCCGCGATCTTGGAACTGGTGAGCTTGGTTTTGGCCTTAATGAGGGTTTTGTTCTCATTCAAGTCACGGATGCCGCCGGACAGTTGGCCAAGCAGCTGCCGCTTAAGCAGCTCGTTGCGCCGCTCCGACAGGGAGATGCGCTGGGCCTTGGCTGTGGCCTGGTGTTTGGCGATGACTTCCTTATCCTCGGTGCGGCTGGTCGTGCGCTTGCGCTCGAACAGCTGGGTCTTGATCACAATGCCGCGCACACCCGAATCGCAGCGCTTGGAGGTATCCATCACATCGCCGGCCTTCTCGCCAAAGATGGCCCGCAGCAGTTTTTCTTCCGGGGTGGGATCGGTTTCACCCTTGGGGGTCACCTTGCCTACCAGGATGTCGCCGGGCTTGACCTCGGCGCCGACCCGGATAATGCCCGATTCGTCCAGGTTGCGGGTGGCCTCTTCGCTGACGTTGGGAATCTCATTGGTCAGTTCCTCGGTGCCCCGCTTGGTGTCCCGGACCTCCATCTCGGCAATCTTGATGTGGATCGAAGAGAGCACATCTTCCTTGAGGAGGCGCTCATTAATGACAATGGCGTCCTCGAAATTGTAGCCCCGCCAGGGCATGAAAGCGACCCGCAGATTACGGCCCAGGGCAAGTTCGCCGTGGTCGGTGCTACAGCCGTCGGCCAGCAAGGCGCCCTTGCGCACCCGCTGCCCGGGCAGCACCACCGGCTTCTGGTTGATGCAGGTGTCCTGATTGGTGCGCAGAAATTTGTAGAGCGGATAGCGGTGCAGATTCTCGGCCTGGCGCAAGGTGACATCCTCAGACTTGCCCTTGGACCGGATCGTAATCAGGTCGGCCTCCACCGAATCGACCACCCCTCCTTCCGCGGCGTAGACGGCTGCCCGGGAGTCCCGGGCTACCCGGCCCTCGACACCGGTACCCACGATGGGCCGAGCCGGCTTGAGCAGGGGCACGCTCTGGCGCTGCATGTTCGAGCCCATCAGCGCCCGGTTGGCATCGTCATGCTCCAGGAAGGGGATCAGCGAGGCGGCCACCGACACAATCTGGCTCGGCGCCACATCGATATAATCCACGTCAATCGCATCGACGATGGGAAAGTTGTCTCCCTTGCGGGTCAGGATGCGCTTGGATTTGAAACGCTTATCCTTGTTCTGCGGTTCGTTGGCCTGCGCAATATTGACCCGGTCCTCGTCATCCGCGGAGAGGTAGGCCACCGAGTTCGTGATCTGGTAGGTACCGTTGCTGTGATTGATCTTGCGGTAGGGCGACTCGATGAAGCCGAGGTGGTTGACCAGGGCATGGGTGGCCAGGGAGCTGATCAAGCCGATGTTCGGGCCTTCAGGGGTTTCGATGGGACAGAGGCGGCCGTAGTGCGTATAATGGACGTCGCGCACCTCGAATCCGGCCCTCTCCCGGGTCAACCCTCCGGGCCCCAGTGACGATATGCGGCGCTTGTGGGTGATCTCCGACAGCGGATTGGTCTGATCCATGAACTGGGAGAGCTGGCTGGTGCCGAAGAAGGCATTCAGGACCGATGTCACGATGCGCGAATTGATCAGGTCCTGGGGGGTCAGGCTCTCCGCTTCCCGGGTGCTCATGCGCTCCCGGATGGTGCGCTGCATGCGGCTCAAGGCGATGGTGAACTGGTTGGCCAGCTGTTCGCCCACCGTGCGCACCCGGCGGTTGCCGAGATGGTCGATATCATCCGGACCCCGCTCCCCTTTGCGCATGGCGATCAGGTAGCGGCAGGCTTCGATGAAGTCCTCCCGGATCAGCACCGGGTTTTCGATGGGCGCATTGAGGTTGAATTTCTTGTTGATCCGGTAGCGGCCCACCTGCCCCAGATCGTATTTCTTGGACGAGAAGAACATCCGCTCGACGAATTTCTGGGCCACGTCGATGCTGGGGGCCTCGCCGGAGCGGAGATCGCGATAGAACCGGGCCAGCGCCTCTTCCTGGCTGCTGGTGGGGTCCTTTTTCATGGTGTTGCGGATGATTTCCAGGCCGATTTCATTCTCGGTGGTCATCAGGGGCAGGCTTTTGACGCCGGCCTTTCTGAGGACGGCATGGTCATCCAGTTCCAGCTGCCGCTCGGCCTCGAAGATGATCTCGCCGGTATCGGTGTTGATCACATCGGCGGCCAAAGTGCGTTCGACCAGGGCCTCGGCATTGTTGGTCTTGACGCGCACGTCCTCCACCAGGTCGAAGGCCCGCAGGATTTCCTCATTGGTCCCGCAGCCGATGGCCCGCAGCAGCATGGTGGCGGGGAATTTCCGGCGCCGGTCAATGATGGCGTAGAGCGTGTCGTAGATGTCGGTGGTGAAATCGACCCACGAGCCCCGGAAGGGGATGATCCGGGCCTGGTAGATGCTGGTGCCGTTGGGATGTTTGCTCTCTTCGAAGAATACCCCCGGCGAGCGCTGCAGCTGGCTGACGATAATCCTCTCGGCGCCGTTGATAATGAAGGTGCCCCGGTCGGTCATATAAGGGACATTGCCGAAGAAGACATCCTGCTCGATGCTCTGGGCGTAAACCGACTTGTCCTGTTCATCAGTGATGTGCAGAATCAGGCGCACCTTGAGCGGCACGACGTGGCTGACGCCCCGGTCCAGGCACTCGCGCACCGAATACTTGGCGGCGCCCAGGTGGTAGTTGACATACTCCAGCACGTAGTTGCCGTGGCTGTCCTCCACCGGGAACATACCTCTGAAGACCGCCTCCAGCCCCTTGGCTTCGCGCTGCGCGGGCAGGACCTTGGGTTGTAGAAAATCGCCGTAGGACGATGTCTGAATCGCCAGCAGATCGGGGATCTTGGCGATGGAATCAATACGGCTGAATGAGTGCCGTTCCTGTTCGGATGAGATACTCACAGGCACTTGGAAACCTCCTCCCGTAATACGGGATATCGAAAATGGATTGCGCTGAACCGGTTAGCTAGGGATCGCGTCAAGGGCTATTTCAACTCCACCGTGGCGCCAGCTTCTTCGAGCTTGGCTTTTAAGCCTTCGGCTTCGTCCTTGGTGACGCCCTCCTTCACGGTGTTGGGCGTGCCATCCACCAGTTCTTTGGCCTCCTTCAGTCCCAGGGAGGTAATCTCACGGACCACCTTGATTACATTGATCTTCTTCTCGCCGATCTGCGTCAGGACCACCGTATACTCGTCTTTCTCCTCGGCTACCGGCTCGCCGGCCGCCGGACCCCCTCCGGCAATCGCCATCGGCGCCACAGCCGTCACATCGAACTTTTCCTCGATATCCTTGATGAGGGCGGATATTTCGAGCATATTCGCCGACTCCAGGTATCCGAGGACATCATCGCGTTTAATGGTTGCCATTCATACGCTCCTTCTTAATCATTAAGTTTTTTGATCTGCCAGACTGCTCAGGGTCCGGGCCAGGGTTGTCATGGCGCCGTTAAGGGTCCCTGCCAGCATGGTCATGGGTTGCTTCAAAGTTGCGGCCAACTGCCCCAGCAGCGCTTCCCGGCTGGGCAGCGCGGCCAGTTCGGCGGCACTGGATCCGGGCAGGGAAACCCCTTCGAGCAGCATGCCGGTAATGGCCGGCACATCATTATGGGCCTTGCTGAATTCCCTGAAAATCTTGGCCGATTCCGCCGGGTCGCCGGAGGTGAACGCCAGGGCCATCATGCCGCTGAGAAATTCATCCACAGCGGGCAGTCCGGCGTCGGCCACCGCCCGCCGGATCAGGGTTTTCTTCAGCACCAGCATATCAATATTGCCGGCCCGGAGCCGGGCCCGCAGGTCGGTTGCCGCCGGCGCCGAAAGACCTTTGAAATCGGCAAAGAAAATAGTAGTGGCCGCTTTCATCCGGCTGACCGTATCGGCCACACGCACAGCTTTTCTTGGATCAGGCAATCTGCGCTCCCTATTCTCGGGCCACTGAGGCCCGGTCAATTTTGATGCCGGGTCCCATGGTTGTAGACAAAGTCATTCTCTCCAGATAAGCCCCTTTGGCCGCTGATGGCCGGGCCCGGTTCACCGCGTCTACCAGGCTGCGGATGTTCTCTTCCAACTTCTCTTTCGAGAAGGACGCCTTGCCTACAGCCACCGCAATAATGCCCTGTTTGTCCACCCGGAATTCTATTTTCCCGGCCTTGAGTTCCTTAACGGTTCTGCCGACCTCCTGGGTTACGGTGCCCGCCTTGGGACTGGGCATCAGCTTCCGGGGACCCAAAACGCTCCCCAGCTTGCCCACATCCTTCATCATATCGGGGGTGGCCACTACCGCGTCAAAATCGTACCAGCCCCCCTTGATTTTTTCGGCCAACTCGCCGGCCCCTACAAAATCGGCGCCGGCCTCCTCGGCTTCGACGGCCTTCTCACCGGTGGCGAAAACCAGCACCCGCACCGTCTTCCCGGAGCCGTGGGGCAGATTCACCGTCCCCCGGACCATCTGGTCGGCATGCCGGGGGTCGACGCCCAGATTCAGGGCCACCTCAACGGTCTCATCAAATTTTGCCTGGGCATTTTCCTTCAGCAGGACCACGGCCTCATCCACCGGGTAAAGGCGGACCCGGTCGAATTTCTCCAGCGCGGCCCGGTATCTCTTGCCGTGGGCCATCCCCTCAGCCCTCCACCACAATGCCCATGCTACGGGCGGTTCCGGCGATCATTTTCATCGCGGCCTCCTCGGAGGCGGCGTTCAGATCAACCTGCTTGATACGGGCGATCTCGCGCAGCTGCTCGGTGGTCACCTTGCCCACCTTTTCCCGGTTCGGCTCACCGGACCCTTTGTCTATCTGGGCCAATTTCAGCAACAGCCTGGAAGCGGGCGGTGTCTTAATGACGAAGGTGAAGGAGCGGTCGGCGTAAACGATGATTTCCACCGGGATAATCATGCCGGACTGATCCTGGGTCTTGGCGTTGTACGCTTTGCAGAATTCCATGATATTCACACCGTGCTGGCCCAGCGCCGGTCCCACCGGTGGCGCCGGGGAAGCCTGGCCTGCAGGCAGCTGCAGCTTGATGTTGCCGATAATTTTTTTCGCCACGCCGGTATCCCTTACTTCTCCAGTTCTATCTGCAGATAATCAAGCTCCACCGGTGTGGGCCGCCCGAAAATGGAAACGGTCACCTTCACCTTCTGCTTGTCTTCGTTGACCTCGTCGATGAAGCCCGAGAAATCGAGGAATGGGCCGTCAATCACCTTGACCGGATCGGACACCTTGAACTGGCGCGCGAGCACCTCCCGGTCATCCTTGCCTTCCACCGCACCCAGGATGCGATTCACTTCGGCGTCCCGCAGCGGAGACGGCTCGCCTTTGGGGCCGACGAAACTCATCACCCCGGGCACATTCTCCACCAGGTAGCGGACTTCCTTGGTGAGGTTCAGGTTGATCAGCACATAACCGGGGAAAAAAACCCGGTTGCGGACCCGCTTTTTGCCCTCCCGCATTTCCACCACATTCTCCGACGGCACCAGGATTTCGCCGATATCGTCGGTGAGGTTCTGCTCTTCAGCCTCATAGAGGATGGTTTCCTTGGTCTTTTTCTCCTTCCCGGAGATCACCCGCAGGGAATACCATCCCATCTCAGCTGGTACTTTGGCAAAGGCCATCATTGCAAAAACATCCTACAGAATTATAGACACGATCCGCGAAAGGCCGAAATCGACGATAAACAGAAAAATAACCAAAATCAGTGACAGCACCAGTACCACCGTGGTGGAGCCCCGCAGTTCTTCCAGGGTCGGCCAGGAAACCTTTTTCATCTCGAATTCCACGCCCTTCAGGAATTCTTGCAACCGCTTGATCATATTCGCCTGCTATCCTCTGTGCAGTCTGGGCGCGAAACCTGCCGTAATCCCGATCCCGCAGGTGAGGCAGGGATCGAACCCGCAACCCCCGGTTTTGGAGACCGGTGCTCTACCAATTGAGCTACTCACCTAAAAATCGGGGAGACCTACTTGGTCTCCCGGTGCAAAGTGTGGTGCTTGCACCAGCGGCAATATTTGTTCTGCTCCTGCCTTTCCGGGTGTATTCGCCTGCTCTTGGTGGTCGTATAGCGGGAGCGCTTGCACTCGGTGCATTCCAGGGTTACCAGGTCACGTTTGCTGTTACTCACGGCCCGAAATCCGGAATCTACTCGATGACCTCTGTGACCACGCCGGCACCGACCGTATGGCCCCCTTCGCGGATGGCGAAGCGGAGCTCCGTGTCCATGGCGATGGGCGTGATCAGCTCCACCTCCACGTTCACGTTGTCACCGGGCATCACCATCTCCACCCCGCCGGGCAACTGCACCGCCCCGGTCACATCGGTGGTGCGGAAGTAAAACTGGGGCCGGTAGTTGTTGAAGAACGGCGTGTGGCGGCCACCCTCTTCCTTCTTCAGCACGTAGACCTCGGCCTTGAACTTGGTGTGCGGGGTAATGCTGCCCGGCTTGGCCAGCACCATCCCCCGGCGCAGGAATTCCTTGTCGATGCCCCGCAGCAGGAGACCCAGGTTGTCACCGGCCTCGCCCGAATCGAGCAACTTGCGGAACATCTCCACACCGGTCACCACCGTCTTCTCCTCCGCGCCCAGGCCCACGATCTGGACCTCGTCGCCCACCTTCACCTGGCCCTGCTCAACCCGGCCGGTGCCAACCGTGCCCCGGCCGGTAATGGAGAACACATCCTCCACCGGCATCAGGAACGGCTTGTCGATCTCGCGCACCGGCAGCGGAATAAAGTTATCGACGGCATCAAGCAGCTCGTTGATGCTGGCCACCGCCTCGCCGGTGCCGTCGGAGTTCAGCGCCGCCAGCGCCGAGCCCTTGATAATGGGGGTGTCGTCGCCGGGGAAGTCGTACTCGTTCAACAGGTCGCGCAACTCCACCTCCACCAGCTCGATGAGCTCCTCGTCATCCACCTGGTCGATCTTGTTCATATAGACCACGATGGAGGGGACATTCACCTGCCGGGCCAGCAGCACATGCTCACGGGTCTGGGGCATGGGGCCGTCGGCCGCGCTGACCACCAGGATGGCCCCGTCCATCTGGGCCGCGCCGGTGATCATGTTCTTGATATAGTCCGCATGGCCGGGGCAGTCCACGTGGGCGTAGTGCCGCTTGTCGGTCTCGTACTCCACATGGGCCGTCTGGATGGTGATGCCCCGCTCACGCTCCTCGGGGGCGTTGTCGATCTGGTCGAAGCTCACCATCTGGGCCAGGCCGCGCTGGCTCAGCACGTGGGTAATCGCCGCAGTGAGGGTCGTCTTGCCATGGTCCACATGGCCGATGGTGCCGACGTTCACATGCGGCTTGTTGCGTATAAATTTCTCCTTGGCCATCAATAATCTCCGAAATTGCTAAATATTATGCTGCCGGCCGGCTCAGCTCCGAGAGCCTACAACCGGATTTGAACCGGTGACCTCTTCCTTACCAAGGAAGTGCTCTACCGTCTGAGCTATGTAGGCGGATGAGCGGGAGACGAGACTCGAACCCGCGACCCTCAGCTTGGAAGGCTGATGCTCTACCAACTGAGCTACTCCCGCAGTGCCAATGGTTGGTGTGCCAACTGTTGTGTCGTCCGTCAATGCCCGTCCCGCTTCGCCTCTCGATGCCCGCCCTGATTCATCCGTCAATGCTCGCCTCGGGGTCCCGTCCGCTGCGGCAGCCTGTGGGGAGAGAAGGATTCGAACCTCCGTAGACATTCGTCGGCAGATTTACAGTCTGCTGCTTTTGACCGCTCAGCCATCTCCCCGAAGCCTTAACTCCCCATCGGCTTTGAGCCCTGCCGAAGTCTACGGGCCAGAAGTCAATTTTGTTCCCGCTGTCCGAGAAATACCGTCAATCGCGAGCCACCAGCAGGAATCGAACCCGCGACCCTCTGATTACAAATCAGATGCTCTACCAACTGAGCTATGGTGGCATACGCCGCCATTGGCACCCCTTTTCGAGCTGTCTAGTTTACGACCACTTTTTAAGGAAAATCAATGCTAATCATCGTCGGTTTTCTGGTCGAGGCCCGCCGCGCCCCGGAGCCCTCTGTGGTTCTCAGGTCCAATGAATAATAACGGTCGTGCCGCACATATTTCCGGCCCGGTTGGAAATTCGGGCGCCGGCGTGCCTAGCCGCGCTTCCAGACGGTGCCTTCGGCTCCATCCTCGAGGATAATTCCTTGCCCGGCGAGTTCGTCCCGGATGGCGTCGGCCCGAGCCCAATCGCCGGCGGATCGGGCCGCGTTGCGCTCCTTGAGAAGCGCTTCGATAGCCGCTGCGTCGCCGGCCGCCTCGTTGACAAAGATACAGCCGAGAATCTCGTCGTAGCGCCGCAGGGCCTCCAGGGCAGCCCTGGCGCCGGCAGGGCCGAGGGTCTGGCCGTCGAGCCTGCCGAACAACTCCTTGGCCCAGCCAAATATGGCCCCCAGCGCCCCGGCGATGTTCAGATCGTTATCCAGGGCCGCCCGCAGCTCGGCATCCGGTGCGGGAACCTCTTCGCCGCCGGCGCCATCACTGGCCTGTTCCAGCCGCCGGGCCAGCTCCCGCAGCCGGTTCAGCGCCTTCTGCGATTCCGCTACCTTGGCAAAGGTGAAATTGAGCTGCTGGCGGTAGTGGGTCGTCAGCAACGTATAGCGCACGGCCGCCGCGGAATAGCCCCGGTCGAGGATATCGGCCAGGGTGTAGAAATTGCCCCGCGACTTGCTCATTTTCTCCCCGTCCACGATAAGATGTTCGCTGTGCAGCCAGGTTTCGACGAACGGTGTCCCGAAAAGGCAGCGGCTCTGGGCGATTTCGTTCTCATGGTGCGGAAAGATGTTGTCCACGCCGCCACAGTGGATGTCGAAGTGCGGCCCAAGGAAATGGGTCGACATGATACTGCACTCCATGTGCCAGCCCGGCCGTCCCGGCCCCCAGGGCGACGGCCACTGGTAGGGACCGTCACTCGGTTTGTGGGCCTTCCAGAGGGCGAAGTCGGCGGCCTGGTCCTTGCCGTAATCGTCCTCGGCCGTCCGCTCGCCGGCGCGCTGCTGGTCCGGCTGCAGGTTCACCAGTTGGCCGTAGCCGTCGAATGACGAAATATCGAAGAACACCGAGCCGTCCGGGGTGGCGTAGGCGTGGCCCTTCTGCACCAGGGTTTCGATGCCCGCGGCCATCTCGGCCACAAATTCGGTGGCCCGGGGCAGGTGCTGGGCCGGCAGGATGTTGAGGGTCGCCAGGTCGGCGATAAAGGATTCGGTGTAGTGCCCGGTCAGTTCCTGCAGGTCCCGGTCCTCCCGGATGGCCCGCTCAATGGTCTTGTCATCCACATCGGTAATGTTCATTACATGCAGCACCTTGTAACCGGCGTAGGTCAGGTAGCGGCGCAACAGGTCCTCGAAAATGAAGGTGCGCATGTTGCCGATGTGCGCGGTATCGTAAACCGTGGGGCCGCAGGTGTAGAGCTTCACCTGGCCTGCTTCCAGGGGCCGAAAGGGGCTCTTTTTGCGGGTCAGTGTGTTGAACAGCTCCAGGCTCATGCGGTCACATTCCGGCGGGACCAGGCCATGCGCACCAGCATGTCAACCAGTTCGGGGAATGCGATGCCGGCGGCCTGGGCCGCCATGGGGGTCAGGCTATGGGCGGTCATCCCCGGCAGGGTGTTCAGCTCCAGGCAGCGGAAAGTCCCCCGGGGTGTGAGACGGAAGTCGATGCGGCTGTAGTGGCGGCAACCGAGGGCGCGGTAGAGGCGGACGGCATCTTCCTGCAGCGCCAGGGTGGTCTGCTGCGGCAGGTCGGCAGGGACGACGTACGAGCTCAGGCCGTCCCGGTACTTGCTGTCGTAATCGTAAAAGTCGCTCAACGGAATGATCTCCACCACCGGCAAGGCCCGGCCGTCCAGCACGGTAACGGTCAATTCCCGTCCGGGGATGTATACCTCCACCAGCAAGCGGCTGCCGAACGCCCGGGCCAGCAGCAGGGCCGCGTCCAGCCGCCCCTGCGAGTGGGCGATACTGACCCCCACCGTGCTGCCCTCGTGGTTGGGTTTGACCACCAGGGGAAAGCCGTGGATTTCGCTGAAGTCGGTGAGCAAGGGCAAGCCCTGGGAAGTGGCCGGAGCGCCGGGAGGCAGGTCCAGCACGAGCCAGTCCGGCGTCGCAATGCCGGCCTCATCCATGATCCGCTTCGAGGCGTGCTTATCCATGGCCAGCCGGGAAGCCTTCGCGCCCGAGCCGGTGAACGTCAGGCCGGCTTTTTCCAGGGCCGCCTGAACCGTGCCGTCTTCCCCATCGCCGCCGTGCAGACCGATGAACACCATGTCACAGCCGGCCAGCGCCGCCACCGCCTGGGCCGGGTCTCCTTCGTAGTAGACCGCCTGCACATCATATCCGAGCGATTCCAGGGCAGCCATGATCCGGCGGCCGCTCTCCAGCGAAACCTCGCTTTCCGAATTGATGCCCCCCAACAGAACCGTCACGCTGCGGGGCACGGCGGCTGATTTGCGCTCAGGCAAGCTGCGCCTCCAGGTCCGCAACGGTCTCCAGAACAAGGACGTCCGGCCCCAGCTGGGACCGTGTCTGCCGGCCCTTGCCGGTCAGCACCAGCGCAAATTCGACTCCGGCGGCAGCGGCGGCCCCGGCATCGGCGGGAGAATCGCCGACCATCAGGGCTTCGGCGGCCGGCAGTCCGGCCCTGTCCAGCGCCTCCTGCAGAAGGGCCGGGAGCGGTTTCCGGCAGGGGCAATGATCATCGGGATGGTGGGGACAAAGGTGCCAGCTCAACGGAACGCCCCAAGCCTGCGCCAGGCGGCTGTGCAGCCGGTCCACTTCGTCCCGGGTCCAGAAGCCGCGCCCGATGCCGCTCTGATTGGTGGCCACCGCCAGCCGGTAGCCCTGCTCCTGCAGCCGCTGCAGCAGCGGCCCGGCAAAGGGGTAGCTGCGCACGCGGGTCAGGTCCCGGTGGTAGTCTGCCGCCTCATAGGTCAGGGTGCCGTCCCGGTCAAAGATGACCATGCGCCGGGCCGTCACGATTCCTCACCTGCGGTAGGTTTCTGCTGCATCACAGCCCGCAATTTAATATGGGACTTGAGGAAAAAAATGGCGCCCAGCACCGTGTAAGGTACAAAGCCGATGGCATGCAGGACGACAGCGGCGGCCTGGGCATCGCCGGCGGAGTGGCCCAGCACCGTATGCAGCATGAAGATCACCGCCGCATGGTAGGTGCCGACAAATCCGGGCGCCGCGGGAATGGCGATGACCAGCGTGGTGACCACCAGCAATGAGTAGGTCTGCCCCCAAGTCAGGTTCAGGCCCATGGCAGCCTGGCCGAAATGCAGGCTGAAGTAGTAACAGGTCCACAGGGCCACCGTGGTCAGGACGATGGGAGGCAGGCTGCGGCCGCTGCGCAGGCTGGAGAAACCGCTACGCATATTCCCGGCCAGCCGCTGCAACCGGACCGGGGCCCAGGAGACATCATCCTTCCGGCCCAGCCACCAGATCAGGGCAGGCGGGATCATGGCCATCACGATGCCCAGACGGGTAATCGTCCGCAGTTCGGGCGGCACGAAGGCCACCAGCGGCAGCAACACGACCAGCGGCAGAAAGCTGGCCATGTCGATCATCCGGTCCAGCAGCACGGTGCCCAGCACCTTGGAGACGGGCAGGTTCATCTGCCGGGCGAGGAAATAGGCCCGCAACATCTCGCCCATGCGCACCGGCAGTACGTTGTTGCCGAAATAGCCCACTACTGTCGCCTCGCTGGTGACGCGCAGGGGCACGTCCGCCATGGGGCGTAAAAACAGCCTCCAGCGTGTCCCCCGGATCGGCACGGCCAGCAACAACACAGCCGCGGACAGGGCTATCAACCAGGGATTTCCGGCCAGCAGCGCCGCCCCGAAGGCGCTCCAGTCGGTGTCGCGGAAGGCCCACCACAGGGCCACCACGCTGATCGCCAGGCCAAGCAGGAACCGCGGCACCGCTTACCTCAGGTCCAAGCGCTTGCCGGGCAGGTCCTCCAGCCGGACCCACTGCTCCCTGGTCCGGGATAGCCAGGGCCGCCGGGGCTGGAGATCAATGCTGTGACGCCAGCCGTTGGCCTCTCTGATCCGCACCTGCCGGATAGCGCCGCTGTCATCATCGAGCAGCAGATCGCCGGCCCACAGGTCCCCGCTGTGGCTGATCGCCAGACGCTGCCCCCGCCCCTCCCGGGTCAGCCGGCCGACCACCACATCCTCCGGCGGATCACCGGCCAGCAGACGCAGCCAGATAAGCAGCTCCTCCATGCGCAGGGAATCGATGACGGTCTGCCGTGTGTTGCGGTCATGCAGGTAGAGGCTGCTGCCGTCGCTGCCGTAGACCTTGTCGAACATATCCAGGCGGAAGACAGCCGCGGCGGCCACATACAGGGTGCCGCTGGTCGCCTGCTGGAAATCGTCGGCGCTGATGCTGTAGTGGTAGGCCAGCAGGAACGGCGCGCTGTCGAGCATCCGCCGGGTCAGGCTGTCCAAGGCGTTGGCTTCCTGCCCCGCCGCGCCCGCATGCAGCAGCAGCAACAGTGCGATGGCCGGTCGCCTCAACGGACCGCATCCCCGCCGGGCCCGAACCGCTCCCGGCCCGCATAAATCTGGCCAACGATCATCAGGCTATGCCGCCGGGACCCAGACTGTCGAGGAAACTTTCGTCCACCAGCACCTCCCGGGCCTTGGAACCGCTGTAGCCGGAGATGACCCCCGCCGTCTCCAGTTCGTCGATCAGCCGGCCGGCCCGGCTGTAGCCGATGCGGAAGCGCCGTTGCAGCATCGAGACCGACGCCTGCCGGTTGGAGATCACCAGCCGCACCGCATCCCGAAAGAGTTCGTCGCGCTGGCCGGCAATGTCGATCTGCCCCTCCCGGTCACGGCCCGGGTCCTCCGGGAGGAATACCTCCTCCGGGGGCTTGGGCTGGCTGCGGATGTGGTCCAGGATATCGAGGGTCTCATCCAGGGAGATATAGGCGGCGTGGAGCCTGGGAGGCTCGGAGCCGCCGGGGGGCAGGAACAGCAGGTCCCCACGGCCCAGCAGCTTCTCGGCGCCCATCTGGTCGAGAATGGTGCGCGAGTCGACCTTGGAGGCGACCTGGAAAGCGATGCGGGCCGGGAAATTGGCCTTGATGAGGCCGGTGATAACGTCCACCGATGGCCGCTGGGTGGCGATGACCATGTGGATGCCGACCGCCCGGGACATCTGCGCCAGGCGGGTTATGGGCTCCTCCACCTCCTTCCGGGAGGTCATCATCAGATCGGCCAGCTCATCCACGATGACCACGATATAGGGCACCTTTTCGAGCGCTTTGTCCCGGTCGGCCTTGGCCCAGTACTCCTCGATATGCCGCACACCCACTGCGGTGAACAGCGTGTAGCGCCGGTCCATCTCGCGCAGCACCGCATGCAGCGCCGCCACGGCATTTTTGGAGGTCGTGATGACATACTCCTCCAGGCCGGGCGTCCTGATCAGGTGATAGCCCTCCAGCGCCTTGTAGGCCGACAGTTCCAGTTTCTTCGGATCAATGAGCACAAACTTCAACTCGTCCGGTCTGGCCCGGTAGAGCAGCGAGGTGATAATGGTGTTGATGGCCACCGATTTCCCGGAACCGGTGGTGCCGGCGATGAGCAGGTGGGGCAAGCTGGCCAGGTCGAAACAGTAGGCCTCACCGGTGGTGGTCTTCCCCAGGGCCACCGTCAGCAGTGAGCGGGAGCCGGTGTAAGCCTTGGAGGTGATGATGCTGCGCAGGTAGACCGTCTCCGGGCGGAGATTGGGTATTTCCACCCCGATGTGCTTGGTGCCGGAGATCGGGGCGATGACCCTGATCCGCTCGGCGCTCATGATCCGGGCCAGATCGTCGGCCAGCACGGTGAACTTGTTCACCCGGACCCCTTCGCCGGGCTCCACTTCGAACAGGGTGATGATGGGACCGGGCGAAATGCGCACCACCTTGCCCTGCACTTTGAAAGTGGCCAAGGCCCGTTCCAGCTCATCGGCGGTCGCCAGCAGATCGTCCCGGGATTGGCTCTCGCCGCTGTCCGGCGGCTCCTGCAGGAGGTCGATGGGGGGAAATTTGTAGCCCCGCCCAACCCCTTTCCGGGGCGAGCGCCGGGGGGCGGGCGATTCAATTTCAACCTCGGCAGAGTCCCCTGAACCATCGGAGGCAGACCCGCCATCCCTGTCGGACCGGTCCGGGAACGGCAGGCCCCCTTTGCGTTTGCCGGTGGAGGTTGAGGCGGTCCCGCCTTTCCGGGCGGCGGTCCGGCCTGTATAGGCCCGGGGCTTGATCTCCGTGCTTTCGCGCCGGCGCTTATCGCGCCAGTCGGCCAGCTCCACCTCGGTGCGCCGCAGGCGCTGCTCCAGGAAGGCGCGGACTTCCCAGCGCAGGTAGCCGCTCACCACCAGAAAATAGCCGGCCAACAACAGCACAGTCGCGCCGATGGTGCCCAGGAAATCGTGCAGGACCTTGGCGCCGGTGCCCCCCACCAGCCCGGCGGCGGTAAAATCGGCCTGGCCGGTCACCACCTGGGCGGCTTGGGGCAACCCCACGGCAATGGAGGTCAGCAGCGCCAGCAGCAGGCCGTACCAGGTGAGCCGCCAGATGGGACCGTGCTCCCGGCGCAGCAACAGCCAGACACCCCAGACTGCCCCCAAAATCGGGAACACCAGGGCCACGTAGCCCAAGGTGAACTTGATCAGATAGTGGGAAAGATAGACCCCCAGAATCCCCATCAGGTTGCGGATGGCCACCCCCTCGGAGATGGTGGGCTCTTCCATGGGATTGTAGGTCAGCAGGCTGAGCAGGGCGAACAGGGAGATCGCCAGCAGCAGCACGGCAAAGACCTCCACCCGCCGGTCGCCGGCGCCGTAGCGGCTCATGGCCGTCCTCCTGAAAGGGGCGCTATGCCGGGCCGTGCCACGCTGCTAGTCCATCAGGCTGGTGCCGCTGACGAAGGGGGGCTTGACCACCCGGGCGGCAGCCCTGCGGCCCCTGATTTCCACGGCCAGCTCGGTTCCGGTTTTCGTGAATCCCCGGGCCACATAACCCAGGGCAATGCCCTGCTTCAGGGTCAGCGACTGGGTGCCGCTGGTGACGGTCCCGACCGGCTCGCCCGCAGCCAGAATGGGGTACCCGGGCCTGGGGACGGCGCGCTCCTCCAGCACCAGGCAGACCAGCCTGCGGTCCGGCCCGGCTGCCTTGACGGCGGCGATGGCCTGCGAGCCGATGAAGGGACCCTTGTCGAGCTTGGTGATCCAGCCCAGGCCAGCCTCAATGGGGTTGGTATCGACCGATATGTCGTTGCCATAGAGGCAATATTTCATCTCCAGGCGCAGGGTATCGCGGGCCCCCAGGCCGGCCGGCCTGATACCAAATTCGGTCCCGGCCCGGAGCAGGTCGTCCCACACATCCGGGGCCGCATCCGGGCTGGTGTAGATCTCGAAACCGAGTTCGCCGGTGTACCCGGTGCGGCTGATGATGGCCGGCGCGCCTCCGGCCGAAGTTTCGCTGAAATGGTAGAATTCCAGGCCGGCCAGCTGCTCCCCGAAGGCCGCCTCCAGCACCTTCCGGCTGTGGGGCCCCTGGACGGCGATGAGGGCCGTGCTGTCCGAGATGTCCTGCAGGGTAACATCCGCGCCCGCGTGGGCCCTGAGCCAGTCGAAATCGCCGGCGATGTTGGCGGCATTCACCACCAGCATGTAGCCGTTTTCCCGGCGGTAAATCAGCAGGTCGTCCAGCAGGCCGCCATCGGGACGGCAGATGGCCGAATACTGGGCCTGGCCCACCTGCAGCGCCGCCACATCGTTCACCGCCAGCGACTGCAGGAAACTCTCCGCGCCGGCCCCGCTGACGGCAAACTCGCCCATGTGGGAGATATCGAACAGTCCCGCCGCCGTGCGCACCGCCTTATGCTCGGCCATGATGCCGTCGTACTGCAGCGGCATTTCGAAACCGGCGAAAGGGGTCAGTTTGGCGCCCAGGGCCAGGTGCCTGTCATGCAGCGGGGTGCGCTTAAGCTGGGTCATGCCTGGGCCTCCCTAACCGGCCAACGCGGCCCTGATAATATCTTCCAGCGGCGCTTCCGGGGGCACTTTCTGCAGCGCTTTCTGGACCGCCCGCAACGCTTCCTGCTGCTTGTAGCCCAGCGATACCAGGCTTTGGGCCGCCTCGTTGGCCACCTCGATGGTGGTGCCGGCCCGGGCCACCACCTCCGGATCCCAGACCGATCCGCTGCCGCCGAACTTGTCGCCCAGCTCGGTGATGATGCGCCGGGCCATCTTCGGTCCCACGCCCCGGATGGCGGTGAGCGCCGCTTCATCCCCGGCCACCACCCGCCGGCGGAATTCGTCCGGCAAGGCACCGCTCAACATGGAGATGGCGGTCTTGGCGCCGATGCCGCTGATGGAAATGAGGTGCCGGAACACCTCGCGCTCATCCGCGCTGATAAAGCCGAATAGCTCCTGCCCGGCATCCCGGACCTGATGGTAAATGTGCAGTTGCAGCTCGGTCCCCACCCGCGGCAGAGCGCCATAGCTGTTCAGCGTGATCCAGACCTGGTAGCCGACACCGCCCACGTCCAGCACCAGATGGTCCGGATGGGCCTCGGCGAGCTTGCCTGTCAAGCGGACGATCATAATAAGCGGGTCTCCAATTTTAGCTGCTGCTGGTGGCAGATGGCGATGGCCAGCGCGTCGGAGGCGTCGAGAGGCTCCGGCGGCTCGGCGAGGGCCAGCAGGGTCTGCACCATGGCCTGCACCTGCTCCTTGGTGGCGTTGCCGTAGCCGGTAGTGGCCAGCTTCACCTTCCGGGGAGCATACTCGCCGATGGGCAGACCGAAGTGGGCGGCGCACAGCAGGGCCGCTCCCCGGGCCTGTCCCAACACCAGGGCAGATTTAACGTTCACGCCGTAAAATGCCTCCTCGATGGCCATTTCGTCGGGGGCGGTGGCCCGGATCAGTTCGGACAGGTCGTCATAAAGCACGGCCAGGCGCTGCCCCATATCCGCTTTGACCGGTGGACGGATAGTGCCGCAATCGACCAGCAGCAGACGATTGTCCACGGCCTCGATGATACCGTAGCCGGTGCGCCGGATGCTGGGGTCTACGCCGAGAATGCGCATCAGCCTGAGTAGGCGGCCAACTCCTCCTCGGCGATGTTACAGTTGGCGTAAACTTTTTCGATATCCTCAAGTTCTTCCAACTGGTCGAGGAGCTTCAGCAGCTGCTGGGCATCGGCGCCGCTCACTTCCACTGTATTGATGGCCTCCAGCCCGATCTCCACCGCCGCCTCGGGCAGGTTGCTGTCCAACAGCGCCTGCCGCAGACTGTAGGCCTTTTCCGCCGGGACTGCAATAATGTAGTGGCCCTCCTCCACTTCGATCTCCTCCGCGCCGAAATCGACGGCCACATCGAACAGGTCATCCTCGGAAGCGCCGGCCACCGGCAGGGTCAGCACGCCCCGGTTCTCGAACTGCCAGGCGACGCTCCCCGACTCGCCCAGATTGCCGCCGTATTTGGTCATCAGGTGGCGGATATCGGCCACGGTCCGTTTCTTGTTGTCGGTCATGACGTCCATCATGATGGCCGCGCCGCCGGGACCGTAGCCCTCGTAGGTGGAGGCCTCGTATTTCACGCCGGGCAGCTCGCCGGTGCCTTTCTTTACTGCCCGCTGGATATTTGACTGGGGCATGTTGGCCGTGCGGGCCTGATTGATGGCCAGCCGCAGCCGGGGATTGGCATCAACATCTCCCCCGCCGAGCCGGGCGGCCACGGTAATCTCCTTGATCAGACGGGTAAAGACAGCGCCCCGCTTGGCATCGGTGGCGGCCTTCTTGCGCTTGATGGTGGCCCATTTACTGTGTCCGGACATAGGACCTCAATATTATTCGCTGCTGGCAGACAGTTTACTGGGTGACGGATAATGGTGCAGTCGAAAGTTAACCTCAAGGGCGGGGCAGGATAAACCCCCATGCCGGGGCCCCGGAATGCCGTCCGGATTAGAGCGGCCGCAGCTGGCCTTCGGGAATCCAGCCGCTTTTGCCATCCAGCAGTTCCACCTGCAGCCAGCGGTTCCCGGCGCCGGTAATGGCCACTTTAGCCCCCGCATGCAGCTCAAACAGGGCGGTGGAACGGACGCTCGGGGCGCTGTAGGCCACGCTGGGATCGCTGTAGATGATCCCTTCCCGGGTCGTGCTGGCGGTGTAAATACTGTCGGCCGCCAGCAGGGAGAGCAGCAACGCCAGGCCCATACCGAGCCCGGCCAGACCCCGGCTGCGGCGCCATTCCAACTGCTGTCCGGCGGTGAACAGAAAAGCGCTCGCCAGCAGCAGCCAGGAGATGCGCTGTACCCACTGCCGGGGGGTCAGGCTGCCGCGCAGCGACCGGTAGAAGCCGACATAGAACGGCAGCTCCGGCTCGGCCAGACGGTCGATGACCCGCAGGCCGCCCAGGGCCAGATTGTACCGGCTGTCGGCGTCGCGGGGGCGCAGCTTCAGGGCCAGTTCGTAAGCCCACACAGCGCCGGCCACATCCTTGGCACGATAGTAGGCGTTGCCCAGATTGTAGTACAGGGCGTGGGACCGGTAGCCGGTCTTGAGGATGGCCTCGAATTCCTGGATGGAGAGCTCCCACTGGCCCCGCTCGTAGGCCTCCAGCCCTTGCCGGTAGGTACGCTCCAACGCCTGGGCCGTCACCGTCCGGGGCAGGGCGGCCAGGGCCAGCAGTGCCAGGAGGCTCAGCCGGACCATTGCCGCTGCACTTCGGCCAGACTCGCCAGCAGCTCGGCCCGGTCGGCTTCGGCACCCTCCGGCGGCAGGGGGGCAAAGCGGGCGGCGGCAGCCCGTTCCAGCAGCCCGGAGATGGTCTCCCGCAGCCCGGCCTCGATACCGGCCAAAGCCAGCCGGTCAAGCGTTTCCTGAAGGGTATACTCGGGCATGTTTTGGCCCGTCTTGGCATTGATAAAAGCGCTCACGGCCCGGCCGAAGCTGGCATAGATATCCGTACCCGGCGACCCGCTGGCGGCCAGCTGCCGCCGGGCCCTGGCCAGCGCCCGCCGGTAGCGCAGGACCGGGGCCAAGCGGGTGCTGACCCTTTGCGCCCGGCCGCCCAGCCAAGGCACCGCAAACAGCAGCACCGTAAGCAGGTTAAGCAACAGCAGTCCGCCGCTGTACCAGCCTTCGCCGCGTTTGGTCCAGCGGGGCGCTGCCGTCTTGACAAAGCGGATGTCCTCGCCCAGCAGGGCGACCTCCTCCCGGGTAAATCCGACCGGCGCGGCGGCCTGGTCAGCGGAAGGCAGCACCTCCAGGCTGAACGGCCCGGCGGTCAGCACCTCGTAGGCCTTGGTGCGGGGATTGAAGACCGGGAAGCGGACCACGGGAATGGTGAGGTCTCCGGCCCGGCGCGGTATCAGCACATATTCGATTATCCGGCTGCCTCCGATGATATCGCCCAGGGCTGACTCGGTGGTGCTCTGGGGCGAGAACACCTCCAGCCCGGCCGGGAAGTCGATGCGGGGCGGCTCCAGGGCCTTGATGTTGCCCTCTCCGGCCACGGTGAGGCGCATGGTCAAAGCCTCGTTCTGGCTCGTCCGGGAGGCGCTGAGCTCTCCTTCCAGGGAAAAATTGCCCACCACGCCGGTGTAATCCTTGGGCCGGCCTGATGAGGGCAGAGGGAGCACCTGCAGGGACAGGGGCGCCGATGAGACCGTGCGCTGCTCCACCGACCGGCGGCCGAAAAAGGAGAATTCGTCGAAAAAGGGATCCCGGTTGCGATTGCGGGTCTGCACGCCAATGCGCAGGATCAGGGGGTCGACCTGCAGCTCGCCCGAGCGCGTGGGAAAGAGGGCCGACCGGCGCACGACCGCCGTATAATAGCGCTTGCCGCCGATGGTCCTTTCCCTGAGCTGCAGCTTCTTGGGGGCGAACAGTTCCTCGGTCCAGAAGCCGGTGAGGCTCGGTTCGCCGGCGATCTCCCAGCCGCTGATATTGAGCTGCGTGTAGAGGGTCCAGGTGATGGTGATCTGCTCCCCCCGGTAGGCCCCTTCGCGGTCGGCTTGGGCCACCAGGAACAACGGTCCCCGGGCGCCGCTGTCCGTGCTTTGGCTGACCGGTGTTACCTTGATGGTGAGGGGCTGGGTACGGTAGCTGCGCCCTCGCACCCGGACGGTCTGGGCCGGAATGACAAGCGACCCGGTGCGCCGGGGCAGCAACTCCCAGGTATAGCTGGAGGACGACTTCACCTGGCCGTTCATGATCTGCATGCTGCGGGATGAATGGGGGCCGGAGAGCCGGCGGAAATCATCAATCCCCACGAGGTCAGCCGCCTCGAGCTCGCCGTTTTGCACCTGGATTTCATAGGTGAAACTCTGGCCCTCGGAGATATGGCTCTCGCTGGCCAGGGCCGACACCTGCACCTGTGCAGCCAGTGACGCGGCCCACAGTCCGGGCAGTATCGCCGCCGCCAGCCGTCTCACCAGTCTTTCTCCAGCTTGACCGCCTTGGGGCTGCGGTAGCGCCGCTGCAGCAGGTTCTCATCGTTCGCCCGCAGAGCGTTAAGGATGGCTTCGGCCTCTTCCCGCTGCAGAGAGTCGGCGGCGGCCTGCTGGGGATCGGTCTGATTGTGGGACTGCTGCGCATCGCCCTCCTCTCCGGCTGAAGCCGGGTCGCGGTCGTTCTGCTGCTGCTGCTGATCCTCATTGGCCTGGTCCTGGCCCCCTTCGCTGTCCCGCTGCCGGCCCTCCTCGGAGCCCTCCTGCTGCTCTTTATCCGCATCGGGGTCCGAGGCAGGACTGTCCCGGGATTCCTGTTCCTCCTCGGCCGCCATGCGCGTGGCCAGCTCGTAATTCACCCGGGCATCCTGATCGGCAGGGTTCAGCTGCAGGGACCGGCGGTAGAAGGCCGCCGCCGCCTGGCGCTGGCCGGCCCGGAAGAAACTGTTGCCCAGGTTGTAAAAAATGCGGGCCTGGCTGGTACGGTCTTCGGCGGCCAGGGCGGCCTGATACTCCTCCAGGGCCTTGCTGAAATCTCCGGCGCCGTAGGCCAGATTGCCGAAATTGTAATGCAGCAGCGGCTCCTCGGGGTACGCCTCAATCAGGTTTTCGTACCGCTCCCAGACCGGTTGCAGCTCCGGGGGCCGGGGAGGCGCCAGGGGGACCTGGGGGGCCTGTCCCCAAAGGACGGCGCCGATCAGCAGCGGCAACAGACTACGCATACCGGCTCCTGATCTGGGGTGGTTTGCGCCGGCCGCCGGGGAGCAGCAATTCGGCCAGCAGGAGGAGCAGTGTCGGCAGCACAAAGTACTGGTAGCGGTCTTCGAATTGGGCGAAGGACTGGGTCTTCAGGGTCCGTTTTTCCATGGCCAGGATTTCGTCGGCGAGCTGCTCCAGGCCGCCGCTGCGGTTGTCCACCCGGGTGTAGGTGCCGCCCCCCTCCCGGGCCAGCGACTTGAGCATCGCCTCGTTGAGCATGGAGGTGACGATCCGGCCGGCGGCATCTTTCTTGAACTCCTGCCTCCCGTCCAGCGGTATGGGCGCCCCCTGGGGGGAACCGACCCCTACGGTGTGGATGATGATGCCGGTGGCGGCGGCCTGCCGGGCAATCTCCAGCGCCCGGCCGTCATGGTCCTCGCCATCGCTCAGGATGACCACCGACTTGTACTTTTCCGTCTCCGGATCGAAAGTGCGCAGGGCCAGCTGCAACGCTTCGGCAATCACGGTGCCCTGCAACTGCACCAGCCGCGTATCCACGGCATTCAGAAAGAGCATGGCCGCGGCGTAGTCGGAAGTGAGGGGGAAGTGGAGATGGGCCGATCCGGCAAATACAATCATGCCGATGCGGTCCCCCTCCAGGCGGGAGATGAGCCGCCCCACCTCGTACCTGGCCTTCGCGATGCGGCTGGGCTTCACATCTCTGGCATCCATGCTGATGGACGTATCCAGAACCAGCAGCACATCGACGCCCTGGCGCTCCAGCTCGACGATCCGGGTACCGATTTTCGGTCCCGTGGCGGCGATGATCATTAACCCGGAGGCGCTGAAAAAGAGGGCCAGCTTGCCCCACTGGCGGGGAAACCTGATCCGGCCCAGGACCACGTACCTGACCCGGGCCTCGCCCATGGCCATCAGGGCCTGGAGGAGCCGGCGCTGTTGCAGCACCCGCCAGATCAGCAGGACGGCCCAGGGCGCCAGCAGCCAGGCGGCCAGGGGATAGGCGAACTGGATCACGCCAGCCCCTTGCGCAGCAGACCGCCACCAAAGGCCGGCAGGATCAGGCCGATGAGCGTGGCCGGAATCACCAGCCAGCCGTAGAGCTCCTCGATATTGCGATACTCCCTGATCTGCACTTCGGTCCGTTCCAGCTCGTTGATCTGCCGGTAGACATCGGCCAGGGAAGCCTGATCGGTGGCCCGGAAATAGGTCCCGCCGGTTATCTCGGCCACTTTGCGGAGCGTCGCCTCATCCAGATCGACCTCGACGTTCACCATCCTCTGGCCCCAGACCGGGTCGTTGACCGGATAAGGGGCCCTTCCCCGGGAGCCGGCGCCGATGGTGTAGATGCGGATATCGAATTCGGCGGCCAGCTGGGCCGCGGTGGTGGGATCGAGCTCGCCGGCATTGTTGCTGCCGTCCGACAGGAGGATCATCACCTTGCTCTCGGCCGCGCTGTCCCGCAGGCGGTTGATGGCGCTGGCAATGGCCATGCCAATGGCGGTGCCGTCATGCTCCTTGTCGATGATGGTCACCTGCTGGAGCAGACTCTGCAGCACATTGGTATCGTGCGTCAGGGGGCACTGGATATAGGGAATGGCGGCAAACACGACGATGCCGATGCGGTCATGGGGCCGGTCGAGGATGAACTGCTCGGCCACCTCCTTGGCCGCCTCCAGGCGGTTGGGCTTGAAATCGGCCGCCAGCATGGAGGAGGAGATATCCAGCACCATGATGATATCGATGACCTCCACGGTGGTCTCCCGGACCACATCGGTGATCTGGGGACGGGCCATGGCCACGGCCAACAGGGCCACCATCAGCAGACGTCCGGCCCGCAGCCAGGCCACGCGGCGGCCGGCGCTACGCCTCAGGACCGGGTCGAACAGGCTCAGGGCGGAGAAGCGGATTGCCGCTTCCTGGTAGCGTCCCCACTGGCGGTGCCAGATAATCAACAGGGGCAAAAGCAGGAGCAGCAGCAGCCACCAGGGTTGCTGGAATGAGAGCATCGGTCAGGTTTGGAACTGGTTCTCTATCAGCTGGCTCATTTGAAAAATGCTTTCTTCGCCAAAGGTTGTCGCGCACAATTGCAGTCCGATAGGCAGGCCGTTGCGGCCCTGGCCGACCGGAATGCTCATGGCCGGAATCCCCGCCAGGCTCATCGGCACCGTGAACAGGTCGGACAGGTACATGGCCAGGGGATTATCGACCTGGCTGCCGATGGCAAAGGGGAACGTAGGGGTCGTCGGAGTCAGCAGGATGTCCACCTCGGAAAAAGCAGCCGTAAAGTCCCCCTGAATGCTGCGCCGGACCCGTTGCGCCCGGCCATAGTATTTGTCCATGTAACCTGCCGACAGCACATAGGTTCCCAGCATGATCCGGCGCTGGACTTCCGGACCAAATCCACTGCTGCGGCTATCGGTGTAGACCGATTCGAGATCGGAATCGGCCGTCTGCAGCCGGCGGCCGTAGCGGATACCGTCGAAACGGGCCAGATTGGATGAGGCTTCGGCGGTCGTGAGGATATAGTAGGCGGCAATACCGTGGCCGGCATGGGGCAGGGAAATCTCCTGCACCGGCAGCCCTTCACCCTCCATAAAGGCGATCAGCTCCCGGTAGCGTTCCAGAATCTCCGGATCCAGTCCGGCCAGCTCGGCCGGGGGCAGGATGCCGACGCGCAAGCTGCGAGCCCGCTGCCCATCAAACTCGAACGGCCGCACCGGCTCGGGAGCGGAGGTGCTGTCCCGGGCGTCATGGCCGGCGATGGCCTGGTACACGCTGGCGGTGGTCCCGGTGGAACGGGCAAACACGCCGATCTGGTCGAAGGAGGAGGCGAAGGCCACCAGGCCGTACCGGGATACCCGGCCGTAGGTTGGCTTGAGGCCGTAAATACCGCAGAATGCCGCCGGTTGCCGGACCGAGCCGCCGGTGTCGCTGCCCAGGGCCGCATCCACCAGACCGGTGGCCACCACCACCGCCGAACCGCCGCTGCTGCCGCCGGGCACCAGGTCGGCATCGTGAGGGTTATGGACCGGGCCGAAACAGGAATACTCGCTGGAGGAGCCCATGGCGAACTCGTCCATGTTGGTTTTCACCACCAGGTGGCCCCCGGCGTCCAGCAACTGCTGCACAGCCGTGGCCGTATAGGTGGAGATGTACCCCTGCAGGGTGCGGGAGGCGCAGGTAGCGGCGCTGCCGGCCAGATTCAGGTTATCCTTGATACCCAGCAGCAGCTGCGACAGGGCACCCTCCGGCGCCGCCTCCAGCCCGTCCAACGCGGCGGGAGAGATATCGGCAATCACCGCATTGAGGGCGCTCTGCTCCTGTAAGGCCGCAGGGATGCCTGCGATGCGGTCACGAACCGGTTGAGTCACCGGGAGCGGTCAGCTCTTGGTGGACTCGGAGGCGCCGTTGCCGTCGTCCTTGATCGATTTTCCCGGATCAACGGTATTGGCGGCTGATTCGAATTCGTCCTGAATTTCGCTGGTGGCCTTTTTGAACTCCCGCATACCCTGCCCCAAGCCCTTGGCGAGCTCCGGCAGCCGCTTGGCGCCGAACAGCAGCAGGACGATAAAAAGGATGACCAGAATTTCACCGAATCCCAACGACATGATTCCTCCTACCCCGCGCCAGTCAGCGCAGGCTTGTCAACGAAAGTAACGCAAAAAATAGTATGCCACGCCCAGCCCGATAATGCTGGACACGCTGAATTTCAGCCGCATGCCAAAAGTCACGCTGCCCACCATCAGATCTACCGTCACCGGGCTTATCCCCCAGCTTACGGACTGCAGAAAGAACTGTTTCACCACCCCCTCCGGGAGACCCAGCGCCACCAGATCGCCCAGCACAGTGCCCAGGGCCGCCCCGATTATCAGGGTCATGAAGACGATCACGATGGATCGTTTCTGGTAATCGCCCAGCGCCATCAGGCGATTCCGGCCATCGATTTGAGCAGGGCCAGGCCGTCTGCCGAACCCACCAGCGCCTCCACGGCCCGCTCCGGATGGGGCATCAGCCCCAGCACATTGCGCTGCCGGTTGAATACGCCGGCGATATTTTCCAGCGATCCGTTCGGGTTGGCCGTCGCGGTCTGCCGCCCCCGGTCATCGACATAGCGAAAGGCGATTTGCCCGTGATCCGCCAGCTCCGCCAGCTGTTCGGGCGAGGCGAAAAAGTTGCCCCCGCGATGGGCGACCGGCATGGCGTAGGACCGTTCCGTATCCAGGCTGGCGGTGAAGATCGAATCGGTATGTTCGGGCTTCAGGCGCACCATTCTGGAGACGAAGCGCAAATCGGCATTGCTGATCAGGGCGCCGGGCAGCAGTCCCGCCTCCACCAGAATTTGAAATCCGTTGCAGATGCCCAACACCGGCGCCCCGTCGGCAGCCATTTTGCGGACAGCCTCCATGACCGGCGCAAAGCGGGCGATGGCCCCGCTGCGCAGGTAGTCGCCGTAGGAGAACCCGCCGGGAATGATAACGGCATCGTAACCGGCCAGGGATTCCTCCCGGTGCCAAACGTAGAAGGCCTCCGCCCCCAAAACGTGCCGCAGCGCATGATAGGCGTCATGATCGCAGTTGGCGCCGGGAAAGACCAGCACCGCGAAGCGCATCAATCACCCTCCACAATATCGAACTGGTAGCCTTCAATGTTGGGGTTGGCCAGCAGCCGGTCGCAGGCCGCGGCAGTGACGGCCTCAGCCTTCTTGCGGGTCAGCTTGGGCAGTTGCAACTCCACGAATTTCCCCATGCGCACCTCTCCGATACCTTTGATGCCCAGCTCGGCCAGGGCCTTGGCCACCGTTACCCCCTGGGGGTCGAGGATGCCCTCTTTAGGCATGATAGTGATGCGCGCTCTCATATCTTGCTTTTGGCGGCCCGGTACTCGGGATCAGTGATGCGGTTCAGGTGCCTGAGCAGTCCGGTCACCAGGTACATGACCGCCACCGGCAGCAGAATCCGGCTATCGACCCATAAAAAGATCACCACGGTGGAGAGGATCAGCAGCAGGCTCAAGGCGTTGGCCGGGCCCATTTTAAGCGATACCGCGGGGAATTTCGGGTAGCGCACCTGGCTCACCATCAGGAACGAGGCAGCCATGACGGCCGGCAGGACAACCTTGGCCGCCCCGGCGTGGCCCTGGGCCTCGTAGTAGAAAACCAGCGCCACCACAATGACGGCCGTGGTGGGCGAGGGCAAGCCCTCGAAATAGCTCTTGGAAGCGGCCTCCAGATTGACGTTGAAGCGGGCCAGCCGCAGGGCGCCGAACAGGAGCGGCGATCCGGCCACCAAGGCCCCCACAATCGGATGCAGGTCCCGGGCATACAGGGCCCAGACCAGCAGCGCCGGCGCCAGGCAGAAAGAGACCAGGTCGGCCAGGGAGTCGAGCTCGGAGCCGAACTGGGACGGAGCGTGAATCAGGCGGGCCAATTTGCCGTCCAGCACATCGAACACGCCGGCCGCCAGAATCAAATAGGCCGCCCGGATGTAGGACTCTTCCACAATGCTGATGACGGCCAGAAAGCCCAAAAACAGGTTAATAAGCGTAAATATGCTGGGTATATGATGCCGCTGCAGCGGCCGTTTAATTCTCATGATCCAAAGTATCCTATCACAGTTTCCCCGCCCTTGACGGAATCACCGATCTCAATTGACAGCTTAAAGCTGGAAGGTAGGACGACATCCACTCGGGAACCAAACCTAATATAGCCCAGCCGGTCCCCTCGGGCGACTGCGCTGCCGGCCTCCATGTAGGTCAGTATGCGGCGGGCCAGCAGCCCGGCAATCTGGCGCACGATGAAGCGCTTATCCCCGCTGCGGAAGTAGGTGGCGGCGTGCTCGTTCTCATGGCTGGCCTGTTGGTTGAAGGCCGCCAGAAAGCGCCCCTTATGGTAGCTGCTCGAATCGACCTGGGCCGCGAAGGGAACCCGCTGCACATGGACGTTGAATACGGACAGGAATATCGATATCCGCTGGGCCGGCCCCCCGATGTGCTCGTCATGGTCAATGTTCTCCAGCGCCACCACCCGGCCATCTGCCGGCGACACGAAGGCCAGCGGGTCCTCGGGCAACTGCCGCGGGGGGTCCCTGAAGAATTGCAGCGAGAACAGCGCCAGCAGCCATAGGGCCGGCGTGATCCACTTCAGCCAGCTCTGGTCCGACCAGATCCACCCGGCGCTGAACAGCACCGCCAGCAGGAGCAGCGGAATGAGTATAATGCGACCCTCAGGCGCCATCGGATGCCGCCATCACGCGCCCCAGCATTTCCTGATAGGCCCCCTCCACATCACCCAGGTCAAACCGGAAGCGGTCCTTGTCCAGTTTTTTGCCCGTCTTCAGGTCCCAGAGCCGGCAGGTGTCGGGAGAAATCTCGTCTCCCAGATGGATCAGGCCGCCGGCCAGGCCGAACTCGAGCTTGAAGTCGACCAGGGTGATGCCGATGGAATGGAAAAACTCCTTCATCAGCTCGTTCACCCGCCGGGCCGTGTTGCCGATCTCCTGCAGCTGCTCGGCGCTGCACAGGCTAAACGCGGCCACATGCTCGGCATTCATCAGCGGATCGTGGTGCGGATCGCTCTTGTAGTAGAGCTCCAGGATCGGCTCATCGAAAGTAATGCCCTCCTCAATCCCGTAGCGCTTGCAGATGCTCCCGGCGGCCACATTGCGCATCACCACCTCCACCAGGATCATATCCAGCGCCTTGATGAGCATCTCCCGGTCGTTGAGCTGCTCCACGAAATGGGTCCGTACGCCGCCCTTCTCCAGCAGGGCCAGCATATGGCTGGAGATGGCATTGTTGACGATGCCCTTATCGGTGATGGACGATTTCTTGGCGCCGTCAAATGCGGTGGCATCGTCCTTGAAGCGCTGCACCAGCAGCGCCGGATCATCGGTGGCGAAGACCTGCTTGGCCTTCCCTTCATACAGCAGAGCACCTTTTTGCATGATCATTCCTAGCTTAGCTCGATACGGTTGAAGATGGCATCGACACCCCGGTTGAGGTGCTCGTAGCTGAAGCAGTCCGCCAGTTCATCCAGCGGCAACAACTCAGCCACCTGCGCATCCTTTTCCAAAAGACCTTTAAAGTCGCCGCCCTGTTCCCAAACCGTGGCGGCATGGCGCTGGACGACGGTGTACGCCGTGTCCCGCGACATCCCCTTCTGCACCAGGGCCAGCAGCACCCGCTGGCTGAAGATGAGTCCGCCGGTGAGGTTCAGGTTGGCCGCCATACGCTCCGGATAGACCTCCAGCCCGGCCATCAAATCGGTGGTTTTTTTCAGCAGGTAGTCGGCCAGGGTGGTGGAGTCGGGCAGAATGATCCGCTCCACGGAGGAGTGGGAAATGTCCCGCTCGTGCCACAGGGCCACGTTTTCGAAGCCGGCCTGGGCATTCGACCGCAGCAGCCGGGCCAGACCGCAGATTTGTTCGGCCACGATGGGATTACGTTTGTGCGGCATGGCCGACGAGCCTTTCTGCCCGGGCCCGAAACTTTCCTGGGCCTCGCGCACTTCCGTGCGTTGCAGGTGCCGCACCTCCAGGGCCATCTTTTCGAGGCTGGCGCCGGTGATGGCCAGGGCCGCCAGGTAGTGGGCGTGGCGGTCCCGCTGGATCACCTGGTTGGATACGGGCGCGGCCTGCAGGCCCAGCTCGGCGCAGACCGCCTCCTCCACCTCGGGCGGCAGGTGGGCAAATGTGCCCACGGCGCCGGAAATCTTCCCTACGGCGATGCCTGTCACCGCATCGGCAAAGCGCTGCCGATCCCGGCCCAGCTCCTCCGCCCAAAGGGCCAGCTTCAGGCCGAAGGTGATCGGTTCGGCATGCACCCCGTGGGTGCGGCCGATCTGCCAGGTGTACTTATGCTGCCGGGCCAGGTCCCGCAGCACTTCGATGAGCCGGTCCATGCGCCCCAGAATATGGTTACCCGCTTCCACGCAGAGCAGGGCCAGGGAGGTATCCAGCAGATCGGAGGAGGTCATGCCCATATGGATGAAGCGGGCCTCGGGCCCCACGTACTCGGCCACGTTGGTCAAAAAGGCGATCACGTCCTGGCGCAGGGTGGCCTCCAGTTCGTCAATCCGGGCCGCGTCAAAGCGGGCCTTGGATTCGATCACCGCCAGGGCATCTGCCGGAATCTGGCCCCGCTGCGCCAGGACCCGGCAGACCGCCAGTTCCACCCGCAGCCAGGTGGCGTAACGTTTGTCGTCGCTCCACAGGGCCGCCATTGCCGGCAGAGTGTAGCGGGGAATCACTGGTCGGAGCCTTGCAGTTCCAGCGGAATACGAATCCGCTTGCCGTTGCGCCAGATGGTCAGCATCAGGGTGTCGCCGGCCTTCACCAGGTCCTCCTCCACCGCCCGGATGAAATCCGCCCGGCTGTTGACCCCCTTGCCGTTGACCTCCAGGATGACGTCCAGCACCTCCACGCCGGCCCGGTCTCCCGGGGAGTTCCGGTCGATATTGCGGACAAAAAAGCCGGCGCTGCTGGGCAACTCGAGCTGCCGCCGGATAACCCGGTCCACCGGCACGCCGCTGATGCCGGTATAGATGGCCCGGTCGACCCGTCCCTTGGTGCGCAGCTCGCTGACGATCTCCTTCACCTGGTTGATGGGGATCGCAAACCCGATGCCGATGGAACCGGTTGAATACTCGCTTTCGGTGAAGATGAAGCTGTTGATGCCGATGACTTCCCCACGGGCGTTCACCAGCGGCCCGCCACTGTTGCCGGGATTGATGGAGGCATCGGTCTGGATCATATCCTGGTAGACCCGGCTGCGCTGATGCCCGAAATCCATATGTATACCGCTGATAATGCCCACGGTGGCGGTGGGCTGCATGGCCACGTCGAACAGGCCCAGCGGATTGCCCAGGGCGATGGCCCACTCGCCGATGATCAGCGCATCTGAATCGCCAAATGTTACCGTGGGCAGATTCCGGGCGGTAATCTTGAGCAGGGCCACATCGGTGAGGGGATCGCTGAATATCTGCTCCACCTCATACTGGTGTCCGCCAGGCAGGGTGACAATGACCTCGGCGGCATTTTCGACCACGTGGGCATTGGTGACCACATAGCCGTCGGTGGAGATGACCAGCCCGGAGCCGAGGCTCTCCACCCGGCGGTAGACCGGCGGTATCATGTAGGAGAAAAAGGGATCGTCAAACAGTCCCCGGTACTGGGACCGGCTTTGCTGCAATTTCACCACGTTGATGCTGGCCACGGCGGGGCTGACCCTTTTGATGGCCCGGGTGATGGCATTTTGCCGGCTGGAGGTGATCTCATCCTGGGCCGCCCGCAGCGGGCCGCTGCCCAGCACCAGCAACAGCAGACCACAAAGGGCTAGCCCCGGGCGCGCGGCGCTATCAGGCCTCGGCAGCATAGGCCACCTCCTCCAGCACGAGCCCGGCAGCCGGGGCCCGCAAAATTTTCAAACTGTCGGTCTGGCCCGCCAGATGGGCGGCAAACTGGTCCACGCTGAAGCGGCCCCGGGCCACCTCGATCATGGTGCCCACCAGGTAACGCACCATGTGGTGCAAAAAGTGGTCGGCCCTGATGGTATAGACCCAGCCCTCGGCGGCCCGCTCCCAGGCCGAGTCATGGACCTGGCAGACCTGGGACTCGCTCCCTTCCCGGGCCTTGGCAAAGCCGTTGAAATCGTGGCTGCCCTGCACTATGGCGGCACAGGCCGAGAGGCGCCTGGCGTCCAGATCATGATCAACCTGCCAGGCATACTGGCGGCCGATGACCAGGGCCACGCTGGAGACGGTGTAGCTGTAGCGCCGCCAGCTGGCGCTGAAGCGGGCGTGGAAGTCAGCGGCTGCCGGCTCCACCATCAGCACCTGCATATCAGCGGCCAGGTGGCTGTTCAGCGCCTTGCGGAGCTGCTCCGGCGGCAGGGCCGTGTCCACCCTGGTATGGACCACCTGCCCCCGGGCGTGGACCCCGGCATCCGTGCGTCCGGCGCCCCATACGGTTATCCGTTTGCCGCCCAGCACCTTGCCAAGGGCCGTTTCCAAATCGCCTTGCACCGTGCGTTGATCCTTTTGCATCTGCCAGCCGTGAAATTCGGTGCCATCATAGGCCACGATCAGCTTCAAGTTTACATGACCCACAAGGCTGCGCCCAATACCATCATGCCGCTTATCAGTGCCGCTCCATCCCGCCTGCGGAACGGCTCCGGCGTGAGCTGGCCCCGGGGCACCACTTCCCCGTAATGGCGCAGTTGCAGCACCTGCCCGACCTGCCGGGCCCGCTCCATGGAACGGGACAGCACCGTCGCCAGATGACCGCCGTAATAGAGGGTCCGCTCCCTGAGTCCGGCCGGCCGGCGGAAGCCCAGGGCCTGGTGGAACCGGGCCAGCTCGCGGTACTCCTTCTGCACCTGCGGAATAAAGGCCAGCATCAGGCTCATGGTCTGCAGGAGATCCTCGCCCAGATGGCTGCGGATGCCCAGGCGATCCAGGCCCGTTTTAAGGCTGTCGATGAGGCGTTGGGCCTGCAGGCCGGCCCGTACCGTGCCAATCACCAGGCTCAAGCCCAGCAGGCGCAGCAGCACGATGATCTCCCGCGCCAAGGCCGAGCGGATCGTCAGCCCCTCAGCCCCCCATACCGTGAAGCCGATGTGGATGCCGAAGAACAGCGTGGCCCAGGGGAGCATCAGCGCCGCATCACCCAGGCCGCCCCGCAGGCTGAACTTCAGCGCCAGCGACAGCCCGCTGAACAGCAGCAACAGGGCCCCGATTTCCGCCGGGTGCCGGGCCAGACTCATGGCCAGCACGCCCAACAGCCCAAGTCCCAGGGGGACCAGGGGGTTCCAGGCCGGGGTCAGGCGGTCAGAAGCCACGGGAGCCGAGGGCCAGTTCGAGGGAGATACCGGTCCCGGATGGCCAGGGCACCAGCCGCCAGGATAGGTCCCCGCTGCTGGGGGTCAGGAACAGGATCTGCACGACGGCGGCGGCCCGGTTAAGGATCAACCCCCCCGCCACAAAACGGGCCCCCTTGTCGAGTGTGAGACTGCTCAGCCTCAGGTCGTTGAAGCGCTCCCGGTTGGCCGGATCGTCCCAGTTCCATTCCCAGCCCAGGCCGTCGGGATAGACTTCCGCCAGATTGCGCCTGCGCAGCTGCTCCTGGTTATACTCTTCCATCGAATCGAATTGGGCCATGTGGTAATAGTAGGCCGCCGGCCGCTGCCGGAAATCGGCGCCGGCATGGATGGCGGCCAGGCCCCGGTAGTCCTGGGCGTACCAGGCGGCGGACCGGCCCAGCAGATCGAAGGCGAGCCAAAGAGCAGTCTCCCGGATCAGGACCGGCCGGGCCAGGTCGGCCCGCTGCAAATAGGCGTGACCCCAGCCGGGCAACAGCAGGGATCGCAAAACAGCCCCCCTGCGGGTAGGGCCGTCCGGAGCCGGCTGTGCAGGGCCGCTTTGCGCTGCCGCCGCCAGCGGCAAGCAGAGGGCCAGGGCCAGGGCCGCCAGACGGGGGCCGCCAAGCCGCTGGACGCCGGTGCTCATTTTGCCGGCCTGCGCTGCAACCATATAGTCCATACCGATAAGCTAAGCCCCACCAGCAGGTTGAGCCAGGCAAAGACGTCGCCGAAGCGGCTGTAGAAAGTGGGCCTCGTGGAGGGCGCGATATCGGCGCTGAAACTGCCCACCTGATTGAGGGCCAGTTGCCGGGTCACCCGGCCGCCGCTATCCACCAGCATGCTGATGCCGGTATTGGCCACGCGCAAGACCGGCCGGCGGAGTTCGATGGCCCGGTAACGGAACTGCGCGGCGTGCTGGTAAGGTCCCGATGAGAGGCCATTGTTATACCAGCCGTCGTTCACCGCCCCTACCAGGAAGCCGGCTCCGGCCCGGGCGAAATGGCGATAGACATCGGGGAAGGTCGTCTCCAGACAGATGCCGACGCTGAATGTGGCGCCGCCCGCCTCAAAGACAGTGTAGCTCTGGCCGGAGGCGAATTCGCCCAGATTGATGCCCAACAGGTCAATGATTTTCAGCCAGCCGAACAGGGGCGGCATCCGTTCGGCAAAGGGGACCAGGCGGATTTTCTGGTAGGTGGAGCGCAAGCCGGTGCTGTCGATGTAGCCGATGCTGTTGTAGTAGCGCACCTCGTCCCGGCTCAGGCGCTCGAAATCGGGCATCCCGGTGACCACCGGCGCCTTGATGTCGGCCGCCAGCCGTTGAATATCCCGCAGATAGCGGCGTCCGCCCCGGCGCAGATAGGTGGGCGCCGCCGCCTCGGGCCAGAAGACCACGTCGGGCGAATCGACCGCTACGGCGCGGGTCATGCTGTGCAACTGGGCGAAAATCCGCTGGCGCAGGTCGGGATTCCATTTCTCGGCGGCGTTGACATTGGGCTGGATAACCGCCACCCGCAGGCTGCCCGGCTGAATGGGGGGCAGCAGCAGCCAGCCTGTGCCCCAGGGCAGCAGCAGGGCCAGGGCCAGCAACAGTGCAGGCAGGCGCCGGTCCCGGCTGCGCAGCAGTTCCAGCAGCAGAATATTCAGCAGCACGACCCAGAAGCTGATGCCATAGATGCCGGTAATGGCGGCATTCTGCATCGGCAGCAGGTAATCGGTCTGGGTGTTGGCCAGTGCTACCCAGGGGAAGCCGAGGCTGCCATAGGTGCGCACATATTCCACCGCCACCCAGACCACCGGCAGCAGCCAGAGTGCGGCCGGGCCCCAATGACGCCGGAGCCAACCGAACCAGCCTCCGATAATCAGGTAGTTCACCGACAGCAGGCCGACCGTCCCCAGCATGCTCAGGAAAGCCGGTAGCGGAGTGGTGCCGGTGTTGAATGACAGCCAGTAGAGGGTCACCAGCAGGTAACCCAGCGACCAATACCAGCCCTGCAGCGCCGCCCTCCCCGGGGACTGCTCACGGTCCCAGGCCCGGATCAGTGGCACCAGGCCCACCCAGGCCAGGAAACCGAGCGGCAGGGGCGGAAAGCTGAGGCCGGTGACGGCGCCGGCGAGGGCCATGCGGGCCGGCTCGGGGAGCGCCCTGAGGCGGTCGACCAGCGCGGGCCTGTTCAACTGCGGGAGTCCAGGTAATCCTGAAGCATGATGGCCGCGGCGGTGCGATCCACGGCGGCCTTGTTGTGGCCCGTGCGGACACCCATCGCCACCAGCGAGCGGCGGGCGGCGACGGAGGTCAGCCGCTCATCATAGGTGTGCACCGGCAGGCCGGTCTGCTCCTTGAGGGCGCTGATAAAGACATCGACGCGGTCGGTCTGCTGTGAGTGGCCCCCTTTCATGGTCAGGGGATAGCCCACCACGATGGTGTCCACCTCCTGCTGCTCGATGATTTCCTCCAGGCGCCGGCGCCAGGAGCCCTGCCTGTCTTGCACGAGGGTCTCAAACGGTTGGGCAATGATGGCCATGGGGTCGGAGACGGCCAGCCCGATTCGCTTCTCCCCGTAATCAATGCCGAGAATGCGGGGCACAGGGGGCTATTTGAGGTTTTCGAGAGGCTCCCGCAGCACCTCCCGCAGCAGCCGGCCGGGCTTAAAATGGCTTTTGCGCCGGGGCGGCACGTACACTTCCTCATTGGTGCGGGGATTGCGGGCCCGGGGCTTGGCCTTGGTCGGCTTCACCTCGAAGACGCCGAAATTGCGGATTTCGACGCGCATCAACGTATGGTTCTGGCTCATGATTTCCCTGAGCACTTCGAATACGCTGTCCACCGGCGCCTTCATCTGGGAGACCGGCACGTTCAGTTTTGCCGCCACCCGCTCGGTAACGTCCCGTTTTGTGTAGGTAATGGCTTTTTGATTGCCCATACTAAATGCGCTCCATGTAAATGATGCCCGGTATGACCCGGAGGCGGTTTTTGATCCGTTCCAGTTTTTTAACCCCGTCCACCTCCACAGCCATGAGGAGGGTCAGGATACCTTCTTCCACCACCAGATCGACGCTGGAAATGTTGGTGTTCAGCTTCGATGTGGACTCGGTCACGTCCTTCAGGAAATGCTTCCGGTCCTCGGCGACGATCTTCAGCGGCACCAGGAAATCGCGTCGCTTGTCGATGTCCCACTCCACTTCGACGTAGCGGTCCTGATCCTCGCCCATCACCGGCAGGTTCGAGCAGCTGACCCGATGGACAGTGATGCCCCGGCCGCGGGTCACAAAGCCGATGATCTCATCCCCCGGTATGGGGTTGCAGCACTTGCTCAGGGAGATCAGCAGGTCGGACATGCCGTCCACCTTGACCCCCTTGGCCGACCGGCGAGTGCGCTGGCGCAGCTTCATATCGAAAGCGCCATCCAGGCCCTGGCCTGCCGGCAGCCGCTCCGGCGCCAGCCGCTCGAACATCTGCCTGACCGTGATATCGCCCCGGCCCAGGGCAGCGTAGAGCAGCTCTTCAGTGTCGAACCCAACCTTCTTGGGATCGCGCCGGATATCCTTCAGCAAGGCTGAAAGTTTAAGCCGCCGGGTGGTTTTCTCCAAGACCTCCTTGCCCAGCCGGATAGATTCCTCCTGCTGGACCCGCCGCATGAAGCGGCGTATCCTGGTCTTGGCCTTGGTGGTGCGGACGAATTTGAGCCAGGCGTGGTTCGGCAACTGCTGATCGGAGGTGATGATCTCCACCGTATCGCCGCTGGCGAGTTTGGTGTTCAGCGGGGCGATCTTGCCGTTGATGCGGACGCCGACACAGTGCAGGCCTACCTCGGTATGGACGGCGAAGGCCATGTCCACCGGCGTGGCATCCACCGGCAACTGCACCACGTCGCCCTTGGGCGTGAAGACGAAAATCTCATCCTTGAACAGGTCAATCTGCAGCAGATCGAGGAATTCCTCCGGCGTCGATTTCTCGCTCTGGACCATCTCCACCAGCTCCCGGAGCCAGCGTACCTGCCGGTCCATGGAGCTCACCCCGGCAGCCTTGTCCTCCTTGTAGCGCCAGTGTGCGGCGACGCCGATTTCGGCGGTCTCGTCCATGTCCCGGGTGCGGATCTGGACCTCCACAACCTTGCCGCCGGGACCGACCACCGTGGTATGGACGGACTGATAGCCGTTCATCTTCGGTGTCGCGATGAAGTCCTTGAAGCGCTCCTGAATGGGCGTATAGAGCTGGTGCACCACACCCAGGGCGGCATAGCATTCATCCACCCGGTCAGTAATGATACGCACCGCCAGCAGATCGTAAATCTCGTCGAAACTCACTTTCCTGCGCTGGAGCTTGCCGTAGATGGAATTGTAGTGCTTGGTCCGGCCGACGATGGAGGCTTCAATTTTGAACTGGGCCAACTGTTCGCGAATCGGTTTGGCAAAGCGCTCGATATATTTTTCGCGCTCGGACCGGGAGTCACGCACTTTCTTGACCAGGTCGCCGAACACCTGCGGGTCGAGGGTCTGCAGGGCCAAGTCCTCCAGCTCCCATTTCAGCCGGGCCATGCCGAGGCGGTGGGCCAGGGGGGCGTAAACGTCCCGGGTTTCCACGGCAATGCGGCGCTGCTTGATCATGGGCAGATACTTGATCGTGCGCATATTGTGCAGCCGGTCGGCGAACTTGATCAGGATAACGCGGATATCCCGGACCACCGACAGCAGCATCTTCATGTAATTTTCGGCTTGGCGCTCGGCCCGGCTGTGGAACTTGATGTCGGAGAGCTTGGTGACCCCCTCCACCAGCAGCGCGACATCGGCACCGAAATTCTCCTGCAGATCCTGCGCGGTTATGGCGGTATCCTCCAGCACGTCGTGGAGGAAACCGGCGGCGATGGTGACCGGGTCCATCTGCCATTCGGAGAGCAGCAGGCCCACCTGGGCGCAGTGCTCGAAATAGGGCTCGCCGGACTTCCGTTTCTGGCCGCGGTGGGCCGTCTCGGCCATTTGGTAGGCCCGCAGCAGGAACTCCTCCACCTCCGCCCGCCGTTCTTCCGGGGGATCGAGATTGGCCAGCACCGTCCGCAGCCGGGCCGGCGGCTTGCCCCTGGCGGGCAGTATCTGGCGCAGGGTATCGACGACCATCAGAAAGGCGCCTCCTCCGTGGGCAGCGCTGCCAGCGCATCTTCGGGGGCATACCGGTCGAACCGAGCGCAGCGCGAATTAAAGCTCAGCTTCACCGTCCCGGTGGGTCCGTTCCGCTGCTTGCCGATAATCAGCTCGGCCCAGCCCTCATCGGCCTCGTCCCGGGTGTAAACAAAGGGCCGGTAGAGGAACAGGATCATGTCGGCGTCCTGTTCGATGGCCCCCGATTCCCGCAGGTCGGACATGATGGGCCGCTTGTCCTTGCCGGGACGCTGCTCCGGCGCCCGGGAGAGCTGCGACAGGGCCAGGACAGTGATGTTGAGTTCCCGGGCCAGCGCTTTCAGGGACCGGGAAATCTCCGACATTTCCTGTTGGCGGTTATCGCTGCGGCCCCGGCCGGCGATGAGCTGCATGTAGTCGATGATCACCATATCAATCTTGTGTTCGGCCTTGAAGCGCCGCACCCGGGAGCGCAGCTCCAGGATATTCATGCCCGCCGTGTCATCGATAAACACCGGCAGATGGGAAAGCCGGCCCACTGCCGCGGACAGCTTGGACCACTGGCGGCTGGGCAGGGTGCCCCGGCGCACCAGGTGGGAATCGACCTTGGCCTCGGCCGTCAGCATACGCATCGCAATCTGGTAGTTGGACATCTCCATACTGAAGATACCGATGCGGCCCCCCTTGCCGGCGGCGTTGCGGGCGATATTCAATGCCAGGGCCGTCTTGCCCATGGATGGACGGCCGGCGAGGATCACCAGGTCCGACGGCTGGAAGCCATCGGTGAGGTCGTCCACTTCGCTGAAGCCGCTCACCAGACCGGTGTAGGGGCTGTCCTTCTTCCGGTTGTGCCGGTCGTCCAGGATACCGAACGCATCCTTCAGGATCGAGTCGAGGGTGACATCGGCCCCCATCTGGGCGTTACGCTGGAGATCAAACAGGCGTTGCTCCGCGCTGTCCAGCACCTCCGCCGGCTCGTTCTCGCCCTCGTAAGCGCCGGAGACCATCTCGTTGCCCGCAGCGATCACTTCCCTGAGGATTTTCTTCTCCCGGACAATCTGGGCATAATGCTCCACGTTGGCGGCGGAGGGAATCTCATCCGCCAGGCCGGTAATGTAGTAGGCGCCACCCACTTTCTCCAGCAGTCCCTCCTTGGTGAGCTGGTTGGTGAGGGTCACCGCATCGATAGGTTCGGCATGGTCCTGCAGGGCCAGCATGGCGCTGTAAATCTGGTTATGGGCATCCTTGTAGAAAGAGCGTTGGGTAAGCAGCGGTGTGACCCGGTCGATGGCCCGGGGTTCAATAAGCAGAGATCCCAGCACGGCCCGCTCCGCCTCCAGGTTCTGGGGCGGCAGCCGTAGTTCGCCGTTCTGCTTCGCCACGGTTGGCCTGCTCAGGCTACCGGCGGCTGGCCGGTGAGCTCCCGGTAACGGTCACGGATTTTCTGGAAATCCTCCCAGGCCGGCGCCTTCCAGTTGGGGTTGCGCAGCAGGGCCGCCGGGTGGTAGGTGGTGCGGACTTCGATGCCGGCGTACTCGTAGGTCCGGGAGCGCATCTCCTTGAGGCTCGCTTGCTCCCGCAGCAGGGTCTGGGCGGCCACCCGTCCCAGGGTCACAATAAGCTTGGGTTCCAGCAGCCGGAGCTGCTCCTGCAGGTAGGGTTCGCATTCGGACACCTCGGCCGGGAGCGGGTCCCGGTTCCCCGGCGGGCGGCACTTGAGCACGTTGAGGATATAGACGTCCTGGCGGCTCAGACCGATAGCGGCCAGCATCTTGTCGAGGAGCTTGCCGGCCCGTCCGACGAACGGCTCGCCGATGCGGTCCTCCTCGGCGCCGGGGGCTTCACCGACGAACACCAGATCGGCAGCCGGGTTGCCGACACCGAAGACAAATTTTGTGCGGGTGGCCCCCAGGGGGCAGTTCTGGCAGTCCTTTATCTCGGTCCGGAAGGCCTCCAGCGGACCGGCCTGGGTCTGTTCAGGCGGACTGGCGGCCCTTGCAGATGGGGGCAGCGGGGACGGTCCGGAGAGCCACAGCTGATCGCCGAAGAGCAGCCGGTGGCGGCGCAGGTAGCGGGCCGCATCCTCCTGGGCCAGGGCCGGCATCAGGAACTCGGACTGTCTCCGGTCTCCTCCTCAATGTCGCCTCCGGCGGGCCGGAAAGCCCAGGTCAGGCGGCCTTCGAACAGGTCCTGCATGGCCAGGACGGTTGCCTTCTCCTCCTCGACATAGTTCTCATTTGCCTCGAGGGGCTCGAAGGTCTCCTCAATCTCTTCCTCTTCCATATCCTGCTCCAGCTGCATACGCTCAATCATGCGCCGGTTGATAATCTGCCGGCTGCGCTGGCCCAGGACAGCCACAGCCTCGAAGGCGTCCGGCGTCCGCTTGAGGAGCTCCTGAAATGCCACGGTTTCCATTTTATCAATGGACTGCTTTTTTTCAATTTTCATCTGTTTTCCTCCAATATTTTCTCGATGGCGGCAACGGCAACGTCAATCTTGTCATTCACCACCACGTGGTCATATTTGTCCCGCTGGGCCATCTCCTCGGGAAACCGCTCCAGGCGCCGCTGGATGATGGCGCCCTCTTCGGTGCCGCGGCCCTTCAACCGCTCCAGCAGGGCCGCCTCGTCGGGCGGTTCGATGAATATGGCTACCGTATCAGCCGCATAGCGCCCCTTGATGCGCAGCCCCCCCTTCACATCCACATCCAGGATCAGCGTATGGCCCCCTTCCAGGGTCGCCTCCAGGGCGGCCACCGGGGTGCCGTAGCGGTGGTCATGGACCCATTCCCATTCGACGAATTTCTCATCCGCCACCAAGCGGTCGAAGGCCTCCTCCGAGATGAAGGCATAGTCCTGGCCGTCCACCTCGCCGGGACGCTGGGGGCGGGTGGTGCTCGATACCGAAAAGCCCCAGTCGGGATGATGTTCCCGGAGCAGGCGGGTGATGGTGGTTTTCCCGGCCCCCGAAGGGGCACTGATGACGATTAAACGGCCCCGGCTCATAGAATGTTCTGCACCTGTTCCCGCATCCGCTCCAGCTCTTCTTTCATCTCCACCACCCGGTGGCTGATCTCCACCTGGGCGCTTTTGGAGCCGATCGTGTTGATCTCCCGGCCCATCTCCTGCAGCAGGAAGCCCATCCGTTTGCCGGTGGCCTCCGTGCCGGCCAGGTAGCTCCGGAAAAGGTCCCCGTGGCTGGCCAGCCGGGTGCATTCCTCGGCGATATCCCGCTTATCGGCCAGGATGGCCACTTCCATCAGCAGACGGTCCTCGTTCAGCGGTATACCGGCGGCCAGTTCGGCGATCCGGCTGCGGTGCCGGTCAATATCGTCCTGCCGGTTACCCCGGGCCAGCGCTTCGATGGCCTCGGTCTGCTCCGAGAGCAGCTGCAAGCGCCGCTTCAGATCGGCAGCCAGATGGCCGCCTTCCTCGGCGCGCATGGCCAGGGTCGCCTCAAGGGCGGCGTCCAGTCCGGCCGTGAGCAGCTCCCCGGCCAGGTCACTGCGGTCGTTTTCGGCGCTGCTGAACAGATCGGAGCGCTCCAGGTAATCGGCCAGTGTCGCGCTCCCTTTCAGGTCCAGTGCGGAACGAATTTTCTCAAAGAGCGCCTCATATTGCCGCAACCGCTCCAGATTGACCTCCAGGGCTGCCACACTGCCGGTCTCTTCGCTCAACGAGACGCTCACCGATACCTTGCCTCGGCTGAGGGCCTCCTGGATCCGCTTGCGGACCCGTGCTTCCTGGGATTGCAGCGCTCTGGCCAGTCGCAGGTTCAGATCGAAGTACCGGCTGTTGAGGCTCTGGATCTCAATTTTGAGGGTCAGCCCCTCGCGGCTCAGTTCGGCCTGTCCATAGCCGGTCATGCTCAGCATCAATCAGGCCTCTAAAACCAACATGGAAAAGTAATCACCCCGGTTGCCAGATGCAATGAAACGGTAGCCCGTAAAACCTTAAAATCCCTTCAGATACAAGCACCGGGCCTGCCCGCCAGGGTAGCGGACCCCAGAGCTCTCTAACCGGTGCCCAGCAGTGTTCTGAGGGACTGCAAATATAGCGTCAGGGAGAGCTGCTGGGTAGGGTCAAAAACAGGTTCGCGGGCCGTGGAAACATAAGCATAGTCAATAGCGAAAGCCGGGAAGTCGAGACCCACCCCGAGGGTGAAGGGAAACAGCGCTCCCCTGCCGGCCCGCAGCCGGAGGCTCTCATTGACGCGCAGCTCCAGCCCGGCCCGGCCCAGAATGCTCAGCGGCCCCAGCTGCAGGTCGCGGGCCAGCCGCTCGCCATCCAAACGGGTGGTTCCCTCCAGGGCCAGCGTTACAGCCTGGCCGGTCAGGGGCAGTTTGAAATCCCACTGCAGACCCAGGGTTACCCGCGGCATGGTGGTCTCCCAGCGGCCGCTGCTCCAGTGCACCTGGGTGGTGGTGGCATCCTGCAGCAGCAGGCCCAGGCCCAGGCCGTGGCCCAGCTTCCGGTGCAGGCCGATATCGATGCCGAACCCCAGTCCGAGGGCGTCGGCGACCCGGTTGCCCAGCAACTTGGCGCTCAGGCCCCACACCCAGCCGGTCTGTTCCCGCCGGGCCAGCGACAGCAATATGCCCCACTCCCGCTGATTGAAATAGGTGACGTCGCTGCCCACCAGTATCTCGTCATCGTCCAGCAGGCCGTTGCCGTTCAAATCGGCCAGGGCGCTGCGTGTATCGGGAATGCGGTCGACGGCCCGCCGCAGAAGCCCGAGCTGCACGGCCAGTTTGCCGCTGGTGGGCAGCATCACGGCGGCAAGATCGGCGCTGACCACACCGCCAAACTGCTCCCTATGGGCCAGCAGCAGGCTCGGCGGCTGGGCCTGCCCTACCAAGGCCGGATTGAAGAAACCGGTGGCCGAACCGTGCAGCCCGTTCACCCCGGTGCCCCCCATGGCCATACTGCGGGCGGTGCCGGGGAACTCGAACAGTTCGCCGGCATACTTGGCTTGGCCCCACAGATTTGGGAGCGCCAGCAGTCCCAGCAGTCCGGCCGCGGCCAGGCGGCGGTTCAGCGGCAACAGGCCCCTCACAGGCCGTGCTTCTTTTTCAGGCTGTCGAGCAGGTTCAGCGCTTCCAGGGGGGTCAATGCCTGCACGTCAATTTTTTGAAACTCCTCTGTCAGGGCCTGCTCTTGGGCGGCAAACAGGCCGATCTGGTCATCCACCGGATGGTCCCTGCCCGTGGGTGTACCGGCAGCCGGTAGCGTCCGTGGCCCGGCTTCCTCTCCATCGCCGGCCAAGGAAGCCAGAATCTCCGCCGCCCGCTCGATGATCCATCTGGGCAGGCCGGCCATCCGGGCCACATGGATGCCGTAACTCCGGTCGGTGCCGCCGGGAACGATTTTACGGAGGAAGACCACCTCCTGTCCATGCTCGCGCACCGCCACGTTGAAGTTGCGCACCCGGGGCAGCACATCGGCCAGGGCCACCAGCTCATGGTAGTGGGTGGCAAAAATGGTCTTGGCGGCCACTGCGCTGTGCTGGTGCAGATACTCGGTGATCGCCCAGGCCAGGGAGAGGCCGTCGTAGGTGGAGGTGCCCCGGCCGATCTCGTCGAGCAGGATCAGACTGGCCGTGCTGGCGTTATGCAGAATGTTGGCCGTCTCCACCATCTCCACCAGAAAAGTGCTCTCGCCGCCGGCCAGATTGTCGCTGGCGCCGACCCGCGTAAAGAGGCGGTCCACCAGCCCGATACGGGCAGCGGAGGCCGGCACATACGATCCCATATGGGCCAGCACCACGCAGAGGCCCACCTGCCGCAAATAGGTGCTTTTGCCCGACATGTTGGGCCCGGTGATGATGTGAATCTGGCTTTCGTCAGGGTCCATTTCCAGATCGTTGGGGGTAAAACTTTCGCCGGTGGGCAGCAGGGTTTCCACCACCGGATGGCGGCTCTCCTTGAGGCTCAAAATCTTGCCCTCCTCCAGCACCGGCCGCACGTAGTCCCCGCGCACCGCCACTTGCGCCAGTCCGGCAGCGTTGTCGAGGCGGGCCAGCAGGGCGGCCTGGGCCTGGATATCGGCGGCCCGGGCCAGTATCTCCTGCTGCAGGCTGTCAAACAGCTCCTTCTCCAACACGGCGATCTTGTCCTCCGCCGCCAGGATCGCCTCCTCCTGCTCCTGCAGCTCGGGGGTGATGTAGCGCTCGGCGTTGACCAGGGTCTGCTTGCGGATGTAATTCTCCGGCACCTTGTCCTGGTGGGTCCGGGTGATCTCGAGATAATAGCCGAAGACATTATTGTAGCCGATCTTCAGACTGGGGATGCCGGTGCGCTCCCGCTCCGAGGCCTGCAGCTCGGCCATCCAGGTCTTGCCGCTGCCGGCCAGCTCGCGCAGGGCGTCGAGATCGGCGCTGTGGCCTGTCCGGATCACGCCCCCTTTGGCCAGCAGAATGGGCGGATCAGCGCTGATGGCGCCGCGGATCAGGGCCGTCAGGTCGGCGGTCCGGGGGCGGTCCTGCAGCAGCTCGGACAGCGGCGATGCGCCGGCATCCGCCACAAGAGTGACCAGCTGCTCCAGCAGCTCCAGGGTTTCGGCCACATTCGCCACATCCCTGGGTGTCGCCCGGCCGGTAGCCAGCCGGCCAACGATCCGCTCCAGGTCACTGGTACCGGCCAGCCCGGCCTGCAGGTCTTCGCGCAGATCGCTGTCGGCCACCAGGGCGGCCACCCGGTCCAGGCGCCGGTCGATGGCCTGCCGGTCATGGGAGGGGGTCCGCAGCCACTGCTTAAGTAACCGTGCGCCGGCGGCGGTGCGGGTCCGGTCGATGACGCTGATCAGGGTACCGTGGGTCCCCTGCGTCGCCAGGGAATGGAACAGCTCCAGGTTGCGGACGGTAAAGTCGTCGAGGATGAGGCTGTCCTCATCCTGGAAAGTCCGCAGGGCGCTGATGTGCGGCTTGGCGCCGGGCAGGTTGGCATATATATAATGTATCACCGCACCGGCGGCGCCCACCGCCAGCGGCAGATCGGCAATGCCAAAGCCCTTCAACGATGAAGTGCCGAAGTGGCGTATCAACTCATCGGTGGCGTTGGCCTGCTCACAAATCCAGTCGGGAAAGGTGCTGACCAGGGCTCCGCTGGCCTGCAGCAGGGCCTCGAGTCCGGCCTGGTGTCCCTCGGCAACCAGCACCTCGCTGGGCCGGTAACGCCGGAGCACCTCGCCTATTTCCTCCCGGGGCAGCTGGGCCGCCCGGAAATCGCCGGTGGAGTTGTCCAGCAGGGCCAGACCGGTCTCCTCGCCCTCCGGAACCAGCGCCGCCAGATAGTTGTTCTCCCCCTGCTCCAGGAACTGCTCCGTATTGGCGGTGCCGGGAGTCACGACTTCCACCACCTCCCGCCGGACGATTCCCTTGGCCAGCTTGGGGTCCTCAACCTGCTCGCAGATGGCGACCCGATGGCCGGCCCGGAGCAGCTTGTGCAGGTAATTTTCCAGGCTGTGGTAGGGGAAACCGGCCAGGGGGATATCGCTGGCCGGCCCTTTTTTGCCCGAGCGGCCGGAGTTGGACCGCTTGGTCAGGGCGATGCCCAGCACTTCGGCGGCGATTTTGGCGTCGCCCTCGAAGGTCTCGTAAAAATCGCCCATGCGGAACAGGATGATGGCGTTGGGGTGTTGCCGCTTGGCGGCCCGCCACTGCCCCATCAGGGCGGTCTCCCTGGGGGCGGGATTATCTGCTGATCGCTCTGTCATTTGCATCAATTACGGCTTGGTAAATATTGTCTTGACATCCTTGGCATTTTCGAATAATATGCGGCGGAGGTTCGGCTGAGGGGCCGCTTTCGGGTGACCCTGACTGCTTTACCTCCTTTTTTTATCCGCCCTGCTCGTGTAGGGGTCTGGCACGAACACTATGCCATAAAGCGGATAGACTTCCCCATCCCGATAACTTTCACCCCTGAATTGTAGATTGTCTAATAATGGACTATACCGGTCGGCGATCTCCATTCTCGTTTCTGCTTCCATCCCACGTAGGGGCAATCGAAATCCCCAATTAATACAGTAAATGCACAGATCGGCCGCCTGTATGGGATAAGCCATATCGGAAGATACGAATAGTGGTGTCGGGACGATCCATCTGGTTCTAGCCTGGCCCGTTCCAGCATTTCGAAAATAGCTCTCCAAACGACGGACAAACTGCCGGTCTTGGTTCTTGTCAACTTCATCCATTACAAGGAGGCCGTGGTCCTGCTTTGATTCCAGGAAATAGAAGTAACGCTCCAGTAGGAAGACCTGATCTTTTCTTAAAAATTCTTCGGCCTCATACGTATCAGGCTTGCTAACTCCTCTAGGAATAGCAGCAGCGAAAAGTATCGCACTATGGTTTTGTAGGATTCTAAATACGCTATCTGCCATTTGAATACAGGCTTGTCCATATGCCGTGAATTCGTTACGGATTGGGGATTTCTTTTCCAATCCTTTCGTTAAAAAGGCTCTACTGTACCTTCTTCGAATAGCTCCTTCAAATATTTCGTCTTGGCGAGCCCATTTGAATCGATCCTTATCAAGGAGGTGGGAGCCTTTAAGCTCGGCGCGAAATTCGGAAAGCAGTGTCCCGAATGCGTCTCGCTCCGCTCGCTGCATGCTTAGGACAAACGACCAAAGTTTACTGGCATGAAGAGCAATCCCGCCGCGCACTTCGTAGGGCACTTGGCGATGGTCATGGCCGCTTTCATCCATGAAAAGTAGCCAGCTCATTTATGGCGACTCCTTACCCACCGGCCCGCACCCGCTTGTCCCCCACCCGGACTGTCCGGCCCGTGCGGTCGAGGTATTCCAGCAGCGGTACCGCCTGCTTCCGGCTGGTGCCGATGAGACCCTTCAGGTCGGCCACGGATAGCTCCCGCTGGCTATCGAAATGATCGTCCACCAGCCGCAGCAAGCGCTTCAGGTGGTCACGGTGCAGCAGCAGCCGGGGGGTGATGCGCACCAGTTGGCCCTGCTCCTCGGCGATGGCCACGAGGGTCCGGGCCAGTTCCTCCGGCGCCTTCAGCCGGGCAGCCCAGTCCTCCAGGTACTCCAGCTGCAACCCCTGGTCCTTGATGCTGGTGATGATGCGCTCCAGTAGTTTGGCGTCGTGGCCTGATAGATTGATGCGGAAATCGGGTAGCGCCCACAGTTCGTCATGGACCTGCAGGCGGTCCTGGCGCACCAAGTCCTTCAGCAGCCATTCGATGAATTTATCATCCCCGTCCACCTGCTGGCGTAGGGCTTCGCGGTTGATCCCGGCGCTGTAGGGCCCCTGCCGGTGGTGCTCGCCGATGGCGGCCAGCAGCTTTTCGGTCACCGTTTGGAGCTGCTCCGCTGTCAGCAGCCAACGGCCGCCCAGCAGCTGCAGCGGGGGCTCGGCCTTTTTAACGGCCTCGTCCAGGGCCGTGCCGGAGAGGGCAATCCTGCGGGCGATCTGGTCAAGGGTGCCGGGCCGGGCGCCGCATATGGCCACCAATTCGGCCAGCCGCTGGGGCTCCTCAGCCGCCGCCAGGGCCGCCACCCAGGCCTTCTGCAATTTCCAGCTGGGCGGCAGGACTGTATCCAGAATCGTGCCCCCGCCAAGGGTCGTCACCGGTGAATAGCTGCGCAGGACGTAGGGGTCCCCGATGACCATCGGCGCAGGGCTGGCCAGATCGAATATGACCCCCGCCGTCGCCCCGGGCTGCAGCTTCGGGCGGTCCGGCAGTTTGATGCGGGCCATCACTTCCGCGGTGCCCACATTCAGCCGCACCGGATGGTTATGCTTCAACGGCGGCGCACCGGGCAGCAGAGTCAGCCGCGCAGCCACACTGGTGGGTGTGGCCACAAAGCCGGGGGTGGCCAACTGCTCGCCGCGTTCGATCTCGGCAGTGGAGAGATTGCTGATGTTCACCGCAGCCCGGTCTCCAATCCGGACCGCGTCCACCGGCTGACCGTGGCTCTGCAGTCCGCGCACCTTCACCTCCAGCCCCCCAGGCGCCAGCTCCAGAGGTTCGCCCACCCGGTAGCCGCCACTGAGCACCGTACCGGTAACCACCGCCCCGAAGCCCTTAAGAGTAAAGGCGCGATCAATGGAGAGGCGGAAGAAACCGCGGTCCCTGCGCGGCGGCACATCGCCCGCTGCGGCCGTGAGCGCCTCCCGCAACTCAGGGATACCTGCACCGGTGAGAGCCGACACCCGGAGGATAGGGCTCCCGGCCAGGGGGGTCCCTTCCAACAGGGCAGCGATATCGTCCTCCACCAGGGCGATCCAGTCGTCCTCCGCCAGGTCGATCTTGGACAGCGCCACCAGCAGCCGGGGCACCCCCAACTGCCGCAGAATCTGGAAATGTTCCCGGGTCTGGGGCATGACGCCGTCATCGGCGGCCACCACCAGCAGGCCCATCTGAATGCCGGCCACCCCCCGGACCATATTCTTCACCAGCCGGTCGTGCCCCGGGACATCGACCAGGGTGATGTCAGCACTGAGGAAAGCGAAGCCGATGTCGATGGTCATGCCCCGGCGTTTTTCCTCGGCCTGAGTATCCGTATCGACGCCGGTAAGGGCCTGGACCAGGGCCGTTTTGCCGTGATCGATATGCCCGGCCAGACCGATGACTAGCTGGGCGATGGCAGCACCTCCTGGACGGCCCGGGCCAGGGCCGGCAGGTCACCTTCGGGCACGGCCTTGAGATCGATGTTGAAGCGCTGGCGGTGGATATAGCCGATCACCGGCGGTTCGCAGCGCCGGAAGGCCGCCGCCAGACTGGCGGGAGAAAGTTTGGGGTGGGTGATGCGCAGGGCCACGCTGGGCAGCAGGACCCCGGGCAGGGAGCCGCTGCCGGCCTCCACCTCGGAATCGGCCACCTCGATGCAGCTGCGCAGCTGCGCATCGTCCGGGAGGGCGGCCAGCAGGCGCTCGGCTTCCTGCCGCAACCGGGGACGATCCCGCCCCAGCAGGAGCTGGGCCAGGTTGCCGGCACGCACATGCCCGCTATCCTCGTAGCTGCGCAGGGCCTGATCCAGCAGGGCCAGGGTCAGCTTGCCGCAGCGCAGGGTACGGTAGAGGGGATTTTTCCGCAGCCGCTCGATCCATTTGCGCTTGCCCACGGCCACGCCCGCCTGGGGTCCGCCCAGCAGTTTGTCGCCGCTGAAGGTGGCAATATCGGCGCCGGCCTTCAGAATATCGGCCACGGCCGGTTCGTTGGCGCCCTCTCCGGGCGTACTGCTCAGCAGACTTCCCGATCCCAGATCAACCAACAGCGGCAGCCGTTTGCGCCGGGCCAGCCGGGCCAGCTCCGCCGGGGTCACCGCGCTGGTGAAGCCGGCCACCCGGTAGTTGCTGGGATGGACGTAGAGCAGGGCGGCGGTAGCGGGCGTTATGGCGGACTCGTAGTCGGCCAGGTGGGTGCGGTTGGTGGTGCCCACCTCCACCATGCGGGCGCCGGACTTGGCGATGACCTCAGGCATGCGGAAAGAGCCGCCGATCTCCACCTGCTGGCCCCGGCTGATAATTACCTCCCGCCCCTCGGCCACGCTGTTGAGCATCAGCAGCACCGCGGCGGCATTGTTGTTGACGGCCAGGGCCGCCTGGCAGCCGGTAAGGGCCTTGAGCGGGGCCTGGATCAGATCGAGGCGCTGGCCCCGGCGGCCCGATTCCAGGTCGAACTCCAGGTGGGTGTAGCCCTGCAGCGCCGCCAGCCCGGCGGCCAGGAATTCCGCCCCCAGCGGCGCCCGGCCGAGCCCGGTGTGCAGCACCACGCCCGTGCCGTTGATCACCGGCCGCAGGGTGGGGCGCCCCAGGACCTGCAGGCGTTCGCCAATGCGCCGGCGGACCTCAGCGGCAATGTCATCCATTGGAATGTCATCAACTGGAGTGTCCCGACCGGGGCCAGCGGACTGGACCTCGCCACGCAGCAGGGTCAGGGCCTCGCGGATAACCGCCAGTACCTGGGGCCGGCTTAGGTTGTAGTTAGCGGGTGGAAATTCGCCGAGCAGTTCGTCAACGGCGGGGAGGCGCTGCAGTGCCGCACGGACACTGGCGGAGAAGTCAGCCACGGTAGGGCCGCTCCTGAAAACTAACTCTTGTCGTCATCATCGGCAAATTCGGGAATTTCGCCGGGCTTCTTTTCCCACAATTGGTGCTTGATGAACAGCTTCACCACATCGGCGTCAAACTCCTTGTGCTCGGCGCCGCTCTCCAGAATTTTGCATGACTTGTCCACGGGGATGGGCGGCTTGTAAGGCCGGTCCTGGGCGGTAAGGGCGTCCCAGACATCGGCAATGCACATGATCCGGGCCGGCAGGGGGATCTCGTCCCCTTTGAGGCCCTTGGGATAGCCGCCGCCGTTGATCCACTCATGGTGGCTGCCGGCAATCACGGGCACCTGCTTGAGCTTGTCGGTGAAGGGCAACTTGTTGAGCATCTTGCTGGTTTCCACCACATGGTACTGGATCCGCTTGCGCTCGCCGGCCGTGAGGTTACCCTTGATCACCGAGAAATTTTCATATTCGTACGGGGTGATGTAGGGCTGCTCGTTGCCTTCGATATCGAGGTAGGTCTTTTTGGAAAGGTTGTCGAGAATTTCCTTTTTCTCCGGCGCCAGAAAACCGGGCTTGTTCACCCACAGGATAAATTCCTTGTCCTCAGCCAGCGCCTGCAGCTGCGCTTCCGTGTCGGCATCAGGCTCCCCGGACGGACTGCCGTTACGGGCATTCTCCACCTCCGCCCGGAGCAGGATCAGGTCACGAATATGGTCGAGCCGGCCCAGCACCAGGTCGAATTTGGCGCCGTCGAGTTTGTTCCGCTTCTCCAGCACATCCTCGGGGACGCCGATCTTGCCCACATCGTGCATGATCCCCGCAACCCAAATCTCTTCGATCTGATCTTCGGTGAAATGGATATCGGCGAAGGGGCCGGCGGTCTGCAGGTTCATATCCTGGGCGATGCGTTTGGAGAGCTTGGCGACCCGGCTGGAATGGCCCGCCGTATGCGGGCTTCGGGCGTCAATCGCCTTTACCGTGTAGTGCACCAGCGCCTTGAACAGGTGCTCGATTTCGGCGATGAGCAGGGCGTTATTGATGGCCACGGCGGCCTGGCTGGTCAGCGAGCGGACCATGGATTCGAAGCGCTCCTCAAAAGGAATCCGCTCACCCTCAGGGGATAAGGCGTTAATGAGCTGCAATACGCCGATCACCTTGTCGGTGTGGTCCAGCATGGGCACCACCAGCATCGACTCGGTGCGGTAGCCGGTCATTTCGTCGTACTTTTTGGGACCGGTGAAGTCGAAGCCCTCGGCTTCGTAGACATCGGGGATATTGACCACTTCCTTGGTCACCGCCACATGGGCCGACACATTGGCGTGGTTGGGCTCGCCATCGACATACATCTCGACCGGCGGGAGGGTAATCTTGTTTTCGGTGGTGCCGCCGGCATAGTAGCCGGTGGACTCGGTCTGCATGATCTTGAACAGCAGTTGCGGCCGTTTCTCGTGGACCCGGTAAAGGGTGCCGGCGTCGCAGTGGGTAAAGCCGCGCACTTCGGAGACAATTTTTTCCAGCAGCCTGTTGAGGTTCTTCTCGCTGGAAAGGGCGATACCGATCTGGTTAAGCCGATCCATATCCGCCTGCGTGGCGGCAAGCTCGGCCTGCAACTGCTCTATGCTGTTGCCGTTTGAAGAGCTATGTTCAGAGTCCATTGCGCCGAAAATTATGCTACCCCCCTGACGCTTTCAAAGTGAAACCGGATATTTCACGAGGCCGGCTGCGCGGGCGCGGGTTGGCCCGCTAGGGGGACGCCGGGGCCAGCCGGCTGCCGCCTGACCGGAACAGGAGGGCCCCAGCCGCTACCGCAGGCAACAACAGCAGGGCCATGATCAGGAAGATGGCGGCCGTGTCCCAGCGATCGGCCACAGCGCCGGCCAGGGTCGCGGCAAGGGCCCCCACGCCGAAGGAGACGCCGTTCAGAATCCCGAACAGGGAGCCCCGGCGCCGGGCGCTGGAGAAATCGGCGACAAGGGCATTGGCAATCGGCTGATAGCTGAAGTTGGTGACCCCCCAAAGCACAGCGGCCAGCACCTGCAGCGGTCCCCGCAAGAAGGCGATAGCCAGCAGGAAGGGGATGTTTGCCGCCACCACCAGCACCAGCAGCCGGGGGCGGGAATAGCGGTCCCCCAACCGGCCTCCCAAAATCTGGCCGGCGATACCGCTGGCCAACACCAACGCCGTGAGCAGGCCGCCGACGAGTACCGGATCGACGCCGCCGGCGAACTGGTTGGCAAAGTGCAGCGGCATGAAACTCAGCGTACCCCGGTAGGCCAGGCCCATGAAGGCGCCGATAGTATAGCTGTAGATAAGGGGCCGCCATTGGGTTCGGCGGCCGGCTTGGGGATGGTCGGCGGGAATAGCGCCCGGGGTGTTGGGGGTGAACAACAACACTGCCAGGGCCCCCGCCGCGGCCAGCAGCCCCAGCAGCCGGTAGGGCGCCTCCCATCCGTAGCGGTTCACCAGAACGGCTCCCAGCAGGGGCCCGAGGGTCAGTCCCAGACTTCCGGCAATGCCGTGCACGCCCAGGTGACGGCTCAGCCGGGACGATGTGTGGCTGATGAGCGTCAGTCCGGCGGGATGGTAAAGGCTGCAGAAAAGTCCCAGCAGGGCCAGTCCGGCCGCCAAGGCAGCGAGGCTGGTGGCCAGGGTCAGCAGGAAGGCGGCGGCCGCCGCGCCAGCCAGGTAGATCAGCAAGACATTGCGCGCCCCCAGGCGGTCGGTGAGCCAGCCGGCGGGCAGCGCCCCGAGGCCGTAGAGCACATAATGGACGGTGCCCACCAGGCCCAGGGTCGCCAGGGAAGCCTCGGGATAGAGGCGGGCCAGCTCGATCATCACCACCGGATACAGCATGGTGAGACTGTGGTTCAGGGCGTGGCCCATAAAGGTGACCACCAGCGCACTGCGGACGTTCACCGGGCCGCCTCAGCCTTAAATGAAAAGAGCCACCGGTGGTGGCTCTGGAGATTGCGGTGGACCCTCAAAAGGCTAGCGGCGCTCCTTGATGCGGGCCGCCTTGCCGCGCAGCTCGCGCAGGTAATAGAGCTTGGCCCGGCGCACTTTCCCGGGCCGGACCACCCGGATGGCACTGATGTTGGGACTGTGCAGCGGGAAAATCCGCTCCACGCCGATCCCTTCGGAAATCTTGCGCACAGTGAAGGTCCGGTTGATGCCGGCGCCAGACATGGCGATGACGTTCCCTTCGAATGTCTGCACGCGGCTGCGCGTGCCCTCCACCACTTTTACGTCCACGGCAATTCTATCGCCGGGCCGGAACGACGGCAGATCGGTCCTCAAATCTCCCTTGGTGGCTTCATCTAATAATTTGGTCATGGTCTCACTCCGTGCAACCGTAAAATTTAATCTTGCTCCTGCGACTCGTTGCGTCCAGCCTGATAACGGGCCCACAGATCGGGGCGTCTCTTGCGGGTCTGCTCTTCCCGCAGCGCTTGCCTCCAGGCCGCGATCTTGCCGTGGTCCCCCGACAGCAGTACTTCCGGTACCGCCATATCCCGGTATTCCCGGGGCCGGGTGTAGTGCGGGCCATCCAGCAGCTCGGCGCTGAAGGAATCGGTTTCGGCGGAGGCGCTGGTATGCAGCGCTCCCTCCCTCAATCGCACCACCGCGTCGAGCATCAGCAGACCGGGCAGCTCGCCCCCGGTGACCACAAAATCGCCTATCGAATACTCATCGGTAACCAGCCGGTCCCGGACCCGCTGGTCAACCCCCTTATAATGCCCACAAATGACCAGCAGATGGTCCGCCCGGGCCAGTTCGGCCGCCGCCGCCTGGGTAAACGGGACCCCGTCGGGAGTGGGAAACACGACCCGATCGGGCTTTCCGCCAGGCCCCGCGCATAGGTGGTCGTAGGCCCGGAAAATGGGCTCCGGCTTCATGATCATGCCGGCGCCACCGCCAAAGGGCTGATCGTCAATCTTGTTGTGCGGCCCCTCAGCAAAATCAAAAAGGTTGATCACCGCATAGGCCACGATGCCGCGCTCACCGGCCCGCCCCAGGATGCTGGTGGTTATTACGGCCTGCGCCAGGTCGGGAAAGGGGGTCAGTATGGTGGCCCTGAAACTCATGCGGTGAGCCCTTCCAGACCCCGTACCGTGACCGTCCGCGCCGCATGATCGATGGCGGTCACGAACTCGTCCAGCAGCGGTATCAGCAGTTCGCCGCCTTCCCGCTCCACCTGCAGCACATCGTTGGCCGGCAGGTCCCAGGCATCCTTCACGGGGCCGATAGTGGCCCCCGATTCCGCCACCACCCTATAGCCGATGAGATCACCGAGGTAGTAGCCTGCGCCGCCGGGGTCCGGGAGATCGCGCCGGGCAATGCTCAGTTCGGCGCCTCGCAGGGCGTCGGCCGCATCGCGGTCGCTGATGCCTTCAAATGCCAGCCGTAGCTGGGGACCGTCGCCGTGGACGCCTGTCAGCAGCAGCTCCCGGCGCTCCCCATTGGGAAGTTCGGCCAGCAGCGTCATGCCGGCGGCCAGCAGTGAGCTGTCGTGCATCGCAGTGCGCACCTTGACCTGGCCTGCCAGACCGTGCCCTTTCAATATGGCGCCGACGGGGAACCGCCGGTCTTCGGCACGGGGGGCGGTCATGCTAGGGGACGCCCGCTGTGAGAAAAAGCGTCAGGTCGCCGCCCGCAGGGCCACTGCCCTTGGGGCCACGGCCCTCAGGAATCTTTGCTGCCCGCATCCTCCGGTTCCTGCGCGGCGTCATCGGCAGGCGTCTCGTCCGACCCGGCCTCCACGCTGGACGCCTCCTCGGCGGCAGCTTCTTCAGCAGGCTCCCCGGGGGCCGCCACTGCGGCCTCAGGGGCATCCGGGGTTTCGGCCTGCGGAGCTTCCTCAGCGGCAGATTCTTCAGTGGCCTGCTCAGCGGGAACCTCCTCCGCAACAGCCGCCTCCTTGGAGTCCTCAGGGGTTTCCGGGGTTTCGGCCTGCGGAGCTTCCGCAGCGGCAGCTTCTGCAGCCGCCTGCTCAGCGGGAGCCTCCTCAGGGGCTTCCTCCGCAGCAGCCGTCTCCTCAGGGGCCTCAGCCTGCGGAGCTTCTTCAGCAGGCTCCCCGGGGGCCGCCACTGCGGCCTCAGGGGCATCCGGGGGTTCGGCCTGCGGAGCTTCCTCAACGGCAGCTTCTTCAGCCGCCTGCTCAGCGGGAGCCTCCTCTGCAGCCGCCTCCTTGGAATCCTCAGGGGCATCCGGGGTTTCGGCCTGCGGAGCTTTTTCAGCGCTAGCTTTTTCAGCCGCCTCATCGGTGGGAGCTTCAGCGGGGGCCGCCACTACGGCCTCAGCGGCGCTGGCCTTGGATTTCTTCAGGCCCTCCCGCTCCGCTTGGGCCTTCAGCGCATCCCGTTTCTTCTGGCGCCCAGCCTGAATTTGGTTCCAGCCGGCCAGCTCTGTCTCGATGGCCTCGGCGTCCTTGCCCTGCTGCATCAGATGCCAGCGCAGTCGCAGACCCGTCCGGGACATCAAATTTTTCACCGTGTTGGATACCTGGGCCCCTTCGCCCAGCCAGTGCAGCACCCGGTCATCCTTGAGGTTGACCTGCTCCCCGTTCTGTGCCAGGGGATCATACCAGCCCAGCCGCTCCAGCTCCGCTCCGTTACGGCGCGACCGGCTGTCAATCGCTACCACCCTGTAGAAGGGCCGTTTCTTGCGCCCCATGCGCTTGAGTCTGATCTTAACCGCCAATGCTTGTTTCCTTCATCATACTGGGCCGGGCACCTTTGGCGCCGGCCCGGGGGCCATCATGCCGACCCTGATATCCTCCGGCAGTGCCGGGCGAACCGCTACGCGTCCGCGGGTACAGCTGCGAAAATTAGAGGCAGTTCCAGATGCCTTGCAAGCCTATTAGCAATCGGACCCGGCCGGCGCGGATCAGAAGTCACCCCGCTGGTGCCGCAGGAGCAGCTCCTCCACCACGGTCTGGCCGACCTGGTTCAGTATATAGGCCACCGCCGCTCCAACGGCCTCGACCTCAAGCATCTCCTGCAGGGGGAAGTCGCCCTCCTGCTTCTGCCACCATTCGCTGGCGGTGGCGCCGGGGTAGAGGGTGCTCACTTTGATGTCATGCTCGCGCACGTCCTCCCGCACGGCGTCGGCCAGGCCTTTGAGACCATGCTTGGCCGCCACGTAGGCGCTGCTGGCCGGAAAGCTGCGCAGGCCGGCCACCGAATTGACATATACCAGGTGCCCCTGTTTGCGGGGGATCATCCCCTGTAGCGCCAGATGGGTGAGCCGGTAGGCCGCATTGAGGTTGAGGCCGATTTGCGCCTCCCACACCTCCGGCGGCTGGCTCTGGGCGGTCCCGAACTCGGCCCCGCCCCCGGCATGGACGAAGCCGTGCAGGGGGGCCTGCTGTTCCGCCCAATCGACCAGCGCCGCCAGCTGCTCCGGGCTGTCCAGGTCCGCTCGGCAGACCGATCCCCGGCCCCGGCGTTCGATCAACAGGTCCAGGGTTTCCTGCAGGCGGTCGCTTGAGCGTCCCGAGAGGATCAGGGGGCCGTCCCAGCCGGCCAGGGCCAGGGCCGAGGCCCGGCCGATACCGGAGCTCGCGCCGGTGATGATGATGGAGCTGCTCATAATTTCCCTCTGGTCAGGCGTGTTCCTCTATCCCGGCGGCCGGCCGGTGCGGGGCAAATTAGGGCTGCTGCGGCGCAATCCCAACTTTGGGGCAGGCCCATCTCCGGTTCCGGCGCAAGGTTGCGGCCAGCTCAAGAAATCGGTCCGCGAACGGGAACGGGCCGTTTAATTTCCCGCCGTGATGCATTCCCTGCGAGCCGCCACTCTGGCCACCGCCACTCTGGCCACTGCCGTTTTTGCCGGCATCCTGATCGCCTCGGGACAGCCCCAGTCCGGCTTCACCGAGCAACTGCAGCTGACCCTGGACCACCCCGGCGCTGTCGTGCGCAGCACGGGGACCGAGCTGTTTCTCGGATCGGCCAGCGCCACCCGCACCATCGCTGGTCTGCAGGCCGGGATTTACCGCTGGGTCCTCTCCGTGGACAACCCGGCGGCCGTGCAGGTGCGCCTGACCGATCCGGTCTGGGAGCCGGCCGGCGCCGGCGCTGCCCCGGCTGCCGAGGGCGCGCTGGACTCGCTGCCGCTCTGGGAGGCCCATTCTCCCCAGGTCCGGGGCAACCTCAAGATTGTGCTGCTCGACATCATCCCCTGGCGCATGCGCGGCGGCAGCCTGGAAGTGTTGAAAGGGGGCACGGTCCTGGTGAGCCTGCGCCACCCGGCCAATGCCGTCAAGGCCCGTCCCGGTGATGGAACGGCCACGCTGGCCAACACCTATCGCCACCCCGTCAGCCGGCGGCGGTCTGGCCTGAAGAAGGGGGCCGATCCGTTGCCTACCGGCGGACGCTGGCTGCAGATCCCGGTGCGGATGGATGGCCTGTACCAGCTCACCCCGGACTACCTCTCCACAGCCGGGGTCGATCCGGCCATGATCGACCTGCCGTCCCTGCGGCTGTTTACCCACCCCTCCCTGGGGCGGCCCATGAATGATGTCGTCGGCGCGCCGCTGCCGGAGAATATGATCGAGCTGCCTTTGCTGGTGCGGGACGGAGGCGACGGCCAACTGGGGACCGGCGATGGCCTGGTCTTCTACGGACAGGGACCCCGGGGGCTCTCCTTTGAGGGCGGCAGTCTGGGCTATACCCAGAATCCCTACCACGATGAGGCTTACGTCTGGCTGCACATTCCTGACGGCATTGGCACGCCCGGTCTGCGCATGGCAACCGGTCCGGCCTACGACGGCACGCTGGCCTCAATATCCTCGGGCCGGGGGCTGGTCCATCACGAAATCGACCTGTTCAACGGCTTCCGCTCCGGCCCAGTGTGGCACCAGGAGGCCATATTGCGGGGCACAACTTTCAACCTGACCCTGCCGGCTGCGGGCCTCCGGCCGGCCGATTCCACCCGCTTGGTGGTGCGGGTAAGGGGCGGGAACCAGAGCGGCAGCCACCGGGTGACGGTGGCCCTCAACCAGACGGAGGTGCTGCGGTCCCCCTTCTGGGGCGCGAACGGCGACCGCATCTTCGACATCGATCCGCAGTCCGCCGGAGCTTCCGGCCAGGCCGGCGACAACCTGGTGACCATCACCAATATCTCCACCGATCCCAGTTCGCAGGAGCAGGTTTGGCTCGACTGGGTGCAGATCGGCTATGGGCGGGACCTCACGGCCGCCGGGGACCTGCTGGAGGCGGCCATCGAGCCCCGGGCCGCCGCCGCCAATGTGGTCCTGGCCGGTTTCACTGCCCAGCCCCTGGTGGCCGATATCAGCGCTCCTGGCATGCCGCTGATCCAGCAGCTGCAGCAGAGCGGCGCGGACTGGAGTTTCACCCCCGGCGACCTGTCTGCGGGGCTGCGCTTTGTGGCCGCTACCGAAGGGCAGCTCCTGATACCGGACGCGCCGGTGCTGCGCAGCGGACTGAGCTTCACCGATCTGCGGCAACCGGGCAACCAGGCCGACTACATTATTATTACGGTCCCCGCCTTCAGCGATCAGGCCGCGGCGCTGGCCGCTATCCACAGCAGCGAGGTGCGCCCGGGCTGGCGGCTCAGCACCCGGGTTGTGCAACTGGCCGATATCACCCGGGAATTTTCCGGCGGTCTGGCCGATCCCTATGCCCTGCGGGCCTTTCTGCGCTATGCCTACGAAAACTGGGCCGCGCCGGCGCCCCGGCTGGTGGCCCTGTTCGGGGACGGCGACTATGATTACCGGAATCTCAGCGGCCAAAGCCAGAACCTGCTGCCCACCATCCAGGTTGACGGCAGTAGCGAGATATTTTCCCGGTCCGCCGACGACCGCTTCGTCTACCTTGACTCCGTGGCCGTGGCCGTGCCGCTGCCCGATATGGGCATTGGCCGGATTCCCGTTTCTACCGCCGCCGAAGCGCTGGCCGCCGTGGCCGCTATCCGCAGCTATATGGTTGCGCCGGAGCCGGGCGCCTGGCGGCAGCAGATTCTGATGGCCGCAGATGATCCGGTGCGGCCCAACGACCGGGAGGAATCGTTCGTCCTGGACTCGGAGCAGTTTGCCGCCGGCTTCCCCAGGTTTCTGGAAGTGTCCAAGGTCTATCTCACCGAGTTTGCCGAGCACCGGGAGCCGGTCACCAATGTGGTGGTCAAACCCCAGGCCACCGAGGCGCTGCTCCGGAAAATCAACCAGGGTGTCACCCTGATCAATTATATCGGCCACGGCAGCGCCAGCCAATGGGCCCAGGAAGGGCTGTTGCGGGTGGACCGTGACCTGCCCCGCTTGCGGCCAGGGGTCAGACTGCCGGTGTGGTATGCCGGCACCTGCGCCTGGGGACGCTTCGATGACCTGGGCGATCCGGCCATGAGCGAACTGCTCACCGCCAGCGAAGAGATCGCCGGTATCGCCGTGATCTCCGCCACCCGGGCGGTCTTTTCGGCGGACAACACCCGCTTCGTCCGGCGGCTGTTTGAGAATACCTTCCCCGACTCCCAGCCGGCGACGGCGCGCCTGGGGGAAATTCTGCTGGCGGCCAAGCTGGATGACGACGACGAAAAATTTCACCTGTTCGGCGATCCGGCCCTGCGCCTGGCCTTTCCCACTGCGCCCCTGGATACCCTGTCCGTGACTCCCGATACCCTGCAGGTGCTGGGGACGGCCACCTACCAGGGCGCCGTTTCCGGGACCGCCATCGTGTCCGGCCAATCGCTGGTGACGATCCTCGATGCGCCGATGGAGGTCACCCGGACCTACCGGAGCCTTACCGGCGAACTCCGCAGCCTGACGTACAAACTCCCCGGCGCGGCCATTTTCAGAGGGTCGGCCAGCCTGGCCAATGGGCAGTTCAGCGGAGCGTTCATTATCCCCAAGGACATCAACTATAGCGGCAATCCCATCACCGTCGTGGCTTACGCCTGGTCCCGGGAAGGGGGCTTGCTGGAGGAGCAGATCGGCGCCCTGGATAACCTCATCATCCGGGGGACGGCGGCCACGACGCTGGACAGCGCCGGGCCCCTGATCGCCTTCTACCACGATGGCCGCCTGTTGCAGAGCGGGGAGGCGCTGGTGCGCGGCTCGGCCCTGGAAGTGGAGATTCAGGACCCCCTGGGCGTTAACCTGACCGGCGAGGTAGGACACAGTATCCGCCTGTGGCTGGATGAGGAGACGGAGTCCGTGGACATGAACGCGCTGTTCCAGTTCGACCTCGACAGCCACACCACCGGCCGCTTCGACTTCACCCTGGACAGCACCCTCACGGGCCGCCACGAACTGTGGGTGGAGGCCTGGGACGGGGCCAACAACCGCTCCCGGCAGCAACTTATCCTGAACCTCGACCTGGCCGCCACGCTGGACGTGACGACCCTGCTCAACTACCCCAACCCGTTCCAGGGGGTGACCCGCTTCTTCTACAACCTGTCGGTGGAGGCGGAAGTGGCCATCACCATCTACACCCTGAACGGCGTCCGGGTGCTTACGCTGAGCTCCCTGGGTACCCAGGGCCGGGGACCCCAGCGGCTGCCCGAGAGCGGCCAGTGGGACGGCAACGATGCTTTCGGCGACGCCATCGCCAACGGCACCTATCTCTACCGCTTCCGGGCGCAGACGCCTGAGGGCGATGCCATTGTCCGTTGGGGCCGGCTGACCCGCCTGCGATGAGCCCGGCCCCCCTGCAGATGATCCTGGCCTCCGCCTCGCCCCGGCGCAAGACGCTGCTGGGCCGCCTGGGGCTGGCTTTCGATGTGCTGCCGGCCGATGTGCCGGAGGAGCTCGAGCCCCTAGAGGAGGCTGACCATGCGGTGCTGCGGCTGGCCCGGGCAAAGGCCGCCGCGGTCTCCCGCCGCCAGCCTGACAGCCTGGTTGTCGGCGCCGACACGATGGTATTGCTGGATGGCCGCATCATGGGCAAACCGGCCGATGCAGCCGAGGCGGCGGAGATGCTGGGCAGCTTGTCGGGCCGGACCCACCTGGTGCTTACGGCGGTGGCCCTGGAGTGCCCCCGGAGGGGCCACAGCACCGCAATCAGTGAGACCACGGCCGTCACCTTCCACGAGCTGGACCGGGAGGACATCGATTTCTACCTGGCCGGGAGCCTGCCCCTGGACAAGGCCGGGGCCTACGGGATCCAGGACTTCAGCGGTGTGTTCGTCAGCCGGATCGAAGGCTGCTATCATAACGTGATGGGGTTCCCCCTGGCCCACTTTCACCGGCATCTCAAAGCCACGGGACTGTGGCCCGATATCCACAAGATAAACAACTTGTAACGATCCGAAACCGGGACGTAACATTTCCTGCAGATGGAACAGACAGAACCGTTTTATCACCAACTGAAACAGCTCCGGGTTGCCCAGGGTATCAAACTGGCGGATATCTCCGCCCATACGCGCATCAGCCGGAAATTTCTCGAGGCCATCGAGGAGGGCGATTTTGACATCCTCCCCATGACCTATATCCGCCTGTTTTTGCGCAGCTATTGCAACTTCATCGGTTCCGACTTCGAGGAGACGGTGCAGGAGCTGGAAGAGTTCACCGGCGAAGCCCGGCGGAGCGACCTGCCCTCGTACGCCGACGCACTCCCCGGCAGCGCGGAGGTGCCCTCCAAGGCCGCCGGCAGCGATGATCGCCGCACGCCCATTCGCCTGCGACAGGACCTGTTGACCGGTTCGGCCATCATCATTTTCCTAGTGCTGTTGACCGTTTTCGCCCGGCGGGTCTACCAGGAGCCGGCGACCGGTGAAATCGGAAACCAGGCCGCCACCACTCGTCCTGCGCCGGTCGAGAATCCTCCCCTGGCGGGAACCACAGGCCGGCCGCTGGGCGGTAACGGCTCGCAGCCGGTGGTGCCGTTCGAGTCGACCATGGAATTCCCCGACGAACTGTTCAGCGCCGACCGTCTCATCGATAATCTCCGCGAGCAGGTGCGCCTGACCCCGCCCGTGCGGCTGACCCTTATGGCCCGGGATAACCTGGTGATCCAGCCCATCCGGGGGGGCGTCCCCGGGACCCCCTTCAACATGACCGTGGCCAAGGCCCAAATCTGGGTCGTGGACCAGGAGCTGCTGCTGCGCACCACCGGCATCCATCTGCTCCGGGGCGACCTGAACGGGGTGTCCATCAACTTCGGCCAAGCTGCCGGACTGGGGACCCTGCGCATCACGCCGGGCGGCGTTTACGAAGTATCGGCCTACCTGCCCGATGAGTAGGGGACAAAGCGCCAATATATGCCTCGCAAATCCGTCGGCTGTAGAGGCCTACATGCGAGAAACGCACTCATCGGCGCGCCATGAGCGGCCAGTGGTGCAGCAAAGAGGGGCTTGCGGCTGATTCAGGGATACGACATATTACAAGGCGAGACAAAAAGTTCTTCATTATATTGCGTATATTCCGTGGCATATAGAAATGTAGATTTATCGTTTCGACATCCCGAAATCTGCCGATACAGTAGATAGACGACGAAGAGAGAAACAGTGAAAGTCAAATTTGAATTTGCTCTAGACGCCTCTGTGAAAAAGGAGGGAAAGTGGTATATCGCCTCCTGCAATGCCTTGGACGTACACAGCCAGGGTATGACCGAAGCAAAGTCGATAAGGAATCTTATTGAGGCCTTAACGCTATTTGTTGAGTCTTGCTGGGAGCGCGGTACGCTTGAGGAAGTATTAAAAATATCGGGATTTAAGCCGGTCCCAATATCACGCCTTGAACGAGGCAAATCATCCCAGCACATCGTAAATATACCGCTGCCACTTGCTTCAGACCAGCATGCCCCGGCTCACGCCCACTGATTGACAAACTCAGGTTAAAATATTCGAGGCCGACGGCTTTTCACTTGAACGTGAAAAGGGGAGTCATTTAGTGTACACGAAGCCGGGCGTCCTCCGGCCCGTAATTATTCCAAAGTATAGGGAGATTGGGAGGGACATTATCAAGGCAAATATGCGCACGGCCGGGATGAGCCGGGCACGATATTTTGAATTGCTGAATAAATAGAAGCTATACTACAGCGAATTTATGGCCAAAGAGGAAGGGCCGCTTTCGCGGCCCTTGATAAACCAACAGTATAGAGTAGGTGGCTCACCGTCTGAATCCCCCGTCTTTCAAGCCGCATATAGCTCGCCACAGCAAAAATATAGCAAATCAAATTTACTTACCGTCGGTAACTTTCGGCCTACTTGGCCGAGTATGACGAGCAGAGGCGCTTAAAAATTTTCCCCTTGGTTTGGTTTGACTGGGGCGGCTGGAATTGCATCCACCCGTCGGTGGCGGTGGATACGGGGTGGTAGCACCGAGCACCATACATAGCGAGCCCGCCCAATTATCTATGCACACCCCACATCATCAGGTTATTACTTGGGAGCGCTTCGAAGATTTTATTAAAGAGGGCGGTGAGTTGGTCCGGGTCTCCTGCAATCTCTTTTGATTTGTCATTTTCGATGGTGCTCAAATGCACCTCCAACAATTCGAGTGCAACATCGAAAGGGTTCCGGCGGGATACCTGGCTTGGTCCTGACTCTCTGCGTTTCATACTTCCACTTCCTTCGCTTACTGGTGAAAAGGAGAAACCCCTCATCGCGAGGGGCTTCTCAAATGCGGGGCTGTAACATCCGGCTGCTATGGATTCCAACCCATAGGGTCGGGTGTTCCAACAATTCTCACAGCGGGGCTGGGTGTTCCTGGCGATAGAGGCTTTACAAATCGTCTAGCTGGAAAACCAGATGAGGATGCCAAGCATGTCCTCCAGGCCAATCCGTTTATGACTGCCCTGCCGGTCAAGGAGCAACGTTCCCGATACTTTCGATAACATCAATCTACAGTATTGGGCCTCCACTGACCGTTAGGCCCGCATATCCCAGAAAATTGGACATGAATCTGCCCTCCTTTCATGGGTTATTTCAAGGAACCCCGCTCATGAAAGCGGAGACATACCAAATGTAGTGATAATTCCGTGCAAGCCGCAACATGTTATATAGTTTTTGAGATTCCCCCTTTTGCTCTGTCTCGCTCAGCCCCTTTTCAGGTGCCCAATTCCGCTCGCATGCCCCAGACCCCATTTCCCTTGACATCCGTGGGTAAAACAGGTACGTTTGTGGGTAGAAGTGGGTAAATAACCCTTAATCTGAAAAAAAACAGTGCGACGGGGGACCGTTTTACCGGCAGGTAAACGATTTTGGATACGACCGGCAATTCATTCACGGGCAGCTACAGCTATACGCTGGATGCCAAGGGACGGGTCAATATCCCGGCCAAAATGCGCAAGTCCCTGGACCCGGCCAGCGATAGCACTTTTGTGGCCACCCGGGGGTCCGACCCCTGCATTATCCTCTATCCGGCCACCGTCTGGAAGCAGGTGGAGGCCAAGTTTATCGCCCTGAACAAGGGCAAGGCCCTCAACCGCCACTTCACCCGGAATTTCGTCCGCCATGCCGAGGCAGTGCAGTACGACAGCCAGGGACGGGTGGCGCTCCCGGCGGGCCTCATCGAGTTCGGCGGCATCGGGAAAAATGTCGAGATCGTCGGCATGATCGACCGCATCGAAATCTGGGATCCCCAGCGCCTGCAGGAGATGGAAAGCCGCTTTGCCGGCCGGGAGGACGAACTGGAGGCCATTGCCAATGAAATCGACCTTTAATGGCCGCCCGGCCGCAGGGGTCGGACGCCCTGCACAGTCCGGTGATGGTGGCGCAGGTGCTGGACGGCCTGCTTACCGACCTGGGCGGCTTCTACGTCGACGGGACCGTGGGGTTGGGGGGCCACACTCAGGCGCTGCTGGAGCGGCTGGCCCCGGCCGGGAGGGTCCTCGGACTTGAACTCGATCCCGCAGCTTTCGATATCGCCAGCGCAAACCTGGCCGGCAGCGGGAAGCGTCTCCTGCTGCGCCGGACCTCCTACGCCGAACTGTCCCGCCTGCTGCCGGAGCTCGGTGTGACCCACTGCAACGGCCTGCTGCTCGATCTGGGACTCTCCTCCTTCACCCTCGAGCGGAGCGGCCGCGGCTTCAGCTTCCAGACTGACGAACCCCTGGACATGCGCTTCGATTCCGGGCAGGGACAGCCCCTGGCCACGCGCCTGGGCAGCTGGAGCCGGGACGAGATCGCCGGCATCCTGCGCCAATATGGCGAGGAACGGAGGGCCGGGGCCATCGCCAAGGCCATCCACGCCGCAGCCGCAGAGGGGTCCCTGGTGACCTCCGGCGCTCTGGCGGCCGCCGTGCGGACGGTGGTCTGGGGTGACCAGGCCAGCGGAACTCTGGCCCGGGTCTTCCAGGCCTTCCGCATCAAGATTAACGACGAGCTGGCCGTGCTGGAGAAATTCCTGCCGCAGATTCCGGCCCTGCTGGCCAGCGGGGCCCGGGCCGCCATCATCTCCTTTCACTCCCTGGAAGACCGCCTCGTAAAGCGTTTCATCGCCGCCGAATCGAAGGACTGCATTTGTCCCCCGGAGTTGCCGGTCTGCCGGTGCGGACACACGGCGACGGTGCGCGCGGTGAACAAGAAACCGCTGACCCCGTCCCCGGAAGAACTCGACCGCAACCCCCGCAGCCGTTCGGCGAAGCTGCGTATCTTCGAGCGGCTGCCGTGACCAGCATCCGGCGCGGCTCCCCCGATTTACTGCGGCGGCGCAGCAGCATCGGGCAGGCCCCCTCCCTGGCCGCCTTTTTCTTCTGGACCACCTTTCTGGTGACCGCCGCCATCGCCTATCTGTGGGTCTACAACCAGAATGATGTGCTGGCGGCCCATATCGTGGGGCAACAGACCCGCATCGCGGAACTGGAGAATACCAACCAGGACCTGCAGGTGGCCATTGACCAGCTTTCGCAGATCGACCGCATCACGCGCATCGCCCGCACCGATCTGGGGATGGTGGCCCCGCCCGCCGAATCCCTCATCGTCTACCTGCCCGAGCCGCCGCGATGACCCGCCGCTACCATATGCACCGGCCGAGGATTCTTTTGGTCAACCTGATTTTCGGGGCCATGCTCGTGTCCATTATCGGCAAGCTGTTCATCATCCAGGTCACCGACCACCACATTTACCGCCAGCAGGCCCTGCGCCAGGGCACCGAGGTAGAGATCGAGCCGGCCCGGCGGGGACAGATCGTCGACCGCAACGGCCGGCCGATGACGATCAATGTGGTCAACTACTCCTTTGCCGCCGATCCCCAGGTGCTGGAAGAGAGCCAGCGCATGGCCCGGTTGCTGTCGGCGGCGTTGGGCGGCGGCCCCGGCAAATACCTGGAGAAGCTGCGCAGTGATCGCTCGTTCGTCTGGCTGGAGCGGAATGTCAGCCGGGCGGCCGCCGCCAGCCTGCTGGGCCTGAACATGCGCGGTTTCATGGTCCGGCCCCAGGTGCACCGCAACTATCCCTACGGCCCCATCGCCGGCCCGGTCCTGGGCATGACCGATGTGGACAATAACGGCATCTCGGGCCTGGAGCTGGCCTACGACGGCTATCTCCGGGGCGAGACCAACCGGCTGCTGCTGCGGCGGGACGCCAAGGGCCGGGTCCTGCCCCGCCCGGACGACCTTTTCCGGCCGCCCAACACCGGCGCGGAGATTCAACTTTCCATAGACATTGAATATCAAGCCATCTTCCAGGAGGAAATGGCCCGTGCCGCCGAGCGCCTGGGGGCTAAGTCCATCAACGGCGTGCTCGTGGATCCCCGCAGCGGCGAGATTCTGGCCCTGGCACAGGTGCCCAGTTTCGATGCCAACGGGGCCCCCGCAGCGGCCCAGGCGAGCCACCGGCCGCTGGCTATCACCGACATGTACGAACCGGGGTCCATTCTGAAGGTGGTGACGGCCATTGCGGCCCTGGAGGAGGGACTCTTCGCTCCCGGGGACACCCTCAGCGTTGAGGGCGGCAAGTGGAACTATTACAACCTGGTCATCGAAGACACCTATCCCCACGACCGGCTCACCCTGGCGGAAGTGCTGGCCTACTCCAGCAATATCGGTATCATCAAGGTGGCCGAGACGCTGGGCAAGCAAACCCTGTACCACTACAGTTGCCAGCTCGGTCTCGGCGCCCGCACCGGCATCGGCTTGCCGGGGGAATCGCCGGGAATCCTGCGGCCGCCTCAGCAGTGGAGCGCCATCTCCACCGGAGAAATCGCCATGGGGCAGGAGATCGGCGTCACCTCCCTGCAGATGGCCATGATCTACAGCGCCATTGCCAATGGCGGCCTGCTGATGAAGCCGCGTCTGGTCACCCGGATTCGTGCCGCTGACGGGTCGGAGGAGCTGCGGCCGCCCCAGATTATCCGCCGGGTGGCATCCCCCCGGACCATGGCCCGGCTGCGGAAAATGCTCAAGGCAGCGGTCGACATGGGCACCGCTTCGACGGCCCAGCTGCCCGGCTATGCCATGGCCGGCAAAACCGGCACGGCGCAGAAGTTTGTGGATGGAAAATACTCGGACACCGAATTTGTCTCCACCTTCGCCGCCCTGTTTCCCGCCGACCGGCCCCGGCTCGTGGCGGTGGTGGCGGTTGACCAGCCGGCTTACGGCTCCCATTTCGGCAGCCAGGCGGCCGCGCCTATCGTCCGCAACACCATCCGCCGGATCCTCAATCTGGAGGACAATCACTATATCCCCCCGGCTGGGAAGCAGTCTCCGGCCAGCGACCCCCGGCCCCGGTTGGCTCTGCCGGACTCCCCGGCGGCAGCGGAGCCCCGGGCCATAGCCGGCCTGGTGCCCGATTTCAAGGGCTACTCGCTGCGCGCGGCCCTGAAACTGGCCCGCCGGACCGGGGTTGACCTCAGAGTGACCGGCTCGGGCCGGGTCGTCAAGCAGTCCCTCAAGGCCGGCACGCCGCTTCAGGATGGGACCGATTGTCTGCTGACCCTGGCAGGCGAGGAATTGGCCCGGTGATGGCGTTGGCAGAGGTCATGGCCGGTATCGACGTTGGGACCAAGCTGCCCGATATTGCCGTTGCCGGACTGACCCACGACTCCCGGCAGGTGGCCGCCGGGTTCGTCTTCCTGGCACTCCCCGGACTGAACGCCGATGGCATGGATTTCATCCCCCAGGCGGTGGCATTGGGAGCGGCGGCGGTGGTCGGCGGCACAAAAGATATTTCCGGGGGCGCTACGGCCCCGGGCCCGGTGCCTTATATCCCGGTGGCCGATCCCCGGGCAGCTTACTCCCGCATGGCGGCCAACTTCTACGGACATCCCAGCCGCAGCATGACCACCGTGGGCATCACCGGCACCAACGGCAAGACCACCACTGCCGCGCTCGTTGCCGCCATCCTGGAGGCCGCCGGCATACCGGCTGCTACTCTCGGTACCTTGGGCGTCAAGTGGAACGGCAAGACTCTGCATACCGGCTTCACCACCCCCGACGCAGGTCTCCTGCACAGTCTTCTGGCCGATCTGAAAAGTGCCGGCCGCAAGGGGGTCGTGATGGAGATGTCCTCCCATGCCCTCGACCAGCAGCGCTCAGCCGATGTGGAGCTCGATGTGGCCCTGTTCACGAACCTGACGCCGGAGCACCTCGACTACCACGGCAGCATGGCCGCCTACCAGGAGGCCAAACTGCGCCTGTTCCGGCAGCTGGCCCCCGCTGGGACCGCCATCGTCAACCTGGATGATGCCGCCGCCGAAAATTTTATGGCCGCCGCCCCGGCGAAAGTCCTGACTTACGGCCTCGATCCTGCCGCCGATCTGCAGGTGACCAATTTCGGCCTCAACCTGGAGCGGACCGTGGCCGGCCTGCGCTTCGGCGAGCAGTCCTTTGCCATCGAAAGCCACCTGGTGGGCAGCTACAACCTGATGAACATTCTCGGCGCAGTGCTGGCCGGTCTGGCCCTGGATCTGCCCATTGATGCCATTCGCCAGGGGATCGCCGATGTGGTGACGGTGCCGGGACGGCTGGAGCGCATCAGTTCCGCGGCCCCCGGGATGGTGCTGATCGACTACGCCCACACTCCCGATGCCTATTCGAAGGTGTTGGGGACCCTCCGGGACCTGACCCCGGCCGGGACCCGGCTGGTGCTCGTGTTTGGCTGTGGCGGCGACCGCGACAGGTCCAAACGGCCGGAAATGGCCCGCATTGCCGAGCGTTATGCCGAGCGCATCATCATCACCTCCGACAATCCCCGCAACGAGCCGCTGGAGCAGATCAATGCCGATATCCTGGCCGGCTTCAGCGGTCAAAGGCACAGCGTGATTCCTGATCGTAGCGCGGCCCTGCACACGGCCCTGGGCGAGATGACGCCGGAAACCGTGCTGCTGATTCTGGGCAAGGGCCGGGAGAATTACGAGTGGATCGGCACGGAGAAAGTGCCCCATGATGATGTGGCCATTATCGAGAATTACAAGGCATGAGGATTGACGTGGCCGAGCCGCAAAAGTTAGCTGATCTGCTGCAGGACCGCTACCGGCTGGAGAGCCTGGCGCCGGTCATGGGCGTCTCCACCGACTCGCGGGAAGTGCGTCCCGGCGACCTGTACCTGCCCATCATCGGCAGCCGCACCGATGGCCACCTGTATGCCGCCCAGGCGGCCAGCGCCGGCGCGGTGCTGATACTGGCCTCGCGGGACCTGGCAGCGCTGCCCAGCGGTACGGCCGTGGCCCGGGTCACAGACACGACCCGGGAACTGGGCCGTCTGGCCCGCCAATGGCGGCAGCAATTTGACCTGCCGATGATCGGCATTACCGGCTCGAACGGCAAGACCACCACCAAGGATATGGCCGCCGCCATGCTGCAACCGGACTATCACCTTTTGTATTCGGAGCAGAGCTACAACAGCACTATCGGCCTGCCCATGACCCTGTTGCGGCTGGGCCACAGCCACGATCTGGCCCTGGTTGAAATGGGCACCAACCAGCCCGGTGAAATTGCATACCTGGCGGACATTGCCCGGCCTACGCTGGGCTTGGTGACCAATGTCAGCGCTTCGCACGTTGCCCTGTTGGGCGACGAGGCCGGGGTGGCAGCGGAGAAGGGGGCCCTGTTCGAGGCCCTGCCATCCGATGGCGTGGCGCTGGTGAATGCCGCCGACAGCCGGGTGGCTGCCATGCCTGCCCCGGGCCGGCGCTATACGTATCAATTATTTCCGGGTCAATTATTTCCAGGTCAACTGGACCCGGAGCCGGGGACCGATCTCGACCTGGCCGGGTGGTACGTGACCAACAGCGGCCAACCCCGGCTGAGGCTGGAGGCTCCCGGCCTGGAAGCGCGCCTGTCCCAGTACGGCCAAACCCTGGCCCAAAATGCCCTGGCCGCCGCAGCCCTGGCACTGCTTTTGAAGGTGCAGCCGGAGCAGATTCTGTCCGCCATCGAGGCCTATCAGGTACCCGCCGGGAGGGGCCGCATTTGCCGCTTCGGCGAGACCACCGTCATTGATGACAGTTACAATGCCAATCCCGCCAGCACCCGCGCGGGCTTGGATACATTGCTGAGCCTGCCCGGCAGAGGCCGGCGGCTGGCAGTGCTGGCAGACATGCTGGAGCTGGGCCCGGCGGCGGCCGGGTTTCACCGGGAGATCGGCGCGTATGCCGCCCAGCTGGGCGTTGAGCGGCTCTTTTGCTACGGTCCGCAGAGCCGGGCCACCTGCGAAGGAGCCCTGGCTGAAGGATTAGCCGCCGGCCACTACGCCGACATGGACGGGCTGGTGCAGGCGCTCCGCGAAAGTTTGCAAGAGGGCGACCTGGTCTATTTCAAGGGCAGCCGGGGGATGGCCCTGGAGACCGCCATCACGGAGCTTTTCGGAGACGCCGCATGCTGAACTATTTCATGGAGCCGCTGCGGGACTGGTTTTCCGCCTTCAACCTGATCCGCTACATCACTTTCCGGGGCGCGGCAGCGGCGTTTCTCGCCTTGCTGATCACCTTCTGGCTGGCGCCGGCCATTATCCGGGCCCTGCGGCGGATGCAGATCGGCGAGGCCATCCGTACCGCCGGACCCGCCGCCCACCAGACCAAGAAGGGCACCCCCACCATGGGGGGCGTCATCATCCTGCTGGCGGTGCTGGTCCCCACCCTGCTGCTGGCCCGGCTTGATGAACCCTTTGTGCTGATGGTGACCCTGGCCTTTACCTGGATGGGGCTCATCGGCCTGCTGGACGACTACCTGAAAGACGTGCGCAAGTATCCCGACGGCCTCATTGTCCGCTACAAACTGACCGGCCAGGTGGTGTTGGGGCTGGTCATCGGCGGTTGGCTCTACTTCTGGCCGGCCAACGAGGAAATCCGCTCCGCCATCGGCATTCCCTTCGTGGCCAACGGTTCCCTGGACCTGGGCCCCCTCTATATCCCGCTGGTGGTGTTCGTCATTACCGGCGCGTCCAATGCGGTCAATTTCACCGATGGGCTGGATGGGCTGGCCACCGGCCTGATGGCCATCGCCATTATGACCTTCGGGGCCATCGCCTACGTGATGGGCCGCGTCGATTTCAGCGACTACCTGAACATCTTTTACATCCCCGGCGCAGGAGAACTGTTCATTTTCGCCATGGCCCTGCTGGGAGCCTGCATCGGATTCCTCTGGTTCAATGCCAAACCGGCGGAGGTATTTATGGGGGACACCGGCTCCCTGGCCATGGGCGCGGCCCTGGGCACCATGGCGGTGATCCTCAAACAGGAAATCCTGCTGATCATCATTGGCGGCATGTTCGTGGTCGAAACGCTGAGTGTCATCGCGCAGGTGGGCTGGTTCAAATACACCCGCCGCCGGACCGGCGAAGGCAAGCGGCTGTTCCGCATGGCGCCCCTGCATCACCATTTTGAGCTCTCCGGCTGGCCCGAAAACCGGGTGGTCGTGCGCTTCTGGATTCTGGGCATTCTGCTGGCCCTGCTGAGCCTGTCGAGTTTCAAGGTATTCTGATGGCCGTAGCGCCGCCATTGACCGATTCCATGCAGGGGGCCAAGGTCACCGTGCTGGGGGCCGGACTGAGCGGTCTGGCTGCGGCCCGGCTGCTGCTGCTCGCCGGCGCAACGGTTACTATAGCGGACGACTATAAATCAGCGCACGACATCGGCGCTGACCTGGGCACGGATGGGGTGACCATCCGGTCCGGCGATCTGGACGATGGGCTGCCGGCAGCGGACCTGCTGGTGCTCAGCCCCGGTATCGCCGACAGCCACCCCGTGGTGCGGGAGTGCCTGGCAACGGGCGCCGAGGTGATCAGCGAATTGGCCCTGGCCAGCCGCTATACGGCCGCGCCCATCCTTGCCGTCACCGGCTCCAACGGCAAATCGACCACCGCCACCATGCTCCACCAGATGCTGGCCGGCGGGGGCTTCCGGAGTTTCCTGGGGGGCAACATCGGCGCCCCATTTTCGGCGACGGTGCTGGAAGAGCGGCGGCTCCAGCCTGCCCGGCCCGTGCATGTCCTGGAGGTGAGCAGCTTCCAGGCGGAGCATTTGGGCAGCCTTGAAGCGCAAGTGGTGCTGTTCCTCAATTTGAGTCCCGACCACCTGGACCGGTACCCCGACATGGAAACTTACGGCCGGGCCAAACTGCGGCTGGCCGATCATGTCGCCGAGCGAGGCTGGATCGTCTATAACCGGCAGGACAGCTACTTTTCGTCCCGGCTGGAGGAGCATGCCCAAGCGGTTCCCTTTGGCCCTGAGCCCGCAGCGGGTAGCCGCTTTGCCGTGCGCAAGGGCGCCATCGTCGCCGGCCGCAAGCGGTTGCTGCCCCTGGCCGAGCTGGCCCTCCCCGGCCCGCACAACGTAAGCAATTTCCTGGCCGCCGCCACCGCCGCCAGCCTGATGGAGATCAAGACTCCGGCCATCAGCCAGGTGCTCAAAAGTTTCGCCGGGCTGCCCCATCGCCTGGAACTGCTGGGAACCCTCAACACGGTACCCTACTACAACGATTCCAAGGCCACCAATATCGCCTCCGCCAAGGTGGCCCTGGAGAGCTTTGACGGTCCGGTGATTCTCATTCTCGGGGGCAGTGACAAGGGGGCCGATTACTCCGAACTGCTGCCGGCCATGACAGGCAAGGTGCGCCAGGTGGTCACCTATGGTGAGGTCGGGCTGCGCATGGCGGAGCTGTTCCAGGGCGTCATTCCGCTCCATTTCGAGCAACTGTTCGAGGCGGCCGTGAACCGGGCCCGGGATGCCGCCAAAGCCGGCGATACGGTGCTCCTTTCCCCGGCCTGCGCCAGCTACGACCAGTTCGCCGGATTCGAGCAACGCGGCGCCGCCTTTCGCCAGATCGTGGAGGCTTACCAGCGGCAGGTGAACCATGCCTGAGCCCCGCACCCGCCCCATGGACCGCACGGCCCTGCTGCTGACAGTGAACCTGGTGGCCGCCGGCGTCGTGCTGCTGTACAGCTCCAGCGGAGACGTGGCGGCCGAACTGACCGGCGACCACATGTACTTTCTCAAGCGGCAACTGCTGCGGGTGGCCCTGGGGGCCATGCTGCTGATTATGGCCAGCCGCATCGACTATCACTACTGGCGGCGCTGGTCGGGGCAACTGATGGCCGGGGCGCTGTTGCTGCTGCTGATGACCCTGCTGATCCACAAGTTCGCCGGCCAGCCCGGGGTGGCCCGCTGGTTGCCGCTGGGACTGGTCTCGCTGCAGACCTCCGACCTGGCCCGCTTTGCCCTCATCGTCTACCTGGCGGCCTACCTCGACCGCAAGGGCGCCGGCATTACGCATTTCCGGCACGGCCTCCTGCCGCCGGTCGTGATCATCGGCGCGACCATGTTCCTCATTGTGCTGGCCCCCGACTTTTCCACGGCCGCGCTGACCGGCTTTCTCGGTTTAACGCTGATTTACATCGGCGGCGCCCGGGTAAAACAGCTGGCCGCGCTGGGCGCTGCGGCACTGCCCGTGTTTATCGCTTTCCTGGTGGCCGAGCCCTATCGCCGGCTGCGCATCCAGTCCTTCCTGGGACTGGTCGATTCCCCCGCCGCCAGCTACCAGGTATCCCAGTCCCTCATCAGCCTGGGCAACGGCGGCTGGATCGGTACCGGTCTGGGCAACAGCGTGGAGAAAAAACTGTTCCTCCCTGCGCCCCATACCGATTTCGTTTTCGCCATCATCGGGGAGGAACTCGGCTTCATCGGGGCCGCCGTCCTGCTGCTGGCATTCCTCTGGCTGTTCCAGCGCGGGGTGGTCATCGCCCGCCACGCAGGGGACGGCTTCGGCATGTTCCTGGCCCTGGGCATCGTCTCCAACATGCTGCTCTATGTGCTGGTGAACACCGGCGTGGCGACCCAAGTGCTGCCCAACACCGGCGTGCCGCTGCCCCTGATCAGTTACGGCGGCACCCATCTGGTCTTTACGCTCCTGAGCCTGGGGATACTGTTGAACATTTCTACCACAGCCCGGCAGCCCGAGTGGCGCCGGCGACTCACCTATGCCCAAGCAAGATCCTAAGGAGCTGCGCATCATGATTGCCGGTGGCGGTACAGGTGGACATCTCTTTCCGGCCCTGGGCATCGCCCGGGCCCTCAGGGAGGCCCGCCCCGAGGTGAGCATCGAGTTCGTCGGCTCGGTCTTCGGCCTGGAGGCGCGCATCCTGCCGGCAGCCGGAGAGGTGTTCCACGGCCTCTCCATTCGCGGGCTGCAACGCGATTTCTCCCTCACCGGCATCGGCCGGAACCTGTTGTTCCCCTGGCGGCTGGCGGTAGCCTACTTCGGCGCCCGGCGGCACATTCGCAATTTCGATCCGCAGGTGGTGGTGGGCACAGGCGGCTATGCCTCGGCCCTGCCGTTGGCGGCGGCCCAACGCCGGGGCATCCCGACACTGCTCCAGGAGCAGAACAGCTATCCCGGCCTGGTGACCCGCAAGTTGGCCCCCAAGGCGGCCCTGGTCTGTCTGACCTACAAGCAGACGGCCCGGCATCTTTCCTCGGATAACTGGCGGGTAACCGGCAATCCGGTGCCCTTTGATGACGCCGGTCTCTCCGCTGCCCAGGCCCGTGTGTCCCTGGGCCTCCCTGCAGAGGGACCGGTAATCTTTATCCTGGGCGGCAGCCAGGGCAGCAAGCCGTTGAACGATCATTTTCGCTCGGTCTGGGAAACCTACACGGGCGGCCTGGGCGCCCACCTGCTCTGGCAGACCGGTCCCCGGCACCTGCCGGAGGTGGAGGCGGCCATCGGGCAGGCGGAGGGGGTGACCCTGCGGCCGTTCATCGATGACATGGCAGCCGCCTACAGCGCTGCCGACCTGGTCATCAGCCGGGCCGGGGCCATGACCCTCTCCGAACTGGCCCTGATGTCCAAGCCGGCCGTGCTGGTACCGTTCCCCGGCGCGGCGGCGGATCATCAGACCCACAATGCCCGCCTGGTGGCGGACCACGGGGCGGCCCGGCTGGTGCCGCAGAGCGATCTGGCCGGCGGCAGCCTGGAGGAGGCGGTCCGGAACCTGCTGGCCGACCGGGCAGCGCTGCAGCGCATGTCGCAGAAGGCCGGCGAACTGGCCCGGCCCGATGCTGGCCGCAGCATCGCCAGCGAAATCATCAAGTTGGCGGTGGCCTGATGTTCGGGCAGTTCAAGCATATCCATTTCATCGGGCTGGGCGGCATCGGCATCAGCGGCATGGCCGAGCTGCTCCACTCCCTCGATTTCAAGGTTTCGGGCTCGGACCTGCAGCCGTCGGAAATCACCGAGCGCCTCAGCGCCAAAGGCATCACTTTCTATGCCGGCCATGACGCCGCCAACGTGCAGGGCTGCGATATGGTGGTCTATTCCTCGGCGGTGAAGCAGGACAATCCGGAAATCGCCGCCGCCCGGAAGCGGCATATCCCGGTGATCCGCCGCGCCGAGATGCTCGGCGAGCTGCTCAAGGTGGCCGACCGCAGCGTGGCCGTCGGCGGCACCCACGGCAAGACCACCACCTCGTCCATGATCGGCGCCATGCTCACCTCCGCCCAGCGGGACCCCACCATGATCATCGGCGGCATCGTCAAGAGCCTGGGCTCCAATACACGCCGGGGCCGGGGCGATATCATCGTGGTGGAAGCGGACGAGTTCGACCGCACCTTCCTTTCGCTGCAGCCTACGCTGGCCGTTATCACCAACATCGATCTTGAGCACCGCGACACCTATCCGGAGCTGGCCGATCTCAGCGCCGCCTTCGGCCAGTTCGCCAATGCGGTGCCGTTCAACGGCCGGGTGGTGGCCTGTTATGACGATGCCAACGTGCGGGCGCTGCTGCCCCGGATCAAGCGGCCCGTGACCACCTACGGCTTCAGCGAGGACGCCAACGTGCGGGCGCTGCATCCGGTCTACCGGGAGTCGAAAACCGAATTCGAGGTCGTGGAGAACGGCCATCCCCCCCGGCGGGTGAAGTTGCCGGCACCCGGGGAGCATAATATTTTGAATGCCCTGGCCACCGTGGCGGTCGGCCTGGAGCTGGAAGTGCCCCTGGACGATATCATCGCGGGAATCGCCAAGTATACCGGTGTCAGCCGCCGGTTCGAGATCACCGGCCAGGTTGACGATGTCCTGTTTGTGGACGATTACGCCCACCATCCCAGCGAGGTCGCCGCCGTGTTACAGGCGGCCCGGGCAGGCTGGAAACGGCGTCTGGTGGCGGTCTTCCAGCCCCACCTGTACAGCCGCACCAGGGATTTCCACGAGGAATTTGCCCGGGCCTTTATGGCCAGCGATGTTCTGGTGGTCACCGATATCTACGCCGCCCGGGAGGAGCCGCTGGAAGGAATCACCGGCGAACTCATCACCGCAGATGCCCTGAAGATCGGCCACAAGCAGGTTTACTTTGTGCCCGACAAGGCCGACCTTCCCGCGACCCTGGGGAACCTGCTCCAGGCCGGCGATATGCTGCTCACTCTCGGCGCCGGCGACATAACCCGCTACAACCGCTCCATCCGCGAGGCCTTCCAGCCATGACGGCCCCCATCCCAGCCTGGCTTGAGCCGGTGGACCTCAGCATACCGCCCCTGCTGGCCGAGCCCCTCAGCCGGCACACCACCTTTGGTATTGGCGGTCCGGCAGATGTCTTCGCCCGGCCGGCCACCCGGCAGGAACTGGCCGCCCTGCTCAGGGCCACGAATGCCCACGCTGTGCCGGTCCAATTTCTGGGGTCGGGCAGCAACTGCCTGGTGAGCGATACCGGCGTCCGGGGCCTGGTGATCTCCCTGGCCGGCGCGCTGAAGCAGCTGCTGATCGAGGGCCGCCAGGTCATTGCCGAAAGCGGCGTGATGCTGGGCCACATGGTCAAACGCTGCCTGAAGGCCGGCCTGACCGGCATCGAGAGCCTGGTGGGTGTGCCGGGCACGGTCGGGGGCGCGTTGGTGATGAATGCCGGGGCCTTCGGCGGCGAAATATCGAACCATCTGGTGCAGGCGCAGGTGCTTACCCTGGCCGGCGTGGACAAGACTTATCCCCGGGCCGAGCTCGATTTTGCCTACCGCTGGTCGAGCTTCCGGGCGGACGAAATCATCATTGAGGCCCGCTTCAATCTGCCGGCCGGCGATCCCGATGCCAGCGCTCTGCTGCGCAGCGAAGCCTCAAGCCGGCGCAAGGCCCGGCAACCGCTCACCTTCCGGTCTGCCGGCAGCGTGTTCAAGAATCCCTCGCCGGAAATGGCCGCCGGGATGCTGATCGATCAGGCCGGTCTGAAAGGGACCCGCCGGGGCGACGCGGAGATTTCGCCCAAACATGCCAATTTTATCGTCAATCACGGCAGCGCCACAGCCGCTGATGTGGCCCACTTGATCAAACTTGCCGTCCGGACCGTACAGGAACGGCACGGCGTAAAACTGCAACTGGAAATCAAAACCCTCGGCTTTGAACCGGGGTTCTGGGAGGAGGCGGGCCTTGATTCCTGAACGCATGTCGCCCTGGGAGGCGCGCCTGCGCCTGGGCAAAGGCTGGCTGCTGGCCATCGCCGCGGTCCTGATCGGCGGCCTGCTGGGCGCGGGCATGACCGGCTACACCCAGAAAATTAGCGTGTTCAATCTGGAACGCATCGAAGTGCGGGGCACCAAGATACTGACCCGGGCCGAAGTTATCGAGGCGCTGGATCTGCCCTTTACCGGCACCCTGTTCGACCTGGACCTGCCGGCGCTACAGGACCGGATCGAGGGGCTGGCCTACGTTTACGGGGTCCGCCTGGGGCGCACCTTCCCCCACACCCTGTTTGTTGACGTGGTGGAAAACCGACCTCTGGCCTACGTGGCCGCAGACGAGTATTTCGTGCTGACCGCTGAGGGAGCCGCCCTGCCCCTGCCCCACGGCCGGATGGAACTGGAACTGCCCACCATCGCCGGAGTCGATTCGGCCCTGGCGGCCCTGGAGGCCGGTACGGTGGCGGTGCATCCGCAGCTGCAGCGGCTGCGCTCGTTGCTGCACACCATGGCAGCCGCCTATCCCCGCATCCTGGACGAACTGAGCGAACTGGTGGTGGGACCGGAGGGCGGGGTGACCCTTTACCTGGCCCGGACATCAACCGCCGTCCGGCTGAACGCCGGGGACATGGAGGCTGGCATTGCCCTGCTGGACGCCTTCCTGACGACCATTGAGGGCAAGCGCCGGTTAGAGGACTACGCCTATATCGACCTGCGCTACAAACGGCAAATCATTGTTAAGGAGCGAGTGTAACACCATGGCGATGTACGAACTGCAACCCGATTACATCTCGGCCCTGGACATCGGTACCAGCGCCACAACCGCAGCCATAGCCCAGGTGGATGACGACGGCCATCTGGAGTTGTTGGGAGTCGGTACGGCGCGGTCCACCGGCATCCGCAAGGGCATGGTGGTGAACGTGAAGGAGACCATCAGCGCCATCGAAGCGGCGGTGATTGAGGCCGAAACCCAGGCCGATATCAAAATGGACGCGGTCTACGTCTCCATCTCGGGCGAGCACATCCGCAGCATCAACAATTCGGGCGTGATCTCCATCGGCGGCTCCGATTCCCGGCGTCCCAACCACCGGGAAATCACTCCGGACGACGTGGACCGGGTGCTGGACCAGGCCAAGGCCATCACCCTGCCGCCCGACCGCCAGATACTGCACATCCTGCCCCAGGAATTCAAGGTCGATCTTCAGGATGGCATCAAGGACCCGGTGGGCCATGTAGGGCTCCGGCTGGAGGCCCGGGTCCACCTGGTGACCATCGTCGGCACCACCGCCCAGAACATTATCCGCTGCGTCGAGGCGGCCGGGCTCTACCTGGATGAACTGGTGCTGGCCCCGCTGGCGTCGGCCTACGCGGTGCTGGACCAGACCGAAATGGACCAGGGCGTGGTGCTCATCGACATGGGCGCCGGCACCACCGACATCGTGGTCTATTACGAAGGGGGTGTTCGGCAGACCTCGGTGCTGCCCCTGGGGGGCGACCGGGTGACCAGCGACATCGCCCAGGTCCTGCACACCACTTTCGACAATGCCGAGGAGCTGAAGCTGTCCCACGGCTTTGCCAAGTTCCCCGCCACGGCAGGCGAGGAGGAAATCACCATTGACGGCATAGCCGGCCGGCAGCCGACGCTCACGAACCGGCGCGGGCTGGCGGAGATTATCGAGCCCAGGCTGGAGGAAATCCTGCTGCTTTGCCGCAACGAAGTACGCAAGAGCGAGGTGGGCGACAAACTGACCTTCGGGGTGGTGCTTACCGGCGGCGGCATCCTGCTGCGGGAGATCGAGGAAAAGGCCGGCGAAGTGTTTAACGCCGACATCAAACTTGGCTATCCCATCGGGATGAAGGGCCTTGCCGAGCAGGTCGCTTCCCCGGAATTCGCCGTGGTGACCGGTCTGCTCAGGTATGGCCAGTTGCATGGCGGCGCCCCGGCGGCGGGCCGTAACGGTCACCGTTTCGGCAACCTTTTTCAAAATTTCGGGAATCAGCTGAAAGGCTTTTTCAAGGAGCTGTTCTAACAGGGGAGGAGAGACTATGTTCTTCGAATTCGACGATTACGATCTGCTGAAGGCCAAGATCAAGGTGGTGGGCGTGGGGGGCGCCGGAGGAAATGCCCTGAACAGGATGATCGAAGACAGCCTCATGGGGGTCGAGTTTTTGGCCGTTAACACCGACGCCCAGGACCTGGACAACAACCTCTCGGAGGTGAAAATCCAGATCGGGCAGGCCCTCACCAAGGGGCTGGGGGCCGGCGCGGACACGAACCTTGGCCGCCAGGCCGTGGAGGAGAACCAGGAGGCGATTGAGCAGGCCCTCCGCGGCGCCGATATGGTTTTCATCACCGCCGGCATGGGCGGAGGCACCGGCACCGGCGCGGCCCCGCACATCGCCCGCATTGCCAAACGCCTGGGCTGCCTGACCATCGGCATCGTTACCCGGCCGTTCAATTTTGAAGGGCGCCACCGGGCCCAGCGGGCCGATATCGGCATCGAGGAACTGCGCCGGCACTGCGATACCACCCTGGTCATCCCCAACGAGACCCTGCTGCGGATCACCGATCCCGGCACCACCTTCACCGAGGCCCTCATCCTCGCCGACAGCATCCTGCACCAGGCGACCCGGGGCATCTCGGACCTGATCAATATCCACGGCCTGATCAACCTCGACTTCGCCGATGTGCGCACAGTCATGCTGGACATGGGGGACGCCATTCTGGGCACCGGCATCGGCCACGGCGAAGAGCGGGCCATCCTGGCCGCCCAGCAGGCCATCTCCTCGCCCCTGCTGCAGGATACCAACATCAGCGGGGCCCGGGGGCTGCTGGTGAACGTCACCGGAGACAGCACCATGACCCTCCACGAGGTGAACGATGCGGCCTCCATTATCAATGAGGAGGCCGGCGAGGACGCCAACGTCATCTTCGGCGCCGTCATTGACGACCGCCTTACCGACGAATTCCGGGTGACGGTCATCGCCACCGGCTTCAACTCCAACGGCCGGTCCGAGCAGGCCGAAAATGCGCTGGATGCCAAGGCCGAGGCACTGGCCGCCAGCCTGAAAAGCGATCTCCCGGATGCGGAGATACCGGCCTACCAGCGCGATCACCTGCTGGGCGAGATTGAAAACGACCGGCCCCTGCCCGAGGACCCCAACGGCGCCGTTTACGGCAACGACCTGGACGTCCCGGCTATCCTGCGGGCCAGGCTTTCCTGAGCAAGGGTTTCGGACTTCCACGGCTACCGAAGCCCTTAACCAAAAGCCCCCTCGTTGCATGAGCGGGGGGGCTTTAATTTTCCGGAAATCAACAGGCCGGAGAGCGTCGGGGGAAGCCGGAGTCTAGAACTTCTCTCCCCGGGCTTTCATCTCCCGCAGGACTGCCGGCAGACCCTTCTTGTCGATGATCCGCAGCCCCTTGGCCGATACCTTGAGTGAGACCCAGCGGTGCTCATCGGGGTGCCAGAACCGCTTCTTGAAAAGGTTGAGATTGAACCGCCGGCGGCTCTTGTTGTGGGCATGGCTGACCTTGTTCCCGAAGGATGGCTTGCGGCCGGTAACCTGGCAATATTGACTCATGATGCTTCTGCTGATCCTGTTTTCCGCGTCCCAAAAAGGCCCTGAATATAGCACCTGGGCAAAGGGCTGGCAACGGTCCAGCGGCAGCCTCAGGAGGAGGTGGGCGACGGCCGCCCGGCCGGCAGCGTTATGCGGATGATCGTCTCCCCCGGCCGGGATGCGACCAGTCTCAGTTTGCCCCTGTGGATCTCCTCCACGATGCGCTGCGTGAGGCTGAGTCCCAGGCCCCAGCCCCCGCTTTTGGTGGAATAGCCGGGCCGGAAAATGTTGCGGTGATCCTTGGCCGGTATGCCGGCGCCATTATCCCGGACCTCCATGAAGCCGCCCTCCGCCGTCGCTCCGATGGTGATGCCGATGCGCCCTTCCCGGCCCCGGCAGGCGTCCAGCGCGTTCTTGATCAGGTTCTCCAGCGCCCACTGCAGCAGGGTCTCGGCGCCCGCCACCGTTACCGGCTCCCCATCCACTGACAGCAGCACATCGCTACGCTCGCCCAGCCGCTGGCGGAAATAGGCCATGGACGACTCGGCCAGCCGGATGAGGTCAAGATTGTCGAAGCGGGGCACCGTCCCCACCTTGTGGAAACGGTCGGCGATCTGCTCCAGACGCCGCACATCGGCCTCGAGCTCATCCAGGATATCGCTGCTGCCCGGCTGCCGGCTGCGGAGATGTTCCACCCACCCCATCAGCGATGAGATCGGGGTGCCGAGCTGATGGGCCGTCTCCCGGGCCATGCCGGTCCAAATGGAGCGTTTCTCGCTGTTGCGGATCAGGGTGAAACCGGCAAAGCCCACCAGGATAAACAGGCCCGCCACCAGAATCTCCAGGTAAGGGAGCCAGCGCAACCGGGTGACGACGCTGCTGGTGCCGTAATGGATGCGTGAAATCTCAATCCCTTCAAAGGTGACCAGCACCGGCTGGTGTTCCTTGTCCATTCTGGCCACCAGCCGGTTCAGGATGGCCGCAGTTTGCTGCTCATCGAGGGTCGTATCGACGGCGATGTTGCGCCAGCTCACGGCCTGGCCGTCTGGGTCGGTCACCACAATCGGGAACTGGATCTGCCGGATCACCTCATCGAACAGGAAATTGATGTTTTCGTTGCCGGACTCCGAGGCCACCCTGCCGATCAGGTGGGCATAGATATCGAGCAGCCGCCGTTCGCTGGCCTGGAGCTCCTTCACCAAGCCCTGGCTGTACCACAACAGGGCGGCCGCGATGGCGATGCCCAGGCCGAACAGGCCGGCCTTCAGGTTGCCGGTATAGCGGTAGCTGGTCATTTCCGCCGGCGGATCCACGGCAGGATGGCCGGCCCAAAACTGGCCAGGACCGCCACCAGGGCCAGCCGGCCCAGCAGCATTCCCAGCCGCACATCAGCCGGTTCGAAATCGAGGCTCAGCTCATGCTCCCCGGCCGGCAGGACCACGCCTCGCAGCACCGTATTCACGACCACGATGGGCGCCGTTTCACCATCGATGCGGGCCACCCAGCCCTGCGGATAGTAGGTCTCGCTGATGGCCAGCAGACCGGCCCGCTCTACCCGGACCTGCAGCCGGATATGGCTGGGGTCCCACTCCCCTTGCAGCACGGTCCCGGCTCCGGCCTGGGGAACCGCCTCATCCGGGCCGCTCTCGACGTAGACTTCGGCAGCCGGGTGGTAGCCCTGCTGCAGCAGCGCCTGCAGAATGTCCTCCGCCCTGGCGGCCGAGACCTTACCCGGAAACCAGGCCCGGGGCAGGGCAGCGCCGAATTCGTAAACCACCGCCGCCACATAGCGGTCGCGGACCAGCAGATTGCCCACGAAGGCCTCCCTGAAGCGGGGGTCGTCAAAGCGTTCCAGGCTCAGCAGGTAGCGGACGTTCAACATCTGCAGGATGCCGGCGCTGCGGAATCCGGTGGCCTTTATGAGGCGGTCGTAGCGGGCCATTTTGGCGGGATGATAGCCGGTCAGGGAACTCAGGCCGAAGGCGGCCAGACGGTTGTCATTCTGCAGGGACCCCAACGGCAGCACCCGGAACGGCCGGGGCCGGCTGGAGAGAAATTCGGTCACCGGGTCCGGGGCCAGATAGCGCTTCAGTATAGCTCTGGGCTGCTGCACCGATTGGCGCAGACTGCGGCCGTCCGGGTTGATGATCTGCCGGTCGATGCGGGCCATATCCACCACACTGACCGCCAGCAGCCCGGCCAACATCCACTGCCGTGAGAGCAGCTCCTGCCGCCATAAGGCCAGCAGCAGCAGTGCTGTACCGCCCACGCCCAGCAGCCAGAGGGCATCGTTGCGGATCATGCCGACCCGCAGGCCGTCAATCTGGCTGACGATGGCAGGGGGCATCCCCGGCCGCACCGGGAAGGTGCCCGAAAGCAGGCCGGCGGCGATATAGAACAGCAGCGCCAATCCGGCGGTAACACCCCCGGCGATGAGCAGCGGGCGGCGCCACTGATCCTTTTTCAGGCTGGCGAGGGCCGCCAGCAGATTGTCCAGGCCCAGCCCGGCCAGGACCACCACACTGAACTGGGTCAGGACCAGCAGCATCGACGGCACCCTGAACTTGTTAAAATAGGGCAGCAGGTCGTAGAAAATCCGGTAGAGGAAAAAATGGTTTCCCAGGCTGAGCAGATAGGCCAGTCCGCCGCCCGCCGCCAGGGTCCAGCTCCACCAGGTGCGGCAGCGCCAGACGGCCCACAGCGCCAGGGCCAGCAGCAGCAGGCCCATGTAGTTGGGGTAGTCGGTGAACGGCATGTTGCCCCAGTAGGTAGGTCCGCCGAAGCCGTAAAAGGAGGGCAGCAGCCAGGTGCTGGTTTCGCCGAAACTGAAGGACCACTGGGTGGCGTATTCGAAACCGGTCCCGCCGCCGGCCTGCCCCCCCCGGATGCTGAAGGGGGTGTAACTCATGGCCGGCAGGAACAGCGGCGTGGCCATGGCGAAGCCCACCAGCAGCGCTGTGGCCGCCAGCAGGGCGAAGCGGGCCTGCTCGCCTGCGGACCGTGCGCTGTCCCGGCGGCCCCGGAGCAGGAGGGCCAGGAAAGTGAGGCCGGTCAGCAGCAGGATGTAATAGGATATCTGGGCATGGCCCCGCTGCAGCTGCAGCCCGCTGAGCAGGGCCAGCAGGCCGGCGGCGGGCAGGCCGGGCCGGTCGTACAGGTTGACCAGCGCCCAGATGGCCCAAGGCAGGTAAGCCAGGGTCATCAGCTGGCCGCCGTGGCCGTGGACCAGCATGGCATGCGTGTATGGCATCAGCAGAAAACCGAGGCCGCCCAGGGTGGCTGCGGCGTTGGAGCCGCCAAGCTTGCGGATCAGCAGCCAGGTGCCGAGGCCCCCGAATATCAGGTGCAGGACTAAGAACCAAACCCCAGGCAGCCCCGCTGACCGCACGGGAGCAAAAAGCCGCTCAGGTAGATACAGATGGGAAACATAACTGAATGAATGCAGCGTCGGCATCCCGGCGAAAAGCCCCGGCTGCCAGAGCGGCAGTTCGCCCGTCTCCTGCTGCAGCTGCGCCAAGCCGACGCCCACGGCGTTGGGGGCCAAGGTGTCGGGACCGGCGAAGACCGTGCGTCCGGTGAGGGGCCCCGTATAGAGAAACAGGCTGATGGCAAACATGCTGCCCAGGGCCACCAGCCAGGGGTACTTCCGGTACCAGGGGGTGTCATTCACTTGGCAGCCAGCCTCATTTTTCTCGCCACAGCCTGCAGTACGGTGCGGTCGTCCTCATCCAGCCCCAGCAGCAGTATGCCACTGGTATAGATGGTCAGGTAGAGCCCGGCCCCGGACAGCAGGATGAGCCCCGGGTGCCAGTCCAATATAACCCTGTTGAGCGCCAGGCAGGCAGCCCAGGCAGCCAGGGCAGCCACAAACGGCTTGCCCATCCGCCAGGAAAAGGGGTGCAACCGGTAGAGCGACCAGACTTCCAGCAACCGCAGCACGGTGAGCAGCCCGGCGGCGGTGGCAGTGGCTATGGCGGCCCCCATGACACCGTAGCGGGGAATCAATGCCAGATTGATCGCGATGTTGGTCCCCAGGGCCGCGATGGCGTTCATCAATGCGTAGCGCGGATGGCCGGTCATGGTCAGCACCAGCGCTGCGCCGGCGGTGAGGGTCAGGACCACCTGGCCCAGGGCGATGACCTTCAAAGGTACCGTCATCGGCAGAAAATCGACGCCGAACATGAGCATCACCTGGGCGCTGTACAGCGTCAAAAACAGAAACGCCGGCCAGAGGAAAATGAAGCTCCAGCGGGTGGTCAGCTTCAGCAGGCGGCTAATCTGTTCGCTGCGGTCCCCGGCATGGTGGGCGGAGATCATCGGCGCCAGGATCGAGCCGAAGGAATAGGCCAGGATTGAAAATATGCCGGCGGTGCGCAGGGCGGGGTGGTACAGGCCGGCGGTGGCGGAATCCTTCAGCGCCCCCAGCATGATCAGGTCGCTCCAGTTCAGCGCCGTGACGACCACACTGGCCCCTAACAGAGGCAGCGAAAAGCGCATCAATCCCGGCTCCGCAGCCGCCTCAGGTTTCCGGTGCAGGGGAAATATGCGCAACAGCAGGTAGAGGGCCGCCACGCTGGAAACGACCTGGGACAGCACGAAGGAGCCGCCGATGGATAGCAGCGGCCCGGACCACCCCACCAGCAACAGCAGACCGATGGGCAGTACCGCCGTCGGCAGAATCTGGAGCGCCAGGGCCCGGTGTTTCAGCACTTTGAGGCCCTGACTGGCGCCGGCGGCTATGCGAGCCACCGTACTGAGCGGAATGGTCACGGCAAATATGGCAATCAGCACCCGCAGCTGCCCGGAGGTATCGTGGAACCAGCGCAGCGCCATGGTTTCGGCCAACAGGATCAGCAGTACCATCACCAACAGGCTGGCCCCCAGGCCCAGGCCGATGGCCCTGCGCACCGTGGCGATGGCTGCGGCGCTCCGCTTCCCGGCAGTCAGTTTCGACACATAACGAACCACCCCGATATCGAGCCCCAGCCCTCCCAGCCGGCCGGTAATCTGGGTAACGGCATTGCTGAGGGCATAATAGCCCAGCATCTCGACGCCGAGGAGACGAGCCACAAGGATGTTGAACAGGTAGCGCAACAGGCCACCGGTAGCGCCGCCGCCGGCACTGATCGTGGCTTCCCTCGCTACCTTCAGCTCATCGGGAAGGGGACTGCCCATTGCGGGAAGTTAGTTTAGCGATAAACTGTGTGGTAACGATGTTCCGTCCCGGTAAATTGTACAGGCAGGACCGGGCGGGTTGGACCGGCTGGGAAGGCATAAGCGAATTGAGCGCCCGGCAGAAGCAAACCAGGCGCCACATGGAGACCCGAAATTATTCTGCCCCTGCACCCCAAATTATAGCATGCCTGCACCATTAAATAATATTAAAGTTCTATTCATTACAGGCGCCGCCCGTAGCGGTTCCACCATTCTGGACCGCATCCTTGGACAGGTTGACGGCTTTTTTTCGCTGGGAGAGGTGCGCAATATCCCCGAGCATATTCTATTGCTGAACTGGAAGTGCGGCTGCGGCCTGAACCTCCGGGAGTGCGAAATATGGAGCGCCGTATTCACCCAGGCCTTTGGAGGCTTCGACCATCTGGATGCAGGACGATATATTCATCTGCGGGAGTACTATACAAGGCCCCGGCGTATGCTCTATATGGCTCTTGGCACTGACCGCAGGCTCATCCAGCAAGGAGCGCAGGAGTATAGCCAGATGCTGGATGCGCTCTATTCGGCCCTGCACACTGTCACTGGCGCCAAGGTGCTGATCGATTCATCCAAATTTCCCGCCCATGCCCATCTCTATTCAGTGCTTGGAAAACACCGCAGCTATGCCCTCCATCTCATTCGCGATGCCCGGGCGGTAACCCACTCCTGGCGGCGCAAACGGACCCTCATCGACAGTCCTGACCAGCGCCAAATGAAAATATTTAGCCCTCTGAAATCAATGCAGTACTGGACCCTGTATAACATTGGCGCCGAGATTCTGCCCAGGCGCTCCAAGCAGCCATACATGTCCCTGAGATATGAAGACCTGATCCTGAGCCCGCGGGAGCATTTGAACAGGATTTTGGGGTTTGTCGGCGTGGAGCAGGCAGGCTTGCCCCTGGTTGATGAAACCACCGTCTACCTCGGGGAGGACCATACTATGGGCGGCAACCCCAATCGCATGCAGTCGGGCAAGATTGAGCTGCGGGAAGACCTGGAATGGAAGTCTGCAGCCACGTTTTCCACACGCTTCTGGTCTCTCCTGCTGGGGTGGCCACAGCTTTTACGCTACGGCTATAAAATTTGACCCCGGGCAACAGCCCCCGGCCACTGGCCATCCTACACATTGTGCCTGTTGGCATGCCGGACAGAACGAGCCATTGATCTGAAGGGTCGCGGAGCAGCCTGAATTCCCGTCATCGCTGACCGGGATATATCGCCGCCAATGGGCGATAACGCCAAATTATTTGCCGGGATTTAGCCTATCGGTTGCCGGATGAATCTCCGGCACCCATTTTCATTACCGCTTTGATGATCTGCAAAAAGCGCAATTCGGTTAGATTGCCCCGAAATACCCTCGCTATCTGCACCAATCGACCCAGCGTCAACAGGGTCCCGTAGGCCATGATCAGATAATACGATACCAGCGGCGTACCAGCCTCTGCAAGCCTGCCGGTAAGGAAATAATCCGCCACAACCGCTAACGTAATGATATTCATCGAATCGGGATACCTGAATAGTACCTGAATGATTGAACGCCGCCCAATCTGCCCCGCGCTGCCCATTTCCTCCAATTCCACCGGCTGCTCCAGTCTGGGTTGGAGCTCAGCGAGGGTATAGGGCGGCGTTCCCAGGCGATCCAGCAGTGCGTCGATCACTGACAGCGAGGTGCTCCGCTCAAGCCGCGTAACGAACATGGCGGCCAGAAATCCGGCTATCAGCGCCTCCAGACTGCCGGTATTCTGCCACACGCCAAATCCGAGGCCGAACATGTAGGCCGGTATCACAATGGCGTGGCCGATCAGGTCGAGGAAAACACCCTGCACCGATTCCTCGCCTTTCCAGCGGGCTACCTCGCCATCGGAGCAGTCCAGGATGTAGCCCAACTGCAAGAGTCCCACGCCCCAAACCGCAGCCGTATTGCTGCCCAGTCCAAGCAGTATGGCCCCGGCGATGCCGAGCAACTCCTGCAAGAGGGTCACCTGGTTGGCCGTGACGGGCGTCCTGACGAAAAACCAGGTGAAGTAAATGGAAATGGGGCGCACGATATAGCGGGCATAGGGTTCCGGCTCAACCGCCTTACGCACCACTTTCTTGAGGTTTCTGAGGGTGGGTCTTAAATCTGTCAACGGACTGCATCCATTGTTGCCGCGCGGGCCAACTCCCTGATGGTTCCCGCATCCATTTCTGGAAACTGCCGGTTTTGATCCGCGCGGAAAATCCCGACCCACGCGCCGGCGTATGCCCGCTGGGACCGGCTGGCCGGCCTGCGTTTCGCGGGCGCTTCGATCCCGAAATTGCGCACTGTCCCGGCTCGCCCGCCGTGGCCGTAGACAGCCTTGATTCTCCTCCCCCGATTCCTGAACGCGGCCTCCCGAACCATGCCGCTTACCATACCCCGGTTATCATTTCACCAACTCCTCGGCCCTGGCCAGGTCTTCGGGAAAGTCGATCTCGATGCAGGGCAGATCGGTCACATCCAGCGCATGCAGCGGATGATCGGCAGCCAGGTGCTCCAGGGCCCGCTCGAAATAAGCGTTCCGCTCACCATCGGCGATGACCCGGTCAAGGGCGGCGGCGAGGTGCGGCGTCAGGGCGGCATCGAAACGGGCCACACCGATGAACTCCCCCAGGGACGCCGCGGGATCGAGCTGTTTGCCGATGTCCGTGATGCGGTCATCGGCGCCGACGGCCACCTTCACTTCCTCCTCCCCGCACAGCTTCACCTCCACTGCCAGGGGGTTGGCGCGCTCTGAACTGACCAGGCGCTGAAGCAGCTCTGTCGGAAAGAGCACATCACCGTTGAAATAGAGCACATCGTGGCCGGCCATCGCCTCGTTGGCCAGGCCCAGCGAGTAGGCGGTGTTGGTATCGAAGAAGTGCTGGTTCACAATGAAGCGGATGTTGAGGTCCGGGTAGCCGGATTGCAGCGCCTCCCTGATTTGCTCCCGGCGGTATCCGGTAATCAGCACCACTTCCTCGATGTCGAGTCCCTGGAGGGCATCGAGCTGCCGGCTGAGGATGGTCCTGCCGCCGACGGTCACCAGGCACTTGGGCAGATCGAGGGTGAGGGGCGCGAGACGCCGGGATACGCCGGCCACGAGAATAACCGCTTTCATCGTTTCTCTCCCGCTGCCAGGGGGCGGCGCTTGCCTCCCAATGCCCTCAGGCGGCCCGCCGCCAACAGCGCCAGCACACGCAAACCTTCCAGCAGCAGAAACAGGGGAATCGTGGTGAACCAGGCCCAGGGCGGCGCATAGCGGCGGTACAGTGTCAGCTGGCTGCGCAATCTGGCTCGTATCTTGCGCCAGGAGGAGGCGCCCCAGGAGGCGCTGACCTTGTGCCACATGCGGGCTTCGGGGACCATGGCCAGGCCGTATCCGGCAGCCTGCACGCGAAAGGAGTAGTCGACGTCCTCGCCGTACAGGAAAAAGGCGGTATCAATATCACCAACCTCACGGGCCACTTCCCGGCGAATCAGCATGGCGCAGCCGGTGATGTAATCAACAGGCCCGGGACTGTCGAACTGGCCCCGGTCCCGCTGGCGGATGCCCACATGCCAGAACAGCCCTCGCCACAGGCTGGCCCGGCCACCGGCATACCAGATCAGATCGGGCTGGGCATGGTAGTAGATCTTGGGAGCCAGCAGGCCGATGCCGGGGTTGGCCTCGGCCGCCCGCACCAGCCAGTTGATCATATCCGGCTCGACCTCGGTATCGTTGTTCAGCAGCAGGATATAGTCTGCGCCCTGCTCCAGCCCGTAGTGGATGCCGACATTGTTCCCGCCGGCCCAGCGCAGGTTGGCCTTGTTTTCGATGACTTTCACATTAGGATATTGTGCCCGTACGGCGACCACGGACCCGTCCGTGGAGGCGTTGTCCACCACCACCAGGAGGGCGTTTCCGTAGCGGCTCTGCGCCAGTGACGCCAGGCAGGCCAGGACCAGATCCCGGCCGTTCCAGTTGAGCACGATGCAGCAAACCAGGGGTTGCTTATCCACGGCCCAAGTTTAGTACGGGCCTCCCCCCGATAGAAACCCACTTTTCCCCGGCTTTGTCGCCACCGGCCCGGCATGTTAACTTCCCCGTAGCCGGCCGGCCTGGCGATATATGAAACCGCACCCTCACCAACCTGGACAGTCGGACCTCAGCACAACGGCCGGGGCAGCCTGAGCCGTGGCCGCCACCCCCCTCGTCCACGACGACTGCCGCCATTTTGAAGGCCACATGCCCTGCAGTTACCACAAGGCCGAAGGGGTGCACTGCGACGGCTGCCGCTATTATGATCCGGTGCAGGAGCATATCCTGATCATCAAGCTGGGCGCCCTGGGAGACGTCATCCGCACCACGCCTATCCTGGAGCGGCTGCGGGCCGACTATCCGGCAGCGCTGATCTACTGGCTGACGCTGGTCCCCGAAATTCTGCCCGCCAGCGTGGACCGGAAGCTCCCCTTCGACCTGGCCAGCATCCTTTTCCTGGAGCAGATAGAGTTCGACCTGGTGATTAACCTGGACAAGGACCGCGAAGCCTGTGCCCTGGCCAGCCGGATTGAAGGTAAGCGGCACATGGGCTTCAGGCTGCAAAACCGGGTCCCGGCCCCGGTGAATGAGGCGGCCCGGGATAAATTCGTCAGCGGCCTGTTTGACGACATCAGCCGGGCGAACACCAAGTCGTATCCCCAGGAGCTGTTTGAGATCTGCGGCTACACTTTCAGCGGTGAGCGCTACGCCATCCAGGCGCCCGGGAACGGCTATCGCTGGAACCTGCCCGCCGGGGCCGCCCCCGTCATTGGCCTGAACACCGGCTGCGGCACCCGCTGGACCACCCGCAATTGGCCGGAGGAGCATTGGGGCAACCTGGCCCGCGCCCTGCTGGCCGCCGGCTACCGGGTCGTGCTGCTGGGCGGGCCGGATGAGGACGAGCAGAATCGCCGCCTGCAGTCGCTGACCGGCGCCTGGTACGACGGCACCTATGCCTTGGATCAGTTCGCCGATCTGGTCGGCCAGTGCACTCTGGTCGTCACGGCCGTGACCATGACCCTGCACCTGGCCCTGGCGCTGGAAAAGCAGGTGGTCCTGCTGAACAATATTTTCAACCGTAACGAGTTTGAGCTCTACGGCCTGGGCACCATCCTGGAGCCGCCCGACTGCACCTGCTACTATGCCCCAAGCTGCGACAAGGGCTGCATGGCCGACTTGACCGTTGAGCGGGTCACCCAGGGGGTGGTTGACCTGTTGCCGGCGCAGTGAAAATCGCCATCATCGGGCCGTTCGCTCCCTATCGCGGAGGCATCCGGCACTTTAATACCCTGCTCTACCGCACCCTCTCCGCGAGTCACGAGGTAAGCGCCGTCAACCTGAAGCGCCAGTATCCCGGCTTCCTGTTCCCCGGCACCAGCCAGTATGACGGCAGCGCTCCCGATCCGGAATTCTGCGACCGGCTGCTGGATCCGCTCAACCCCTGGAGCTGGCGGCGTACCGCTCAGCATCTGGCCGGTCTGGGAACCGAACTGGCCATCTACAAGTACTGGATGCCGTTTTTCGCCCCGGCTTTCGGGTCGCTGGCGAAACGGTTGCGCCGCCTAGGCCGCATCAAGACGCTCTGCATCATCGACAACCTGACGCCCCACGAAAACCGGCCCGGCGACCGGGCCCTGAACCGCTACCTGGTGCGCCATACCGACGGCTTTATCTGCATGTCGGGCACGGTAGAGGCCGAACTGCTGCGGCTGAAGCCGGGCGCCAGCTTCCGCCAAACGCCGCACCCGGCCTACGTCAATTTCGGCCCACCGCTGGCCAAGGCGGAGGCCCGGCGCAAACTGGGCCTGGGCGACAAGCCGGTGTTGCTCTATTTTGGCTTTATCCGCCCCTACAAGGGGGTGCTGACCTTGCTCGACGCCCTGCCGGCGATCAACGCAAGGCTGGGGGCCACGACCATCATCGCCGGGGAATTCTATGAAAGCAAGGTGCCCTACCTGGAAAAAATGGATGCCCTGAACCTGACCGGCCACGTGCGGCTGGAAGACCGCTTCATCCCCGATGCGGAGGTAAACCTCTACTTCTCGGCGGCGGACGTCGTGGTGCTGCCCTACCGTACCGCGACCCAGAGCGGCATCGTCTCCATCGCCCTGCACTATCAACTGCCGGCCATCGTCACCGCTGTCGGGGGACTGCCGGAAGTGGTGAAACACGGCGAGACCGGGCTGGTGGTGCCCCCGAACGATCCGGCGGCCCTGGCGGAGGCGGTTATCGACTACTTCGGGAACCGGGACCGGGAGGTTATGGCCCGGCACATCGCCGCCGAGCGGGAACTGTACAGTTGGGCGACCCTCGGGACCAGGATAGAGGAACTGGCGGCCGAGCTGCGCCGCTGAGCCGCCCATGGCGGGCCATCAGGGGCCGCTGAGCGTCTCCCGGGACTGATAGATGCTTTTGACGAGTTTCTCCTCCCGGTGGCGGCGCTGCACGAAAATTTCCGCCAGCAGACCCAGGGTAAAGAACTGGATGCCGACGATAATCAGCAGCATCCCCAGGAACAGCAGCGGCCGGGAGCCGATCCATATGCCCTGGAACCAGTTGAAGGCCAGGTAGAGCGAGATGCCGAATCCGGCCAACCCGCTGGCGAGTCCTATCAGGCCGAAAAAGTGCAGCGGCCGCTGGAAGTAGCGGCCCAGGAAAATGACCGTGAACAGGTCCAACATGCCGTGAAAGTACCGGGTCAGGCCGTATTTGGTCTTGCCGAATTGCCGGGGCCGATGCTCCACCACCTTTTCGGTGACCCGGTAGCCCTTGTATTTGGCCAGGGCCGGGATATAGCGGTGCAGGCCACCGTAAATCTCCACGGTTTTAACGACTTCGGACCGGTAAACCTTCAACCCGCAGTTGGAATCGTGAATGCGGACGCCGGTCATCAGCCGCACCACAAAATTGAACAGCCGCGAAGGCAGCCGCTTGGAGAGGGGATCTTGGCGGACCTTCTTCCAGCCGCTCACCAGGTCCCAGCCCTCCGCCAGCATGTCTGCCATGGCCGGAATCTCGGCAGGGTTGTCCTGCAGGTCGGAATCGAGGGTGGCCACCACATCGCCCCGGGCTTCAGCAAAGCCGGCTGACAGGGCCGCCGCCTTGCCGTAGTTGCGGTACAAGGTGACGATCCGGGTGCGCCCGTCGCCGTCGGCGATCTTCCGCAGCAGGGCCCCGGAGCCGTCGCTACTGCCGTCGTCTATATAGAGGATTTCGTGGCTGCCCTGGGCCGGGAGGGCAGCAACAATTTCGCCGTGGAGGGTCTCCAGGGAATCCACTTCATTGTAGACCGGCACGACGACTGAAAGGTTCATCCGGGGCGTCAGTTGCTGTCTGCCGGATCCTCGGCCCGGACCAGAATCTGGCGTTTGAGACGAATTTGCCGGGCCTTTTCGACCAGGCGCTCCGCCTCCCCAGCCTGGCCCCTGATCCGGTGAATGGCGCCCATATGCTCGAGCACTTCGGGACTGTCCGGGCGGAGTTCGATGCTGCGGGCAATGTACCGGCCGGCGCTGCGGACCCGGCCGAGCTTGTACTGGACCCAGCCGTAAGTGTCGAGGAAGGCGGGGTTATCGCCGTCCAGCTTCAGCGAGCGCCGGGAAAGCCTGCGGGCATAGCGCAGCTGCCTGCCGGAGGCCGATTCCCGCTCCGCGATGCTGTAGGCGTAATTATTGAGGGCGATGGCGTCCTTGGGCTGCTCCTCGATCAACTTCTCGTACAGCGAGTCCGAAGAGCGGAACCGCTTGAGCTCCGACCAGGCCGCAGCCAGCAACTGCCGGATTTCGGTAGCCTCGGGATGGAACCGCAGCGCCTCTTGTAGCCGCGCCTCGGCATCCGCGTAGCGCTGGACGCTGTAATAGAGGTTGCCCAGCAGGTAGTCGATATTCCCGTTCGCAGGGACCCTTTGGGCCGCGGTCTCCAGGACTTCGATGGCGCCCAGGGGATCATCAAGGTTGCTGCGGGCGATGGCCCTGGCGCTGTAGCCTTCGGCACTGTCGGGGAATATCTCGATCATCATGCCGGAGAAACGGTCGAGTTGGGTAAAGTCGGCGGCATCGGAGGCGGTGACAATCCCCAGGTGGAGAACTTCCCATTGCCGGTGCCCCTCCTCGATGAGGGTCGTCAGTTGGTTCAGTGACTCGTCCAGTTTGCCGGTCTGCCTGAGGAGCCAGACCAGCTGCACACGGCTGCCCAGGGAGGCGTTATCGCCGGCGGCGAGGGTCCGGTAGGCGCTGAGCGCCTCATCCGTGTGCCCGGCCCGCACGGCCACCTCGGCAAAGGTCCGCAGAATGCGCAGATCATCCGGACGCCGCCGGTGCAGCCTGTCGTAAACCTGATAACCGCGCTCGTAGTCGTTGATGGAGAGGGCTATCTCTCCAGCCCGGGTCAATACCTGGGTCTGCATGGGGTCGAAGTCATAAATACTCATATAGGTGTCGACCGCTTCAGCGTACTTCTTCTGCTGCAGATGCAGGGCGGCCTTGCGGAACAGTGGCTCCATATCGCTGGGACTAAGCCGGTGCCATTCCTCCAGGTGCTCGATGGCCTGGGGTAGCTCGCGGGTCGCAATGGCGACGCTGGAAAGGAACTTATGCACTTCCCCATCTTGCGGTTCCAGCGCGAGGGCCTTCTGGCCGGCCTGCCAGGCCTTGTGGGGCTGGTTCAGTTGCAGATAGGCCTCACCGAGGTTCAGGTAAATGGTGACCGAGGTCGAATCGTAGCGCAACGCCTGGGCGTAGGCGCGGGCCGCTGCCCGGTGGTCCCCCTGCATCATATACATGTCCCCGTCCAGAAAGTGGGACAGGGCGTCGCTGTCGTAGCCACGGGTTTCCTGTTGATCGTCCTGGGCATGGCCAATGTTGACGGCCGGGGCCAGCAGGAACAGGGCCAGGCGGAGCAGGATCAATCCGGTCCGGGTTCGGTGAGTATCCAGGGACATGATCTCCATAAGAAGCAATTTAGAGGGCGGGGCCAGCCCATACAACTGCCCAGCCGCACGGTCCGCGGCCCAGCTTGCCGGTCATCAGCGGGCCTGCTCAGCGGTGGGATACATAGCCGTTTAATTTGGCGCCGGCGCGGACGATCTCGCCCCGTACCGAGCAGTTCTGCAGCACCGCGCCCGGCAGCACGATACAGTTATCCACCACGCTGCCCCGCACTACGCAATCTTCCATGACGCTGCTGTGGCGAATGGTGGAATTTTCCGTGGTCGCCCGGGGATGGATAAAGTTGCCGCCGGATTTCTGCAACAGGAAGCGGTTGGTCGCCAGCATGTTTTCCGGTGTCCCGCAGTCGTGCCAGCCCTTGATGATCTCGACTCTGAAGGTCGTGCCGTTGTCCAACATCCACTTGAGGGCGTCGGTCAGCTGGTATTCCCCGTGGGAGGTTTCGCCGTGGAGCACCAGATGCTCCAGGGCTTCTTTTAGCCGGCCTTCGTGCTCCATGCGGTAGATGCCGGCGATGGCCAGGTTCGACGGCGGCTCCGCCGGCTTTTCCACCATGTCGACGACCCTTCTGCCGGCGGTCTCCACAATCCCGAACTGCGTCGGATCGTCCACCTCCACCACGGCCAGCAGGTTGCCTGGGCTGCGCATGAAATCGGCGTAGTCAACATCGAAAATCGTGTCGGCCAGAACAATCACCACCGGGTCATTGGATTCAACCAGCCCCTGCAGGACGGCATGACCCAGTCCTTGCTGCCGGTACTGGTAGATGATGGCACAGTTCAGGCCGGGATAGGCTTCCATGTGCTGTTCAATCTGTTTGCCGAGGTGACCGACGATGAGGACAATCTCGTCAATGCCGGCCTCCAGCAGGGGCTCGAGCACATGGTCCAGCACCGGCCGGCCGGCCACCGGCAGCAGGACCTTCTGGCGGGCCCCGGTATGGGGCAGCAGACGGGTTCCTTTCCCGGCAACGGGGATAACAGCTTTCATAAGGGTGACAAGCGACAGTCCGGCGAAGGGTGGCCATCACCGGCGGTGGCTACTTTTCGACCAGCTTGTCCCTGTGGCGAGTCAGCTGATGCTTGATTTTTTCTACGGCCAGAACCACCGCCCGGTCCATTTTGACATCGGACTCCTGGGCCGCGAAACGGTGCCCCTTCGAATTGGCGACGATTTCGGCCTTTTCCTCGTGGGAATCGTGGGTCAAGATAATATGGTAGTCCAAGATTCCCTCCTCATAATAGCGGTTCAGCTTGCGCACCTCTTTCTCAACGAATGTGCGTAGCGCTTTGGGCGCCTTAAAATGCCGGGCCGTCACTTCAATCACTCGTTGACGGACATCATTTTTCATTGCGGATCTCCTTTTTGGTTCGATTTCAGAATTTCGGTCCCGCCTGCCGCAGTTCGGCATGATCGGCGGTGTATTTTTTAAAGTTCTCCGAAAATTTTCCCGCCAGTTCCTGGGCCATCTCGTCGTAGGCCTGAGGGTCGGCCCAACTGTCCCGGGGCTGCAGAATGGCGCTGTCCACACCGGGCAGTTCGGCCGGCACCTGTGTGCCGAACACCGGGTCTGGCGAGAAGGCCGCCTCCTCGATGGCGCCGGTGAGGATGGCGGTAATGATACTGCGCGTGGCCTGTATCGATATGCGTGGGGCGCCGGAGGTGGCGCTGCCGCCGGTCCAGCCCGTATTGACCAGATAGACCCGGGCGCCGGTCATCGCGATCTTTTCCTGCAGCATCGTGGCATAGCGCAACGGCGGCAGAGGCATGAACGGTCCCCCGAAACAGGGCGAGAAAGTGGCCTGAGGCTCATCTATGCCCCGTTCGGTGCCGGCAATCTTGGCCGTATAGCCGCTGATGAAATGGTACATGGCCTGGTCAAGATCCAGCCGGGATACCGGCGGCAGGATACCATAGGCATCGGCACTGAGGAAAATAATCGTCTCCGGATGGCCGGCCATGCTGGGCCTTCCCGTGGCGAAAAGCGAATTGGCGATGTGATCGAGCGGATAAGATACACGGGTATTTTCCGTTTTTGAGGCGTCACTGTAGTCCACCTCCCCGGTCTGTGCGTCATAAACCACGTTTTCCAGCAGGGCTCCCTTGCGGATGGCGTTATAAATGTCCGGCTCAGCCTGCGCATCAAGATTGATCACTTTGGCGTAGCAGCCGCCCTCGAAGTTAAAGATGCCCTGGTCAGACCAGCCGTGTTCATCGTCACCTATCAGGGGACGATCCGGATCGGTGGAGAGGGTGGTCTTGCCGGTGCCGGAAAGGCCAAAGAACAGCGCCGGGCGCAGGCCCTCCCGGTCGACATTGGCCGAGCAGTGCATGGTGAGCACGCCCTGCAGCGGCAGCAGATAGTTCATCACCGAGAAGATACCCTTTTTCATCTCGCCGCCATACTCGGTGCCACCGATGATGGCCAGCCGCCGGCCCAGGTGGAACAGGATAAAGGTTTCGGAATGGAGGCCGTGGCGCTCCCAGTCGGGATCCACCACCCCCGAGGCGTTGATAATGGTAAAGTCCGGCTCCTGGCCCTCCAGCTCCCGGGCGCTGGGCCGGATAAACATGTTGTGGCAGAAGAAGGCTTGCCAGGCCTTCTGGGCCACGATCCTGATATTCAGGGCGTAGCGTGGATCGGCGCCGGCCCGGCCGTCAAAGACGTAGGTGGGCAGGCTGCCGCCAGCGCCGTTGTAGTGGTCCAGCACTTTCTCCAGCAGGGTGTCGAACACATCTTCGCGCACCTTGCGGTTCACTGCGCCCCACCAGATATTATCAGTCGAGGTCGGCTCATCAACGATGAAACGGTCCTGGGGCGAGCGCCCCGTGTAAATCCCGGTGTCGATCATCACGGCCCCTCGGGGACCCAGGCGGCCGCCGTCCCGCTCCACGGTGAGGGCGATAAGTTGCGCCACGGACAGGTTCCGGTGAACGGTCCCGGAAGGCCGGATGCCAAGCCGGTCGAGTCCGAAGGCCGGGTCAGTCATTTTCGGCCCCCTGCGCATGGGGATGGGCCTGGCGGTAGACCCGGCCGAGCCGCTCTACGGATACATGGGTATAGATCTGGGTCGATGACAGCGAAGCGTGGCCCAGCATTTCCTGGACCGCCCGGAGATCGGCGCCCCGGTCCAGCAAGTGGGTGGCCATGCTGTGGCGCAGCAGGTGGGGACTGAGGTGCCGGCCTTCGGATACCTGTTCCAGGTAGTGTTTGACCCGCAGCTGCACCATCCTGCGGGAAAGGGCTTTGCCACTCCGGCTCAGGAACAGGGGCCGTCCGGCGGTCAATTCTTCACCGCCCTGGCGGCGGCTCTGCAGGTACCGGCCCAGAGCCCGCGCGGTCTGCTCCCCGAATACCAGCAGCCGTTCACGATTGCCTTTACCCACCACCCGGACCGTTTCCCGGGTGAATGACAGATCGCCGATATGCAGGCCGGTGAGTTCGGCCAGTCGCATGCCGGTGGCGTAAAACAGCTCCAGAATGGCCCGGTCCCGGAGACCGATGGCCGTATCGCCGGGCGGCAGCTCCATCAGGCGGCTGATTTCGGCTTCCCCGGGCACATCGGGCAGAGGTCTCTCAGACCTGGGTGTCAGGACATCGGCCGCAGGACTGGCGGAGAGGATCTCAATACGGATCAGGTATTTGAAGTACGACTTCAGTGCGGCCAGTTTGCGGGCCACGGACCGGGCGCCCAGACCACCCTCCTGCAAAGCGCCCATGAAGTGCCGCAGGGCCATCCGGTCGATGCGCCGGGGCTGCGCCTGCATGCCGGCATCATAATGGGAGAGGAACCTGTGCCAGTCCTGCAGGTCCTTGCGGTAGGCCTTCACCGTTAACGGCGAGTAAAGCCGCTCATTGATCAGGTAGGCCAGAAAGTCCTCCGCCAGCCTGCCGATGGGGGCCTGGTCAACGGGCATCCTGCGCCTCCCGGAGCAGTGCCAGAGCGGTATCGAAATCGGCCGGCAGCGGGGCCGTGTAGGTGGCTTTCCGGCCGCTTCCGGGATGCCTGAATGTCAGCCGCTGCGCGTGCAGGGCCTGGCGCTGGAGGGCCTTTTTCAGCCGGGCTGCCAGGGGCCGGGCCGCCAGCGTGGTATGGGCCGCATCCCGGACGCCGCCATAGAGGCTGTCGCCGAATACGGGGTGGCCGAGGTGCGTCAGATGGACCCGCAACTGGTGGGTGCGGCCCGTGCGCGGTTTCAGTTCCAGCAGCGCAAAATGCTCAAAATTTTCGACCACCCGATAGCGGGTGAGGGCCGGCCGGCCCCCATCGGCAACCTTGAAGGCAACCCGGTTGCGGGGATCCCGGGCCACGGGCCGGTCTATCTCGCCGACCTCATCGGGAACGCCCCAGACAAGGGCCCGATAGGTTTTGGCGACCTGCCGCTGTTCAAACTGCCGGGCCAGGTCGGCGTGGGCGGATTCCGTTTTGGCCACCACCATGATGCCGGAAGTATGCCTGTCGAGGCGATGGACGATGCCCGGCCGCAAGGCGCCGCCACGTTCGGGCAGTGCTTCAAAGCGGGCCGCCAGGCCGTTGGCCAAGGTCCCGGAATGGACGCCGGCGCCGGGATGGGTGATGAGCCCGGCCGGCTTGTTGATAATGACAATCTGTTCGTCCTCGTGGATAATGTCCAGGTCCATCGGCTCCGGAAGCAGCGTGCCCTGCGGTTCCACAGTGGCCAGATCGACGCTGATCTGCTCTCCGCCGGACAGCTCGTCCCGGGCCTTCAGGGCCGTTTCCCCATCCACCGACACCCGGCCGGAGCGGATCATGGCCTGGATGCGGGTACGGCTGAGCCCCTCCAAGTGGGCGACCAGAAAGCGGTCCAACCGGGGCCAGCTCCCTTCCGCCTGCAGATGGGTCACCTGGCCTGCATCAGGCACTTTCCGTCTCCATTTTCCGGGCTTGCGAGTCGGCGATCATAGTCATGATCAAGTAGATAGCGACGCCGACCGTTACGGCGGAATCGGCGACATTGAAAATATAGAAGCGATGGCTGCCGAAGCCGAAATCGAGGAAATCGACCACGCTGCCCCGCAGCACCCGGTCGATGAGGTTACCGATGGCGCCACCCAGCACCAGGGCCAGGCCCAGGCGGCTGCCCAGGGGACCGGTCCGCTCCCGGTAGAGGAAGTAGATGACAAAGCCGATGGCGATCATGGAGAGAAAGGTGAACATGGGCAACGCGCCGCCGACCGATATGCCGAAGACAATGCCGGTATTTTCCACATAGGTGAGCCGCAGCAGGCTGCCGATCATGCGCACCGATTCGTGCAGCGAAAAGTTCACTTTGATAAGATACTTGGTGACCTGGTCAAGGACCACGATTCCCGCTGATACGAACAGCACCTGCATAGCGGTCAGGTCGCCTTTTGGGTGGCTTTGGACTTGCAGCTGAAGCAGCTGCTGGTATGGGGCACCTCATCAAGCCGCTCCTTGTCGATCAGGTCGCCGCAGGTCTGGCAGATGCCGAACGTGCCCTCGTCGATCATTACCAGAGCCCTTTCAAGGTAACGCAGGTAATTGTTCTCCCGGGCCAGCCAGTAGTAGGCCTTCTCACGCTCGCCCTGGTCGGTGCCGGCATCCGCCATATGGTAGGCGTAGGTCGAATCGCCGGTAGTGCTGGACTGATCGGCAATGTGGGTATTCTCCCGCAGCTCCCCCATCTCCACTATCAGGTCCCGGCGTTTCTTCAGGATACGGGTACCGAAGTACTTCAGCTCCTTCTTGTTCCACTGCGTTTTCTTCGTTACCACGGATAAAGTCTCCTTCAGGCTCGGGCGATGTGAATCTGCACATCGGCTCCGTTCAAATTTACAACTTTTTGGTGATCGGGGTGCTCCAGGCTCGATGAAAGTTGGGTGCCCAACACTTCCGCCAAAAAATATTCCTCGAAATTGCTCAGTGACCGGCTGATTCGTTCATCAGCCGCTATACCCACCACGATCCGGTCGTCCACGTTCAGCTGCGCCTCCTTGCGCATATTCTGCACCTGGCGAATCAGGTCGCGGACAGCCCCTTCCTGTTGCAGTTCGTCCGTCATTGAGGTGTCCACCGCCAGCACCACATCTTTCCAGGTGGCGACCGCATAGGGGGCCACCCCCTCCTCATTCAACAGCACCTCCCCAGGGGCCAGAACCACCTGCTCAGCGCCCACCCGCACGGTTAACGGCCCATTCTTGCGCAGGGCCGCCACCGACTCGGCTATGGGCAACTCAGCCAGGGCAGCGGTCACCGCCCCCATCTGCTTGCCGAGGCGGGGACCCAGCAACGGCAGGTTGGGCCGCAGCTCGTATTGGATCAGCGCGTCGGCCGAAGCCCTGATCTGCAGCTCCTTGATGTTGAGTTCCTCCAACAGTTGCTGCCGATTTTTCCCGATCGCTGCCGTCACTCTCTCCGGGCCGCAGATAATGACCGTCTGCAGAGGTTGGCGAATCTTGATGCCGGCCCGGTTCCGGGCTGCCCGGCCCAGGGTCACGACCTGGATCAGCAGATCAATTTCTTCCAGCAAGGCCGCATCCACCCGCTCGGCACGGTATTCCGGGAAGGGGCACAGATGGACGCTCGCCGGGGCGTCGCTGTCCAGGGTGGTCACCAGGTTCTTATAGATGGCCTCGGAAAGGAACGGCGTCACCGGCGCCAGCACCTGAACCAGGGTCACCAGCGCTTCGTGCAGGGTGCTGTAGGCGGCCAGCTTGTCGGTGTCGTTGGCGCTCTTCCAGAACCGGCGCCGGTTCCGGCGGATGTACCAGTTGGAGAGCAGCTCCAGATAGGTCTCCACCGCCTGCATGACCCGGTCGGGCTGATAACTGTCGTAGGCCGTCCGGGCCGTTTGGACGAGCTGCTCGGTGCGCGCGGCGAGCCAGCGGTCGATCTCCGGGCGTTGGGCCAATTCGATGGCGGCAGCCTGGGGGTTGAAATGGTCCAGGGCGGCATAGGTAACGAAGAAGCTGTAGGAATTCCACAGGGTCAGCAGTTGCTTGCGGACATCGTCGGCCCGGTCGAAGCCGAAGCGCAGGTTTTGCTCCGGGTTTTGGTCGGCATACATCCAGCGCATGGCATCCACACCCATCTGCTCGGCGGCATCATCGAAGAGGATCGCATTCCCATCGGATTTGTGCATGTCCTTGCCGGCGGTATCTTTCACCAGGGCGTGCCCGAGAACGGTCTTGAACGGAGGCCGGTTTTCCAGCACCGTGCTCATGGCCAGCATGCTGTAAAACCAGTTGCGGAACTGCCCCGGAAACGATTCGGTGATGAAATCGGCCGGGAACCACTTATCCCAATAGGCCCGGTCGCTGGTATAGCGCAGGGTCGAAAAGGGGACGATACCCGCATCGAGCCAGGGCGTGCCGACGTCCTTGATGCGCTGCGCCGGTTCGCCGCAGCCGTCGCAAGCCACCTGCACCCGGTCGATCCACGGGCGGTGGGGCGAGTGCCCGTCGAACTGCTCCCAGCCCGACACGGCCTTCTGCTCAAGCTCCTCGCGGGAGCCGATGATCGTAACGGTCTCACACTGCCCGCACTCGTAGATCGGCAGGGCCAGGCCCCAGTAGCGCTTTTTGGAGATCATCCAGTCGGACATATTGGTGAGCCAGTCGAGCTCCCGGTCCAGGCCGAAAGGGGGCAGCCAGTTGATCTGCCGGGCAACGGCCATGATCTCGTGGCGCAGCTCGTCCATGCGGATATACCACTCGGTGACGACCCGGAAAACGAGCTTGGTCTTGCAGCGCCAGCAGTGCGGGTAGCGGTGAGTGTACAGTTCCTGCTTGAGGATCAAGGCCTTCTGCTTCAGGTCGGCCAATATCCCGGCGCTCACATCCAGGGCCGACTTGCCGGTGAGCCAATCGAACCCGTCCAGGTAGATGCCGTCGTCATTCAGGGGGGCAATGACGCGCAGCTCATATTCGAGTCCGAGGTCGAAGTCCTCCTTGCCGCAGCCGGGGGCAATATGGACGATGCCGGAGCCTTCCTCGGTGCTCACCTCGCTCCAGGGGATCACCCGGTGCTCCAGGCCGTCGGCCGGGGGAAGATCATCGAAGGGTCCCCGGTAGATCCAGCCCACCATTTCGGCGCCCAGCACCGTGCCTGCCACTTCAGGGCGGTATTTGCGCCCGAAGATGCGCGGCACCGCCTCGGCCACCATGTAGATGGTCCGCTCCCCATCCTTGATGGCCTGGTACTCGAGTTTGGGTCCCACCGCCGCCGCCACATTGGCCGGCAGGGTCCAGGGGGTGGTGGTCCAGATCACCAGAAATTCGTTTTCCCGGTCCACCAGGGGCAGCAGCACATAGACAGCCTTGTCCTCGATCTCCCGGTAGCCCTCGGTCATTTCGTGCTGGCTGATACCGGTGCCGCAGCGGGGGCACCAGGGCATGGCATCTTCGCCCCGCCGGAGCCAGCCCTTTTCGTGGACCTTTTTCAGGAAACCCCAGATGGTGTAGTTGTTCTCGTCGGACATGGTGTAGTAGGAGTTGTCCCAGTCCATCCAGTAGCCCAGCCGCCGGGACTGTTCGGTCTGGACGGCGGCATACTTGCGCACCCGCTCCTTGCAGCGCTCGACGAAGGCCTCCACGCCGTAGGTTTCGATGTCCTTTTTCGAGGTGAAGCCGAGCTCCCGTTCCACCTCCACCTCCACCCACAGGCCCTGGCAGTCGAAGCCGTTCTGGTAGCGCTGATCGTAACCGCGCATGGCCCGGTAGCGCTGGAAGATGTCCTTAAGGGTGCGGCCCCAGGCGTGGTGCACGCCCATGGGGTTGTTGGCGGTAATGGGCCCGTCGATAAAGGACCAGACGGGGCCGCCACTGTTCCGCGCCCGGAGCTGCTCGAAAATCCGTTGGTCTTCCCACCATTTAAGGATTTCGTGCTCCTGGCGGATAAAATCTACCCGGGCATCAACCGGAGAATAATTCTTTTCCATCCAATAAAGTTACCAGTACTCCCGTCGGATGTCAATGCGGCCCGGGGAGACAAAAACCAAACCGGCAGGGGGTCGGCCTGCCGGTTCTCGCGGAAAGGAAACGGTCGGTTTAAATCAACTTTTTTCGACGCCGAAGAAGAGGAATCCATCGCCCCGGGCTACCCTCACCAGAACCGTCTGACCGGCCCGGTATGGCCGTAGCGCCTTGCGGTAGTCGCGCAGGTCCTCGACCTTGTCATCGCCAATGCGCACCACCACATCGCCGGGCAAGATACCTTCCCGGGCGGCATCGCTGCGGGGATCGACATCGATTACCAGCACGCCGCTACGGGCCGCCACTCTGAAGCGCCGGGCCACCCGGTCGTCCAGGTCGGCCACCGCCAGACCCATCTCGCCATAGTCCGAATCGCGGCGGCGGGAGCGGGGCTCATTGAGCACCACTTCAATCTCGGGCAGCTCGTCAAGGGTGATTTTTGCGCTACGGGTCTTGCCCTTGCGGAACCAGGTCAGCTTGCGCTTGTCTCCCGGACGCGAAGTGGAGATGATATTGACCAGGTGCGAGGCCCCCTCGATGTTGATGTTGTCTACCTTCAGGATGACGTCCGATTCCCGCAGCCCGGCCTTGTCCGCCGGCGAATCGTCCACCACCCTAGTGATGACCGCCCCGGTTATCTGGTCCAGGTCAAACACCTTGGCCGTGCCTGGCTCCAGGTCCTGGATGGTGACCCCCAGGTAGGCCCGGGTCACATGGCCGTCGGCTATCAGGTCGGTGATAATGCGTTTGACCAGGTTGATGGGTATGGCGAAGCCGACACCGGCATTTGACCGGGAGAGGCCGTCTGTAGCGATGGCCGTATTGATGCCCACCAGCTGGCCGTCCAGATTCACCAGCGCGCCCCCGCTGTTACCCGGATTGATGGCGGCGTCGGTCTGGATAAAGTCCTCGTACCTGCGGTTGCGGACCGATAGCACATTGTTGCGGCCCTTGGCGCTGACAATACCGGCCGTGACGCTGTGTTCGAGGTTCTCGCTGAAGGGGCTGCCGATGGCCAGCACCCACTCGCCGACGCGCAGATCATCGGAATCGCCCATCTTCAGGGCAGTGAGGTCCTTCGCCGATACCTTGATGACGGCCAGGTCGGTGGCCGGATCCGTGCCGACGATCTCTGCGGTCAGCTCCCGGTGGTCCACGAGGATGACGCGGATCTCATCGGCATCCTCCACCACATGGTAGTTGGTAATGATATGTCCCCGGCGGGCGTCGATAATGACCCCGGACCCGAGCACTGTGCCCCGGTACTCCCGCTCGGGCTGGGGATCCCGGGACCAGAATTCGGAATATGGCCGCCGGTAGCTGCGCCTGATGGTGCGATCAGATACAATCGTGACGACCGCAGGACTGGCCAGGCTGGCGGCGCTGACAAAGGCATTGTTGATCTCCCTGGCGCTGGCCTTCTTCTGCCCCGCTGCGCTGCCGGGCGTTGCCAGCAGGCCCATGACAAGGATCAATACGGATCCGGCTCCTGTCAGCCGGTAGAGGTAGTTTTTCATCTTCGTCCCTCGATATATAATGCTTAACAGCCGCCTGTGGCGCCGGCCCGGTCTTCCGCCGCCGGCAGCAAGTTATCAATGCACTGGCTCCCAAAAAGTTTCACCGGCTCCATTTCAGGCCTGGCGGTCAACGGCTGGAATGGAGCGTCGCCTTGTAGGTCAGCAGCCCGTCAAACAGGCTGTATTTCAGGGCCTGCCACTCCAGTTCGGCCGTGCCGGGGGACCCGCTGCCGTCCTGCTCCAGCGTTGCCAGCATCTGCTCCAACTGGCTGCCCAGGGCTTCGATCTCTTCCCGCTCAGCGGCATCGGTCCAGTCGCGCAGGTGGCTGTAGGCCCGGTCAAGGTCCTCCAGCAGGGCGTCGGTTTGGGGCTGGGCCGAAAGGGCCACCCCGCCGTCAACCGCCGCTGGATGAGGCGCCTGGCGATAGGCTTCCCAGCGCAGGGCCAAATGGATGGCCAGCCGCTCCTGCCGGTCCAGAACCGGCAGCATGAGCGGTCCGAACACCTGCTGGAAAGTCCCTGCCTGGCCGGGACCGCCCGGCGCTCCAACCTGGGCGGCCCTGTCCGCTGCGGGGGCCTGCCCCGGGCTGGGATAGTCAAGCAGCCCGAAAATCTGGGCCGAATCGACATAGGTGGCATGCAGGAAGCGGATGATTCCAATCGTACGGCGGGCGGCGGCCAGGTCGCCTGCAACCCACTGCCGCACCATCGCCGCTTCCAGCTTCTTGATGCGCCGGATGAGCAGAATATGCTGGCTGGCCTCCCTGACTTCGGGGTTGAACGGCTTCTCGCGGATATAGCGGCCCAACATCCAGCGGGCCTCGTTCAGCCGGCCCTCCTGGAACAGGGTCAGGGCCGTATCCATATCCGGCTTCTGCGGGCCGCAGCCGGCCAGCAGCAGGGCCAAGAGAGCCAGACCGGCCACCCCTGTCCGTCGCGCAGTGGGGGTTCTCAAGGTTCGTCCTCATCCGCCGGCAATGGGACCTCGGGTGGAGCCTCCGGTGGCGGCGCGGGCCTGCTGTTGCCCAGTGGAAAGGAGATGCGCAGTGACATGCCGGTCAGCCGGGAGTGCTCCGTTGGGAACCCTTTGTCAGTGTGGGGATAGTCGGCGAAGCGGGGCTCCCAGAGTGCGTGGTCGAGGTTGAACGGCGTGGGATCGAAAAGCGCCTTCAGCGGCATCGAGCTGAAGTCGTGGTAGTAGCCGATCTCCCACTGGAAGCGGTAGAACCGGGCCAGGCCTTCTGCTGACTCGGCCTTGAGCGCCGGCGCGCCGCCAATGAGGAGCCCGAAGCGGCTGCTCCCGCGGCCGGTAATGCCGCTAGTAATCAGCATCCCCCGCAGGCCGATATAGCGCAGTTTCTGGGTCGTGTAGCCCGATTTCTCATTGGTCTTCGATTTGCGCCGGACCCGGTAATAAGTGTAGTCGATGTTGTAGTTCGGATTCAGCGAGAAGGCCAGGTTCAGCACATCGGTGCGGTCGGGCCGCTGGGCCAGGATGCGCGAGATGTCAATGCCGGTGCCGTAAACGGGCATGCCGACCCGGAAGCCCACATCCCACTTGTCGCTCAGCCCCCGGCGGTAAAAAATCATCGGCAGGACATTTTCAGCGCTCAGGGTGTAGCCCAGGTAGGTCTCACCGCTCTTCAGCGGCACCGGACTCACGGTGGGATGGCTGGCGCAGCCGCCTACCAGGAGGACCAGAACGAGTCTGCGGACGGAACGGTACATAAGGTCGAGGTTAGGCTGGCTGGCCGAAAAAGTCAAGCAGGGGCGGCGGATGGCAGTTGGCAGTGGCAGTGGCAGTGGCGGTCAACCTGAGAGCAAAGGTTGATAAGGGAAAGTGCAAATTGTAAAATGAAAATTGAAGAAGAAGATGAACCACAAAGTCACAAAGGACACAGAGAGTAGAAAAATGGAAACGGATTTAAAAGAATGAAGTCATGCTGAGCTTGTCGAAGCATGAGCCTGCCTGCCCTGAGCCCTTCGTCCGCTTGCCTGCAGCCTCAGCACAGGCCTGTCAGCAGTTTGGCGGATCAGGCTTTGTTATGTATATTCAATTGGCATTCAGCAGAATATCATAATCTCGGGGTATAGAGCTGTTTTTCAGCAATGATAGATAGATGGCGTGCATCCGCCAGAGAGGAATATTGCCATGAAGCAAACAACCGTAAACGCAATTAACCACTTTATCTTGACGGTAGGGTCTGTAGCCGTCCTTCTATCAGGCTGTATGGCGCCGGTTTCACAATCACCGCGTCCGTTGGGGGAAGTCAAGCTTGTTTCGGGGGCCAGTGATTGTGACGGCCACGACTGTTACGAGGTAGAAGTCAGCAGTCCCCAGTTGGCTGAGCCCGATAACGCCCTGCTCAAAGTTGGGGAACCTACCGCTTCGCCATCACGTGGTACCATCATGTTTATGGGCGGTGGTAATGGGAACAGTCTCTGGGGAAACCAAAGTGAGCACGCCGGGCGAGTCATTGAGGAACTGCGGGCAGCCGGATTCCGCACGGTAGAGCTTCAGTGGGAAAGGGGTTGGTTAAAAGGTGCTCGTGGGCAATCTGAAGGTCCCGCGCGTTTAGCCAGCCGACCGGCGGCGGTGATGCGCTGGGTGTACGATAATCTGCACCAGCAGGACGACGATTATGCGTTCTGCGCCACCGGAAATTCCGCTGGTTCGATGCAGATCAGTTACACGTTGGCCCACTACGGACAGGCGAATATCTTTGATGCTGTGGTACTGACCGGCGGACCTCCGGTTGCACGTATTGATCTCAGTTGTGATCGGAACAATCAGCAGTATTGGACTGGAGAGGAAGTCAACGCAATTTACATAGATGCATCCTTTGGATTTCCTCCGGATAGCACCGGTCCATGCGCCCGCAGCGACTCCTCGTATCGCGAGCAATTCCAAGCTGCCAGCCTCACCTTCGGCAACTGGGCGTATGTCTATCCTGAAACAATGGTCTCGTTATTGTTCGGCGAGAATGAAAATCCCGTTTATGTGGCTCATGGAATGACGTATTATGATCGGTTGGTTGAAGCGGGGTCGCCACTGGTTCGCCTCGATACTGTGTCCAACACACCCCACGTCGTCCGCTCCACCAAGGAGGGTGCAGAGATGATTCGCGATATATTGCTCAAGGAGTGCAAGCGCCGATAAGCGATGTAGGCCGTCTAGTGTCCTCCTCTCCTACTGCTCGTCCAGCCAGGGGAATACCAGCGACTGGTGGTCCTCACCGGCAATACCGGCCCTTTGCTGGCCGACGGCTGAGAAGGGATATTGGATGTTGGATGTTGGATGAAAGATGAAAGATGAAGGATGAAAGATGAAGGATGAAGGATGAAGGATGAAGGATGAAGGGAATATGACGCCAGTCCGTGATCTCAATACCCTCCGCTCACTGCTGATGGCTCACTGCTGATGGCTCACCGCTGACGGCTGATGGCCGATGGCCGACGGCTCGCCGCTCACCTTTTCCGCTGGCAGCGGGGACAGAAGTGGGTCCCCCGTTGGCCGATCCACTGCTTCACCAGCGCCGTCCCGCAGACCGGGCAGGGCTGTCCCTGCCGGCCGAACACTTTCAGCGCCATGCGGTAGCCGCCGGTCTTGTCTGCTCCCCAGGCAAAATTGATGAAGGTTGTGCCCTGGGCGGCGATGCTGCCGGTGAGAATCTCGCGGATGGCGCTATGCAGGGCGTGGGCCTTGGCCCGGGAGACCCGGTGCGAGAGCGCCCGGGGATGGATGCGGGCGGCAAACAGGGCCTCATCCACGTAGATATTCCCCAGTCCGGCGATGAAGGACTGGTCCAGCAGCAGCGGCTTGATCTGCCGCTTATGCCCCTTCAGCAGGGCCGCCAGCAGATCGCCGGTGAAGGCCTCGTCCAGCGGCTCGGGACCGAGCTGGGCCTCCAGCGCCGAGCGGTCGGGCAGGTAGCCGATGCGGCCGAATTTGCGCATGTCCCGGAACACCAGGTCGTCGTCGCCTGAGAGGCTGAACCGGGCCCGGTCGTGGGGACCGAGGGCGACATCCGTGGGGGCCAGCAGCAGGCGGCCGGTCATGCGCAGATGGATATGGACCAGTCCCCGGTCCAGTTCCAGCAGGATGAATTTGCCCCGGCGGGCCACCTCTACGATTTGCCGATCAGCCAGTTGGCCGGCGACCGTTTTTACCGGGGCCGGAGCGGTGACCTTGGGCCAGGTGGCGGCGAATTTTTGGATGGTCTGGCCCACCAGCCGGGGCCGCAAGTGGCGCACCACCGTCTCGACTTCGGGCAGTTCGGGCATGGGGAAAGTTAGAGCGGGGAATGTCTAAAGGGCGAAAGTGACACTGGCCGTATCGCCGGGGAAAGTGATCATCAACAAACCGGATACCGCACCACAGCTGCGCAACGGCGACATGTCGAACTTCCTGGTCGTTACGGGCATCGCCTTGCACGTATCATCGTGGCCATCGTTCAGCAGCACGGCCCGCATCCGGGGCGGGTCGACATCTACCCAGGCACAGCTGCCCAGCAGGTAGAAGTCGTGCTTATGGCAGCCGCCGCCGTATTGCACCCTTATCTCCAAACTGTCCCCCTCGATATCGGCGGCTAATATCCATCCGCCATCCAGGCGGTGATTTCGAAAGAACGTTACCATTTCGGTGCTGACTATGTTGATGCTCTCCTCGCGCCATGACGGCACGACATGCAGGCGCACCACATAATCCTCCGGAGGAATGGGCCGGTCATGATGGGCGGGATAGGGGGTTACTTCCAGCAGGGTGATGCGATAACCGAGAGTGTCAATGGTATGCTTCTGGCCCCAGGTCCAGTATGTGCTGAGTGTCACCACTGCCTCTCGGTCATCGATCGTGGAAACTTCCAGATCAATCTCCGCATAGCCTGCCACGATGCAAACCACGTCCAGTGGACAGCGCGAATCCGTGACAACGCCGGCAAAGGAAATGGTCAGGCTATCGGTCTCGCTGGCGAGGGTTCCTCCAATCCTGAGCTCGAAGGGCTGGTTCAGGATGAAAAGGCCGCTGCTAAAATCGCCTGACGGGCAAGTGACAGCCAGCAGCAACAGGGCAATGGCGGAAAGTTTCATGGCGCTGTTTTTCGGCCTCATGCTGCCAATATATTCACCCTCCCTGCGGAACGCAACCCAAACCGGTTGAGCCCTCAGAAACCAGCCACCAACCATGGACAAATCGCCCTCCCCTCCCACCCCCCGGCCCCAGGCGGCGGGCATCCTGCTGGCCGGCACCCTGATGGCCTCCTCGGCGGCGCTGTGGATCCGTTACCTGCCGGAAGTACCACCCATGATGATCGGCTTCGTGCGGGTGGCCGGGGCGGCGCTGCTGTTTCTGCCCCTGTTCATCAGGCAGTGGCGTAAGCGGCGGCCGGATTGGCGGGAGTTCCGCTATTCCGTGGCGGCCGGGGCGGCCCTGGCCCTCCACTTCGCCACCTGGATTACCTCCCTGCGCTACACCACCGTGGCCCAATCGGTGCTGCTGGTGGCGACACATCCCATCTTCGTTATCGCCATCTCCCTGCTGCTGCTGGGCCTGCCGGTGCGGCGCAACCAGATCGCCGGCGCCGCTATCGCCATGCTGGGGGTGGTCACCATCCACTGGCTGGCAGCGGGAGATGTGCTGGCGGCGCTGCCGGAAGCCAATCCGGCCCTGGGGAACCTGCTGGCCCTGCTGGGCGGCCTGTTCGCGGCGGTCTACCTGCTGCTGGGGCAGGCGGCCCGGCGATCCTTGAGCACCATCCTGCATGTCGAGGCGACCTACGCCACGGCGGCCGTGTTGCTGCTGCTGTTCAGTGCCTTGGCGGGTCAGGTCAGCCTGCCCAAGCCAGGGCCGGACTGGCTGTTCCTGGGGTTGCTGGTGCTGTTGCCCACCGCTGGAGGCCATACCATTTTCAATTGGGGTTTAAGGCGCCTGGGGGCTCCGGTAGTATCGCTGTTCGGGCTACTGGAGCCGCTGGAATCGGCCCTGCTGGCGCTGCTGTTTCTGGGGGAGGCCGTCGGCTTGGCGACCCTTGCCGGGGGGGCCATCATCATCACAGGTCTGGCGGTGGCCTTGCGGCGCGGGTGATGCCCGTTCGAGGCATGTTTCGGTCTGGATGAGCCCCCCCCCCTGACGAAAGTTAATTCGCCGGCCCGGAGGGATTAGGGGGATTAGGGGGATTAGGCCTGGGGGAGGGTCAATCTGCCAATGAAAGCATGGCCAGGGCCGTGCCTATAAAAAAAATCAGGAAGAAGGCCAGCCGGATCACGAGCCGCCGGCGTTGCCACCGCGCCTGTAGAATGTGAGCGGGAATTACGCTCCTGATAGGGGTCCTGTGCAGCATGGTTGTAGCTTCCATCTGCGGCCAGTTTACGCACAAGGCATCCGGCCGGAGGTGCGGGGGGTCACATCGGGCCGGGAAGTGTGACCTGGATCAATATTCAGCTCCTGCGGTGAGGGTTACAGCGAGAGAAGATGAGCGATCATCTGGCTGGTGATCTGCCGGAGCAACGGCCCTTGGGCCCCTCCCAGGCCTGCTGCGGAGCACCAGCTGCTGGTGCTCACATTGATGATCCATCCGGAGGTGGCGGATTTGCGGAACAGTATCCAGGTAGCCACCGTCGGACGGACCCTTAAGCCCAGATCATAGCCGATAATCTGCAGCGACTCAAACCCCAGGGCATCCCTGTCGGCCAGGGGATAGCCGGAGGAATCAAACCCGGCGATGACCGTCCCATCATATTCCGCGCTGGGCAGGGCGATGATGTCACCTGCCGACAGACCGGTGCCGGTCAGGAAGGGCACATCGGGGGCGATAATTTTCATGCCGTCCCAGCCGCCATCATCTGCCCGGAGTCCGTAGCCACCCAGCTCGAAGTCGGCGCCGATGCTGGGCAGGATAGGATAGTCGAGGTCCGGGTGATTCCAGAGGGTCGTCCTGAGCAGCGGGTCGGCGACAGGGTCCTCGCCAGCGTCCTTGTAGCCGATCAGGCGGGTCATATCGCTGCTATAGCGCACCTGCCACCACATGGTGTTGCCCGAGAGTATCAGGGCATGGCCTCCGGCATCCACGAAACGGTCGAAATTTTCCCTGGCCCGGCGGGTCCAATACTCGCTGTGCCCGATGACGATGAGCAGACGGGACCCCTCCAGGTTGGCAAAATCGTCCAGGTCGGCGTCGGCCAGAAAGCCGGTATCTCCGGTCTCCTGTGCGGCGAAGTAGTCCAGGCAGGCCAGGGTCTCGTCCTGCAGAACAGTGGGGCGCTGAAAGGAGACCGAATCGGCTGCCAGCCCCGCGCTGGAATTGTAGTTATAGAGACTTTTCCCCCGGCAGTACTGTACGCGGCGGCCGTATTGGACGGATAAGCCACCAGCACCGGTTTGCCATTGCGGGGTGGGCGCAGGACGAACGGCACCTGCTGCTCCCAGGTATAGACGCCGCTGGGCAGACTGGGCAGGATGTAGCTGAAGGTGGCCGCATAGCCGAAGCCGTTGGCCCAGGGCGCGCCGGTTTCGGCAATTTGAGGCTCGACCGGGGTGGTGACCCAATCAATCATGGTCCCGGCCATATCAAACAGCCTGATCTGCGCCCTCGGGTACGATCTGTCGGCGCTCAAGTGCAGTCGCAGTGTGTCTCCCGGCTGGTATGAGAGGCGATCCGTATAGCCGGAGATGGCCACGGGGATATCCGGCGAAGCCAGAGGCGTATTGCAGTGCAGGGCCAGGCCGGCCGGTATTATCCAGGCCAAAGGACGCAGTTGCGGCAAGGCCATTCGGGCGGACGCGCGCTATATCCGGATATAGCCCCGGGCCCGGGAGGCTTCATAGACCCGCTTCAGGGCCAGGGCAAAGCAGGCCTGCCGGAGTGTGCAGCCGTTCTTCTCGGAGAACTCGAGGACCTGGGTAAAGGCGCCACCGAGGATGCGGTCCAGCTCCACCGCTACCTTCTCCGCGTCCCAGGCGAACTGCTGGATGTTCTGGACCCACTCGAAGTAGCTCACCGTCACGCCGCCGGCATTGGCGATGAGATCGGGCAGCATTATAATGCCGGCCTTATGCAGCCCCTCTTCCCCTTCCGGTGTCACCGGGTGGTTGGCCGCTTCCACCACCACCGCGGCCTGAATGCGGCCCGCGTTCTCCCCGGTGATAACGCCGCCCAGGGCAGCCGGCACCAGATAATCGCACTTCTGGTACAGAATCTCGGCGCTGTCCAGCTCATCGGCTTCCTTGAATCCGGCCACTGAACCGGTCTCCTTGACATGCTCCATCAGGGAACCTATGGCAAGACCCCGGTCGTTTTTGATGGCGCCCCGGATATCGTTGACGGCAATCACTTTGGCCCCCTTGGCCTCGAAATGGAGGGCGGCAAAGGAGCCGACATTCCCGAAACCCTGGATCACGACATGGGCCCCTTTCAGGTCGCGGCCCTCATGCCGGGCCCACTGCTCGGTGACGATAACCACCCCTTTGCCGGTGGCGTCTTCCCGGCCCACCGAGCCGCCCAGTTCCAGCGGTTTGCCGGTCACGACTGCCGGGGTGTGGCCGTTCATCCGGCCGTAAGAGGCCATGGCCCAGCCCATCACCTTGGCATTGGTGCCCATGTCCGGGGCCGGTATGTCGCGGCTGGGACCGAGAATCATGGCTATCCGCGAAAAGAAAGTGACCGTGAGATCGTAGAGTTCGCTCTCGCTCAATTTGTAGGGATCGACCGCCACACCCCCCTTGGCGCCGCCGAAGGGGATATTCACCAGGGCCGTTTTCCAGGTCATCAATGAGGCCAGCGAGCGGACTTCCTCCAGGTCGACATGGGGATGATAGCGGATGCCCCCCTTATACGGCCCCCGGGCGGCATTGTGCTGGATGCGGTAGCCGGTCAGTTGCTGCAGGCGTCCATTGGAGAACAGGGGAATCTGCACCCTGATTTCCCGGTAGGGAGTTTTCAGCAGTGGCAGGGCCTCTTCAGGAACGCCGGCCAGGCCGGCGGCGGAGTCGATGCGGGCATTGACTTCGTCGAAAGGTGAGGTGTGTTTCGTCGCATTGTCGGCGGTCATGTCTATCTCCTGGTTCCATGGGGGTGGTTAAAATGAGTCTGTTTCGAGACCATCTCAATGGTTGCCGTCCGGCGCCGGCTTGGTGGTCTGGCAGTAGATACAGATGAGCCCGGCCTGAACCGCGAATCCGCATTCCGGGCAGGTCCAGGGTTCCATGTCCTCACTCATTTCGTCGGGCTCATCACGGTTGGCTACATAACTGCTGAAGGTGGCCAAAGCAAGGTACGCGAGAATTCCGAAAATTACCAACAAAATGAGGACGTTCATGAGGCCTGCTCCTGCGGCTCCAGAGCGCCCGGCAGCCGGGCCTCGATTTCTTCCCAGCCGTACAGCGCCGCCCGCTTGATGGTCAGCGCATGCCCCTGGCCCTTGATCTCGGCCACCCCGGGTATCTGGAACAGTTCCGCCATGAGGGGGTGGCCCAGGCTGGCGGCCAGCCCCTCTATCACCGTCAGGCTGTCAAACGGTTCCGGCACCGAAAAGGTGCGCCGCAGCTGTCCGGCCGCTAGCTGCCGGTGGGCCACCTGACCCAGGCTGCGGGGCAGCAAGCCGGCGCAGAGGAAATCGATGAACGGCTGCCAGTCGCTGCGTTTGCGGTAGGTGCGAAAGCGAACCCGGTAGCGCATCATGTGCACGTCGGAGATGGTCTGATAATCGAATGCGCCGCGAATCCACTGCGGCGTGGCGGAGGCCGATGTGCGGGTATACTTTTCGGCCATTTCATCGGTGAGAACGGTCCGGAAATGGAGCAGCAATAACTGCGGGTTGTCGCGCTGCTCAAAGGCGATTTCTACCGGCCCGGAGAGGTCGCCGGGGAAGGCCCCTTCAGGCCCCGGGCTACGCTCGCCGTCCACCATAGCCGGTTGGGGGATAATGGCCGCCCGGCACCAGGCGCCGATCTACTGGTGCAACCGGGCCGTTACGCCCAGAATGGCATGTTTGAATTTTTCCACCTGATTCTGGGTATGGAAAAGATCGTCTACCGGATGGTTGACATCGTGGGGATAGACATCCTCCCCCAGGTCCAGGAGAAACGTCGATTCGATCTTCAGGCGATAGTCCCTGAGTATCTCCTTGGCCACATCCTTCTCGCGCAGATAATTGATGTAGAATTTGACATAGCCATCCGTGTTCAGGTTGAACAGCGGCAGCATGCCCTCATCGGAGCGAACCTTGAAGGTGATCAGGCCCGTTTCCTCGCCCCGCCCCCAGTTGGCCACGTCGGCCTCCTTCACGGTAAACTGGACCAGGTCCTCCAGCACGTTCACCACGTGCGCAGGACATTGCTGCTTGGCATGTTTGACAAATGAAATCGGGTCCCATTTAGGCATAAATCTTATAACCCCAAGTACAGATTCAGCATTGGCAAATTGGCCTACGATCTTTAATCAGGCAGTAAATCATCCCCAGACGCGCCCACCGCCGGCATTACAGCGAGCCGCAATTTAATCAAATAGTGGCCTAGCAGCCACAGACCTGATCCCAGGTCAATAAATTACTGTAGGGTCCCTTGAGATGGCCTGCGGCGGGGGCCGCAGCGTGTCAGGGGGAGGGGGCTCCTTCCGGCCCTGCGGGGGGGTGCCCCGCCGCCAGGCGAGCAGCCAGTTCCTGCCGGGCATAGGCGCCGTAGCGCCAAAGCTGCCCCCCGATGTAGGTGGCCGGAACAATGACCCCCTGGGCATAAGGGGGTGGCTCGGTGGTGTTGAGATTGATGGTTTGCAGACCCGTGGGCAGGTCGCCGAAGAAGTCCTGCAACCGGCCGAGCAGCTCCGCACAGGTCGGGCAATCGTCGCGGATCAGGATCGTGATCGCAGAGGAATCGGCAGGCGCTGCGGCTTCAGCCATGGTTCAAAGGTACACCCGGCGGAAAACCGGGGGCTGTCAATGGTGTGACAATCTGCCCCGTGGCCGGACAGGGAGCCGTAAGGCCGCCCATTTGTCAACAGCACGACACCTCAGGAAAGGGACTCCAGCTCGGCCAAGTCCGGTACGCGCAGGAACTGCCGGCTGAAGTCGATCTTATCCTCACCCTTGAGATCGTTCAGAATCGAGTTGACGGTCTGCCGGCTGGTGGCGGTCAGTTCGGCGATATCCTGATGGGTCAGGAAGGGCCGCACCTCCCAGATGTCGACGAGCTCCTTGCCGAAACTGCGCACGTACTGGCACAGAAAACTTACCACCCGCTGCCGGGCGTCCTTGAATACCAGGTCCTCGATCTTCGACTCCACCTTGCGCATCCGTTCGCCAATCCATACCTGTACCGTGCGGCTCAGGGCGTCATTTCTCGCCAGCAGGCGCTGGAACTCGTCCTTGTCGATGGCGCAGACCATGGCGTCCTCCACCACTTCGGCGATATTTTCGTGGGTGGTCTGGCCGAGGATCGCCGATTCGCCGAATATTTCGCCCGGACCGATAAGGGCCAGGGTCATGGTCTGTCCATCCGGCGAAATCCGCGAAATCTTGATCTTGCCCCGCTTGAGCATATATATCGTATTGGACGACTCTTCGGGAAAATAGATGACCTCCCGTTTGCGGCTGCTGGCCATTTGGCTGACGGAAGCCATATACTCCAGGGTGGCTGCGTCCAGCTCCTTGAAAAGATTGAAATTCTGAAAGTACCAAAGCTTTGTTTTTTCTGCCATTATCCCGATTTCATTTGTGCGCCGCTGGGCCCGCATCGGCGTGCGTCCGTCCGCCACCGCCATTGCCACGTTGTCGTTGAAATTATTCCCGGCTACGGTTCCCCACAACCCGAATCTGTCCCGGCCGTTGCGAATGCGGCGCCCGCCAGGTGTCCCCATGTGGCCGGTCGATCAGGACAAATTTCTCTCCGGCTGGCGGGGATTCGCTGTTGGCGATAGGGAACCGGCGGCCCTAAACTTTTTGCCCCGCCTCGGCGGGAAAATCTGCGACCGGATTAAAACAACTGGCGAGTGGGCATTATGAATTCTGCTGTCATCGCAATACTGGGTCTAACCGTTTTTGTGCTCGGTTACCGTTTCTACAGCAACTACCTCGGCCGGCATGTTTTCGGCATTGATGAGGACCTGATCACGCCGGCCCACGCGCTCCGGGATGACAAGGACTTCATGCCAACCCGCAGGCATGTCCTGTTCGGCCACCATTACGCCTCCATTGCCGGGGCGGCCCCGATCCTCGGCCCGGCCATTGCCGTCATCTGGGGCTGGGTCCCGGCGGTGCTGTGGGTGGTATTCGGGTCGGTGTTTATCGGGGCCGTGCACGACTTTGGCTCCCTGGTCGTGTCGGTGCACCATCGTGGGGAAAGCATCGGCAAGATCAGTGAGCGGCTCCTCTCTCCCCGGGCCCGGACCCTGTTCCTCTCCATCATTTTCCTGCTCATTTTCATGGTCATCCCGGTCTTCGCCATGGCCATCGCCAAGCTGTTCGTGCACTATCCCGGCGCCGTCATCCCCATCAATTTCGAGATTATCGTGGCCGTGGCCATCGGCTACTACGTCAAGCGGACCGGCGGCCGGCTGCTGCTGCCATCGCTGCTGGCCCTGGCGGCCCTGTATGCCATGATTCTCATCGGCTGGCAGAACCCCGTTTCGATAAGCCAACTGCTGCCCTGGCTGGTGCAACTGTTCGGGCCGCTCGGCTCGGCGGCTGCCGAAGAGCAGGCCTGGGTGGTTATCCTGATGGTCTACGGTTTCATCGCCGCCACCCTGCCGGTGTGGGTCCTGCTGCAACCCAGGGATTTCATCAACTCCCACCAACTGGTGTTGGCCCTGGGGGTCATCTACCTGGGCATCTTTGTGGCCCAGCGGACCATTGTGGCGCCGGCGCTGAACCTGGAGCCGATTTCGAAAGGCAGCTGGTACCCCCTGCTGTTCGTCACCATCGCTTGCGGGGCCATATCCGGATTTCATGCGCTGGTGAGCTCCGGCACCACCTCCAAGCAACTGGACCAGCTGCGGGACAGCCGGGTGATCGGCTATGGCGGCATGCTCGGCGAAGGAACCCTGGCCCTGGCCGCCACCCTGGCCGTCAGCGCGGGGTTCGCCTCCCGCGAGGACTGGCTGACCCACTACCACAGCTGGGAAGCGGCGGCCGGCTCCTCCATCCTGGCTTTTATCACCGGTTCGGCAACCTTCCTGACGCCGCTGGGTATCCCCGAAAGCCTGGCCATGGTCTTTATGTCGGTGGTGGTGATCAGTTTCGCCGCCACCTCACTGGACACCGCCTTCCGGCTACAGTGCTATATCCTGGGCGAGTTCGGGCAGTCGGTGAACTTCCGGCCCCTGGCCAACCGGCGCCGGATCCAGGCCGGGGCGGTCATGCTGATGGGACTGCTGATCACCCTGTTCAACAAGGAGCAGGCCCTCTGGCCCCTGTTCGGCTCCACCAACCAGCTCGTCGGGGCCCTGGCCCTGCTGGTCATTTCGATATGGGTGATGCAGAAAGGGCGCAATTACTGGTTTACCCTGGTGCCCATGATATTCATCGCTATCATGACGACCTGGGCCCTCACCTCCGAGATCGGCTTCTACTACCGGGACGGTAACTATCTGCTGCTGGTGATCGCCGTCATCGTGATGATCTTCGAGGGCTGGATTCTCTACGAGGGCTGGCAGGCCTTCAGCCGCAACCGCCGGGGTCCGGTGGCCGTGGCGGAGGGGGCGGGGAGTTGAAACCGGTTGGCAGTTGGCAGTTGGCGGGCAGCAGCTGTGAGCCATCCTGAGCTTGTCGAAGGATATAAGGAAAGTGAAAATGAAAAATGAAAAATTGAAAATGAAAAGCGAAGAGAAAAGCGAATCGCCAAGGCACAGAGTGGATAAAATGAGTTTTAACACATCAAAGTCGTCCTGAGCCTGCCTGCCCTGAGCGAAGCCGAAGGGTCAAAGGATGAAGGAAAGTGAAAATGTAAAATGGAAAATGAAGATTGAAGAGGGAGGCTGGTTCATGGAGGAGAAAGGAGACAGGCCGGGCAAACGGAGATGGAGTACGCATGGCCATACCGCAAACATGCTGCCGCTTTTCGCTATCGGCCCGGGCGGCGAGGCATTTAGCGTCATTATCGACAATACTGATGTGGGCAAAACATTGATCAACTATCTGCGGGAGAATTAGCGGTGCCAAGCGAAAATCTGGGTCTGGAAGTTTTGGGCTTGTGCAAGGCCTATGAAGGCATTCAGGCCGTAGATGATGTGACCCTGCGGGCCCGGCCGGGGGCCATTTTAGGTCTGTTGGGTCCCAACGGCGCCGGAAAAACGACCACCATCCGGGTGATCATGGGCATTCTGGGCGCTGACTCCGGCGAAGTCCTTTACCAGGGGGCCAGTCTCACGCCGGAAGATCGCCGCAAATTCGGCTATCTGCCGGAGGAGCGGGGGCTCTACCAGAAGCCAAAGTTGGTGGAGACGCTGGTGTACCTGGCGGAGCTCAAGGGGCTCAGCCGGGCCGCGGCGACGACGGCAGTGGGAGAGCACCTGGAGCGGTTGGGCCTTGCTGATCGCGCCCGCGAGCCGGTTTCGGCGCTTTCCAAGGGCAACCAGCAGAAGGCGCAGTTCATTGCCGCCGTGGTGAGCGATCCTGACGTGATTATCCTGGATGAGCCGTTCACTGGGCTTGATCCGGTGAACCAGCAGATCCTGAAGGAAATCATTGAGGAGCAGCGAGCCCGGGGAAAGGTGATCCTGCTGTCGTCCCACCAGTTGGAACAGGTGGAGCGTCTGTGCGATGAAATCTGCCTCATCAATGCCGGGCAGGTCGTGCTGGAAGGGAGCCTGGATGAGGTGAAGCGGAGATATTCCACCCAGCGGGTCGATGTGACATTCCGGGGTGAGGTGCCCGGCGGCATTGACCGCTGGCTCGAGATCAGCGGGCAGAATGATAACAAGGTGACTGGCCACCTTAAAGGGGGCATGGCCGAATCTCTGCAGGGTTTGGTGGCTCTCGGGCAGGTGGAAGAGTTCAAGCTGCGCGAGCCGTCCCTTGAGGAAATATTCGTGGCCGTGGTACAGGGGGAACAAGAATGAGCAATACCAGCTATAGAGGCATCTTCCTGGTGGCGCGGTGGGAGTACGTCACGCGCATCCGCTCGAAGACGTTTATCCTCACGACATTGCTGTTGCCGCTGATCATGATCAGCTTCAGTTTTGCTTCCGTATTTTTTGCCGACAAGGGAGAATCCCCTCCGCTGGTAATCGCTATTGTCGATGGCTCAGGTGAGTGGTCGGAAAAGATAGGCGCCGAGTTCGATAAGCGCTATACCCGGGACGATGGCGCAGTCTCTTTTCCCAGGGTGCCCCTGTCTGACGGCGATCATCTCACTCAGCGCCAGCAGGCGGAAGCGCATCTGGAAGCCGGCGCCATATCTGCCTATCTGGTTGTGGCGCCTGATTTTGGGGAGTCGGGGATCATCGAATTCATCAGCACAGGCACCGCAGGGGTTTTTGAGCAGTCCCAGCTGCGGCGCGCCGTACAGCAGCTATGGATCCGCGCCAAGTTGGCAAGCCACGGCCTGTCGGCCTCCATAGCCGATGAGCTGCAACGGGAGATCATATGGGAATCGTACAAGGTGACCGGGTCTGGTCTGGAAAAACGGGACCGACTAACGATTTTCACGGCGCCGTTTATGGCGGTGATGATTTTGTTTTTCGCCATATTTTTATCCGCCCAGATGCTCATGCGCAGCATTATTGAAGAGCGGGGCAGCAAGCTGGTGGAAATGCTGCTCTCATCGCTCTCCAGCCAGGACCTGATGACCGGAAAAATCCTCGGCCTGGGGGCGCTTGGGCTGACCCAAATGGGCATCTACATAACCATAGCCGCCATCATGACCAGCCGTGGCGACTTCGATATTATGCCACTGGCGCAGATTCCCATTTTCCTCCTGTTTGCCATTTTGGGTTATTTCTTTTACGCGGCGCTGTTTGCAGCCGTTGGCTCGATGTTTGAATCCGAGCAGGATGCCCAGCCGGTGGTGGGACCCATCACCTTTATACCGATGCTCGCCATTGTAGTGAGCACTGCAATCATCAGGCAACCACAGTCCTTGATGGCTCACATCGCCTCATTTTTCCCGCCAATGACCCCGTTTGTCATGATCACCAGGGTCAGTGTTACGCAGTTGCCCTGGTGGGAGGTGGTCGCTGCGGCGGTGGTGCTGGGACTCTCTGCGTGGGTGATGATGCGCTGGGCCGGCATCGTATTCCGCACGGCCATACTCATGTACGGCAAACGCATTACCCTGCCTGAAATTATCCGCTGGATTCGGGCATAGGCCTTCTATGTTGCGGGGTGCTCGCTCCGAACCGCCTGATCGCTCGATGGATAGAGGAACGACTGAGGACTAAGGACTGGGGACTAACGACTAACGACTGCAACCTGTAACTCCCCACCGACCTCGTCAGCCCCAACATTTGGGACTTGGCATACCACGCCCCTATATTCCCCTCCCCCGGACGACCATTATCCGGGGCCAGTTCGACTACCGGGAGGGCCCTATGAAAAAATTCCTCGCTTACGCTGGAGCGGTTGCAGCTGTTATCGCAGCCGTTGTCCTCTACCGCGCCTTCACTTTGACCTCCAGCCAGATTGAGATCGAGCCCGTCACCCTGCTCCAGGTGGACGCCGAGGCTGCCGCCCAACGCCTCGGCCAGGCCCTCACATTTCGCACCATCTCCTACCAGGACCCCAGCGACTTCGATCCGGCGCCGTACATCGCTTTCCGGCGCTTTCTGGCCGGCACCTATCCGCGCATGCACCAGGCCCTCAGCCTGGAGGTGGTGAACGATTACAGCCTGCTCTACACCTGGCTGGGAAGCGACCCCGATCTGCCTCCATTGGTCTTGCTTTCGCATATGGATGTGGTGCCGGTGGACCCGGCCACCCTGACCGACTGGGAGCAGCCGCCCTTCAGCGGAGCCCTCGCCGACGGGTACATCTGGGGACGGGGCGCGCGGGACGACAAGGGCGGTCTCATGGGCCTTGTGGAGGCGGTGGAGCATCTGCTGGCGGCCGGTTTCCAGCCCCGGCGGACCGTCTACATCGCTTTCGGCCACGATGAGGAGATCGGTGGCCGGGAAGGGGCGGTGCTGATGGCCGGGATGCTGGAGGAACGGGGCGTGAGGCCGGTTTTCCTCCTTGATGAAGGGGGCTATATCGCGCACGGAACCATCGCCGGTGTCGAACCGGCCGTGGCCATGCTGGGGGTGGCGGAAAAGGGCTACTTCACGGTGGAGCTCTCCGTGCGCACCGCCGGGGGCCACTCCTCCCGGCCACCGGACCACACCGGTTTGGGCATCCTCAGCCGGGCGGTGGTACGGCTGGAGGAGAACCAGTTTGCGGCCAGCATCCAGAGTCCGGTGCGTGAAAAATATGCCGCCTTGGCGCCCTATATGCCGTTCTCAAAACGACTGGTGCTGGCCAACCTGTGGCTTTTTAGCGGCCTGGTCAAGGCCCAATTCCTGGCCGATCCCCTGACCGCCGCCAGCATCCGCACCACCACCGCCGTCACCATGGCCCAGGGCAGCTCCAAGGAGAACATCCTGCCGGTGCTGGCCAGGATGATCGTCAATTTTCGCATCCTCCCCGGCCAGAGCAGCGCCGATGTGCTCCGCCATATAGACAAAGTGGTGGACGATCCGCAGGTGCAGGTGACGCCGCTGGGATTCGTCAGTGAGCCGTCGCCGGTGTCTGACCTGGACGGTGATATCTACCGGACCATCGTCCGCTCCATCCGCGAAGTCTTCCCCGCCGTGGTGGTGGTCCCCAACCTGGTGCATGGGGCCACCGACAGCCGGCACTACGTGGCCCTCACGGACGATATTTACCGCTTCTACCCCATCTGGACCGGTCCCGGCGACGCCCGGCGGCTCCACGGCACCAACGAACGGATGGGTGTGGAAAACTTTGTCCAGGTCGTTCAGTTCTACGGCCGCCTGCTGGAGAACGCGGCCCTCTAGGGCGCCCCCTTTTCTACAGAAAGGAATCCTTTTCATGATCGCAAAATCCGTGCGCGCCCTGGCATTTTTCGCCCTGCTCCTCCCCGGCTCCGCCCAGGGCCAGATCGCGGCCAGCTACGCCGAGGTAGCCGGGCGGATCATCGCGGCTGCCCAGGCCGACAGCTTCGCCTACGGCCGCCTGGCGGAACTGGTGGACACTTTCGGCCCCCGGCTGTCGGGCTCGAAGAACCTGGAAAATGCCATCGACTGGATCCTGGCGCAGATGGCCGCTGACGGCCTGCATAATGTCCATGGCGAGAAGGTAATGGTACCCCACTGGGTCCGGGGGGCCGAGTCGGCGGAACTGCTGGAACCGCGCCGGAAAGCCCTGAAAATCCTGGGGCTGGGACGCTCGGTGGGGACGCCCAGGCGGGGTATCAAGGCGCCGCTGGTGGTGGTGGGCAGCTTCGCTGAGCTGCAGGCCCGGGCCGGGGAGGCCAAGGGCAGGATTGTCCTGTACAACGTGCCCTTCACGAGCTACGGCGAGACGGTCCGCTACCGCTCCAGGGGAGCCATTGAGGCGGCCAAACTGGGCGCGCTGGCCGTGCTGGTCAGGTCGGTGACCCCCCACTCCCTCAGCACACCCCATACCGGCGCGATGAGCAACTATGACGAGGATGTGCCGAAAATTCCCGCCGCCGCCGTCACTGTGGAGGATGCCATGCTGCTGCAGCGCATGCAGGACCGGGGTGAGCGGCCGGTGGTGCGGCTGAAAATGGGCGCCAAGACTTTGCCCGATGCCCCCTCCCGGAACGTGGTGGCCGAACTTTTGGGCAGCGAATTACCCCATGAAGTGGTGGTGCTGGGCGGGCACATCGATTCCTGGGATGTCGGCCAGGGGGCCATGGACGATGCCGGCGGCTGCGTGGCGGCCTGGGAGGCTGTCCGCCTGCTGAAGCAACTTGGCCTGCACCCCCGGCGCACCATCCGGGTCGTGCTGTGGACCAACGAGGAGAATGGCCTGGCCGGCGGCAGGGCCTACAGGGACGCCCATCTGGCCGAGCTGGATGACCATATTCTGGCCATCGAGTCCGACGGCGGGGTGTTCAAGCCGGCCGGCTTCGGCTTCACCGGCTCCGACGCGGCCCGGGCCATGATCGAGGATATTGCCGGCCTGCTGGCGCCCATCGAGGCGGGCACGATCCTGCCCCGGGGCGGCGGCGCGGATATCGGTCCCATCATGCGGGCGGGGGTGCCCGGGATGGGTCTCAATGTGGAGCGCACAAAATATTTCTGGTACCACCATTCCGACGCCGATACCATTGACAAGCTTGATCCCCATGAGCTCAACCTGTGCGTGGCAACCCTGGCGGTGATGGCCTATGTGGTGGCCGACATGCCCCAGCGCCTGCCCCGCATGCCGGTCGAAGAGGAGTAGCTTGCGGACGCGGCCGGCAACGGACATGTCCGGCAAATCAACGTAGGGAGGATCGAATGAAACTTTGCGCTTCACCCAACCGCCGTTGGTGGGTCGCGGCGCTGGCGCTGCTGCCGGGGCTGCTGGCCGCCCAGCTGACCACCCGGCATGTCAAGGGCCACATCTATATGCTGGAGGGGCCCGGCGGCAATATCGCCGTCTCCGCCGGACCGGACGGCATCCTCATCGTGGATGACAAATACAGCCGCACCGCTGAACAGATCAAGGCCGCCCTGGCTGACCTGGACAAGGGCGATCTGCAGTTCATCCTCAATACGCATTACCACGGTGACCATACCGGCTCCAACGCCTTTTTCGGCGGCGAAACCCCTATCCTGGCCCATGAGAATGTCCGCCGGCGGCTGATGGACGAAGGCCAGCCTGCGCAGGCCTGGCCGGTGATCACTTTCCCGGCCCAGCTGTCGGTGTACTTCAACGGCGAGCGGGTCCAGGCAATGCACTATCCCGCCAGCCATACCGATGGTGATATTGTGGTGGCCTTCACCGGCTCCAACGTGATGGCCCTGGGCGACCTGTTCTTCTCCGGAATGTTTCCCTATGTGGACATCCCATCCGGGGGCCGGGTTTCGGGACTCATCGAAAGCCTGGACAAACTGCTGCTGCAGCTCAGCGATGATGTACGCATCATTCCCGGCCACGGCCCACTGTCGGACCTGGACGACCTGCGCGAGTACCGCGACATGATCGTGCAAACTTCAGCTATTATCAGGGCCGAGATGGCCCGGGGCCGGACCGTGGCGCAGACCCAGCGGAAAGGGCTGCCGAAGAAGTGGGCCGCATGGAGCTGGAGCTTCATCCCCGAACGGCGCTGGATCGAAATTGTCTACGAGAGTTATGGTCTGGAGGCGGCAGGGAGCTAGAACGGCTCGATCATGCCCAGGCGCAGATAGAAGCGCGGGCTCCCGGCCTCCCAATCAGACTGCTGCCCGGCCTCACCAACCGCCAGGGTAACCAGCGGCAGGCCGCCCAAAGTGAGGTTGGCCTTCAGTTCGCCGCCGAAGGTAGCCACCGAAAACGACATCCCGCCGGCCTGCCACACGGCCCCGTAATCGGCAAACAGGGCCAGGGTCAGGCCCCGCAATTGGAAGCCGGCCAGATTCACCGGCAGGCGCCCTATGACCGGCAGGCGCAGTTCGTGGGTGCCGTGCGCCACCTGCGTCCCCAGCACCGTTGACCGCAGCCCCCGCAGGCTGTGCAGCTCCACCGTCTCCAGGAAACTGCCCACCAACACGTTGCCCAGCCCCGGATGCAGCAGGAATGGCCCGGCATCCTGCAGACCGATCCGGTCCTGCCCCGGCGGCTCGCCGTATTGGGCAGTGGCGACCCAGCGGCTGAAGATCACCAGCGGCGAACTGCCCAGGGCGTTATGGCTGAACAGATCCACCTCGAGGTGGCCGTAGTCCCGGTCGCCGTAGAGCCGGGAACTGAAGTGATCCCAGCGCAGGCCGGCCCCCATGCCCTGTCTCGGCAGGGTCCTGTTGCGGCGGTCCGGGCGCTGATATTTCCAGCGGTAGCCCAGGGTCCAGCCCCCTTCCCGCACCTCTTCCGGTGGCCCCAGGGGACCGGGCGGATCGGGCACACTGATGGGGCTGCGCGAGCGCAGACGGAGGGCCGCTGCAAAGGTATGGTTGGCCGCCAGCCGGTGGCCCAGATTCAGGGGCAGTTGGGCGCCGGCTTCCAGGGCGGAGATGGCCTCCACCAGGACACCATTGCCGTAGCCCCTGATCCGCCAGACGGCGTTCCGGTAGGCGCTCAAGGTCAGCAGGGGGGCGTGGGACGCGTTGATCCATATCGCCAAGCCGTTCCACTCTCCGCTGCCGAGCCTGAAATCGAGCTGGGCCAGCAGCTGCTGCTTTCCCAGGGCATCGCTCCACATACCGAAGGCGGCGATATCGGGCAGCAGCGGCAGGACCCCCCGGAACAGCGGCTTCCAGGTCCGCCACCAGCGATACGGTTCAGGCCGCGAGACCCCTTCGGGATTGAGGGGTTCCATCACGAGAAACACGCCATCCACCGCCCGGTCCCGCCAGCGGGAGTAGCGCTGCCGGAGCAGCAGCTCCACCGGTTCGGCGCGTTGCTCAAGGGAAATTCTGCGGACGCGCACCGAATCGACGTCCGGTGTCATGGCCAGGATTTCGGCGGTGCCGGCCAATATCTGCACACCGTACAGGCCCTCGGCCACGGCGCTCATGGCCTCGGCCTCACCCCCGTTAAGGGAGATGCGGTAGAGGTTGGGCGTTCCCTGCCGGAAAGAGGTGAAGATCAGGCCCTGGCCGTCGGGCTCCCAGAGTGGCAGCAGATCGGTTTGCCGCCCGGATGTGATCTGGCGATAGCCGCCGCCGTTGCTGTCCACCACGGCAATGTTCACCTCTCCCTCGAGCGTCTGCACGGCGAAGGCGATGCGGCTGCCGTCCGGCGACCAGCGGGGATCCTGAATCTGGATATCGCCGGTAAAGGTGGTGAGCTGCCGGGCCGGGCCGCCTGCGCTGGTGGTCAGATAGAGATTGGTGGCCCGGCCGGGGTGGGCCACATACAACAGTTGGCTGCCGTCCGGCGACCAGACCGGATCGTGGGCCCGGGCATTCTGGGTCAGCCAGCGGGCCTGGCCGGTCCCCAGGTCGATCAGCCGGATATCCCACAACAGGGACCCATGCTGGCCCCGGTGATATTCACTGACGGCCAGCAGGCGGCCATCCGGAGACCAGGCCGGCGAATTGCTGGCGGAGCGGCGCTGACCCAGCGTCCCGAAGTGGACCTCGTCCAGTTGCCGGGTGCTGTCCCGGGCCAGAACATAGAGGCCCCAGTCACCCATGGCCGGATGGCGCCGGCCGATCAGGGCAATTCTTGTCGTATCGGGCGAGATAGCCAAGCCCCGCAGGGCCGTCATTTCGGGCAGCGGCAACGGCTGGCCCGTTTCGGTCACGCTTTCATACTGGCCCAGCACGCTGAAGTAGTAAGTCTGCATGGTCTGGCGCCACTGGGCATCGAACGCCTTACGCGTCAGGCCGGTGGCTGCCTTGAGGGCCTTTTTGAAACTGTACGGCTTGGGCACCTTGAGGGGGCCGAGTTTGAGGGTGTCCCGGTGGTGCACCATGCGCACCAGGGATGAGTCGCCGAAGCGGTCTGCCAGGTAGAGCACCTTGGCATAGCCGGCGTCGTGGGAGCCGAGATCGCCCAGGCGGTCGCGGTAGGTGTGCACCTTCAGGGCACGGTCGCTACGCCCGACATGCCACGATTCGGTGTAGTACTCCGCCATCCCTTCCATGAACCAGATGGGCACCATAAACAGGTTCCAGATGCCGAGCCAGGTTTTCAGACCGGCCATCAGCACCACATGCTGAATCTCGTGGGCCAGGACAAATTCAAGCCACTTGCGGTTGCCGGTGAACCAGCCCGCTGCATCGTTCTGGTTGACCCAGATCACAATCCGCCGATCCGGCCGGGCGAAACCGTTCATGATCTCGTCTTCGGCGGTAAAGACGATGTCGATGGTACCCAGGTGAGGCGCCTGAATCTGGTCCAGAAGCGGCTGGTAGGCGGCCTCGGCCAGGGCGGCCCCGTCCCGGGCTACATCTTCCAGCCCCTGGTGGTAGATGATACGGAAATGCTCTGTCCGGATTTGCCGCCAATGCAGCTCAGGATGGGTGCGGCCGTTCCACTGCCAGGTCGCCTGGGCCCGGGCGGTTTGCAGCAGCAGCAGGGCAAGCAGGGCCAGCTTCAGCGCGCTGTTGAGGCGGCTTGGCACTATGCGGCAATCCGGCAGTACCCGGGAAGACTAAGGCTGGGGCAACGGTTCCAGCTGGCGCCAGGCTCGCATGCCACCGCTGATATTCAGCGCATCGAAGCCTGCTTCCAGCAGCAATCCTGTGGCCCTGGCCGACCGGGCGCCGGAACGGCAGATAATGTGCAGTGGCTGCCCCTTCACATCCTGGAGCTCGGCCAGCCGTCCGGCCAGTTCCTGCACCGGGATCAGGGTCGCCCCCTCAATATGGCCCAAGGGACCGTCATACTCTCCGGGCGTGCGCACATCAAGTATATAGGTATCGGGGTCGCTTTTGAGCCGGTCCAGAAGTGCGGCCACCGTGATGGACGGTAGAGGCGGCGGTGTATCCGCTTTGCTTTCGGCCACACGATTGCAGCCTGATAGCAGCAGCAGCAGCGCCAGTCCGGCCGCCGATGTTAAAAATCCCGGCCCAGGGCCGGGACGGGAGAACGGTTCCGGTTGCAGGCGAATCCGCCTGGCAGCCCGCCTGATCATGATCGCTTACTGATGGGGGGCCCGATCCACAAATCGGTGCAGCCCTCCAGGCAGGGCAGGATTTTTTTGCCCTGGCCCTTGCTCAATTTATAGAATATGGAGGTGCCCTCCCGGCGGCGATCCAGGTAGCCCGATTCAAACAGGACCTTCAGATGCTGGCTGGTCATGGCCTGGGTCAGATGCACATGTTTCTGGATGGCACTGACTTTCTCCTCGCTATCCTCAATGAAGAACAGAATCTGCAACCGTGCCGGGTGCGAGAGCACCTTCATTAGCGCGGCAGCACGTTTAAGATTTGCTTTAGAAACAGATTTAGCTGGTGTCATTTAATCGTATATCCTTTTCCATTTGGTTTAAAACCGCAGTGTTAAGCTACCACCTGGGATTGGAAAGGCGCAATATAAATTGTTTTGCATATCACATTTCCGGCAGTTTTTTCTAAAGCGGCCATAGCCGGGGAATCATCAAGGAGCCTATGATCCACAGCCCCAGATTCATCGCCACGCCAAAGCGCAGGTAATCCTTAAAGCGGTAACTGCCCGGCCCATACACCATCATGTTGGTCTGGTAGGAGACCGGCGTCATGAAGGCTGCCGAGGCGGCGAAGGCCACCGCCATTAAAAAGGGCCGGGGATCGGCTCCCAGGGAGTGCGCCAGGCTCAGGGCGATCGGGGCCACGATAATGGCGGTGGCGTTGTTGGAGACCATCTCGGTGAGGATGGAGGTGCCCAGATACATCAGCGCCAGAGCTGCCAACGGGGCCATTTCAGGGGGAAAGAGGTCTGCCAGGCGCAGGAGTCCCCCGGCAATCAGGCTGGCCGCCCCGGTGGTGGTCATGGCATAACCGACCGGCACAAAGGCGGCGATGAGCATGACCACGGACCACTCCACCGATTGATAGGCCTCCCGGATATCGATCCGCCGCAGCAACAGCAGAAACAGCACGGCCACCATGGCCGCCGGCAATATCTCCACCAGCCCGAGCGCCACCAGCAGCATCATCAGCGGCAGGACAACGAGGGAAAGCCACCACAGGCGGACCCGGACCGGCGCGGCGGCGGTCTCGGAGATGATGATCAGGTCGTCCCCGGCGCGCAGCTCATTGAGGCGCTCCCGGGGGGCCAGGATCAGCAAGGTATCGGAAAAGTGCAAGGCGATATCGGCGATCTTCTGCCGCAAGGTGGCGCCGTGCCGCCGGACAGCCAGCACAAAGGCGCCGTAGTGCCGCCGGAAATCGATCTGTCGCAGGGTGCGGCCGATGAAAACGCTGCTCTGGGTTACCAGCGCCTCGGCCAGCAGTTGCTCTTCAGCGGAAAGCTCCTCGTCGGTCAGTTTCACATCCGACAGCAGGGCCACACCCAGCTCGTTGCGCATGGCCATGATATCATCCACCACGCCCCGGACGATGAGCGTATCGCCCGGCTCAAGCTTGATGTTGCGGATGTTTTCGGTGTGCCGTATCCCCTGGCGGATAATGGCCAGCACGGTCACGTCATAGATCCGGTTGACACCCAGCTCCTTGGCCGATTTACCGGCCAGTTTTGACCCCTCCGTCACGCGCAGCTCGGTGAGGTAGGTCCCCATATGGTACTTGCGGGTCAGGGAAGTGAGACCGGCCCGGGAGGGCAGCAGTTTGCGGGCAAACAGGATCGTGTAGGTCAAACCCACCAGGACGAAAATCCAGCCCAGCCGGGCAAATTCGAACATGCCCAGGGGTGGCTGGCCGTTCTGAATGGCGAAGGCGTTGACGATAAGATTGGTGGATGTGCCAATCAGCGTGAGGGTGCCTCCGGTGATGGCGGCGTAGGAGAGCGGCAGCAGGATCTTGCTGGGGCTGATCTTGAAGCGCTGTCCCAGGCTGACGGCAATGGGAATGAATATGGCCACTACCGCCGTGTTGCTCAGAAATGCGGAGGCCAGGCTGGTGGTGGCCAGCAGAATCCCCACGCCGAGCCAGCGCCGCGGTCCCACCATGCGGCTGAGCTTGGCGGCGGCCTGCTCCAGCACGCCGGTGCGGGCCAGATTATGGCTGAGGATGAACAGCAGCCCGATGGTCACTACCGCCGGATTGCTCAGGCCCACCAGCGCCTCATTGGGCGTAATTACGCCGGCCAGGATCAGGACCACCAGCATACCGAAAGCGGTGACTTCAAGAGGAAAGACCTCCAGGGCAAACAGCACCAGGGCCAGCAACATCAGGAACAGCAACAGGGCTATTTCGAAAGTCATCGCGGGGCTATCCTGGCATTGATGAAGCCGGACAGGAACTTGGGGAAGAAGTAGGTCGATTTCGGCGGGAACACCGCGCCGCCCTCTACAGCCGCGATCAGCCGGTCCACCGATACTGGGGGTAGCAGAAAGGCCCACTGCCCACGGCTGGCCGTGGCCTCAACGGCCTCCGCAGCGACATGGTAGTAAGCAAACTTCTGCGGCGCCGCTGCGTTCAGGCGGGGCAGGCAGTCGTCGTGCAACAGTCCCACTGTGCCGGTGGCGGCGAGTTGGGCCCCGCCAACCGTTGGCAGCAGGCGCAGCGCGGTGTCATGGGCCAGCGAGACGGCCAGCAGTTCCGCTCCGGCGGCGGCCAGTTGCCCGCGATGCAGATCAGGCCACCGGCCGGCGGGATGGGTCTCCAGGTCATACCCGGAGGAGAGGCCCTTGGCCAGCTCCGCCGGAGCCAGCGGCAGCTCGGCCACGCGGTGCGTCGGCAGCACGGTGACGCCCGGGTCCCTGTCCGGCACCAGGGTCATCAGGGCCGTGCCCGCTGCCCCGGCAGCCTCAAAATAGTTGCCCATGGTCTCGTAGCGATGGTGCCCATCGGCCATGACAATGCTGCATTCGGCCAGGGCGCTTTGCAGATGAGCCAGCGTTTCCGCCCCGCTAATCCGGTAGAGACGCGAATGGTGCCCATCGGCGGCGGCGGCCTGCCGGAGCAGCGGTCCCTCGCTGGCCTTGGCCAAAATCTGCGCGACCCCATCGCCGGCATCGCGGAACACGCCGAATATCTGGCTGAACTGGGCCCCGGTGGCCTGATAGAGCGCCAGCCGGTCGGCCTTGGGACCGGCATGGGTATGTTCGTGCCGCAAGACGCCGCCCTCCTGATAGGGGCCGCAGGCCACCTGGCAGACCAGCGCCCGGCGGGTGACCGATTCGCCGGCCTGCTCGAACTGCTGCTCCCAGACGTACATGGATGGCTGCTCATCCTCGGCCAGGACGCCGCTGGAGAGCCACTCGCCGAACAGGGTTCCGGCCTGGGCGTACCGGGCGCCTTCCGGCAGAATCAGGCGCACGACGTTGTGTTCATTCCGGTCCCGATAAGTGACCTGGTCCGCCGCACTGATGACATCATAGGGCGGCGCCACCAGGGGCGTGATGTCAGCGTCCTGGGATGCATGGAAAAGGATTGCTTTGAACGGAAAAATCAGGGCCATAGCCGACATGCCTCCACGGCCAAAGGTAAACTTGCCGCAGGATCGAAGGGTATTAAGATTGCGGGGAATTAAAAGGGCCCCGATCCAATTAGGGGTTGACCTGTGCCAATTTCCGCCACTTAACTTCAGGCCGTGCCAGAGGTGTCTCAAGGTACCCGCAGACTTTACCGGGCAGGCCATCCCAGGCCGCATGATTTGAGCCCCAGCGCCGCTGCGTGACCAACCGTTCCCGGCAGATGTCCCCGACCCCATTCACAGAACGATACAGCGGACTGGTCACCGTTGCCAAGTTGTTGGGGATCGTGCTGTTCCTGTACCTGTTCATCGTGGGCATCGGGGCCATGGGACACTCCTTCAAGCTGTTCGGCAAGGAGTTCTCCGAGCGTATCCTGGCCACCACCGCCTCACCCCTGGTCAGTATGTTCATCGGGCTGCTGGCCACCTCCCTGGTCCAGAGCAGCTCCACCACCACATCCATTATCGTGGGCATGGTTGCCGGCGGCGCCATCTCGATCGAAGGGGCTATCCCCATGGTCATGGGGGCCAATGTCGGCACAACCATCACCAACACCATGGTCTCCCTGGGCCATATCACGCGCCGGGGAGAATTCCGGCGGGCTTTTGCGGCCGCCACGGTGCACGATTTCTTTAACGTGATGACCCTGTTCATTCTGCTGCCCCTGGAAATTGCCACCGGGTATCTGGCCAAAACCGCCGGCTGGCTGAGTGGTGTGTTCCAGGGGATGGGCGGCATGAAGCTGGGCAACCCCCTCAAGGCGGCCACCAAACCGGCCATTGATCTGATGGCCGAGGCGGTGGCCCAACACGCCCTGCCGCTGTTGTTGCTGGGGGCCGGATTGACCTTCATGATGCTCGCCATGATCGTCAAGATCCTGCGCAGCCTAGTGCTGGAAAAGGTGGAGGCCCTCTTTGACCAGTTCCTGTTCAAGACCACCATGCGGGCCCTGTTTTTCGGCGCCTTGCTGACGGTGGCGGTACAGAGCAGCTCCATCACCACCTCGCTGGTGGTACCGCTGGTTGGCGCCGGCCTGTTGCAGTTGCGGCAGGTGTTTCCCTACATGCTGGGGGCCAATATCGGCACCACCGTAACGGCCATGCTGGCGGCCCTTTCCACCACCAATCCTGCGGCGGTCACCGTCGCCTTTGCCCACCTGATGTTTAACATCACCGGGATCAGCCTCATTCTGCCGATCAAATTCCTGCGCGATATCCCCTTGGGACTGGCCCGCTGGATGGCCGACAAGGCCGTCGAAAACCGCTGGATTCCGCTCATATATATCGGTTTGGTGTTCTTCATCCTGCCGTTAATATTGATCCTGATAACGAGGTAAAAGCAACCATGTGGAAAAACCTGCTGGCAACGCTCTTTAGTGAGGATAACCTCTACATTCAGGCCCTGCACCAGTCCTACCAAATGCTGGCCATGGACCTGCAGATGTACGAGGCCTCTGTCAAGTCGCTGCGCCACTCCGATACCGGCGATATTGATGTGGATATCTATAAACTGGACCAGGAGATCAACGCCTACGAAAGGGACGTCCGTAAAAAGGTGATGACCCATCTGGCTGTGACCGGCGCCCGGGACCTGGCCCCTGGCCTGGTGCTCACCAGCGTGGTGGTGGACATCGAGCGCATCGGTGATTATACGAAGAATATCTGCGACCTGGCCCAGAACCACCCCAAGCGCCTGGAGGCCAAGGGGTTGGAAAAAGATCTGCAGGCCATCGAAGGGAGCGTCACGGCCCTGTTCAGGGATATGATCGCCGCCTTCAAGAGCAGCGATGAGGCGGAAGCCAAACGGATCATGGCCGAGTACAAGGAGGAAATTTCCAGCCAGTCCGACGAGATAACCCAGAAAATCGTCAGGGGGGAAATCAGCGACCTGGAGCCGGGGGACGCCACGGCCGTGGCCCTCTATGCCCGTTACCTCAAACGGATCGCCGCCCACTCCCGGAATATCATCACTTCAGTGGTGAACCCCTTCGACCGCCTGGGCTACCAGTATACCCCCCCAAAGTAAGGTCCGATCCGCGGTTACAGTCGGATTCTTGCCCTGCCGGCCAAGGCCCTGATATAGTCCCCTTTTTCTTTCTGCAGGACCTCTCATTCGGCCTTATCCAGCTCCCGCACCAAGCCCTCAAATCCCTGCCTGATACTGTCGCGCACCCGGCGGAAAACCAGCAGCCGCTCCTGCTCCGTGCCCTGGGCCCAGTAGGGATCGGTGAACGGCAGGTGGTGGCGCTGGCGGACCGCGCCGGTAAAGACCGGGCAGGCCTCCCGGGCATCATCGCAGACGGTGATGACATGGTCGAAGGGCCGGGCCGTCAACGGCGCCACCGGCTGGGGCCGCTCGCCGGAGATATCCAGCCCCACCTCAGCCATCACCCGCACCGCCAGGGGGTGGACCTGGGCCAGGGGGTAGGTGCCGGCAGAGGCCACCTCCCACCCGGGCCGGAGCTGCCGCAGGAGGCCCGCCGCCATCGGCGAGCGGCAGGCGTTGCCGGTGCAGAGAATCAGGATGCGCATGCTTGCCCGCTAGGGACAGCAGGGACTTTCGAGTTTGGGCCGTTCAACATGGCATGAGGTTACGCGTTTCGAGTTGGCAGAACCTGAAACTCGAAACCCGCAACCCGAAACTTCCGGCGCTTTAGGAAGCACCCTAACAATCGTGGTAGAGTTCGAATTCGAAGGGATGCGGCCGCTGGCGCAGGCTGTCCACCTCATCCCGGCGCTTGTAGTCGATGAAGGTGCTGATCAGGTCCGCGGAGAAGACATTCCCTTTGATGAGCCAGTCGTGATCGGCTTCCAGGCTGTCCAGGGCATGATCCAGGCTCATGGGCGCGGTGACGATGCCCTCCAGGTCCCGGGCCGACATGAAGAAGATATCCTGGTCCAGTGGCTCCCCCGGATCGTAGCCGTTCTGGATGCCGTCCAGACCCGCCATCACCACCGCCGAGAAGGCCAGGTAGGCATTGCAGGAGGGATCGGGCGTGCGGAACTCGATCCGTTTGGTCTTGGGGTTGGTTGAGTAGGTCGGGATGCGGATAGCCGCGGACCGGTTGCGGGCTGAATAGGCCATGTTCACCGGCGCCTCAAACCCCGGCACCAGCCGCTTGTAGCTGTTGGTGGTGGGATTGGTAATGGCGATGAGCGCCCGGGCATGTTTCACCAGTCCGCCGATAAAGTGCAGCGCCAGCTGGGACAGTCCGCCGTACTTCTCACCGGCAAACAGGTTCTGGTCGCCTTTCCACAGCGAGGTGTTGATGTGCATGCCGGAGCCGTTGTCGTTGAACACCGGCTTGGGCATAAAGGTGGCCATCTTGCCGTACATCCTGGCCGTATTCTTCACCACGTATTTGAACCATTGCATATTGTCGGCCATGTTCAGGAGGGCCTGGTAGCGCATGTCAATCTCGCACTGGCCCGCCGAGGCCACTTCGTGGTGCAGCGCCTCCACTTCAATGCCCATCGCCTCCAAGGTCAGGGCCACGTCGGCGCGGAAGTCCTGCAGCGTATCGGTGGGCGGGGTAGGAAAATAGCCCCCCTTGGCGCGAATCTTGAAGGCCAGGTTACTGTCGCCGTTCTTCGGCTCCTGGCCCGAATTCCAGTGGGCCTCGGTGGAGTCGATGGCATAGGTGGCTCCGGATCCGTCGGAGGGGTTGGAGAAGCGCAACTCGTCGAAGACGAAAAACTCCGCCTCGGGACCAAAATAGGCCTGATCACCGATACCGGTGCTGCGCAGATATTTGATGCAGTTGGCCGCCACACTGCGCGGGTCCCGGTGGTACGGCTCCCGGGTCTGGGTATCCACCACATCGCAGATCATGACCAATGTTTTGGACTCATAGAAAGGGTCGGTCCGGGCCGTGTCCGGGTCCGGCACCACCAGCATGTCACTTTCGTGGATTTCCTTCCAGGCCTTGATGGAGGAACCATCGAAACCGACCCCATCCTTGAATACCGATTCGCTGATCTGGCTTACGGGCGTCGTAAAATGATGCCAGGTGCCCTGAATGTCGATGAAGCGGTAATCGATGAATTCGATCTTTTCTTCCTGCACGCGTTTAATGATGTCGGCCGGTTTCATGCTTCAGATTCCTCCTTTGGCTGCTGCTGTGGTTTAAGGGCCGCAGGGGCTACCGGTAGCGGTCCGCCCTGCTTGTAATGGGATAGGATGAGCCGGGTCTCCGTCCGGTTGACGCCGGGCCAGGCCTGAATCTCCCGGAGCAGGTTCTCCAGGCTGGAAGTGTTGGCGGTGCGCACAATCAGCAGGTGCGACCCGTCGCCGGTGACACTCATGCATTCCAGCACCTCGGGGTGCTGCCGGGCCTGTTCGACCACGGCGCTGTATTTAGTGGACCGTGCGCTGATGATGGTAATAACCGCGCCCACATCCAGGCCCAGTTTGCGGGGATCGATCTGGGCAGTGAAGCCGCGAATGACGCCCATCTCCAGCAATTTTTTCATCCGTTCCGCCACTGCCGGAACCGACATGCCGATCTCCCGGGCCAGGTCGCTTTTCTTGCGGCGGCCGTTCTCCTGCAGGGCAGAAATAAGAAATTGGTCGATTTGGTCCAGCATGGGGAGCCTAGATTACGCGGGCAATTGAGCGCCAGACAATGATTATTTAACCTATATTGGTATTTCTGCCTAAAAATATTATGTCAAATGCCTGTTTGGCCTTAAACAGACCGGCATGCTAACGGCCGCCGGCCCAATTCGCCATCGCCGGAACCGGCGTTGCGCCGTATATTCTGCCGTGCGCGGGGAGGCTTCATGAGCACCGTCCTGATCACAGGTTCCTCTGGGTACCTCGGCACCCAGCTGTGCCGCCGACTGGAGGCCGACGATGCGGTGCAGACCATCGTGGGAGTCGATCTTGCCGAACCGCAGGAGCCGTTCTCCAAGCTGCGCTTTTTCAAGCTCGACTGCCTGGGTGATATGGAAGCGGCCTTCAGCCTGCAGCCCATCGATGCCGTCGTGCATCTGGTCTTTGTCCTTAACATGACCCACAACAAGACCCGCATGCGGCGCATCAATGTGGGCAGCCTGGAGAATGTGCTCGAGCATTGCCACAACCACCGGGTCGGGCGGCTGGTGGTGACGAGCAGTACCACCGCCTACGGCGCCCATGCCGACAATCCCGTGCCCCTCACCGAAGCCGACCCCTTGAGGGCCACACCCAGCTACCAGTATGCCTACGATAAAATCATGGTCGAAGCGCGGCTGTCGGTCTACCAGGACCTGCACCCGGACTGTGATGTAGTGATCGCCCGGCCGGCCATTGTCCTGGGTCCCCACGCCCAAAACTTTCTGGGCCGCTACGTGGACCGCAAAATTATCCCCTGGACCACCCGCCCGGCGCCCATGAATCTGCTCCATGAGGAAGACATCGCCGATGCGCTCCACCATCTGATCACCCAGGCGCCCCGGGGCGTCTATAATGTGGCGCCAGCCGAAGCCGTCGATCTGGCCCAGGTGCTGAAAGAGTCTGGCCGCATCATCATTTCCCTGCCGAGCTGGCTGCTGCGGCCCCTCACCCAGCTGGCCTGGTGGCTGCGCATTACCCTGCTCACCGAAGCCCCGGGAGCGATGATCGATTATATCAAGCACTCCTGGGCGGCTGACGGGAGCAAGATCGAGCGGGAGACCACCTTCCGCTACCGGCACACCTCCCGGCAGGCGCTGGAGGACTTTCTGCAACGCGACCAACGAGAGGCGAACGGATGAAAATGCTCACTGCTGCGCTGCTGTTGACCATCCCCCTCTGGGGCCAACAGGGTCCCACGACCCGGGAGATGAACCTCATCGGCTGGCAGGAATTCCAGGAGTGGGTGCCCGGCCGCATTACGACGGTCATCCTGCCGGTCGGCACCCTGGAGCCCCACGGCGTGCTGCCCAACGGCTCGGATAACCTGGCCCCTGAGGCCATGGCCCGGGAACTGGCGCCGGCCCTGCAGGCCCTCATCGCGCCGACCCTTAACTACGGCGTCACCGGCGGGATGCAGGCCTTCCCGGGCAGCTTTGCCATCTCGGCCGAGGCTTACAGCGCCTTCATCAGCGATATCCTCAAGGGGCTGGCCGGCAACGGTTTCCGCAACATTATCATTTTCACCGGTCACGGCGGGCCCCAGACGGCCTTGCTCAAGTCAGCGACCGATGCCGCCTCGCTCGACCACAGGGTGCGCATTCTGGTCATCAACTGGTGGTCCCTGGCAGCGGAGGAGGTGTTCGCCGTCTTCGGCGAAAACGGCGGCCATGCCGGCAACAATGAAACGGCCTACATCATGACCGTGGTCCCCGAGCATGTCCACCCGGAGCGGTACAGCAAGGATATGGCCACCCCCTACCCCGGCAACAACGCCTGGCACGCGGCGCCGTTTCCTTCCTCCATTGCCCTGTACGAGGAGGGCCAGGGCTACCCGAGTTTCGACAAGCGCAAGGCCCGTACCTATTACGACCGGGTGAACCGGCGGGTCCTTGCGGTGGTGCAGGACATCATCGCCAAGTGGGACCGGGCCGGCCTGTACCGGGATGATCGCTGAGCGGCCCAGACCACTTCGGAGGACCTGAAAATGAATCGATTAGCACTGGCCGCTCAGCTCGTGGCCGCCATGCGCCATGCGCCGAGTTGTCTAGCGGGAGTAGACGAGTGACGATTACCCTAAACCCCAAGGTCAGACGAAACAGCGCCATTTTCCTCGTTTTGGCAGGCGGTATAATGTGGGTCCCGGTTGTGGATTTGTTCAAAGGAAGTCCCCCTCTGTTTCTCCGCGAGCTCGGCTTCGTCTCCGGGCCGACCGGAACTCTCCTGGCCTGGTCCCTGGGTCTGATCTTCGCCATAATCTATGCTGCCTTCGCAGTCCGCAACATTCCTCTGGTCCGCGAACATTGGCGCGCCGTATCGCTTTTCAAGTTGTTGGGGGTCCTCGTCGCAATATCGGCCGCTATTGTTGAGGAGGCCTTCTTTCGGGGTTTCCTGATGGACGCGCTAATGAGAATTGGCTGGCCCGCCGTAGTCCAGGTGCTCGCATCGGGATTAATCTTCGGTTTGGCACACGGAATCTGGGGCATCATGACCGGCCGTGTTTCCGTTGGCATCAGCACCATGATCGCAACAGGAACACTCGGCCTTGTGCTGGGGCTGGTCTATGTCCTTGGTGACCGCAGCTTGGCCCCGGTCATCGTCGCGCACTTCATAGTGACCGCAACGATTCAACCGGGCATCACCTTCGCGGCATTCAGCGGACAGATGCACAAAGGGCCGGGCCTAATTCGGATTGAGTAAGCAGCGCGCCACCCATGCACCCAACCGGGCTCGTCAGGAATAAATCAATAGCCATGGGGTATTGTCGGCTCGCTTTGCCGGAAGCTTCAGGAACATAGCCGCCCGGCGGGCGCTGGCCCTGGTGCAGGATGTCATTGCCAAGTGGGACCGGGCCGGCCTGTACGGGGATGATCGTTGAGCGGCCCATAATTTATCGGAGGACCTGAAAATGAGTCGATTATTACCAGTGACCGTTGCCCTTCTGTTGGGGCTCGCACCCATCACCGGCCAGTCAACCGGGACCCTGATAATCCTCAACAAGAATGCCAATACGGCCAGCCTCGTGGATCTGGCAAGCCTGGCGATTGTGGCCACCCTGCCCACCGGCGCAGGACCCCATGAGGCTGCCAGTTCGCCGGACGGCAATTGGGCGGTGGTGACCAACTACGGAACAGGGGGGGCGCCGGGCAACAGTTTGACCCTGATCAATCTGGCCAACCAATCGATCTTCAGGACCCACATCATGTGGAACTACCACAGCCCCCACGGGATAGTGTACCTCCCTGGCGATAAAGTGCTGGTGACCGCCGAAGCCGAGCAGGCCTTGGTAAGGGTTGACCTGGGCTCCGGCGACGTGGAGCAGGTATTGATTTCAGATCAGCAGATGGGCCATATGGTGGCCCTGACGCCTGATGGAAACCGGGCCTTCGTGGCCAACATGGGCTCCGGGTCAGTCACCGCGTTTGACCTGCTGGCCGGCGCCAATTTGGGCAGCATCCAGACCGGCGCCGGGGCGGAAGGCATAGATGTTGACCCCAGCGGCAGCGAAGTGTGGGTCGCGAACCGGGATGTCGACACCATCACCATTCTGGACGCCGCTGATCTTACGGTTAAGGATGCTTTTCAATCGACCGGCGCTCCCATCCGCGTCAAGTTCACGCCCGACGGCCAGTATGTCCTCCTGTCAAACCTGCGCTCCGGTGATGTGGCGGTGATTGCTGCGGCGACCCGGACGGAAGTCGCCCGCATCGACCTGAACAGCCCGCTGCCCGGAGAACCGAAGCGGCGCACTTTCGAAGCGACACACGGCCAGCGGCCTGCGCCGGTCGGTATTCTCATCCACCCCGATGGACGGACTGTCTATGTGGCAACGCCCAATGTTGACCGGGTGATGGTTATCAGTACCGCCACCTGGCAGGTTGTGGCCCGGATTACCACCGGCGATAATCCCGATGGTATGGCCTACTCGGCCCTGGTAATGAAGTAAGCGATGCGTAGCTATGGCAATCTACTCGGGACGCTGGCCGTCATCCTGCTATCTGGCGCGCAGTTGGTGGGACAGACGGAGCGTCCCCGCATCCGCGACCTGGGCCTCTCCCCCGGCCTCCTGCCCACCGGCCCGCTGAACGCCATCACCGATGTGGCCGGGGTCAAAGTGGGGCACGTGACCCTGATCCGGGGCCGTTCCATCCGCACGGGGGTGACGGCGATCCTGCCCCACGGCGGCAATGTTTTCCAGGAAAAGGCGCCGGCGGCAGTGTACGTCGGCAACGGCTTCGGCAAGGCGGCGGGCTTCCTGCAGGTGCAGGAGCTGGGCCTCATCGAAACGCCTATCGTCCTCACCAACACCCTCAGCGTCGGTACGGCGCTGGAGGCGGTGGTGCGCTGGACCCTCCGGCAAAAGGGCAATGAAACGGTCCGTTCGGTGAACGCGGTGGTGGGCGAGACCAACGACGGCTATCTCAACGACATCCGGGGCTTGCATGTGAAGCCTGAGGATGTCTGGCGGGCCATCGAGAAAGCCACGGCCGGACCGGTGGCGGAAGGGAGCATCGGCGCGGGCACGGGGACCCGGGCCCTGGGCTGGAAAGGGGGCATCGGCAGCGCCTCCCGGGTCCTGCCGGAGAGGGCCGGGGGCTATACAGTGGGGGCCCTGGTGCAGACCAACTATGGCGGCATCCTGACCATCATGGGCCGGCCCATTGGCGAGCCGCCCAGCTTCAGCGACGCCGCCTCGACCCCCCAGGAGGTCGGCTCGGTGATGATCGTCCTGGCCACCGACGCACCCCTGGACGCCCGCAACCTGGGCCGCCTGGCTAAGCGGGCGGTACTGGGGCTGGCCCGGACCGGCTCGTACATGAGCAACGGTTCCGGCGATTTCGTGATTGCCTTTTCCACCCGCAACCGGGTGCCTTACCGGGGGGACGGCCTGACGCAGGAGGCAACCTATCTGCGGAACGACGCCATGAGTCTGCTCTTCCTGGCGACGGTGGAAGCGGTGGAGGAGGCGATCTACAATTCGCTGCTGAAGGCCACCACCGTCACCGGCCGGGACGGGAACACCGTTAAGGCCTTGCCGGTGGAGCTGCTGAGGGAGGCGCTGGAATGAGGGGGCGATGTAAGGGGCGCCCCCCGGGGCGCATACAGACTTGGTAATCGACACCCACCTCGGGCCGGAAAGGGCCGATTGCATGCACGCCCCCGGTTGCCGCATCTGCTTGCTAATAATGGCTCCCCATGCTAAGATACTATGGTGCTAAATGTGATCTGCATCACACCATTACACCGGACGAGTGTTATTATTAAACGACAACATAACGGTCTGTTCGTTCGTCTAATGAGCGGTGGGCCCAACTAGTGTTAAATGCTAAAGAGTACCCCGCCGCACCCGATATAGGGGTGGCAGAGACATGCAGTTGGATTTTCTGGAATGGCTAGTTGTATTATACATTTATGCTTGCCAGGAAGCCAAGATGTAAGTACCTTGGCCCTTCGATTTCTCACTATTTCAGAGTTAAGATTGCCAACTGAGATAGAGCCATTCCAGGCTGCTGAATGTTATGCGATGGGGCCAATTGGCAACTTGTTCGCTTGAGGAGTTACGCTAATGACTGAAAATGTAATCCTGGCTGTTGTGGCTACTGGGGTATTTGCTGGCTTGTTCAGCAGGAAATCACTGCGCATAATGGTGAAGGAATTATGGGCTCATCCGACGACGATTGCCAAGTTCGAAGTTAGAAGTGATAGTAACGGCACAAGAGACGTTCTGGTGACGAGAAAAGACCAGCAGTCTTATAAGATTCCCATTTAAGTGCCTGCGGTTTAGTCGGGGAATGCCGCTATCAAGACCGTTGCCACAGCAAGTCCATTGGCCATATTTGCAATCATCGTCGTCTGCGTAGTTCTGCTGGGAAGCCTATCTTTCATGTTTTTCATGGGCGCGGATGGGGATGAGAATACGAAGGTACGTGTGCTGGATTTTGCTGACAGAGCGTTTTTTGCGTCGCTTGGGTATCTTGCTGGATTCCTACCGGGTAGAATTTGAGATTCTCCTCAATCACCAGGCGTTGCAAGTGGCCCCAGTTATGAAAAGACGGGGCTCTTTTTAATTACATTCATATGGAGGGTCTGACTCCACGGCTTCCAATAGAGCTGGTCCGGGAGGCACTGAAGGACTAGCCCAGCAGCAGGCGGGCCGACGGCACGAAGATTTACAGCGCGAAACAGACTTGCGATGTAACGGCAAAACGGTCTACCCCTCACCCCGGCCCGCGCCCTCAAGCAGAGGGTCAAGACATCAGCCAACTATAAGGGGCGACGGCGGCGCCTGCACATCGCCGAAAGTCAACGCGGCGCTGAGGGCGGCGGCGGCGGCTTTAACCTGGCCCTCATCGCTGCCGAAATAACGGCCGATATCGTCGCCTTCCTCCACCGCATCTCCGATTTTTATATAGAGCGCGAAACCGGCGCTGGGATCGAGCCGGTCGCCGGTCTCCCTGCGCCCTGCTCCGGCGGTAGTCAGCGACATGCCGGCGGCGTAGGTATCGACCCCGGTGAGGTACCCGGCCAGCGGGGCCTTCAACGGAATCGTGACCGCAGGCTGGTGCGTCTCGGGCCTGGCCAGGGCGGCGGCATCACCCCCCTGGGCGGCAACCATCTGGTCCAATTTCTCCCGGGCCCGGCCGCTCGACAGGGCCTCGGCGATGGCGGCAACCGGATCGTCATGGCCGGCCAGCGTCAGGATATCGGCTGACAGGGTCGTGCAGAGGCCGGTGAGGTCCTCGGGCCCCTCCCCCTCCAACACGGACACCGCCTCCAGCACTTCGCACCAGATGCCGGCGCTGCGGCCCAGCGGCTGGCTCATATCGGTGAGCCGGGCCACTGTCTGCACCCCGAACGCCTCGCCCGTCGCCACCAGGATGTCGGCCAGCTGCCGGGCGTCATCGGCCGTCTCCATAAAAGCGCCGTTGCCCACCTTCACATCCAGCACCAGTCCGCGGATGCCTTCGGCGATCTTTTTGCTCATGATAGAGCCGCAGATCAGCGGGATGGAGCTGACCGTAGAGGTGACGTCGCGCAGGGCGTACATTTTGCGGTCGGCGGGGCAAATCTCGTCGGTCTGCCCGATGATGGCGCAGCCCACTTCGGCCACCAGGCGGCCAAAAGTGTCCAGGTCGAGGCCGGTGTTGAAGCCGGGGATCGATTCCAGCTTGTCGAGGGTCCCGCCCGTGTGCCCCAGCCCCCGGCCGCTGATCATCGGCACATAGACGCCGCAGGCTGCCACCAGCGGGGCCAGCACCAGGGAGACTTTGTCGCCCACGCCGCCGGTGGAATGCTTGTCGGCCACGTAGCCGTCGAGATGGGAGAAATCGAGGCGCCGGCCCGAATCGATCATTGACTGGACCAGGGCCGTGCGCTCCCCCTCGGTCAGCCCTTTGAAATAGACGGCCATCAGCCAGGCGGCGAGCTGGTAGTCGGCCATGGAGCCGGTGCTGAAGCCAGCGACGATGGCGGCAATTTCCTCCGGCGAGTGCGCCTGCCCCTGCTGCTTGCGGCGGATCAGATCGGCGGGGATCATGGCCAGGTCAACTCGCCAGCATCCCGGTAGCGCCGGGCAAAATCGACGTAGAGCTGCGCGCTGTCGAGAATATCGGCGTATTCGGCGTCGGTAACCTGGCGGCGCAATCTGGCCGGGACACCGGCGTAGAGGGATCGGGGGGGTACCCTGGTGCCCGGCGTCACCACCGCCCCGGCGGCAATCAGCGAGCCGGAGCCGATCTCCACGCCGTCCATGATGATGGCCCCCATCCCGATGAGGCAGCGGTCGTTGATGACACAGCCGTGGAGGATGGCATTATGGCCGACGGTGACCTCAGCGCCAACGATGGTGGGGTACATATCGGTGGTGACATGGATGGTGCCGTTGTCCTGGATATTCGAGCGGGGACCGATGCGGATAAAGTGCATGTCGCCCCGGGCCACCGTGCCGAACCAGAGGCTCGCTTCCTCACCCACGGTGACATCACCGATGACATTGACTGAAGGTGCGATGAAGGCGCTGTCGGGGATGATGGGGACTTGGTCCCCGAAGGGGATAATCATGCGGCCAGCTCCTTGCGCCGGAAAAAGTCGAGAATGTCGAGGCGCCAGGTGCGTTGCTCATTCTGCAGGCGCCAATACAGGAACAGACCGGCAACCGAGAGGACCATATTGCCGGCCCACATGGCCAGGAAAGGCGACAGGCGGCCCCGGTCGGCAAGCTCCTCACCGGCGATCAAAAAGGCCCAGTAGATGACGAAAAAACCGAGGCTCATGGCGGCGGCCACAGCGAACCCGCCACGGCGGGCCATAATGCCCACCGGCGCCCCCACCAGAATCAGGACGATACAGGCGAAGGGGATCGCAAATTTCTTGTGGATTTCGACACGATAACGGCTGATACTCTTGCCGTAACTGGCCAGCAGATTGAAATCGCCGCCAATGCCGCGCTCGAGGTTGCGGGCCCGCCGGCCCAGGCGGACCGAATCGGACTGGGCCAGGCCGGTGCTGTCGCGGATAACCTGCTGCCAGCGGGTCACCAGCCCCAGGACGGCAACTCTGGTCGTGTCGCCGGTGAGAACGAAGGGTGTCTGGGAGGCGATGCGCTGGGACATGCGCTCGCGGACGACGGCCATCTTGCGGACATAGTCGCCGATTTTCTCCTGCATCATTTCCAGGTTCATCTCCCGGTCGCCGCGCAGGGCCGACTCGCGACGCTCCAGGTAGAGGTTGTCTATGGGGATCACGATGCGGTGGCGGTCGAACTTGAGGCGGCGGTATTCATCGAGGAGCGGCAGGGCGAGCTCGTGAATCTCCCCATCCTCCAGGAAAAGGAGCAAGGCATCATCAATGGCCTGAAACGAGCCCCGGTCGGCGTAGATGGTGCGCTGCACCTTGTCATTATCCTTGCTGAAGATGAGGATGTCGGTGAACTGGTCGCCATCCCGGCCCCTGACCAGCAAGCTGTAGTTCGGCAGGTCATCAATAAAGTAGCCGGCTTCCACCGCCAGATCGGGACGCTTGCGGTTGATATCACCCGACAGCAACCGGGCCCGGTGGTTGGCATGGGGCAGGACGGCATTGTTGAACAGGATCAGGGCCACGCAGATCAGCGTGCCAAACGTCAGGGCCGGGGCCAGGATGGCCGCATAACTGACACCGGAAGTGCGGATGGCCGTAATCTCGTTATCGGCGGAGAGCCGGCCAAATGCCATGAGGGTGGCCACCATCACCGCCATCGGGACCGCCAGGGCGAGGATCCAGGCCATGTTGAGGAACACGTACTCCACCAGGATGCCGAAGCCCAGCCCCTTGCCCAGGAAGCGGTCGAGGGCCCTGAGGAGGAAATTGGTGAGCAGCACGAACAACAGCACCAGCAGGGCAAAGATAAACGGGAGCAGATGCTCCCGGAAGATGTAGCGCTGGAAAATTTTCATGTAGCCGGATTTTACGGCTGACGACGGCGAAACCCAACCCCAATTGCCCTTGACTGCCGACGGGAGCGCCCCTAAGTTGGCGGCGCAAAATGTGGAGGCCAAGGCCGTAAGGCCGTAACTTTCACCTGCTGTGGTGGGCGTAGCTCAGCTTGGTTAGAGCACCTGGTTGTGGCCCAGGAGGTCGTGGGTTCAAGTCCCATCGCTCACCCCAACCACGGGGCGTGGCGCAGTCCGGTAGCGCACCTGCTTTGGGAGCAGGGGGTCGTAGGTTCAAATCCTATCGCCCCGACCACAATTTTGTCGACGAGGATTCAGTTTCTCGTCGGCATTTTTGTATTTAAACCCCTTCCATCAAAACCGGCTCTACAGCGCAGACTCCCGCAGATTCCCGCAGATAACTCCCCTTTGCGTATACGTTTTTGCGTATACGCATTCGCCGTCAAAGCAACTCCTCTGGAATCCGTGAAGCATCCCAGAGGCTACACCGAGGCTTGCATATGGGCGCAGCCATGTTTTGTTTAGTTGAGCTGGACATAAGTGAGCCGATATATCGACGCGAGATATTGAATCTTTTTGAGGCGTTTGCACGGTGGCAGGGTACCGAGACTGGACCCGACAAGAGTCACAGGGGCCAACTCGCGCATGAGGTTGGAGGTGGTTATGCCCCGAGTTCGAGCCTAAAACTGGAAAAAGATAGACGGGTTCGCAATAGCCTTCGGTGGCTCAAGCGACTTGAATCGAAGAGCAAATCAAGGAGACAATAATGGAAAACACCCCAGACCTCCCCCGGATAATCGCCGGCACATTGCATAGGGTTCTCGAGGACAGCGACCTCCGGACCATTTTTCGATACCGGCATAATTGGCATCGATTTTATACGTTTCTGTTCCTCACGGGCATCCGGCCGGCGGACATGGCGATGCTGACCTCGCGCAGTCTGGCCAGGGGGCGGAATGTCATCGGTTACTACAGGCAAACGACGGGCAAGTACGTTGAAGTATCTGTCCCGCCTGATCTGCTTGACGTATTCCCCATGGAGATGCCTCAGGATCAGCCGTTATTTCCCGTGCTCCACTCAGATGTCGAGGACGATGATCACCGTGCAGATCAATTGAACGAGAAATTGGGTCAGCCCGCTGAGTTCCTGGAAGCTTTGTTGGCAGCTGCAGGACGGCCAGCCGCCTCCTTGATCGCCTTCCGCATGACCTTTGACCACGGGATCAAAGAGGGCAATGAAGCCTTCCCCCGCGCTCTCATCGCGAGATTGACGGATCCACTCGAAATTATGGATATGCCTCAATCTTGAGCCGCGTATTGCAACATCGAAGGAGACCAAAAAAATGAAGTTCCTCAACCTGCTCAACCTCCAGAGCATTGACCTGATGGAATCGATTTCGAACCTGCTCGGCGCCAGACTGCAGCTGGGACAGACTTTGCACTTTACTTATCATACCATTTTCAAGAAACAAAAAAAGAAAGTGCTCAGCCTCTCTCAATTCCTGCTGGCGATCTCGCTGGCCCATCCCCGCCTATCTCGTCGAACTCTTCAGAGAGCTTACCGCGTATTTGAACGGTTGGTGCGCGGTTGCGGATTTTGGATCACGGAACTTGAAGAAATCGATTTTGTGCTCTTGGCAAAAGTTGCCGAATGCCGGAATCTCAAGTCTCTCACCCGGCGCGAGCTGGTGGTGCAGATCCGCAAACGCATGGACGCGGGCGACAGCTACAAACAGATCTCGAAGAAACTTGATAAGACATTGGCGGCCCTCCGGGAGTCGCCACCCAGACTACCCAAGGTAGTTCTCGATACTGACCACCGGCTGGCGGATATGAAAATGGATTTCAGGCTCGTCAATTCAGCGAAGGATCCACCGCCAGCTACTCCCCAACTCCCGGCCGATTATTTTGATCTGGGTATACCTGGCGTTGTCCTTCCCTGGGATAAACCGGAACCTGAATGAATCCATCGGCCCATTCGCGATTTCTTCTATCGGAAGATTGGTCTCGATAGACGGGCCTCCTGAGTCCGCATAGCTCTCCCGTTTTTCCTGAGAAAGGCCGAATCTGTGCCAACAGTGGCTTAATATTTGCCGATTTAATTTAGGTAGATCTCGCCGACGAAGTTGTTGATCGCTGCGACCATTAGGGTCTCTTCGGAGGAAGTGAGCCCCTTTGCAAACGCCTCCAAAACCCCCCAAAGATTATTACTGATTGCCGGGTACGAATTAATCCTGATTCATGACCATCAAACCCTTTCCGCCATACTCCTTGGCAGGGGGAGCCTAATCATAGGGCACTAGAGTTTCCTCCGTTTCTCGCCCGATATTCCCGTCGTACCACCGTCTACTATCAGACCCATTTCCCCCTTACATTCTGGCTTTCCAACACGCCGCAACGCCACGATGATACAGCAACAGTCTAGAGTATCCACATTCGTCTCCGAGCTTCGCCGCCGGAGGGTTTTCCGGGTGGCGGCGTTCTATGGCGGTATCGCCTTCGTCATCATACAGATTATCGACGGCGCGTTTAGCTACCTGCACATCCCGGAATGGTTTGGCACCGCCATCATCGTCCTTCTGCTCATCGGCTTCCCCATTTCCATGATCCTGGCCTGGGTATTTGACATTACCCCGGAAGGCATTGTCAGAACGGAAGGGCGTCCTACAGGCAAGCCCGGGACAAGTAATCGGACCCTCATCGCTGTTACCATTTTTGCCGTTGCCTTTGGCATTTGGGCGAGTTGGGGCGGCAGGGGCGGGGACAGTGAGGACCTCATCCGCATCCGGTCCATTGCTGTGCTCCCCCTGGATAACAACATGGGTGGGCCGGATCAGGATTACTTTGTTGATGGCATGACCGATGCCTTGATCAGTCAACTCTATAAGTTCCCCGGACTGAAAGTGATTTCCCGCACTTCGGCCATGCGCTACAAGAACTCGGATAAGACGGTGCCGGAGATGGCCGCCGAACTGGGTGTGGACGCTATAGTAGAGGGTGCCGTTTTCAAGGTCGGCGATATGCTTCGTATCACCGCCCAGCTGATTGATGGACGCACTGACACCCATCTTTGGTCTGCTGAATATGACCGCAGTCTCGAAAACATATTCGACCTCCACAGGGATGTGGCCCGGGCCATTGCACGGGAAATCAACCTCACGCTATCGCCAGAGGTCGAGTCGAGATTGGCACGGGCTAGGCCTGTCAATCCTGAGGCTTACGATTTTTATTTGCGCGGTAAAGGATACATGGCTGAAGGCGGTAACTATTTAGGGCCTGACACTCGAATAGCCATTCAAATGTATAGCAAAGCCGTGGAACTTGATTCCACCTTCGCTCTCGCATATTTATCACTTTCTCAGGCTCGTATTGCGTTATACTGGTTCCACCACGACCGAAGCGAAGAAAACCGCGCTAAAGCACGAGAAGCCGTTGACCGGGCATTGCAACTTGACCCTGAATTGCCCGAAGCACACCTTGCATTAGGTCAATATTACTACCATGGCCTTCTTGAATACGACCAAGCCCTGGCCGAGTTCGGCATCGCCCGTAAAGGATTGGCGAACAATAGCGACCTCATTTCTTTTATCGGCTTTGTAGAGCGGAGGCAGGGGAAATTTAGATCAGCGTTGGTCAATCTAAAGGTGGCCTCCGGGCTTGATCCACGAGCCTCTAACCTGGTCTATAATATTGGGGAGACGCATCTATTCCTGCGGGAATACCTCGAGGCCGAAAGCTATCTGAGTCGTGCAAATTCACTGAGACCGAATTGGTCGCGCCCATACTGGCAGCTGGCACTACTATACATCAACTGGGAGGCGAATTTATCCAAGTCGAGAGAAGTTCTGGTGCGGGGCGCTGAAAATGTCGGATCAATTGATGAAACATTCATTATTCACCCTTTCGTTTTGCTCGAAATGATAGAAGGAAATTACCAGGCCGCGCTAGAGTTGCTTGATATGGGATCCACCAATTTTTTCGAGACACAATATTATATTATTCCTAAGGCCCAACTATATGGACAAATTTATGGGCTCATGGCCCAACCGCAGTTGGCGTATGCCTCTTACGACTCCGCTCGCAGTTTTTTGGAAACCCGATCTCAGGTTTGGCCCGAGGATGCACGCTATCATAGCGCTTTGGGCATCGCTTATGCTGGCTTGGGACGGAAGGAAGATGCAATCCGCGCGGGGAAAAGAGGGGTGGAACTTCTGCCTGTAAGCAAGGAGGCCATAAGAGGTTTCTACAGAGTGCAGGATATGGCCAGGATTTTTGTGATGGTTGGCGAATACGATCAAGCGGCAAATCAACTCGAATACCTGATGGGTATTCCAGGGGAGCTCTCGGTAATGCGGCTACGCATTGATCCAACATGGGCTCCCCTGAGCGGGCAGCCCAGATTTACTGCCCTGCTCAATAAATATAGCGGCCGCTAATGACCTTCCCCCTATCCACCTTTATTGCCGAGCTCCGCCGTCGGCGGGTCTTCCGGGTGGCGGCCTTCTATGGCGGCATCGCCTTCGTCATCATCCAGATAATCGACGGCACCTTCGAAGTGATGGGCATCCCGGCCTGGGTCAGCCGCCTGCTGATCACCCTGCTGGCGCTGGGCTTCCCGGTGGCTATGGGGCTCGCCTGGATATTCGATATCACCCCCCAGGGCATTGTCAGGACTGCGGGCCGCCCGGCCGGTAAGCCTGGAACGAGTAATAAAGCATTGATCACTGTCACCATCTTGGCCATCGCCTTCGGTATCTGGGGCCGCTGGGGCGCGGGCAATAAAGGCCCTGCCACGGGGCCGGTTTTTATCAATTCGGTGGCCGTGCTGCCGTTCTCGGTGCAGGGGAGCGACGATTTGAAATACCTGGGCAATGGCATGGTGGACCTTTTCAGCACCAAATTGGATGGCGCCGGAAG
>SCKI01000014.1 GCA_004124295.1 Fidelibacterota bacterium
GCGCCGCAGCTCTCCTCCGCCGCGCAAGGACAGGTCGGCATCGTTAACGCGAAACGAATCTGGGCGGAAAACCAAAAATTCTGGGCCGACAAGCATCTTGCCTTGGAACAGGAAATTATCTTCGCCAGCACTGGCGTCAAAAATCCAGGCGATCCGGCGGACAAGTACGTGGCGGCGTTCGCCGGCAGCGACATCGAAACGAATCCGCCCGCTACCAACGATGCCGTGGAAGCGCTGGGCGGAGTCTACAGCCGGCAAGTCGACCAGCTACCGCCGTCGGACGTCTTGGCAGAGATCGACCGGGAAATCGACTTCCAGAAATTGGAAGAAACGCTGTTGGAAGAAGGGATCCGGAAGTTCGCCGATCCCCAAAAAGCTTTGTTAAAACTGATCGGCGAGAAGCGAGCGCTGCTGGTTTCCTGATCGTGAAACGGCCATTGTAACAGGAACTACTCGACTGGCATTGCACCTTATGGCATTGCACCTTACTGACTGCTGATTGCTGACCGCTGGCTCTCCTACTTCCGGTAGATGATTTTGGCCGTCACCGGCTTCCCGTTGTCGACTTTGAGGGCCACAATATAGAGGCCGGAGGCCAGCGGCAGGCCCCGGTTATCGAATGGCCGGAAGGTGTAGCTGGCTGAGTGGGCTTCCTGGCTGCCGGAGAGGAGGCGCTGCACCTCCCGTCCAAGGATATTGTAGACCGTCAGCTCGGCCCTCCCCGGCGCCAGCAGCTGGATGGGGATGGTGGCGGAGAGACGGAAGGGATTGGGATAGATGGCCCCCAACGCATAGGTGAGGGTGGCGCTGCTGCGGGTTGTGTCGATGCGGAAGAAGTTGGCGATACGGGCCATGAGGCTGTCCCGGGCGCTGGCGGGGTAGATGGTTTCGAAGCCGACGGCCAGGTAGACCAGGCGGCCGATGGCGCTGCTGCTGCCGAACGAACCGGCGAAGCTGATGGCGGCCCCGGGAGGGGTCCCGGTGGTGATGCCTGAATAGGGAGCCAGCAGGGTCGCGCCGGCCCGGGGAGCGATGCCATCGGCCCGGCGGACGGCATAACTGCCCTGGGTGCCGTCGTCGAAATTGATGGCCGGCAGACCGCCGAAGATCGTGCCCGCTTCGGGGAGGAAAGCCTGCGCCCCGGCGGGACCCTCCAGACCACCGGCGGCATCGCCGAGAAAGACCGCCTTGAAGGTCTGTGCGTAGAACAGTGCATCGGAGGCGGACCCGGCGGCCACCAGATCGTAGCCGATTTCCGATCCCGAGACGAAGAGTTGCCCTCCCCCGGCCAGGTAGGTCGATAACAGTTGCTGTTCGGTGCCGTTGAAGCTGGCCGTCCCGACACCTTCAGCGCCGGAAATCCAGATCACCACCTGATAGTTCGCCAGACCGACAACGCCGCCCCATATCGCTTCGCTGGAGGCCGCATCCAGGGCGTAGCCCAGCCGGGCCAGATGGGGGGCGTGGCGGCGGATGAAATCAAAGGTGTTGTTGACGCCGGCGGTGCGGTCGAAGCCGTTGACGATGAGCACCTGGGCCCGGGCAGCGCCAGTCGTGGCGGCCAGCACCTCCGTTAAGGGGCTGATACCGAGATCATTGACGGCTGCCAGCCGCAGATAGACCAGCGTATCGGCCGGCAGTCCCAGGGCGGTGAACTGCGGCCCCACATAGCTGCCCTGGTAAATGAAATTGCCGCCATCAAGGCTGGTATGGAGTTCATATTCCGTCGCTCCCGGACCGGCAACGGTGATCTCAACGGCCCCGGCGGCACTGTTCCGGACGGCCCAGATAGACGGGCGCTGGGGTATGCCCGGCGGCCCGAACTGATCGGCCAGGGCGCCCCAGAGCTCGCTGCGGTCCCCATCGTAGCCCAGGGCCCACATGCCGACACCGGCCAGATTGCTGCTCACCGCCAGTTGGTATTTGAGCGCCAGGGAGAGGGAATCATCGTACCAGACCTGCCGGTCGCCGCCACTGGCATAATTGAACCAGGGGGTGGAACTGGCACCGTCCCACTGGCGGCCGTAGGTGGCGGCGTCATCAATCACCGTGGCATAAAGCCGTGCCGTGCCGGTCCCGGTGGTGGGGGCGTACTTGGCCGTGCCGGCGACGGGCCAGTCATAGCCGTAGTAGGGGATGCCGAGAATCAACTTGCTGCCGTCGCCGCCTGTTTTCGACAGGTAATCCCCGACGGTGAGGGTCACATTCCGGCTGTTCTGGGGCGAGGTTCCGGCGAGGGGGCTGACCGGTCCCGCCTCGGGGCCTTTGTCCCAGTGGTAATCGTAGGCCATGATGAACAGGCCGTCCACAATCTGCGCCAGGGCATTGATGTCCCAGGCATCGCCCCAATCCACCGCCGGGAGGGCGAGGGTGATGATGGCCCCCGGAAGGCGGGTGCGGAAGCTGTCGGCCAGGGCGGTCATGAAGGCCACCATGTTGGCCCGCTGGGCGGAGGGCAGGGCCTCGAAGTCGATATCGATGCCGTCGGCCCCGGCATTGCGCACCAGCGACAGCAGGTTGGAGATGGCCCGCTGGCGGTTGGCCGCGCTGCCCAGGAGGGCCGTCAGTTTGGCGCCGCCGAAAGCGATGGCGGTGAGTTTCACCTGCACCCCCCGGCTGTGGGCAAAGTTGACCAGCCCGCTGGCGGGCCAGTTATGGTCGTCGCCCAGCGTGCCGTCGTCATTCACGTCCACGCCGAAAAAGTTGATCTGGCTCAGCAGGTTATAGTCGAGATCGGGATAGCGGCCATATTCCCAATAGGGCAGGTAGCCGATAATGGTGTGGCTCGGCGCAACGGCCCGGGGCAGGGGCGCCGGCAGGGCGGTGGCCAGGCTGTCGATGCGGGCGTAGGGGATCACATCGGCGCGGTGGGCCAGATGCTCGCGGATATGGATGCCGGGCCGTTCCTGGGCCGCCAGAGGCAGGATCAGCAGCAGCAGGGCTAACTTGGGATGCCGGGTATTCCTCATTCTCTGAGGCAATATACGATGGAGGGGATTGAACCGGAATAGCCGCTTCAGACTGAAAAAATATCTTGGGCGGAATCTACAGATTAGCCCGATTTGACAAAAAGAAGTCTGGCAAATTGGATGGCGCTGTGAGCCAGCAGCCAATACAGGCCCGCCAGAAAAACGCCGCTTCGGCTGAGTGGCACCAAGCCTGCCGCAGCCATCAACTGCACACTGATATTCAGCGCATAACCGATCAGGATAGCGGACAATAATGGTACATAAAACATATTGGGGTGCTTGCGCATGTAGCGGCGAGTCGGGTTCCATAGTACCGCCACAAACATAAGGGAGAACAGGCCCATGAGCAGGTTAGATAGTATCCATAGGCTAGGCTCTGTCATGCCCATCTGCTGAAACAGTACAGGAGTAAGAGCAAGAAACATGGCACCAAAGGATGCCAGAAGCAGCAATTTGATGCGGTAGCCTTCGAATGCAACATCGGCATCTTTCCAGCGTCCGAAAACTATCACGATGCCGCTGAAGCCCGCCAATGCCAATGCCAGTTCAGAAACGGTACCCAAGGGTTCCATGGTGTCCATCCGCTCCTCCTTCAGGGCAGTCAGCGACCCCTGATCGAATCTAGTGATAAAATCTGCCGGGGTGTGTTCCGGTGACAGGTCCTGCGCAGACCTCGCTGTCATTCAGGCAGGATCGGGAATAGGCAGTAAGGGGCTCAGTCGGCGACGCGCACCTTGAGGGCGTTGGACCGGAAAGTGCCCACCAGGAAGCGGCCGTCCGGCGCCAGGCGGCCTGCATGGACAATCTCCCCCAGCGTCTTTTGTTCGCGGGCGCTGGGCTCATGGATAAAAGTGACGGCAACGCTGTAAAGGGCGCCGGGCTGGAGATTGTACATGGCCTCCAGCGGGACCGGATACGAGCCCCGGTAACTGCCCCTCGGCGCGATGCAGATGATGGCATGTTCGCAGGGGTTGAACCCGGGGCGGGTACCCTGCAGCTCCCGGCCGCTGGCGTCGGTGACGGTCGGGTAGCTGTAGCGGAACAGGCAGGCGGGATCAAAGGTGAGCAACGGCTTTTGGGTGTTGTTCTTCACCCGGAAGTCGATGTTTACCTGGTCGCCGGCGGTGCGGTTCAGGCTGATGCTGAACGTGGCCCCGCTGTCGAAATAGCGATCGGGGCTGCGCTGCTGGAAGGGCGCCAGCAGGGCGAGGAGGACCAACAGTTGCATAAACGCTGTCATAGGCGGAAGTTAATGGTTGGCGGAACGGTTGTAGTTGTTAGTTAATAGTCGTTAGTCGTTAATGATCAGCTTGCCCGGCGTAGCGAAGCATAGCCGGGTCGTCAGCGATCAGGAGTCAGTCACCCTGAGGCTCTCGAAGGGTGGCAGTAGCAGTAGCAGTTGGCAGGGGGCAGTGGCAGTTGGCAGGGGCAGTTGGCCGCCACCACTCACCCCCCGACCCCCTCTCTCCGGAGAGAGGGGGAGTCTGGCCCTTCAGCCACTCTACGACTTCAGGATAAACTCTGCCGACCGGGGTGAGTGTAGCGGGAGCATCCAGCGTCCCTCACTTCGCACCCCCTTGGCCCTTTCTCAATTCCTTGGCTATCCTGAAATGCTCATCCGCCTCTTCCTGCCGGCCATGCTTTTTAAGCAGAAGAGCCAGATTGTAATGGGCGTTGGTATCATCCGGGTCCAGGGTGATCGCTTTTTGAAACAAATCTTCTACGTCATCAGTGCGACCTAGGTCATCTAGCAGGATAGCCAGATTGTAATAGTAAGACGAAAAATCAGGGTCTAGTTTGATGGCTTCTCGGAATGCCTCCTCCGCCTCTTCGATTCGCCGTTGCTGCTTCAATAGTGCTCCCAGATTATTATGGGCTAGTGCGAACCCGGGCTCCAGAACAATTGCAGTTCGGTATGCATCTTCTGCCTCTTCAAAGCGCTCTTGGTCATGGAGCAGGATTCCCAGATTATTATAGGGCCAGGAGAAGCCGGGATCGGTTTCAATGGCCTTATCCAAATATACAACCGCTTGTTCATATGCGTTGAGATCCATGAATAGCATACCAATCCGACTCTCCAGGCTTGCCTTAACCCGTACATTAGCTGGGTTTAGGCCTAGTCCCTGATAGGCATATTGCAGTCCATCAGCAACATGCTTTTCTTTCCAAGCGTTGGTTGCCAGCAGCAGATAATCGGTAGCTGATTTTTGCGCAGGATCACGATCCTCGGCTGATTGAACGAGTGGTTCGTCGGCAATAGATGCCCGCCTTTCGTCCTCTACCAGGGACAGCGCTTCATTTATTTCGCTTTTAGAAGAGATGTGGCGATGCAGCCCTAGTTCCCCCCGTCTCCACACCAATTTTTCGATGGTATCCGGATTGACAGCCCCAAACATGATTAGGGCGACGGCAAAAAATAGGCTCCCACCAGCAAGGCCATTGCTATCAAAATATGCGAAATAGACGGCCAGGGCGATCAAAACTGCTGCAAAGAAAAACACCCATTTTTGTACAACGGTCATGTTCCTGCCAGTTGTCATATTTTAATTTACTCAATAAGGCAACCCAATAATAGAGTGCATGGGGGGTTAGGGAGGCTTCCCGGGCGACCCTCAGCGGACATCAATCAGCCTTCAGCACTCAGCAGTCATTAATTCGATTTTCAATCATCATTTATCATTTATCAATTATCTTCCACCATCCTTCGTCCTTCGACAAGCTCAGGAGGCTCAGAATGACCGATGGCCGACGACTAACTACTAACAACTAACGACTAACCACTCCATGCCACTGCGACCCGCACCTGTCTGCTGCAGGAAAAGTGACCTGTCAATCCTTATGGTTATTCCCCCCGGCGGGGAGTAGCTTCGCCCAGCAATCAGGGGGACATCATCGAAACGACCATCAAGCCCGATCCCAAGTACCTGACCAAGAATCTGGCCTACCACGTGACCGCCACGGTCATCATTGGCCTGGCGGTGCTCATTATCGGTGTCCTTTTCGCGACACTCGAGCCTGACAAGGAGATGGCATTTGCTCTCTGGATCATATTTTTCAGCAGTCTGGGCATTACCTGGGCGCTGGTCTACCCGCTGACAACGCTGTGGATCCGCAACCTGAGCTACGTGATCAGCGCTGACCGGGTGACCCTCCACAAGGGCATCCTTACCAAGACCGAGCAGAATACCCCTTTCCGGGCCGTCACCGACTTCATCCTCGAGCGCACCCTGTTCGACCGCTGGCTGAACATCGGCTCGGTGAAAATCCAGACCGCCGGCCAGAGCCAGTCGTCCACCGGCTACGAGGGGGTCATGGCGGGCCTGCTGGAATATGAGCGCTGGCACGGCGAGCTGCGGGATCGCATGCAGGCCATGCACGCCACGGCCGGCCCCCAGACAACGGGCGCGGATGCTGCCGAGGATGACCTGTTCCCGGCCATGCTGGCTGAACTCAAGGCCATCCGCAAAGCCCTGGAGGACCGAGGCTGATCCTGATGGCAGTCCGGGGCAGCAGGCCGCGGGACAGGGCGGTCCAGCGCGGCATGCCGGCGGCACGGCTGTGCCTGTTGCTGGGTCTGCTGGCCGCGGCTTGCGCCAGCGTGGACCCCGATCCCCAGGTTGAGGACGGCTACTTGTTCGGGTATGACAGCCAGCCGGAGTTGAATTTCATTGCCGTGACCTCTGACACTGAGGTGCTGGCCCAGCTCGCTGCCCAGCTGGCCCTGCCTCTGGACGAGCGGGCCCAGCACATCAACGGTGCCATCGAGCGCGGCGACGGCGGCCACAACCTCGACTGGAAATGGCACTTCCTTCCCGGGCAGTGGGCCCTGGCTGACCTGTCCATCGAAGTGTGCGACGGTACTCCCGATTCCCTGGACGCCGACCTGGGCTACTGGGTCGACAACATCGGCCGGTTCTGCCCCTGGGGCGCCAGGGTGCTGGAACGTCTGTACGACTAATCCCGTCCTATTTGCCAAGATATCCCGACCCCAAAAAACGGCGGAAACAGGTATTGTAAAGGGTGTCTGTCGGGCGATATATTTAAGTACTTACATAATTGTGGAGCAGCACTGCCGGGGATGAGATAATGGCAAACTTTTACAGCGAAAACGGGGTCACGGTATTGGGCAGCCGCCTGAGACAGATCAGCGAAAGGCTGACCCAGAATAATCGCACGATCTTCAAGGCTGAGGGGCTGGAGATGGAGCCGCGCTGGTTCCCGATCCTGACGACACTGGCCCAGCGGGGCAGACTCCGGGCGGGTGAACTGGCCCGGCACATCCGCCAGTCCCATGCGGCCACAAGCCAGGTCGTAACGCAGCTTAAGCGCTCCAATCTGGTCACTGCTGTGGCAGACCCGCAGGACCGCCGCTCCAGCCTGCTGGAGCTCACCGCCAAGGGCCGGCGGATGGCCGCCAATGCGGGCCGGTTGTGCGTCGATGTATCCCTGGCGGCGGCTTCTCTGGTCGCAGACACGGGGCACGATCTGATGTCCATTCTCGAGGCCCTCGACCTGTCTCTGTCCGAGAGCGATCTGGTGGAACGCCTGACCACCGTCCGTGGGGGGCGCCCGATTATCGTCGATTATGCCCCCCAGTATGCGGCTGCCTTCAGGGACCTCAACTACGCCTGGATCAATAAATATTTCGAGGTGGAGGCCACAGATATTGAGCAGCTGGACAATGCCGAGGAGGCGATTCTGCGGCCCGGGGGCGCCATATTAATCGCCCTGGTCTCCGGGGAGCCGCTGGGCGCCTGCGCGCTGGAGAGGCTGGCGACAGGCCGCTATGAGCTCTCCAAAATGGCCGTCGATCCGTCCGTCCAGGGCCAAGGCATTGGCTACCTTTTGGGGGCGGCCGTTATCCGGCGGGCCCGGCAACTGGGTGGCGAGACCCTGGAGCTGGAGACCAACAGCAGCCTGGCCCCGGCGATCAACCTCTACCGTAAACTCGGCTTCGAGCAGATACCTGTCGGTGACACACCCTACAGCCGCTGCGATGTCAGGATGAAAATGGTGCTGCATAAATAGGGTTCGGCACTCAGCCGCCGGTCCCTAGTTCCCAGTCCTCAGCCTCTATCCTTCATCCTTCATCCTTCATCCTTCAAACGAGCTCAGGGCTGGCTTGGCGGTGCATCTTCCTCTTCATTTATCATTTTTCATTTATTCCTCATCCTTCATCCCCGACCTCTGCCAGCGTTAACTTCCCCTCCTGGATGGATGCCAGCCCGCCGGATGGAAATAAAAGGATGTGAAAGGAGATATCATGAAAAGAGCGCCGGTCATCAGCCCCGAAAGCCCCAAAATGATTGATGACGAGATGTATATACTGTTGCGGGAGGAAAAAATCGCCGAGTTCAACGACCGCCGGCCCCGGGAGGGGACTTACGCCCTGTCGGGTCTGGACTTCCGTGGCCTGAACCTGCGGGGGCTGGATGTGGACGGCATCGACTTCTCCAACAGCTATTTCCGCCAGGCCGACCTTGCCGGTCTAAACCTGAGCAACTGCAATATGGAAGGGGCCAGCATTGGCGGCGCCAATATCTCCGGCGCTAAACTACCGGCCGAGTTGAGCGCGCAGGAAATCATCATGTCGCTGAAGTACGGCACCCGCTTGCGCTACGGCGCGTGACGGGCCGCACGGCTCGCCGGCCCAGCCAGCATTCAGCAGTCAGCAGTCGGGGGGCAGCGCTCAGCGGTCAGCCTCTATCCACTATCTGACATCCAACCCTTCGACGGACCCGAGGTGACGGTCTGCTGACCACTAACGACTAACAACTAACAACTAACCCCCGCCACCTGCCCCCGCCCCCTGCCACTGTTTACCCGGCGTATCCCGATACTTCGGGAGTAGACGGGCCACCTGCTCTCAGCGCGCCCTAACTTCGCCCCATGATCAACTCCCGTCTGCGGAACTTCTGCATCATCGCCCATATCGACCACGGCAAATCGACCCTGGCCGACCGGCTGCTGGAGGCCACCCACACCCTGCCGGCGAACCAGATGCAGGCCCAGGTGCTGGACGACATGGACCTGGAGCGGGAGCGGGGCATCACCATCAAGTCGCACCCTATCCGCATGATCTACCACCACAGCGACGGCCATGAGTATATCCTCAACCTTATCGACACCCCCGGCCATGTTGACTTTACCTACGAGGTGAGCCGCTCCCTGGCCGCCTGCGAAGGGGCCCTGCTGCTGGTGGACGCCGCCCAGGGCATCGAAGCCCAGACCGTCTCCAACGCCTACCTGGCCATCGATGGCGGCCTGGAGGTGGTGCCGGTCATCAACAAGGCCGACCTGCCCGCGGCGAGGATCGATGAAGCCCGGGCCCAGCTGGTGGACCTTATCGGCTGCCGTGAGGACGAGATTCTTACCGCCAGCGCCAAGACCGGCCAGGGGGTGGAGGATATTCTGACGGCCATCATCGAGCGCATACCGGCGCCGGAAGGAGAGGCCGACGGCCCTACCCGGGCGCTGATTTTCGATTCCATCTACGATCCTTTCCGGGGGGCCATCGCCTACGTGCGGCTGATGGATGGCCGGCTGGCCAAGGGGGACAAGCTGAGTTTTTTCGCCCACGACCGCGAGTTCGAGGTCGACGAGGTGGGCACTTTCCGGATGCAGCGGGAGCCGGCCAAAGGTCTGGCGGCGGGGGAGGTAGGCTACATGATCGCCGGCATGAAGGATGTGGCCTTCCTGGAGGTGGGGGACACCATCAGCATCGCCGGGGGACCGGCGGTCGAGCGCCTGGCCGGTTACAAAACCATCAAGCCGATGGTCTTCACCGGCCTGTACCCCGTCTCCGCCGACGATTACGAGAACCTCCGGGCATCGCTGGACAAGCTGCGCCTGAACGACGCCTCGCTCTCCTACGTTCCGGAGACCTCCGGGGCCCTGGGGTTCGGCTTCCGTTGCGGGTTCCTCGGCCTGTTGCACATGGAGATCATCCAGGAGCGGCTGGAACGGGAGTTCGGCCTCAATCTGATCACCACCTCCCCCAACGTGGAGTACGAGATCACCACCAAGGAAGGCGAGGAGCTGGTCATCGACAGCCCCGCCGACATGCCCCATCCCGGCAGTGTGCAGGAAATCCGCGAGCCGTACGTGGCGGCGGAGATCATCACGCCCCCCGAATATCTGGGCAACCTGATGACATTGTGCCAGTCGAAACGGGGCATTTACCGCGATACCCACTATCTGTCGCCGTCGAAGGTGCAGCTCAAGTATGATCTGCCCCTGGCGGAGGTGATCTACGACTTCTTCGACCGCCTCAAATCGGTGAGCCGGGGGTACGCCTCCTACGACTATGAGTTCATCGATCACCGCCCCGGCAACCTGAAGAAGCTCGACATCCTCCTCGCCGGCGAGCTGGTGGACGCCCTCAGCACCATCGTCCATCAAAGCCACGCCCATGCCCAGGGCCGGGCCCTCTGCAAGAAGCTCAAGGAGGTGATCCACCGCCAGCAGTTTGAAGTGGTGATCCAGGCGGCCATCGGCAGCAAGGTCATTGCCCGGCAGACGGTGAAGGCCCTGCGCAAGCAGGTGACGGCCAAGTGCTACGGCGGCGATATCACCCGCAAACGCAAACTGTTGGAGCGGCAGAAGGAGGGCAAAAAGCGCATGAAGCAGGTCGGCAAGGTGGAGATACCCCAGGAGGCGTTTCTGTCGATCATGCAGATGGAGCCGGGGGAATGAAGAAGTGGCAGTGGCAGTGGCGGTTGGCAGGAATCAGTTACCAGTCTTCAGTGATCAGTCGTCAGTCACCCTGAGGCTCTCGATCTTCCCCGAACGGCCATTTCTAATACTATCTAGAATGTGAGCAACACTGAACAGTAAAGATCACTCTTCCTCAAAGTCTCCAAATGGCCTGACGTGTTCTCGAAAATAATCGACCAAATAACCCATATACTTCTCAAAGTTGTGCTGCCCCATACGGTCATGGCATTGATTGAGTTTTTTAATAAACTTGGAACTGTCTCCGCCACCCATTTCAGACCACAAGACGTGATATTCTAACCGCCTTAAATAGAGAGAAACCAAAAATCTGCCGATACGCCCATTGGCATCATAAAAAGGATGACATTTTACAAAGGCTTGGTAGAAATGCATGCTTGCAATGATGGGATCGTCTGGATCTTGTATCAAATGGCTCAGTGAGGATTGGACATCCCCCGAAATCCTTGCTGAGCTACTACCATGATATCTATGGCGATACTCATGCCTCTTTTGACCCCCGAAACTGATTCTTCCTTGTTGCGGATCGGTGGGCTGTCGGTATTGCCCCGCATTGGATAAAATCCCTCTGTAGAGGTAGGCATGAAGAGTCAATACGGTGAGTTCAAGCTTCTCAGGAATAAACCCGCCATCGGGCAGCAGCAATTCCGGGAGTTCTTGTTCGAGGAATTGGAGATTATGGTGACGATCCCGGACCTTGTAATATGCCCGGACCGCCGTTATTTTTTTCCGGAACCACCTTCTGACCGGGAAATCATTGAGCAGACCTTCAAGGTGTTCGAGGTCTGCTGGGTCAATTTCTGAAGGCGTTTTTCTTGAAATGTTTCAATGTTTTTTGTTTGAGAGAATAGAGATTCTTTGTATACTCTGAAAATGAATCATATACGAACACAGCTTCTGCTGCTTTAGCACTCATATCGAGTGCATAGGCAGCATCGTGGTCAGTCTTCACCGAATAATATTTTTTCGAGTGGATATCAATGGGAAAATTTTTAGCAAAAACTTGTTTGGAGTAATAGGACCTGATCAAATCTGCCGATATCGCATGATTATTTTTCGTCTGTAGCCAGGGGTCTTCCACATGCGTCATAGCCGATAGCGCTATAGCACTATACGGCGCATAGCTCCCAATTATAAAGTCCGCGAATTCCCTTGGTATACCAGTCCAACCACTTTTCCCAACTTCCTGTTTAGGGATTGGATTCCTACCATATTTTTTAAATTGTTGGTAGATCAGGTAATTTGTTGGACCATGTGTCCACTTGTCAAAATGTTCAGGGAATATGTTGGTCTCAGTAACCAAACCCCATACTTTAAGATAATATAGTATTTTCTGCAGCTTAAGGTGACTCAGCGATTTTTCACTAAAAACAGAGTGATTAATAGTATACTGCGCGAATGTGATTATGTTTGAACCCACATGTCCACCTTTTTCGATTCTCTTCGTCCTGATGAAAGATTATTGCCCCCGTACTAAAATTGCAATTGAATTCTGTCGGGGGCCGATTCCCAAGGGGTAATTATAATCGAGCAAGCATTGCAGACTTCGGCAACTGGCCAATTTCGTCAGTATTGACTGAATCCTATTACCAACCCCTTTATCCCCCCGGCTAACTTCTCTTCATGGATCTTCCCCAAATCACGCCCGTAGACCCGGGGGAGTGACCTCCTTCCGCCGCCGCATTGTCGTGGGGGACCTCCACGGCAACGAGCGGGGACTGGACGCCCTCCTGGCCGACGTGGCCTACGTGCCCGGCAAAGATCGCCTGATCTTCGTCGGCGACTACAACGACCAGCCCCCCGGCGCCGGCGGCTCGGTGCAGCTGCTGCTCGACCGCCTGCTGGCGCTACAGCAGGCTGATCCCGACGGCGTTGTCTTCGTCCGGGGCAACCACGACCAGATGTTCGCCGACTGGCTGTCCGGCAGCGGTCCCCCCGATGTGAGCTGGCTGTGGCAGGGGGGCGACGCGACGCTGGAATCCTACGGCATCACCGGCGAGGAGAACCGTTGGGACCAAGCCCTCGTGCCACCGGAGCACCGGGACTTCATCACCGGCGTGCCCCTGCCCTACTTCTGCGATGCCGAGCTGGTGGTGGTCCATGCCGGCTTCCGCACGGCGGAGCAGATGGCGGCGGTGGCGGCGGGGCGGCCCATTCGGCCCGGCGACCTCCACGATCTGATGTGGGACCGGGAGTTTATATTTGCCGAGGATGCCGGGACCCACGGGCTGTTCGAGGAGACCTTGGGCGACCGCTACCTCGTGGCCGGCCACTCTCCCCGGGGGCCGTGGGTCAATCCCCGCAACCGCAAGTGGCTGCTGGTCGATTCACCGGGAAAGGGCGAGCAACTCTGCGCCGCCGTCATCACCGGCCCGGACAGTTATGATTTCCACTGCGTGACGAATAGCCCTGATCGCCGCCCGGCCCGCCGCCGGACCCAGTCGATACCGCTGACCTGAGCAGGGGCCAGGCCGCTCCAATAATCGTACTATGAATCGTTACCTGACCCTCTCCCGGACCCCATGGTACAGCCTGGTGATGGTGCTGCCCCTGGCGGCCATTTACGAGGGGTTGGCCTGGCTGGTGAACTGGCAGTCGGAGGTGCAGCTGCGCAACGGCGCCGATGTGCTCCTGCGGATGCTGCTGCGGACCTTCGGCCTGGCGACGCCACGGCTACTGGGCGCGCTGCTGGCGGCGGGACTCCTGGCCGTCTGGCTGTGGCAACGCTACCGGCACGGCGATGAGCCGCTGCAGCCGTCCATACTGGCCGGAATGCTGGCCGAGAGCGCCCTGTGGGCCGGAGTGCTGCTGGTGGCGCTGCTGGCTGCCGACAGTCTGCTGCTTCGCCTTGCAATGGGAGCCAATGCTGCCGGAGCCGTGCTGCCCACGGCCCTGCTGTCCATCGGCGCCGGCCTTTATGAGGAGGCGGTATTCCGGCTGGGGCTGATCGGGGTCCTGCTGCTCCTGTTCCGGCGGGTCCTGCTGTGGCACACCCTTCCGGCCAAAGTGGGGGCGGTGGCGGCCGCGGCATTGGTCTTTGCCCTGTTCCACCATATCGGCCCCACAGCCGAACCGTTCAGCTGGAACTCACTTGCCTACCGCAGCGTTGCAGGGGTGCTTCTCGGGGCACTGTTCATCGTGCGGGGATTTGGTATCACGGCCTATGCCCACACCGGTTACGATCTGGTCGTTTTGGGTCTGTTAACCGTACATTCATAGGCGAAAAAACAACCCACAGGAAACAAGTAGAGACTTCCCCAACACAGATATGCATTACCACTCGCTCAAACTGGCGCTGCTCCTGGCGCTGACCCCCTCCGGCACCGCCGGGCAGGATGACCCCCTCACCGCTGCTGGACAGCAGGTCGGCAGCCCCTTTATTTCGTTCGATATCTACATCTACCCCGAGTACAGCCATCCCGGTGTCAGTGTGGTGATGGAGGGTGAACTGCTGCCCGGAGAATATCCCCGCTTCATGGAGATCCAGGTACCCACCCTTACCACCATGGGCCAGGTGCGCATGGGGGAGGACGATGAAACCGGCCAGCGGGTCGAAATCACCAGCCGGGACGGGAAGTTCTACCTGCCGGTCGATATTACCGGTCCCAACTTCCAGATCCAGTACATCTATAATCCCTTTGAGGCTGAAACCGGGCTGCGGGAGTTTGATTTCGTACTGGCCACCAACGAGCAGCTGCCGGAAGTCCACATCATCATCCAGAAGCCGCTGCATGCGGAAAACTTTACCCACGACCTCAACAGCGCCGAGACCGTTGACGGCGATTTCGGACTGACCTTCTACCGGGAGCATATCCCCTCCCTGGCCGCCGGCGAGGTCCGCACCGTGCATGTCTCCTACATTAACACCCCCGGAATGCTTACCATCACCGCCCTGGAGGAGATCATGGCCCGGCAGGGCAGCCCGGCCCGGGCCTCCAGCGACCCCGGCAACATGACCCCCCTGCTGTTGGCTGTGGCCCTGATGGGAATCGGCCTTCTGGCCGTCATCTGGATGCGCAAGGGTCAGGGTAAAACCGCAGGGGTCGAGACGCTGGCCGGCGCCCAGCAGAAGCCTGCCGGAAGCGGCGTGGCCCGGTTCTGCGGCCATTGCGGCGCACCCCGGCACCCGGACGCCCATTTCTGCAACCAGTGTGGAAAGGAATTCTAGATGTATCCCGAACTGCTCCGGCTGGGTCCCTTTGTCATCTCATCCTACGGCTTCATGATGGTGGTCGCCTTTATCGCCGCCTATGTACTGATACAGCGCGACGGCAAGGAACGGGGCTGGCCCCCTGAGCTGGCTCAGGATTTGGTCTTCTGGGCCGCAGTGGGGGGCATTTTCGGGGCCAAGGTCTACTACCTGATTGAGAACATCGGCCGCGGCGCCGGGGAAAACCTGGCCGGTCTGGGCGACATGCTGGCCGGCCTGTTTACCCTCGACCTGGGACGTATCGCCGAGGGCATCCAGAATTTCGGCGCCGGCCTGGTATTCTTCGGCGGCCTGATGGGCGGCATGCTGGCCGGCACGCTCCTGCTGCGGCGCCGGAAAATGCCCTGGTTGTCTACTATCGACGTGGTGGCGCCCTACCTGATCCTCGGCTATGCGATTGGCCGCATCGGCTGCTTCCTGGTGGGTGACGACTACGGTACGACCTCCAATCTCCCCTGGGCCATGGCCTTTCCCAACGGGCTGCCGCCGACGACCGTACCGGTCCACCCCACGCAACTGTACGAGGTGATCCTTGGCTTGAGCATCTTTGCCTTCCTGTTCCGCATGCGGAAGCGGATCTCGTTCGAGGGCCAGCTCTTTGGCCTCTATCTGATGCTCGCCGGCACGGAGCGATTCATGATCGAGTTTATCCGCACCAACCGCCAATATCTCTTCGGCTTCACCGGGGCACAGTTTTTCGGGGTGGCCATGCTGGCAATCGGCGCTTATCTCCTGTTCCGGATGCCCAGGCGGGCGGCGGCGGTCCCGTCGTAATCCGGGCCCCTAGCCGGCGGCAGTGGGCCCCCGGTCTGCTGGCCTGCAACCTGTCTCTCGCCATGCTGTCCGGACAGGGGCTGCCTCCGGAGATTCCCTTGCCCGCAGGTTCGGAAACCATCACCCGGGTGGCCGTGCCCCGCTGGCCCAACCGCTTCTATTATCTCGATACGGCCCGGATGGAGGTGCTGGTTGCCGACGGCAAGGGCCAGGTGTTGAATCGCTACGGTGGCTGGGGCTCGGGTCCCCACGCCCTGGACCTGCCCATCGGATTGGTGGCAGCCGAGAACTCCGTCTGGGTGCTCGACCAGGCCGCCCGCAAGATTGTGCGCCTCGATTCCCGGCTGAACCCGGTGGCCGAGCTGCCGCTTCCCGATACCGGCCTGCCCAGTTATTTTGTCCGCGATGCCTGGCAACGGTTGTGGATCGCCAGCGAGCAGCGCCCCGGACTGGCCATCATCGACGATATGGGCCGCCTGGTGGACCGGATCGGTGACGGCTCCGGCAGTGCCGGCCTGGTGCAGCACCCGGGTCTGCTGGCTGCGGACGGAGATGCCGTCCTGGTATGGGACCCGGTGGCCCGGGAATTGGTCACCATCGCGCTGAGCGGCACGATTGCCCGGCGCACGGCGCTGGCCATACCCGGCCGGGTACTGGCGCTGGCCCCCCATGCCGGCGGTGTGGCCCTGCTGACGGATCAGGCTGTCTGGCGCTGGGCGGACGGAGAACTGGTCCGGGCCGCCGAAAACCTCCACGGCTGGGTGGACCTGGTGGCCCATGAGGGGACCCTGCTGGCGCTCCAGCCCGGGAAGGGACTGGCACCTATTGCGGCGCCTCGCTAGCGCTGGACTGGTCTGGATGCTCATATCCCCGGCTCTGCCGGGCCAGGTGATCACCTACCGGGATACGCTCGTATTCCCTCCGGCCCCCTCCACAGACTCGCTGAGCCATTTCCCCGTGCTGCAGATTTTCGCGCCCCTCACTGACGGCAGCAGCTGGCAGGTCGATCTGCTCGCCGGCGCCATATCCCGGATCAGGGGCGATGATTCGCTGACGCTGGTGGTGATTTACACGGCCCTGGCCGGGCCGCTGAAGCTCAGCCACGGACCGGCCTGGCGGCACCTGCCGTCGTTGGCCGAAATCCGCCTCCGGGAAAGGTCTGCACGCGGTCCCTCCACACCCAGCCCCGCCCGGCCACGGGACCCTTCACGGGGATCGCTGGTGACGGCGGGGACCCTCTTCAGGGGCTTATCCGCCACGGCGGGGCAGGGCACGGTCCTGTCCGGGGGGCTCGATCTTCGGCTGCAGGGCGATCTGGGCGACGGCATTTTCATCCAGGCGACCCTGACCGACCGGAATCTTCCGGTCCAGCCCGAGGGCAACACGCGGGCGCTGGAGGAGCTCGATCAGGTCAGACTGGCCATTATCGCCCCGTGGGGGAGGGCCACGGCAGGCGATTTTGTGCTCCACAGCCGGGGCGGTCCCTTGCAGGCCTTCCAGAGAAAGCTGGAGGGCCTGCAGCTGCAGCTGGGCGGGGGCGAACGGCGTTGGCAGCTCACCGGCGTCCTGGCCGGCACCAAAGGGCGCTACCGGAGCCAGAGCCTGTCGGGGGAGGACGGCCGGCAGGGGCCCTATTACCTGAGCACCATGAACGGCTCCCGGGCCCTGGTGATCTTGAGCGGCACGGAGACGGTCTGGCTCAACGGGCAGCGGCTCGAACGGGGGGAGCGCTACGACTACACCATTGATTACCAGACCGGCGACCTGTTCTTCACGCCCCGCCACACGATCCGCAACGACAGCCGCATCGTCATCGATTTCGAGTACAGCGACCTGCTCTATAAGCGGACCACCGCCTTCATGTCGGCAGATTTCACCGGCGACCGGTCCGACCTCACCCTGACAGCCTTCAGCGAGGCCGACGATCCGGCCAGCAGCCTCATTTTCAGCCTGTCGGCAGCGGACCGGCAGCGTCTGCGGCAGGCCGGCGACCCCGATAGCCTGCTGGCCGTACCGGGGGCCACACTGGCCGAGGGGGGCGGCTATGATCTGGTCGACGGGCGCTATGTCTGGCAGGGGATCGGCGCGGGAGCATACCGGGTCGCCTTCTCCCAGGTCGGCGAGGGAGGCGCCTATAGGCGGCTGGTGGAGGGAAACCGGCTGATCTATGCCTGGGTGCCGGTCGAGCTGCGCCAGGCCCAGGGGGCGATCTATGCGCCCTATCGCCACTTGACGGCGCCCCAGCGGCAGGATATGCTGGCCGGTCGATGGCGTCTGCGGGGCACCGGCCCGAACCGGCTGCTGCAAATCGAAGCGGCCCTCAGCCGCCAGGACCTGAACTCTCTTTCGCCACTGGACGACGGCGATAATCTGAACGCCGGCTACAGCGGAAAACTGGCCTGGCAGAGTGGCCCGAACCGGCCCTGGCAGGCCGGACTGGAGGTGCAGGGGCAGGGCCGGCAAGCCGGTTTCCGGCCGTTGGGCCGCTGGGATGCGGTGGAACTGTTGCGCGAGTGGGACCTGGAAAATGACCCTGCCGCCTACCGCTGGGTCACCGCCAAAACGACGCTGGAGCAAGCGGGAAAACAGGCCGCCTTCGCCGAGTGGGGCCGCCTGAGTCTGTCCAGGCAGGGGCGCGAGCGGATGCGCTGGGGTGTCAACCGCCAGGCGGCGCAGGGACTCAGCGGCCGGATCAACCAATCCTCCATCAACAGGATTGAAGAAAACAGGATATGGACCATTACCGGTGCTGATATAAAGTATAACTTTAAGCGGTTTGCCCCCTTCATCAGTTACCACGCGGAGTCGAGAAGCGGTTCACCCGAGGCCAAATTGACCGTGTTGCAGCAGGGCGCCGGGCTGGAATTAACGACCGGCAGCATCCGCTGGAGGTTGGGCCGGGAGGAGCGCCGGGAGGTGGCCGTTGCGCCGGGCGGTGCGGCATATGATACCCGCCAGCAGTTCTGGCGTATGGGGCTGGACTCTGCCCGGCCGGGGCGGCCAAGGATCAATCTTGACCTAGCCTACAACAGCGCCCAAACGTCCGCCTCAGGGACCGATCTGAACTACCTCCTCGGCTCTTTGGCCCTGCACCACCGGCCCCCGGGCGGACCCTGGTGGATCGACTTGCGGCACCGCATCGAACGGACCATTGCCCAGACCAGCGCCGTGCTGTATGACTCGGTGGCGGCCGGGCTGGGCCAGTTCCGCTACGATCCGGTCTACGACAGCTTCGTGCCGGACCCGGCGGGCAGTTATATGCGCCGGGTGGTGCCCATCGGACTGGCCGAGCCGGTGGTGGCCCTGCAGAGCAGGGCGGGTGGGCAGGTCAGTCTCAACCGGCTGAAATGGATGCCTGCGGCGGTGCGAAAGTTTGCCGATTTGCAGCTGCGCGGCCAGGGCCGGGTGCAGAGCCGCTCCCGGCGGGAGGCAGCGCTGGCCTTCAGGCTGCCGGCAGCGCAGGATACGACGGCCCTGTCATTCCAGGGCAGCTGGCAAATCAACGGCTCCTGGCAGGTCGATGCGGCAGCCCCCCGCTACGTGATCTCATTTAACGGGCAGGCCAACATGAACCGCATACAGGCCCGGACCAGTGTCGGCGATGCCCTGGCAGGGGAGCAACTCAGCCGCAGCAAGCGCCAACTGCGCCGCACCAGCCGGGGGCAGCTGGGTGGTCTGCGGTCCACCCTGGATGCCCGCCTGTTCAGCGGCCGGCGCCGGATGGTCTCGGCCATCAATGCCCGGCGGGACTATCACATCGCCGAAACGGGCCTGACCGGTACCGCCAGCCTGGCGCTGCCGCCCAGGTGGTCCGGCGGTCAGGGCCTGACCTTGAGCCTCACCGGAAACTGGCGCCGGGAGATCAACAGCGCCCTGGGCGGCCTGGAAGCGGTGCTGCTGTCGGCGGGTGTCGGCCTGGAGCGGAAACTGGGCCCCGGCGGCCGCCTGAAAATCCATTGGGAGCAGCTGGCTGTGCGCAGTTCCTTGCCGGCCGTGCTTCCGCTGACGATGATGGACGGATTTCCCGCTGGAATCTCCAGCCGCCTGCGGGCCAGCGGCCTGCTGAAGCTGGGCGATAATCTGACCCTGACCCTGACCCTGTTTTCCCGGCAGGAAGCCGGCCGGCCGCCCCTGACGACGGCCAATGTGGAACTGCGGAGCCAGTTTTGATGGCCCGCTCAATCCTGGGCCTCTGGCTCCTGGCCCTGCCACTGGCGGCCCAGCAGGTCCACATCAGTTTGCCCGATACGGCGCTGGTAACCACGGCCGCGCAGATTGACAGCGCCCTGTCTGCCCGCCTCGGCAGTCTGGGCAGTGCCGGCCGGCTGGGGACCGGGTACCTGCTCATTTCGGCCACTGCCAGCGGCCCGGAAACGGTGGCCCTGGCCTACGAGCGGCTCGAATTTCCCCAGGCGGGAGCCGATACGGTGCTGGTCTGGGACCGGGCGGGGCAGGAACTGCCTTATCTGGCCACAGCCCTCACGAGGCGCCGGTTGGCTGGCGGCCAATGGCTCACGATGGGTCCCGGCATGGTCTGGCAGATCGAGGGGCGGACCTATTTCCGCCGGCCGGCCGGTTACGGCGTCGCTTACCGGGTGGCGGACCGCTCCCGGCAGACGGTACAGGCGGTGCTGGCCCTGGACCAGACCGGCAACGGGGAGGCCCGGCTGGTGGGCACATTCAGCATGGACCTGCCCAACCTGTTTGGTCCGCTGCGCCGGTTGCAGGTGCACATGAGACGCCTCAGCCCGGTAACCCAGACCCTGCAGATCGCCTATACGGAGCCCCGCTTTCCGGGCCTGCCCGTCGGCCTGCAGCTCGATTATAGCCAGAACCTCCGCGATACCCTGTACGTTCGCCGGGAGGGCGCGCTGGAGCTGCGTTCACGGCCGGGACCCGGTTGGCAGGCCTCGGCGGGCATCGGCTGGCGGCGGCTGCATGTGACGGCCCATGGCGCTGCACTGGGGCTGCTCGCCTATGCGCAACGGCAGTTGCGTCTCTCCGTGGGACGTGATAATCTTGACCGGCCCCATAACCCGCGCCGGGGCTATCAGGTCACCCTGACCGCATCGGGGGGCAATCTTACCGGGGAGGGACATGACGAAAATGACGGGCTGCTGATGGGCACAATCACGGCCTTATGGCTCAACCGGCTGGGCGGCTGGGTATGGGCCCAGGAATGGCGCGCCTCCCTGGCGGCAGGGCTGGGTTATACGCCGCAGCTGGCCGATTTCAGCTCCTTTGGGGGCGCTGCGTCGGTGCGGGGCTACCGGGAGGACCACCTGCTGGCGCCGGGAGGCGTGACGTTGCGCAGCGAACTCCGCCGCCCGCTGGGTGACAGCGGAAGGCTGTACCTGTTCAGCGATGTGGCCCGGACCACTACCGGAAAGCTGCTGGCCGGCACAGGGTTCGGCATATTGCTGCCGGCGGGAGCGACCCGGATGCAGATTGATATCGCCTGGAACCGGGCAGATGGCTTCCGCAGTCCCAAGCTGCATCTGCGACTGCTGAACCTGCTGGCCGGAGGGCGCTCCGGTGGCTAGGGGAGGGGGACGCAGAGAGTCAGGCAAGCGCAAACAGGGCGGCAAAAAATCCGCTGCCGGCGCTGCCAGGGAAATGGAAGGCCGGCTGGAAGTGACCCGGGGCGGATTCGGGTTTGTGCTGGTAGAGGGCCAGGAGCAGGACATATTTGTGCAGCAGCACCGGCTCGGCGGGGCCGTGGCCGGGGATACGGTCCGGCTGAAGATTATCCGTCAGCGGCCCCGGCGGGGACCGGAAGGGGCCATTACCGCCGTCCTGAAGCGAGCCCGGGGGTTCCTGGTGGGAACCCTGGAAGCGGTGCCGGGCGGGTTTGAGCTGGCCACACTGGAGCCGCTGGCCGGCCGGGCCATCCGCGTGGAAGGCCATCTGCAGGGCGCCACCCCCGGCGATCTGGTCTATGCCCGCATCAAGGACTGGGGCGACGGCGACCGGCCCATCCAGGCCCGGGTGGAGGAGGTCATCGGCCGGTCCGATGATCCGCATACCGATTACACCCTCGTGCTGCGGCAGCATGAGCTGCAGGAGGCGTTCCCCAGCGCCGTCGAGGCGGAAGTGGAGGCCCTGGCCGGCAAGGTCAGTATCGTTCCGGGCGGCGAGCGCCGGGACCTGCGCAGCCTGGAGGTGATTACCATCGATCCCGCCAGCGCCAAGGATTTCGATGATGCCCTGTCTCTGGAGCAGCTGAAAGGGGACCGCTGGCGGCTGGGCGTGCATATCGCCGATGTGTCCCACTATGTGCGGCCGGGCAGCCTTACCGATGCGGAGGCCTTCCGCCGGGGGAACAGCGTCTATTTTCACGAGGGCGTGGTGCCGATGCTGCCGCACCGCCTCTCCAGCGATCTCTGCTCCCTGCGGCCCCGGGAAGACCGGCCGGCCCTCTCGGCGCTGATCACCCTCTCCGCCGACGGCGCGGTGCAGGAGGTGGCCTTTACCCGCAGCCTGATCCACAGCAAGCAGCGCTTCGCCTACGAGGAGGTGCACGATATTCTGGCCGCCGGCAAGGGCAAGCGGCACACCCTGCTGTCCAACCTGAAGCGGCTCACCGCAGCGGTCTACCGCCGGCGGGTGGCCCGGGGGAGCGTCGATTTCGACATCCCCGAACCGCTGTTCGAACTGGATGCCCACGGCGTGCCGCACGAGATTCGCCCGTCGGAGCGCCTCGACAGTCACCGCATCGTCGAGGAGTGCATGCTGCTGGCCAATCGCCTGGTGGCCGAGCGTATCCCCGCCGGCAAGCCGCGCATGCCGTTCCTCTACCGGGTGCACGACGAGCCGGGGACCGAAAAGATGGCGGCCCTGTCGGCGCTGCTGAAACGGATGAACCTGCCCGGACTGCCCCGCAAGGATGTGACCAGCGCCGTGGTCCGGGACCTGCTGCTGGCCATGGAAGATTCGCCCTACAAGGACCTGATTGAAATCCTTACCCTGCGCAGCATGGCCAAGGCGGCCTACTCCCCCCGGAACGTGGGCCACTTCGGATTGGCCTTTCCCATGTACACGCATTTTACCTCGCCCATCCGCCGCTATGCCGATCTGGTGGTGCACCGCATGATGACCGACCGCCTGGCCGCCCCGCAGGGCCGTCCGCCCAAAAAGAGCGCGGCCCTGGAGAAAATCGGCGCCCAGTGCACCCAGCTGGAGATCAAGGGGGTGAAGGCCGAGCGGGCCTACCGGCGGCTCAAGGAGCTGCGCTATCTGGCGACCCAGGTGGGCCAGCGCTACGCGGGGATCATCTCCGGCGTGACGGCCAAGGGGCTGTTCGTGCAACTGCGCGAACTGCTCATCGACGGGTTTGTGCCCATTGACCACCTTGAAGACGACAGCTACACCTTCGATGACCGCCTGTATGCCCTGGTCGGCCGCAGGCAGGGCCGCCAGTTCCAGTTGGGGCAGGAGATCACCATACGGGTCGATGATGTCTCGGTGGAGGGGCGCCGGGCGGACTTTTTGCTGGCCGAGGACACCTGAGGGCCTTGGTGGGGCCTTTGGCCCGGTCCTAAATTCCCCCCTTGAGACTGCGCAGCAGATCAGGCCACGATGCGGCATATGACCCCTTACCATAATACCCGGTTCCGGCCCCTGGCGGCGGCACTGACGGCAGCCTTGCTGAGCATGGCCTGCGACTACAAACCGCCCGTGGTCGGCCAGGCGGATGTGCTGGTCATTATCACCTCGGACGAGGACCGTCCCCTGCTGGAGCCGTTGCTGATGGACATTTTCGGCCGCACCATGGCCACGCCTGCGCCGGAACCGTTTTTCAAGGTGCTGATGGCGCCGCCGGAGAAATTTGAGCGATACCGCCGTTACAAGAGCCTCATCGTCGCCTCCCTGGCCAATCCGGCCGACTCCAGCGGCGATCTGCTGGCCCGGCGCATCCTGGGGCCTGAGCGCGAACTGGCCGCCCTGGCCGGGGGCAATCCCATCTTTGTGGCCCGGGACTTTATGGCCCGGGGTCAGATGTTCATGGGTATTTTGGCCCTCGATGCGATTCAGGTGCAGACCGAGCTGGAACGGCTGGGATCGTGGGTGTTCGACCAGTTCGAGGAGCAGCTGCGGGTCAGGCAGAAAGTGGTGATGTTTCGCAAGGGCGATAATGAGGATCTTTCCGATAGTCTGGCCGCCGAATACGGCTGGCGGATGCGCCTCGAGAAGGACTACCTGCGCATCAAGGACCGCCCGGAAGTCAGTTTCGTCTGGCTGGGACGGGGTTACCCCTACCGTTGGCTGTCGGTGCACTGGGTGGAGCAGGCCGACACGGTACGCCTCAGCCGCGCCTGGGCCTGGCAGCGGATGGAACATATTGCCGGCAAACTATTTACCGTTATAACCATCGACACTCTGTTCCGCACGACCGAACTGGGCATCGAAAATGGGCGCGAAATACTTATCTTGCGGGGCGTCTGGGCCCATGCCCAGCAGGTGGCGGGTGGTCCTTTTGTCACGTACGTTTTCAGGGACCGGGAGCAGCAGCGCATCTACATAGTCACGGGTCTGGTTTTCCACCCTGCGGGCAGCAAGGTGCTGCTGATCAAGCGTCAGGAGATTATGATGCGTACGTTCCACACATTTGACGAACCGCCGGAAGCGCAAGCAGCCTCCGGCCGGAACCTGACCTGAGGGGAGAGAGCCTTGCACAAAGTCGCTATTCTTATGGGCAGTGAAACGGACCGGGCCATCATGGCCGAGGCGGTGCCTTACCTGGAGCATTTCGGCATCGGGCATGAGGTGCTGGTGCTCTCGGCCCACAGGCAGCCCGGCAAAGTGGCCGCTTTCGCCGAGGGGGCCAGGGCAGCCGGCTTCGGGGTGCTGATTGCCGGGGCCGGGATGGCGGCCCATCTGGCCGGAGCGCTGAAGGCCAACAGCACCCTGCCGGTGATCGGCGTACCGCTCCCCGGGGGCCTGGCCGACGGGCTGGATGCCCTGCTGGCAACGGTGCAGATGCCCAAGGGGGTGCCGGTGGCCACCATGAGCGTCGGCAAGGCGGGGGCCATCAACAGCGCCATTCTGGCCGCCGAAATCCTGGCCCTCAATGAACCGGCGCTGGCCGACAAATTGCAGCAGTTCAAGGACCGGGGGGCCAAACTGTAGACTGGCCGGACCGGCAGCCCAGGCAACAGCATGACGACCCTCATCATCACCCCGACCTATAACGAGCGCCCGAATATCGAGACGCTCCTGGAGCGTCTGGCGGCTATTTTACCGCAAGCCCATGTGCTGGTGGTGGATGACAACTCGCCCGACGGCACCGGCGAGTATGTGAAGGGCCGCGCTGCAGAGGAGGACTGGATACATCTGATCCAGCGAGAGAGCAAGCAGGGGCTGGGGACGGCCTACTGCGCCGGCTTCACCTGGGCTCTGCAGCATAACTACGACATCGTCGTGCAGATGGACGCCGACCTGTCCCACGATCCGGCCCAGATTCCGGGCCTGTTGGCCTACATCGGCGATTACGACCTGGTCCTGGGCAGCCGCTATATCAAAGGGGTCAACATCGTCAATTGGCCCCTGAGCCGCCTGATCCTCAGCTGGTCGGCGAATATCTATGCCAAGATCGTCACCGGTGTCCGCGTGGCTGACCTCACCGGCGGATTCAAATGCTGGCGCCGGGAAGTGCTGGCGGACCTGGAGATCGAGACCTTGCGCTCCGAAGGCTATGCCTTCCAGATCGAGACCACCTTCCGGGCGCATCGGCTGGGCTACCGCATCAAGGAAACGCCCATCGTTTTTGTCGATCGTACCGAGGGGGACTCGAAAATGTCCAAGGGCATCATCCTGGAGGCGGTCTGGATGGTCATCCGGCTGAAACTGGGCGCCCTGCGGGATGGCGCCCGGCAGCGTTCGCGGCGCAAGGACCGGGTCGAGGAGGACACGGCGGTATGAGACTGTCGGTCATCATCGTCACCTACAATATCCGCGAGCTGGCCCGGCAGTGCCTGCGGTCGGTCCGGCAGGCCCGTTATGGCGGCGACCTGGAACTGATCGTGGTCGACAATGCCTCCTACGACGGCACGGCGGACGCCCTGGAAGAGGAGTTTCCCGGCGTCATTCTGATCCGCAACGACCGAAATCTCGGTTTTGCCGCCGCCGTGAACCAGGGCGTGCTGGCCTCCAGCGGCGAGCAGATCCTCTCCCTGAATCCCGACACCATCATCGAAGAGGAGACCTTGCAGGTGCTGTCGGACTATCTTACGGCTCACCCGCAGGTGGGCTGCGTGGGGCCGAAGATCCTCAACAGTGACGGCAGCTTTCAGCGGGCCTCCAAGCGTGGCTTTCCCCGTCCCTGGGCGGCCCTGACCCGGCTGCTCGGTCTGGGATGGCTGTTTCCCCGCAGCCCGCTGTTCGCCCGCTACCACCTCACCTACCTCGATCCCGACCAGACCCATACGGTCGATGCGCTGAGCGGTTCCTGCATGCTCATGCCCCGGGCGGTCATGGCGCAGATCGGGCCGCTGGATGAGGATTTCTTCCTCGGCGGGGACGATCTGGACTACTGCTACCGCATGCATAAGGCCGGTTTTGCTGTCGTTTACCATCCAGAGACGCAGATCATCCACTACAAGGGCGAATCCCGCCGGGCCGCTCCCTACTACAACACCCGGCTTCACTTCGAGGCGATGCACAAGTTTGCCCGCAAGCACCGCGAGCTGTCCGGAGGCCCCCTCAGCAGGGCCTTCATCCGGGCCGGCATAATGCTGCTGGCGGCCGTCAGCTATACCCGCACCTATCTGGCGACCCTCTCCTCGCTGATCATCGATGCGCTGGTGATTGGCGCCGCCTTTGTGGCGATGATTGGCCTGCGCTTCATCCCCGATCCCCGTTTCGATGCGCTGGGTATGCTGCGGCTCTATATTCCGCTGGTGGTCGTCTATACCCTGCTGTGGCTGGCCATCGGGGCCCTGCTGCAGATCTACGGGCGTTATGTGCTCAGTTACAGCCGGGCCCTGATTGCTTCAGTGGTGGGCTTTTTCGTCATCTCCACGCTGACCATGCTCTACGGCCAGATCGCCTACTCCCGGATTGTGCTGGTGGGCGCCTCCGCGCTGGTGGCCCTGGCCTTGCCGGGTTGGCGGCTGCTGGTCCATCTGCGCCAGGCATCGCACCGGGTGGGGGACAGCTACCGGACACGGCGCCCGTCCCTGTTTTCCCGCCGGGCGGTGATTCTCGGCGCCGGTGCCGAGGGCCGAAGAATCGCCGGCTTACTGCTGCTGCGCCCGGACATCGGCATGGACCTGCTCGGTTTTGTCGATCAGACCCCCCCGGCCGATAGCGCCACGCTGCCGCTCCCGTTTCTGGGCACCACCAGCGAACTCCGGCAGCTCCACCGGGCCCACCGTTTCCAGGAAATCGTCGTGGCCCAGGGCAGCTTCTCCAGCCGCCGGATTATGCGGATTCTCGAGGCCACCTGCGATCTGGGTCTGCTGTTCCGGATGGTGCCCGATGATGATGAGGTGATGCTGGGCAAGGCCAACATCGAGCATATCGGCAACCTGCCCTTCGTGAGCGTGGAGGCGACCCTCTATCATCGCTTCCACCTGCTGTCCAAACGCAGTTTCGATGCCCTCGCCGCCAGCCTGGCCCTGCTGCTGCTGCTGCCGGCCTGGCCCTTTTTGCTGGCCCTGTATGGGGTGCAGCGGCAGACCATCTGGAATGTCGGCGGGAAAACCAGCACTATCCGGCTGCTGCGCCGGGGGCCGGCCGCCGTGCGCAGGCTGCCCCTGCTCTGGTCCATTCTGAAAGGGGACATGAGCTTTGTCGGCGCGGAGGTGCTGGGGTCGGATGAGGATGATCCCCAGTTGCTGTTCAAGCCGGGCATCACCGGCCTGGCCCAACTGCGCCGCTTCTCCGGCGATGCGGCTGCCACGCGCAGCTACCAGCACTACTATCTGCAGCATCAATCGCTCACTTTTGACCTGGAAGTGATCATGAATTCGCTGCTCCGGGGCTGAATGTTATCCACTGGCATATTTCCCCGATAAGGTGATAACCTTCAGACGGAACCATGGCAAAGTATATACTTGATTTCGAGAAGCCCCTGCGGGAGCTGGAGGTGCAGATCGAGGCGGTCAAGATGTCGGCCCTCGAAAAGGGCATGGACATGTCCAAGGAGATCGGCAGCCTCGAGAACAAGCTGGAAAAGGCTGCGGCGGATTTCTACAAGAACCTCTCCCGCTGGCAGCGGGTCCAGATGGCCCGCCATCCGGAGCGGCCCTATACCCTCGATTATATCCACAAGATCACCTCGTCCTGGTTCGAACTCCACGGCGACCGCCACTATGCCGACGATCAGGCGGTGGTCACCGGGCTGGCGACGATGGATGACCAAAGGGTGGTGATTATCGGCCAGCAGAAGGGGCGCGGGACCCGGGAGAACCTGCGGCGCAACTTCGGCATGCCCAATCCCGAGGGTTACCGCAAAGCTTCGCGGGTCATGGGACTGGCGGCCAAGTTCGGCCTGCCGGTGATCTCCTTCATCGATACGCCCGGCGCCTATCCCGGCATCGGCGCAGAGGAGCGCGGCCAGGCCGAGGCCATCGCCCGCAACCTGATGATGATGTCGACCTTGCCGGTGCCGATCATCGTTATCGTCATCGGCGAGGGGGCCTCCGGCGGCGCTCTGGGCATGGGGGTGGGCGACCGGCTCCTGATGCTGGAAAACACCTGGTTTTCCGTTATCAGCCCCGAAGGGAGCGCTTCGATCCTCTACCGCGATGCAGGGATGGCCCGGGATGCGGCCGATGCCATGCGGGTGGCGCCCAGCGACCTGGTGGAGATGGGTATCTGTGACCGCATCCTGCCCGAACCTACGGGTGGCGCCCACCGGGACGCAGATGTCACGGCCGGCACCGTGAAGGCGGCCCTTTTGGAGACCTTGGCCGAATTGGTGGATATGCCCCCGGATGAGCTGGTTGAGGCCCGCATCAAGCGCTACGAGCAGATGGGCCAGTGGGCCGAATAGACCTCTCCCATCGCCACCGGGTGCGGGTCATCTATGCCCACACCGACCGGATGAACACCGTCTATTACAGCCGCTACTTCGAGTATTTTGAGGCCGCCCGCAGCGCTCTGCTACGGCGCATCGAGGCCCCTTACGCCGAATTGGAGAAAGCGGGCTATATGCTGCCCGTGGTGGAGAGCCACTGCCGCTATCACCGGGCCGCCACTTTCGAGGATACCCTGGTCATTGAGACCCGCATTGATGAGGAGCCGAAGGCAAAAATCCGCCTCGATTACAGCGTGCTCAAGGAGGGCGAAGAGGCCCCCGTGGCCACCGGCTATACGATCCACTCCTTCGTCGATGCCAGCTTTCGTCCCGTGCGCGCGCCGGCGCCGTTCATGGAGGCGCTGCGCCGCCATGCCGGCCAGCATTACGATGAGGAGCCGCTGCCGCTGTGAGCACGATTGGCACACCGGCCAAGAGCTGGCCGAAGCAAGGCCGCAAGGAGCAGCGTGCGGCATTCGGCGAGCTCGCCAAGGCACTGCGGGCCGATCGCCAGGTGCTGCATCAGGGGGGCGGTGAAAAGGCCGTCAAACGGCAGCACGGCAAAGGCCGCCTGACGGCACGGGAGCGGATCGAGCGGCTCCGGGATCCGGGCACCGGTCTGCTGGAACTGGGGCTGTTTGCCGCCTGGGAGATGTATACCGATATGGGCTCACCAGCCTCGGCGGGGGTGCTTACCGGCGTCATCACCGTGGCCGGCCACGATTGCGTGGTGGTGGCCAACGACGCCACCGTGAAAGCAGGGGCCTACTTTGAGGTGACCCTGAAGAAGCATCTCCGGGCCCAGCGGATCGCCCTGGAAAACGACCTGCCCATCATCTACCTGGTCGACTCGGCGGGCGTTTTTCTCCCGCTGCAGGATCAGGTATTCCCCGATGAAGCCCATTTCGGGCGCATTTTCTTCAACAATGCCCGCATGTCGGCCCTGGGGATACCGCAGATTGCGGCGGTGATGGGTCCCTGTGTGGCCGGGGGGGCCTATCTGCCGGTGATGTGCGACAAGTATATCATGGTGGAGGGGGCCTACATGTTTCTGGCCGGCCCGGCCCTGGTGAAGGCGGCCATCGGCCAGGAAGTGGAGGCCGAAGTGCTCGGCGGGGCCACCACCCACAGCGCCATCTCAGGTACGGCCGACTACCACGAGAAAACCGACCAGGATGCGCTGGAACGGATCCGGGCCATCATGGCGACCATGAACCGGCCCCCGGCACGGGCCTTCGACCGGAAAGCGCCGGTCGAGCCAAAACTGCCGGTGGCGGACCTGGCGGACGTCATCTATCCCCCGGAATCGTCATATGACATCAAGGAGTTGCTGGCCCGGCTCCTGGATGGCAGCCATTTTGACGAGTACAAGGCCACCTATGGCAAGTCGCTGGTCTGCGGTACCGGCCGCCTGGGAGGCTACAGCATCGGTATCGTGGCCAACCAGAAGCTCACCACCCGCACGGCGGAGGGGGCCATGCAGATGGGCAGCGTGATCTATTCGGATTCTGCCGACAAGGCGGCCCGCTTCGTGATGAACTGCAACCAGGACCGCATACCGCTGCTGTTCATCCAGGATGTGAACGGCTTTATGGTGGGCCGGGACGCCGAATGGGGCGGCATCGCCAAGGATGGGGCCAAGCTGGTCAATGCGGTGGCCAACTCGGTGGTCCCGAAACTAACCCTGGTGATAGGGGGCAGCTACGGCGCCGGCAACTATGCCCTCAGCGGACGGGCCTACGAGCCCCGGTTCATGTTTGCCTGGCCCACGGCCCGCATCGCCGTGATGGGCGGGGCCCAGGCCGCCAACACCCTGGCGGACATTCGGCTGGCCCGGATGGAGAGTCCCAGCGCTGAGGACCGGCAAAAGATTGTGGCCGAGGTAGAGGCCATCTACCGGGTCCAGTCGAACCCCCGCTACGCCGCCGCCCGCCTGTGGGTAGACGAGATCATCCTGCCTGAGGAGACCCGGGCGGTGCTGATCCGCTGCCTCGAACTGGTCGACCACCAGATGAAAATGCCGGCCCCACGATTCGGGGTCCTGCAGGTCTAGCCCGATGGCTTCCCGCGCGTTCGGGCGATCTTCCCTCGTTCTCAGCCTGGCCCTGCTGCCCGCCATGCTGGCCGGCCAGGCACGCAGCTTTTCCATTGAACCGATCAGCTTCGCCATCTACCGCAGCACGGGCGGCCTCTGGACCAGCCGGAGTATCCCGGTCACACTTATCGGCTTCGGGATCCGGGGGGAGGCCAGCGCAGGCAGGCTGAAGGTTGTCACCGAAGCCATTGCGACCCAATTCCTGGGGATATCAACGGTTCCCCAACCGTTCTCGCCGGAGCACGGCTTCTCATGGCAGATCACCACCACCGATACATTGGCGGAGTTCACCTCCGATTACACCAGCATGCGGCTCACCTATAGCCTCGGTATAGGAACCCTGTTTGCCGGCAAGTTTGCCCTGCAGTGGGGACCCGGCCAGCATTCGCTTTTCCTCTCTGAAAAATCGCCCACCTACCCCCAGTTCGGATTCGAGTGGCCGTTGACCAGCCGGTTGCGGTTCATCTATTTCCACGGCGAACTGTTCAGCGGTATCCGTCAAAGCAGCGATGGCGATGCCGGCCAAAGCAGTCCGCAGAAGCTCTATGTGGAACGCTATATTGCCGCCCACCGGCTCGAATGGCGGCCTACGGACCGGCTAATCCTGTCCTTTAACGAAGCGGTGGTCTACGGCGGCAAGAAAGTGGAGACCATGTACCTGCTGCCGTTCATCTTCTATTTTTCCGCCGAGCACTATCTCGGTGACGCCGACAACGTCCAGATCCAGCTCGACGCCTCTTGGCGAGCCCGGCCCGGCCTGACCCTTTACGGTGTCTGGTTCATCGATGATTGGGCGATCCTCACAACTTTCAACCGGGAGGAGAATCAGAACCACTTCGGCTGGCAGGGCGGGCTGGTCTGGAAGGATCTGGCCCTGGCTGGTGACCAGCTGAAACTGGAGGCCAGTTGGACCGATGCCCGTATTTACCGGCATATTTACAGCGCCAACGATTACGCCAACAGGGGCTATCCCCTCGGTCACTGGACCGGCGCCCACGCCGAGGCGGTGCAGGGGCTCTACCGGGTGCCCTGGGGCAAATGGCACTTCCAGGCAACCTATACCTATGCCCGGCGCGGTCCTTTGACCGCCGCCATGCTGGTGCGGCAATACCAGGGCCAACCACCCCCGATCCGCTTCGATCCGGCCAGCGAAACCTATTATCACTATGCGCTCTACGCCTATCGGCAACTGAAAGGGAAACTGTGGTTTGAGGCTGGATTGGGCTATCTGACCTGGCGGAATGCCGGGTTTCGGCCGGCCCAGCCGCTGCTGGCCGGTCGCGATGTGGACAAACTGTCCTTTAACACCGGCATCTACTATAATTTCAGCCTGCCGGGATATCCCTTCACAAAGGCCCTGAAATAACGGCCCTGAAATGGCGGTCCTGAAACCAAAATGAGCGGCAGCAGATGAAAGAAATCGTCCGTGTCGGCAATGCCCAGGGCTTTTGGGGCGACTCGGTGGATGCCCCCCTGAACATGGTCACCGGCGGACCCCTGGACTACCTGACTCTCGACTACCTGGCCGAGGTGACCATGTCCATCATGCAGCGGCAGCGGCAGAAGGACCCGGCGGCCGGCTACGCCCGGGACTTCCCCGAAATGCTCCGGCAGGTGCTGCCGGTGGCCCATGAGCAGGGCATCCGCATCGTGACCAACGCTGCCGGGGTGAATCCGGCGGCCTGTCTGGAAGCCTGCCGGAAAGTGATTGGAGAACTGGGCCTCACGGGTATCCGCATCGGGGTGGTCTCCGGTGATGACATTATGGCCAACCTCGACAGCCTCCTGGCGGCAGGCGCCGGCCTGGCCCACATGGAGAGCGGGGAATCCCTCACCACCGTCCGGGAGCAGGTGCTGTCGGCCAACGTCTATCTCGATACCTTCACCATCGCCGAGGCCCTCGACCAGGGCGCCGATATTGTCCTCACCGGCCGGACCACCGATCCGGGGCTGGTGCTGGGGCCGCTCATTCACGAATTCGGCTGGCAGCGGGACGACTGGGACCTGCTGGCCGCCGGCACCGTGGCCGGACATATCCTCGAGTGCGGCGCCCAGAGCACCGGGGGCAACTTTACCCGCTGGCAGGAAGTGCGGGGCTTTGAGAATATCGGCTACCCCATTGCCGAGGTTGGGGCGGATGGGGCCGTAACCATCACCAAGCATGAGGGCACCGGCGGAATGGTCACCGTGGATACGGTCTCCGAGCAGCTGCTGTACGAGCTGGGCGCGCCGGAAAACTACATCACGCCGGATGTGGTGGCCGACTTTACCAGCATCCGTCTGGCCCAGGCGGGACCGGACCGGGTGGCCGTATCGGAGGTCAGGGGGAGCCCGGCCACCGATACGTACAAGGTATCGGTAAACTACAGCAAAGGGTGGAAGGCCACCGGCCAGCTGACCATCTCCGGCCCCGATGCCCGGGCCAAGGCCGAAAAGGTGGCCCAGATCATTTTCGGACGGCTGGCGGGGGCCGGGTACCGGTATGCCGATACCTTCAGTGAGATCATTGGACAGGAACAGAGGGCCGTTGGTGGCGACACGGCCGTAGAACGGGTCGATTCGCTGGTGCTGGTGCTGGGGGTGAAGGATGACGACCGGGCCAAAGTGGAGCGCTTCGGGAAGGAGCTGGCCCCGGTGATCACCAACGGGCCCCCGGGCATCACCGGATTCGCCGGGGGGCGGCCGAAGGCGCGGGAGGTGGTGGCCTTCTGGCCGGCGCTGATCGAGAAGGGGCTGGTGGAGGCGAAGGTGGAAGTGGTGGAGGTGTGAGAATGAATGCCAATTATTGCCGGTCACTTTTTGTAGCATTGATTTCGCATGGAATATGAATGGCAATATTTTCTCAGGGTAGCTGGTGGCTACATCTATTCAGTATTTATCAGTCAATGGCTGATCGTACTAATTCTCAAGAAGTTAAGAGATCGAATTAGTGCCCCTCTACGTGGCGAGAACATTGCGATAAATAAAACTCTCGGGCGCCCACTGGGCTGGGTCGAAAGCGGCCTCTATACTGCCTCATTGCATGCTGACTACTCGCCGTTTATTGCCGTCTGGCTTGCTTTCAAGGTGGCATCGAATTTGCAGGGGTGGCGCAAGGGCCCCCGTTTTTATATATTCCTTTTAGGAAACGGTCTCTCTATTGCGTATTCATTTGCAGGATGGAAAATCTTTGATGGCTGTTTCCAGCACTCAAATTTTTTTCCGGCCATCATAGTGCTATTGGGTTCAATCGGGATATATTTGTGGTTGAGGGAGCAAAAGAAAGCACGGTGGCAGGAAGATTTAGATAAGAGGCAATGGGGCGATTGACCGACAAACCCCTTGCATTGGACCTGAATATAGACCATATTAAGGTCCATAGCATCTGATTCATAGGAATGGAGCGCCCATGAAACCCAGCGAAAGCATCAAACCGATCAGTTACGTCAAGGCCCATCTGTCGGAGGTCATCAACGAAATTGTCGCTAGCCGCAATCCGGTCATCGTCACCCAGAACGGAGAACCCAAAGTAGTCGTGCAGGATTTACAGACTTACGAGAGCATCCAGGACAGTCTGGCCATGCTGAAAATCCTGGCGTTGAGCGCCAAGGACCATCAAGCCGGCCGATTTAAACCAGTTAAACAAGCGTTTGAAGATGTAAGGAAGCGACTTCGTGACCAGGAAGGGTCGTGACATATGCGGTCCATCTGATGGCCTCAGCAGAAGAGGACCTTTATCATCTCCAAAATTATATTGCGGAAGCCGAATCGCGCGAAACGGCGGAAGCGGTAGCCGCCCAGTTGGAAATTCTAAGCCAAAGCCTTGCTGAGTTCCCTGAAAGAGGACACATCACAGCAGAGCTCAAGGCAATGGATATCATAGATTACCGCGAAGTTCATTATCATTCGTACCGGGTTATCTATCGCGTGGATGGCCAGGATGTTTTTATTTACGCCATTCTCGATGGCCGCCGGGACCTCAAGACAATCCTCTACGAAAGGCTGGTCCGCTGATGCCCCGGCGCCCCTTATCCGCCCTGGCCCATGCCCGCTCCGGCGATAAAGGTCCCCACAGCAACGTGGGACTGGTGGCTTACAGCCCCGAGGGTTATTCCCTCCTGAAGGAGCAGGTGACGGCGGAGAAAGTGCGGGCCTATTTTGAGGGCATCGTCCGGGGTGAGGTGATCCGTTACGAGCTCGACAATCTGCTGGCCCTCAATTTCATCCTCGGCGACTCCCTGGGGGGCGGGGGCTCGGAATCGATGCTGAACGATGCCCAGGGCAAGACCCATGCCCAAAAATTGCTGGCCATGGAAATCGAGGTCCCTGACGAACTGGAGTTGCCCCATGAGTGATACGGACTGGGAATTTCTGAAGTTGGAGCGCAACGGGTGGGTCGCCACGCTGACCCTGTCCCGGCCCAAGGTGAACGCCCTCTCGCGCCAGATGGTGGCCGAACTGGCCGCGGCGGCCCGGGTCATTGCGGCCGACGATGACTGCAGCGTGCTGGTGATCACTTCCGATCAGCCCCATTTCTGCGCCGGCGCCGACCTTAAGGAGCGCCAGTCGGTCCCCGAGGAGGAGGTTGCCGGTCTGGTGGCCGATATCGGCGCCATGATCAACGACATTGCCCGGCTGCCCCAACCGACCATTGCTTCCATCTACGGTACCGCTGTGGGTGGCGGCGCCGAGCTGGCCCTGGCCTGCGACCTGCGGATCATGGGCGAGAGCGGGCAGTTCGGCCTGAATGAGACCAGTCTGGGCATTATTCCCGGCGCCGGCGGTACCCAGCGGCTTACGCGGCTCATCGGCCCGGCCCGGGCCAGTGCGCTGATCTATTCGGCGGAGCTGCTGGACGCCCCCCAATGCATGGCCACCGGGGCGGTGAATATGGTGGTGTCCGACCGGATGCTGCGCTCGGCGGCGCAAGCCTGGGCGGAGACATTCGCGGAGAACGCTCCGTTGGCCCTGCGGGCGGCCAAGCAGGCCATCCTGGAAGGGGCGGACAAACCGTTAGCCGAAGGGTTGCAGGCCGAGGCTGCCGCCTACCGGCAGCTCATCGGCACACAGGACCGGCGGGAAGGCATCGCCGCCTACCTGGAGAAGCGGCGGCCGCAATGGCAAGGGAGCTGATACTCTAGAAGAAGCGGTGCCGGTTGTCGATGATGTCGGCAGCGTCCATCATGTCCTGCAGCCACAGGCCCCAGGCCCCGTCCATGCGGCGCTGCAGCAGTTTGCGGTGCTCTTCCTCCCGTGCTGCAGGATAGAGCGTCCAGTCGGGCTCGGTGCGGCTGATCAGGCGCACGATGATCTGGCCCCGTTCCAGGGGCACAATCCCGCTCAATTCATCCGGCTGCAACCCCTTCAGCAGGCCGGTCAGGCTGGCGCTGGGCCCGACCCGCGGGAAGGCCCCGCCCAGGGTCGTGGTCTGCAGCATGCGTACGTCCGACTCGGGCACCGTGAAGGCAATGGCTTTCCAGGAGGTGCCCTGCTCGATTTGGCTCTGGATGTTGGCCATCACCAGATCGACCTGGCCGGCGGCCATCTCCTGCTGCAGCTGGCGCTCGATTCCCACGCGAACCTCCTCCAGCGGCTGGATCCCCGCAGGCTGAATTCGGGCCAGCCGGGCCACGATAAAGGCATCCTCGCTCTCCATCACATCGGAGATTTCCTCTTCCTCGGCGTCAAAGGCGAAGTGCACCGCCGAGCGCAGCCTGCCGACCGGCAGTGGCAGGGTCGTGGTCTTGGCATCGAGGGGGCCGGAGAGGGTCGAGGTCAGGTTCTGGCGGCGGCTGGCGATGGCAAACGATGAATCGAGGGCGTCGAAAGTGAAGATGTTAGCGTCGTTGCGGAGGGAGTTCAGCGACTCGGAGGTCATCTCGATATTAAGCAGGATATGGCTGGCCAATACCTGCTCCTTGCCATCCACCGTTTTCCGGTCCCGGACATGGATGACGTGGTAGCCGAAGCGGCTCAGCACCGGCCCGACGAATTCGCCCACCTCGGCGGCGAAGGCGGCCTCGGAAAAAGGGGCCACCATGCGCTCACGCTCGAACCAGCCCAGATCGCCTTCCCGGGCGCCGGAGCCGGGGTCCTGGGAATAGGTGCCGGCCAGCTCGCCGAACGATTCCCCGGTGCGGGCCCGGTCCAGCAGATCGAGAGCGTCCTCATAGGTGGACAGGGAGTCGACCGCGATGGGCCGCTTGGGCCAGGCGACGTACTCGAGGATGCGCCGCTCAGGCACCCGATAATTTTTCCGGTTCTTGCGGTAACGGGCCTCGATCTCCGCATCGCTGACGGCCAGGCCGGCCGGGTCGATCTTCAGATTGGCGACGTAAATGTAGTCGATGGTGGCGCGGACGTTTCTGTTGACCCAGGCCTCCTTGACCTCCTCCTCCGAGACGAAGGCCGCCGCCCGGACCAGCTGGGTGAGCTTCTCGTTGGGGACCAGGTCGGCCAGGTAAGTGACGATGGGCCCCCAATCGAGGCCCTGGGGGTCCCGGCGGATCTGAAAATACTTGTCCGGGTCAAATTTGCCATCGGTCTGGAAGGCCGCGCTGGACTGGAGCACGGTGGGGGGGTAGTTATCCAGGATGTAGCCTATCTCAAAGCCGTCGGTGCCGATCTCCAGCTTTTCCAATTCGGCCAGGATGATGCGGTTGGCGATGAGCCTCTGCCAGGCCTGCTCCTCGGCCTGCTCGACGAGGCGGTCGGTGAGCTCGCCGTACTGCTCCCGGGCGGCTTCGCTCTGCTGGGCGATGGCCTGGGAAAGCTCCTCGATGGAGATGCGGTCCCTGTTTACCGCCCCGACGGCGTCGCCGGCCAGGTTGCTGCCGAAGATTTCGTCGATCAGGTTGGCCCCGCCGACCAGCCCGCCGATGGACAGGCTGAGGATAAAGACGCCCAGAAAACTCCAGATAATCGCCTTCTGATTCGTGCGGATGTTCATTAACGAGACCACTGTGCTACGGCTCCTCTATCAAATGGCCAGGGTATGAAATGCGGCGGAATTTAGGGCCACCGGACCCGCCCCAAAAGGCAAAGGGAGCCGCCCAGCTCCCTGCCACTGTGGAGATAGCCGGGATCGAACCGGCGACCTCTTGAATGCCATTCAAGCGCTCTCCCAACTGAGCTATATCCCCGTAGGTGCCAGTAGTGATACCGGCGGAGACGCCACTGCGTCGTCGGTCCGAGCTTACGATATTAGGAGGCGGGGGGCAAGAGGGGGAGCCTCGCACTGCGAGGCTGAGAGTTTCGAGTTTCGGGTTACAAGTTCAAGGTTGAATGTTCAAAGTTTGGGGGCTGGGGCGGGCAGTAAATGTGTGCGTCATCCAATAGAATCAAGGTCCTTGGGTTCCTTGTCACTGTCCGGCATCTTTGGAGCAGGCTTTTCCCATTTTTTTAGATGCTGAACCACGAGACGATAAAAGTCTACTAGCATACTTTCAATATTTTGCACAATCCCACGTCTGCTCTCAAATTTTCTACCGAGGTCCCGGATCAGCGATATTTCAAACCATTTGATTTCCCTTCCCTTTAATTCCTCAATCGCGTCGTCAAGTTTCTCTAGTGAGTATCTGATAGGCATTTGTTGGTACTTGATTCCAATATCAACTCCTAATTCACTGCTTATGGAAGTAAAATCGGCAACATTTTTTCGCGCGCATATTTCGAGCTGTCTCCGAATCCACCCAATTTGACCGCGCAATGTCTTGTCTTGCGGGGGGATTAGAGAAACGTTCATCTCAATATTTCTTCTCTCAAAGTGCGCGATAACTGATAGGCTGGATGCTGCGCCGCTGATTTGAAGTGTAGACACAAGGGCCTTTTTGTCGATCAAATTTTTAACTTCGTAGTTGATTCGACCGAGTTGGCTTTTCTTGAACTTTGGCATCCCCGATCTGACGAGTATTCCCAATTCCTTGCTTAATATCAACGCCATATCTCGCTCTTCCTGTATCCAGCTAGATACTGTATCAAGCACGTCGGGATCCATTTTTGTAAGGGCAGACCCCATATTGATTTTGTTTACTACCTCTTTCCATCCTGATTTCATTTCAGTGAAGCCTAGAACGCCGGAAATATCATGCTCAAGGTAGGCCACGACCTCTTTCATGATTTCCATTTGATCGGTATCGGCGATATTATTTTTGTTATCGAATAGCAAAATATTTGCGATTGTAAGGATGTACGACCATGACAAATGGTATAAACTAATATTCTTAGGGACTTTCACGCTAATGGGTGATTGAGTTGGAATGGATACAAATTGGTTTGAAACCGTAATCATCTTTGGAATGTTATATTGCTTTGCTACATCCAGATACCTCGATATTTGATCTTCCGAGAGAGTTGATTTCTTGTTTTTCATCTCCAGAAGGGCTGCATCCTTAATTTTGCCGCCACTTACGACAAGTATGAGTCCGTCCGGCTGCTCGCCCTTGAAATCTTTAAAATTGACTTCTGTAAAAACGTGAATTTTGCCTGATCTCGACATACCGACGGCTGATAGAATCTCATTTCTGAACTCCTTTACCAGTCTCATTGCGGCAAGAAAAAGTGAGGTTAAAGCCTGCTCATCTCCCGCTTTATGAATAGGAATCAATCTGGCGCGTCTAACTGTTACCTGCTTTTCCTCCTTTACAAGGTCCATAAAGGCAGTTATTGGCATTCCAATTAAACCGGAAATACTGTTACCCATGATTACCCCTTCATCAGTCAAAAAGTGGCAAAGCCCCCATCATCAATCTTTTTAAGGAGAACACAATGTAAACCCCAATCCGCCCCCAGCCCAGCCGTTTGTGGCGAAGCCTCACTCACCCCCCGGCCCCTCTTTTTGAAGAGAGGGGAGTCTGCCCCGCGACGGGGTGAGTTAGCGGATGGCAAGTTCCCCCACCAACCCTTGGAACCAGGCCCTGCGTCTCATAATATCAGGCTCAGGGGGTTTCATCAAAATTGGGCGCCGGTCCATCTGGTCGCCCCACAATAAGGTTCGCGCCATGAAGGCTAGATTACTGATCGTCACCATGCTTCTGCTGGCCGCTTCGCTGGCGATGGCGGAGGGCGAGGGGGAGGTCGAGTTCCTGCGGGTGCCGGACGGGGGCATTCAGCCTCAGGCCGTCGCCGACGGGCAGGGCAACCTGCACCTGATCTACTACCGGGGCGGCAGGCAGCACGGGAACCTCTTTTACGTCACCCGTCCAGCCGGAGCAACGGCGTGGTCGCAGCCCATCCAGGTGAACAGCCGGGGCGGCAGCGCCAATCGCAATGAGGCCATCAGCCGGGCCCAGCTGGCGGTGGCCGGGGATGGGGCCGTGCATGTGGTCTGGTTCAATATGCGCCCGGTCAACTATTGGTATACGCGAAAATTGCCCGGCGCGCCCGGTTTCGCCAGGCAGAAAAACCTGGTCACCCGGTACAACAAGGGGGTGGAGACAGGGCCGTCCATCGCCGTCGATGGCCAGGGTGGCGTTTTTGTCCTTTGGCATGCGGGCAACATGGCCAATGAGGAGAGCCGGGCCGTCTACATGACCCGCTCCAGCGATGGGGGCGAGACCTTTGGCGGGGAGCAAAGGGTCAACCCCGATGACACCGGCGCCTGCGCCTGCTGCGGGCTGAAAGCGATGGTGGACGGCCAGGGCGCCCTGTATGTCTCCTACCGGGCGGCGGGGGAAAGTGTCCACCGGGACATGGTGCTGCTGAAATCCACCGATGGCGCCCGGAGCTTCGTATCGGCGACGGTGCACGAATGGATGCTGCGGGCCTGCCCCGTCTCCACGACGACCATCGCGGCGGGACCTGGCGGGCCTGCGCTGGCCTGGGAGACCCAAGGGCAGGTCTATTTCGCCCGTATCAGCGCGTTGGACAAGGTCATCACCGTCCCGGGTGACGCGGATGTGCGCAGGAAAAACCCGGCGCTGGCCATCAATCCGGCAGGCACCATCCTGCTGGCCTGGGCCGAGGGCAGCGGTTTTCGTTCGGGCGGGCAACTGCTTTGGCAGATCTTCACTGCCGGGGGCGAGGCCACCGAAGCGCGGGGCCGGCTGCCCGAAAGCATGCCCGATTACAGCAGTCCGGAAGTGGTGGCCACCCGCGAGGGGCGCTTCGTCATCATCTACTAGCCGGCTGGCCGGGACCTACCCTTGAGGTCGACCTGAGCAGCAGGATGATTGATGAGGAGCAAATGGCTGCACTCATGCCCAGTAAGTCCATGAGCCCACCTGTCGCTGGGGTCCCTTAAGCCAATGCTGGCGAAAAAGAAGGGTCCGGAACCCCCTATGTCCTGATCTCAGGATATAGTTCTTTCGCGCAATCGGGGCAAATGCCGTGGGTGAACTCGGCTTCCGAGTGTTCAGTGATATACTGCTCAATCTGCTGGTAATAACCCTGGTCGTCGCGAATCTTCTTGCAGTTGGAACAGATGGGGAGCAAGCCCGAAAGCTGGTTGATGCGTCCGGCGGCGGACCGGAGCTCAGCATTGAGATGAATTTCCTGCTCCAGACTTTTGAAGGCGTGAAATCTGGCCCGGTGGTGATAGGCTGATGCCACAACGGCTATGTATTCGGCAAACAGATAGATGATGGGCAACAGAATCATGAAATCTCTTAAATGTTCCCTGCCCGGCAAATAAAGTATGATCCAGTCACCGAAAATGACAATAGCGATGGGGAGGGCCAACGTTGCCGCGTAGTTCGGGAGACCAAAGTGTATGCCCATGATAAACAGTGTTCCCACAGATATCATGCGGGCGCCGGATATGCTGGGTAATAGATGGATGGTCAGCATGCCGACTGCCACACTTGCCGCAAACAGCCCTACCAACAGGTCGACCTGTTTGGGAGACAGGTTTTTTGTTAGGATCCAACTGGTAAAAACACCAATTATCATCATAACAGTACGAACGATGATGCCGGACATCAAATCGGGGTTGGCACCCAGATTCGGTATATCCTTTAATGTAAGGGCCAGCAATAATCCTATAGCAGCGAAACTGAGCGCCCGTATCTGCTTGATATCATCAGCGAGATAATGATTACGGTAGGCCAATTCTTCCTCGGCGGGTCGTCCCCCGAACAGAAAGCGCCAGACAGGTTGACTCGGTTTCTGATCAGACATTGCTTCCTCCCCCAAAGCCTACGGTATAGAATACCTATAGCATAACTTACTGATGCAGGCTGGCAGGTGCGGCTGTCGTGCCATCGTGTTGGTTCGTCGAAAGACAAATGTAAAACAAAGCCAGCGGGATAGCAAGAATCCCCCAAATAACCCCGGCACATTACGCCCCCCCATTCGTAACATCAGGGCTGTCCTGAGGTAACCGAAGCGGCCTTCAAGGCACCTGTGCTGAGGCCGCCAGCAGGCGAACGAACTGCTCAGGACAGGCCCTTCGGCAGGCTCAGGACAGGCTTTTTTTGTCCGCTGACTGCAGGAAACAGTTTCATGCGCAAAGAATCGTACCGGAATATCGCCATCATCGCCCATGTGGATCATGGGAAGACCACCCTGGTCGACGGCCTGCTGCGCCAGAGCGGCACCTTCGCCGCCCACCAGCAGGTGACCGACAGGGTCATGGATTCCATGGACCTGGAGAAGGAGCGTGGCATCACCATCGCGGCCAAGAACACGGCCATCCGCTACGGCGATGTGAAGATCAACATCGTCGATACGCCCGGCCACGCCGATTTTTCCGGCGAAGTGGAGCGCTCCCTGAACCTGGTGGACGGCGCGCTGCTGCTGGTCGATGCCAGCGAGGGCCCCCTGCCCCAGACCCGCTTCGTGCTCAGGAAAGCCCTCGAGAAAAACCTGCCGGTGATCCTGGTGATCAACAAGATTGACCGCCGCGATGCGCGCATTGCCGAGGTCGTCAGCGATGTGTACGACCTGTTCATCGACCTCAACGCCACCGATGAGCAGATCGAATTCCCCATCCTCTACACCAACGCCAGGGCCGGCGAGGCCCACATCGAGGTCGGCGACGACTCCACCGATCTGACGCCGCTGTTCAAGGCCATTCTGGAGAATATTCCCGCCCCCCAGGGGGACGACGGCCAGCTGCCCCAGTTCCTGATCACCAGCCTCGACTACGATCCGTATCTCGGCCAGATTGCCATCGGCCGCCTGAACAACGGCGTGCTGGCCCTGAACAAGTCCTACGCTTTGTGCGGCGCCGAAGGGGTGACCCGCAACATACGGTTTTCGGCCATCTACACCTTCGAGGGGCTGGAAAAGGTGCGCGTCGACCAGGTGACGGCAGGGGATATTATCGCCGTCGCCGGGGTGGAGGATTTTGCCATCGGCGACACCATCACCGACGAGGATGACCCCCGGCCCCTGACCCGTATCAAGGTGGACGAACCGACCCTCTCCATGCTGTTTTACGTCAACAATTCGCCCACGGCCGGACAGGAGGGGAAGTACCTCACCTCGCGGCATCTCGGGGAACGGCTGAACCAGGAAATGCTTAGTGACGTGTCGATCCACATTTCGGCCACCGACCGGCCTGACGTCTTCGAAGTGCAGGGGCGCGGGGAGCTGCAAATGGCCATCCTCATCGAAACCATGCGCCGGGAAGGGTACGAGTTCATGGTCTCCAAACCGCAGGTCATCACCCGCGAGGAGGGGGGCCGGCTGCAGGAGCCGATGGAGCAGGTCTATCTCGATATCCCCGAGGAGCATGTGGGGGTCATCACGGAGAAGCTCTCCAAGCGCAAGGGGCGCATGACCAGCCTCGAGAATCATGGCCATGGCCGGGCCATCATGGAGTTCATCATCCCCTCCCGGGGCCTGATTGGTTTCCGCAGCCAATTCATGACCGACACGCGGGGCGCCGGCATCATGAATAAACTGTTCAACGGTTATGCGGACTGGTTCGGCCCGATACCGCAACGCTCCAGCGGCGCCCTGGTGGCCGACCGGGCCGGCAAAGTGACCGCCTATGCAGCCTTCGGCATGGTTGACCGGGGCGAGCTGTTCATTGAGCCGGGGGCCATGGTTTACGCCGGCATGATTATTGGCGAACGGAACCGCGAGGTGGACCTGGACGTGAATATCACCCGTGAGAAAAAACTGACCAACATGCGGGCGGCCTCGTCGGATGCCACCGTCACCCTGCGGCCCGCTAGGGCGTTATCGCTGGACCAGTTGATCGAATTTATCGCCGAGGATGAACTGGTCGAGGTGACGCCAAAGTCGATCCGCCTGCGCAAGCAGGAGCTCGACGCCGGCAAGCGGATATCTGCCCGGCGCAAGGAGAAGAAGGGGTGAGGGGGCACCATCTGTGAGGACATGTTCAAGTACGTCGGCACAGGAAAACGAATAAGAATTAATAGAATTGAGGCTATTTGCTCAAATTACTTCCCGCATTGAAGCGGTTAAGTCTGATTTGGAGGGGAAAAATAACATTGCTAGAATTTTTAGCCTTGAATACTCTTCACCACCGCTATGAGTGTCTCGCTAGTAATTCTATCCCGAATGTAAGTATTGAATATCTTGGAATATTTCGGTAATAATAAATTCATCGTAATAAAAAAGAAAAATCGTATGGTATTATTCATCACTTCTATACTTGGACTTATTTGATCAATAAATGCATCTGCATTATCATATCGATTTTCAATTATCTTATTTTTCTCGTCGTTAGTCATTCTGACAATAATAAACTTTCCCGGAATAAAAATTGTATTCCCATGTGCGATAGCATGTCTCATCGCTGGATCGTAACGCTTCAGAAGAATTTTGCCAGAACCGGAGTTTGCAATCAATTTGGCCGGATCATTGTTTTGAAATAGATATCTATTGATATTTATTGGCTTCTCAGTTTTTATTCCATGGCAATAACAGTCAAAGACTAGCATTTTACGAAATAGCTCGTATGTAGCGGTATACCATCTCAAATATATGTTCATTACTGATATAGCTTTATCCCTAGATGGCTTAAAATTTGATTCGGACAACCGAATAAATAAATTTCTCGTGGTGACAGAATCATAATATGGTCCAAGCAGATCGCTATGAGGAATATCGTCATACCCCATGAAAAGAATCTTATAAGCAGCCATGCCAACTCTTATATCCTTATTCATCAAATCAAATAAATAAGCCAACATTGCGAGTCCGCTTTCGACGATCTCATCACCAAACTGACCCTCAATCATTTCAGAGTACTCTGGGCCTATTTCTGTCCCCAGATTTGAGACATACTCCCGATCATTTTGGATCTGTATCAAGTTATCTAGAAAAGCACCTGCTTCGTTGCGCACTAAAACTATTTCCTTTTAAATACCATTAGGGCCAGTTCCATAGAATACCTCAATTGCGTCCTAACCCAATCCGCCTCCCTTAAAACTCAGCAACTAATATAGCGTATATTAATTCGATAGGCTAGAAACCCGGCATGATATGCCGACGCAAGGCAAGTTTGGACGTTGGGCCTCCTGACCACTGACTCCTGACCACTGACCATTTCTCCGTCCCCCGGTCCGGCCCTGCCGCCTGCCGGCGCTATTTCACCATATGACTCAGCTCGAAGGTCTCCTTAAAGGCGGCGAATACATTGCCGGCCATGAGGCGGTTTCCGGCGGCGTTGGGGTGAATCCAATCGTCCGTCAGGTAGGCCGGGTCCCAGGCGATCCCCTCATATAGATAGTCTTCAATCTCCAGGCCGTGGGCGACAGCCAGGGAGTCGATCATGGCGTCATATGCAAGACCTGCGGCAACGAACGCCTGGACCGCTTCCGCACTCAAGAATTCAATGATCCCCTGGTTATCGTCGATCTTGGCATACATGTCAGGATGGGCGAAGTTGAGCAGGGCCACTTCGGCGCCGTAGGCCAGGATATGCTCGATGATCGCAGCGATATTTTTGGCGGCCGTGTCAACGTCGATCTGCTGCAGGAAATCATTGGCCCCGAATTCGAGGAGCACCCAGACCGGCTTGGCGCTGTAAATGATGTCGATGTTGGCTAGGCCCCAGGCTGACGTGGCCCCGATCTTCCCCCGGTTGACCACATCAATAAGCAGTTTCTCCGCCAGAAAGGCCGGATAGCTGCTATCGGGCGCGACGATGCCGGCGGTCAGGCTGGTGCCATAGGCGACGATACTGTTCTCGCCGGTCCAGGCAATTTTGGGTTCGGCCGGGTCCACCGCTGGGCGGCAGGCGAAGGATACCAGCCACACCATGAGTGCCGATAGATGGAAGGCTAGCCTGATGAGATGCGTACGCCCTGAAAACGATCTACTGGCGGAATAGCTCTCCATAGAAGAACTTATACTTTTTTATGCTGCCGGGCCAGACAGCTTTGCTACAATAACGGCTTGATAGCACTCATGCCTGTCGAGGGGTTCGAGTGGCAGGCGTTCAATTTAACGGGCAGGAAAGAACTTAGGCGTCAGAACCCGTTATACCCGGATACAAAATCTCGGCACAATCAGGGCAGATGCCGTGGGTGAACTCGGCGTCTGAATGTTCGGTAATATAATGCTCTATCTGTTGGTAATAACCCTGGTCGTCGCGGATCTTTTTGCAGTTGGCACAGATAGGGAGCATACCTGAGAGCTGCTTGATGCGCCCCGTGGCCGATTGAAGTTCTCTGTTCAGCCGTTGTTCGTTTTGCAGTTGCTCTTTAAGCATGTAATGTCGCTTGGTTACTTCACGCATTGAGATGAATGCGTAAAAACTCGTTCCAAGAAGTACAGCAGAAAATCGTATGGCAACCGGCTGTTCAAGAGCATTCCACGCAACGGGGAAAACAATCCCGATAAAAATAATATTTGCGATCCAGGCCCGTTTTTCACGCAGTATGAAGTAGAAAGAAAGCGCCCCCAGATATGCCCAGTAGGAGCCAATTACTCCAAGTTCATGTATTGCAAATACGATAGCTATGGTAATGCCTGGTGCTATTCCAAATAAGTTGATCCCCAGGGGATAATGACCCTGATAACAGAACTAGGCATTAACAGCGCAGAGTATGGCAACAGTAAGAGTAAAACCCCCCAGAAGATAGCGGCCCTGAACAAAGTTGTTAATAACAAACGGTGTTATTAAGATGGCTGATACCACTGAGACGCCAAACGTAGACTTGAGTAGAAAATCCGGGATATCCGGACCGTTATTCATTTGTTGCATAACCACGAAAGATAATCCGGGACATTTACACCGTCCTAGACAATATTCATGCTGAAATGGAATAGTCTGCCGGCCTATCGCATGGTGAGCCTGCCCTGGGCGTGACTACTGCACCTTGACGCCCAGCAGCGCCCCGCCGCAGTTTTGTGCCGGAGCATGCCGTTCATCCCGGGTCGCGGTGGCAACATCAATCCCCATTGATTGCCGGGGGGGCTGTATCGCGCAGGTTTTCCCAGTGAGACTGATCCAGGGTAATGGTTCGAAACATCTATGAGCAGAGTTCTACGCAGGTCACTAACTTCGTCCCATGCAGGCCCCGGGAGTATGGTTGGCTGCCGGAGCAACGTGGCCCCAAGGGGCTAAATCTTAAGAGATATTTAATCTATGGTTATCAGATGGCAGAGGAGTTTATACCCATGACCCAGCCACTGGCGATACGGGAACGGGCGCAATCCCTGAGAGAAGAAATGGCAAACAGCATCAGCCACGGTGTAGGCTTCCTGGCAGCGGTCGCCGCCACCCCGATCCTCGTCATCGCGGCGGTTCAGCGGGGCAGCGTGGCTGTGATTGTGGGCGTCAGTATTTTTGCGTTCACAATGCTGCTGCTGTACATCACATCCACCATTTACCACGCCCTGGCAGAGAATAAGGCCAAACGGGTGTTCCGGATTCTTGATCACAGCGCCATCTTTCTGTTGATCGCGGGCACCTATACGCCGTTCACGCTGGGGGTCCTGCGCGGTGGCTGGGGCTGGACCCTGTTCGGACTCGTTTGGGGGTTGGCTGTGGCCGGTGTCGTCCTCGCGTCTATCGGGGACACAAGGTACAAGCGGCTCTCGATGGGTCTGTATCTGGCCATGGGCTGGCTCATTATCATTGCCGTGAAGCCGCTGCTGCTCAATTTGCCATCGTGGGGCCTGTTTTGGCTGCTGGCAGGCGGCCTGGCCTATACGGCAGGGGTCCCGTTCTACCTGGCCAAACGGCTCCGCTATGCGCATTTGGTTTGGCACCTGTTTGTTATAGCAGGGACGACCTTGCACTTCATTGCGGTGCTGAAATACGCAAGCTAGCAGCCCGTTGCCCGGTTCTGCCCCTGAGCTCCGCGCCTTGACACCTTCCCTCTCCTCGCCGTAGTTTCGCCCATTATGGATAAACACCGCTACACCCATTTCCTTCTGCTGATCGCCCTCGGGGCCTTAACCTCCTCATGCGGTAAAGGCAACGCCGATACGGAAACCGCTATTGCCTCCGCCGTTCCTAGCGTGACCCTCGTTGCCACCGGAAACGTGAACGGCGAGCTCGAGCCGTGCGGGTGACCGGCGAAACCTCTGGGCGGTCTGGCCCGGAAAGCAACGGCACTGGCGGCCCTCCAGCGGGAGGGGCTGGAACTCATACTGGTGGACGGGGGAGACCTGTTCTTCAGCGCCGCCCAGCTGGATGAGAAGCCCCTGGCCCGGCAGAAGATCAAGGCCCGGGCGCTGGTGGAGGGCTACAACCGTATGGGCACAGCGGCCATCACCATTGGCGAAAGCGACCTGGCCGGAGGGCTGGAGTTCCTGCAGGAAATGGCCGCCGTGGCCGAGTTCCCCATCCTGTCGGCAAACCTGAAGAGCGCAGCCGGCGCGCTGCTGTTTCCCCCGGCGGTAACCGTCGCCAGGGGAGGCCTGAAGGTAGCCCTGGTGGGCGTCTCATCGCGGCTGCCTGATGGGGCAGGGTACCGGTTCGACGATCCCCTTGTGGCGCTCCGGGAGCATCTTCCCGCCGCCGTAGAGGGGGCCGATCTGGTGGTGCTGCTATTCCACGGGGATACGGCCGACCGGGAGCGCATCGAGGCCGCCGGCCTGCCCATTGACCTTATTTTGCATAGCCATCTGAAGGGTGTCGCCCGGACGCTGCGGACCGGCAGCATCCCGGTGGCACTGCTGGGCAGCGAGGGTAAGCGCCTCAGCGTCATGACCATCGCCATACAAGACCCACAGGCGCCGCTGATGGACATCACCGACCTGCAGCGCAGGATCAACTTTGTGGGCACTGCCCTGAACCGTCTGGGGCGGAACCAGCCTGAGGGGGTGCCGCTGGAGACGGCCTACGCCGACAAGCCCCATATCCTGGAGCGTATCGCCGCCCTTCGGGAACAGGAGAGCCTGGCCCGGAATGCGCTGGCCGATACCGGCAACCGGCTGACGACGGGGCGGGTTGATCTTGGCCCCAAGCACCGGGATGACCCGGCACTGTTGGCCGTGGTTAACCAGGCCCTGGCGGCGGTTTCTGCTGTCGAAGGGCCACTCCCCGACGGCCGCTAGCTGCCCCGCCCGGCCCGGCAACGTTCGCCGGCCTCCCTTGACGGGTCTGGGCGGCGTGGGTAAATTTGTCCGCCGCCGTTGCCCGGCCTGCTGCCGGGTAGCAGGGGCATGATGCGAGAGTAGCTCAGCTGGTAGAGCTCCACGTTGCCAACGTGGTTGTCGCGGGTTCGAGTCCCGTCTCTCGCTCGAAAGCCTCCGTTTGTGGGGGCTTTTTTTGTCGCGTCACCTTAAATTCGCCCTGTCGGCGACGTACCCAAGTGGTCTAAGGGAGCGGTCTGCAAAACCGCGATTCACCGGTTCGAATCCGGTCGTCGCCTCAGCAGCCTGCCGCGGAAAATCGTAGCCAGGGTGGTGGAACGGCTAGACCGAGGAACTTAAAATCCTGTGTGACCCACCGCGCCGGGCTACTTGCTGTTTTTCGCCGCCTCTTTGGCATCGATATCGTGGTTTATCGGCTCCTGTGAGCGCAGATAAGCGATGATATCGGCAATTTCCTCATCAGTAAGCGCGGTGTGGTTGGGAATCCGTGCCATCATGGGCCAGCGCACCATTTCGGTATCGGGGAGGGGCCGCAGCCGTTTGCCGTACTTGATCGAATTGTAAAGCTCCTCATCGCTGAAACCGCCGATGCCGGTTTCCACATCAGGGGTCAGATTGGCTGCCATGATGACCGGCCATCCGGGCGGCTGCATATAGATACCGCCGCCCAACGGTTCGCCAAACGTGAACGCCACAAACGGAAATTTGGGCGCATAGGAGTGGCAATCGACGCACTTGCCAATGTAGGTCAGGCGCTTGCCGCGTTCCTGCGGCGTATCTCTTCGCGGCTGGTAGTCAGTGTAAGTGGAAGATTTGGCAAACATGTTATACATCATGCCGGTTGATGAGGCAATCTTGCCCATCATGCTCAAGTCTTTTTTCCCTGCAACATTATTTACCGGCTCGGGAACCTCACGTAGATAAGCGACGATAGAATAGATTTCCTCTTTGTTCAGCGCTGCTCCGAACTCGGGCCAGGGCATTAAGGGAAGCAGTTGCTTATTGTCGCGGTTGACCCCTTTGGTGAGCGCCCGGATGATCTCGCCGTCGGTCCACCCGCCGATGCCGGTTTCCAGATCGGGCGTGATATTCGGCACTGGGACAGTCCCCTCCAGCTGCAAGGTGATGACATCGCCCGCCAGGTACATGTCGCCCCGGGGGTCACCCACGAAACTGCCGGTCGTATGGCACGAGCCACAGGCGGCGATCCCTTCGGCGAGCTGCTTGCCCAGAGCGATCCGTTCAGGTGTAATCTCAACGCTGATATCTTCGGCAGGACCCACCCTCATGGGGATAAAGACGGCACAGGCAGTGGCTGTAAACGCCGTGAGAATGAGAATTGTTGTTCGAACCTTCATGATATTTCCCCTCCCCTGGGTTTTGTGCTCAAATGGGGCTATTCACAGGGCCCGTCAGCTGCCAGCGGCCAGGCACCTATACTATCATTTTCTATTGAAGATTTGAGATTTGCTCTGGACCTTGCAGTTTAATGTCCCATACCCGGGAATCCCAATTGCGCGAGTGCCGCTGGCCGGTGGGTGCGGCGCTGGGGCCAGGATCAGCCCAGGAGTTGATTATTTTTCCCTCCCCGCAGGGCCCAGATGATGGCTGCGACCCAACCGATGAGGGTCCAGCCCAACAGGAGATTGAGGGCAAACAGGGCGACGGTGTGCTGCGCCTGGCGGCCTCGGGCGATGAGCGTGGGAATAAAATACATCACAAAGCCGACGGCCAGAAAAGTGCCGCCCAAGGCCAGCAGATCGGTGATCAGAGGCCCGATGAATCCACGGTTGCGGGTCCTGGAGGGGCCGGCGGATGGCACGATTGTGCGGCTGGAACTGGCTGAGGGGTTGGCCGTTGGCGCTCTTAGCGAGGGCGCAATATAGATGAGTGACTTGTCTGCCAGGGTCACCTTGGCCACCTGCGAGGTGGCGTACTCCCGAAGGGCTTTATAGCCTGAGGGGACAAACCGGAAGTAGGTGGCGGTCCGGCTCACATAAAGGCCAACCACGCGCCTGCCATCGGCCAGTTCCAGGACGTCCGCGTAACGATCTGAGTTCAGACTGTTCCGCCAGGCTGTGCTGCCATCCGCCCGCACGATTCGGCGCACATTCGATTGCGGGATACGCTGCGGCGTTCTGTCGGGTGAATTCCGGGGGATGAATGCGACCATGTTCTCGCGCGCATAGACAAAGGTGCCGTAGCTGATCTGCCCGTCTACGGTGACGAGGTAGTCCAGCTCCAGGCGGGGCGGGGCTTGACCCGGCGCAGCCTGGGCCAGCAATAATAGCATTGCAAGGTGGCGGTACGGTTTCATTTCGATTCACCGCAATATAGTCAATAAAGTCACCCGGGGACCGGGACTTACCGCTTAAGAGGCCGATGCGCCTGCAGGCGGGGGCCGGTATGGAGCCGGTTACCAGGTACCTGGGGCAGAGCTCCGTGACCCCGGCCGAAAAGCCCGGCCTCGGCCCGCTCCGCCGGGACTACCCGGACCTTCCCCGAATCCTGGGTGCTCGGTTGGATTCCGCGACGCAGATGATACCCACGCAGGAGCCATTTCCAGCGCATCCGGGCCTGCGCAGCCATGCGATGCAAGATGCTTTCGGGCGGCCCTGTGCGATTAGACCACCCTGAGTATCAACACAAAAGTGTCGATTGTCTGACGGCTCAGACTTGGCGACCGCCGGATGAAGGGGGCCTCTTAAACCGAATATCCGGTTTCCGTTGTGGCCCAAATATTCAACCTGCGGCACACCACTTGAAATTTAGAAGGCTTATCTTAGCGAATCGGGTGGCTGGTGCACTTTATATGCCGGGGCTGACAACGACCCGAGTCCATTAAAATGGTGTTGTAGAAGTAGGCTTAAGCGTAATCTAAACCTAGGAAACACAGTGTCGTTACCTTATTTTTGCACCCCATCGGCCCACATTGCTTTCAGCAAATACGCACTAAAAAAGGAGGAACTAATCGTGACGATTCGAAAAATGATAACTCCAATAATGGTTCTTGGCATGGCGCTATCGGTTGGATGCGGTGGCGGGCTGGCGTTGACACAGGATGCGGTTGACTCCGCGCAGAAAATATACTACGCACCGCTGATGATGAATCGTTACATAGTTTGCCCCGTATATCGAATACCGGGCGACGATGAAGTCTACACGGGGCTTTCCGCAGTGGGCGTAGCAGCGAAAAAACGTGAGGTTCAAAAGGGTGTCGCTGAAAACTATGCTGCAGTGGATATGTGGGCCAATTTCGCCGTCGGTGACACGGGAAGAGTAGGAAAAGATCTGGTCATCATCGTTGGTGTCATACCCGAGGCCGCAGTTAATTATTACAACGTAACCATGCTGGCGAATCTGCGGGAAGTTCTCGGCGACAAAGTGCAGCCCTGGCCCGAAGGACAGTTCATGCGCGAGAAGATGGATATTATGGGGAATTTATACGATTTCAAGAACTCCGATGCCGATATGTTCATCCGAACCACACCGCCATCCAGTAAAAGGCCGGTGATGATTCGGGTGCCCAATGACTTTAAAGAACTCCCCAAAGCGAATCAGTTTGACTATAGCACGTATAACCACACCCTGACGAGTAGTGGAAATACGAACAACATAGCACTTTTCATGCGCAATCCTGAAAATGGCAAAATGCAAAAGGCCGTATCACTTGGTTTCGCAGTTTTCATCGGTGATGAGCACCTGACCTACGTACTGAGGACTTCTCGAGAAGAAAGTGAGCTAAAGAGAAAGCTTACAAAAGCCTATGCTCAAATCCCGGAACCGACCCTTGCAGCCGCCATTGAACTGGCAACGCAAAAGGTCAATACATTCGAGGAATTGTCCAAATATAATATTGAACGTTTTTTCAAGAAATTGATACTCGAATAATTGCATCCCCGGTATTTCGGGACCTAATAGAGCGCTACCCATATTCCCCCGGCGACAGCGTTGAGGTTCCTCCGAAAACCGGAGCCGTTTCGCACCGGGAGGATTACCCAGGGTCCCGGAGGACCGTCGCTCGTGTCGCCAGGCTGCTCATCGGGAGCCATATATTGGCCCGATAGGGTCCTCCGTATCCGGCATGTATCCGGCCGTGGGCCGCCGATCTCGTCGGTATCCGGTAAATCAGTACAGTCCCCGGCGCACATTCGATTGCGGGTTACACTGCGGCGTTCTGCCGGGTGATTTCCTGGGGATGATTCCGACCATGTTATCACGCGCATAGACAAATGTGCCGTAGGTGATCTGCCGGTCTACGGTGACGAGGTAGTCCAGCTCAAGTCGGGGCGGGGCTTGACCCAGCGCAGCATGGGCCAGCAATAATAGCATTGCAAGGTGGCGTTGCGGTTTCATTTCGAGTCGCCGCAAAACAGTCAATAAAGTCGCCCGGAGACCGGGACTTACCTCTTAAAAGGCAAATGCTCCTGCAAGGGGGGGCCGGTATGGAGCCGGTTTCCAGGTACCTGGGGCAGAGCTCCGTGACCCCGGCCGAAAAGCCCGGCCTCGGCCCGCTCCGCCGGGACTACCCGGACCTTGCCCGAATCCTGGGTGATCGGTTAGATTCCGATACGCAGATGATACGCGCGCAGGAGCCATTTCCAGCGCATCCGGGCCTGCCGCAGCCATGCAATGCACGATGCTGTCGGGCGGCGCTGACGATGCATCAGGGAAGGTAAGAGGTTATCGCAAAATAACTATTTGCTGGGAGTTGCCGGCGCGGGACAAAAATTTTGCCGGGGTGGTGGAACTGGTAGACACACGGGACTTAAAATCCCGAGTCCCTAACGGGACGTGCGAGTTCGAGTCTCGCCCCCGGTACGGCTCGGCCATGAGCGGTGGGATATTGGTCGTTAGCGTTTCGCGGACTGCCCGGCCGGCGTTACAGCCTAGGGGTTCGGATCGCCACACCGGGAGTGCCACATTCGGGCCAACCTTGACGGGGCCAGGTTGCCGGCCTGCCCACTGCGACTGCCACCAGATTTCATCAAGGCCGTGACGGCGATCACGCGCAGGTACTGCGCTGCCCACTGCGACCGCCACTGCCACCTGATTTCATTGCCCCCGGTACGGCTCGGCCATGAGCGGTGGGATATTGGTTGTTAGTGATTCGCGGACTGCCCGGCCCTTGCGGCCCGGTCATTTCAACAATATCATCTTCCGAACTTTGATAAAATCCCCCGCCCGGATCCGATAGATATATATGCCGGTACTTACGGGCCGGCCAGCGTTATCCTTGGCATCCCAGGCAACCGAGTACCTTCCGGCCGACCTGACATCCTTTACCAGAGTCCTGACCTCACGCCCCAGCAGATCGTAGACAACTATTTCGATCCGGCCCTCTATGGGCAACTGGTACTCGATCGTCGTTGTGGGGGTGGCAGCGGACAGCCTGAACGGGTTGGAATAATTTTGAGCCAGAAAGTAAAGGGCCTCTTCGACGGTCACAACAGCGCTGCTCGCGGTAGCGGAAATACTGTCGCTGACCAGCACATGTATCTCATAAGTACCGGCCTGATCAATGGATGTCTGGAAGGTGAACACGCCCGTTTCGCCATCAATGACAGCGCCGGGCGGCGCTTCGGCAAGCGTAAAGGTTAGATCGTCGCCGTCCAGGTCCTCGGCCGCGTAAGTGAAGGTGACAGACTCGCCGGCAATAATGGTCGTGGCGGGCATTACCGCTGTGAAAACTGGTGTTTGATTGGCCTGCGGCTGATATATGAACCTGTCCCAGAACGCCTGTGCGCTGTCGGCGTGGGCCTCCAGGTCCGCCCTGCTGGTGGCGGCAATCACGGCAAAAGCAACCTCAATGGATTGCTCCGGCTGCAGGGCGAAAGGACCGGCGGCCATTATAGTTGATACGTCCGTATCGTCCAGGTTCCGTGTTTGAATGCCGCCACTCAAGAACTGCCATTTATCCGCAGGGGTAAAACCGTCGCCTGCCTCACCCCCATATATCTCCTCCGGATTGCTGATCGTCCGGTAGGACAAGTTGCCATTTTCGGTGAGCAGCCGGGTGGCCGCCAGGAAACTGGGGGTCAAATCACCATTCTGCACGATGCCCATCCGGCGTGCCTCATCAAAGCGGCCGTAGTCCGCCTGACCGTTTTCGCTTATATCCCAGTCAAAAAATAGACCGGCATACAAGTTCCACAGCGCTTGGCTGCCCTTGTTGGTGATGATGTATCTGAAAATCACGAAGTCGTCATAATCGGGGTTGTTATCCGCATAACTTTCCTGCCGGATCAACAGATCCAGAGGCGACGCTGCCAGATCGTCGATCAATAAAACCGTGCCTTCCTCGTTGGCTATCTGCCCGGGTCCCAAAATCAGCTGCGCGCCGGGCGGCATCTGGAAGTCCTGTTCCAGCTCCCCATTGATTTCCCGTATACAGTCCGATATCCTATTTTCGCTGACCCCCACCAGCAAGCCCCCCTCAAAAAGCAGGTTGGTCTGGTTATAGACAAATCCCGAACCAACCGATAGATCGGCAAAACCAGTCCAACCGATATTGCCTTCGGTAGTGAGGGAGACCTGTAGCGGCCCGGTGTCATGGGTGGCCACGGCGGGCTCATTCGCGTATAATTTGAACAGGTCACGATCGCGGTAGCTGCCGGCGGTTATCTCAATTGTAAAGGGCAGGGGTTGTCCCAAATCGGCCTGGCCAAGGGTGAACTGGAAAGTGACCGCAACCGTATCGCCCGCCGGCAAGGAGGATACGAAAGCATAGTCGCTGGTGATAGCGATTTCCGGGTCCGCCTGAGTCAGGGTTACCGATACGCTGCTGGCATCGGCGAGGTGGTTAACCAGGGATACGCTGACATTCACGGTTTCACCGTTTTCGATGAAGCCGTCGTTCCCGCTTTCGGTGAAAGAGGTCCCGGCAATGCGGATGGCCGGATTTGACCTTTCCGTGACGGCCCGGTAGGCGTTAATTCTACCTTTTCCCAGCAGACCCACGAGTCCCGGGTTAACGTTTTCAATATTATCGGCCGTGACCCGCATCTGCTGGCCCAGTTGCCAGGGGGACAAGTCCGGATATTGCGTTTTCACGAGGGCGGCAATCCCTGTCACCAACGGCGCGGAGAAGGAGGTGCCGGAAGCAATGTCTGTATAACCGTCCTCGGGACTCGTGCTGTTGAGAATGACCCCGGGGGCGAACACATCAACCGTGACACCGTAATTTGAAAAACTGGCCTTTCCGTCGCTGGACTTATTGGTCGCGCCAACCGATAGAACATGCTCGGCGCCAGCCGGTAGATTGAGGATGGTATCATTGAGTTCATTGTTGTTTCCAGCCGACGAGACCAGCAGCGCCCCACCCTCAGCCGCCACGTCAGAAATAAGCCTCCATAACTGGAACAGTGCCCGCTCTTCAAAGGAATTGAGGTCCCTGTGGGCAGTGCCCCAGCTCAGGTTAATGATATCGGCCCCATTCAGAGCGGCGTACAAAATCCCCCTGATCCCGAAGCATATCAGGCTGTCGCTGGGGCAGGAGGCGTTGACCGGGAGCAGCAGGGCATTCCAGCTGGCGCCGGCGATCCCTATGTTGTTGTTGGTCGCCGCGGCGGCTACCCCCGCCACTTGCGTGCCATGGCGGGCATTCACAGGTGTCGCCGGGAGCCCGGCGGGATTGGCGCTGTTATTGGCAAAATTCCAGCCCCGCACATCATCCACAAATCCGTTATTGTCATCATCAATGCCGTTGCCGGGAATTTCCCCCGGGTTGGTCCAGATGTTTGCCTGGAGGTCTTCGTGAAACCAGTCGGTGCCTCCATCAACCACCGCGATGACTACGCCGCCGGCTTCCCCCTTGACCACATTCCACGCAACCGGTGCCTTGATTTGGGGCAGGTGGCTCATCAGGGGATATAAGGGATCATCCGGGAGGGCAGCCGTAATGCCGGGGAGATTTGTTGACCGCGGTTCAGGTGAATCGTAGATGCGGTAGACGTATTGCGGCACGGCAAATTCGACGTTGGGGTCCTTCAGGATTCGCAAGGCGACCTGCCGCGGGTGGGCGCCACCATTATAGCGCATCGTGTAGATCTGCTGGAGTTCCCTGCCTTTCTCGCCCAGCAGGTGGGCCGGCAACGGGTAGGCCTGTTCGATGGCATAGATGCCCTCTTCCCTGAGCAATACATCGAGCGACGAGAGGCCTGTTTTTGACAGACCGCGCGGGATAACCTGGGTCCCCTTGAGTTTGACAAGCACCACTCCCGCGACAACCGGGTTGCCGCCGTCGCGCAAAATCCGCAGGGAGCTGTTCGCCACCGTCCCCTGGGAAAAGGCCCGATTGCCCCGCTCAGCCCCACTCAACGTGCCGTAGCGCATAAGGGTTGCGGCGCCAATCGCCATGCCCAGGCCAAGGAGCGTTATCCTTAACCTGGCTTTTAGCAGCTGGCCGGTTGGCGCAGTCATTTTATTGGCGCTCCCGGCGTCTGACCGCCAGCCACCCGTTGGCACCGGACATCAGACCGCAACCTGCCCTCGGGCCAGTTTCCGGGGGCACTATTCAGCGGCTTGCAATGGTTTGTGGGTGCTGCCATGATTGCTCATCTCCTTTAGCGGAGCATGGCTAAAGTAACATCTGGCCGTTAACGATTGCAAGCGAGGGGGCCGGACTTGTCGCCAGGCATGGGGACCGACATCCCTCTGGTGGCGGCCCCATGCGCAGGCTAGATTTGGCGGCAGCATGATGGCCTTAAACCTGTTTACCGATTCCTTCCGGCTGGCGCGGTAGCTTGTGGGTCGCGCTTCGCTTGCGGTTGGCAGATTGGTCGCGCAGCAGAAGCGCCAGACGTTAGACCGTGCCACACCTCAAACTCAGGGAGGTCGTATGAGACACTTCATAGCCGTTCTCACGGTTCTCGCACTATGCAGGATGATCCTGCCCTTGCAGGCACAGCAGCGCGGCCCGATCATCGACATGCACATGCATGCCGGCCCGGTCGACAGTCTCCAGCGTGTGGTCGCACTGATGGATGAATCCCACATTGTCAAAGCGTTTCTTAGCAGCTCGCTGGAGAATGTCTACAGGTGGACTGCTGCTGCCCCCGGTCGATTCATTCCCTCGCCAATGTTCCCGGTGTATGGAATAGAAGGTTTTCCCGATATCGACAGTTTGCGTGCTGAGTATCTTGCTGGCCGGCTTCACGGGATGGGTGAAATTACGTCTCAGTATTTAGGTATTCCGCCCAACGCGCCCAGCCTGGAGCCGTACTTTGCATTGGCCGAAGAGCTGGACCTTCCGGTCCTCATCCATACGGCGGGCATGGGCGCTCCGCGCCCGACCTTTCGCCTCTCGGCAGGGCATCCGCTGCTCCTGGAGGAGGTACTGGTCCGCCACCCGAGACTCCGAATCTATCTGGAGAATGCCGGCTATCCATTTCTTCCCGAGATGCTCGCTTTGATGTACCAATATCCCCAGGTTTATGCCGACCTGTCGACCATGACTTGGCTTGTGCCGCGCCAGGCCTTTCACGATTACCTCAGCGCCCTTGTCCGCGCCGGCTATGGCAAGCGGCTGATGTTCGGGTCCGATGCCGGATCCTCGCGGCCGCATGTGATCCCTCGAGCTGTTGAGGCCATCGAGTCTGCCTCATTTCTCACTGACGAACAAAAGCGGGACATTTTCTACAACAACGCAGCGCGGTTCCTGCGTTTGAGCGAGGAAGAGATCGCCAGACACCACGGTCGCTGACCTATGCGAGCCAGCGCAGTACAACAAGCGCTTCCGGCTGGCGCAAACCGGTTCCCCAGGCCCGACGGGGATGGGCTATGGCGACGGGTTTGCACAAATCGGAGGCGGCATAGGCGCTGACCCATGAGGTTCATCAACGTACCGGGCATATCCTCCCGCAGGTTTCGGGTCGTGCTCTTTCTGGGCCTGTTCCTGCTGACCCAGTGGCCCTTTGCCCAGTGGGCCTCAAATGTCGACTTGCCGGTTTGGGGCATTCCGTTTCTGGCCCTCTACCTGCTGGGCGTCTATGTGGCCTTGATCGGCGTGCTGATCAGCGCCGCCAGCCAGGATCTGTAGGGCAGGAGCGTGGAAAACTGGGTCATTGCCCTGCTCATTATCGGCAGTTACCTGCTGCTGACCCTGGTCCTTGGACTGATAGCGAACCGCAGGCTCGACGGCTCGATGGAGGACTTCCTGCTCTATGGGCGCAAGGCCCGTTTCCCGCTCCTTTTCCTTACCATGGTGGCGACCTACCACAGCGCCTTCGCGTTCCTCGGCTCGGGCGGGTTCTTCTATACCCACGGCATCGGATTCTGGGTCGCCGGCACCTGGACCGTCCTGGTGGGGGCCATCACCTACACCTACGGCGTCCGTATTTACCGCCTGGGGAAACGGTTCGGCTACATCACCCCCGCCGACCTGCTGGCCGACGCCTACGAAAGCGAGACCGTCCGCCTGCTGGTGGCCCTGATCTCCATCGTCTTCTCACTGCTCTATATCCAGGTGCAGATACAGGGCCTGGGATATATCATTTCGGTGGCCAGTGACAATCATATCAGCTATGAGGCCGGCGCTGCCATCCTGCTCAGTGTGGCGGCCCTCTACCTGATGGCCGGGGGCTTGCGGGCGGTCTACTGGACCGATGCGTTGCAGGGGGTCTGGATGTACCTGGCCGTGTGGGCCGGCGCGCTGGCCATCACTTGGCATTTCTGGGACAGCCCCGCCCATATGCTGCAACAGGTCCAACTCCTGCGCCCCGATCTGCTGACCGTTCCCGGCCCCCGGGGATTCTTTACCTGGCCCATGTGGTTCGGCCTGGGATTCGTGCTGTCGTTCGGGATCATCCTCCAGCCGCACCTGTTTATCCGCTTCTACACGGCCGCCTCGGAGCGAACCCTGAAATGGCTCGGGGCCACCACCCCCATCTACCTGATGACCCTCTTTATCCCCACCGCCATGATCGGTCTGGGCGGCGCCCTGATCATGCCCGACCTGCAGGTGCCTGATCGCATATTCCCCGAGCTGCTGCTCAAGTATATCTCTCCCGGCCTCACCGGACTGATCCTGGCCGGGGCCACCGCGGCCGCCATGTCTACCCTCGATTCGATCCTGCATGCCAATACCACGGTGCTGACCCGGGACATCTACCAGCGCTACATCCGCAGCGACGCGCCCCGGCAGCACTATATCCTGGTCAGCAGGGTGTTTATTCTGCTGTTGCTGGTGGTCGGCTATGCGCTCAGCTTGGGGCAGCCTGGCTACCTGGTGATCGTCATTACGCTCTCCGGGGCCGGGGCGTTGCAGCTGCTGCCGGCCCTGACCGTGGCCCTGTTTCCGCGCCACCGGCCCCGGCTCACGGCAGCCGGTGTCATCGCCGGCATCATGGCCGGTTTGGCGACCCTGGGGCTGACCCTCATCATCTGGCCCCATCCCTTGACGCTCCACGGGGGCGTCTGGGGGACGGCAGCCAACTGGCTGGTGGCCGTGCTGGTTTCCCGGGTGACCCAGCCTGTCTCGCCATCCACACGGGCGAGAATGGAGGCGGCCCTGGCGGTCCCGGCGGAAGGTGGGGGAGATGCCTGAGCCGCTGATTATCGGGGTCGATACGGGCGGCACCTTCACCGACTTCGTCTGCTTCCGGGGGGCCGAGATGATCGTCAGGAAAATCCCCTCGACACCGGAGAATCCCGCCCGGGCAGTGCTGGAGGGGCTGGCCGGTTTTGCGGCCGATGACCAACCGGTGCAGGTGGTGCACGGCTCCACGGTGGCCACCAATGCGCTGCTGGAGCGCAAGGGCGCCACGACCGTGCTGGTCACCACCGCCGGATTTGAAGACGTTATCGAGATTGGCCGGCAGAACCGCCAGGATATCTACGACCTCAACGTGGACGGTATCGAACCGCTCATACCCCGGGAGCGGCGCATCGGCGTGGTTGAGCGGGTCGGCCCGGGGGGCGAGATCATCACGGCCCTCACGGAGGATGAACTGGCCCGCACGGTGGCGGCGGTACAGGCCTTGCAGGCCGACGCGGTGGCCGTCTGCTTCCTGCACAGCTACGCCAATCCGGCCCACGAGCAGGCGCTGACGGCGGCGCTTCGGAAGGTGAGCCGGGCCTTCATCAAGGCGTCCCATGAAGTGCTGCCGGAGTTCAGGGAGTACGAGCGCACCACCACTACCGTGATCAACGCTTACCTCGGACCGATCATGGACCGCTACCTCAGCTTTCTGGCCGAGCATTTCCGGGCCGGGCCGATCCGCGTCATGCAGAGCAACGGCGGGGCGGTCTCCATCGCAGCGGCGAAAGAGCGGCCCGTGGTGACGGCCCCGGCCGGTCCCCCCCGGGGCGGGGGGGGGGGGGGTGGCGCGGGCCGCATGGCAGGCTGTGACCGGCTCATCACCTTCGATATGGGCGGCACCAGCAGCGATGTGAGTCTCTGCCCGGGGGAGCTGCTCTATACCTCGGAGGCCAGGGTGGGGCCGCTGCCGATCAGGATTCCGGTCATTGACATCCATACAGTCGGGGCGGGCGGTGGCTCGATCGCCAGCCTGGACGATGGCGGCGCGCTGCGGGTTGGGCCGGAGAGTGCTGGGGCCGTGCCCGGGCCTGTCTGCTATGGTATGGGTGGCACCCGGCTTACGGTCACCGACGCCCATCTCTACCTGGGGCGTCTTTCGGCGGAACATTTCCTGGGCGGGGAACAGTCCCTGGATGCCGCACCGGTGGAATCTGCGATGACCGCCATGGCCGGCGATATGGGCATTACGCCTGTCCATCTGGCCCAGGGCATCATCGACGTTGCCAATGCCACCATGGAGCGGGCCATCCGGATGATATCCATTGAGCGGGGCTATGACCCCCGGGAATTCAGCCTGGTCAGTTTCGGTGGCGCCGGTGGCATGCATGCCCTCGATCTGGCCCGGGCGTTGCACATTCCCCGGGTCTTCATACCCCGGGCGGCAGGGGTGGTTTCGGCTATCGGGATGCTGCTGGCCGATGGGGTCCGCGATTACAGCCAGACCCTTCTCTGGCCGGCGGAGGAGGCAAACGCCGCCAGGCTGGAGTCCGAGGTTGATAAGCTGACCCGACTGGCCCGGGCCGATTTCGGGGCCGAAGGGATACCTGCCGGCGAGATCACCCTTGCGCCCATGCTGGATATGCGCTACGTGGGCCAGGGCTATGAAATCCTGGTCGACCTGGGCGCCGACTTCGTGGGCGACTTTCACCGGGCCCATCAGCGGCGTTACGGCTATAGCGATCCGGGCCGGCCGGTGGAACTGGTCAACCTGCGGCTCCGGGCCACCTCGGCCAGCCCCAAACCGTCCTTTCAGCCGGAGCCCCTGTCCGGAGCGGATCACAGCGCGGCGCTGGCCGGGAGTCAGGGGATTATTTTCGGCGGGCAGAAAGTCGCGGCCGAACTGATCAAACGGGAGCAGCTGCGCCCGGGGAACCGCTTTCCGGGGCCGGCCCTCATCGTGGAATACTCGGCCACCACTCTGCTGCCGCCCGATGCCTGGTGCGCCGTGGACCCATACGCCAACCTCCATTTGACCTTCGCGGAGCCGGCCCCCCCATGACCGCCGCGACGAAACCGGATCCGGTCCTGCTGGAGGTGTTCCGCAACTTGTATGAGTCGGTTGCCGAGGAGATGGGCAGCGCTCTTTGCAGAACCTCCTTTTCGCCCAATATCAAGGAGCGCAGGGACTACTCCTGTGCCCTCTTCGATGCCGCCGGGAAACTGGTGGCGCAGGGGGACCATATGCCGGTGCACCTGGGTTCGATGCCCTTGTCGGTGCAGGCGGTCCTCGGTGAACTGCGGCTGGAAAAGGGCGATGTGGGGGTGGTGAATGACCCCTTTGCCGGTGGCACCCATCTCCCCGACATCACGCTGGTGCAGCCCGTATTCGAAGGCGAGGGCGAGGCGCCGGCGTTTTATGTGGCCAACCGGGCCCACCATTCCGACGTGGGGGGCATGACGCCCGGCTCCATGCCGCTGGCCACATCGATCTACCAGGAGGGGCTGCGCATCCCGCCGGTCCACCTGGTGCGCCGGGGTGAGATCGTTGCCGATGTGCTGAAGCTGATATTGGCCAACGTACGCACACCCGTCGAGAGGGAAGGTGACCTGACGGCGCAGCTGGCGGCGAACCGGACCGGCGAGCGGCGGCTGCTGGGGATTTTGCGGAAATACGGCCCGGAAGTCTGCCGCGCCTATGCGACCCACCTGCAGGATTATGGCGAGCGGATGATGCGCCGGACCATCCGCGGCCTGCCGGACGGGGAATACCGCTTCGAGGATGTGATGGACGACGACGGCTACGGGAACGGTCCCTTGGCCATCAAGGCAGCCGTTACCATCAACGGGGATCAGGCCACGGTCGATTTTGCCGGCACGGCCCCGCAGACCACCGGGGGGATCAATGCCAACTTCGCCATCACCTTGTCGGCCGTCTATTACTGCTTCCGTGTGCTGATCCCCTATCGGGTGCCGTCCAATGCCGGTACGATGCTGCCGATAGAAGTGCTCGCCCCGGAAGGGTCATTGCTGAATGCCAAACTGCCGGCGGCCGTCGCGGCAGGGAATGTGGAGACGAGCCAGCGCATCGTGGACACGGTGCTGGGAGCGTTGGCCCAGGCGGCGCCAGAGGTGGTTCCGGCAGCCTCCAGCGGCACCATGAACAACCTCACCGTGGGGGGCATCGATCCCCGCAGCGGACTGCCCTATGCCTACTACGAGACCATTGCCGGGGGCATGGGCGGCAGGCCATCCAAGGCCGGATTGAGCGCCATCCATACCCACATGACCAACAGCCTCAACACGCCCATTGAGGCGCTGGAGCACGCCTACCCTTTCCGCATCACCCGCTATGCCATCCGGCGGGGGAGCGGCGGCCAGGGTCGCCACAGGGGCGGAGACGGCATCGAAAGGGACATGCTGCTGCTGGGTCCGGCGGAAGTGACCCTGCTGTCGGACCGCAGAACGAGCCGCCCCTGGGGCCTGGCGGGGGGCGCTGCCGGCGCTGCCGGGGAGAACAGCCTGCAAAGTGTGGATGGCGAGGTGGAGCAGCTGCCCGGAAAGTTCAGCCGCCGGGTGCCCAGCGGGACGACGCTGCGCATCCTGACGCCGGGGGGCGGGGGCCACGGTAAGGCGCCAGGTTAGCAGGCGTCAGTTGTCAGTGTTCAGTAGTCAGAAGAGCACCGGCCCGAACGACAGCGGGGGCAAGAAACGGCTTCAACTGCCAGACTCTACGGCAGGTCACTTGCAATTATCAAACTATTGATATAATTTGGCTAGACACCGGAATTTTGCCACGGTTTGAGGCACAGGAAGGGTGGCGTCATGCCTGCGATTTTCACTGGCCGGACAATCTTCAAAGGTAGCCTGCTGGCGCTGTTGGGCTCCGTCCTGCTGCTGCGCTGTGATGGTGCGGGAGACGACCCATCAGACGATGACGCGTTTGGCGAAATGCCGCTGCATGAAACCCAGAAGATTGTGGCCGCCATCGCAGCAGGCGGATTTTTCGGCGTCTCAGTGGCCGTCGACGGGGGGGTGGCGGTGGTGGGGGCGCGCGGCGGGGCTACCATCCCCGGGGGCGCCTCTGGTTGTGAAGCCATCGGCGGGG
>SCKI01000022.1 GCA_004124295.1 Fidelibacterota bacterium
GCCAGGGCCGGGCCGAGGGGGTCCGGGGGCGTCTCATCCTGGGCCGGAACATTTTCCTGGCCGGCGAGGCCGAGGCCCATTTCGACATCGGTCTGCTGCCGCCGGGCGGGAGCGCCGACATCCCCTTTGAGTTTTACACCAACCGGAGAGCGGTGAAGGTCGACATAAAGCTCACCCTCTCCGAGGCGACGGGCAGTCATGGGCTGCCGGAGATTGCCCTGGAGCTCCCCTTCAACCGGCCGGTGAAGAGCATGCAGCAGGTAGTGATTGCCGGTAAGGCCGGCAGCTCAGGCGGTGGCCCGCCACTGGCCGATCTATCCATAGATATTGAGCGGGACATCCCCTGGGGCCGGGACCAGCGCAAGGACGGCGTTGCCCTGATCATCGCCAACCGTTATTACAGCCATCCCGATGTGCCTGAAGTCCGTTTCGCCCACCGTGACGGCGAGACCATGCGCCGCTACCTGACCCGGACACTGGGATATCGGGAGGGCAACATTTTTGTGGAGTACGATGCCACGCTGGCGACATTCCGCACCGCCCTGAAGAAGTTGCGAAACGCCGCCCGGCCCAAATCCGACATTTTCGTTTACTACACCGGCCACGGCGCCCCTGATCCTGAATCAGACCAGGGCTATTTCGTCCCCGTCGATACCGACCCCAATTATGTGGCTGTTGGCGGACTGTCGCTGAAGGAATTCTACAATGAGCTGGACGGCATCAAGGCGGCCACCAAGACGGTGGTGATTGATGCCTGTTTCTCCGGCAGCAGCGATCAGGGCATGATTATCCGGAACGTCAGCCCCATATTCCTGGAGGTTAAGGAAGCCGGGTTATTGGGGGGCGGCATCACCTTCAGCTCTTCCTCCGGCGATGAGGTCAGCTCCTGGTTCCCCGAGCAGAAGCATGGCCTCTACACTTACTATTTCCTGAAAGGCTTGCAGGGTACCGCAGATGGTAACCGGAACGGGGTTCTGACGGCCGGAGAGTTGCAAACCTACCTGCTCGAGCAGGTCCCTTACATGGCCAGGCGGCTGAATAATCGCCGGCAGACACCCCAGCTCACGGCAGACGATCCTGACTTCGTGCTGGTCCGCTACCGGTAAGCAGGCGGCTCAGCGCCGCACCCAAGATATAGAGCATCACCAGCGCCAACGTGGTGGACAGGGCAACCCCCTGCTGGTGGATAAGCGCGATGAGCAGGCCTTTAGCAGCCAGTACGTTAAGCCAGCCGAACAAAATCCAGGTGGGAACGCTCAAGCCGAGAATTTGGAGTTCGGGGAAGTACAAATAGGGCCTCCTCGCCGAGTGCCCGAGTCAAGTTAGCCATCCTTGGCCCGCTTGAGCAGCGACGCTTAACGCGCCACAAACTAGAGGCAAGCGAAATCAGTTGACATTCCCCTGCCCCTGCCGTACCAACAGCCCCCAGGACGCCCCACAAGCCCGTTTCTCCTACTTCAGCAACACCATCCTTGATGGATCGAGTATAGGTCCCCCCGGCAGTCAGTGCTAGTATGCCGTGGGAGACTTGTAGCTCGGCTGTGTGAATCCGACCGCACCGGTGAGGACCGTTTATTTTCAATCAGTTAGAAATTTGTGTGCCCGCAGTGTGACAATATGGATGATGATTTGCGGTCTGGAAGATATACCAGCGGGTATGTAGCAATGGGTATTCAGTCCGTAAGCCTCCCGCCGTGAAATAGGATGAAGCAGACAGAAAAGAGGTACAGCGTGGAGAGGATGAGAACAAACACCATTCTGCGCATTGCCGGAAAGAAGGGGATGTAATGAAGGCCATGATTCCTGGGCTTTTTTTTTAGCTTTCACATGATAAATTGTGTTGAAACTGGACCCGACAAGAGTCACAGGGGCCAACTCGTTGGTCAAGGTGGGGCTTGTAATATCACGGGTTCGGGCATCAAACCAGACAAGTATGTCGGAAGTCCTAACCCGGATTGGAAATGGCGACTGAGCACCAAAGATTCCAAGATAACATAATAGCAGGGGTCAGGGACATCCTGCAGGTGGAGTCACCCTCCAGGCATATCGAAATCGATAGTATAGGTATTTCGCAGCCCAAGGATCCCAACGACCTCCAAAAACTGAAAGCCGTACGGATCAATCAGGGTACTTATGCCGATAAGGTGTATGCCGATCTCCGGGTGGTAGATAACCGCACGAACCAGACGGTTAATAAGGGCCGGGTGCATGTCGTGGACATTCCTATCCGGACGCCCCTTAATACCTACTTGATTGACGGCACGCACTATCAGGCCAAGAACCAGAGCCAGCTTAAGGGCACGGCCTACACTCGGGTGACCAGTGCGGGCGAGATCGAGTCGGATTTCAGGCTTGAGCGGGGCCGGAACTTCAAGATCATGCTGGACCCGGAAAACGAGCAGTTCGTGGTCCGAGTGGGAAGCTCCAATATGCCGCTGTACCCCCTGCTTAAGGCCATGGGGGCTCAGGATGATCAGATCCAGAATAGTTGGGGCGGCGAGATACTGACGAGGAACAAAACCTCGGAGACAACCAGCCAGAAAACGATCGCGAAGTTTGCACGCAAGGTGTTTGGAGACCAGCGTGCCGCGGACAAGACTCCCGAAGAGTTGCAGGAGATGGTTCGCAATCATTTTATAGTCGAATCACATCTGAATCCCGAGGCCAGCCGGCTGACACTGGGAGAGGCGTACAAGAATGTGACGCCCGGGGCGGTACTGGCTAGTACAAGTCGGATACTGGCATTGCATCGGGGAACTGGGAAACCGGATTCCCGGGACGAGATATACTACAAGCGATTCCGGGACCTACCTGAAACCGGGAAAGAATATTTGGCCGAGCATGCCGAGACTCTCCAACGCAGGTTGGCCAGACGCATCGAGAAGGACAGCATCCTTACGGGGGATCTTCGGAACAACCTGGGTCCCGGGGATTTGAACCCGACCATCAAAGCGATCTTCACCCGCACCAGGTTACAAAGCGCCGGCGAGACAACCAACATACTCGATTTGCTCTCCGCTGACTCCAAGGTGACTGTGACTGGCGAACACGGGATATCCGGCGAGCATAAGGTTATGCCCTCCACCCGGGATGTCAGGGCCTCAGGTTTGGGCTTCATTGATCCGGTAAAGACTCCGGCCGGGGGCGCCGGCATTACCGAACATCTGGCTATAAACACTCAGGTGAAGGGTGGACGAATCAGTACCAGCATGGTAAATGTGAGGACCAACCGGAGAATCAGGCTCACCCCGGAGGATTTATTTGGTAAGACCGTGGCTTTCCCCGAGGAACTGGAGTTGAGAGGAGGAAAGTGGCGGACGGACAGTAAGATGGTACAGGTAGTGAAAGACGGTGACATTCTGAGCGTCAAGCCAGAGGAGGTGGACTATATTGTTCCGACGGCAGCCGAGATGTACTCGGAGGTCACCAACCTGGTGCCCTTTTTGAGCGCCAACAGTGGTGGTAGGGCCATATTGGGTACGGCACAGATGGTGCAGGCAGTATCATTGATCAACCGCGAGGCACCATTGGTTTCGGCAAATAATTTTGAGGCGTCTGACGCTTTTAAAATGGGCCAGATATCACCCGTAAGTGGCACTGTAATCAGTGTGGGGAAGGATAGAATCAAGATCAAATCTCGTGGTTCAGGGTCCGTAGCCCAAGCCCACGTCATTAATAATCCGCCACTTAACAGGGGTGCATTCATCAATTCAGAGCCGTTGGTCAAGAGGGGGGACCGAGTTTCTCGGGGCCAATTATTGGCCGATACTAACTACGGCAAAGGGGGCAAATTGGCGTTGGCCGTAAATTTGATCACTGCGGTGATGCCCTACAAGGGTGAAACGCATCATTAATGGTTAGTAATCTCACAGATTAAGTTGCCCGTGGCTGAGATCATATCGACCTGCTTATTAATCCTGGCTACCGATCGACCCCCTGAGTTCGAAGGATTTACCAAAGCCTTTCGGGCTTCGTTGGAGATTCAGCCGGCATCAATGACCATCGAGAGCAATCAGGCAATCCGTATCCGTTAGAGCCTGTCCCCCCATTGCGGGATATCCAGCTCAGGTCCATTGCACTCGTCGAGAGCTGGTATTCATAACATCCACAGGCCGAAATGTGATCGCCATTTCATGAACCTCGCTATCCATTTGCTTTGCGGATACTTAGGAGTTACATTTTCTTGGATAGCCATCACAGTATTGCGAACGCATAATATCAGATCAACGAGACGGAAATCTCGACTTTTACCGCCTCGAGGAGTAAGGGCTGGATTTGTGTATGCCATAAGACGATTTGCATCCCTCATACTTTTATCGACCGCTCTTGTCGCTCAGGTAAAGCCAACCCTGGCCGTACTGGACTTTGATGGATACGGCTTATCCGGGCCCGAAGTAGCCGCTCTCACCAACCGTCTGCGAACCAATATGACCCAGCTCGATCAATACCGCATTATCGAGCGAGGTCTGATGCTTGATATCCTGCGTGAACAGGATTTCCAGATGTCGGGCTGTACATCCGATGAATGTGCCGTTGAAGTTGGGCAATTGCTCGGTGCCCAGTTTATGCTCTCTGGAAGCATCGGCAAGGTGGGGGCCACATGGTCCATCGAGATGCGCATCATCGATGTGGAGACCGGCGAAGCCGTGCGATCTGCCAGTTACGACACGCAAGGCAGTATCGATGTCGTTTTAACTGAAGGCATGGCCTCGGCGGCCCGCAGAATCAGCGGCGTGGCGATTGCCGACGCAGCCCCGGCGACCGTGGGCTTCACCATTCGCCCGGCCTTGCTCAGCGTATCCGTTTCACCGGGGCAGGGGATCATCTTTGTGGATGATATCGACCGTGGCGCAGGGCAGCTTAGCGGCCTCGAGCTGGCCCCGGGATCGCATAAGGTAACGGCCCGTCTCGACCGCTATCACACCATTGACACCACCTTATCTCTGGAGGCCGGCGAGCGAAGCGACCTGACCCTGGCTCTTCAACCGATGAACGGCTATCTGGCCTTTACCGGTAATGCCGGCGCACGCGTCAAGATCGGCGGCAGGACCATGGCGATGACGCCGACCGATAACATCCTCCTGCAGATGGGGACCTATCCGATTGCCATCAGCAAACCGACCTATTATACCTTCACGGCCAATCCTACGGTGCTGTACGATCATATCACCACGGTTGACTTTGCCCTCAATCCCAAGCCCAAGTTGCCGGCCGTACTGCTCTCTACCGTCCTCCCGGGCAGCGGTCAGCTGTACCATGCCCAGAAGCGAGGCGCCATCTTCCTGCTTGCAGCGGCCGGCCTGGCAGTTCTCGGTTACAGCCAGGAAGCGGCGTTGCAGGCATTTCAGGAAGACTACGATGTTTACTTGCAAGAGTACAACAGCGAGACAGACATCACCGCCGCACTGGCAAAAAAAGCCCAGGTACAGGACAGCTTCGATGCCATGAAAACAGCCGAGCAGCAGCGGAACATCTTTTTCGGGGCACTCGGTGGGGTCTGGACCATCAATTTCCTGGACATCATTTTTTAATGTTCCTGAAGCGCCTACTGGCCTTCGCTTGCCTGGCTATCGCCGCAGGCTGCACAGCGACCCCTACCGAGCCCGGATTCAACAACCCCATTATCCCCGATGATCCCAACTATGTGCCGCCGCTGACGACCATCGTCTCCGGACCTGCCGAAGGTGAGGTGGTCGATGCGCATACGGTGACCTTCATATGGTCCGGTAACCAGTCCGGTATGTCGTTCCAGTACCGGCTGGCCGGGAGCGCGTGGTCTGATTGGGCCGCCGATACAACAGCAACCTTCGCCCTACTGGATGAAGGGGGCTACACCTTCGAGGTCATCGGACGATATGCCTCCGGGGTTGAGGAGGAGAGCGCCCACAGCCGCAGCTACACTATTGACGACATTCACGGTCCGGCACTGTGGCTCACGCCCCGCTTCCAGTCGGTGACCCAAGGCGGCAGCGTGACCGTTGAACTGATGCTCGAGGATGTCACCAATGTGCTGGCATTGAAGGCTGCATTAACCTTTGATCCTACCCAACTGCAGGTGACGGCTATCGAGGTCTACGAGGACAGCCGGTCGCTGCTCAAGTCCAACGGCGGCACGGTGATTCCGTTTTCCGCTTATGACAACTCTGCCGGCACGGTCACCATTGAGGTGGCCACGGCCACCGGCACTCCCGCGGGCGTCAGCGGCACAGGGGCCATTGGTGTGATTACCCTGACGGTGAGTCAGGCGGGCGAGATCGCCTGGAACGGCGCCTCGGAGCTCAGGGACGCGAACAATGCCGCCATCACCATTCTGGAGAAGGCGGCTGCGCTGGTGGGGATCGAGTGATGCGGCTCCCGACGATCATGCTGCTGTCAGCAGGCATCTTGTCTGCCCAGGCACCGACAATCGTTTCCACTTCTCCAGCGCAAAATGCCCTGGCCGTGGCGGCAGACGCAACCGTGTCGGTGACCTTTGATGTTGATATGGACGCCGCGACCCTCAACGCCGCCACCTTCGTGGTGAACGGCTCCCTGTCGGGATTGATTTCCGGCAGCTACGGTACCGTCACGAATACGCCCACTTTTACACCCGACAGCCCATTCAAGGTGGGAGAGCAGGTGAGCGTGACCCTCACCACCGGCATCCAGAGTACGGGCGGTACTGCATTGGCCAGCCCCTATAGTTGGTCCTTCACCGCTGTGGTGCTGGGGGGAAGCGGCGTTTTCGCCGCCAAAACCGACTATGCCGCGGGAAGAAATCCCCTTTCTGTCTTTGTCTCCGATCTGGATGGTGACGGTGACGCCGATCTGGCAGTAGCGAATTTGAATGGCGGCAATGTCTCGGTGCTTCTGGGGCAGGGTGACGGGACCTTTGCCGCCAAAACCGACTATTCCACGGGATCCAATCAGTACTCTGTCTTTGCCGCCGATCTGGACGGTGACGGTGACGTCGACCTGGCCGTGGCGAACTGGACCAGCGGCAACGTCTCGGTGCTGCTGAATAACGGCTCGGGCAGTTACGCCGCCGCCGTCAATTATGGCGTGGAGAGTGGTCCCGTGTCGGTGACGGCCGCCGACCTGGACGGGGATGGGGATGCGGACCTGGCCGTGGCAAATTTAGACAGCAACAGTGTGTCGGTTCTGCTGGGGCAAGGTGACGGGACCTTTGCCGTCGCCGTGAACTACGCCGTGGGGTCACGTCCCTTCTCCGTCACCGCCGCCGATCTGGATGGGGACGGAGACATCGACCTGGCCGTGGCGAATTCTGAGAGCGACAACGTGTCAGTGCTGCTGGGGCAAGGTGACGGGACCTTTGCCGTCGCCGTGAACTACTCCGTGGGGTCATTACCCTATTCCGTCACTGCCGCCGACCTGGACGGAGACGGAGACATCGACCTGGCCGTGGCGAACTGGACCAGCGGCAACGTGTCGGTGCTGCTGAACAACGGTGCGGGTAGCTTCGCCACCGCCGTGAATTATAGCGCGGGGGACGGCCCGCAATCCCTTACCGCCGCTGACCTAGACGGGGACGGAGACATCGACCTGGCAGTAGCAAATACTGGTTCCGACAATTTGTCGGTGCTGCTGGGGCAAGGTGACGGAACCTTTGCCGACGCCATGAATTATGATGTAGGCAGTAATCCCTATTCCGTTACCGCCGCCGACCTGGACGGTGACGGTGACATGGACTTGGCCGTGGCGAACTCTGCCAGCGACAACGTCTCGGTGCTGCTGAACCGCAGCGTCGCGGCAGACGTTGCCCTCTCCGCCTACTCCCTCTCCTTCGGGTCCATCAAGTTTGGTGCCACGGACAGCCTGACCTTCAAGGTCCACAACAACGGTGTGGACAGCACCCTACAAGTATTCGGCATCACGAGTTCCAGCGCCGCCTTTAGCGTGGATCCCTCCGCCTTCTCCGTCCTCCCCGGTGACAGCGCCACGTTAACGATAACCTTCTCACCTTCCGACATGCTGACCTACAGCGATAGCCTAACCATTATGAGCAACGATCCCCTGAACCCCACGACCAAAGTCTACATCAGCGGCACTGTCAACCCCATCGTGGCGGTCTACCCAGCCCTGAACGCCCTCAATGTGCCCCTGGGCGACCCCGTCTCGGTCACCTTCGCCGCGGACATGAATCCCACCACAATCAATGCCAATACCTTCGTGATCCATGGCGGCTACACGGGCACGGTGAGCGGCACCTACGCCTACAACAACAGCACCGGAACCGCCGCATTTACGCCGGATAGCCCTTTCAAGCTGGGTGAACAGGTAAGTGTGACGTTGACAACGGGCGTAGCCATCGCGGCGGGGTATACGCTGGCTAGCCCATTGGTGTGGGACTTTACGGCGGAGGTGTGGGGGGGGAGTGGTACCTACGGCGCCGCCGTCAATTATAGTGCGGGTGTTTCCCAGTCCGTCACCGCCGCCGATCTGGATGGGGATGGGGACACCGACCTGGTCACAGCGAATACATTTGATGGTAGCGTCTCGGTGCTGCTCGGCAATGGTGATGGCACCTACGCCGCCGCCGTGAATTATGGCGTGGGTGCAAATCCATCCTCCGTCATCGCCGCCGACCTGGATGGAGACGGGGATATCGACCTGGCCGTGGCGAATACATTCAGCGACAACGTGTCGGTGCTGCTGGGCCACGGCGACGGCACCTTCGCCGCCAGGGTGGACTACGGCGTGGGGTCGTTTCCCCAGTCTGTCACCACCGCCGACCTGGATGGGGACGGGGAGGCCGACCTGGCCGTGGTGAATTCGGGTGATAACAACGTGTCGGTGTTGCTGAACAACGGTGACGGCACCTTTGCCTCCAAGGTGGACTATAGCGTAGGGTCTGGCGCCCTGTCCGTCACCGCCGCCGACCTGGATGGGGACGGGGATATCGACCTGGCTGTGGCGGTTCAGTTCGACTTCCAGGTAGCGGTGCTGCTGAACAGCGGCTCCGGAACCTTCGCCGCCTACGTCGATTATAGAGTGGGGAGCACCCCCTGGTCCGTCACCGCCGCCGACTTGGACGGGGACGGGGACATGGACTTGGCCACGGCGAATCTCAATGGCAACAACGTCTCGGTGCTGCTCGGCAATGGGGATGGCACTTTCGCCGCAAGAACGGATTACAGCGTGGGGTTGCAGCCCAATTCCGTCACCGCCGCCGACCTGGATGGGGACGGGGATATCGACCTGGCTGTGGCGAATAACGGCAGCAGCAACTTGACGGTGCTGCTGGGCAACGGTGATGGCAGCTTTGCCCCCAAGGTAAATTTTATTGTGGGGGATAGTCCCCGGTTCGTCACCGCCGCCGACTTGGATGGGGACGGGGACATCGACATGGCCGTGGCGGTTCAGGGCAATGGCAGAGTGTGGGTGTTGCTGAACCGGGACGGTTATTCTGCCCGCTTGGCATCGCTGGGGCCCGAAGTAGCCGGTGATGTTGCGCTGGATTACCATGTTTCCTTCCCCAGCGGCGTACCCATCAATCTTCAGGTAGACTATTCCATCAATCAGGGCGCTTCATGGGCGGTCCCCACACTTTTGGGGGACACCACGGCGCTGGGGCCGGAGAGTTACGATGGCACCCTCATCTGGCAGTCGGAGGCTGATCTACCCGGCGTTGATTTGCCTGATGTCCGACTGCGTATCACCCCTTATACAGCTGACACAACAGGGCGTAGTCATACTACATCACCTTTCCGGCTGGACAACAACCACGAACCGGTGGCATCACTGGCGGGGCCGGCCAATGAACAGACCGGGGATGTGACACTCAGCTATACGCTGGCTGATGACGAAGGCGACACGCTGTCCTTTTCGGCTGAATATTCCGCCAATCGGGGTGGCGTATGGCAGGGCGCCACGGTCACCGGTCAGACCGATGGGCTAGACCAAAGCCTTTACGCTGGCAGCTTCGTCTGGGATACGGGCGCCGATTTGCCGGGGCATGAAGATTCGCTGACCTGGTTCCGCCTCATCCCCAAAGACTATGAGCCGGGGACCGCTGACACCATCATTTTTCACCTTGATAACAACGCTCCGCCAAATCTGACAATTACCTCCACATCCATTGACAGTGTTGTTTCTCGGGTAGCCGTGGATTACATCCTGACGGATGCTGAGAGTGACACCCTGTCCATCACCGCAGATTACTCGCTGGACGGCGGCCAGAACTGGCTTCCCTCGGCGGTCGGGTCTGCCGGCAGCGCCATCGCGCCCGGTGATTATGGCGGCAGCGTGGACTGGCTAGCCTTCGCCAACGGACTGGCGGGCACCACGCCCAATGTGCAGCTCCGCCTGCTTCCCCAGGATTACGACACCGGCGCCGGTGATACCTTATCCGGACTCACCGTGATCTACCACACCGGGGATTACACCGGTGATCTGATGATCTCGACCGGCGACTTGGTCCAGTTTGCCGCCGCCTGGAACGCCGACCCGCAGGAGCTGGCCTACGAGCTTGGCCCCGCCACAGGAACAGTGCCGGACCTGACGCCGCAACCGGATGGCGTCCTCGACTTCGAGGATTTGGTCGTCTTCGCCCAGATGTGGAACTGGAGCTTCGCCAACAACGGCTTTGCTAAGTCGGTGCCGGCGCTGGCCAAAACGATCACTACCGAGCCATCCCTGCGGCTGATACAGGTCGTGCCGGATAACCTCTGGGAGTGGGACGGCTCCACTATCATCAGGGTAGAGGTAGCGGAGACAGCCGATTTGATGATGATTGACGGATTGATGACTGTCAATCCCCGGCAGGTCCGGGTACGGGGTTTCCAGGCTGGCGGGTACATGACAGCAAGATGGGAAACGGCGCCACTTTTCGTGCAGACCAATGCTGACAGCAGCCAGGTGCTGTTCGCCATTGCGGGTCTCAGTCTGAAAGATGATCAGGGCGCGGCATCTGAGGCACCGCTCCTGACCTTTGAGGCCGATCTGGGCAACCATGGAAAGCAGACCCTTATTCTGGACTATACGCTTTGGAACACCTCGGGGGAACCCATCGAATCAGCGACGGTTTTTCTAGAGATTGAGAATATACTGCCCAAGCAGTTCGCCCTGCATCAGAACTACCCCAACCCGTTCAACCCGGTCACGACTATCAGGTACGAGTTACCCCGGCCAGCCAAGGTTGAGCTGCGCATCTATAACCTGCTGGGGCGCGAGGTGATCCGATTGGTGGATGCTGATCAGACTCCGGGCTACCATGCGGTCATATGGTCAGGGCGAGATGGAAGCGGTCGGAACGTTTCATCGGGCATATACATTGCCCGGCTAGTGGCGCCAGGATATGCCAAATCGATGAAAATGGTGCTGTTGAAATAGGGGAAAGTCACTCCTTCTAAAAACGCCGTAATTCTTCTTAAATAATTCGTATTTGTAATATAGATGAGATAACTCTTACTCATCACATCGCTGCAATTTCTATTCCCAACAAACCTCCATTTATTGGGCTTAGCCGGCAGAGTTCAACAACCTGCCGAATCACGCCGATTACCGCCAAAAAACTCATCCGAAAATCAAGATTCAACAACTGAGCCAATTCACCGTTTATTGAATATTATACATGAAAGGAGCGCTAATGCTGATCGGTTACGCCAGGGTGTCAACGATCGATCAGAACCTTGATCTTCAGTTAGACGCCCTAAATAAAGCAGGCTGCACTGAAATCTTCAAGGACGTTATCAGTGGATCAATCTCTGCCAGGGCCGGACTAGATGAGGCGCTAGCCTATATGAGAGAGGGTGACACCTTGGTCGTGTGGAGACTCGACCGGCTAGGCCGCTCCCTGCGGCATCTGATCAATGTGGTCACCCGGATCCATCATAAGAAGATGGCATTCAAGAGCCTCAGCGAGAATCTTGACACAAGCACCAGCAGCGGGAAGTTGACATTCCATCTGTTTGGGGCGCTTGCAGAATTTGAGCGGGACTTAATTCGGGAAAGAACCAAGGCAGGCCTTGAAGCCGCCCGAGCGCGCGGAAAACGCGGAGGAAGGCCGAGGGTAATGAACGCCAAAAAGATAGCCCTGGCCAAGTCCATGCTCAAAGATAAGTCGAACAGCATAGCTGACGTGAGCCAGGCACTCGGCGTTTCCCGGACGACACTTTATTCCTACCTAAGTCAGTGATCAGGCTGAATAATCTTTCTCGGACGCTAACTCAAACCAAAGGAGACACCATGAGTAAAGACCAGATCATCAAAGCCGCCAGCCGAGGCCAGCTGCTGCTCAGCGCCGCCCTGCTGCTACTGCAGCTCGCCGGCCTGCTCAAAAGCCGCCAGGCAGGGAGCCATGCCGGAACCCCGG
>SCKI01000015.1 GCA_004124295.1 Fidelibacterota bacterium
ATTATCCGCCGCTAACGTTAGCGCCACCGTAACAGGAGGGTACACTATCTGGGTCAATGGGTTCCCCACTCAATTTGCCACCCACAACAACGGCATCGTCGAAATGTCCACGTACAATAATGGTATCATCGGGCGGGGCCTCGGTTGGTCGGGCACCGGATTCCGGCTGAGCGGTGGGGCAGATGCCCTTTTTGAGGCTCAGTTTGCGCTCGCTGCATCTTCTTCCCGGGCTTCCGGCAGACTGTATGGCGGTGTGGGCGCTCACGATTATGCCACCACCAGCCCCCTGGACATTTTAGCCGATACGCCGCCGCCGGGGTTTGACCAGGTCTACAGGGCCTCCTTCAACGATAGCAAGGCAGCCACACCGATCGGCATCGAGGTTACCAAAATCTCATTCTCAAATGCCACCAGTCCCGATAACAATTATGTGCTGATCTCCTTCGATCTGGAAAATACCAGCGGCGGCACCCTGACCGGCATCTACACCGGCCTGGCGATGGATTGGGACGTGGGCGATCCCTTCAACAACCTCGGCGGGTTCGATACGGGGCTGAATCTGGGCTACATCTATGAAAGCCCGGCCGCCAGTCCCCCCAATCCCGGGGCCGACATCTCTGTCGCGCCGGGTAAATCAGCAACTCTTGCCGGCGTCGCTGCGGACCCGAACTATTACGGTGTCGTCCTGCTGGAAGGGACCCGCTCGGGCTATGCGGTGGGGCCCTATTATGCGAATACCGAAGCCAACCTCTACACCTACCTGACCACGGACCAAACCGTTCCCACTGCAGCCGGCGATATGCTCGTTACCCTTGGCGCCGGTCCCTATAATTTTGCGCCGGGTGAGCGCCACCGGGTCTCATTTGCCATCGCCGGTGCGAGCAGTCTGGCCGAGTTGCAGGTTACCGCCCAGGCCGCCCAAGCGGCCTTCAGCAGGATTACCACCCTAACTGCCACGGCGGGCCTGGCGTCAGCCATAACGAACAACTCTGCCACGCTCAGCGGAACGGTAAGCGCCGCCGGCAAGGATTTAACGCTATTCTTTGAGTATGGTGTGGGCGCGGCATTTGACCTGGCTGTGAGCGCCTCGCCGGCCAATATCGGCGGATACGGACGCATTGCCGCGCAGGCTGACCTGGCGGGCTTGGCAGCCAACACCACCTACCAGTACCGCCTGGTGGCCGATGACTTGGCCAGCAACCGCGTCATCGAGAGCGCGGCGCAATCGTTCACCACGACCGCGGCTGCCGGTGATGTGACCGATAACGGGGTGATTGCCGGAGACACCACGGTTACCTTCCCCAATACGGGGGTGGAGATGAACTTCACCTTTAGCGGCGGCGCCGGGAATGATACCGTGGAGGTGATGCTTTTTGCCAGCACGCCCGATGGCGCCCTGCCGGCCAACGATACGCCGGTAGGCGGCCAGTACTGGGAGTTCAACCACTACGGGTCCGGGACATTCAGCGTCGACCTGACCCTTAATTTCCCGGCCAATACCCTTTCAGCCGCCGACCTGGCCGATCTGACCCTGCTCAACCTCATGAAGCGGGCGTCCGGGGGCGGCGGCCCCTGGACGGGCATCCGGACCGCGGCCAGCGCCAGCGACCGTTCGGTAACCTTTAACGCTCTGACCGGCTTCAGCCAATACGTGGTCACGCTTACCACGCCGGCCGACACCGAAGCGCCCATTGCTTCCAATTTCAGTCTGCAGTCCAGCGGCCCGCAGCTGGGCAACGATCTGACGCTGACCGTGACGGTGACCGATAACGACGCCGTCAGTTCGGTCGATCTGTACGCGGCTGGCGGGGGTTCCAGCGCTTACGCAACCATCGCGATGAGCAGCTCCGGCGGCTCGGGCTATACCGCGACCATTCCGTCCGCCGCCATCAGTTTGACGGGCATGGCCGCCTATGTTATTGCCGCTGATGCCTCCGGGAATAAGGACACGACGGCAGCCATCTATTCGGGCACCCGCTTTGCAGCCGACGAATTGGGCACCCAAAGCCTCGGCGGAAATCCTTACAGCAGCGGGTTTCCCAAGGACAAGTGGCGGCTCATATCCGTGCCGGCCATTCTGGACAATGCCTCCCTTTTGGGTAACTTTGAAGAATTGGGCGCGGTTGACAACACGGTCTGGCGACTGTACGGCTACCGCAACGATGCGTTCACCGAAAACCCGACGAGCCTGGGTGCAGGCGAATCGTTCTGGCTTTACCAGCGGGTCGCGGAGGCGCTGCATTTCAGCGTGACCTCCGGGATCACCGGCGGCGAATCCCAGATGGCCAAATCCATCAGCCCGGGCTGGAGCCTCATCGGCAGCCCCTTCGCCTTCTCCGTGACGGTTGCTGCTCCCTCCGCTGAATTCTTCGGGCCCTTCACATACGACGGCGCACAGTGGACCGGAAAAGCGGCCTCCTTGCTCCCCTGGCAGGGTTACGCCATCTACAACCGGACCACGGCCCCGCAGACCTTGATCTTCTCCGTGCCGCCGTTCTCGAAGGAAATACTGTCCAAGGAAGCGCCCCTTGCGGACAGCGGCTGGGAACTTAGGCTCAGTGCCCAGGGGCAGAACTACGGCGACAGCAACACCCTTATCGGTCGTCATGCCGCCGCCACTGAGGGCCTCGACCGGTTCGACAATCCGGAGCCACCCTACGTGGAGAACTACGTCTACCTGGCGATGGACCGCTCGGACTGGCAGGAGGGGCTGCCCCTGTTGACCAGTGATATACGGTCTCTCGACGAGGCCAACGGCGAGTGGGAACTGGCCCTCTATACCAGGGGGGAAACGGGCGCCATTACCATCAGCGCGGAATTGGCCGGCGAGCTGTCCGGCGACCTGCAAGTGCGCATGGTGGATTTGCAGAACCGGGAAATTTATGACCTGACCTACGGCCTCGGGCTCCTGGCAATCCGCGACTACAATGACAAATTCCCTTACCGGTTCAAAGTACTGGCCGGAAGCGCGGCCTATGTGGACCAGGCGGCGGCCCAAGTGCTGGCCGAGTTGCCGCAGGTGTTCGGCCTGTCCAATAACTATCCGAATCCGTTCAATCCCAATACGCGCATACCCTATACGCTTACTCATCCTGCCCGGGTCAGTCTCAAGATTTACAACCTGCTCGGCCAGGAGGTGGCAACGCTGGTGAGCGGCTGGCAGGATATGGGCCGCTACGAGGCGCAATGGAACGGCCTGAATACCACGGGACAGCCGGTGGCCTCGGGTCTCTACTTTGCCGTCTACACCGCCGAAGGCAAGACCTACACCCGCAAAATGATTTTGATGCGCTAGGCCGGGCCGCCGCTGAAATGGGGGGCAGAAATTTGTTGATAAAGAGCCTGCTGGCAGCCCTACTGCTGGCCGTCCCCCTGGCGGCCCAGCGGGGCCTGATCATTTTCACCGCCAGCGCGAACGGCGTCTATCAGAACTGCCTCTGTCCTGAAAAGCCCCTCGGCGGCCTGGAGCGCCGGGCACAATTTATCGCCGACCTCAAAGCCCGCTATCCCGACGCCTTATTGCTGGATAACGGGGACAATTTCATCGATTACATGGCCCCTGAAGTCAAGGACGTGATCACCGAATCGATGGCCTTTATCGGCTACGACCTGGTGAATCTGGGCGATCAGGACATCGTTTTCGGCCAGCCCGGGTATCTCGACCTGCCGGAAGTGACCAAAACCTTCGGCGAGCCGGTGACCATCACAAAGGGCGCCCTGACCTACTCCATATTGCCATTGATTCACCCCCGCGTCACCCGCTTTTACGAGCAGGGGCCGTTCGAGCCTTTCGGCATGGACAGCTGGCCGGAGCAGATTGAGCGCTGGCTCGCCACGCCGTTGCCCAAGGCGACCGTGCGGGTACTCCTTTCCCATGCCGGCTTCGAAGCCGACCGGGCCATTGCCCGCAGGTTCCCCGGGATAGACCTGATCATGGGGGGGCATTCGCAGACGATTCTGAAGAAAGTGGCTAAAGAAAACGGGGTACAGATTGTGAACATTGGCGGCAACGCGGGCTACGTGGTGGAATTGGAACTGCAGTTGCGCCGGGGAAAATTGCGGGTCAGGGATTATACTGTTCACCCGATGATACTAAGCTTGCCAGCGCACCCGCAAGTGCTTCAAATTATCGACCGGCACTTGGCAGCGCGTTAAAAGCAATTTGAGGATAATGAAATATGTCTAAAGTATGGCTGCGGTTTTTAATGATCAGTATGCTGGCCGGCTCATTCCTGCAAGGACAGGAGCTGGTCAAGGCCGGGGAGGACGCTCCGACTTTTTTCCTGACGTTCCTTGACGGCGAGAAGTTTTACCTCAGCCGCACTGTGGGTGCTAAAGCCCGGGATAATCTGCGCAAACCCCTCGTGCTCAGTTTTTTCGCGACTTGGTGTATTCCCTGTAAAAAGGAGATTCCCCAGCTCGAAATCCTGCAGAAAAAGTATCCCGATGCAGGTATCTACCTCATTGATGTGAATGAGCCGAAAGACCTGTTGAGGGATTATATGGCAGAATACAATATCGAACTGAAAGTCCTCATCGACCGATACGGGAAGACAGCCTCCAAGTATGGCGTTGTCAGTGACCAGGGCCGGGGCAGCTTGCCGACCCTGTTCATCATCGCTGAAGACGGCAAGGTTCTCTTGTCGCATGTCGGTTATAAGGAAGGTGACGAGGAGGAGTATGATGCGGTGCTCGCCAGAATTACCGCCGAAAAGGTTACCAGCGACTGAGGTTTTCCGGCCCAGCCGGGCGCATTAATCTATAAAGACCATAAACCGGCCCTTGGGCCGGTTTTCATTTATGCAATGTTTTAATTGCACAGTATAGTCAACTGACTATGTTTTAAAAACGTCCCGCCGCCATGTTTTGATCATCCTCGTCGAGAAATATTTCCCCGATTTTCTGGCACACCATTTGCTTTAAATAGGTGTGGTTATTAGAACACGCTCTTTGAATCTTGGCTTATGCCCTACAGACTCCCGGTAAGCGATGGAATTGAATTCCCGCGATGATGCGAATGATGCATGATTATATGATTACGGGTGTAAGCCGCCCTTTTGGCTTATGTCGAGCCGGCATCTCCTGCTTGTGTGTGTAAGGCGTTTGAGATTACGATGTGTTCGGCCCGAGATTAAATGGCCCCGGCCGGCATAAGCCAAATCATTAGCCTGCCTGTGTCTCCTGCAATGGCGTCCTGCCACTTCGGTGAACGACAGCCCTACCCTGATTATCTTCAAAAACTTCTTTCGGGCATGGGTGGGCCAGCTTTCTTCTCCGGCGCTGCACCGCAGCACTGGGGAACCTAAAGTGGTGCCTTCCCCCCAGAGGTGCCACTTTTATTTTCAGCCCGATTTGCGCCTCTCAGGCACTGCTCTGGCAAGCCCCTTCGGCCGACTGTAATTTCCTGCATGTCTCGGGGTCCTGCCATCAAGCGCCGGCGGGGAAGCCTGGTCCTTTGCGGCAGCCTGACGGCCCTCCTGCTGATCTCGGCCTGCGGCGATAGTTCCGCTGCGCGGTACCAGCCCATTTACTGGACCCTCATCGATGTGCCGGCACAGGGGCTGATGGTTTTCAAGGGCAGCACCCGGGCGGGCGATCTCAATGCCTGGTATGTCGATGCCAACCTGAATCAGGCTGCCCTGCGTAGCCGTGTCGTCAGGGCCCCGGCTGGGCAGTTGGAAACCCCTACGTCTCTGGCTGCGGCGGCTGGCGCCTGCGTCCTCATTAACGGCGGCGCCTTCATGATGGACGGCCCCCAACCACGCCATATCGGCCTGCTCAAGGTGGCCGGCATCCTGCACCAGGGGCCCGTCCCCTCCGTGCTCTGGGACGGCGACCGCTACCACGTGGCCCGGGGTGCTTTCGGCCTGACAGCCGGGAATCACCCCCTCATCGGCTGGATCAGAACGGGGGCTGAGGGCCTGCGCTCCGCGAGCCGCCTGCCCCGGCACCAGTTGGGCGACCCCGACCCCCTCTTTAAGCGATCCACCCCGGCGCAGCCCTGGCCGGTCAGCGATGCCCTGGGGGCGGGACCGGTCCTGGTGGTGGATGGTGAAGTCAATATCACCGCCGCAGCCGAAGGATTCTGGAGCGGCGGCCTGCAGGCTCTGCATCCCCGGTCGGCCATCGGCTATACTTTCTCGAATCATCTCCTGTTCCTGGTCGTTGACGGCCGGCAGGAGGGGAGCCGGGGGGTCAGCATCGCCGAACTGGCCCAGCATATGCTTGACTTGGGGAGCGTGATGGCGCTCAACCTGGATGGGGGCGGTTCCTCCGCCCTGGTTGTGGGCGGGCGGCTGCTTAACCGTCCGGAAGGAAACCGGCGCGAGCGGCCGGTCATGTCCGCCATTGCCCTCATATGTGATACCGTAGATTAGACGGCAGGAGTCCCCGGACTCAGCGGTACGGTACCTGGGCGGTGTGCATGTTCGTGATGCCGTGGGCCACATAGAAATCCCGCACCGCAGTTGACCAGTGAAAATCCCCCTCTATCAGCGAGTCATAGAACTGGCGCACGAGCATACCGCTGACGGTCCGGCTGTGGCGCTTGGAAAAGTCATCGTAGAGGATGACCAGGGCCGGCTGGAGCTGCCCATCGGCATCGAAGACCGGTGACAGCCGCAGGCCGGTGAGGAGCGTGCTCAGGTACGTGCGGTAATAAAATCGGGCCCAGCGTTCCACGACGCTGCGGGGATAGTTGACCAGGTGCTGCTCCCAGTCGATGACCCGTTGCGCTACCTGGGCGAAGCTGATGACCAGGCTGTCCTGGTCGGAGAAGCCGGCGGCCAGCTCCCCCATGCGCAGGGCTAGGAAGGAGTACACCGCAGGGGAGACGCGTCCGCCGAGCCGCCGGTAAAGGAAATCGGGTTGCTGGTCAATGTAGTAGAGCCGGCCGAATGTGTAAAGGTCGAGGCCGTTTTTCTCCAGACCGGCGTAAAACGGCTGCAGACTGGCATCCTGCCGGTCATCGTCCGCATGCAGACGCTCCAGGAAAGGCAGGTCCTCCCACATGCGATCGTTGTGCAGGCTGATGGTGGCGTAAAAGAATGTCATGTATGTCTGGGCCAGCGAGTCGACCCGGGCCGGGGGCAGCCCCGGCGTCATTTCGAGGAACCTGTCCAACCCCTTGCCGAGAGCATGGAGGGACGATTTATCCAGGGCGTCCAGAAAATGGCGGTAGGGAGTCAGCACCGGAGGGTCGCGCTCCTGGGCGGGCAGCCAACCCGTGGCGAGGGCCAGCAGCAAGGGCGCCAGGCGCAAACGGCAACTGTTCCGGCGGGGCATGGGGGAAGTTAAGCAGCACTGGGACCGGCAAGGCCCGGGAGCAGGGGGGATGCAGGATGTTGGATGTTGGATAGTGGATGTTGGATGGGCCTGATAACAGGCCGGGAGTCATCGGGGTTCGGCGATGAAGGTGGCGCGAGGCGAGGCCATTATTCCGGCAGCCCGTATTTGGCGGCCAGGGCCGGGTAGCGGGGATCGGCGCGCAACTGCTCCCAGCGCCGCCATTGCAGCAGGCGTTTCTTGCCTGGATACCTCGGCTCGGCCAGGACCTGCTCCAGAATTTCGAAGGCACGGTCGGTACTGCCGGTGGTGAAGTAGACCCAGGCCTGATTGATCAGCCGCCGCTGGCCGCGCCAACCATCGAGGCTGACCGGAAGCGCCGCCACCGCTTCATCGGCATGGCGTCTCGCCTGGTCATCAAGACCCAGTCGGGCCTCCCAATTAGCCAGGCGCATAGTAGGCGAACGGTCCATCATATCGGTTTCGATACGGTCAATTTCAGCCCGTCCAAGCTGGCGAGCTTGCTCCAGTTCCGCCTTGGCACTGTCGGCCACCCCGGCATAATGGTAGGCCCGGCCCAGCCAGCCGTGGCCGTCTGCCAGCCGGGGATCGCTGGGCGGCAGCAGCGCCAGATGGCGCGTCAGTGAGGCAATGGCGTCACGCTCCCGATGTGCCTCGATCTGGAACTGCCCCTGCAGGAACAGCAGATCCACCTCTGGCACCTGTGGGTCGGCCTGCTCCAACGCCGCCAGGGCCTCTGCTGCGTCTCCGGTCTGTTCGTACAGAATATCCGCCAGCCGACCATAGCTACTTGCAACAAATGGGCTCAACGAAACGGATTGTCGGGTATACTGGACCGCGTTGTCGTGGTCATCAAGAATGCGGTAGGTATTCGCGACCTCTCTGGCCAGTACGGTAGACCTGGGATCCAGCTCGAATGCCCGCCGGAGCAACTCCAGGGCCTTGCCGAAATTGCCCAGCCGACGCTCAATATAGCCAATATTGGAAATGATTTCCGGGTTGTTGGGTTCCAGCTGCAGGGCCGGATAGAACTCCTGCAGCGCCCGGGCGTAGTCCCGGTGGCCGTGGTAGTGGTTGCGGCCCCGGGCATTGCGGACAAAGACCCGGTCCGGCGCCAAGGCGTTGGCCCGCCCCAGGGCCCACTCGGCCTGGGCCAGCCGGTCATCACTGGGATCATAGGCTTGCCATCTATAACCCAGGTGGGCGATGGCCAGTGCTGCCCAGGCTTCGGCAAAGCTAGGATCGAGACGGGTCGCTTCCTCGAAGCCGGCAATGGTATTCTCTATCTCCCGCTTTCCGTAACCTGCTTCACGCCACTGGATGCCCCTGAGATAGGCGTCGTAGGCGGCCATGTTCTCGGTGGGCCGCTCAGCCAGCCGCTCTTCAACTTCCGGGGTCAGGGTAGCCTTCAAGGCCTGGGCAATGGCCCGGGCCACTTCCATCTGGATGTCGAATATATCGGTGATATGGCGGTCGTAGGTCTCGGCCCAGAGATGGGCCTCGGTTTCGGCGTCGATGAGCTGGGCGGTGATGATCACCCGGTCCGTTGACCGCTGCACCGACCCTTCCACCAACGTTTGCACGCCGAGCTCGGCCGCGATATCCCGCATCCGTTTGGTGGTCCCCTTGTACTGCATCACCGAGGTCCGGGCGATGACCTTAAGCCCCGTCACCTTGTAGAACTGGGTGATCAGGTTATCGGTCATGCCATCGGCAAAGAGCTGGCCGTCAGCGGTGGTGCTGAAGGTGGCAAAGGGCAGCACGGCGACGGATTTATCATCCGTATCGGTGACTCGGCTTCCGCCCCAGCGCCCCCAGACACCAAAGGTGATAGCAAGCAGGGTGATGGCGATGAGGGTCCGGTTGCTGGTGCCCGGCTTGCCGGATTTCCGGCCCTCCGTTCTGACAATCCCCTCCGGTGTGATGTCGAATAACCAGGCCAGCCCCATGGCGACGGGGAAGCCGAGCGCCAGTAGCACCACGATAACGCGTCCTACCCATTCAGGGACCCCCATGAGGCCAAACGTGCCGTCAATGATCTGCACGATGACGAAGGCGATGCCGCCGTAGAAGGCCGCCACCCGGAAAACCCGGCGGCGCTTGAGTTCGGTGAGGAAGTTGGCGAAAGTACTCAAGAGGTCTCGCGTTATTAGCTATTGGGATTGAACGGCGGAGGAATATCAACAGACTTGGCGCTGATAACAAGGATTTAAATGCGCCCGTATCCCTGTACGGGGCGCCACCCAGCGGCCCTTCGCAGGCTCAGGGTGGCGACTACCGATGCCGGACTCTGGACTTTGAACTTTGAACCTGAAACTTGAAACAAAAAACCCTCCTCAATCCCCAGCCCCGCCTTTCTTCCTGCCATAACTGGGCCTAACTTCCCCCTCGGAAGTTTGCCACAATGACAGAATTTCAAATCGTATCCGATTATGACCCGCAGGGCGACCAGCCCGAGGCCATCGCGGCCCTCTCAGCCGGTCTCGCCGACGGCCGCAAGGGCCAGACCCTGCTGGGGGTTACCGGCAGCGGCAAGACTTTCACCATGGCCCAGGTGATCCGGGAGGTTCAGCGGCCGGCCATCATTCTATCGCACAACAAGACCCTGGCGGCCCAGCTCTACGGCGAGTTCAAGCAACTGTTCCCCCATAATGCCGTCGAATACTTTATCAGCTACTACGACTATTACCAGCCCGAGGCCTACCTGCCGGCTAAGGACATCTACATCGAGAAGGATTCATCGGTGAATGAGGACATCGACCGGCTGCGGCTGAAGGCCACCTCGGCCCTGCTGGAGCGCCGGGACGTCATCGTGGTGGCCTCGGTGAGCTGCATTTATGGCATCGGCTCGCCGACTCTGTACGAGGAGAGCGTCGTCCGGCTGAAGGTAGGGGACGAGGTCGACCGGCGGGAGTTGTTCCGGAAACTGGTCGATTCCTACTACGTGCGCAACGACCTGGTGCTGGCGCGGGGTAATTTCCGCATCCGTGGCGACGTGATGGAGATCTCTCCGGCCTACCTGAGCCATGCGTTGCGCATCGAATTTTTCGGCGACCGGGTGGACCGCATCATCACCTTCGACCCACTCACCGGCGAGGTGATCAGTCCCGATGGGGGCCTGGAGCAGGCGGCCATCTATCCGGCGAAACATTTCGTCACCACCGCGGAGACCATTCAACGGGCGGTGGAGGAGATCCGGGTCGAACTGGCCCAGCGGCTGGAATGGTTCCGTTCCGAGGGCTCGCTGCTGGAGGCCCAGCGCCTGGAGCAACGCACCCAGTACGACATCGAAATGCTGCTGGAGGTGGGCTACTGCAACGGGGTCGAGAACTATTCCCGTATTCTCGATGGCCGGCAGCCAGGCGAGCGGCCGCATACGCTGCTGGACTTTTTTCCGGAGGATTTTATCACTTTCATCGATGAGTCGCATGCCACCATACCCCAGGTGCGGGCCATGTACAAGGGCGACCGCAGCCGGAAAGAAGTGCTGGTGGAGCATGGCTTCCGGCTCCCTTCGGCCCTGGACAACCGGCCCATGAAATTTGAAGAGTTCGAAACCAAAATCGGCCAGGTGATCTACGTCTCGGCGACGCCGGGGCCTTATGAACTGGAACAGTCACTGGGCGAGGTGGTGGAGCAGGTCATCCGGCCCACCGGCCTAATGGACCCCGCCATTGACGTGCGCCCCATTACCGGCCAGATCGACGACCTCATCGGCGAGATCAGGGCCCGTGTGAAAAACAAGGAGCGCATCCTGGTGACGACCCTCACCAAGCGCATGTCCGAAGACCTGACGGACTACCTCAAGGGGATGGACCTGTTGGTAAACTACCTGCATTCGGAAATCGCCAGCCTGGCCCGGGTGGAGATCCTGCGGAATCTGCGGCTGGGCAATTTCGATGTGCTGGTCGGGATCAACCTGCTCAGGGAGGGCCTCGATCTGCCGGAAGTCTCCCTGGTGGCGGTGCTGGATGCGGATAAGGAGGGTTTTCTGCGATCCGCCACCGCCCTCATGCAAGTGTCCGGCCGGGCGGCCCGGAACATTAACGGCAAAGTGATTTTCTACGCCGACCGTATTACCGCTTCCATGCGCGAGGTCATCGACGAATCGAACCGCCGCCGGGTGATTCAGCGGGCCTACAACAAGGCCCACGGCATCACCCCCGCGAGCATCTATAAATCGGTGGAGGAGGTCCTGATCGCCACCTCCGTCGCCGACGCTCAAACGGTGCAACTGGCCGTTGCCAAGCGGACCCCGCAGTACAGTCTCGACAACCTTGATACCGAGGACCTGGAATACACCCTCGACCTGCTGCGCCGGGAAATGAAGCGGGCGGCGGAAAATCTGAATTTCGAGGATGCGGCCAAACTTCGCGACGAGATTGTGCGCCTGGAAAAAGAGCACGGGCAGGCGGTCGCCTGATGGCCCGGCTGCTGGTTTTGGGCAGCGGGGGCCGGGAACATGCCCTGGTCTGGTCCCTGGCCGGGGAGGCCGCAGGGCACCTACTTTTCTGCGCTCCGGGCAATGCCGGCACCGCTGAACTGGCCGCCAACCTGGCCGTCGATCTGCAGGACCACGAGGCCGTCATGGCCTTGGTCCGGGAACAGCGCATTGATCTCACCATCGTCGGTCCCGAAGGGCCGCTGGCCGCCGGTATCGTGGACCGATTCCAGGCCGAAAATCTGCCCATATTCGGACCCCGCCGGGATGCCGCCAGGCTGGAGAGCAGCAAGCTCTTCGCCCGGGAATTGATGGCCGGGGCCGGTATTCCCCAACCGGCCTATGTGGCCTGCCATTCCAGGGCCGCGGCCCGGGAGGCGGCTCGGGCACAGGGGCTGCCCGTGGTGCTGAAGGCCGACGGCCTGGCGGCCGGTAAAGGGGTGTTTGTCTGCGCCACCGAGGCTGAACTTGAGGCGGCCCTGGACCGGTTTTTCATCGGGCAGGATTTCGGCCCGGCCGGGCTGGCGCTTTCCGTGGAAGAATGCCTGGTGGGGCCGGAGATGTCGGTTTTCGCCGTCTGTGCCGGAGAGCAATTTGCTATCCTGGGTACCGCCCAGGACTACAAGCGGGCCTTTGAAGGGGACCGCGGCCCCAATACGGGCGGCATGGGGTCCATCGCGCCGGCCCCGCTGGCCACGCCCGAACTGCTCCAGCAGGTCTCCCGGCAGATTTTCAAGCCGGTGCTGGCGGCGCTGGCCGGCCGGGGGGTCCCCTATAGCGGATTTCTCTATGCCGGGCTGATGATCGTTGACGGAGCGCCCTACGTAATTGAGTTCAATGTCCGCCTGGGGGACCCGGAAACCCAGGCCGTCCTGCCGCTCTTGGCCGACCCTCTCTCAGCGGTCATCACGGCGGCCCTGGAGCAGAAGTTGCCCCCGGTGTTGGCCCTGAAACCGGCTGCGGCTGCCTGCGTCGTTTTGGCTGCCGAAGGCTACCCCGGCCCCTATACCACAGGACTCCCTATCGGCGGCCTGGACCAGCTGGATGAGGAGATCACCCTGTTTCATGCCGGGACCACGCGCCGGGACGGCCGGCTGGTCAGCAGCGGGGGACGGGTGCTCAGTCTGGTGGCCACGGCGGATGATCACGCCGAGGCGGCCGCTATCATCTACCGCAATATGGCCCGCATCGACATGCCCGGCAGCCGCTTCCGCAGTGACATTGGACGCCCGCAGGTAGCCGCTGCAGCGGAGGCCAACTGATGGCCGTTTCCCTGGATGAGGTGCAGCGTAAATCGGGCATTATCGGCGATTCCGAACCGATCAGGGAGGTGCTGCAAACCATCGTGCAGATTGCCCCCATCGACATTTCGGTCCTGGTTGTGGGCGAATCGGGGACGGGGAAGGAGATGGTGGCCAAGGCCATCCATAGCGCCAGCAACCGGAAATTTGAGCCGCTGGTGACGGTCAATTGCGGCGCCATCCCGGCCGGTATCATCGAAAGCGAGCTGTTCGGCCATGTGAAAGGCTCCTTCACCGGCGCCGAGGAGACCCGCAAGGGCTACTTCGAGGCTGCCGACAAGGGCACCATTTTCCTCGACGAGATCGGCGAGACGCCCCTGGAGACCCAGGTCAAGATGCTGCGCGTGATTGAGCAGGGGGAGTTTATCCGTGTCGGCGACAACAAATCCCGGCACGTTGATGTCCGCACCATTGCCGCCACCAACCGAGACCTTGGCGAGGATACGCGCCGGGGGAATTTCCGCCAGGACCTCTACTACCGGTTGAAAACGGTGACGCTGAAATTGCCGCCGCTCCGGGACCATGTCGAGGACATCCACCTCCTGGTGGAGCGTTTTGGCCTGGAGTTCGCCACCCGCAATGATCTGGCCTTTCGGGGCATAGTGCCCGAGGCCCTGCAGCTCCTGCGGGCCTACAGTTGGCCGGGCAATGTGCGCGAACTCAAGAACATGGTGGAAAGCATTATGGCCCTGAATCCCAGCCAGCGCTTCACCCCGGACATGCTGGCCGACCATGTTCCCACCGATACCTTCAGGGGAAACCAGGCCCTGCCGGTGATCGTTGACAAACTGCCGGAGCAGTCGGAGCGGGAGCTGGTCTTACGGCAACTGCTGTTCATCCGCCAGGATATTCACGACCTGCGGCAGCTGGCCATCGGCAGACCGGTTGGGGATCAGCCGGTCGATCCCTATCTGCCGACCCCGCCTCCGGGCGCAGTCAAACCGGGCACGGGAATCCTGATCGGCGATGTATCCAAACTCGAGACCCGGCCGCTCATCGATCCTGATGCCATCGGGGAAGTGACCATGGAGGAATTGGAGCGGGAGGCGATTGCCCAAACTCTGGCTAAATTCAACCATAACCGGAGGCGCACCGCGGAAGCGCTGGGCATTGCCGAACGAACCCTCTACCGGAAGATCGAGGCCTATGGTCTGGAAAAGAAATAGCCTGCCGGCGTTGCTGCTGCCGCTGCTCATGCTGCTGGGCAACTGCGGCATCTACTCCTTCCGGGGCAGCTTGCCGCCCCATATCAACAGCATCACCATTGCCGACATTATCAACCAGACCTCCGAATTTGTCCTTACCGACCTGGTGGCGGAACTGGTCAACGATTTGTTTGTCGGCGAAAATGTACTGAAGGTCACCGATCCGGCCAGCGCGACCAGCGACCTTAAAATCACCATCACGCGGGTGACCGATACCCCCTCCACGTTCACTATCGGGGAGCGGGTGCAGGAGTGGCAATTGCGGGTCAATACCAAGGTCGTCTGGTACGATCTGGCCCGGAACAAGCCGTTGTTTGAACGCTCGTTCACCAGCCTGGGATACTACTCGCCGGGCGGGGATATCGGCAGCGACCAGATCGACAATGACGGTGACGGGGCCATCGATGAAGATGATGAATTTGGCGATCCCCGGGAGGCGGCCCTGCGCAGGGTGATCATTAAAATATCCGAAGACATTCTCAACGCCATTGTCAGCACATGGTAAGCGGCGCGCGCCCGGCGCTGCAAGGCCGTTATATTTTCATCGGGCGGTTTTATTTTAATGGGGAGGTTAAGTGGCTCCAGCCGATGTAACCGCGACAACTGTCCGTCATCTGGATGAACATACCGGCGCCGCCGTTCGCCTGGACGGCTGGGTGTACAACAGCCGCTCCAGCGGGAAACTCGGCTTTCTCATGCTCCGGGACGGCACCGGCATCGTCCAGTGCGTCCTCTCCAAGAAGGATGTCGGGGAGGAAGCCTTTGCGGTGTTCGAAGGACTCACCCAGGAATCGTCCCTGTCGGTGTGGGGGACGGTGCAGCAGGACGACCGGGCCCCGGGCGGCTATGAAATCCACGCCGACGGCCTGACCCTGCACCAGCTGGCTGAAAATTACCCCATCACCCCCAAGGAGCACGGCACCGCCTTTCTCATGGATCACCGCCACCTGTGGCTGCGCAGCCGCCGGCAGCACGCCATCATGCTGGTCAGGCATGAGATTATCCGCGCGATCCGGGATTTTCTCGACAGCAACGATTTCATTCTGGTGGACACGCCCATCATCACCCCCAATGCCGTCGAAGGGACCACCACGCTATTCGGACTGGACTACTTCGACCGCTCGGCCTTCCTCACACAGAGCGGCCAACTCTACAACGAAGCCAATGCGATGGCCCTGCGCAATGTCTATTGCTTCGGACCCACCTTCCGGGCGGAAAAAAGCAAAACCCGCCGCCACCTTACCGAATTCTGGATGGTGGAACCGGAAATGGCCTACTGCGACCTGGAGGGCAACATGCAGTGGGCGGAAAAACTGGTGGCTTCCGTGGTCCAGCGCGTTCTGGAGGTCAATGGCGAGCAGCTCAAGGTGCTGGAGCGGAACCTGCCCCCGCTGGAAGCCATTAAGGTCCCCTTTCCGCGCATGAGTTATACCGAGGCGGTGGAACTGCTGAACGGCAAGGGGGTCGATTTCGAGTGGGGCGGCGATTTCGGCGGCGGTGACGAGACCATCATCAGTGAGACCAGCGATCAACCGATCCTTGTGCACCGGTTTCCGGCGGCCATCAAAGCCTTCTACATGAAGCTCGACGCCGATGATCCCCGGCAGGCCCTGGGCATGGATATCCTGGCCCCGGAAGGCTACGGCGAGATTGTCGGCGGCGGCCAGCGGGAGGAGGACCTGGACAAGCTCCTCAAGCGGCTCAGGGAAGAGAACCTTTCCGAGGAGACCTATCAGTGGTACCTCGACCTGCGCCGGTACGGTTCGGTGCCCCATTCAGGCTTCGGTATGGGCATCGAAAGGGTGGTGGCCTGGATTTGCGGCCTGCCCCATGTGCGGGAGACCATTGCCTTTCCCCGCATGATCAACCGGGTCGAGCCCTAGCGGCCATGCTGCCGGCCCTGAAGATCGTCCTGGCGCAAGTCAATCCCACGGTGGGCGATATCCGGGGCAACGGGGCCATCCTGGAGCAGATCATGCGGCAGCACGCCGGCGCCGACCTGATTATCTTCCCGGAGGGGGTGCTGCCCGGCTATCCGGCCCAGGACCTGGTGCTGGAAGCGGCCTTTCTGGCCGACCTGGAGGGTGAGCTGCAGCGGCTGGCGAGCCTGACCGGCAAGGCCACCGTTATCCTCGGCACCGTGCGCCAGGCCGGCGACCGGCTCTACAATACGGCCGCAGTGCTGCAAAACGGGGCCGTCAGCACCTACCGCGACAAGACCCTGCTACCCACCTACGACGTCTTCGATGAGGCCCGCTATTTCACCCCCGCGGACACCACTGAGCCGCTGGCCGTTACGCTCCCTTCAGGCGACACGCTCCGCCTGGGGCTCCATATCTGCGAGGACCTGTGGGATGAGGCCTACGAGCAGAAAGTGTGCGACCGCCTGGCCACTGCCGGCATCGACCTGTTCGTCAACATCAGCGCCTCGCCCTTTCGCATGGGCATTCATGCCGAACGCAAAAGGCTGGTCCGGGCCAAAGCAGAGCGCTGGGAGGTGCCCTATCTCTACTGCAACCTGGTGGGCGCCCAGGATGAACTGATATTCGATGGCCGCTCAGCCCTGTATGACGGCGACGGCAATCCGGTGCGGGTCGCGGCGGCCTTCGGGGAGGAGACCCTGACCCTGACCCTGCCCGCAGATCTCGAGCGCCCCCAGGTGGAGGAACAGCTCGATGGCCCGGAGGTCCTCTGCCGGGCGCTGACCCTCGGTATCGGCGACTATTTCCACAAGACCGGCCACCAACAGGCCGTGGTGGGCCTCAGTGGCGGCATTGATTCCAGCGTCGTGGCGGTCCTGGCCGCCTGGGCCTTGGGGCCCAAGCAGGTTACCGGGGTGATCATGCCCACCGTTTTCAACGCTCCCGAGAGCGCCGAAGATGCCCGGCTGGTGGCCGGCCACCTGGGCCTTAACCTGCTGGAGATGCCCATCGAGTCGTTGCGCCGGAAAACGCTGGATATGCTCGCGCCGGTCTTCAACGGGCCCCTTATCAACGGGAATGATCCCGGTCTCGCCGGAGAGAATCTCCAGGCCAGGCTCCGCGGTCTGCTGCTGATGGCGGTGGCCAACAGTACCGGCGCGCTCCTGCTGACCACCGGCAACAAGACCGAACTGGCCCTGGGTTACGCCACCCTTTACGGCGATATGGCCGGCGCCTTGGCCCCCATTGGCGATCTTTCCAAAACCGATGTTTACGCCGTGGCCCGGCACCTGAACAGTCAGTCCGGACAGCCGCCTATACCGGCGAGAGTCCTTGAAAAACCGCCCAGCGCCGAGCTGCGCCCCGGCCAGACCGATCCCTTCGACTACGACGTGGTCGCGCCCCTGGTGGAGCAGATCATTGCCGGCGAGATTGGCGCGGCGGAGCGGATAGATGATCCTGAAGTGGCCAGGTATCGCCAGATGATCCGCCGTGCGGAGTACAAGCGCAGGCAGGCGCCTCCGGCCCTGCGGGTCACCGGGAAAGCCTTCGGCAGCGGCCGCCGGTATCCCATCGTGAACCGCTATGAGTAGCAGACCTGCCCTGCTCCGGACAGGGTTGGCAGCCCTGCTGATCTTGGCGCCGCTATCTGCTCAGCGCGATGTGGATGGCAGCCACTGGACCCGCTGGGAACCGGCCCGCCGGCTGGCTTATCTCAGCGGCTTTTACGCTGGCCTCAAGGCCGACAGGGCCGTGTTCGACCAGGCGGAAAGGGGCCAGGACAGGAGCCAACCGGGTATAAGTGATCCTCTAGTCAGCGGGCTTTACAAATTGGAACGGACGGAGTATTACTCCCGGCAGATCAGGTATGACTTTAAGATGATGGCCCGGCTCATCGATGTGTTCTATACCGATCCTGATAACATGGGCATCCCGGTGCCGGACGCCCTGCGCATCATCATGCTGCGGGCCGATAAGTCCATTCAGCGAGCAGATTACCTGCTGATGATCGGCCGGCGCAAGTCCCTGGAGGGCCGCTGAGCACCACCCCAGACAGCGCTCCGGGGACAGGCCAGGCCGTCCCCGCGGACTCCACTCCCTATCCTCTGCTGCGCTCAGTTCCGCTGCTCCCGGCGGCCCTCGCTATGCCGGCCGGTCTGGCGCTGGGGGCCTTCACTTCATGGCCCTGGTGGTTATGGGGCGGTCTGGCTCTGCTTACGTTCCTGCTGGCCCGGCGCCGGGAAGGTGCCATTCCGCTGACCCTGTTCCTGTTGGCGGCCGGGTATGCCCCCCAACATCCCCGCTTGCAGCCCCAGGAGCCGTTGGATGTGGGGCACCCTTACCCCATCAGGGCGGTGATCGACCAGCGCCATGACCGCCGGTCGACCATTGACTTTATCCTCGAGGTCGAGCCGGCCCGGGAGCATTCCATCAGGCGCATCCTGTGGCGGGCCGCCATCCCTCAGCCCGGGGATTCCATCGTCCCGCCGCCCTATGCCCCCGGCGACACCGTGAAGATTATCTCCCGGCTCAGATGGCCCCGGGGCCGGCGCAATCCCTACGGCTTTGACGAGCAGACCTATCTCTGGACGCGGACCATTGATGCGCGTACTGTGGGTCCGGTGCAGATTGTCGAGTGGCAGCCGGCTGCGCGCCCCTCGATCCGGCGTAGCCTCTGGAAACTGCGCCGGGCCATGACGGATCGTCTGCAGGGTTGGACCGGCGACCAGGCGCCCCTTGCGCGGGCGCTCCTGCTGGGCGACCGGGGCGGCCTCGATGCGGAATTCCAGGCTCAGGCCCGGCTCATCGGCGTGGCTCATGTGCTGGCGGTCTCCGGCCTGCATGTGGGCTTTATTGCGGCCCTGCTGCTGGGGTTGCTGAAGCTGCTGCCCATCGCTGCCGGCATGAGAGCCAGCCTGGTCATTCTCATGTTGACCGGCTACGTGGCCCTCACCGGATCCCCGCCCAGCGTCGACCGGGCGGTGATCATGGCCAGCCTCTATCTCTGGGGGCGCAGCATACAGCGCTCCGTGAACCCTTGGAACATGCTCGCGGCCGCGGCCCTGATCAGCCTGCTGCTTGATCCCCGGAGCCTGTTTACGCCCGGCTTCCAGCTCTCCTTTGCGGCGGTGGCCGGAATCATCGCCTTCTATCCCCGCATCCGGGCGGCATTGGCGGCCACGGCGGCGGGAGCCTTCATGCTGGGCGCGCAGCCACTGCGTTTCATCACCGGTCTGATGATCATGACGATTACCGCACAATTGGGCAGTCTCCCCGTCGTGTTGCACTGGTTTTACCAGCTGCCCCTGCTGGGCCTTGGGGCCAATCTGCTGGTGGTCCCGCTGGCCGGGCTGGCCATCACTTCGGCATCCGTGGCCCTGTTGCTGGATCCTCTGCTCCCAACCCTGGCCGGGCTGGCAGGGAGCCTTGCCGGGCTCTTTCTGGCGGGTATGCAGTGGATCGTGGCCGCCCTGGCTGCCGGTCCCGTGCCGCTGATGATCACCGGCCGGCCGCCGATCTGGGTTAGCGTGGCAATTGCCGCCGGTCTGGTCACGCTCCCGGCTTTCCTGCGGATGCAGCCCGCTAGACGCCCTTTCCGGCTCGCCTTGCTGGCCCTGCTGCCCTTCACACTGTGGGCCTGGCAGGGCGCCCTGAGACCGCCCCGTCTGGAGGTAACCGTCCTGGATGTGGGGCAGGGGGATGCCATCCATGTGGCCCTGCCGGATGGCCGCCATCTGCTGCTGGACGCCGGACCCCGGCAGGAGGAGTGGGACGCCGGGCGCATGATCGTGTTGCCTTACCTCACTGCCGTTGGCGTTTCAAGCCTCGAACTGGCCATTATCAGCCACCCCCACGCGGACCATGCCGGTGGCCTGGAGGCGCTCCTTAAGGGGCTCAGGATCGGGGCCATTCGCCAGCCGCCACTGACGGTGGCAGGTACACTGTACACACAGGCTCTGGCCGTAGCGGCAGAGCAGGGCGTGCCGGTACAGACCTGGGTGGCAGGAGACCGGCTGCAGTTGGGCGCCGTGGAGTTGCAGATATTGGCCCCCGACTCGCTGCTGGCCGGGAATCTGGGCGCCAATGAAGGCTCGCTGGTCATTAAACTGAGCTATGGGGAAACCTCGCTTTTGCTGACCGGGGATATCGAACGACAGGCCGAGCGCAGATTGCTGGCTTACGGGCCGCTCCTCCACAGCGACTGGCTGAAAACGGCCCATCACGGTGGCGCCCGCAGCAGCAGCCGGGCCCTGCTGGAGATGATTCAACCGGCCCGGGCAGTGGTGTCAGTGGGCCGCTATAATCCCTACCGGCACCCCGATCCTGGGGCCCTGGGACGCCTGGCAGCAGCCGGTGCCACGGTTTATCGCACCGATCAGGCCGGGGCCGTTACCCTGATTTCCGATGGCAAGACCTGGGAAGTGGTGACGCAGGTGGCCGTTGCGGGAGCCTCGCAATGACGCCTGTCCGCACCGTGGCCGGCATCGATGAGGCGGGCCGGGGGCCGCTGGCGGGACCGGTGCTGGCGGCGGCGGTCGTGCTGGACCCGGAGCGGCCCATCGAGGGGCTGGCCGACTCCAAGAAGCTGACCGCCAAACGCCGCGCGGCCCTCTACGATGTGATCATGGCGCAGGCCGCCGGGGTCAGCGCAGGTATCAGCCAGCGGTCCGAGATCGACCGCATCAATATTCTCCAGGCCACTCTCGCCGCCATGCAGCGGGCCGTGGACAATCTCTCCTTCAGGCCGGACCATCTCATGATCGACGGCCAGGGCCTCATCCTGGACCATCCTTCCCAGGAAACGATTGTGCGGGGCGACGCGACCGTGCCCGCCATCAGCGCCGCTTCCATTATCGCCAAGGTGACCCGGGACCGGATCATGGCCCAGTACCACAAAATCTATCCGGGCTACGGCTTCGACCAGCACATGGGCTACGGCACCCCGGAACATCTGGCCGCCCTGGCCGAATTTGGCGCTTGTCCCATCCACCGGCAGAGTTTTAATCCGGTAGCGCGCCATCTGCCCAGCTGGCAGCAGCTCAGGGAGCCGGCGAAGATGGGCCGGCTGGGCGAGCAACTGGCCGGCACCTATCTCATCGAGCAGGGCCATCAAATTCTCGACTGGCGTTACAACGTGCCCCATATGGGTGAACTCGACCTCGTCGCCAAGGACGGGGAGGAGACGGTGTTCGTGGAGGTCAAAAGCCAGGTTCCCGGCGGTTGGGGACCAGCGGAGGTTCAGGTGGACCGGCGCAAACGTGACCGGATAATGGCCGCTGCCCAACATTATTGCGGGGAAAAAGGGATCGACTCTGACCTGCGATTTGATGTAATATCTGTGACCTTTACGAAGGCAGGTCCGGAAATTCAACACATGAAAAGCGGTTTAAATGCGGATTAGAGTCACCCTGTTTCTGCTTCTGGCAGTGCTGCCGATCAGCGGGCAGGTACCGACGGCCGTGGGTCGCCGGGGCATGGTCTCGGCGTCCAATGAAATCGCCGCCCGGTTCGGCTTGAACATCTTGCGCCGGGGCGGCAACGCCATCGATGCAGCAGTGGCGACCGGCTTTGCCCTGGCCGTTATTGACCCCCGGGCCGGCAACCTCGGCGGCGGCGGCTTTATGGTTATCCGCCTGGCCGACGGCACCACCACGACTATCGATTTCCGGGAAAAGGCGCCCCAGGCGGCCAGCCGCAACATGTACCTGGACCCCCAGGGCAAGGCCATCGTGGATCTCAGCAGAAAGGGAATCCTGGCCAGCGGCGTGCCGGGGTCGGTGCGGGGCTTCGGCCTGGCCCATGAGCGCTACGGCCGCCTGGACTGGAAATTGCTGCTTGCTGAAGCGGTGGCCCTGGCCGAAAATGGTTTCGCCGTTTCCTATCAGATGCACATCGATTTTACGGCCAAGGCCGAAGACATTGCCATCTACGAGGAGACCCGCCGTATTTTCTATCGCGGCGGCAAGGCTCCGAACCTGAATGCCCTCCTGCGGCAGCCCGATCTGGCGGCCACCTTGCGCAGAATTGCCGAGCTAGGTCCTGATGATTTCTACACCGGGCAGACCGCCCGCCTGCTGGTCCAGCATATGCAGCGCCATAGCGGCCTGATCACCGCCCAGGACCTGGCCGACTATCAGGCGCTGGAGCGGCCCGCTATCCAGTTCGGATACCGGGATGTGGAGGTGATCAGCATGGGACCGCCTTCCTCCGGCGGCATTGTGCTGGCCGAAATCCTGAACCAGTGGGAGCAGGTCGACATAGGGGCCCTGGGCTACCATTCCGCCGATCATGTGCATGTCATGGTGGAGGCGGAACGGCGGGCCTTCGCCGACCGGGCACGTTACCTGGGGGACCAGGATTTTGTCGATATTCCCGCCGCCCAGCTCATCTCCGATGATTATGCCGCCCAGCAGTGGCGTAGTTTCAACAGGACCTGGGCCACCGACAGCCGGGCGCTGGCTCCGGGCCTTATGGCGCTGGCCGATGAAGCGCTGGAAACGACCCACTTCAGTGTGATTGACCGGCAGGGCAATGCGGTGGCCGTCACGACAACCCTGAACAGCCATTTTGGTTCAGGCATGGTGGTGGCCGGGGCCGGTTTTTTCCTGAATAATGAAATGGATGATTTCGTTTCGAAACCTGGCGCGCCGAACATGTATGGGCTGATTGGCTCCGCTGCCAACGCCATTGCGCCGGGCAAGCGGATGCTCAGCTCCATGACCCCTACCATCGTGACCCGTAACGGGCAGCTCCTGCTTGTCACCGGATCACGGGGGGGCGGCAGGATCATTACCACGGTGGCCCAGGTCATTTCCAACGTGGTCGACTTCGGCATGACCATCGGGGACGCGGTACACGCTCCGCGGATTCATCACCAATGGCTGCCGGACCGTATTCTCGTGGAAACCCGGGCCCTGCAGCTGGAGACCGTCCGCAAACTGTTGCGCATGGGGCACCGGATTGACGAACGTACCGACACCGGTGCTGAAGTTTCCATCGGCACCGCCCACACCATTTGGGTCGATCCCGAAACCGGTTGGTATTTCGGCATCGCCGATCCCCGGACCGATTCGGGCGCCATGGGTTATTAGCAGGGAGCCTTGGATATGGCAGGCGAGAGAGAAAAACGGCAACCGGGTACCCAGAGCCAGGTCCTCCGTGAGGCCAAGGCTATCGGCCTGATCGTGATCATTGCGCTGGCCCTCAGGGCCACGGTGATCGAGGCCTACATCGTGCCCACCGGCAGCATGGAAAAGACCATCATGGTGGGCGACTTCCTGATCGGAAACAAGTTCATCTTCGGTATGCGGACGCCGGACCGCATCGGCATTCCCTACACCCGGATCGGGTTCGATATTCCCTGGATCAGGATGCCCGCCTTCCGCCAGCCCAAGGGGGGCGATGTGGTCATCTTCAAATACCCCCACCAACCGCTGGACAAGTATGTCAAGCGCCTCGTGGGCGAACCGGGGCAGACCGTTGAAATCCGCAACCGGGAAATATTCATAGATGGCCGGCCCTATTTCCACCCCGAGCACCTGCAGTTCCTCAGTCCCCGGCCCCAGCAGAAGAGCATATCCGATCCCAATATATTTCCCCGTGGAAACGGTAACAAGGATCACTACCTTCCGATTCGCGTCCCGGCAGCCGGCGATACCCTGCGGGCCCCGGAAGACCGCACCATCCTCTGGTATATTGCCACCATGGACGGCCACGGAGTGCATCTTGAGGAAGGCGAAATCGTTGTTGACGGCCGGACTATCGATTACTATGTGGTGCAGCAGGATTACTACTTCATGATGGGGGACAACCGCGATCAAAGCTTCGACTCCCGGTTCTGGGGGTTTGTGCCCCACGAATATATCCTGGGGGCGGCCCTGTTTATCTACTTTTCGGTGGACAAGAACCGTTTCCCGTTTATCACGCTGAACCGCATCAAGCGGATCGGCACCGTTATACAGTGACCCAGGGCGGCCAAACCAACCGGTCAGTCCATGGATAAAGACCTGCAATCACAACAGGAAGTGCGCGATCTGGTTCGCCAGGCGGTAGCGAGCCAGGCCCGCTTTGCCGCTGCCAGCCAGAAAGAGGTCGATGCCGTCTGCCAGGCGATGGTGAATGCCGGCCTGCAGGCTTCCCGGAAATTGGCCGAGATGGCCGTCCAGGAGACCGGTATGGGCCGGGCCGATGACAAAATGATCAAGCACGAGCTGAGTACGCGCGTGCTGTGGGACAGCTACCGCGATATGCAGACGGTGGGGATCATCGACTACGACCGGCGCCGCAAAGTGACCACCATCGCCGAGCCGATGGGTGTTATTGCGGCGATTATACCGACCACCAACCCGACCTCCACCGCCATGTACAAGGCGATCCTGTGTGTCAAGGCCCGCAATGCCATGGTCGCCTCTCCCCATCCCAACGCCGCCAAATGCACCTTCGAGGCGCTGCGCATCATGGCTGAGGCCGCCGTGGATGCCGGCGCACCGGAGGGACTGATAAGCTGTCTTTCCATGCCCAGTATCAGCGCCGCCGGGGCCCTGATGAAGCACCCCGATATCGCACTGATCTTCTCTACCGGGGGTAGCGCCATCGTCCGGGCGGCCCACAGCAGCGGCAAACCGGCTATCGGTGTCGGTCCGGGGAACGTACCGGCCTTTATCGAGCGCAGCGCCGATGTCCGGCAGGCGGTGAAGGATATCATCCGGGGCAAATCCTTCGACTGGGGCGTGGTCTGTTCCAGCGAGCAGGCCATGATCGTGGACCGGGCCATCGAGCGCAAGGTGCTTGACTATCTGGCCGATGAAAAGATTTACTGGGTCCGCGCTGCGGAGCGCGAGCAGCTGCAGCGGCATATGGTCTATCCTGACGGCCGCCTGAACACAGCCGTCGTGGGCCGGTCGCCCCATAAGATAGCTGCCGAGGCAGGTTTCGAGGTCCCCGAGGCCACCCGGGTGCTGATGGTGGCCCAGGAGGGTGTCGGCCCGCAACATCCCCTGAGCCGGGAGAAGCTCTCTCCGGTGCTGGCCTACTACACGGTCAACGGCGCCGAGGAGGGGATCGCGCTATCGGCCAAACTGGTGGAGTATGGCGGTGTCGGGCACACGGCCGCTATCCACAGCCGGGACGAGGCCGTGGTGCAACGCTTCGGCGAACGGGTGCGCGCCTTCCGTATCCTGGTCAATACGCCGGCGCCCCATGGATCGGTGGGCTACACGACAGGATTGGACCCGGCCATGACCCTGGGCTCAGGGACCTGGGGCGGGGCCATAACCGGCGACAACATTACGCCCCTGCACCTGATCAACCGGAAGCGGATCAGCTGGGCACTGCGACCGGCAGAAGATGGCGGCAGCGGTGAATTTCATAGCAAACGGGGCCATTATTCCCGTTTCGACGAAGCGCCCCAGGGCAAATCGAAAGAGACCCCAGCGCAGGAAGTTGGGCCTGAAGAGTTGAGCCCCGCCGATGCCAGCGCCCTGGCCGAGGCCTTTTCACGGCAACTGGAACAGTCCTGAAAACGTTTTCGGAAAGCCATTTTGAGGTTGCTATTCGGCTGAGAATGCTGAAACTTTGACACCAACTTTTGACGAACGTTAACCGTTGGACCCTGATCAATCGCAGTGAGAGCAGATATGCCTGATCAAACCGACCAGGCCGGGGAAACCGATGCCAGGATTTTGGCAGTGGTGGAGAAACTTAATCCCGGTTTTGGAGCTGTCCTTATCGAACAGCTTGTGCGACGTATTGATAACACTATTGACGAATTCAATCGCGAATTTGAGGAGCTGGTCAACCGTTTAGCCGAAAACTATGCCACCCAGGAGGAGCTCACGGTACGGATAAGGAAGCGCGATGATGCCGCCCCTGAAGAGGAGGCAGCGCAACTGCCGGAAGATGAGGGCGAAGAGGGCCTCACCGCATGGGAAAAACGATTGGTCAAGCTTGAAGAACCTTCGGACTAGCCCGCCCGGCGGGTAGTGGAGAGTACATGCAAAAAATTATCAATATTTTGGTGATTCTTTTGGCGGTTTTCAGCCTCTACTTTGGCGTACTGGTGGACTATAAGCGGGTACAGACCATGGATTTGCTGCTGACCAGCGACGAGGAATTACAGGGCCATAAGAGAGTCATCGATGAAGAGTACCGGCGTCTCTCCCTGAAGTTCGACGGCCGGGGCAAGCATATGCAGCGCATGGCCGCGGACATTGGCAACCTGCGGGACAGACTGCGCACCGTTACCGATAGCCTGGGCAGCAAACTGGATGAGGTGAGCTTTCTGTTGACGCAGGTTGAGGAGAACCTCCTGGAAGACATCCGGGCCGTCTCCAGCGACCTGCGCCTCCTCGGTGACGAACTGAGAAATAACAACCGCCGGATCAACCGGTCCATACTCGACATCCAGGAGAGATTGAATGTGCTGGAGAGCGATCTGAGGGCTCTTACTGCGCCTGAGGAGGAAGAGGAGGGCGACAGGTAGGGTCTCTGGGTCTCTGGGCAGTTCTGCGGATTAAGCCCTTTAAAAAGCGGCCCGGCCAAACCGGGCCGTTTTTATTTCGCTAAACAAGCCTGAAAACGGCCCCAAGGTGAGACGCCCCACAACCTTGCGGCGTGGGGCGCTGGGGAGAGTCAGTAGGTAGGTACGCTCAGGAGACCACGTGCCGCCGCCATAGGGATCTGCGGGTGGGTAGTCGGCCACCCGTTCAGGCCCCGGGGATTGCAGCGGATTCGCAGCATCCATACAAGAAGATTCTACATCAAATAGCGGTGGGAAGTTCCAGTAAATGTGCTTCCCTGCTTCACCCCTTAGACGCAGCCTAATCTGAAAAGGTTGCCGCAGTTTCGGGTTAATGTTCACCGGCACCCGCTGCTCTCAGCCAGCACCCGCTAATGCCGGTCCACCTCGCCGATCAGCACATCCAGCGCCAAACCCCCGGGATGGCGACGAAGCCCCCTGCATCAGCGCCTTCCGGGGAGTATATTGCAGCCCTCAAGATTGGCGACTGAAACAGGGAGAGGGCATGAGCTATTCATTCAATGAAAAGCGGATCGTATTGACGGGCGCTTCCAGCGGTATCGGCGAGGCATTGGCCTGTCAGTTGGCGGCGGAAGGGGCCCGGCTTGTGCTGGCCGCCCGCACTGTCGATAAGCTGGAGCAAGTGGCCCAGCGCTGTAAGGAGGCCGGCACAGCGGCCCTGGCCGTGCCCACGGATGTGTCCCAGGAGGACCAGTGCAACGAACTGGTCAGCATTGCCGTGGACCAGTTGGGAGGCCTCGACGGCATCATCCTGAACGCCGGCATATCGATGTGGGCCCGGTTCGATGAAGTGACCGACAGCTCCATATTCCGGCAACTGATGGCGGTGAACTATTTTGGGGCTCTCTATTGCCTCCGGGCGGCCCTGCCCCATCTGAAGGAAACCCGGGGACGGATTGCCGCCATGTCCAGCGCCGCGGGCAAAACCGGGGCCCCACTGCATTCGGGCTATGCCGCCAGCAAACATGCCCTGACCGGCCTGCTGGAGTCCCTGCGCACCGAGCTGGTCGGCAGCGGCATCCGCATCACGCTGCTCTATCCGGAATTTGTCCGCACCGGGATCCGTCTGCATGGCTTCCAGGGCGACGGCAGCCACCCGGCCAGCGATCCCTTCGATGACAGTGCCGGTATGTCGGCTGAAGAAACGGCCCGCATCGCATTGCGCGCGATCCGCAAAGGGAAGCGTGAGGAACTGTTCATCCCCCTGATGAAAATAGGTAATCTGGCCCGGCCATTCATACCGGGAGTCATCGATTCGATCGCCCGGAAAAAAGTGGGGCTGGCTTAGCGGTAGAGCTCCGGGGCCGGGTAGAACTGGCTACCGATTTCCCCTGGTTCGCCGATCATCTGCAGGTAGGGCTGGGCGCCGGTCAGGTCCATGCCCCGAAAAAAGGGATGCTTCGAAAGGGTGCCGGCGGCGCCGGCCTGCTGGTGTTCAAACAGCCGCGCCTTGATCACCAGATCGGACACATACAGCTCCCCCTGGTCCTCCACAAAGGCCTGAAAATAGCGCTCATCGGGGGCATAATTCGGCTCGTTGTGCAGGTTGTGCATCTCCAGGATCGTCCCCTTATCATCCCCGAAATGGACACTGCCGGTGGCCGGATCGATCTGCGCCGTGGGCGTCAGTCCGTAAATGGGCAGTTTGTAGTACGCCCGGCTGTGATCCAGGTGGGCCTGGCTGGTGCTGGCCAGCGAGAGCACGTGCATGGCAAAGTTGGGCACGCCCCGGCGCAGGTCGGGGGCCACGATAGCGCTGCAGATCAGCTCCTCGAAGGCTGCCAGTCCCTCCAGGCAGCCCTCCATGAAATGGAACGCCGTCAGGTTGACCAGGGCAATGCCGGGGGCCACTTCCATCGGCTCCAACGGCTCCGGCAACAACGGCTCCAGTTGCTCGGTGGCGATTTCAAAGAATGTGGACAGGGAAAAATCGAATTTCCAGACGACGAGGTCTTCGCGGGCGGCTATCTCTTCACTATTCATGCGGGTTGTTCCTGAAACTCTGTGCTGAATTCGAAATGGCGGGCGGCATCCAGGACAATCTCGGCGCCCCGGTCCAGCTGTTCACGGGTGTGCTCGGACGTCACAAACAGCCTGATCCTGGAAACATTTTTGGGCACGGCGGGGAAGGTCATCAGCGAGGTATCCAGGCCGTGGTCCTGCAAATAGTTGCTCAAGGGGATGGTGATCCGCTCATGCCCGTAAATAACCGGAATAATCCAGGTATGGCTCGGTCCGGTGTCGACCTTGCCCTCAAGCTTGTTGCGCAAATAGTCGGCGTTCTCCATAATCCGTTTGCGTTTGGCATGGCCATCCGGTCCCGAACCGAGTTCCAGCGCTTTGATGATGCCGCCGGTGACGGCCGGGTCAATGGCACAGGAGAACATGCGCGAGCGGGCGTAAAAGCGGACATAAAAGGAGAGTTGCTGTGAGGCCAGCAGGAAGCCGCCAACCCCGCCGAAGCTTTTGCTGAAGGTGCCGATAAGCATATCCACATCCTCCAGAACGCCCTGCTCGGCGGCAATGCCCCGGCCGCCAGGTCCGGAGACCAGCAGCGTATGGGCCTCATCCACCAGCACGGCCGCGCCATAGGACTTGGCCAACGGCACCAGATCGACCAGATTGCCTTCATCTCCGTCAGCGCTGAAGACCCCTTCGGTACAGACCAGTATGCGCCGCTTGTGCCCCGTAATGGACTCCAGGACCGATTTCAGATGGTCCATGTCATTATGCCGGAACAATTTTATATTGCCGCGGGACAAAATCGCCCCGTCGAACAGGGAGGCGTGCGACCGGCGGTCCAGGACGACATAGTCGCCCTTGTGGATATAGGCTGAGATGACCCCGATATTGGCCCCGTAGCCCGATGAAAAGGTCGTACAGCCCCGGCCGGGCAGGCCGAAAAAGTCCACCAACTGCTGTTCCAGGTCCATGTGGATCTGAAAGGTGCCGTTCAGGACCGGGGAGCCGGTGGCCCCCAGGCCGTATTGATCGAGGGCAGCCTTGGCCGCTTCCACCACTTCGGGATGGTAGGAATAGCCCAGGTAGTTGTAACTGGCAAAGCTGATCAGGTTGATGTCGGGGCCGGAAACGGGCCTGACCTGGACCTCCGTCCGCTGGGCGCCCAGATGGGGCACCTCGAAGCTGTAGGCGTTGGCATCATGCACCTCAACGCGCCACTCGTTGAATTTGGTGATCTCGGCATCTCCTTCGCCGGCGCTGGTAAAGAACATATCCATGGTGTACCGCGTGTAGGGCGGCAGGGGACGCGAATTGTTGTGTTTGCTGGAATCCATCTGCTTACGGCTTTATAGTTACTTATAGTGATATGTATCCGGCTGAACGGGACCGCCGGGCTGATCCGGAAGGTCCGCTCCCCGGCACCTGTATTTTCCTGACCTGTTTGTGCGCTCCCGTGGAACGCGGGCAGAATCTAGCAGTGGAGACGGTCATTTTCAAACAGATGATTAGAGGGGCTCCGTTAGGCTGTCTGGGCTAAAAACGATAACAAATGGCGGTTAAAATCAGCGGGATTTTCCAGGTTGCTCACATGGGCCGCCCGGGGGATCAGTTCCAGGGTCGCATGGGGCAGCGCGGCCAGCATCTGGCGGCCGGCATCCGGGGGCGTGATAGGGTCCTCTTCGCCAAACATCAGCAGCGCCGGCTGGTGCATGTCTGCCAGGGCGGCGGTCGTATCGATGCGGCAGGCCAGGGCCAGCAGGGTCCCGGTGATGGCCAGTGCATCGGTGGCCCGCATCATCCGGCGGATAAGCTCGACGGCGCCTGTCTCGCTGCGGATACTCTCGGCGGTAAATAACTTGGGCAGCAGGCCATCCACGAAGGCAGCCGTGCCACTGGTTTGAATCTGGCGGATTGCCCCGGCCCGGCCCAGTTTGGCCGCATCGCTATCGGCCGCGCTCTGGGTGTCGCACAGCACCAGCGCCCGGACCCGTCCGGGTTCCCGCTCGGTGGCCCGCAGGGCGATATAGCCCCCCATGGACAGCCCACACAGCACGGCCGCATCTATCTTCAGATGATCCAGCAGGGCCAGCAGGTCGTCGACGAACAGTTCAATGGTGTAGTGGCCGTCGCCCACCGCGCTTTTGCCGTGGCCCCTGACATCGTAGGCAATGGCGCGGATATTCTCCGGCAGCGCCTCAAGTTGTGCTTCCCACGTGGCCCGGCTAAACGGAAATCCGTGGATAAACACTACCGGGAGCCCGTTGCCGCTCCCGCGCTCGGTGTAGTGGCAGCGGTGGCCGTTAAGAATGGCTTCCATGTTAACGCAGCAGCACCAGTTTTATGGTGGCGGCAGTCTCCCCGGCCAGCAGACGGACGAAATAGATGCCCGAGGGGGCCAACCGCCCCTTGAGGTCCCGGCCGTCCCAGCTGACCCGGTGGCTGCCCCGTTGCCAGGTCCCGGTTGCCAGACGGGCAACTTCCCGGCCCAGCAGATCATGGACGGTCAGCTGCAGGGGACCGCTGCGGCCCACATCAAAGGGGATCACCGTGGCGGGATTAAACGGATTAGGACTGGCGGGGTACAGGGCAAAGCGGTCCGGCAGGCCCAGCGGCCCGGGCTCGGCGCTGAGCAGGCTGATCATCAGCACGTCCGATGGCGCGCCCCGGTTGCCGCCAAAATCTTCCGCCAGGACCCGCACATACAAGGGATCGGAGGATAGGGGAAAGGGCAGGCTGAATACCGTGTCGGCGGGGCTGGGCCAGGTCGGCGCAGTGGCCGGACCGGGGATAAAATCGGCTTGGCCGGAAGTGTGGACCTCGTATCGGCCCACATCGGGCCCAGCCTGCGACCAGCTCAGGTCAGCCGATGACTCGGACAGTTTAACCGTCAGGTTCCTGACCGTATCGGGGGGGATATTGTCCACTGAATAACCGCTGGCAGCCGGGCTGAAGGCCGCGCCGCCTCCCGCTGCCCTGGGGACTGATACCCGGAAATAGGATAGCGCCGGACCGAGGCTGCTCGAATCAGCGGGGGTAGCGACGGTGTAACTGTAGCTGCTGCTGCCATCGCCCGGTACTTGCCCGACGCCCGTATAAAGGCCATCGTGCAGATAGGTGCTGCCAACGAAATTCGCCGGCCCGGTAGGGGGGACGTCCCGGAGCCAGATGCGGTAGGTGGCGTCAGCCTCCAGTGCCGCGGCATCCCAAGTGAGGGTGACCTGCCTGCCCTGGTCGTCGGGAATATCGCTGGCCGAGCTGATGGTCACCGGCGGCAGGGAAACGCTGATACGCAGGTCGGCCCAGAAAGTGTCGGCGCCGGCCACGATGTTCTCCACGGCCACGTTCGTTGCAACACCGGCATAACTGCGGCTGCCGGGGGAACTGAAATCGTTGAAGGCCGTCTTGTCGAGGCTACCGGGGAACGGGTCGCCGGCGAACTGGCTCACCGAATCGGCGATGTCCCGCTCCAGGTGATACTGGCCATCGGCCTGTTCCAGCGCCACCAGGTAATGGCCGTAGTCGGTCAACCCGGGGACCCACTGGATATCATTCTGTGACGAGGCCATGGTTTCATCGATGTGGTAGATGAGCAGACCGGAACCGAGGAGGTAGCTGTCATAACCCAGCAGCTGGCGGTTTTCCACCAGAAAGTATTCCGATCCCGTACTGTCGCCACCAGTCCACAGCCGGTAAATATCGGGCGAGAGGGTGGCCGGGGCAATGGGCTGGTTGAGCATATCGGCGCTAACCACGATCTCGTTGGCGTAGCCCATCTGGATGCGGCTCCAGGCGTCGGGAAGAGCAGGAGAACTGCCAATATAGGGATCGGTGGCATTGGGGCCGAGCCAACTCCCGCTGGCCAGGAGGGACCAGAAACTGAGTCCCCGGGAGGGCGTAGGATTGACATCGAGCTGCCGGTCGTAGAGGTCGGGGAGACCGAACACGGCGTGGGCCATTTCGTGGACATAGACACCGATGGTCATGTCGATGGTCATGCCGTCGGGCGTCACCCAGAGCTCGGGGACCATGGCGTACCTCGATATTTCGACGCCGTCATAGATCACGGGCTGGATGCTCCAGGCGTGGGACCAGATATCGTCGCTGGTCCCATTAAACTCGGCGCCGGTACCGGCGTGGACGATGAACAGGGCGTCGACAGTGCCACTGCTATCGTTATCGAAGGGGGCAAAATCGATGACGCCATCGACCGCCGCCACGGCATCCTCCACCAGCCCCTGGGCATTTCTCGGATAAGCAGGTCCCAAGCCATTCTGCCCATTGACATAGTAGTCGTAGGTCTGGGGCATCTGCACCCAGCCGGTGTCGCTCGGCAGGCTGACGGTGGTGATGCGCAGCCGGCCGTAGGAGGTCTGCTCGTAATAGTCCCGTACCGACGGGCCGCCCACATCATACATGAGGCTGTCGAAAAAGGCCGGCTCGACCGAGCTGGGTTTGTCACTGAAATCGACCAGTATGACCAGCACGTTGAAATCGCCTTCCGGAGCAACGGGGGCCGTTATGCCGCTAACCCCTTTTTGAAGCAGCCCAAAACCCATTGATCCGAAGCCCACCGGTCCGCCCTCAACGCCCAGGGCCCGCAGACGGTCCTGGTGCAGCAGGTAGTAGGGCAGCGCCAGCCGCCCTGCGGCGATCAGTTTCTTGACTCTGGGATGGGGGTCGATGGCCAATCCCAGGCTGAGCGGCAGCAGGAGCGCCGCCACGTATCGGATGACTACCGGACGCATGGCGGCAGCTTAAGGCCGGCGGGCGCAGGGTAAATTGACGCGGCGCACGTTTGCGCTGGCCGGTCACTGATACTCATAGAAGGCCCGGCCGGGGGTTCTCACCACGATCTTGTTGGGGCCGTCGACCCGATAGCCGTTCCGGCTGGTGGAATCAGGGATCAGGTGCCACCAGAACACGGCTATCTCGGTGCCCGGATACCAGTTGTGGATGAGTTCATAGGGCAGATCGCCGCTCATGCCGGGCATGATGCCCCGGTCGCCGCACAGTTTGGGGTGGTCGCACGGCTGCCAGCGGGTAAAGCGGCTGGACCGCTCCTCCATTATGACGAAGTTGAGGGTATCGGCGGTATTATTGTAAATCACAACTTTGGTCGGCCGCTGTTCCACCAGCACCTGCTTGTCAAGGAGGGGCGATACCAGCATGGCAGCAAGCCACAGCAAGGCAATGAACAACAGCCCGCGATGGCTTATCATGGAGCCCAGTTATGCACAGGGAGTGGCATAATCAGGGCACAATATATGTCTGCCAGCAGTGCGGAAGAAAGCGCCCTGTGCGGGCCTGACCGCAGGGGCTGATGGCGCAGCCAGGCAGCGGGATTCTGTTCTGGTATCGAAAGCCGGCACAGCGTAATTTTTCCAATCCAACTCCAGTTTCACAAGAGGCCTAACCATGGATTATAGCACCCTCACTGAGATGTTCCTGCAGGTCACCGGCAAATATGGCGACAAGGTTCTGTATTACGAAAAAAAGGATGACCGTTGGGAGGGGCTGCGGGGCAAAGATATCCGGGACATTGTTGAAGACCTGGCCTATGCGCTCCGCTCTCTGGGAATCGCCAAGGGGACCCAGGCTGCGGTCCTATCGATGAACTCTCCCCGCTGGGCCATGAGCGACTATGCTATTCTCTGCGCCGGCGCGACGACGGTGGCCGTCTATCCGGTCCTGCCGGCGCCCCAGGTTGCCTTTATCCTGAAACACTCCAGTACCAGCCTGGTGTTTGTCCAGAACGAGGAACAGGGGGCCAAGGTGCTGGAGATTTGGGACGATTGCCCGGAGTTGAAAACTGTGGTGGTGATGAACGGGGCGGAGCTTTCCGGTCCGGCCCCGAATCCCGACAGTCAGCGGATCATGACATTCATGGATGCGCTGGAGCTGGGCCATAAATACGCCCAGGAGAACGGCCTCGACTTCGAGGCCATGTGCAAGGAACCCCAGCCGGCCGATCTGCTGACCCTGATCTACACTTCCGGCACGACAGGGGAGCCGAAAGGCGTTATGCTGACCCACAACAACCTGGTCACCAACATCGAGGCGGCCCTGACCCACATCCAGATTGACGCTGACGACAGCCTGCTCTCTTTCCTGCCCCTAGCCCACTCGTTTGAGCGCATGGCCGGCCATTTTCTGGCCTTCAGCAGAGGGGCGGCGGTCTACTACGCCGAAAGCATCGAGAAGGTCGCAGCCAACCTGCAGGAGACCAGCCCCACCGTGCTGCTGGGCGCGCCCCGGTTTTATGAGAAGGTTTACAACCGGGTGATGGAAAGTGTCGGCAATTCTCCGGCCCTGCGGCAAAAAATATTCTGGTGGGCCATCCGCCAGGGCAAGGCCGTTTCCAAGTTTACCCAGAATGGCGATCAACCGGGCGGCTGGCTGGCCTGGAAATACGGCCTCGCGTCCAAACTGGTCTTCTCCAAGTTGCAGGCTCGCGTAGGGGGGCGGATTCGCTTTTTTGTTTCCGGTGCCGCGCCCCTGTCGGCCGAAATCGCCGAATTTTTTGCCGCCGCCGGTATGGTTATCCTGGAAGGCTACGGACTGACCGAGACCAGTCCGGCCCTTACGGTCAACAAACTCGAGAAATTCAAATACGGCAAGGTGGGACCGGCCATTCCCGGCATTGAAATGAAGATCGCCGATAACGGTGAAATTCTCGCCCGGGGACCGAACATCATGCAGGGCTATTTCAAGGATGAGGCCGCCACCGCCGAAGCCATTGATGATGACGGCTGGTTTCACACCGGCGACATCGGGGCGTTTGACGAGGACGGCCACCTGCAGATCACCGACCGGATCAAGAACATTATTGTTACCTCGGGGGGCAAAAACATCGCTCCGGCAGCCCTGGAGAATGCCCTGGTGATCCAGCCCCACATCGAGCAGGTTTGCGTCATCGGCGATCAGCGCAATTTTGTATCCGCGCTGATAGTGCCGACCTACGATTCGCTGCAAATTTATGCCCAGGAACGGGGGCTGGAGATCAGCGGCAATAAAGAGCTGATTGAGCATCCGGAAATAGTGGCCCTGGTAGAAAAGGAAGTGGAACAGGCCATGGCAGCATTCGCCCGGTATGAGCAGGTCCGCAAGATTGTCCTGCTCCCGCAGGAGTTTACCATTGATGGCGGCGAACTGACCCCCACCCTTAAGGTCAAGCGTCAGGTGGTGCTGGCCCGTTACAGCGATATGATCGAAAATATCTACAGCGGCACGATCGCTGATGCCCCGGCCAACTGATACCGCGCCCTCGGCAGGCAACGGCATGACCTATGCCGGCGCGGGGGTCGACATTGCAGCCGGCGAGGCGGCCGTCAAGCGAATCCGTGGCCTGGCGGCCCGTACCCACGGCCCGGAAGTTCTCGAAGGGCTGGGCGGCTTTGGCGGCCTGTACGACTTTTCCAACCATAATTACCGCCAGCCGGTGCTGGTCGCCAGTACCGATGGTGTCGGCACCAAACTCAAAATAGCGTTTCTCACCGGCCGGCACGATACGGTGGGACAGGACCTTGTCAATCACTGCGTCAATGATATCCTGGCCACCGGGGCTGTGCCGCTGTTCTTTCTGGACTATTTTGCCGCCGGCATTCTGGAAGGGGACATCTTCGAGGAGGTGGTGGGGGGCATGGCCCTGGCCTGCCGCGAAAACGGCTGCGCCCTGCTGGGCGGCGAAACGGCTGAGATGCCGGGCTTCTACCAGCCCGGGGAGTACGACCTGTCGGGCACCATTATCGGGGTGGCGGAAAAAGATGGCCTGCTCGCCAAGCGCGCAGTGGAAAGCGGCAACCTCCTGGTGGGCATTCCATCAACAGGCCTGCACACCAATGGTTACTCTCTGGCACGTAAAGTATTACTTGAGCAATGGGATGTGGCCGACGAGGTGCCCGAACTGGGCATGACGCTGGGGGCGGCCCTGCTGCAAGTGCACCGCAGCTACCTCGATCTGACCACCCCGCTGCTGGACCGGCCCTGGCTCCGGGGCCTGGGACATATTACCGGCGGAGGATTGGAGGGCAATCTTGGGCGCATCATCGACCGGGACCGGACCCTGGCCATTGACTGGGAATCCTGGTCGTGGCCGCCCATTTTCCAGCTGATTCAGGAAACCGGACAGGTGCCCCTGGCGGATATGCGCAGCACCTTTAATCTGGGCCTGGGTTGGATATTCGTCATTGACCCGGAGGGGCTGGGCGAATTGAAAGCCCACCTGGAGAGCCAGGGAGAGGACTGCACGGTTATAGGCGAGGTGCGCTGACCGGTGACGGCTGCGTTTACTGTACTGGGCGCCGGGACCTGGGGATCGGTGATCGCCAACCATCTCAGCGCTGCGGGCCACCAGACCACGCTCTGGCACTACCGCCAGGCCTTTGCCGATGAACTGGCGGCGTCCCGGAAACATCCCCATCTTGACGATTTTGTGCTGCATGCCGATGTCGCGGTAACCGCCGATCTGGCCTCTGCCGTCGCGGCCGGCGGCATCCTGATGGTGGCCGTGCCCTCCCAGGAAGTACGCTCGGTCATTGAACAGATCGGCCCTGCCTTCGCCGGCCATGAAGTCGCCAATCTCAGCAAGGGCATCGAACAGGGCACGCTGTTGCGAATGTCCCAGGTTATCGCCCAGGCGGGTGGCCTGCCGGCGGAGCGAATCGCCTCGGTGTACGGCCCCAGCCATGCGGAGGAAGTTTTCAAGGGTGTCCCCACGACGCTGGTGGCGGCCAGCACCAATATGGATTACGCCCGGCGGCTGCAGAAGCTGCTCAGCACATCCAATCTGAGAGTCTATGCCAATGACGACATCACCGGCGTGGAGTTGGGCGGCAGCATCAAGAACGTTATCGCCATTGCCGCCGGAATCTGCGATGGTATCGGCTTCGGCGACAACACCATGGCCGGCCTGCTGACGCGGGGCCTGGCTGAGGTGACCCGGCTGGGCATCGCGCTGGGGGCCAGGCTGGAAACATTCGCTGGTCTGAGCGGCGTGGGAGACCTGGCGGTCACCATCTACAGTCCCTACAGCCGCAACCGCCGCCTGGGCATCGCCATAGGCCAGGGCCGGACAGCGGACGAAAGCATGGCGGAGATGGGCATGGTTGCCGAGGGGGTCTATACGGCCCGGTCGGTTATCGATCTGGCGGACCGCGCCGGCGTCGAAATGCCTATCTGCCGGGAAGTGCACCGCGTACTGTTCGAGGGGAAGCCGCCCCAACAGGCCATATCAGACCTGATGACCCGGGACTTGCGCGATGAAGCACTGGCCTGAGGCTGCCGTCCTGCTGCTGCTGGCTGCTGCCGGCCTCCAGGCCCAGCGCCCTGAGCCGCAGCCGCTGTGCGGCTTTCCGCATATCGGCAAAATCGACATCCATGCCGTGGGCAGCCACACCAACCTCTCCAAACGCGCCGGCGTGACGTTCAAGGTGCGCCTGGATATCACCTCCGATCAGCCCAATTTTATTACCCTCGATTTTACCCTCATGTACTCGGATGACCAGTTTGAGGTCTATGCCGAGACGGACGAGATCGACTCTGGCCGGGTCAATACGGAAGGGGTCGATAACCTGGTGAAGATGTTCCGGGATTCCACCCTCCCCGGCTCCATTGACCCGGGCCGGGGCATCAAAGCCATTGCAGAGGAGGTTTTTGGGCAGCCTCCGGACTATGATGGCAATGGCAAGGTGTTCATCCTGCTCACCGATATCCGTGACGACTACGAGCCCGGCGTCAGCGAGGGGTACGTGGCCGGCTATTTCGATCCGGCGGATCAAACGGAGCCGTCGTTGCAAACCGGCAACGGCGCCGACATTATTTACCTCGATACGTTTCCGGGGCAGCTGACCGGGAATCTGGCCTTCACCACTTTCAGCACGTTGGCCCATGAGTATCAGCACCTGATCCACTTCGGGAGAGACCCCAATGAGGACTCATGGGTGAACGAAGGGCTTAGCGAGTTGTCCCCGGTGCTGATGGGACTGCCCCACAGGCCGTTCACCTATTATCTCAGAAACACCAATGTCAACTTGACCAGTTTTGAGGGCGTTTTAGCCGACTATTCCCGTACGGCCCTGTTTTTTTTCTATGTTTACGGCCGTTTCGGCACCAGCTTTATCCAGGCCTTCATCATCAACAGCAATAACGGCATGGTGGGTCTTGAGTCCACCCTCTCCACCCTGACAACCACCAATGTAACCGAGCTTGTCAATGACTGGCACCTGGCAAATTTTATCAACAGCGGTCCCCAACACAGTTATCTGGAAGCAGGAAAGATACCACCGGTGGTGATGAATCGCCGGATTTACGCCTTCCCGGAGACGATCTCCACGGGAGTGCAGCCGTATGCGGCCCATTGGACACTGTTGAGCCACGCGGACAATCTGGCCGTTTCGGCCCTGGGCGGCTCGGGCTTGTCGCTGACCCTGTTCAAGGGGGAGGATCCCACCCCTATCGATGGCAGCAGCCTCTTTTCCGGCAGTTTTTCCGATACGGCCTATGGGGTGTCATACCACGATCTGTATATCCTGGCTACGGCCCAGGCCGCCACCGCCAGCCTTGAATTGACGGCCGATGGAGACGGCTATCTGCGCACTGAAACCATCTCCTATGACCAGGACACGCCCAACAGCAACCAGATCTTTATCTCATTCAATGATTTGCAGGCGGCCGTCGATTTCAGTATACCCGATGATGGCACTGATCTGGCCTCTTTCTCCTTTCTGCCGCTTACCTCCGACACGGCGATTGTGCGCATCTACTACGACGGCCTCGCTGCGGACAAACTGGTCTTTACCGATACGATCCGGGCCGCCCACCAGCTGACCTGGCAGCCCTATCTGCTCCCGGCGGGGCTCAGCGTTGCCGGAAAACGGGTCTTTATTGGCCTTTCAGGGACCAAGGTGGCCCTGGGCTACAATGATATCGGGGAGACCCAGCGCAGCCATCTGGCCATCGGTGACAGCCTGCTGGGACCGTTGGAAGATTTTTCCATCGACCCCCCCAACCCCCTCACAGGCAACTGGTCGGTGCGCCTCACCTATCTGACCGCTTCCCCGCCGCCCGAGCCGCCCCAGCCGCCGCCCATCGCTGCCGATTCCATCAGCCAGTTTTATGCCAACCCCTTCGTCCATGACGGGTCCCCGGATGCCGCGGCCTATCTGGCAGTGGGCTGGCCCTCCGCGGTTCAGGTGGTGCTCTACAATATTATGGGGCAGGAGGTGTGGCGCTTCCTCAGGCCGGCAGATGATCTAGCGGTTATCGTATGGCGCGGCATCGATAATTCCGGCCGCCCGGCCCCTAGTGGCGTCTATGTGGCCGTGGTAACCGGCGGAGACCAACGGGTCCTGCGCAAACTGGTCCTGATTCGCTGACCAGGAATGCTACCTCATCGTTGCCCGGCTGGCTAAGTTTGGGCACCGGCCCTTGTAGCTCAGCTGGATAGAGCATCCGCCTCCTAAGCGGAGGGTCCCCGGTTCGAATCCGGGCAAGGGCACCTATGACCCGTCCACACAGGGCAGCGCGCCGTTCCTTCCCCGCCACCATAACTGCCACGGCAACCGCTCTGCTGCTGCTGCTGGGCGGGGGTTGCGCCTATTTCAACACCTTTTACAACGCCCGGGAATATTACCGCCAGGCCATGGATGGATTGGGCCAGCCGGCTGGTATTGAAGCCGGGAACGCCCTGCCGGCCACCCGCCGGGAGCAGTTCCAGCGGGCCATAGATAAGTCCCTTGAGGTGATCGATGAGTTTCCCGGCAGCCGGTTCATCAACGAAGCGCTGTTTATCATCGGCCGCAGCCACTTTTACCGGGCCGAGTATGGGCTTGCTGAGCGCTACCTGAAGCAGGTGCTGGCCGAATCCCCCTGGTGGAACCGGGCGCCTGAGGTGCGGGTTTGGCTCGCCAGGACCCATGCCGGGATGGGCCTGGCCGATCTGGTGGAGATTGATTTGGCGCCCCTGCTGAGCGGCCAAAAAGTCAGCCGGGCGGTGCTGGCTGAAGTGTACGCCCTGCGCGGCGATCTCGCTGTGGGCGCCGATGATGTGGAGTCAGCCATCGAAGCGTTCAATCAGGCGGCCCGGCTGGCGACAGAGGATGGCCGGCGGTCCGGGCACTACTACCGGCTGTACGAGCTGCTGTCGGAAGCGGGGCGGCTGGAGGGTGCCCTGCAGGCTATTGACCAATACCGGCGCTATGCTCCCAGCCAAAAGGATCGCCGGCAGGCTGTGCTGACCCGCATACAACTGCTGCAGGATATGGACCGGCTGAAGGAGGCCTTTAACGCCGTCCGCGCCATGCTCGATCTGGCGGAATTTGCCAACGTTGTGCCCGGACTGCAGCTGGCCCTGGCGAAAATAGAACTCGGCCAGGGGAACATTTCCGCCGCTACCGATCAACTGATTAATATTCTGGAGGAGTTCGCCACCTTGCCCGAGGCCAGCGAGGCGGCCTACATGCTCGGTGAAATGCAACTCACCCTGGCCCATGATATCGAAGCAGCCATTGATTACTATCGCCAGGTCAAGACGGCCACGCCCTATTTTCAACGGGCCAACGGGCGCCTCGGCGTACTGGAGCAACTCGACGAACTGGCCGCAGAACTGCGTGAACTGGAGGCGGGGGACAGCACGGCGACGGCCGATCCCGGAGACGAGGGCCTTGACCCGCCCGGGGCGGAGTCCGGGGCAGCTGCGCTTGTGACGGCCAATACTGCCGGGCGGATGGCTGCCATCCACTACCGCCTGGGAGAGATCGCCCTGTTCGAAATGGCCGATACGGTCCGGGCCCTGGAGACCATGGCGCAGATATTCAGTAGTTTTGAGGCCACGCCGGCCGCACCCCAGGCCGTCTATATGCTATGGCAGCTTACCCCCCCGGAAAGCGGCCAGAATGACTTCTGGAAAACGGTCCTGCTGGAAAAGTATCCCCGGTCCATCTATGCCCGGACAGCCGGCAGTCAAACCGCCCCGCCGGAGAAACCCGCTGCCGATTCACTGGCGGGGTTGGCCGACCTGGCCGTCCAGCAGAATCCTGCCGAGGCGCTCAGGCTGTTTCGGCAGATCAGGGACAGTTTCGGCAGCGAACATGCCACCTTTGCCATCGCCTACCTGCAGGACATCTATCTTGCCGACCTGGATGCCGCCATAGCGGCCTATGAGGAACACCTCGACAGATTTCCCGAAGGTGGTTACAGCGCCCAAAGCCGGGAACGCCTCAACGCCCTGCAGCAGATTAAGGCGTCGCTGGCTCAGGAAATCAGCCCCCCTGCGGCAGCCAACCCATGACGGCCGGTTCTGCCAGCATGGCCGCCGTGGCCGGCAACAGGGCTGACCTGTCCGCTGCCCGGCCCCTGTTTTTCCGTGAACAGGCACAGGTCCTGAGCAATGCCACACTGGCCGCCGGACTGCATGAGCTGCGGCTGGAGTCTCCCCGGATTGCCTCGGCGGCCGCTCCGGGCCAGTTCGTCAATGTTCTGGTTGCCGAGGGCTGGGATCCGCTGCTGCGCCGGCCCATGAGCATCGCCGGTACCGGCCCCGGAGTGATCACCCTTATCTATAAGATTATTGGCCGGGGAACCGCTGCCATGTCCACCTGGCAGCCGGGCGACCGGGCCGACCTGCTGGGGCCCCTGGGCAGGGGCTGGGAGGTCCCCGCAGACGGCTTCCCGGTGCTGCTGGGCGGTGGCGTGGGCATTGCGCCCATTCTTTACCTGCGGCAACACCTGGCCGCTGCCGGCAGAACCCATCATCTGATCATGGGGGCCCGGACCATCGGGGAGCACTTTCTGGGCCACGAGCCTGAGGCCGGAATCACTTTGACGAGCGATGACGGATCGGTCGGCATCGGCGGCACCATCCTCGACGGCCTGGCCCATTTCCGCGAGTCGCTTAACCCCTCCGGTGGCCCGCTAAGTTTATTCGGCTGTGGACCGCCGGCCATGCTGGCCGGGCTGCAGCGGTTGGCGACCCGCGAGGACGTGCCCTGCCAACTGGCCCTGGAGCAGACGATGGCCTGCGGCTTTGGATTTTGCCAGGGCTGCAGCGTCGCCATGCGGCCCCGGCCGGAACCAGCGGCGCACAGCTATCGTTCCCGGTACAAGCTGGCCTGCATTGATGGACCGGTATTCCGGGCCGGGGAGCTGCTCTAGTGGACGTGTCGCTGAGGACGAGCCTGGGATCCAAACTGGTCCTCGCTGCGCCGGTGATGACCGCCAGCGGCACATTCGGTTACGGCGATGACGCCCCTGCCGCGGTGGACCTCGGCGCCCTGGGGGCCGTGGTGACCAAGTCCATCACGCGCCATCCCAGGGAGGGCCATCCGCCCCCGCGCATCAGCGAGACCCCCAGCGGATTGCTGAATGCCATCGGACTGGCCAATATCGGCGTGGACGAATTCTGCCGGGAAAGACTGCCGGCGCTGGCCCATATCGGCAGTGTGGTCATCGTCAGCATTGCCGGTTCAAGCATGGATGAGTATGCGGAGGTGCTTTCCATTATCGAAGCGCATGACCCCGACATCGGCGGCTACGAGATAAACGTCTCCTGCCCCAACGTGGCCGAGGGCGGCATGGAGTTTGGCGTCGACTGTGCGATGACCGAAAGCCTCACCCGCCGCCTGCGGGACCTGACCGGGCGGTTCCTGATGGTGAAACTCAGCCCCAACGTCACCGACATCGGCGATATTGCCCGCTCCGCAGAAGGGGGCGGGGCCGATGCGCTGAGCGCCATCAATACGGTGGTCGGCATGGATATTGACCCGGCCAGCGGACGGCCCTCCCTGCATACGGTGCTGGGGGGCCTGTCGGGACCGGCCATCCGGCCCATCGCCCTGGCCTGCGTCTACAAGGTGGCCCGGGCCGTGCAGATTCCGGTCGTCGGGCTGGGGGGCATCAGCGATGCCGATGATGTGATCCGCTTCCTGCAGGCCGGCGCCGCAGCGGTGCAAATCGGTACGGCCAATTACCGCGATCCGGCCATCGCCGTTCAGATCATCGCTGCCCTGCGGGAGAGACTGGCCGGGATGGGCCTGGCTGCCCCCAGCGACCTGCCTGGAGTTGCAGCATGAGCGGCATCCGGTCCCTTGCGCTGCTGGTCATGCTGGCCATTCTGGCGGCCGCCTGCGTTTCGTCGCCCCGCTATACGTCCCGGCCGGGCAAGGGGGCCAGGAGCAAAACGGCCGTCGCTTCCAGACCGTCCGCGGCAGCATCCGGGCGCATCAGGCCGGGGACGGTCCTCAGCGGTGTGGCCTCGTTTTACGGGTCCGATTTTCACGGAAAACAGACTGCCAACGGGGAAATATTCGACATGTACGGGGTCAGTGCGGCCCACAAGACGCTGCCCTTTAACACGATAGCCCGGGTGACCAACCTGGCCAACCGCAAACAGTTGATCGTGCGCATCAATGACCGGGGACCTTTCATAAAAGGGCGTATGCTGGACCTCTCCTACGGGGCAGCGCTGAAGTTGGGATTTGTGGACCAGGGAACCACCCGGGTCCGGGTGGAAATCATTGAAGTGGGCGACAACCTGTTCATGAAACACCTGCCCAACCAGCCCTGAGGCTACCCCACCCACTTGTGAAGATGTAAGTTCTACGGATGGGGGAGGCTAGGCGCGCAGACGATGCTTTGAAAGATCGGCTTTTGGTCAGTTTTCTGGGGATACCCGGACTGCTGCTGGTCATATGGCTGGGCGGCATCGCCTATGCGGTCCTGATTTTCGGGATCGTGCTGATCGGTCTGCGCGAATATCTGCGCTTGCTGGAAGCGGACCGGTTGGCCCCCCGGCAGTGGCCCCTGTATTTTGCGGCGGTGGTGCTCCTTGGAACCGCGGGCCAGGAGGCGGGATTGTGGAATCTGCCGCTGGTGCCCGATTTTGCCCAAGGCTTCCTGGTGGTGTCCGTGCTGCTGCTGATGGTTCTGCAATCCTGGGAAGTGATGACCGCCTCACCCCGCAGCTGGCTCAACCTCTCGGCGCACATGGCCGGTTTTGTATGGATAGCAGGTTTCGGCAGCACCTTCATCCTGCTGCGGGAGATGATCTGGCCCGCTGCGCTGGCTAGCGGGATAGATGCCGGATTCCGGATCACCTTAGCCCTGTTTGTGACGGTCTGGCTGTGTGATACGATGGCCTATGTCATGGGTAAGAGGTTCGGACATACCAAGATTATTCCTGAAGTGAGCCCCAAGAAAACTGTGCTGGGTACTGTCGCAGGACTGGTCACAGCCATCGTGGTGATGCAGTTTTTTGGCCTGGCGGACTGGCTGCCGGGACTGAGATTCATGGACCTGCTGGTACTGGGCATTATCGTCGGTGATTTCGGCCAGCTGGGAGATTTCGTGGAATCGCGGCTCAAGCGCGATTTTGGGGTCAAGGATTCCGGCGCCCTGTTGCCGGGCCACGGAGGGGTCCTGGACCGGTTCGATTCGTTGCTGTTCGTGATGCCGCTCAGCTATTTGTACATCAGTTACATAGTCAGGTGATGGAGCATGATTTCTAGACGGCCATTGGTGACCGGGTTCTCATTCATTGCCAGTCTTGCGGCTATGGCCCTGCTGCTGAATTCTTGCAGCGGCCCCGCCAGCGCCCTGAATACAAAGACTTTAACCATACTCTACACCAGTGATGAGCACGGCTGGATGGAAGGGGAAGAACCGGGCAAAGGCGCCGCCGAGATGCTGGGATTGTGGGTCGACAGGGAAGGCTATAGCGCCGGTGGGTCGTACCTGATCATGAGCGGCGGCGACATGTGGACCGGTCCGGCCATCTCGACCTGGTTTGCCGGGGAATCGATGGTGGAGGTCATGAATGCCATGGGTTATACAGCCGCAGCCCTGGGCAATCATGAATTCGACTTCCAGACCGGGGGGCTTGTGGCCCGGCGCGGCGAATCGGTTTTCCCCTACCTCTCGGCAAATATCTATCTGAAAGGGACCGGCGAACGGCCCGCTTTCGTGGTGCCTTATATCCTCAGGGAAGTGGACGGCGTCTCCCTGGGCATCATCGGCCTGACCACCACATCGACCCCCTACACCGCATTCCCCGATTATGTGGCCGACTACCATTTCGGCGCCTATGACAGCGCGCTGACTGAAATTGTCCCCGAACTGCAAGCGCAATCCCCGGATATTATCATGGTCATCTCGCACGTCTGCGCAGAGGAACTTGAAAAGTTGCGCCCACTGGCCCGGGAGCTGGGGATTTCAGTTTTGGCGGGAGGCCATTGCCATGATACTTATGTCAACGTCGTGGCCAACATTGCGGTCGTGGAGTCGGGCAGCTATTACCGGTCCTATGTGCGCATCGATCTCGAATTTGACACTGATTCGCATAAACTGGTTTCCACCAAAGCCGTTGTGCGTACCAACAGCGGCGGAGTGGCCGATGCGGACATCACGGCCATTGTATTGCGCTGGCGCGGCAGCCTGGAGGGCGACCTGGGGGAGGTCATCGGTTACACCAGCGCGGGTATCGCCCAGCATAGTGAGGACATGCACAACATGGTGCCCGATACATGGCTGTGGAAATATCCCCAGGCGGCGGTGGCCGCCTCCAACTATGGCGGCTTCCGGGCGGGTCTGCCGGCCGGGGACATCACTATCGAGTCGGTCATCGGCGTGCTGCCCTTCAACAACAAGCTGGTGCTGCTGGAGCTGGACGGCCAGGAGCTGACCGATTTTGCGAGCTCCCGCGGTGTCGCCTTGAGCGGTCTGACGGCCCTGGGAAGCGTTCTGCACAGCGACGGCACGCCCGTGCAGCTCGATTCGAACTACATCGTGATCGTCACCGACTTCATGTACAGCGCCTACGAGGAGTTGACCGCTGCCGACAGCCTGCCCGAGCGGACCGATGTCAGCTGGCGTAATCCGGTCGTTGAATGGATCCGCAGCGTCGGGTCGTCGTCCACCCAGCCCCTGGAAAACTTTCTCGATGCAACACCCCGGCGGACCCCGGAAAGAGGCGACTGACCCTTGGCCACCCGATCTACCCGTCATGTGCTGATCGTCGAGAAGGATATGGAGGCGGCGGAAGCCCTCACGCGGCTGAGTGAGGCCCTCGGTCTGCCTGTGGAACTTGCCCAGACCCATAAAAACGCCATTCGCGCCTGTGCGACCCATCCGGTGGGCATCATTTTCATGAATCCCGATATTAACATGATCGATTCCAGGACGCTGGTGGAAGATATTCAATCCCTGCCCGCCAGCAGGAAAAACAGTTCGGCGCCACCGATCCTTTTTCTGGTCGAGTCCCTTGAGATTCTGAGCAAGCTTGGCCTGAAGGGTCACGCCGGAACCGGTGTCCTGATCAAACCGCTGCAATTGGAGCAGGTTTACGTCGCCCTCCACAAGCTTGGCCTCATCAACCTCGAAGCTCCGCCACCCGCCGAAACCTCGGCCGGCAAAATCAAGGCCTGGCAAGAATTTCTCACCTCGGCGGAACAGTGGATGGCAAAACTCCGCGATCAGATGGTGCCCAAATGAACGTGCCTGTAACCCGAAAAATTGTCGCACTCCAGGAGGGGGATCTGGAGCTGACAATTATCGCCGGTGGCCGGCTTGCGCTGGGCCAGCTCAAGTCGGGGCAGGCCGACCGCGAGGATCTGATTAAGCAACTGATTGCTGCGGGCGTCCGCACCGGCTTCTATGAGCCAGGACTGGCCATGATTTCCAACGGCAACCACGATAAGGTTCCGGTCGCAGCGGCCCGCGTGCTGAGCAGTCCCGGACATAGCACCATGCCGCATAAAATGGCCTCCGCTCCCGCGGCCCAGGGAGACTGGGAAACCTGGCGGGCGCCGAAACTCGATGGGGAGGTGCAGGCGGGGGACCTGATCATCCAGGTCGAGGACACGCCGGTCACTTCCATCCTGAATATCAGCGGCAGGAGGGTGGAATTATCCCGGGGCGCAGACCGGGATGCCAGCCAGTTCGTCGGCATCGGCACCCGTCGCTCAAAGGATAATACTGCCGTTGTGGCCGACCGCAGCGGCTACGCCTTCCGCACTCTTTTCGGCGAGGCCCGGGTGCTGGATACGGAGGAGATACCGGCCTTTTCCCGCACTCTGGGCAAGTTCCGCTGGGACGGCAGTTTGAATGTCATGAACGATATTCGGGAAGGATCACGGGCGAAAGTAGAGGGGACCCTGGTGGTCAACGGTAATGTTTCAGGCGCGTCCCTGGAAGCCAACGGCAATGTCCATATTGAAGGCCGGGCCGATAATGCCGGCCACGAAGGATCCGCGTCCATCAGCGCCGGACAATCGCTCCGGGCCCGGGATCTGAAGCAGACCAAAGTATGGGCAGGCGGCGATATTCATGTCACGCAATCCATAGAAAAGTGCCAGGTCCAGTGTCTGGGTATTTGCGTGGCCCGGCATATCAAAGGGAGTGAGGTGCGGGTCGGTGAAAGGTTGCTGGCGGAGACCATAACCGGCGCCGCCAGTGTGTACCTCGGGGCTCGGCACATTGATACGCACGATCTGGAATCGGAAATATCGTATCACAGCCAGCACAAGACCATGCTGAGGGATATACACCGCAACCTCCAGGATAGTCAGGTGGCATATTTCAGGGCGCGGGAAAGCATGGTCCACGAAATCCAGCGTATCAGTCAGGGCAACCTTTCCGCAGCCCAGCGCAGTCGAGCTGTGCAGATCCTGACGCGTCAATTCACGGCCATGGACGAGACCTTGGACACCTTCAAGAAGTACTTGAAGAATTACATCGAAATGGCTTCCAAATCAGAGCGTCAGCTGCTACAGATAAACTACTACCAGCACCGCCTGGAGGGCACCGACCAGCCCGAGGCGGTGATCACCGGGCGAGTTGAACTGGGCACCCTGTTCTTCGGTCCGGCCGGGCGGCTGGAAATTGCCGAGGAGGTCTCTGGCGTCCGCATCAGCCCCGATTCTATTACCGGCGAACTTGTCATCCATCCTCTTTGACCGGCAGACCGGCCGCGCACGGGAAGGTCCCCTTCGGCGGCGGTTTTGCTATTTCGCCCCCATTCCATTATATTCCCTGCAGCTACCGCAAGGGCACCATGGAACAACTTTCCCCATTGATAACTTTCCCGAAGGGGCCATCGGCCTTGAGGCATACTTGCGCGGCCTCGTTTTGAACCTGCCCGCCGATCAATGACTCAGCAGCGCAAACTGGCCGCCATCATGTTCACCGACATCGTCGGCTATAGCACCCTCATGTCGAAGGATGAAGCGCAGGCGCTGCAGGCGCTGGACCGCAACCGGGAGCTCCTCAAGCCGCTCATCGAGGGCAGCAACGGCGAGTGGCTGAAGGAGATCGGCGACGGCACCCTGTCCAGCTTCGCCAGCGCAGTGGAGGCAGTGCAGTGCGCCATTCAGATCCAGGCGGCGCTGGGAGATGACCCCAACCTGCGCCTGCGCATCGGCATTCATATCGGCGATGTGGTCTTCCGCGACGGGGATGTGTTTGGGGACGGGGTGAATATTGCTTCCCGCCTCGAACCGCTGGCCGAGCCCGGGGGCATCTGCATATCCGACCGGGTCTACGCCGATATTCGCAACCAGTCCAGTATTCGCACGGAGCACCTGGGCCGGAAAACGCTCAAAGGCCTTCCCGAGCCGATGGATGTCTATGCCGTCAGCGCTGCAGATTCACAGGCCCAGGACCATCCTGAAATGGGACCTTCAAGCGCGGCAGGGGCTATCCCGGCTATCGCTGTGCTGCCCTTCGTGAACATGAGCTCGGACCCGGAAAACGACTACTTCTGCGACGGCATGTCCGAGGAACTCATCGACGGTCTGGCGAAAGTGAGCGGCCTGCGGGTGGTGGCCCGCACCTCGGCCTTTGCCTTCAAAGGGCAGACCCAGGATATCCGCGAAATCGGCCACCGGCTGAATGTCAGCAGTGTGCTCGAGGGCAGTGTGCGCAAGTCGGGCAGCCGGATTCGCATCACCGTCCAATTGATCAATGTGGCCGATGGATACCATCTCTGGTCGGAAAAGTATGACCGGGAGCTGGAAGATATATTTGCCATCCAGGACGAAATTGCCCGCACCGTGGTGGAGAGCCTGAAGGTGCAACTGGTGGGGGAGCAGAAGACCCGGTTGGTCAAACAATCGACTGAAAACATGGAAGCCTATACCTATCTGCTGAAAGCAAGTTTTGAGTGGCATAAACAGACGCCGGAGGGCTTTCAGGCGGGCATGGGATACTACCTGCAGGCCATAGAGACCGACCCCGCCTTTGCGCTGGCCTATGCCAGCCTGGCTGTGGCCTATGTGGACTTGGCGCTGTTTGGCAGCATGCATCCCCATGAAGCGCGGTCCCGGGCCAAGGCAGCCGCCCTGCAGGCGATCAAAATTGATCCCGATTTGGCGGAGAGTCACGGCGCCCTGGCGGCATTCGCATTTTTCTTTGATTGGGATTGGGATTTGGCTGAGCGGGAATTTGAACGGGCTCTGGCCCTCAAGCCGCATTCAGCGCTGGTCCACCTGCACTACGCCCAATACCAGGTTCTGCTCCAAAAGCATGCCTCAGCCGAGCAGCAACTGGATACTGCCCTGGCCCTGGATCCCCTGGCCCCGCCGGTCAAGGCGTATCGCGGCTTCTTTCTGGGCTGGCTGGGCCACTTTGAAAAAGGCATTGCCGTGCTTGAAGAAATCGTGGAATCGGCTCCCAATTTTCATTTTGGCCATTATTTCCTGGGGATTCTCTATGGGCTCACTGGCCGCCTTGAAGAGGCCCTGGCCCAACATGAACAGGCCCGGGCTCTGGCCGACAGCCCCATGGCACAGATGATGCACGCCCATGCATTGGGTATGGCCGGTCAAAAAGATGCCGCCCTGGCATTGATCGAAGGTCTCGAAGCGGGCGCCGCCCAGGGCCAGGCCTGGGGCTTATTTTTGGGTATCGCCTATTTAGGGCTGGGCGAGAAAGAAAAAGCCCTGGACTGGTTGGAAAAGGGATTTGAAGAGCGCAACCCCCTTATGCCATTTATTAGCATGGGCAAAATAAGCGAACCCATTCTGGATCATCCCCGCTACATGGCGCTCCTCGGGAAACTGGACCTGAAGCCGGTACTCTTTTAGCCGAAAACCCCCTCAAGGGACGCATTTCCCAACGTAAGTTTCCCCGATCTATCGAGGGCCTCAACGGCCTGTGGCGCTGCAGTTTCCATAACGCTGCAGCACAATTCAAGGACTCACTTTCATGGGCCAGGACTACCAGAATTACATCGCCGGCGAGTGGTGCGACGCCGACTCCGGCGAACGCTTTGACAATATCAATCCGGCCGACCACGATGACTTGGTAGGCACCTTCCCCAGCAGTGGCGCGGCCGAGGTTGACCGGGCCGTCGAGGCTGCCCGGGGGGCTTTCGATCACTGGCGGCTGGTCCCGGCGCCGGAGCGGGGGGAGATCATGAAGCGGGCCGGCGATATCATGACCGCCCACAAGGAGGAACTGGCCCAGCTGGAAACCCGCGAGATGGGCAAGGTCCTGGACGAGACTCGGGGCGATGTGCAGGAAGGGATCGATACGGCCTATTTCGCTTTCGGTGAAGCGCCCCGGATGGCGGGCAAGACGATTCCCTCCGAGATGCCCAACAAGTTTAACATGACCACCCTTATGCCCATCGGTGTGGTGGGGGTCATCACGCCCTGGAATTTTCCGCTGGCCATCCCCACCTGGAAAATCTTTCCGGCCCTCACCAGCGGCAACACGGTGGTGTTCAAGCCGGCTTCCGATACGCCGGCCACGGCCACCCGCTTTGTGGAGATTTTGCTGGAGGCCGGTGTGCCGCCCCATGCCATTAACCTGGTCCACGGCGGTGGGAGCAGCGTCGGCCGGGCCATCGTGGCCCATCCCGATATCCAGGCGATCTCCTTTACCGGCAGCTCGGATGTGGGGCGGGAAATCAACCGCCAGGCCGGGGGCCAGCTCAAGCGGGTCTCCCTCGAACTGGGCGGCAAAAATGCGCAGATCGTCATGGACGACGCCGACCTCGATCTGGCCCTTGAAGGGGTCCTGTGGGGGGCCTTCGGAACGACCGGCCAGCGCTGCACCGCCACCAGCCGGCTGATTCTGCACGAGAAGATTCACGCCGAGTTTCTCGCCGAGCTGAACAAGCAGACGGCAGCCCTTAAGCTGGGCAACGGCCTGGATGAAGCGACCCAGGTGGGGCCGGTCATCAACGCCCCGGCGCGGGACGGTATCCACCGCTATGTCGAAATCGGCCAGGGCGAAGGGGCTCATCTGGAGGTCGGGGGCGGTCCGGCCACCGGCGGCAGCCTGGATAAGGGCCATTTCTACCAGCCCACCATTTTCAGCGGCGTCAAACCGGGCATGCGCATCCACGATGAGGAAATCTTCGGACCGGTGCTTGCGGTCATCAAGGTCGCTACCCTGGATGAGGCCATCGACACCCTCAACGCCACCGAGTACGGCCTCTCCGCGGCCATCTACACCCGGGACATCAACGCCGCCTTCCGGGCTATCCGGGATATCCAGACCGGCATCACTTATGTGAACGGCCCCACCATCGGCGCCGAATGCCATCTCCCCTTTGGCGGCTGCAAAAGCACCGGCAACGGCCACCGGGAAGGGGGCGATGGGGCCTACGAATTTTTCACTGAACTCAAAACAGTCTATATTGATTACAGCGGCACCCTGCAACGGGCCCAAATCGACAACCGCTAGAAAGGATATCCCTATATGACCGATATGGTAACCACCGGAAACGTGCATGAGATCCTCGGCCGCCACCTGCTTACTGACGGATATGACATTGTCATCGATCTGGCCCGCAGCCACGGTTCGTGGATTGTGGACGCCTCGTCGGGCCGGGAATACCTGGACCTGTTTTCCATGTTTGCCTCCATGACGGTGGGCTACAACCATCCCTATCTACTGCAGAACCAGGATAAACTGGCGGCGGCGGCCATTCAGAAACCGACCCTCTCGGACATCTACACCGGGCAGTACGCAGATTTCGTGGCCACCTTCGGAGGTTTCGGGATACCCGATTACCTGCCCCACGCCTTTTTCATCGAAGGTGGGGGACTGGCCGTGGAGAACGCCCTGAAAGCGGCCTTCGACTGGAAGGTGCGCAAAAACATCGCCGCCGGAAAAGGGGAGCGGGGCAGCCGCATTGTCCATTTCCGCAACTGTTTCCATGGCCGCACGGGCTACACGATGAGCCTCACCGACAGCCACGATGTCCGCAAGACGCTTTATTTTCCCAAATTCGAATGGCCCCGGGTCACCCACCCCACCCTCAAGTTCCCCGACACTGACGATAATGAGGCCGAAGTGGCGGCGCTGGAAGCCCAATCCCTGGCGGAGATCAAGCGGGCCCTGGCCGACCACCCCGATGACATTGCGGCGCTGATCATCGAACCGATCCAGGGGGAAGGGGGCGATAATCATATCCGCCCCGAGTTTGCCCGCCAGCTGCGGGCCCTCTGCGATGAGGCCGAAATGCTGCTGATCCATGATGAGGTGCAGACCGGTGTCGGCATCACCGGCGCCTTCTGGGCCCATGAGCATTTTGGCCCCGACGCCCGCCCCGACATCATCGCCTTCGGCAAAAAAAGCCAGGTCTGCGGTATCCTGGCCGGTCCCCGCCTGGACGAAGTTCAGCCGAACGTATTCAACGAGTCGGGCAGGCTCAATTCCACTTTCGGCGGCAGCCTGGTCGATATGGTCCGCTTCGATCTGATCCTGCAGATCATGCAGGAGGAGAATCTCATTGCCCAAGTGCAGGAAACCGGCGCCTACCTGTTGACCGCCCTCGACGGCCTGATGGGAGAGTTCCCCGGCTTCGTGACCAATGGCCGGGGCCAGGGGCTGTTCGCCGCCTTCGACCTGCCCTCGACCACCGAGCGTGACGCGGTGAATGCCGCCATTCTGGACAACGGCGCCCTCATGCTGTCCAGTGGCGAACGGTCGGTGCGTTTCCGGCCCCACCTGAACATCAGCCGGCAGGAGATTGATACGGCCTTGGAGATCATTACCACTGCCGTCCGGAGCTGCCTGGCCTAAGCCGTGGCCGGCACCCTCTATGTGGTCGCCACGCCCATCGGCAATCTGCAGGACATCTCCCTCCGGGCGCTGGAAATACTCGGCTCCGTCGACCTGATCGCCGCCGAAGATACCCGGCACACCGGACGGCTGCTCAAGCGCCACGGGCTGAGCACGCGGATGATCAGCTACCACGACCATAACGAGATCGCCCGGTCGGCTGAACTGGTGCGGGAACTGGTTTCGGGACGCCAGATTGCGTTGGTGAGCGACGCCGGCACGCCGACCATCTCTGACCCTGGTTACCGGCTGGTCCGTGCGGCGGCGGAAGCGGGGGTGACGGTGGCGCCCATACCGGGACCGGCAGCAGCCCTGGCCGCCCTCTCGGTCAGCGGATTGCCCACGGACCGTTTCCTGTTCGAAGGCTTTTTGCCCCGCCGCAAGGGCCGGCAATCGCGCCTCGCCGAACTGGCCGGGTTCAGCGGCACCGTCATCATCTATGAGGCGCCCGGACGGGTTCCGGCCACTCTGCGGGACCTGCTGGACGCCTTTGGCAACCGGCGGGCGGCCCTCTGCCGCGAGCTGACCAAACTACATGAAACCGTTCTCCGGGGCACCCTGGATGAGCTGCGGGCAGCCGTTGAAGCAAAATCCCTGAAAGGGGAGTGTGTGCTGCTGATCGCCAAGGAGGGCCTCGATTGAACGGCACCCTCATTACGCTGGAAGGGATTGACGGCTCCGGGAAATCGACTCAGGCCGTCCGCCTGGCCGCTTACCTGGAAGGACTGGGCAGGGAAGTGGTGCTGGTGCGGGAGCCTGGGGACACGCCCGTATCCGAGGCGCTGCGGCAGCTGGTGCTGGAGCATGGCGCTGCGGGCCTCAGTCCGCGCACCGAGGCGATGCTCTTTTCCGCCGCCCGGGCCCAGCTGGTGGATGAAATCATTGCCCCGGCGCTGGAGCGGGGAGCGCTGGTGCTCTGTGACCGGTTTGCCGACAGCACCATCGCTTACCAGGGCTATGGCAGGGAACTTCCCCTGGAAGAGGTCATTATTACTCAAAGGCTGGTTACCCGTGGCATCACGCCCGGAATGACCCTACTTTTGGACCTGACAGTCGCTGAGGCGCAGGCCCGGCGGTCAGCCGATGCCGATGACCGTATGGAAAGCGCCGGCGAACCTTTTTTGCAGCGGGTCCGGGAGGGCTATCTCGCTATGGCAGCGCGGGAACCGGATCGTTGGCGCATCGTGAATGGAGCCGGGAATGAAGATGATATCGCAGCAGAAATCAGCAAACACACCGAGGCCTTCCTCCAGACCTAGCCGGACCGGCCTGCGCCGGCGACGCACCAGCATCATCGCCCTCCTTGTCCTGATGGTCTCTTTCGGGGCCGTTCTGGGAACGGATATTTTCCGCAGCCTGTCCGCCGATATCCGCATCTACAATAACGTGGTGAAAAACCTGCTGTCAGAGTATGTCGATGACATCGACAGCCGGTCGCTGATCAATTCAAGTATCGAGGGCATGCTGAAGAATCTCGATCCCTACACCATTTTCCTGCGCTCCGAGGACCAGACCGGCATCGGCATGCTTACCCGGGGAACCTACGGCGGCGTCGGTATCCGCCTGGGTATGCGCGGCAAGGTGCTCACCGTCATCGCGCCTATGGAAGGTACTCCGGCGCACCGGGCCGGCGTTCGCCCCGGCGATCATATCATCCGCATTGACAGCATTTATACCAAAGAGTACAGCACCGACAAGGCGGCCCGGCTGATCCGCGGCAAACCGGGCACCAAAGTGACGCTGACATTCATGCGTCCCGGCGAAGACGAACCGCTGCCCATTGATCTGATCCGGGAGGAGATCAAGGTTAACGATCTGCCTTACTATGGGCTGGAAAACGGTGTCGGTTACATCAACCTGACGCGCTTCTCAAAGGATACGGCGGATCAGCTCAAGGCGGCGCTGAAAGACCTTACCGAACAGGGGCTGGAAGGGCTGATTCTGGATCTGCGCGGCAATCCCGGCGGACTGCTGCGGGACGCCGTTGACATCGTGGATGCTTTCGTTGAGCCGGACCTGCGCATTGTCGAAACCCGGGGCCGCACCAAAAAATCCCGGCGCATCTACAAGTCGGAGGAAGAGCCGGTATTGGCCGCGGACATTCCGCTGGTTATCCTGGTGAACGGCGGCTCAGCCTCCGCCAGCGAAATTGTCGCCGGCGCCATTCAAGACCTTGACCGGGGCGTCATTATGGGCAGCGAGACGTTCGGGAAGGGCCTGGTACAGAGTATCTTCCCGCTGGGCAAGAATACCTCCCTCAAGCTCACCACGGCCAAGTATTACATCCCCTCCGGCCGCCTGATCCAGCGCGAGGACTACCTGGACAACGACGTCCTTACCGATGGACTGGACAAACACGACTCGTTGTTTGTGACCAGCCACGGCCGCATCGTCAAGGGCGGTGGCGGCATCACGCCCGATGTGCTGCTGGAGGCCGAACCGCTGACGCCCCTCTACCGGACCTTGCAGTCCGGTGGCCACTTTTTCGACTTTGCCACCAGCCGGCAGAATAACTACGACCTGACTTTGCCAATCCAGATTACCGATCCGATGCTGGCCGATTTCCGCCATTATCTCTATGCCAAGGAAATCGCCCCGAAATTCCCCGGGGAGCGGGATTTGGGGGTCTTCCGGGAATCGTTGGCCGAACTTGAGAGCTTCCCCGGCGAGGTGGACCTGAGCCAGTTGGAGAGCTATTTTGAGCGGCGCCGGGCCAGCGCCTTCGATGATGAGCTGGCGGCCGTCCGCCGTGGCTTGACCCTGGAGTTTTCCTCGATTGCCGGAGGGGTGGCGGCCCGAATTCGCGCCGCCCTCGCTGTGGATCCCGTCTACCGGCGGGCAACCCAAATGCTGGGCGATCCGGTGGCTTATGACTCCTTGCTGGCGCCGCCTGAGGAGACGGCCGATCTGGGCAGCCGCCGTTGACCGCTCCGGCCTCCGGCCTGTAATTTCTGCAGCCATCGGGCGCACGGTCGATTAGCTCAGTTTGGTTAGAGCGCTTGCTTGACATGCAAGAGGTCACTGGTTCAAGTCCAGTATCGACCACGTCCAACTCTCCCCTCGATAACCCCGTTTAGCGACGGGGTTGTTTCTTTGTACTAGCCGCGGTCATCCCTCCGGGGCTCCGCAATCATCCGCATGGAAAGGCCGAAATTGACATCATTTGGTCACTGTATGGGCATTGAAAGCAAACGGTCAGTCGGCGTTTGGTTGGCCAGTGGCGGAGGCGCGCGGTAGGCAAAGGGCCATGGAACAGGGTAGTGCAAGATCTTGGATGCGCTCTATGTGTGGCCTTCTTTTATCCTTGGTCATTCCCCGATATGGATATTAGGAGTAGTGCTAATATCAGCATAACGAATATGAATGCGAGGAATACACCTATATACCAATAAAGGGCTATGTCTTGGGGGGGTGTATTGGGGTTGTTCTGGACAGAATTGGTCAGGGTCAATACCGCAACAGCGATGGACGAGATACCAGCGATTGCGGCATAGAAGAGGCCTTTATTTTTCACGGAGGGCAACAGTCGCCCCAAAATAGGCGAAAGTGAATCCGACAACCAAGAGAGAGGGAATTAGAGGGTATTCCAATAAAACGTTCGATTTGATAATGCTGGCAATGATCGTACTCAACAGACCTATGCCAGCACCAATCTGCACTGACTTTAGCAAGCGTAGTGCGACCCTTCGATATTTTGCTATTCCACGAGTTGAAGAAATCATAACATGTCCTCGCTCTGCAATGGGCAATAATTGGGCCAAGGGGCGTGAAATTTCAAGAGTTGATTCAGTTGTGGCACTATTGATCAGAAATAAATACCGCAATGTATCAGTGATTGAGCCAGTAAGTCTTACACGGATCAGGAGAGTTTGGTTATCAGGGTCATATGACAGCCCAGGGGCCTGACCTACTTCAACCGTATCAGATCTCTTGAGTTCCGGAGGTTGTTTAAGGTTTAATAATTTAGCAATCAGGTCAGGATTCAGCCCCATTAGTAGATCGCGTAGATCACTATCTCGCTGCAAATTTGTCGCAACCTCCTCTACCCTGCTATGAGCGCTGCTTATTTCAGTTCGGTCACTCATTTCTAGCGCTTATCTCCTCTCTGATTGTAGTCATTTGAGCTAAGATCTCATCTGATTTATCCATTAAAAGTTTTCCCAGATTTTTGGCAAGCAACGGATTAAGCGTTATTGTCGTCTGGATAACCCGGTCAACCTCATTCTGTGGATGTTGAGTCTCTTTCTCACTCGTCGTGCCATCGGCTAAAACCGTCCTTTCTTTCACCTGAGGAAATATGTTCTCTTCCTGGTAAAATTGAACACTGATCTCTGCTCGGGGCGTGGGCCCTATCATTGCGCCATTCGAATAGTAGAACCGATGGTCATTCGACCGAACTATGTTAATTTTCTGCACGAGCGGTTGATTTGAAGAATCCTTTGACACCTTCTCAGCCATCTGATTTCCTTTAATAATTTTTGATTTTACACGTCTAGATTACTAGAATCTGAAACTCCTAGAAATTTAAGTTAGAAATAATCATACGCAATTGTTTTGACAGTTCCAGCATTGTCGATGATCATACAATTGCCGGGCCTCATCGGACCGCCTGACACCGTTCTTGCCCCACCCACCAGAGCAACTCCAGCTGGGTTAGAGCGTCCCGATTCTTCGGGAAGGTCACTGGTTCACGCCTGACCGGCGTCGCGCAGCAGAGACGGTCCAGTATCGACCACGGAAGTCAGTTGGCAGTAGCAGTGGCAGGGGGCAGTACCCGACCGACTGCCAAGCGCCATTCTTACCCTACAACCCCTGAAGTCTCAGTTTGGTTAGCGCGTCCCGATTCTTCGGGAAGGTGACAGGTTCACGCCTGACCGGCGTCGCATCGCAGAGACGGTTCCAGTATCGACCCGGAAGTCAGGGGGCCCGTCTACTCCCGATCCCGAACCTTCTGAACGGGATACAAGGCTACACCTTGTTACGCCATGCGAGCGCCGGGTAAACAGGGGCAGGGGCAGGCCGCAAGCCCGCACCAGCGGCCTTATTTCCGCCTTAGCATTACCCACCCGATAAGACCGAACAGGACCACAATCGCCGGAATCAGGCCTATCGTCATAAAGTCTTCCACAAAACCGCCGCCTGATCCTACCCTGATTCCCTGGACCTGACCATCAGCCGCACCGGTTGGCTCAGCCCCGGCCTCTACGTCCCCCCCCAGGACGGCGATGGCATAGTTACGGACATCAATGCGGGAACGCGCATCCAGTTCATCAATGGTGAACCAGCCGGTCTCTCTTCCCGTGGCTACCCGGACCCACAAAATGTTGCCGGACTTAAGGATATGATGGACTGAAACAGTTGTATTCGCCTTAATATTTGCGAGCTTCCTGCTCTCGGTTTCCGACTTCTCGTACAACGGATTGGCAAAAGTGTTGGTGGTCACGCTATCCGGCAGATTTTGGGCGGTTAACAGGGACGCAAGAGCCAACAGCAGCATTGATTTGTTCACACGATCACCCCTAGTTTGACTCGCAGAAACGGCGCGCTATGCGGGGACTGCGGGTCAGAGTGTACGATTGAGTCTTGCTCCCAATCAACTGCTTTCGGCTGCGCCGCTGTGGCTGGCGTCCCGCATGTCGGCAACGAAGGTGGGGATGAAGCAGGCCAGAATGAATAGCAGTAAAGTAATGCAATCAACGGCTAAAGGTCCCTCTGCCGAAGGTGGCTCAGCCCGGCGCTTTACCTTTCTTGGCGATGGCCACCGGGCCCGGCTTCTTCCCGGCAAACTCCCTGTAGTGCATCTCGGCCACCTCCCAGGTGGGCGAGGCCGGCCACAGCAGCGGTATTATTCCCGCCTTAGCATTACCCACATGAGAAAACCGAACAGGACCACGATCCCCGGAATCAGGCCGACCGCCAAAAAGTCGTCCAGGAAATCGCCATCGCCGCTTGATTCGAACCTGATGACCTGGACCGGATCACCCTTTGCCACGGTAGCGGATTCAGTTTCAGCCACTTCGCGCCCTCGCAGAATGGCGCTGCCATATTTGCGGACATTAATGCGAGAACGCGCGTTCAGATCATCAATGGCGAGCCAACCGGTGCCGCTCCGCGTGGCTGCCCGGACCCACAAAGCATTGGCGGACAAAAGGATGTGATGGACTGCGACAGTTGTATTCGCCGCAATATTGGCGACCTGCCTGCTCTCGGTATTCGACCTCTCGTACAACGGATTGGTAAAAAGGTTGGTGGTCACGCTGTCCGGTAGATTTTGGCCGGTCAACATGGACGCAAGAGCGAAAAGCATTATAGCTTTATTCAATAATCACCCCCAGTTTGACTCGCAGAATAGGCGCCGTATGCGGGGACCCCCAGTCAGAGTGTACGATTGAATCTTGCTCCCAATCAACTGCTTTAGGTTGCGCCGCTGTCGATTGGGGAACCGCCCCATCTTTACCTTGCCTTATGCCCCGAAATGGGCGACCTTTCACTGAAAGTTCCTGATAAAGCCATGTTTCATCTTACCCTTAGTAGTTGGGGGGATTCCATGAAGGCAGCACCATTTTCTCGAAGCGCGGCCGGCATTCTGGTTGCTCTATACCTGGCAGCCGGGGCCGCACCGGCCTATGGGCAGAACGGCTGGGAATACGATGGCAGCGTGGTCCGTCTCACCACCAGCACGGACAAGGTAGGCATCGGGAACAGCACACCACTGACAGCCTTGCACATTTCTGGCAACATGTCGGATACCCCGGGTGGTGGTGGCATTACACTTTCGGACGACGGGACTCCCACGAGGGCATTTCAGTTAAGGATGGGCGCCACTGACAAGAATTTCCATATCGACGCACTATG